>NZ_JANQIM010000046.1 GCF_028282165.1 Winogradskyella sp. | reverse complement strand
TACACGTGCTTGTAATCTCCACTGTCGGGCGCTGTAAAGCGGATAATGTAATCCATGCCCCAACACTGCAGTATATGATTGATAAAAATTGTTTTACTCTTGCAGTCCCCCCTAGCTATTTTCCATAGCGCGGCAGGCAATTTAATTTGCTGGATCCCATAAGGATCTTCTTTATACTCTACTTGAAAGCGGACAAAGCGCCAGAGTTTTCTTAAACCAGCCTTGGTAGGTTCAAACTCTCGGGCAAACTCGCAAAACAAAGGATCTATTTCAGCGTCGCCTGCTAAAACAACATCGATGATATCTTGTGTATCACCATCTTCGTGATATACTTCTTCGATGTAATCAGAATGTGGTATTTTGCTTGTATCTACCGTCATACTGCTATTGGAATATTGGTATCTATTGGAATGCTTATCCCGCCTGATACTGTAGAGCCAAAAATTACTACAGCTCCTTGCAGCTTAATAGGATTTAAAAAAGAGGAAATGCCATTTTGAAAATTAGTAAATACATCTTGCACCACGTTTTCAACATCTACCACAAAAGACAATTCTAATATTACCGCTTCGCTTACATTTAATTCTACAGGATAAGGAATCGCAACCTGGCCCAGCTTTGTGGCGCCATAAGTCACCGTTCCGTAAAAGCCATCAATGTAAATTGGAAACAAATTGTTATTAATAATTGTCACAGGCAATGCCAAGCCTACCTCACCATCGCCTATACGTGTTAAGGTTGCTCTTGGATTACCAATACTATAATCAATGTTATTGATAAATTCCCGAATAGCAGCATTCTTAGCTTCATTGGCTAGAGACAACCCGCCAATAATCGCTAAACCGCTAATTGCAATATCTCCTGCTTTAATTTTTGCCATAGTAGTAAGAGGATAAAGCCAACCTAACGTGTGTTAGACTGGCTTTCACTATTAGTTTACACGTCAGGAGCTATTGTTTTTACAATTGCCGTAACCATAGTATACTGAGATGCTCCTACAACCGTAGAGGAAACTCCTTGAACTGCACCAAGTGCATGAGTAGCCCAAGGTGTACCAGCTTTAGATTTATCAAAAATATCGTTCAAGCTATACGCTCCTGGATTAACATCTGTATTAGAAGCTGAATCGATTCTAAAATTAAGTGTTACTAATAAACCGTTCATTGCAATGAAGTTTTGGTAAATGAATCAAATTGCATTCTAATGACGGTGATAGATTTTATAAAAACAAGAAAAAAAGACACTTATACACTTTCCTGTAGGATTCTTGTAGGATTCCTGTAGGATTCCTGTAGGATTCCTGTGAGGTGGTGTTTTTTTGGTCTATTTATGGTGATCCAGTGGTTACTTTATGGTGATTCGGAAGTGAATGGAGAGTAAATAAGTAGTATATTGTTAGTAGATAGGCATAAAAAAAGCAGCTATAATAGCTGCTTTTTGTTGTTGAAGGATTGGTATTTAATGCCGTTATGTTTATAATATAATTCAATTGCAATGCGGATATACTCTCTTTGCCATCTTCTGACTTTATTTTTAAAATATACTCCTCCAATTCCATAAAAAAAAGAAACATATTCCATTTTAGACGAAACGTATTTAGGCAAACGAATTGATTTCAACTTCAAAAGTCTTCCATCTTTATTAATAATACCTATTTCCGATACTGGAACACTAGGATTATATAAAGATTTAACAACAAAATTACCTATTTCGTCATGGCTAGAGAAGTCATGTATATGAAATAATTTGCTTATTTCATGTGTAGGATATTCGTAAGCAGCTAGTATATCCAAAGCTAGTGTAATGTTTTTAGACTCATAAGTTTGAATTAACTGCTTTACGTTATCCTTTTCGTCGTCTGTTAGTATCATTTTGCTGTTTTTTACTCGGAAAAGATTGATATTTAATACTATTGTCCCTGTAGTAATACTCAATGGTGTATTTTAAAAAATGCAATTTCCAAAGATATATTTGTTTAATAGAGTATTTATCTTGTTCAACGTCAGAATACCTATTATTATCAACGTTTATACCATTAATAAAAACCATCATTTTGTTATGTAAAAGACTTATACCAGGTATTTTAACGCCTATATCTGCATGTGGAGTTACTTCATAATCAAAATAATAGAAAAAAAGATATTTTCCTATTTGAAAATCTTGATGAACAGGCGTATCAACATGATCAAAACCAAACAATTTGCTTATTCCGTAAGTGGAATAATCGTAAGCAGCTAGTATATCCAAAGCTAGTGTAATGTTTTTCGACTCATAAGTTTGAATTAACTGCTTTACGTTATCCTTTTCGTCGTCTGTTAGTATCATTTCATATATTTTATAGAAAAGCAGCTATAATAGCTGCTTTTTATTGTTAAATGATTGGTATTTAATGCCGTTATCTTTGTAGAAGCTCTCAATGGCTATTCTTATGTACTCTCTTTTCCATCTGTTTATTTGTTTTATACAATAAGAATCAGATTTACCTTTAAATGATACTAAACCCTTATTTTTATAAAATAAAAAACTATTCAAATATACAATTCTTAGCTTTATAAGCTTTTTTTCTCCTATTAGACTTATGTATACTGATGAAGTTGGATGTGGACTAAACAAAGACTTAACACACATATGTCCTATTTGATAGGACATAGTTATTTCAGATAGGTCAAACAACTTACTTATTTCATGCGTTGGATAACCCAATTGAGATACAGATAACAGTCCAGTTTCGATAAATTCAGGATTATTTGAATTTAATAAGGCTATAAGCGCCTGTTTTAAGTCTTTATTCATAACTAAATGTGTTTTCGATAACCTCTTTTATGTGAAGAATGCGGTTGAATATCATATCCATCTTTAAAATGCCAATGGAGAATCTTTAGTTTAATCATACTAATATCATTAGGCGCATAAATAGCTTTGATAGACTCTACTAAATCGTCCATGCTTTCAAAACCTTCAAACATGACTACCATATCCTGTTCCATTTTGGTCAAAAGCATACCATTTATAATCATTGAATTGTAATCAAGGTCAATTATTAAAGGTTGTACATGTTTAATTTTAATATCGTGGACTGTTCTAGTTTTAAGTGTTCGGTATTGAAACTGTAAATCTATAGTATCGCCTTTGTATATATTACAATTTTCATCTACTATCTTAGTTCTTATGTTGCCTAAAACAAAATTAGAATAAAATAAATCGTCCAGTACTAGTTCCGTATTATCCATTGCCATTTGGGTTTACATAGTTTTGAAATGAAATTTGTCTTTTTTGGTACTCTTGCCACTCTAGTACGATCTCTTCGGCTCTAGCTCGAATAAATTCATACTCTTTATTGTTGGTGTGGTGAACTCTAGAAACATACGCTAAGCCTCCAACTGCAGCATTATTAAGACCATCTAAATACTCAGGTGTTATTTCTGCAATAGTAATATCTTCTGCTATTTCCGTCGGCATTGATCCGTCTTTGACAAGAGATCTACAAAATTGATCAGCATAAAGCGCCAACTCGTTTAAAGACATATAAGGCATAATCTTTAAAATAGCTTTCATTCGATCTTTGTCGTATATACTTGGATGATACACATCTGACTCCAATAACTCCTGCTGAGAATAAAGAATGTGTCTTTCTCTTGCTTTTCGGCTGCTCTCTTCTACTAGTTCTAACACTTTATGCGGCAAACTAACTTGTAGTGCATGGGATAATTCATGCGCTAGATCAGGATCAACAGTATTGTTGTCTTTTATGGCCACAAATCTTTCGAACACGGCCAGCTCCTCTTTAAAAACAGGATTGGCTTTAAATTCCAACTGGTCAACAGTTCCAAAAATAGATTTCAACCCTTTTAGGCTAATCGTCAGCCCCTTGATGCTTATTTCAAATTTCATAAGATGGTTTTTTATGGTTTATTAATGTTATCTAAAATGTCTTCTTGTTCGTTATTATGATTCAGCTCATAACCCAATCCAAAGCCTAGTAGAAAAGTCAATGCTAGTAAAAAAATAGCTCTCAACTCTTTTTCATAGACAAATAGAAGATCTTCTATACTTTGGATAATTTCAATTAAACTCATACCCTAGTGTTTTTAAATATTGTTTGATATTCTGTGATTGCTCCAATGTAAATTCCTTGATTTTCTTAAACTCTTCAATGGAGGAAAAACCAAGCTCATTAGTAATCACTTTTTCTGTTAAAATTTTACGGTACACTTCTGTCATTCTGCTTTTTCCGAATATTTCACACAGGTGCTCTTTAGTAAGCAATAGAGGAAAATTATTAAGTGTGCGTTTCATACTTAATTTGGATTTTATACTGCAGCAGTAAACTGGTTTACTGCTGCAGTACACCTTTATTTATGGTTAGTTAGCAAAAAAGCAGTACGGGGGATTTGACTGCTGTAATACTGCTGTAATTATGTTTTGTTTAGTCGTTTATCTCTAGCTTTTAGCATGCACTCACGCGAGCAGTAGGTATGGTTATGCGATCGATGAACAAAACCCTTTCCGCACTCTGGACAAACGCGCGTGCATTTAATTTCTACATTAACCGTTTTTGTATCGTTGTTGGTGCCTCGTTGCCCGTATTTTCTAAATCCAATAGCGTTAGCCTGTCCTGGCTGACCGACATCGCTGCTTTTTTGAGCTACCGAAGCTGGATTTTTACTAGCATTGCTATCCGCGCTAGCCATGCCGTCCTTTTCTTTTTTGCAATTAGATTTATACGACCAATTGCCTAAGCAACACAGCACTAAAAGCACTTCAAACACGCAAGCTACTATAATAAATTTAGTGGATAAATTTGATCTTTTTTCAACCACTGTTATTTTATCTTGCTCTAATTGCGCTAGGGCAGCCTGGTGGGCTTTGTTGTTTTGATCAATTACCGCGTTGATTGCTTCTTGCTTTTCTCGTTCTAAATCAATAATCAAATTGTTGTAATACTGCACCTTTTTAGCGTCTTTACTGGCTAATCTTCCTTTCCAAAGCCTGTTTTTTCGGTAGGTTTCGCGCTCTGTCTTTAAATCACTAATACGCTGATTGTACTGCTGATCAACGGCAGTAGTACTTTTTTCTACTACAGCAGTTAAAACAGGATCCGCAATAATAAGGTGGGGTAGGAGCTTGGCACCTTCTACCGATATGTAGATACTAACAGCGGCCGTTACGGCAAAAAGCACACCTGCAAAAGGCTCTACGTACTGATACTGGAAAATGCCTTGCATGACATCCTCTACACTCGATCGCTTGATTAGCTCGATGGCCACTACGATAAATACAGAAAGTACTAGTCTGGCAATGACATTGGTTTCAGCAAACAAATAATTCAGCATGGTAAAAGCCGTCACCAAGCTGGCCAATTGAGAAATATAGCCGAGTGATTTAAAAGCGATATTGGCAAATCGAAAGCGCTCAGCAAACGTTTTGTGCCTAAACGACTCGTCAATGTCTTTGTCTAATCGAATGGAGAACACCTTTTGGTTAACAAATTGCCTAGCAGCAACAAAAGGATTTTGGGAAAAAGTCGAAATAGGGCGGTTTTTAGTCTGATTTTCCATAATTTTAAATTTCGTTTTTTATTAATCTGTCTTTGGATAGATGGGGCGCTGTTTTTAGTCGAGCAGCGCCTTTGTTATTTGATCTTTAATCGAGATGAACATCGGAATGTATTTAGGATCCTTAGCCCGATCATTATCGATAATGTCTTTTAATGCGTAAAACTCTGCAGGCGTTAACTTTATAGAAAAGGCTTGCTTTGTTTTTTGGTATTTTTTTTCAATCTTTTGAAAAATATCAACCAAACAGTAAACCCAACATAAATGCACGTTTTCAAATTCATTGGATAAAGTCGTTTTGATATCTAAGTGGGGTAGGAGCGTATCGAGCAACAACTGCCAATCTCCTCTGCTAAGTGTAATGTCGTGCTTGACGGCAACAACTTTACTTTCTTTTCGAAAAAACTTATGCGCTCTTTTATTTTTCATCCAGCGCTCATTTTAGCCTGGGTAATCGTATCAATCACTTTTCCATTTTGGTAGACAATGATTTTTTCTACCTCATCGGTCAAGTAATTTGGAATATCTTGCACCTGCACACCGTAATGAGATTCGCCTTTGTCGCTGCCTTTTCTTTTTTTCGCCTCGTAGGTGAAAACGACATAAATACTGGTATAGCAAGCGGCGAACTCTTCTTTAGTTAAAGGCGCAGCGCCTTTACTGCTGTGAAAGTAATGCACCTTTTCGCCGTTGTGATGCACCACCGCCCAATCCCAATTGGGCTTTTTAAGCAAGCGATTAAAATTTTTCATGCTCGCTTCAAGCGTTTTACCGCCTTTAAAAGCGTTGGCTTTGATCTGGTCTGAAAATTTGATTCTTAGTAATGATGGCATGTCTATAAGGTTTTGATGATTCTTTGTTTATCTTCTTTGGATAGATGCTTAAACAAAGCATTGAATTTTTGTAAAAAGAGATCTCGCAGCGATTTTTTATTCGAGCTGGTCAAGTCTGTTGTGCAGGATAAAGCGCGCTGCAGCTTTTGAAAATGCACCAGACTGTTGCGATAAGCCAGAGAAACACTTTCAAAGCTTTGATTCATGCAGGAAGAGTAGGCGCCGTAAATCTTTTTGACGATATCACAATAAGCGGAGTAGCGTTGATTTTTGACAAAAAATCGGTTGTTGATCTTTTTCCAGTCGTTAAACGAGTACTCGATCGCTTGATGAAAGTTATTAGAGTTTAAAAAGTCCACAGGGTAGCCTAGTCGATGGATATAGCCATGCTTTTTAGCATGATTGGCCTGCTTGACAATGGCATGACCAAGGATTTCCACGGCGCAAGTGGTATTTTCTGGCAGCTTGGCTAAGTAGGAGCGGAGCATGCGCTCTTTTCCAAGCTCAGTCGCGTTTTTATAGGCCACTCGAAGCTGAAAAGATTTGATCTTGTCTGCTTTGAACGCCTGGACCAACTGTTTGATATTTTCCAAATGCTCATCTATGCAGCCCAGGGCGTTATTTTCGAGCGTGGCATTGAATTTTTTGCCCGCGTAAATTCCCGAGCGGCATAGCTCAAAAAGCTGGTAAGCCAAATAATCTTTCTTTCGGTCAAATTGTCGGTTCGCAGAATAGGAAATAACAGGCTTTTTGCGTCCTTGTTCCTCGTTTATTACATGATCTGAAACATTGTGAGCGTTAGCGAACGCCACTTTATCCACAGCTTGATCATTATCTATTATTGTTTCTAGTTCCTTATTCTTTTGAAAACAACTGGTTGTATATTGCGGTAAACTTTTCGTATTAGGTGCGGAGGCAGCGGCAAATTGAGGTTTCAATTTTAACACTTTTGGGTCAAAAAACAATTGAATTTTCCCCCTTCCTTTGGGGTTTAAATCGCCCGGTAAGGGATTATCGTATCCCTTTTGACCTCTTTTGTTGTAATTTAGTTTTTCGGTGATAACACCCGCTTCTATAAGCCTTTTAATATGGTTATAGATGGTCTTGGTACTGAGCCTGCACACCTTAAAACAATCTTCTTTTAAGTTATTGATCTTTGTAGCTAGGGTATCGTTGTAGACAAAGGCAAAAAACTTCCCTTCCTTCCAAGCTTTTTCGTACACCTTTGGCTGGTTTTTCTTCATATCTTCCATCGTAGGAGCTACGCAGGAGAGTAGCGCAAAAAAAACATCAAAGGTCGTGGAGGTAACGCCACCTGATTTATGCTTTTTAAGCCACTTTATTTTGTAATCTGTCAGCTTTAATTTAGCATTCTTAATCGATGCCTGCTTGTCTATTACATCATAAAAGCTTATATTTGTTGTAGCATGAGCTATTTTAGTATTATTCATATGCTTATGTGTTTATAAGGGTAAAGGTTGAGCGTGCATCGTTTGACCTTTTTTTTGTATCCCAGATATTGAGCTCCTGGGTAAGCCGCTGCTTTTGCAGTCCTTGCCGCGGGGGGCGGAGTCGAACCGCCCAAGGCAGTAGAAGTTGACAAGATCTTCTACTATTTCCGGCTAAAGTGCCTTAATCCCATCCCGTGTCGTCAAAAAGGTGCCGCTGAAATTATCGCAAACAACGACACCAAGGGCACACACACACAACACTCACACTTTTAAAATTTTATAAATAACCTTTTTCGTCTAGTAAATCGTGGAGCAATCCTTTTGCTCTGAACATGGTTGGAGCGGCGCATGTAAATAACTTTCTTCCCCCGTCATTCATGTAAAAAATCAAATCGGTTTGCTTTCTTTTGGCAGGCTGCTGCGTTAATCGAAATTTAACGCCTTCTATTTCGATGAATGTAGGAAGGTTGTTGAATATATCTCCAAAGAAATCTTGTAGCCTAGTTAATACATTGGTTACCGCTGGAACAAAGCGATCTAAAAAATCATCTGTTGCCTCTAATACTCTGATGGTTTTATTACCATATTCTGTGATGGCCACGACAATTTCTTTAGAGCCGTCTTCATGCTCAATTAATTGGCCGCCAATGACCTTTTCTTCGCCTTTTGGATCCAAAGGAGAGTCAGGCACATTGACGTCTTCTCTAATTTCTACAAATGTCTTTTTCATAGTTTTCGTTTTTATGTTTAAAATGAAATATGGCTTTTCATCCATTGAAGTGATTCGCATGGTTTTTAAGCCACTGTGTATGTATTGTACTTTATTTTCTTCGCTCATAGTATATGCAGTAAATGTGCTATAATCTTATCCAGTCCATACCACCAAAGTATTTCGATTATTAAGCCTTCTTTGTCATAGTCAACCTTTAATTTTTCACATAGGCTTCGGTATGGAAATAGAATGCGGTAGAGTATCATCTTTGAGCAGGAACTGTAGAACAAAAAATATCCATTGTATTGACCAGCATCAAATCAACTGTATTTTCTTGATTTAATTTTAAAACATAATATCCTTTTCCTCTCGGATGCATCCCAATAACAAATCCCACAGAACAACCCTTACTTGCTTTTAAGTTATTTTTTGAATCTTCATCAATAGACATAATAAAAATATGTCCAGTATCCAATTCATTAATTAGCTGCGACGAGTAAGGAACAAATGCTGCAGAAGAAAAAAAATAAGGCCGTTTAAAATTTGCTGAGTCTAAACACCAACACATAAATACTGCCGACCAATCAATAACTTTATCATCTATATGGCATTTAGGATTAGCTTTATAATAGTCCATCCATAAAGGGTCTTCATCAACTTTATGTCCATAATTAGACAATGCATAATCTAATGGCTTTTTCATAAATTTCGTTTTGGTTTAATTAGAATTATCTAAATCGTAATTATGAGAAAATAAATTCCCTTTTAATTAAATCTTCAAAATTTGGATCCCAATCTTTAATTAATCCGTTTCTATCAATTTGTAAGATGATGTAATCACCAAAAGATTCATCATTAGGTGCTAATGCATCAGGGACGTAACCATCATTATTAAGAATTATTTTTTTATTTTCATCCAAAAGCTTGTAATTACCATCGTCACAAACTTTGTAATGAATTTTAGCTGTTTTTCCTTTTTCCCAATTCAAAATTTTCCCTTTATCTATATCTATAAATGGACACCAATAATCTCCTTTTCTGCAAGGAATTAAATCTCCATTATGATCTAAAGAACCATTTACTGTTGCATCTTCCCAATAACGAACACCTGCTTCTATTTCAAAGTATTTTACATCTACTGTTTCCTTTTTTAATAGTTCAATTTTCATAAATTTCGTTTTCTTGTTATCCATAATATTTTATTTTGTTATACAGCTGAGCGCTCAACTGTATGGCAAAATATTATTCTCTATTCATTCAACTGGCTTATGTAATCCAAAAGGATTTCAATTTTTGAATCAATAAGTTTTATCTCCATTTCTATAGAAAGAGCAGCTAATGAATTTTCAGGTATATTTTTCTTTTTTAAAGAATCTATTTTAGTGTAAAGTCTAGCAACTTCTGTCTTTAATTTTTCTACATAAATAGGTCTATTGCTTTTATTAGTTACGACTCCCATTTTCCTATAATTTATATTATGAAAAATATTATATATTTGTTATTCAAAACATTACAATTGCATTGCAAAAACATATTAACAATACAGATGTATAAAGCTACCTTATAGGGATAAAATTTTTAGCAGATTCTTTTGGATAATTTTCTAAGTATGCGCACGTGTCCATTATGTCATCCCTTAGTGCTTTTATTGAATTTTTAAGCAAAATTTTGTTTTTAGAAGAATCTTGAGCGTTCCACAATTTAGCAACCTGATTGTACTGATAATGTAAATTATCGGAAATGTCAGAAGCTTTAATAGGTCCTGTGGGAATTTCATATCCATCTTGCAATACATAAATTCCTTCTAATTCTTTTTTGTATCCAAACTTTTCTAGATCATCTTCCTTGGCGTATAATCCATTTGGCAAAAGAAAATAATTGTCATTTGCCTTGCTAGATTCCTGTAATCTGTTTAATTCTGCTTCAAAGTCATCTAAAGACACTTTAAAAGTTGAAGTAGTAAAATCATCTACGCCTCCATTTTCATCCAGAAGGTAACTTTCATATTTATACATGAATCCATTTATAATTCGAGTAATAGTAAAATGGTGAAAGTCGTCAGAAGAAATCACAGTGTTTTCATGGAGTTTTAAGCTTTCAATTACTTTAATCATAATGTTATAAATTTCGTTTTTATGCAAAAATATTTTCAGCCGCATCATCTTCTCCTAACATATCATTTAATATATAAGGGTGATACGGAAGATGACTTTCAAAATCTTCTCTAAAATCCTTTAAAGACACAAAAAAAGTTGAAATAGAAACCTTATCTATAGATCCATTATCATCAAAAAGATAGCTTTCAAACTTGTACATAAAACCGCTAAAAACTCTAGTAATTGAAAAATTGTATAATTCATTGGATGAAATTTCGAAAGTTTCATGCAACTTTAAGTCTCTTATTTTAAGAAGCCTATCCACTATCTCTTTTACTTCTTTTTTTTTCATGGCTTAACTTTGTCCGTTTAAATTTTCAGAATCATTTTTTAAACCTAATAACATCGGCTCTGTCGGTTCCTCCATTATGAAAATGAAATATTATCCCATCTCCATTTGGAAATTGTTTTCTAGCTTTTTTCAGCAATGCATCTCGCACTGGTTGATATTGTCCAGAAAAAGTAATAGCACTCTTAACTGTTCCCAAATATTCATAATCACTAATCGGCTTACTGTCCACAAAAATGTAATACCCTTGCATTTGCTCAACTTCTGCCACATTGTTGTTATTGACTAATGAAGCTGACATAAAAAAAGCTGTTAGAATAATGCACGCTATAAAAGCCCAGTGCGATTTTTTAAACTTCCTCATAATTATTTTTTTTTTAGAAGGGCAAAAAAAAAGCACTCAAAGTACAGACAGAAGAAGTTTTTTTTGCGGAAAAAAACAATACTTTTTCAGTATTCTATCTGCACTTTGAGTGCCTATACCCTTATTAAGGTTTATGTATTATTGTTTTCTTCCGCACTTCAATATTAAATCAAAAACAACAATATTCCAAATTATATTCTGAAATTATTGCTTTGATAACAGCTTGTTAGTCACTACATCCACATCGGAATTATAATATTCGTATGTTTGTATCTTGTTGAAAATCAAGTAAGAAACCAAAATAAAAACAATAAATAAACGTCGATTAAGTTTTTTCATCTTTACGCTAATTTTTTTCTTCATCATCTTTATTAATCAACCTTTTTACCGTCACGACAATATGGGCAAAGTCCTTATTAAAAGATTTTTGAAGATTCTTTTTTAAAGATTCATAGAGTTGAGTTTCTACCTTTCTAATGTATTTAGCATTTTCTTGCTGCAGCTTTTCTAAAATTTGCCTTTCAATATTTTCCTTCGTGATTTCTTTAGAAAATAAGTTAGCATCAATTTTAATTTTAGCTACTACATAGATAAGCACTAAAACTGCGATAAAAGCTAAAATGTCATGAATAAAGATAGGCACTCCCAATAAAGAAGATACCGCTCCCATGTATATAGTGTTTTGTGTAAAAGTGTCTTATAGCATATCATATGCCGTTTCAAACCGTGCATCGGTCAGCATATCAATACCATTTTCAAAAATGACCATTGGTCGAGCAATTGCCTTTAGTGTGGCTTTATCTGCTTGTAACGGTTGATTGGCCGCAAAGCCAGTTTCATCAATCAAATAAGTCAAATAAGAAGGATTTCCCAAGTCCCAATCATCTACAATTAAACCGAGCGTATCACGCCCAGAGTTGATGTAATTAGTCAATAGCAACAACATCGCTCTAGTGCCGTAAGCAAAAGTTTCAAATTGCTCAAAAGTACCGTCGGTATTTTCGCTCAAAGGAATTTTTCCAAGCCAATTATTACTAGCTGAGTATTTAATATTACCAGGATTATTATTTCGAATACCTCTTGGGTATTCGTCCATACCTAAAAAAGATTCACGTGGATCCCCTTCAGGATAAACAGGCGTATCTTTTTTCTTTGATCGGCTTGCTGAGGAAGCGACAAAAGCAACAAAAGCAATTCCTAAGCCTACTTTAAATAAATCACCCATTATTTACAGTTTAAATTGATTCAATAAAGGATAAAGATTGTCCCCTGGACAAGAAGTAGCGGCAAAATCTTGATGGCCGTACACTTCAATTGGCTGCGGTAATTGATTTCTAATATCTCTAATTACCAGCTCCAATGTTCTTAGCTGCGCTGGCGTGGGCTGCGTCTCGTCAAAATTACCACTAAGTACAATGCCTATAGATCTTTCATTTTCTCCTGAAGTATGCCAAGGCACATTTTCAAGAGGATTCCCAATAACAGCCAAGCCGTCTTTTTCAATAACAAGATGATAACTTATCCCAGGTCTTCCTTTGGTGTTCACATGATAGCGCGCATAGTCTTCTGCTGTTTGACCCTCAACACCTGCGTGATGCACGATTATTTTATCAATATCCGATAAAAGTCTAGTTGCATAACTAGCTGTCGTGCTACGCGCCAACGAAAAATCGCTGTAACGATCATCATATACTACGCTTCCCCTAGCTTGAGATCTCTTTGGAGAAAACAAAAGCATTCCAGCGACAAAGATACCTGCCGCCCAAGGAAATATATTTTGATCTTTTTTGCGCTTTTTAGCCATGATGCTTATAATCTATCCATCCAATACTTTTGCGTTCGGTAAATACCTGATATGGTAAAATCACCGCCCAAAATATCTTCCAGTTGTTTGATGGTAAATTTCTCTAATTGGCTTTCGGTGTATGGAAAAGAAGCATCGTAAGTGCTGCTTACGGGCACCATGTATTTGGCATAAATTTGATCAACTAAATCAGCTTTTCGCTGACCACTGTTGTTAATCAAAGTAGTTGCTAAACTGGTTCCAGCTTGCAATAGCGCCAAAAATATATCTACACCTACTTGTGTATTGATATCAATGTTACCTGGACTGGTCACACCTTGCGAAGCAGCCGCGGCCAATAAGTCACTTTCTTTAAACCAAAGACCATTATATTTAATATAGCCCAGCTCTGGCAAGCGCGATTCTGGAACGTCTCCAATACCAGGAACAAAAAACACATTATCTTTTGTCGTAGTTTTAGAGGTTAAAGCCCATACCGCTACACCAACGGCCAGCCATGGTAATACATTTTCCATTTTATTCTTGTTTAATAAGTTGATTAACTAAACGATATGATCCAGCAACTAACAACACGGTTGCCGTTAAAGGCACAATAGATTTGGCATTTTCAGAGGTTTGCTCTACCGTTTCTACAATATTAGTTGCGATATTGGTGATATCGCAAGTGGTATTGGTGAAAAAGTTACCAATCTGAATATCTTTAGAAGCAAAGTATTCTACAAAATCACAATCCGATCGGCAGTGCAGGCCGCTTGGACAAGAAGACACCAGCCAAATGGTCAAACACTTATTGTCGTCACTTTCATAAGCGGCCTCCCATATTGCATTGGCTTTATACGTGTCTTCAAAGTGCATTTCTAATTGCCTATGCCACTCTTTCCAGTCTGCACATGTCCAAGGCGGAATGCTGTTCCACCAATTATAAGTTGTGTCGTATACTGGAGTGCTGTTCCAGCGCATGTTTTGAGAATAATTCGTGTTGCCTAAATTTGGAAAATTTAAATTTCTGTCTGGAACGTACGTTGCTAGGGAAAATATCAAAGCATCGACGTTTGGAAGTAGCTCAAAAAAAGGATTATCACCAGCTGTCCAATCTGTCCAAATCATTTGCGCGGAAGTGACAAAATCATTTTGTGATCGGTACTGATAAAAGCGCTTTACCCAATCTTTACGAACAGGGTAATTAGGTCTTTCCTCCTGAGCATTTACAGTAATTTGATTTTCCATTAGTATTTTTTTTAAGGCACTATAGTATTGTTGGGATCCTCTGGGGTTAAGTCGGGCGTTTCATCGATGGTTACTTCCACATCTGCCCAAACTTTAGGGTTTCTTTTACCTTTTGGTTTTGGCTTTGTTAAGGCCAAAAAACCAATACCGACGGCTAGTGCCCACAGTCCTTTGTTTTTCATTTTGGTAATAATTTTGTTATGATAATTTTTACATTAATATTGGTAGAAGTTTCAGGATATTGAAACTCAACCTTAGTATCTATTGGTGCGGTATAGTAGCCTAAATCCTCCACTTCACCTGGAAGTAAATCTACAAATTCCCCTCCTAGTCGATACTCTATGACATCGCCTCTATTTTTTAGAATAATCTGCGTTCCTTCTTCTACATCGAAAGATTCTAGTTGATTACTCCGTACGGTTCTGGAGTATGTGCGTGATTTTCTTTCTTTACCCATTTTGCGCTGCTTGTTTTTCCTCTTTGACTTTTGTATACTTTGATTCTACTAAAGACAAAAGCATTTTTGCCTCTTCATCGCTGGAATTGTCGATAATCATGGCAATTTTCAAAATCCAGTCTTCTGGCATTTCTAGATTATTATCCAGCAGCTCCATAGCAAAGTCGAGCTTTCTTTCTGCCTCTTCATCTTTTGGTTGCTCGCCACCTGGTTCTTCCTCTTCTTGATTGCCTTTTTCTTTATAGCCTAAATCACGAGCATTTTTTTGGCCAGAAATAGAATACTTGAACATATCCATAACATCAGGGCCAACCTCTCCCCATATTTGGCCAAACAAACCACCTTTATTTTCAATTTGACCTTTTAAAGCGGCATTTTCTTCTTTTAAATCTTTTAGCTTTTGTTGATTCAGCAGCTTTTCTTCGAGCATTTCCATGCGCAAATCATTTTGCTTCATCATCAATGCCACATTATTTTCAGAATGCTCTTTCATTTGTGCCATGTTAGCATTATTAGCACTTTGCATCATCCCAATCATGGCCATCATAATATTATTACTAGCATTCATATTACCCAAACTACCAATACCCGCCATTTTAGAAGAGTAAGTCGATTCATCGTAATAAGGATTCATACAATTGATGCAAAACCCTTTATCATTCGAATCTTTTTTTAGGCGAATAATAAAATATTTAATATGGTCTGCTGATTTCATGGAGGCCATTAAATACTCTATACTTTCGTCCATTTCTTCAATGTCCGAATTTTCAAACAAAATAGGCGTTAACTTACTGGCAGTCGATGATATAGAGGTTGCTTTATACATTCTCCAATAATTCGGCTGGTTAGCTCTAACACCTTTTCGATTGGTTTGAAAAAAATGGTTTAATTTTTCTCTTTCTTTTTGTTCTCTAGCAGTCTGGTCCATAATCGTAGAATAAATCAATTAGATAAGAAAAATTGTCTTGAGGAAGCGTTTTATCACTTACAAATATTTTGCACTCCGACCAATCAAAATCTTTTGCCCAAGTGGGTTCAATTGGAAAATAAGGGTAAGACCATCGATTGAAAAACTGCACATCGCCAAGCGGTATGCGATTAGTCAATAAGCGATTGTCAACATTCAAGGTTAAAAACGAAGCGCCTAAAAACGTATCTAGGCTTACTACGCGTCTACCTTTAGAGGTAAAAGCAGGATTGATAAAGTTATAGGCTAAGCCGACTAATCTGTTTTTATTAGTCAGTGGATTACTACCATTTCCTAGTTGGTATTCAATGATTTCCGCGGACGTTTTTACCTCAATGGTTTTTTTGCGCAGAGCATTGTAATCAATGCCATTGTCTAATACCAAAGTGGGCGAAGCTGGGCGGCCACAAGTAGTCGTAAAATAAACTGTCAATTCAATGTCTCTGGTACCATCTACTGTTACATTGTCTCCAATGGTTACAACGGATTCATTCCAATTTACCTCACAAGGCGAAAAAAAGATATCTCCTTGCGCGGAAGGATTGCCCAGGTATAATCTACTTTGATAATACAGATTTCTGTTTTGCAGAATAAAATAACGCTCAACAGAATAATCCATCAAAGACAAATACATTTGAGAAACCTCTGCTAAATTAAACAAAGGTCTGTCTTGGATAGATCGAATGTTATCGCCTGCTAGTCCAATAGAGTTATAGCGCGCAGATATACCAATTACCTTAGAGCCTTTTCCAAAATTATCATTCTGAAAATCACCTAAGTTGTATTTTCTTTGGTCGGCATTTGTTGGAATGGTAATCGTTTTGGTATTAACGCCATGCACAGCATGCTGATAAGCTTTCAATTGATGCATAATTTGGAAAGGTTAAAAAAAAGCCGAAAGGCACAGACAGACGCCTCCCGGCTAACGAAATTTATGGAATAAGATCTTTATGCAAATTAGACGCGCTTGGCGTTTAATTCGGTAAATGGCGCAGCCAAACGTTTTACTTTAAATCCAAGCATTTTAAACTCCGCAAATACTCTGGTCGTAGCAGGATCGCCACCAGCTAATACAGTATCCGCTGCAGGAACATTAAAATCTACTTGCAACTCTTCCGCTCCATTCAATACAGGATACTCTGTTAACTCCGCATACTCTCTTAGCGTGTATGGGTAGTTAAAATAAAATGGAATAGAAGAAAAACGAGGGATTTTAAGCATTTCGCAAAGTGGGAAGTTAGACACTAACTGATCATTACCCGCGCTAATAGTCATCGTTCCATAATACACGCTATTCAAAGCTTGGTATTGATCCACCTGTGCAGGATCCGTCGCATTAAATACTAAAGCATTTGGAAAATAATACGGCACTTGGTTTTCAATTTTTTGGTAATTTCCAGATCCAGGCGCCTCACCTGGAGCCAATGGCGTGTTAATCCAACCAAGGGCATAACCAATTGGCAAATAAATATCATTATCATTGATAATGCGCTCAGAGTTTCCTCCAACATTTTTGCCGCTTTTATTGATCAAATCAAAGGTGAAGTTTACCTTTCCATCTTCGATTTGCTGATATTTTCGAACGATTTCTAATTCAAAATCGTAATCATCAATATTCGCATTAGGGTTGTTAATATTCAACCAGCGCTGCAAGGCTGCTTTAATTTTTGTGCGCACATAAATAGCATACTCTGGCGGGCAGTTCGTATAATTAATTAATTGCTGTTCCATCGTTATAACAATTATTAGTTTTTAAAATAAGATTTAGAAAAAATTTGATTAGCAAAAAAGACCTTTACTACATCATGACATTATGCACCATGACTTTTTCTTTTCTTGGCTGCATAGTCTGAGGTTTCTTAGTAAAGTCTATTTTACGATGCTTGGCTTTGGCAATATATTTTCTATCGGCCATGCCTCTTTTTTGCCCGCTGCGAGCGATATATTTATGATCGCCCATACCGCCGCGTCTTCCAGCAGTTCCGTTAATGCCCCACGTTGGGTACATTCCGCGGATAAATTCTTTAGCGCCGTAAATAATAGCACCAGTACCTGCACCAACTACCATAGGATCACCACTATAATAAATGGCAGCTAAACCGCCACCTACATACGCAGCGTGACGATAGTTAGGATTTTCGGCCAGCATACCTTCTTTAGCATTTCCATCAGCGTCAATAGTTAAAAATGTATCGAGGTACGCCGTTCCCATATAGCCTGCAACGGAACCCCCAATAATTTTCATCTCTTTTTCGCCAATTTTGCCCATACCATAGTCCAAACTACGTTTTTTACTACATGCACATCTTGACATAATATTCAATGTTATGAGGTTAATAAAATATTTATAATAAAGCCGTTAGGCTATAAGTCGCATTTTTTTACACGGGAAACAGTACGATTAATTTCCGTTGATGTTTTCCCTTTGGTTTTAGCATCGTCTTTGTATGCTTTTTCGGCTTTTTTCAACCGATCTTTGTTAGTCTTTGATGGATTCTTACAAACCTTAGTAGCCGCTTTTACAAAGCGTTGATATTTGGTTGTTTTTCGTTTAGTTCCACTTACATTTTTCATATTCTAAAGGAGTTTATTACAATGAATTATTTATTTTTCTTCTTCTTTTTGCCTTGGTTTCTGGTAGCGGCATACGCAGCGGCTATTGCTATAGCGATTAAAAGTCCGTTGTTGGATCCGCTTTCATCTTCGTTGTTGTTTCCACCACCACCGCCGCCACCGCCGCCATTGTCTCTTCTTTTCAAGAAGTCAAATTCGTCAGGTAACGTGCTATCGTCTTGCGTTTTGAAATTAGAGGTGTCTGCGGCAGCGCTGTCGATGTCAGAAGCATTTCCATTGGCCGCAGCTATAATACTTGGTATAACTGCTACAGCAGAAGATACCGCAGCAATAATTGCTAAAATAACGGCAACAGGCAAACCTCTTAATGATGGGTTAAACTCGCCTAATTGAGCGGCTAAAAACTCTCCAGGTGTCACAGCTCCCGTATCAAACATAAATCCCGTCTCACAAAGATCCATGACAATGTTTTCGGATATAGAGGTAAAGTTCACACAAGAACCAATGTACTGCTGCTGCATCACCATTTTAGTTTGCACAATTGGGGGAAAATCGTTGAGCGTTACAGGCCCAGATATACTACTAACAAAAGGAATAAAGGAATAGTACAGCCCACTACCTACCGTGCCGTCTGGACGAGTATTATCAGCGCGGTATAGATCATTAAGCCAATTAGAAAGGGTCGGCATTTTTTGATCCAACTCTTCTATACAGGCGTCGTATACCGATTGATTAGCAAAAATATAGTTAAAGCCGCCAACGTCTTGCATGGCATTTGGATACTGCGATACAAAGCCTGTCAGGATGGTAACAAAATCATTTTTACCCTGATCCCAACCTGTGCGAAAATCTGTATCACGGCCATAGCGGAAAAATATCTTTTCGGCAAATTGTGGTTGATTCCAAAGGGGAACAAAATTCGTGAAGCAGGCCTGGGATCCTAACGGCGGTGGAGAGTATACCCACGGATTAGCCGTACTACCATCGCCTGATTGCTCGTAAAACCACTGCGTAGCGGCCATGCATTCGGAAATAGACATGGATCCAATTGCTTCTAATTGAGATTGTGTCATTTTCCCAGCGCCATTTTTATTGCGTAGGCAAGCTTGCGCCTCAGCTTGATCGGCTTTAAATTTTAAAAAATCCAGCTTTGCACCTCTAATGCCGTGGCCAGTAGCAGGATTACTCATCGACAAATAGTCTTTTACGCGCTGCATAATCGGCTGCAACTCGTCACTGATGACGCCCGTTGGCATTTGGCCACTTTTTAGTGCGCTACGAACCAAGCCAATACCTCGATCGGCCATGCTCATATTGTCTTGCATGATGCCTAACACTTTCAATTTATGCACCAAAAGATTTAAAAGCGCTTGACCTTCCGTCATCATGCCGTAATTGATCGGATCCATTGGATCAACAAACTGCTTTTTTTGCTGGATCTCTTCCATTTTATCGGCTGAGATTTCCGCGGCCATTTCTGTTAACTCTTCCATAGAAGGGTCATCTGCCGTGCCAACATTATGATAGCCTTTCAATCCTCTGATCATCGAAATTTTAGTCATGTCGTAATCTTTCTTTTTATAATAAGATTCTTCGTAGCCAAATAAATAATACACGCTATCTACTGGGACTTCTTCACCGTTGACAATCGCCACGGTGTACACGTGCTTGTAATCTCCACTGTCGGGCGCTGTAAAGCGGATAATGTAATCCATGCCCCAACACTGCAGTATATGATTGATAAAAATTGTTTTACTC
>NZ_JANQIM010000033.1 GCF_028282165.1 Winogradskyella sp. | reverse complement strand
ATTTTAAAAAAATTTTTCTTGACCCGATATGGCCGGGAACGTACACCTTCAAAACCGCAATGGCCCACATATAAGGGGGCGCAAATATAACACCCTTTTCCCTTCTTGCAAGAAAAATATATACTTTGTTTTGAACATTGGTTTATGGGAATTACAGGGTTTTGAAAATCAAATATTTATAATTTTAAAAAATCATAAAAAGAAATCCCAAACTAAACCAAACCTTACTGTAAAGTCTCTATATGGATGATTTGGTGCTGAAAAGTAATTATAACCAGTGAAAGACGAATTGAAATGCTCTGCTTTTAGAAATATTCTAGTTTGCCTAACTTTTGCATTGATAAAAAAGTCTAATCTTGGAAAGCCACCAATCTCTGTTTCATTTTGTGTATAGAATTCAGCCAATAATGGATCATAGCCATTCATGTTATATTTGGTAAAATAATTAAGTGTAACTCCAGTTTGTAGTGTCATTGCTTTTTTAAACACTTGATTAGAGTAATAAAGTGTATTTCTTGATATTAGAGTCGGTACATTTAAAACTTCATCATCACTAATGACGTTTTGATACATGATGGTGTTGTCTAATGCAAAGTTTCCTAACCTTAATTCTTTATTCACCTTAAGTCTTAAATATTGTATTGAACTATCATATTGCCTTGGCTTAATAATTTTGACTTGATCTAAAGTCGAATCTAAATTAAAGTATGTATAATTGTCAATATTTGATATATCTAAATCTGCATTGAACAGCTTTTCTGATTTTAAACTAAAAACCAATTGCTGGGTATTTATATTTTTAAAGCTATCAAGATTATACCAATTGAAATTTATGTAATCGCTCTGATATAGTAAGTGATTAAAATTGGGAAGTCTTGAGCTAATACTAATACCTCCTGATAACAGTAAATCGTCAAACAGTTTTAAATTAATTTTACCACTTAGGTAACTCCCCACAAACTCATTAGATAGATTTAATCTACCATTACCTTCAATGCCAAATCCTTTAAAAGCCTTTTTATACTCTGCTTCGACACCCAAAAAACTAGATTTAATTCTGTTGGGTATATTCTCGTCAGGAAATATAACTACACTATTGTAGCCATAATTGAAATCGGTATAATTTAGGGCAAACATTAACTCGCCAATTATATTACTTAAATATTTTAACCCTAATGATGTTCTGAAATGCTCTAAAGTTACCTTATCATTTATGTCATCGGTGAAAGAATCACCAAAAAACTCATTTGCGGGTGCTGTTGTGTGATAAAATTGATAATATTTATCTTCAAGCGATATATTACTTATTATTGCTAATTCATTTTGGCTTAAGGAATCTTTTTGTTTAATAATATCGTATGATTGATTGATAAAAAACCGCCTGCCAACTAAAATATTTTCGGCATTTTCAAAGTTCGGATCGAAGACTGAACGGTCAATAAAATCTTCGTTACCGGATTCAAAGTTCTCTATATCCTCATCCCTTATGCCTCCATTTTCTTGGTTTAGTAAATCTTGCATCACGATATGCGCTTTGGCTTTATACCTTTTATTTTTCGTAGCATAACTTGATGTAAATCGAAAATTACCTGAACTTGTTAATGTGTTCTGATAATTACCTAAGGACCTCAGTCCTTTATAAGCGATAGAAAAGTTAAGCTGTCTCGATAAGTTTAAAGTAAAAAAGGCATCCAACATTTGCCCTTGTTCAAATGCTGTCTTATATGTTAATCTTGTCCAGGGTGTGGGCACTTCATAATACTTAATATCTTCATTTTCGTAGTAGTTAAAATGTCTTGCCCTAGCACCAAACAGAGGATTTGTTTCTTCGCTAAAGGAATTAAAGCTTAGTGTATTATAGGTTTGACCAATATTGGCAAATGGCATTAAACCAAAATTATCTTTTTGTAGATAGTTAAACTTATAGTCTTTCTTAATGGTGATTGTCGTATCCACAATCGTTGTATCGGTATCAGTATCAAACTTAAGGTACATATCTATTGTTGCCACATTTTTAAACCCCCTTGACCTTTTTACGTCAGATGTATCATTACTATTTCTACTGCGAGCATTTGCACTATTTAACTTGACTTGAGAACTGAGCTCAGTAACAATGAGTGATAAAATAAGAATAAATAGAAGTTTAATCCGCATTTCTTTAAATCTATTCAAAAAAACAAAGAAAGCTATAAATTATTGTTTTAACGAAAAGAATTACAAATTACTTAACATAAAAAAGGCCAACACTTAAATGTTGGCCTGTAAATTAAAATATGATAGAATAATAATTATTCAACAACTAGTTTATGAGACGTTTTATTATTACCATCTGAAATATTAACGATGTAAACACCAGACTTAGCATCATCTAGTGATATGGTTTCTTCAAATATTGGAGAAATATTTTTGTAACTATTATTAAAAACCAATCGCCCTTGAATATCATAAACATCAATCTTAATATCATTATTGTTATTCAAATTAGACTCAAAATTTATCGTAAATTCACCTTTAGAAGGGTTTGGGTACATTGTTAGTCGTCTCGCTAAATCATTATCATCAACACTAAGTGCAACATTGTTGCCTGTAATAATTAATGAGAAGTCTTGACTTTGGTTAAACGGCCCACCACTACCATTTCCTTGTAGTATCCCTTTATTAGAGACTGTTAATGTATACATACCAGAAGTAGGAGCTTCAATATCTATTCTCTCTACATTATCTCTAATATTATCTCCTTTTGAATTAGAAAAACCAGATACCATCGAATAATCCAACCTCCAAGGGAAGTAAGTTGTACCATCTTTAGATAGTCTTAAATCTAAATCATTAACTAATCTTGGTGTTTGATCATTTAGTCCTGATTCGTCAGTAACAGCAGTGCCCGGCATATCAGTCCAACAGATAGTGGCACTTAACTTATCACCTGCTTGAGCTGAAAAAGTAAAACTATATTCAACTCCTTGATCTAGGGTTAACTCTTCTATAACTGCCTCTCTGTTATTAGCATCAGTGATAGCATCAGCTGAAGCTCTTGCATTTAGAAACCCCCATCCAAATATAGGGTCGGGACCAATAGTGTCGTTATCATCTATTGCCGTGTGGCAAACAAGCCCTTTTAATGTAGCCGCTAACATATAGTTACCATGTAGTTGATTATAGTATTGTTGCAATAATGCTAACGTCCCAGTTGTATTAGGTGCAGACATTGATGTACCACTAGATATACCATATGCATTTACAGGAATTGAAGATTCAAGATTTGTTCCGTCGGCCGCCAAGTCAGGTTTTATTCTTAAATCATCTGTAGGCCCCTCAGTGCTAGTGTCACTGATTTCTAAATTAATAAGTTCATAATTTCCGCTAAAAAGTGGCTGTTCAATCGCTGAAGGATCGGCATTTGCAATGACTAAATTATTCTTTGCACAAGTTGTAAAATATAATTTATCAAAACCGTCAAATAGTGGTTCTGGATTTGCTCGATTACCATCGTTACCAGCAGACCAAACCGACAAATAAAATGGATTATTTCTTGCAATCTCATCTATATCACGAGTATCAGTAATATAAGCGCCTAATATCCAATTAAAGTCTGGTACAAGATTATCAAAAATAGGACCATAACTATGGTTGGAAAGTAGCAACGGTGAAGTCGCATCACTAGCTTCTAATAACATTTCTGCCTCATCATTACCAGAGTTATAAGACTTAATGAGAGAATTAATTGCCATACCTTGTGCGCTTGGGTTATCTCCTCTTGCAGCAATTGTTCCTATAACATGTGTTGCATGATTAGTTTCATTAGTAGTACCATTCTGGTTAACGAAATCGAACATTGTAACTCTAGAGGCCCCGCCATTATCTAAAAATTCCACATGGCCAGCTTGAGGTATATTAACTTCCCATACGCCAACCGTTATACCGCTTCCATCTAAATTTAAGTTTGATGAGCCTCCTGGCATTAACTGATTAGTTTTAGTAGCTCTTGCAGCAGCAACATTATCCTGAGATCTATAGATTGGCTTACCATCTATGATTTTCCATAAATATGACTGGATCTCACCATCTTTATAAATGAACTCGGGGACATTAGCATTATTCTGCAAAAAAATCTTTACTTGATTTTTTCTATTTAATTCTTTTTCATTCAAATAATTCAATAAGTCTTTATTCTCTTCAGACATATTACTCGAAGCTTGGGAATGTGTATTATAGATAGCACACAAAAAAAATAGGGAAAGTAATAGTTTTTTCATTTTCATCTGTTTTGAAATTTTCTTTGCAATATAATAATATTTTAAGTTTTTTTAAATAAAAAAAAAGGCTACCCGTATTTTAGGTAGCCTTTATAACTGTATTTTATATTAAATACAATTATTCTATTGTAAAAGTAGAAACACTTTGTGCATTATCGGTAATTATTGGATCAACTAAGAAGTCATCCTGATCCCCAAGTTTCACACTGTAAGTAACTCCTCCATCACCAAAGGAATCATAAACTACCATACCATAATTTCCTGGTGGTAAGCAGAAATCATAAAATAAGTTAAAATTGTCAAATTCTGGATTACCAAAAGGACCGTCTGAGTCAACTAAAACTTGACCCGAGGTGAGGTCATATAATTCCCAATTTGTTTCATCTGGCCAATCATCGAGACCCAAGGAAAAGTTAACGAGAGTTGTACCATCACCACAGGCTTCATTTATTGAAAGCGAGATAGGACCAGCGAAATCTACTCCAGCTTCATCTACGAAACCTAATGTCAATTGTTGACGTAGAGGCCCGATTACATCATCATCTTCAATAGTAACAGTGAAGGTACCTTCTAAACTATTAGCGGGTATTACAACCTCAGACAATGTATAATTGGAAGATATGTAAACACGTGGTAAAGCTCCATTGTCTTCAATAAAAGCATTGTGCATATCTAAACTTGATGTAACTTGATATCTTCTTTCCGATGAAGATCTTTCAGAAGCATAAACTCTTTCTTCAAATGTTGTTGTCCCATTTGGTTCTACCAATAGTAGCCTTCTAAATGGTTCACTATCTATTTCAAAACCAACAAAATTGGATAAGTCAGTTTCTAAATCTTCCTCACAACCTGCTAACAACAAGGCCATAAAAGATAAAATGAATACTGATTTTATATATTTATATCTCTTTTTTTTCATAATAGTATTAATTTAGTTGTTTTGTGATGAAATATTAGGATTATTAATTATCTCAATCTCAGGAATTTGGAATGATATTTCATCAGAATCGTGTACGAAAGATTCGTTTGGTCTGAAAACATGGTTAGTTCCCCTAGTCATCGTAGCTTGATTACGTTTCAATGCAAAATAGCTCTTTCCTTCACCCCACATTTCAACACGTGTTTGGAAATAAATCTCATCGATTAAGCCTGGTCCAGTAAAATCATCTAAATACGATGTTGCTGCCGCAGTTCCTCCAGAAAATCTTATTTCCAATAAATCTGTTAATCTATTCTTAGCTGATGCTTCATCTCCTAATCTAGCGGATGCTTCTGCACTTAAAAGATAGAACTCTTCAACTCTCATAAAAATATAGTCTGTTGTAATCACAAACTGCCCTCCAGCCGTTCTTCCTGGATCAAAAAACTTATTAATAGGTTGAAGTTGCGCTGCACCAGTTCCAAACTGTGTACTTCTAATATCATCAGCAGGAATCTGACTGTAAAGCAGATTATCAATAGACTTCGTATCACCTGCCCATGCATAACTATATGTGAAGAAATCCATTTGTCCCCACCAATTAATTAATTGTTGACCAATTTCTGCTGTTAAATCGAATCCCCATATCCAATTAGGTGCAGCTACATCATTAAAACCTGAACCAGCACCAGGGAAAGCCAGAGCACCAGCAGTAGCTAAAGGATAGCCTGATGTTATAACAGCCTCAGCATGAGTTCTTGCATCTGCCCAGTTACCCATAGCTGCATGAGTGTAAGCTAATAAACCATTTATCACGGACTGATCTATTTGAGTAATACTTGGTCTTACATAACTACCTAAATTATTTAAAGCAAAATTCAAATCACTTAGAATCTGGTCATAAATGACCGAAGCAGGAATTTTTGCGGGATTAACTTCATCTACCGTATTAAACGGTAAGATTTCTTGATTAGGATCGTATGCAGGTTGAAATAATTGTGCGAGATAAAAATACGAATAAGCTCTGTAAGCCTTAGCCTGGGCATTTATTCTAAGTGTAGTTTCATCCGTAGTTGAAGGATTTTCACCCCCAGATGTTACAATAACAGTATTAGCCGTATTAATTACCCTATAATAATAACTCCAAATAAACTCATTCTCTTCAGTAGTAAAATCCGTAGTCGTTATCATATTAGCTACATCGTTATACCAACCAAAAGCACTACCAGACAAAGCAGCATCTCCACAGACTATATCCATAAAAATATCTATACCTTTTTGTCCAAAATCGTGATGTCTCGTACCAGTGATAGTACGATCATCTATCATAAAGACCCCAATACCATCTAAACTTGCTTCGATTAATCCTGGATTAAACGGAACATTCTCCGCAATTTCTGCATCCAGTAATACAGAGGAATCTCTAACAGGATCTAAAAAATCCTCCTCACAGCTAAAAACCAAAGCTGCAAGCATAAATAAATAAATTACATTTTTTTTCATATCGCTTTTTTTTAAAATTGAACTTTTGCCCCTAAACTAAATACAGTCACAGGTAAAAATGCACCTGAATTAGTTCCTTGTATAGCTGTACTTGGGTTTAATCCCTTACGTCTACTAAACATTGCAAGATTATCACCTGCTAAAAATAGACTCATAGACTGCATACCGAGTGCTTCAGTAACCGATCCTGGCATTCTATAGTTAATATTTAAGTTATTAAGAGCCAAGAAATCAGATTTAATTAAGAAACGTGTTGATGCAATATCTTGCTGATTATCTCGACCAAAATTTGCAGACGTTCTAGGTACATTAGTAATTTGACCAGGTGTGGTCCATGCTTGTCTAATATCAGTATGGTAGTTATTTCTACCGATTACATCATTTTGCATTAAGATATCATAACCATTATCGAAGGTATATCCACCTATGCTATAGCTAAATTGTGCCGCTATATCAAAATTCTTGATACCTAAATTTATTCTGAAACCACCACGCAAATCTGGTATTGCACTTCTCGTAAACTTTTGAGTTGCAACTGTATTATCGTTAGTAGTGGT
Source organism: Winogradskyella sp. (assembly GCF_028282165.1). GTDB lineage: Bacteria > Bacteroidota > Bacteroidia > Flavobacteriales > Flavobacteriaceae > Winogradskyella. The sequence goes on along the minus strand of NZ_JANQIM010000033.1, from coordinate 446,644 downwards.
ACGTCTCATATTAGCACCCTGATTAATAACTGTATATTCGTGAAAGGTAGAAGATTGATTATTAGATTCTCCATCTCCATCAGGATCATAGAAGAAGTCATTATCACCACCGTAAGTACTAGGCTCGCCATCATCAAAAATACCGTTATTGTTTATATCATCATAATAGCGATACCAAAGTGCCTCACCGTTTGCTGGATTAACACCCGCCCACTCCGGTAAATAATGATCAAAATCAGATTGTCCTACAGCAATATTATTTGCGGAATCAAAAATTGGTCTATTTCCAGTTACGACTGACACAGGCATTTCAGTAATTTCATTTCTAAAGGTTTCGCCATTTAAATTAACAGATAATCTAAAATCATCTTTTTGTATAAGCTTAGCGTTAACATTAAATTCAACACCTTGATTTAACATTTCACCACCATTATAAAAGATTGTTGTGAAACCTTGGAATACTTGTAAATCCTCAGTAAACAATAAATCTGTAGTTCTTTTGTCATAGAAATCTACATCAACGCTTAATCTACCATCTAGCCAAGTACTCTCAAAACCAACTTGAACTATATTTGATGTTTCCCAAGTTAAATCGGGATTAACACGTGTTGCACTAGGTGTAAACGATCCTGAACCGTCAGTATTTATAGTAAAAACTTGGAATCCATTAAATCTTCTTAAACCTGTATCTCCAATAACACCATAACTTGCTTTTAGCTTAAGAAAATCAAGGAAAGATACATTAGACATAAAGTTCTCTTTAGTCATAATCCATCCTAGACCAACTGAACCAAAAGTACCCCACTTATTATTTCTAAATCTTGAAGAACCATCTCGTCTTAGCGAAGCCGTTAAAAAGTATTTATCCTGGAAATCGTAATTTAAACCAGAAAAATAACTGTCAAGTGTCCATCCTCTTCTGTAAGACTGCTGACGTCCTAGAGGTGAAGCATATTGGAATAAATCCTCAGATCCTCTAATTATTGCACCTTCGGCTGCACCAGATATTGTTCTAAAAACATCCTCAGTAGATTCGTGCGCTACAAATAGCTCTACATCATGATCTCCAAATTGTTTTTGGAAACGCAATAATTGTAAAAAGTTCTGATTTGTATTTAAATCATCATCTCTAAATAAGGATCCACCAACATTTGCTGCACCACCATAGAATTGATTATTTCTATTAGTATTGATACTTTGATTATATATACCACTGTATCGCATCTCAAAACTCAACCATTCTGTAATATCAATACCAACATTGAAATTACCTAGGAGTGTAGTGATATCAGATTGATCTAAATTGTATGTAGCTAAACCAATACCATTGGTTCCACTCCAAGCACGTCTATTGTTATCACCACCAAAATCGTATTGGAAACCACCAAATATTGGATCTGGCACTAAATTACCATTCTCATCTCTCAAAAATACATCATAAATAGCTGGTGTTGTATAGACTAAGGCAAATGGGTTAGCAGAACTACCTGCAGAACCTGAAGTACCTGAATTAAGACTACGTGCACCAGTCCAAGCAATATTACCACCGATAGTTAACCATTCTAATGGTTTATGTTGTATATTAAGTCTGGTAGTATATCTTGTAAACTGCGAATTTAAAGCATATCCTTCATCATCAAGATAACCAAAAGATGCCGAATATTGTGTTTTTTCGTTTCCACCAGAAAATTGCAAATTAGCTTCCATACGTTGACCCGTTCCAAAAGCTGCATCTCTCCAAGAATTAGGAGTGTAGCGTCTTTGAACCCCTGGATTAAATCTACCCGTATTAGGATCTATTAATTCATTTCCAGGCACATTCCAGATATTATAAAAATTGTCTATACCAACAAGCGCGTCATCTATCTCTGGATCACCATATAAATTATCACTTGCCCATTGTGCCGGATTTGCTCTACCACTAAGTATGGCATTAGTTCGTAATGCTTGCCACTCAATCTCTATATACTCTTCTGGAGAATCAATGACATCATATTCAGGTAAAAACAGTGTTGAAATACTGGTCGTAATATCAACGGATATACGAGATGTTCCTTTTTTACCCTGCTTTGTGGTAATCAAGACCACACCATTTGCACCACGTGAACCATAGATAGAAGTTGCAGCAGCATCTTTAAGAACAGTTATGGATTCAATATCCGCTGGATTTATAGAACTTAAAAGGTTAACAGGGTTAGTAGCACTAGTCACATCATCCTCAAAACCAGTTCCAGTTGTGGCTCCTGTACCAACTGGTGCCCCATCTATCACATAAAGTGGTAATGAGTTACCGTTTATAGAACCAAAACCTCTAATTCTAACCTCTGCAACTCCACCAGGAGCTCCAGATCGGGTGATGACATTTACACCAGCCACCTCACCTCGTAGTGCCTGCGTAACGTTAGATACCACCTTGTCTTCAATACCTTCCATATCGACAACTGCGGCTGTACCCGTAAATGATTCTTTTGTTGTTTTACTATATCCAACGACTACAACTTCGTCGAGGGTATTCCCCTCTTCTAAAGCAACGTCATAAACATTGGCATCTCCTACTGTAATCTCAACAGCATCCATACCAACATAGGATACAACTAAAACATCTCCTATAACAACTCCAACAGTATACTTACCGTCAAAATCCGTTTGAGCACCTCTTGTAGTACCCTTTACACTTACACTAGCACCAGGAAGGGGTAATCCATCCGAAGCTGTAGTAACTGTACCTGTGACCATCTTTTCTTGTGCAAAAGAAAATTGCATCACGAACGCCATAAAAAGCGTTAATAACCATGTTAACTTTAATTTCATAAAACAATTATTTGAGTTAGTCTAGTTGCAAACATCTTAATTTAATATTAAATAAACAAGCGTTTTTACTAAAAAAATGTTAAGGCTTTTGCTAATTTGTGAACAAAATCACAAAATCATTTTTCCAATGTTTAAAACATCTAACTCAACTTTAAGATGCAAAAACTTAAAAAGGGTTGCGTTAAAATTTTAACTTTGTTTAAAAAGCACCATCTTTTGATATTAAAAACACAGTTTTCTTCATTCAATTTAGAGTGCGGCACCGATGAGGCCGGTAGGGGATGTCTTGCTGGCCCGGTTACTGCCGCGGCGGTTATTTTACCACAAGAATATTGCAACTCCGTATTAAATGATTCCAAACAACTTTCCGAGAAAAAAAGAAATACTTTAAGATCAATAATAGAAGATGACGCCATATCATTTGCTGTTGTCCATATTCCCGAAAATGAAATAGACGCTATCAATATTCTGAATGCATCTATTAAAGCGATGCATGTCTCTATCTCTCAACTCAAAGTTGCTCCAAATTTTATAATTGTAGACGGCAACAAATTTAAGCCCTACGAAGGCATCTTGCACAGAACCATAATTAAAGGGGATAGTAAGTATCTAAATATTGCCGCTGCATCGATCTTGGCCAAAACCTACAGAGACGCCTACATGGAAAAAATCCATAAAGAATATCCGATGTATAATTGGAAACAAAACAAAGGGTATCCGACAAAAGAACATAGAGCAGCAATTGAAAAATATGGGATAACCAAATACCATAGAAAATCCTTTAGATTATTACCAGAGCAGTACCGTTTGGATTTATAACTTTTTATATTTGCAGATATATCTATCTGAATGAAGCAATTTATTTTTTTATTGGCTTTACTATTTGCAATACTTATGTCTTGCCAAAAAGATTATGACAAAACAAAATCGCCTTCTCAATTCCTACCCTCCGAAACAAATTCAGTCCTATTAATAAACGAACTTAATGACTTTACTAAAAGCATAGAAAATCATAATATTTTATCTGGTATATATAATGAGGAGTTAAAAACGTCTTCTACTCTTTTAGAAAACCTCAATACAACTAAACAAGTTTATGTTGCTTTTTTAAACGAATCAAGTTCTGATTATTTAGTCTTAACAGAGAGCGATTCGACATTGTTTATTGTTGATTCCATACCAAATCATATTTCTGAAACTTTAACCAATCTAAAAATTAATAAAACCCAAATTGACTCTACGGTGTTTTACCATAAAACTTTGGGTAATGTCTTTGTGGCGTCCAATAATATGGAAGTCGTAAAAATCTTAGATTCAAAAAACGAAAACCAAGAACTTACTGGTTTAATAGAAACTACCGATAATGAGTTTGTAGCATCTTTAGTTTTTAAAATGAACTCACCTGATTATTCGAAACTCTTATTGTCCCATCTCAACGACAGCATAAATAAAAACTACACGGTGCTGGACTTAAATTTTTCTGAGAAGCATATTAAGTATAATGGCATCATTAGTTCTGGCGATTCTATAAGGCATTATGTTGATTGTTTTAAAAACACCATTCCCCAAAAAACAAACTCCTTAAGGGCAACTCCTTCAAATACAAATTCATTGCTTAGTATTGCTTTCGATGATTTTTCAATTTTCAACAAAAATCTCAGCCAACTGAAACAACTAGAAATCGATAGTACACAATCATTCTTAAATTTTACCAATGAAATTGCACTTACTGACGATGCTATAATTCTTCATTCTTTAGATCCAGACTTAGTCTTAGAAACCATAGAAGAAAAGTCATATATTGAAACTTATAGAGATATAGATATTTACGAATTTGGCACTACTGAATTTTTTAAATCTCGATTACTCCCTTTTATAAGTTTTGAACAGGCAAAGTATTTTTTAAATTACGATGATTTCATAATATTTTCAGACTCCACTGAAACATTAAAAAAGATTCTTTCCTCAATACTTAGCAACAATACTATTGCCAACACAGATGCTTTTAAAAATATCTCTGAAAACATAAGCGACGAAGCATCGATCTTAATTTTTAAAAATGCCAAAGCCCTATCAAATGTTCTAGGAACAAATACAAAGGGGTACGACGCTAATGTTGTACAGTTTGTATATGAAAACAACTATGCTCATGTTAACGGTGCCATTCAAGAATTTAATAAAAGAGCTCCTTCTAATTCAGTATCTGAAGCGTTTACCACATCAATCGATGCACCAATATTATTTTCTCCTCAAACAGTAAAAAATCATATCACTAAAGCCAACGACATTGTTGTACAAGATATTGATAATGTGCTTTACCTTATCTCTAGTTCGGGCAATATCCTTTGGAAAAAGCAATTACAAGGAAAAATTCTAGGAAAAATCGAACAAATTGACATGTACAAAAATGGGAGATTACAACTGGCTTTTGCAACACCTAAGCGTCTTTACGTATTAGACAGAAACGGAAATGATGTGTCTCCTTTCCCGTATAAATTTAATGATGAAATTACACAACCTCTTTCTGTTTTTGATTACGACAAGCGCAAAAACTACAGGTTGCTGATAACTCAAGGCAAAAACCTATTGATGTATGATGCCAGAGGCAAATCGGTAAATGGATTCAACTACAAAACTAATGGCTCGGACATCTCAACACAACCAAAACACTTTCGAATTGGTAACAAAGATTATATAGCTTTTACCACAGGTGATAAATTAAACATTCTTAATAGACAAGGTCGCATAAGAATTGACGTTAAGGAAAAAATTCGCTTTTCTGAAAACGAGTTATACCTATATAAAAATAAATTCACCTCTACAAATACGCTTGGACAACTTGTACAGGTAAATACTAAAGGTAATTTAAGCAAGAAAAACCTCGATCTTACAGATGAACACCATATTGTAACAACAAGCAAGACTTTGGTCTCAATGACTGAAAATAGATTGAATATAAAATCTAAAAGTATTGATCTGGATTATGGAGAATACACCGAGCCCAGAATTTTTTACCTTAACGATAAAATCTATGTCACCACAACTGACATACAATCTAAAAAAGTCTATTTATTTGATAGTCAAGCAAAACCAATTCCCAACTTTCCTGTCTTTGGCACTTCGGCTGCTGAGTTACAAAAGTTAGATAAAGAGAGAGGTCTAGAGCTCATAACTCAAGCAGATGATAAGACTATAATTGTCTACAAATTACACTAAATCTATAGCAAATTACACATTTCATTTTTTAGATTGAATAGTTCTTCTTATTTTTAGTGGGCTATTAATCAATCACTTAAAATGAAGTTTTCTAAAATATGTCTTGCTTGTTGCATTGTTCTTTTTGTAATTCCCACCGTTAATGCCCAAACCAAAAAAATTAAGCGCCCAAAAAATCGTGTTGGTGTAGGCAGTGTCGATCGATTTGTACAAGAATCTTTTGATTTATATGATAAAGTCTATAAATATGATGGCTACGCTGCCGCGGGAACACCGCTAGAAGATGAAGATATTGATGTTCTTGAGGAAGCACTTGATGAAATGACCTCTCTAAGCGAGACGGCTCCTGATATCCTGGATGATTTAGATGGAGTTGGTGTCTTAAAACAAGGAAAGGCTACCCTACAAATGAACAGAGCAAAGAAAGCCTTACAATATAGTATCAAAACAACAAAGGAGCTGTTATTGGGACAAAGGGAAAGAGAATCAGAAGAAAGTGAGCAAAACAATGATGATACAAAAGTTGATGAGATCAACAAAACTTCGAGTCCCGAAACAAACGACAAAGACCCTACAGAGAATGAAGTTGAGGAAGAGCTGTCAAATGTTTCAGACAATTTGGAGATTTACAGCAAGTTTGATTTTGTCCCTGGAGATCAACTCATTTATTTTGATGATTTTTCACAGGATTTTATCGGAGATTTTCCAAGCAAATGGAATACAAATGGCACCGGCGAAGTTGTAACTGTTGGAAGTGTCGAAGGCAAATGGTTTGAGCTTAAGGGTGGTTTTGGGATTACGTTTATACCTCTGTTACCTCAGCCGTTACCTGAAGAATATACTATAGAGTTTGATCTACTCGCCATCGTAGATAAAAAAACATCCTCAACGGCAAGATTAGAAATTACACTTGATAATAATGATAAGTTTAAAGAGGGAACTAGTAAAGCTAGTGCTGCGCTTCCTTTGGGACAATATGGGGCTTTTAATATCAGGGTATTTAACCGAATCAATGGCGAAACTCTTATCAACTCCACTTTAAATACAGATATAAGAGACGCTATATTAAACAAGCCACATGTTTCTATAGCCGTAAATAAGAGGCGTTTTCGGTTATGGATCAACCAAAAAAAGTACATTGATATACCTCAATTTATTGCTCCAAACAAGGTCTTAAACACTATTAAGTTTAATCTTTTGGGTATGCGGGACGGAACAGATCGCTTATTTATTTCTAACCTAAAAGTTGCTAAAGGAGGGATAGACCTTAGACGTAAACTAATGGCAGAAGGCAGAATCTCTACTAACGGTATTTTATTTGATTCGGGTTCTGCAAATATTCAACCAATATCACTTGGAATCGTAAGACAAATTTCGCAAGTGTTACAGCAAGATCAAAGCATAAAACTAAACATTATTGGCCATACTGATTCTGACGGTTCTGATGATGCCAATTTAAAGTTGTCTAAAGCAAGAGCCGAGGCTGTAAAAAGCGCCTTGATAAACATATATAAAATTTCTAAAGATCGCTTAACTACTGATGGCAAAGGCGCGTCCCAGCCTGTAGGAGATAACAATACCGCTGATGGAAAAGCACAAAACAGACGTGTTGAGTTTATAAAAATATAACGGCAACCAAATCTCAAAAGTCCCTAAGTCTGAAAGCGCCAATTCGTTTGGCGCTTTCTCTAGTTTTTATGGGTAAACTAGAACGCAAAAGACTAAATAAACTCCGCCTCAAAAAGAACTTCAAAATGCTTTAAAAGCTTTCTTTTAACTTCGGCTTCATCTACATTTTTAACTCCTAATTCATTGTTTAAAGTCGTAACCGCTTTACCGCGAATTCCACAGGGGATAATGTTGTCAAAATAACCTAAATCCGCATTCACGTTCAATGCAAAACCGTGCATGGTCACCCAACGGCTAGCACGAACTCCCATAGCACAAATCTTACGAGCAAATGGTGTCCCAACATCTAGCCACACACCTGTCTCGCCAGGGCTTCTTTCAGTTTTCAATCCATATTCAGCTAGTGTAAGAATAATGATTTCTTCTAGTAATCTTAAGTATTTATGGATATCTGTAAAGAAATTATCTAAATCTAAAATAGGATAACCTACAATTTGCCCAGGTCCGTGATACGTAATATCACCTCCTCTATTGATTTTGTAAAACGTTGCCCCTTTTTTAGCCAATTGCTCTTCGGAAAGTAACAGATTGGACAAATCACCGCTTTTACCCAAAGTATAAACATGTGGATGTTCTACGAAAAGAAGATGATTATTGGTCTCTAAACCTGCCTCTTCCCTCCTATTCTTAACCTTGGTATCTAAAATGGCTTTAAAAAGGACTTCTTGATAATCCCAGGTGGCCTTAAAATCCTTTAAGCCTAAATCCTCAAATTTTACGGTTTTATTCATTCACAAATTCAACTTTGACATCCATAAGTAGTGGATCTTTTAAATAGTCAATCCAGCTTGCTTTGCAAGTTACTGTTTTGCCATCCTCAGAAATTTGTGCACCCTCAAAGGATACAGACTTTACCTTCTTAGGGAATGTTAATTCTATTAGATAGAACGATTCTTCAAAATATGCCATAAACTCTTTATCACTCTCATCTGTCTCGTCAAAAAGTTCGGCCATGGATTGTTCCTCTTGTTCTGTAATTTCTAAAACTGTGATTCTTTCAAACCCATTAGATGTCATATTATAAGTGACCCTTTCTTGGTCGGAGCCCATAAATTTTCCCAAAGGCGAACCATCTTTCATGGCATCCAACTGATCTCCCTGACCATTTAAGCTTTGTACTTTTTTGATTTTGTCTTGAATATCTTTTAAATCATCAATGGATTTAAACTTTAAACCAATACCAATATCCATGATACCTTCATCCTCGTCCATTTTCATAGTCATAAACATGTCTCTTACGGCCTCCATTGCAAGGCGTTTGTCTTCTGGTAAAGCAGCAACACTATCCTTATAAGTTTCCATGATATCCGCAAAAACCATGGTAGTATCCATCACTTCCCCTTTTTCTTTTTCTTCAGAACTGCTAACACCACCGCCCATCTTTTCTGTAAAAGCTTTCATAGCCTCTCCCATTTTATAGGTCATTAGATATTCACCAGATCTACTGTCATTAAAAACAATGGACTCGGTAACATTACAGCTTACCAATAAACAAGCCAAAGCGCATAATACGAATAATTTTTTCATGTGTACTTTATGGATTTACAAAGTACAAAGATACGGATTTATCGTTCAGGATTATTAAGAATAACTAGTGCCGCAATAACACCAGGCACCCATCCGCAAATCCACAATATAAAGGTAATCAGAACGGATCCGCAACCTTTATCAAAGACAGCTAAAGGAGGAAAAATAATAGCCAAAATAACACGCCAGACACTCATAATTTTGTTTGATACTAAAACCAGTTCAGAAGAACTGATTTGATGTATCGATAGGACGTCATTTTGTTAAAATTGTTACACTTTTATGACTTAAGAATTTATAATATTCTAAAATTATGTAGATTCGTTTTATGCAACTTAGGATTTTCATCGTGTTTTTATTGACTTCGCTTTATTGTGAAGCACAATATTCATTTTCGGGCTATATCAACCCTGAGGAATGGCAAAACACGGTCTATCTCTCCATTGTTGAAGATTACCGCAAAATGTCTGGTGTGTACTCTGAGCAAATTATTGGTAAAACCACGGCTGATGAAACCGGTTTTTTTGAATTTAAGGGCAACATCTTAGATGCTGAGAATAGAATTTACCGTATTCATATCGATAAATGCTCCGAAAACCAACAAGATATCAATCATTTTAATGGACACTGCAGTGATAGCGAAGAACTATTGTTCATTGCTAAAAATACAGACACCCTAAAACTTCCCTTTTCGTTCGGTAATCAGGTATTTTGCGAAATAGAGTCGAACAATCCTAAAGCTAATGCCTTTTTAAAAATTGATTCGTTAAAAAATGATATGCGATTTGCCTATGGTGAAGTGCGTAGTGAAGCTAATAGAAAATTGAACAACAAAAAATGGTTCAAGACTCTTCAGGATTTTGGGGAAGCTTTAGATGAACCTGTAGCGGAGCTTGCTATTTATGCGTATTTATCTGACAGAAGTAGTGATTTGCACAGTCATTATGTCGAAGATTTACAAAACAATCCATACTACGAAAACCTTAAAATCCGACTTGAAACTAACTATCCAAATGCAGCATACACAATTCAATACAAAAATGAACTGGCCGCAGATCGTTATATGCTAGCTTTTTCTGCTGGTAATGCTTCAAGTACCAACAACCATATTTATCTCTACATTATCCTTACACTTTCGTTTTTGTTAAATGCCTTTCTTTTGTATCGCAATTGGCAAAAAAAGAAATCCAAAACCGAAGAATTAAAGGCTAAATTATCAAAGCAAGAACAGGTAGTTTTAGAACATTTACTGCAAGACAAAACCAATAAGGACATTGCCGAAGCCTTATTTTTGAGTGTGAGTACCGTGAAATCGCACACCAACAACATTTATAAAAAACTGAATGTGCAATCTCGAGATGACGCAAAATCATTGTTTACCAGATAGTTAAAAAATTCAAACCGAGTACTAGTACCAATTTCCAACCGTAAATCTTAATATCTCTAGAAGATAATTTTGATGTTTGCTTCAGTATTAATCATAAATTTTTTAAATCATGAAACGAACATTAAACATTTTAGTCGTAGTAGCACTAGCATTTGGTTTTTTTAATTCTGCACCCGTAGAAATCGACACGGTCGGTGCTAAAATTGCGATTATAAAATTTGAAACGGAAGTCATAGACTACGGAACCATTGAGCAAAATTCTGACGGCACTAAGATCTTTGCGTTTATCAATACTGGTGATGCGCCTCTACTTATTACCAAAGTAAAAACAAGCTGTGGCTGCACAGTACCAAGTTACTCCAAAGCACCTATTTTACCTGGAGAATCAGGCGAGTTAGAAATTAAGTATGACACTAAGAGATTAGGTGCTTTTACCAAAACCATTACCGTAATGTCTAATGCAGAAGGCGGTAACAAAATACTCAAAATTAAGGGCAATATTATTGCTTCAAAATAACTAAAATAGTATATTGAAGACATCATTTTGCTTAAATCATCCTTCTAGGGATTTTAAATTTCATTTAGCAAAAACCTAGTGTAATACGTTACACTGGGTTTGTGCATTTAAATCTTCAACATCATGAAAACGCTGACGCTCGCTATCCTAACCATTTTTTGCCTTGTTGTTCAATTGAACGCCCAAACACTAAATAAAGAACTCACCAATGAAGACCAAGAGACCTATCTTATAGGCAAAATTGATAAGTCGGGACTTGAAACAAAGCACTATGCTGAATGGTTTGTCACTAACTACAATGACTACAATGTCGATATAGAAACGCTAAAAACCATTAAAACAAAACTAAAAACATATGATGTCAAAGTGTTTATGGGTACGTGGTGCGAAGACAGCCAATACGAAGTGTCGCATTTCTATAAAATAATTGATACTGCCAATTATCCTGTGGAACAACTCACCATAATAGCTTTAGACAGAAATAAGGAAAGTCTTGAACATGATGAAGCCAACTTAAACATTGTGCGCGTACCAACATTTATCCTCTATAAAGATGGAAAAGAAGTTAATCGAATTATTGAAACTCCAGTCGAAACGCTTGAAAAGGATTTGCAGGCCATTCTTACCACAAATAATTACAAGCCCAATTATTATGACGTAAAAAAAGAAACTAAAAAGACCAAAAAGGGAAGCCCATAAAAACTATGTTAAAAGCAATGGGCTAATTTTTGTAAATAATGTAATTTTGCAGCTGTTTAACAATGAGGTAAAACCTGTAAACCTATACATGATGCAGCTTTCAGAACAAGAATTAGTACGACGCGAAAAGTTAGAAAAATTACGTGCTTTACGGATTAATCCCTATCCAGCCGATTTATTTCCCGTAAATCACACCTCAAAACAGATAAAAGATGATTTTGAAGATGGTAAACAGGTAATTATCGCAGGTCGTCTCATGTCTAGACGTATACAGGGCAAAGCGTCTTTTGCAGAATTACAGGATAGTGAAGGCCGTATTCAAGTATATTTTAATCGAGATGAAATATGTCCTGACGAGGACAAAACCATGTACAATGAGGTCTATAAAAAGCTATTGGATATTGGTGATTTTATAGGTATTGAAGGCGAATTGTTCACTACAAAAGTTGGTGAAAAAACAGTTATGGTCAAAAATTTTAAGCTGCTCAGCAAAGCATTAAAACCCTTACCACTTCCTAAACAAGATGCCGAAGGGAATACCTATGACGAATTTAATGATCCCGAATTACGTTACAGACAGCGCTATGCTGATCTAGCCGTAAATCCTCATGTGAAAGATGTTTTTGTGAAGCGTACCAAATTATTTAATGCCATGCGTCAATTTTTTAATGATGCTGGTTATTTTGAAGTAGAAACACCCATTCTTCAACCCATTCCTGGTGGGGCGGCTGCACGCCCTTTTATAACCCACCACAATAGTTTGGATATCCCGTTGTACATGCGAATTGCCAACGAATTGTATCTAAAACGACTCATTGTAGGCGGTTTTGAAGGCGTGTATGAGTTTTCTAAAAACTTCCGTAATGAAGGTATGGACAGAACCCATAACCCTGAGTTTACAGCCATGGAAATCTATGTGGCTTACAAGGATTATAATTGGATGATGGACTTCTGCGAAAAGCTATTAGAACATTGTGCCATTGCGGTTAACGGAACTACAAAAGCAACTTTCGGCGAATACGAAGTAGATTTTAAAGCGCCTTATAAGCGTATAACCATGCGCGACTCAATATTAGAACATACTGGTTTTGATATCTACAATAAATCTGAAGATGAGATTCGTAAAGCCGCTCAAGATATGGGTATCGAGATTGACGATACCATGGGTAAAGGCAAGCTTATCGATGAGATTTTTGGTGAGAAATGTGAGGGTCACTATGTTCAGCCAACATTCATCACGGACTACCCAAAAGAGATGAGTCCTCTTTGTAAGGAACATCGCGAAAACCCAGAATTGACAGAGCGCTTTGAGCTTATGGTTTGTGGTAAGGAAATTGCCAATGCCTATTCTGAACTTAATGATCCAATAGACCAACGCGAACGCTTTGAGCATCAGTTAAAACTCGCGCAAAAGGGTGATGATGAAGCCACAGAGTTCATAGATTTTGATTTCTTAAGAGCCTTAGAATACGGTATGCCACCAACGTCTGGAATGGGCATTGGCATGGATCGACTGGTGATGTTTTTAACCAACAACCAAAGTATTCAAGAGGTACTTTTCTTTCCGCAGATGCGCCCAGAGAAGAAACAAGTGGCTCTTAATGACAATGAAAAGGCCATCTTTGAGATTTTGAAAGCACAAAAGCGTATGGCCTTAAACGAACTTAAATCACAATCTGGATTAAGCAATAAAGGTTGGGATAAGGGTATTAAAGGCCTTGGCAAACACGGATTGACAAAAGTTGAAAAAACGGAAGAAGGCCTGTTTGTTGAATTAGTCTAGAAAATTAAAATACATTTTGGGAAGGAATCATTTAAAATGATTCCTTTTTTATTGGATTAAAGTGGCTATAAACTTGCTATTTAACACAATTTTAGTATTTTCACAATGCTATTAAAGAAAATCAATATCCCAATGAAAAAGTATCTCGCCTTAGTCTTAATCATTACCTTATTTTCTTGTAATAATGATGACGATTCAACAGTTCCTGCCGAAGATCCTTTAGTAGTTGCTGAATTTAGAACAAATCTCTCTGAATTGAATTTATTTACAGGAGACTTAAGCGATTTAAACATTAGTTCTAGAGCTTTTGAATATACACTTAATACGCCATTGTTTACCGATTATGCCCACAAACAACGCCTAATAGCATTACCACAAAATACATCTATGCAGTTTAATGGCGATGGTTTGCCTATCTTTCCCGAGAATACGGTTATTGCAAAAACCTTCTACTACAATACTGATGAACGGGATTTATCATTGGGTAGAACCATTATTGAAACCAGAATCCTTATAAAAATAAATGGCGACTGGGTAACAGGTGATTATAAATGGAACGATGAACAAACTGATGCCGTTTTGGACTTAAACGGAAGCACAGTTCCGGTGACATGGATTGATGCTGATGGTGTTACTAATTCTACAAATTATGAAATCCCTTCTAATACTGATTGTTTCACCTGTCATAGCACTTTTAATAATTCAACACCCATTGGCCCCAAACTTAGAAATCTAAACTTTGAAATCAACGGATCTAATCAGCTAGATAACCTCATTAGTGACCAAAGTTTAACAGGCATATCCAGCAGTTCTGAAGTTTCGAGTGTTGTTAATTGGCAAGACACTTCTGCATCACTAGAATCCAGAGCACGATCCTACTTTGACATTAATTGTGCCCATTGTCATATACCAGGTGGCTTCTGTGACGATCAGTCGACTTTAGACTTAGCTTATGAAACCTCACTAGAAGACTCTCAAATATTTGAAAGACGCTCTAGTATTTCTACTAGAATCTCTGTTTACAATGAGGGCTTTAGCATGCCTTTTATAGGTACCACTTTGGTTCATTCTGAAGGTATTGACCTATTGCAAGATTACCTGGATTCTTTATAAAATATCTAGATATTTCATAACTAAAAAGGCTTCAAGTTAACTTGAAGCCTTTTTCAATACCGTCATATCAGTATCGTTTTTAGTCTTCTCCTGTTTGTCTCAAATTATCGATATCATTTTCAATAGACAAAATCAACAAACTTGTAGCTGTGCAAAACACAGGACTTGTAATACAGTGATGACCATTCCAACTACCATCATTATTCTGTATTTTCATTAAACGCCCAGATACATCATCGTACCATTTTTTCCAATCATTATCGTCATTGACCACCATAGATTCTCCTGTTTGCAAAAAACTTAAAAACTCTTCACCTCCATTATTACCAAAACCACTCATAACGTCGTTTTCTTGTGCCTTTTGTTTGGAAGCATTGTAAATGTTATATGACGATGTATAGGCAATAGCTTCACTTTCAGGTATCCCAATATCCTTTAGATTTTCTACTGAAACTTTATCATCTTCCTCAAGTTTTCCTTCTTTTTTAGCTTTATCAATCAACTCTCTAGCTTTTCTCGCATCTTTAGCTGAACCTCTTGCAGAATTACTCACAGAATACAATATAATACCAGCCCCATCAGTTGTTTTTACCGACTTTGATTCTTCATCGTAATTACTTTTTAAATATTCCTTTTGGTTGGTAACAACAATCTCGTCAAGAGTTGCACCTACAGATTCTGCTGATTCCAAGGCACTTGTTGCCAATCCAGATTGTAATACACCAGCCCAACCAGCGCCTGTAACTCTGCCATCCTTACCCGTTGCATTTTGAATTTTATCTACACAAATATCCAAGCATTTTTCAATACGCTTTTTGGTTGATTTATCTAAATCCTCTTTTAGCATATTCGAAAAAAACTGTGCCGTTAGTACCGCATCGATATTCTGACCTAATTTGGCCTGAATTTGGGTTCCCTTTTCTTTGGTTATATAGGGGTCATCTTTCGATGTACTTTCCACCTGCTCGAGTAAAAAATTTAAAGCACTCTTAAGCGCTCCTTGGTACGCTCCTCTTTTTAAATTACTACCACTTCTTAAAAAAGCCATAGCTACCATTGCTGTTGTTGCCGGATCCGCATTAACTGCATGTGGATTCATCTCTCTTTGATTATTATGACTTCCTGCGCCATAACCACCGTTCTCTAATTGTGCATTGGCTAACCAATTTAAACCATTGTTCACAACAGGTTGAACATTATCCCTTAGTTTAAATTTAGCATAACCTTCGGATGATTGCTCACCAAACGTGGTCATAAACACACAACCAGTTTCATCCTTAACTTCTACCTTTGCTATTGTTTTTTTTGCGGAAGCAATATTAACAACCGATAGCGCTATAATTATAAGTATTGTAACCATTCCTATAATACCTATTAGTCCTTTTGTTTTAGATTCCATAATCTTTCGTTTTTGATTCAACTAAAAGTATTAGGATAACATGGCATATAGAATTTAGAATGAGTGAAGATAGCTTTTGAATGAGTAAAAAAGCACTTTAGAGAAGTTTAATATCGATAACCTTATGATATGCTTCAAACTCAATGAGGTTATTGTGATTACCACCTTGAATTGTTACAAAATCCATATTATTAATATCTAAATCTGAGAGTTTCTTACCAGAGGTGTAAGGAACAACATTATCATCTGTTCCGTGTATGATGGTTATTGGGCATACCACCTTTGGTAAATACTCGTAAGTAGGAAACCTATACTTCAGCAAAGGTTTTACAGGAAAGATCGGAAAACGATGCTTAGCCACATCTAAAATACTGTAATAAGGCGTTTCTAAAATAAGTTGTTTTGGGTTATGTTTTGACGCTAAATACGATGCGAGTCCTGTACCCAGAGATCTCCCATACAATGTGATTTCATTCTCTGAATATTGCTTTAAAAGATATTGGTAACAGTATTGCGCATCCTTGTAAAATGCGGCTTCAGTTAGTTTTCCAATACTTTTTCCATAAGTC
Source organism: Winogradskyella sp. (assembly GCF_028282165.1). Classification (GTDB taxonomy): domain Bacteria; phylum Bacteroidota; class Bacteroidia; order Flavobacteriales; family Flavobacteriaceae; genus Winogradskyella. The sequence goes on along the minus strand of NZ_JANQIM010000033.1, from coordinate 429,934 downwards.
CTGTAATCCATTACCAAGACATCATAGTTCTTTTCTACAAAATACTCTGTGATTTTTCCCCAACGGCTTAAATCACCTGCATTACCATGAAAATAAAGTATGACGCCTTTTGAGTGTTCAGCTTTAAAATGAAGTGCATTAATTTTGGCATCCTTCTCAGTTTCAAAAAACAACTCTTCGAAAGGGTAATTAAATTGATACTGATGCTCTTGCTTTAAAGTAGTTGGCAAAAACATTAGTTTCTCCTGAAAAAAGTAAAGTGCTGTTCCTATCATAACATATAAGCCTAAAAGAAAAATAACAATGCTCCTAAGCTTTTTTCCTTGTTTTTTTTGAAGAGTGAATGACATTAATACTTGTAGTTTCTAAATCGATGTTTTTTGGCTCTGTGTTTAAAATATCATCTAACATATTATGGTAAGATTCAAAGTTATTTAGGTTTTTGTGTCCACCACCTATTACCGTATGCAACTTGGTCAACTTTGGATTGATTTGAGCCAATTTTACACTAGACTTATATAGAATTAGCTTATCGTGCGTACCATGAATTATGTGAATTGGGCACTGTACATATTTTAACCATTTATAAGTCGGTAAAGGGTACTTTAACAGCAAAGATAACGGCATAAAAGATGCGTAACGTGCTGCGACTTTAGCAAGACTGTAGTAAGGTGCATCTAGGATAAGCATTTTAGGATCATTCAACGACGCCAATTTTGTCGCAAAACCAGAACCCAAAGAACGACCATAGAGTACAATTTGGTCTTCGGAGGTTCTTTCCTTAAGTTTATCGTAGACTTTTTGCAAATCGCGTTTTATAGCCTTCTGCGAACGCTTGCCTGTACTTTTACCAAAGCCTCTGTAATCTACCATTAAAACATTGTAGCCATGTCTTGTAAAGTCTACCGCAAACTTTCCCCAGCCTTTAATGCTTTTAGAATTTCCTTTAAGATACAGAACCACACCTTTGCTTTCGCCTTTAGGAAAAAATCGCAAACCATTAATAACTGCACCATCTCTAGTTTCTAAGTTATATTCTTTGGTAACTTGATTTTCATAATCGAACTGAAAGTCCTTCGGAAGCTTTTCGGGTTTAAACAACATATAATCTTGCAAATAGTACAAGGCTATACTAATAGCAATATATATTCCTAAGACTAGTAAAACGGTTGAAACCCAGTAAGGCATAGACTATTGATATTTACACAAGATACAAATTATTGATTATCCTTTTCTTTAATATAGTCTATAATGGGTACATCATTAATAAAAACATTCTCAAGGACTGCTTCGCCATCCTTAACATACACCAAACTGTAAACATCTTTTAAATCAGTATCATTTCGACGTACCCTAATAGCGTCCTCGGCCGGTTTAGCTTTGTATTCTTCCATGTAAAACCTATTGAATGGTAAATCGAAATGTATCCTTGCAGATTTATTGCTGTAATTTTTAAAGCTACGAAAATGAGTAGCCTTAGCAACCACATAATCTGTCTTTAAGTTGAGCTTATATTTTGAAATTGTATCTATTTGTGCATACCCTAAACTGTCCTTAAGATAAACATAAACAGCATCACCTCGTCGCCATGTAGTATCCCTAGTTTTAAATGAGTTTATTTCATAACGAAGCGTGATGTATTTACCACGAAACGGATCGTTGGGGTCAATAGGTCGCGTTTTAAACTTATAAGCTTTGCCATCATTTAAAACTTTTTCTTGATTGTAAATCATCTGTGCAGGAACAAATAATTGAATTAATGCCACTACACAAAACATGATTAGAATATGCTTTTTTTTCATCTTTTAAGAATCTTCATTTATTGGTACTTTTTTAAAAGTGCAAAATCAAAGGGAGTCCACAAACAGCTTTTTAGTGTACTTTTTTTAAACACAGTGTTTACCCAGGTATTACATGTCTTAAATATAGAATAACTTCCTTTTGCTCTATAGAAATCATCATTTGGACCATAACCTTTGTCCTTCAGGATTATTTTAGAATTATCTTCGTCTAACTGAAATGTATTGTGAATATTTTCATTAAGCTTTCTTAATTGGTTTTTAGATAATCTAACCTTTATCCACTTGGCTCGTTTTTGTTCGTATCGTGTTATATGCATTAATGTTGAACTATTTAAAAACATTGCATTAAATGCATTACTAAATGTTAGATCGCCCCAAGTTGGTGTATTTAAGTAAAAATCTTTATCCCCCCAACCAAAAGCTACATATTCTGTGTTGGCATTAAATATTAAGTCTTCCCGTAATTCTGAACTGATCTGTTCTATTGGTAGTACAATATCTAAATGAACACCATTGGTTGTGAGATAAATCTCATTTTCCATCAGTTCTTCATGCTGCGTTTTATTTACAGTAATCATACCTAACAAAAATGAAATAAAAGCATAGCTTATTGGTAATAATAATATATAAAGCACATATCTTAAAAACCGTTTAAAATATTTCATGTTTTCTTTTTTTGTTTCTGAAACATCAAGTAATTCGCTATAAAAAAACCAGCTCCCACGGTAACAAATAAAGACCCACGAAGCACAAATGACATATTAGTATCAAAAAAACGACAAGTTATTAGTACTGCTACAATTAATAAGCCATAATTTAAAGTACCAAAATGCATTTTATCAGCTCCAATCTTTATAGCCATAATACCCAAAGCGAGTATTAAAACATTTACCAAAACCGTTGGTATTGTAGCATTTTTAAAACCAATAATATAGTACAGCGTAAAAATGATGAAGACAAATCGGTACAAATTAAACTGTCGCACCCATTTTCTTGAATAGGAATACAACAACAAACTAAACGCCAATAAAAAAAGTATTGAAGCGATATACATTTCTTGGGTAGCAAAACCTATTTGCATCACAAAAAGCTCTCTCCAGATCCATTTAAAACTAGTAATCAGTAGCAAAAAAACCGTGCCTAAAGAACCAAAAATAACATAACCATTTTTTCGTAATAACTGACTATCAAAAAATGGAAGCTTTCCTATATTATAAAATAATCCAAACAATAGAATATACATTAGATAACCCAAATCACCATAGCGGTCTGTAAATGCACCAAGAACTATAATTAAACTTAATGGAAACAACCAATTAAACACAGATGTAATATTTGATTGAGGTTTGCTTTTTAGTAATTGGATATAATGTGGTAAAACCAAGACAAAAAGCAATAGATAATACCATGGTGTTTGGCCTCTGGTCGTAAAAGCGTAACCGCAATTACAAGCATAGTATGTCGCAAAAACTAAACATAATATCGCAACGGCTTGTGAACGTAATAGGTAAATTATGGGAATGCAAAGTAAAGTCCAGGTCAATAAATAACTACTTAAATCTCCTGGTATATTGTAGATTTGGCTTATTAGTGCAATACATGCTCCTACAGCAAAAAACAAAAACGTTCCTGAAGCCTCTCTCCATGTCTTACCCTTTGCTTTAAATACAGAATAGCCTACTAGGCTTTGCCCTATAAGCAAAGGCAAAAAAGCAAATAGTGTTTTTATAGATCTTGAAAAATGATCCCAATTGTGAGCTACTATCAATATGATACCCATACCAATAAGCAACGAACCAAGCACCCCAAAAATAGTGAACAAGCGACCTGATTTATTATCTTCCTTTGACGCATAGTACTTATCTATGTGTTCAGCAATATCTTGAGTAATGATCTTATCATTAACTAGAGTTTGCAGTTCTTTTTGAAATTTTGAAATCATGTTTTATCTAAATAGATTTAAAAATATATCTTGAAATGGGTCTTGGCCAACAACCGTATAGTAGAATAAGGCACCTAACCAACCATGAAGTAAACCAAGGGCATAAATATTCTTGGCTTTTAAATAAATATAACCATAAAATAATGCCAAGACAAAAGTACCCAGCATCAACCAAAGTGAAGGATAATGCAAAACGGAAAAGAATATTGCTGTTACAAGAATTATAAAACCCTTTTTAAGCTTTACTTTTTTAAGATCCTTTAGATTTCCTGCCAATAATCCAATAGTAAGAAATTGTTGGACACTTCCCCAGATGGGATAGGTAATTAGCAAAGGGATGACATGCCAAGTTAGATTAATCGTTCCTTGTATAAAACCAACTATAAAGAATAATGAAACCGAAATTATTGCAAAGGGCAGCATTAACCTTATTACGACCTTGAAATTATCCCATTTAAAACCCCAATCACTCAACACATTCTTGTCTTTTTTATAACGATAAAAGATATAAAAAGTCCAAGCTAAAATTGCAACGACTACAAATGGTAGTCTCCAATTTAGATAATCCATAAAAACGAACTTTCCTATTCCTGTTAAAACAACCCCTGAAATCTCTAGAACTCTAATTTTATCGGATATCGGTCTGGTTAATTTTAAACTCGAAAACTCGGTGAGGTATTTTGTTAATCTGTGCTTCATAACAAATAGAATTTAAAACCTCGCAGCTCTAAACCAATCTGCGAGGTTTTGGGTTACTAACTAACCATCATTAAAACTAATTTAATCTTGTTTAGCTTCAATTTCCTTATCTATATAAGCTACGTCTCGAGTGTTTTTCTGTACGGCTATTGCGGCAAAAAGACTCAGTGTATATGACATTCCATAAAATCCTTTCTCGCTCAATTCCAGATCTGCATTCCAAAGTCCAACAACTAATAATACAATGGCTGCTATTGTTACAAACCAACTAATGCCATAATACATATCCGTAACTTGAATATCCTCCAGTTTATCCCTTACGGCTTTCTGAACTGATATTACGGAAAACAATCCGAAGAGCAGAATAGTAAAGTAATAGCCTTTTTCATTCAACTCCATGTTGGCATTCCAAAGTCCAATACAATAAGAAACCATACCGATGAGCAAAGCTGTCCAAGAAGCCCCTATGAATGCTGGTGTCGGCTTTTGGTTGTAGATCTTATCTTCTTTCTTTTTTGTCTTTACTTTTTCTTCATCCTTTAAGGATACTGTAGTTTGATAATTCATAACATTCTGTTTTAATGATTACAACACAAATTTGAAAGAAAATCGATTTATATAAAAATTAAAGTTAGCATACAACTGACGATATATTTATTTATTTTTATGACTTGCTTCCTATTTTTACTACCATATATTAGTATTATACTGACGATTAAATGACAGACTTAAATTCAATTATAAATGCTTTAAACGCAGAAGATCAACAAAAATTTGTTACATACCTACAACAGAAAAACAAACGTAAGGATACTAAGAACATTCAGTTATTTAGACTAATATCTAAATCCCAATTAGATTCTAAATCCATTTGCAACCAACTCTATAAAACTGATAATTGCAACGCTTATCACGCTTTAAGAAAACGTCTTTTTCAATCTTTAATAGACTTTACCGCTAATAAAAATCTAGAAGATGAGAACTCTGTAGATATGCAGATTATAAAATATATCTTAGCTTCTCGTACGTACTTGCTTCAAAAAAACTACGACATTGCTTATAAAATATTGGATAAAGCTGAGCGCCTTGCAGACGAGCATTCGCTGTTTCCTATTCTCAACGAAATCTACCACACCAAAATACAATATGCATCATATTACCCAAAAATTGACTTGGAAACGCTCATAATAAAACAAAAAAATAATCATAAACAGCATCAATTAGAAGACCAATTAAACATTATTTACGCACAGTTAAAACTGGTACTAAACACTATTAGCTACAAAGGAGAAGTTGTTGATTTTGAAAGCAAGCTGAAATCTATCCTCATTGACTACAATATCGAACTAAAAGAGTCTCTTTCTTTTAAATCGCTTTATCAGATACTGACCATAGTAGATATATCTGCATTTGTTACGAGCCGGTATTTTGAAATTGAAAACTTTGTTTTGAGCAGCTATGGAATCTTAAAAGAAAAGAAAGAAACAGATAAACAACTCTTTTATCAAATTCACATTGTATATATCATAGCCAACACACTATTCAGAAATAAAAAGTTTGAGGCCTCATTAAAATACATAAAGGAGATGGAAGAATTGATGGGGCTTAAAAAAAATGCCTACTACAAAAGCTTTATTCTAAAAAAAACCTTGGTTGAAGCTTTAAACTACAACTTTATAAACAAGCAAGATAAAGCCATAGAACTTGTAGAGACTATAATTAAAAAGAAATACAAAGACATCGAGTCTCTTTTAGATCTTCACCTATCGTTATTAATGTTTTACTTCCAAAAAGAGGATTTTGTTAAAGCCAAATCAGTTCTGTCAAAATTCTATCATACAGATCAATATTACATTGAAAAAGCAGGAATAGAATGGGTGATTAAAAAAAACCTAGCAGAAATCTTACTCTATGCAGAAATCGAAGATGACGATTTATTTTACTCAAGACTAAAGAGTTTCAAACGAAAATACACATCTTATCTGAAGGAGATCGATCAATCAAGAGTTTTGACATTTATACACTATGCCGAACGCTATTATAAATACTCTGGAATAACAAAGCGTAAAGATTTTACCAAAGAACTGGCTATAGCACTAGAAGAGACTTCAATACAAAAAGAGGACATCTTTGTTATCAGTTTTTATGCCTGGTTAAAAAATAAAGCTAGAGGAAAGAACCTTTATAAAACAACATTAAAACTCATCAAACCATAATGATTTACAATTTAAGATTTTCCTTTTAAATAAAATTATTATTTTAGTGGCTCAAATAACTAAACAATCCACAAATGAAAAAGATAATTACGCTCTGTTTATTAGTTTTTGCTTTGTGCTTAAGTACAGAGTCTGCTATAGCACAATCTAACCAAGATATTAGCGCTCAAGCATCGGAAAAAACCGAGGCACTCAAAAAGTTTGCAAATTTAAATCACGAACAATGTGATCAAGTCTATTTAGCCTTTATGGAATACACCAAAAAGATGGCGATTTTAGAAAGCGCTGACGATAAAAATGAAAAATCCATTGAAAAAGTTAAAAGAAATTTAGAAACTAAAATGCAGACTATTTTGTCTTCAGAGCAATATGCGCGCTACCAAGAGATGGAACTATAGACAATTTTTTAATTAATAGAAATATAAAAAAGCTTCAATAAAATGAAGCTTTTTTAGTTTATAATTCTTTCGCCACTTCTTCTACAGCAGCAATGGTTTCATTTAGGTCTTGGTACGTTAGGGCATCCGTAATAAACCACGATTCAAAAGCGCTAGGTGCAATATAAATACCTCTGTTAAGCATACCATGGAAGAAACTCTTAAAAGTCTCATTATTACCTTTTGCTGCACTTTCAAAATCCACTACTGGTTCTGCAGCAAAATGCACAGAAATCATGGACCCGATCCTATTAATCGTATGCTCCACATTATTTTTATTTAAGGCGTCGGCAATACCATTATGAAGATATTTTGTTTTCTCCTCTAATCTGCTCATTAGCCCCTTATCATTGTCTATAGCATTTAACATTGCCAAACCAGCCGCCATAGCTAATGGATTTCCACTTAAAGTTCCTGCCTGATAAACAGGTCCTAATGGCGCTAGATGATCCATAATTTCATTCCTTGATGCAAAAGCTCCAACCGGTAACCCTCCACCAACTACCTTTCCAAAACACACTATATCGGCGTTAATACCTTTTAACTCCTGAACTCCACCTTTTGCTAATCTAAAGCCCGTCATTACCTCATCGAAGATGAGAAGAATATCGTTTGTATCGCAAAGTGTTCTTAGTCCTTCTAAAAAACCTTCAACTGGCGGAATACAGCCCATATTACCCGCAACTGGCTCAACAATTATAGCTGCGATCTCATTGTGGTTTGCCTCTACAATTTCCCTTACATTTTCTATATCATTATATCTAGCCAATAAAGTATCTTTTGCCGTTCCTTGGGTTACACCAGGACTATTTGGAGTTCCAAAGGTTACAGCACCACTTCCCGCAGCAATTAAAAATGAATCGCTGTGTCCATGATAACAACCCGCAAATTTTATGATCTTATCTTTCTTAGCAAAGCCTCTAGCCAAGCGAATTGCACTCATGCAAGCTTCTGTACCAGAATTGACAAAACGAATCTTATCAATATTAGGCACCATGGAAACAGCCTGTTTAGCAATCTCTGTCTCTAAAGCCGTAGGCATTCCAAACGAAGTGCCCTTTTTTGTCTTTTCAACAACGGCTTCAACTACTGGTGGAAATGCATGTCCCAATAGCATTGGACCCCATGAATTGATGTAATCAATAAATCGATTGCCATCTTCATCATAGATATAAGCTCCTTTAGCCGATTTAGCGAAAATAGGAACGCCCCCTACTGCTTTAAATGCTCTTACTGGTGAATTTACACCGCCTGGTATCACTTCTTGTGCTTCCTTAAACAAAGCACTACTTCTTTGGTATAACATATATTAATTTGGAATCATTATTTCCTGACCTAAGGCAAGGTCATTAGAATTGAGGTTATTTAGTTCTTTAATGGCTTCAACTGATGTATTATAGCGTTTTGCCAGTGAGTATAGCGTATCTCCTTTCTCCACAATATACCTAACAACCCCACTGTTGACTGGCACAATCTCAACTTGTTCATTTTTCTTACCGAGAACTTCTTCGTCATATTTATAAAGCTTATAGCGCTCAATAAGACTAATTAATTTTTGTGGATATTTTCTATCTGTAGCATAACCAGCCTTTTTTAAGCCTCTTGCCCAACCTTTATAATCATCTGGTTTTAATTTGAATAAATCCGCATAGCGCCTTCGCCCTGTTAAAAACTCTGAATGATCCTTGTATGAGGATTCCGCCCTTTCATATTTTCTAAAACATTCTTGGGAACGATCATCATCATGGTATATCTTGGCACCTTTCCAACCGTGACATTTAATACCAAAATGATTATTGGCTTCAACGGCTAAACGCCCTCTTCCAGAACCCGATTCTAAAATACCTTGTGCCAAAGTAATACTCGCTGGTATTTTAGATTTCCGCATCTGATCCTTTGCGATTTCGGCATATAGGAGTATGTAGTTGTCAGTAGAGGATGGAGGTTTTGCTTCATCTTCTTCTTCAATTTTATTATCTGGAAATTCTGCTTTTACATCCTTTGTAGCTTCTGTCTCATTTTTTTGATCCTTTTCCTTGGTTACAATCCCTTTTTTGGGACCACAGCCTAAAGTGAGTATCGTCAAAATCAATATACAGATGTATTTATACTTTAAATTCATTCTATTTGAGGCCAACCTTTTTGCTTTAATTTTAAATTCATTCCTTCTATTCCTTGTAACCCACCTGTATGGATCACCAATATCTTCGATTCTTTAGGGAAAAAGCCTTTAGCCATTAAATCAAAAATCCCATACATCATTTTTCCTGTGTAAACAGGATCTAAAGGAACATTAAACGTTTTTTTAAATCTATTGATAAACGCAATCAATTCTGGATTTATTTTTGCGTAACCGCCAAAATGATAGTTATCAATTAAATCCCAATTTTCTTTCGTTACAAATTTACGAATATCTTGTCTTAAAAAGTCACCTTTCAGCGCAGGAAAACCTAGTACCTTTTGATGTTTTTTAGACACATTTATTAATCCAGAAATCGTGCCACCTGTTCCTACGCAGCAACAAATAAAATGGAATTTATCATCGTTTTTGTTCAAGATTTCCTCACAACCCTTTACAGCTAGTGCATTTGTACCTCCCTCAGGAATTAAATAAAAATCTCCTAACTCTGACTTAAGCCAACTTAAAAACCTATGCTCTGTTTTTTGTCTATACCTTTCTCTTGAAACGAACTTAAAAAACATCTCGCATGACTTAGCAAATTTTAAAGTAGGATTTACTTCTATCTTATCCTCTAACTCTTCGCCTCTTACTACGCCTATAGTACTAAAACCATAAACCTTACCTGCATATGCAGTAGCAGCGATATGGTTAGAATAGGCACCGCCAAAAGTTAAAAGCGTATTTTGGCCTAGAAGCTTGGCTTCTTCAAGATTATACTTAAGCTTCCTATACTTATTTCCTGAGATAAACGGATGAATTAAATCTTCGCGACGAATTACAACCTCATATTCAGTATTTAATATTAGTTCATCCATTGAATATAGCACTTTATCGATAAAACTTCTTGCAAAACATTTTAAGTAATCGGTCTTACATACATTATTTACCTTACGCCCTAAAGCCACCTATAGCTTTTGATGCCAAAGTCAAAGAATCAATTTAGTTGACTTAGCTTATATCATATACTTTTTGCTTATGATAAAAAAGACACAATTATTATTACTACTATTAGCATCTGTTATTATTAATGTAAATGCCCAAGTTACAATTTTTGCAGAAGATTTTGAAGATGCTACTTATCCTGACCAAACGGATTTAGCCTCGCCTAATACGACAGGTTGGACCAATATTAACTTTTCTGGCACCGATAATAGATGGTGGGTTCTTGGTGGAACCAGTATAAATGCCATAAATGGAAACCACTCATTAGCTGTAAGCCAAAATGTACCTTACACAGGTACTGGCATAAAACCAGAATATAATGTAAACTCTGCCGCATCAAATATTGCTCAAAGCCCTTTAATTGATGCAACAGGTTATATTGCTGTAACCCTTGACTTTAATTGGATTTGTGAAGGTGAAGATGTTTTAGGTTTTGCCTTCGATTATGGAAGAATAGCCTATTCCTTTGACGGTACAAATTGGTTTGTATATGCACAGGAGTATCTTTCGCAAAGCACCACACAAAGTGCGGTAAATTTAGATATTTCTGTAGTTGCTGGTCAACAATTTTATCTAGGTTTTGTATGGGAGAATGACGGCTCCTTCGGAACAAATCCACCTTTTATAGTAGATGATATTTTAATACGAGGGTATCTTCCACCGAGTAATGACGAGTGCTCTGGAGCAACTGTGCTTACACCTGGCTCTCCATGTGTTTCTACATTAAGCACCACTATTGGTGCAAGTCAATCGCAAGCAGGCTGCACAGGTGCGGCTGACGACGATGTCTGGTTTGAGTTCAACGCTACCGACACGGAACAAACCATAAAAGTTAGACCCGGAAATCTTAATGATGTGGTTTTTGAAGTCTTTAGTGGGAGTTGCGGTTCCTTAACCAGTATAGCCTGCGTTGACAACACTACAACTATAGATTCAGAAGAAATTACATTGACCGGCCTTACTGTAGGAAGTACCTATTATGTCCGGGTTTATAGTTATTTCGGCAGCGGTGATGAGGGTAGTTTTTATATCTGTGTAACGGAACCATGTTCCTCTGGCCCAGGAACAGGAACAAGTGATTTTGGATGTGCAGCTGTAGATGTAATGGACAGTAACGCTAATAACGCCATAACGCTTGGTTGTGATGATATAGGTGACACCATAGATTTAGAAGCTAGCTTTTTAGAATTAGGAAATACCGATTCCTACACGTCTCAAGAAATTGCTTATAATCCACCTTATCAATTTGGATGTTTGACAAATCCCGTTAGTATAAACGATGATGATGTTTGGTCTCCTGTAATCGATTTTTCATCAAATAGTTTTGAATTTTGCTTTTACGGACAACCCTATAACTCATGCACCATGAATTCTAATGGGGTTATCTCATTTGACACTAGCCTGGCTACTTTATATACGGGCTGGGAAATAAACAACACATTACCTAATGCCACTTCAAATTCAAGAGACTACATTGATATTTCTGGGACGCTTTTTGCGCTTGATCATTTCTTCGGACCATCTATTTTTGGAGTACATCATGATATTGACCCAAGAGCCGGGGGCGAAATTGGTTGGGAATTTGTTGACCTAACCACTAGTGGTAGCACCTGTAGGGCTCTCATTACAGCATGGCACGACGTACCCATGTTTGCCGACCCAACCATACTTTATTCAGGAATGATAGTCTTATACGAAAACACCAACGTCATTGAAGTATATATTGAAGAAAAAAATATGGATGTATTCAATGTTAGTTATAGTGATATTTGGAATTTTGGAAATGCTCAAATTGGGCTTCAAAATGCTACAGGCACACAGGCTGAAGTTGTTAGGGACATTACTGATGGTGACTGGACCATGACCAACAGGGCATGGAGATTTACACCATCTGGGGCTTCTATCACTAGTCTAAGATGGTTAGAAAATGGAGCACACAACCCTACTTATGATGATGATGCCACTATATCAGTCAGCCCAAATTCTACTACTACTTATACGGCTGAAGTTACTTACAATTTGTGTAATACTTCATCTATTACAAGAACTGATGATTTTGTCATCACCGTAGAACAACCAAAACTATGGGACGGATCTCAAGCCAACGACAATTGGATGGATCCTCTTAACTGGTCCGATGACACTATCCCATTACCCTCAGATTGTATAATCATTCCAAATACTGGAAACGATCCTGTTATTTATTCAACTGATGATGGAGATGGGTTAAATCTCACTATTGAAAATGGAGCTACATTAACCCAACAATCTAACTCAACATTAACCATCGTAAATACTGTTAATGTAGAGTCTGGCGGTACTTACAATATGTTAGATAGTGCAAGTTTGATCCAGATTGATGATGTTGTTAATACCGTAAACGGAACATTCACTATGCAAAGAACATCAAACATAAGGCAAAACGACTATGTGTATTGGTCATCTCCTAGTACTAGTTTCAATGTAGAAAATGTTTCACCCTTAACGCCTAACGGTTATAAATACGAATGGATTCCCACCACGTTTCAAGGTGTTGGCCCACCAGGAAATATGGTCTTCGGAGAATGGCAAAGTGCTAATACTGGAGCTATGGATATTGGCAAAGGTTATATCATTAGAGGTCCTGCAGGGCATCCTGTAACGCCTACAGATTATACGGCAACATTTAGTGGTACTCCAAATAATGGCTCTATAGTACAACCCATTGAAAGAGGAACACACAATACAGGAACCTACTTCTACCAACCTTTTGTTGGTGGAGATATACTTACCATAACCGATGATGATGACAACTGGAATTTATTAGGCAATCCATATCCATCAGCAATAAATGCCATAAGCTTCTTAACGCATGCAAGCAATGGGAATATTTCAGGAAGTGTCTATTTATGGACCCATGGCACTGATATTGGCATTACTAATCCAGATCCGTTTTACGAAGATTTTCTTTACAATTACAATGTTGCAGATTATATAGCATACAACTCTAGTGGCACCTCATCACCTTCCGGATTTAATGGTAACATAGGTGCTGGTCAAGGTTTCTTTGTACTCATGACAGACGTAGCAACGGTTAATGAAACCGTAACTTTTGATAACACCATGAGAAATCGCTCTCATAGCAACGATCAGTTTTATAGAAGCGCTACCGATTCAGACGAAACCCCTAACGAGACCAATAGAATTTGGTTAGATTATATCAGTCCATCAGGTCAGACCAACACCACTTTAGTAGCTTATGTAGATGGCGCTACAAATGAAGAAGATAGAATGTTCGATGCTGCGACAACTACGGGTAACGGATTAAACTTATATTCTATCATAGATAACAAAACCTATCTTATTCAAGGTCGTCAATTACCATTCAATAATAACGATCAGGTTCCAATTGGCCTGAATATTACTGAATCTGGTATACAAACAATAGGCATCAATGCATTACAAGGCTTATTTAATGACCCTAATCAGGATATTTACATTGAAGACTTGACTATGGGATTGACACACAACCTCAAAGACACACCCTATTCTTTTACAAGTGAACTTGGCTACATAAATGATAGATTTATTTTAAGATACACTAACAACACCTTGGGGGTTGATAATTTTAACACATTAAACAGGATAACGGTATTTGAAGAAAACGAAAAAATCGTCGTAAAATCAGATTATGAGATGATTCAGTCTATTGAAGTATTTGATGTCATAGGAAGACACCTTTACTCTAATATATCCGTAAACACCAATGAATTTTTAATTACTGCAATTAAACCACAACATTCGGCTCTATTCTTAAGGATTAAGTTAACAGACGGTAAGCAAAAAATCGCAAAGATTATTTTTTAAAATATACCATAAAACTCCAGAACGGCCTTGAATCCAAATATTCAAGGTCTCTTTCTTTTTCATAAGCTTCACGTTCAAAAGAAATATTTCTATAAGCTTGCTTCCAATTTCTATATTGAAGCAATCGCACAAGAAACTCTAAGCAATAAACCATAAAAAATGGGAAAACCAATAATTCGATCTGTTGCTTCAAATGAATCTTTTCGTGATTAACCAAAACCTTATTTCTTTTTAAATTTTTATACTTCAAAAACATAAAAGGGAAAATGGTCATTCCTGCATAGCCTTTTGGCACTAAATATCTTGAAATCAATATCACAACAAATCCTAGTTCAAAAATCAATCCATACTCATTTTCATGACAGTTAATTGGTAACCTTGACTTACTGCAAGGAATCTTTTCTCTAATTTACGCTATCTTTGTAAAACATGAAGAAATATGTCCCAATAGAAGAAGGCGACTACTATTTAACACCCGAAGGTTATCGCTGCTTTACAGAACAATACCTTTTAAAAAGAGGTTACTGCTGTGAGAGTGGATGTAGGCACTGCCCTTACGGTTTTAACAAGGATAAATTAAAAAAGACCTAATGCAACTTACAGAATTATCATTTAAGGATCAGATTTTAGAAGGTATTCCTAACGTGTTACCTCAACCCAAACCTTACGATTCTAGCATAAATCATGCCCCTAAACGGAAGGCAATCCTTTCTCCTGAAGAAGAGAAGCTAGCGCTTAGAAATGCCCTTCGCTATTTTGACAAAAAACATCACGAGGTTTTAATTTCCGAATTTAAAAGTGAGCTAGATACCTATGGCCGCATTTACATGTATCGCTTTAGGCCAGATTATAAAATGTATGCCAGATCGATTGACGCCTATCCTGCAAAATCTAGACAAGCTGCAGCAATTATGCTGATGATTCAAAACAATTTGGATTATGCAGTGGCTCAACATCCTCATGAGCTCATCACTTATGGTGGCAATGGCGCCGTATTTTCTAATTGGGCACAGTATAGATTGACCATGAAATACCTAGCTGAAATGACTGACGAACAGACTCTGGTTATGTATTCGGGACATCCATTGGGCTTATTCCCATCACATACGGAAGCACCAAGAGTTGTTGTTACAAATGGCATGATGATTCCAAACTATTCTAAACCTGATGACTGGGAAAAGTTTAATGCATTGGGTGTCACCCAATACGGTCAAATGACAGCCGGAAGCTATATGTACATTGGCCCGCAAGGTATTGTTCATGGCACTACGATTACGGTTTTAAATGGCTTTAGAAAGATTGGTAAATCACCTAAAGGACATCTCTTTGTCACTTCTGGTTTGGGTGGCATGTCTGGTGCCCAACCAAAAGCGGGTAACATTGCTGGCTGTATTACGGTATGTGCTGAAGTAAATCCAAAAATCACTCAAGTCCGTTTAGATCAAGGTTGGATAGATGAAAAAATCACAGATTTAGACCAACTTGTGACTAGAGTTAAAGAGGCAAAAACCAATATGGAAACCATATCCATCGCTTATTTGGGGAATATTGTTGAAGTATGGGAAAAGTTTAATGAAGCAAATATTCATATAGATTTAGGAAGTGACCAAACCTCACTCCATAACCCTTGGGCAGGCGGTTATTATCCTGTAGGATTATCTTTTGAAGCATCCAATAAAATGATGGCCGATGACCCAGAAAAGTTCAAAGGCAAAGTCCAAGAAAGTCTCAGAAGGCATGCTAAAGCTATAAACCAACATACGGCGAGAGGCACTTATTTCTTCGATTACGGCAATGCTTTTTTACTTGAAGCCTCACGTGCTGGTGCTGATGTTATGTCCGAAAAACCAGAACTAGGTAGGGAGTTCAAGTATCCAAGTTACGTACAAGACATTATGGGACCCATGTGCTTCGACTATGGCTTTGGCCCATTTCGTTGGGTATGTGCTTCGGGGAAATCGGAGGATTTGGCTAAAACCGATGAAATTGCCTGCAAAGTGCTAGAGGATATTATGAAGAATTCACCTCGAGACATTCAGCAACAAATGGCCGACAATATTCAATGGATCAAAGGTGCTCAGGAAAATCAATTAGTTGTCGGTTCGCAAGCAAGAATCTTGTATGCTGATGCCGAAGGCCGAATGAAAATTGCCGAAGCTTTCAATCAGGCAATTTCCAATGATGACATCGGTGAAGTCATACTTGGCAGAGACCACCACGACGTTTCTGGTACGGACTCTCCCTACCGAGAAACCAGTAATATTTATGATGGTTCTCGTTTTACATCAGATATGGCCATTCATAATGTTATCGGTGATAGTTTTAGAGGTGCCACATGGGTAAGTATTCATAATGGTGGCGGAGTTGGCTGGGGCGAGGTCATTAATGGAGGATTCGGCATGGTTCTTGATGGTACTAAAGAAGCATCTAAACGATTAAAACAGATGCTGTTTTGGGATGTTAACAATGGCATCTCAAGACGAAGTTGGGCTAGAAATCAAGGTGCCATTTTTGCCATAAAACGAGCTATGGAAGCTGAGCCTAACTTAAAAGTCACTTTGCCCAATCAAGTCGACGATTATTTATTTGAGACAATTAAAAAAAAATGATATGAAGAAACTACTCAAATTTACACCGATTTTAGTATTTGCCATCCTTCTATCCTCTTGTAGTTCTGTACGTGTTGCAGCTGATTATGATAAGGACGCAAATTTTGACCAATACAAGACCTTTGCTTTTTTTAAGCCAGGTATCGACAAAGCAGAAATCAGCGACATTGATAAACGTAGAATCCTAAGAGCAATCGAAGCAGAGCTTCTAGCCAAAGGTATGACGAAATCCGAAAATCCAGATGTACTAGTGAGCATTTTCACCAAGTCTAACCAACGTGTTGATGTTTATAACAATGCTTGGGGCTGGGGCGGCTGGGGCTGGGGCGGCTTCGGCGGCTGGGGCTGGGGACCTGGTTGGGGTTGGGGACCTGGCTGGGGCTGGGGAGCTGGCTGGGGTGGAAATCAAGTTTCTACCAGAACAGAAGGCATGCTATTTATAGATCTAGTTGACGCTAAAGAAAAAGAGTTGATTTGGCAAGGCTCTGGCACGGGGTATCTCGTAACCAATAATGCTGCAAGAAAAGAAGCAAGAATTAAAGAATTTGTTGCTAAGACTATGGAACAATTCCCACCAGAGATTGAGTAAGCAGATCTTCATCCAACATATATAAATTAAGCACTAGTTATTCTAGTGCTTTTTTTATGCACAAAAACATTAATTAGGCTATTATTCCAAATACGCTATCTTTGCCGACTTTTAAGTAAGCGTATTATGATACTAGGTCACACTACAAGAAAAAACTTTACCCAGAACCCAAAGAACGATATCCTATCGGGGTTAACCGTTGCATTGGCTTTAGTCCCAGAAGCAGTGGCTTTTGCTTTTGTTGCAGGCGTTGACCCATTAGTAGGACTTTATGGTGCTTTTATGATGGGTATTGTAACCGCTTTGTTTGGTGGTCGCCCTGGAATGATTTCTGGTGCTACTGGTGCTATGGCTGTGGTTATGGTTCACCTTATTAGTAAAGGAAATGAGGTAGGTTTAAGTCTAGAAACACCAATAGAAAACCTAGGATTACAATGGTTATTTATAACGCTTTTGTTTGTTGGAGGTATTCAAATATTAGCTGGCCTCTTTAAACTTGGAAAATTTGTACGATTGATTCCTCACCCTGTAATGATGGGATTTGTAAATGGATTAGCTATTGTCATTTTCTTATCACAGCTAGGTTTGTTTAAAGAAACTGTTGACGGCGAAAAAGTATTCATGTCTGGAACTCCACTTTGGACTATGCTTGCATTGATAGCCATAACTATGGGAATTATGTTTGGCTTACCAAAACTCACAAAAAAGATCCCTCCGGCTTTAACAGCTATTATTATCGTTGCAGCAATAACCATATTTGGAAAGCTTGATGTGAGCACTGTCGGTTCATTTATTAGAGATGGTGGCGGCGAAGGATTGCAAGGGAATTTACCAACTTTTCAAGATCAGATTTTTGGCCTGTTTAGTACCTTACAAGGCCATTGGGATACTATACTTTCTACGGCTTTTGTATTAGCTGCCGTTGGCCTAATTGAATCCTTAATGACCTTAAACCTTATTGATGAAATCACAGACACTAGGGGTAATGGCAATAGAGAATGTATCGCCCAGGGTGGGGCTAATATTTTAAATGGTTTATTTGGTGGCATGGGTGGCTGTGCTATGATCGGCCAATCCATAATAAATGTAGATTCCGGAGGAAGAGGTCGATTATCTGGTGCTGTTGCTGCTATTGCCCTACTCTGCTTTGTGTTATTCGGTGCGCCTTTTATTGAGCAAATTCCAATTGCTGCATTGGTAGGTGTGATGTTTATGGTGGTCATAGGTACATTTGCATGGTCTAGTTTTAGAATTATTAGAAAGATTCCTATTTCTGATGCCATTGTACTAATTGCCGTATCAGCTATTACCGTTTGGAAAGACTTAGCTGTAGCCGTTATTGCGGGGGTTATCATTTCTGCATTGGTATTCGCCTGGAAAAACGCGACTATGATTAGAGCTCGAAAGCGAATGCAACCAGATGGTACCAAAACCTACGAGATATGGGGACCGCTGTTTTTTGGCTCTATTCAAACATTTAACACAAAGTTTGATGTAAAAAACGATCCTGAAAATGTTGAGATTGATTTTGTAGAATCTCGTATCAGTGATCATTCTGCTTTAGAAGCTATTTTTAATCTGGTCAATAAATATGAAGCTCAAGGAAAATCGATAAAACTCAAGCACTTGAGTAAAGATTGCAAAGTATTATTGCGCAAGGCCAATCCGAAGTTTGAAGAAGTCATTATTGATGATGTTGATGATCCTCGCTATCACTTAGCGGCTGACCCGGAAAAGTTCACAAAACCACTTTCTGAATACACTATTTAAAATGAGGAGGCAATCTAAGAAGTAACCATTTCTATCATTTCGAGCGAAATAGAGAAATCTTTTGATTCAACATTCTTCATTTTACATCACAATATCATTTTTCCACTCATAGGGTTGAGGAATATCGGTATCATCTATTAGCTGTCGGATATCGATTTCAATGCTTCTACTTAAATCTGTTATAGGCACATCGTTAGGCCCACCCTCAAAAGGATTTTCTGTATTCTCACCAATGGCTTCCATGGTATGAAATACCCACGACAACAAAGCACTAAAAGGAATAGAAAACCATACAAAATGCTTGGCTATAAATTCTTGAATTAAATGTCCCCAGTTCGTTCGTGATTGATGCATCGCCAAATCCCTGATCACATCCTTTCCTATGGATTCAAATTCCTCCATAATACCATAGGGCAGCATTAATATAAATAACCAAACAAAGATATAATTCATTGTAGCATATTGCCTTGGGTATGGAAAGTTCTTGATACGTTCACTCTTCCCCTGAAGTGTATAAAATTCTACCAAAATATTTTTCATTTCCATATGTCTAAAATCATCAATGAAGCCGCCTGCTCTAAGCTCTTTCAACCTCCTTGATTGAATCCCTAAAATCTGAGACGCCTGATTGCCTTTGGCAAATAACTCTTCGTATTCGGCATCGGAAATATAATCTTTAATCACGTCTTCTATTGGTATCGTATCTTCACAAACCAAATAGTGCGACTCACGAAACTCCTTATTAGACTTTGTGCTCTTAAGATGCATCTCCCATGGCTTGTCCTTTCTCAATTGATAACGTAAAGCCGTTAGCCACGCCACATGTCTATGAACAAGTTCTTTGTGAATCTTATGAAGTTCGGACTCTGATATTGGATGTTTAGCATACTGATTGGTAATATAATCTTTAACTTGAATGGTCCAAGAGCGTGATGTATTAACTACACCACCCCAAATTTTGCGCGCTTCCCAGAGTCGGTCATAGGAGGCGTTATTCTTAAAACTCACTAAGAATGCTACTGCTGTACCTAAAACCCCTAAAGGTAGCCATGGTACGTGTAACCATTTTAAACCAACTATCTCAAATAAAATTACAGGAATAGTAGCCAAAATAAAAAAAAGAAACAGGTGTCTTCGTGTCCACTTAATGATACCTTTTACAGGAAAAATGCGTCTTGTATACATAAACTAATCTTATATCCTGTAAGATACAAAAGACTAGTAATTCAGCAAATCCTCAATTTTAGCTTTTACCTTTTCGGTTGAGGGAATCATGGTCTCTTCTAAAGTAGAATTTAGTGGAATAGCTGGCATGTTTTCACTTCCAATGGTCATTACCGGTGCATCGAGATATTTAAAGCATTCTTCTTGTATTTTTCCTGCTAGGGCCCTTGCAAAGCTATTGTTAGAAGGTTCTTCCGTAACAACCAAACACTTACCTGTTTTCTTTACAGATTTCATGACAGTGTCATTATCTAAAGGATAAAGCGTTCTTAAATCAATAATTTCAATTTGATCGCGCATACCCAATTCGCCCGTTGCATTATAAGCCCAATGCACTCCCATTCCATAAGTGACAATTGTACAGGTTTCAACATCATCCTGTTTCCAAATTTCCTGCAACAACCAGGCTTTTCCTAAAGGCAAAACATAATCTTCTGCAGGCTCTACAGAGGTTGCACCACCAGTACCTTTTACTTTGCTCCAATACAGCCCCTTATGTTCTAGGATTACTACAGGATTTGGATCGTAGTACGCTGCTTTTATTAAACCTTTTAAATCTGCTCCATTACTTGGATACGCAATTTTAATACCTCTAATATTAGTCACTACACTTTCTACAGAAGATGAATGGTATGGGCCGCCACTGCCATAGGCACCAATGGGAACACGAAGTATCATGCTCACTGGCCATTTGCCATTGGTTAAGTAGCAACTACGGCTCACTTCGGTGAATAATTGATTAAGCCCTGGCCATATATAATCTGCAAACTGTACCTCAACAATAGGTTTTAAGCCAACGGCACTCATCCCTACCGTACTTCCAACGATAAACGCCTCTTGTATAGGGGTGTTAAATACACGATCATCACCAAATTTTTGTGCTAAGGTCGCCGCTTCTCTAAATACACCGCCTAATCGTCCTCCAACATCTTGCCCGTACAACAAACACGCTTTGTGCTTTCGCATTAATTCTTCAACAGCAAATAGGGCACAGTCTACCATAACGACTTTTTCGGCACCTTCTGGTTCACGAGTACCTGCTTCTTCTGTTATTGGAGTTGTTACAAAATCATGCGTAAATAGATCCTCTGGTTTTGGATCTTCTGCTTCCAATGCGCTTTCAAAATCTGAAGCTACTTTTTGCTTTGCTTCATTTTCAATAGCATTGACTTCATCTTCGGTAAATCCATTATCTAATAACTGTTGTCTCAAAACCGGATAAGGATCACGTGAGCGTGCTTCATCGAGATCATCACGGTACCATTCCATACGCACACCTGAGGTATGATGATTTAACAGCGGTACTTTAGCATGTACCAAAAACGGCCTACGTTCCTTACGAATGGTCGCAATGACCTTTTCTATAGCTTTATAACTTTCCATAAAATTGGCACCATCAATACTAATGGCTTCTAGGCCATGAAATCCTGCTGCATACTCTGCTGCATTTTGGGCTCGTGTCTCGGCTTCATTGGCAGAAATATCCCAACCATTATCTTGTACCAAATACAAGATCGGCATTTGCTTTAATGCTGCCATTTGAAAAGCTTCAGCTATTTCACCTTCAGTTACAGAGGCATCTCCTAAAGAACATACTGTTATGGGTTTTTGAGACATCTCGACTACGCTCGATGTGACAGTGTTTTCTAGGTTTTGTTTTTCGAGATACTGCATTCCCATAGCCACACCCGTAGCGGGAATCGCCTGCATCCCTGTTGCCGAGGATTGATGTGGTATTTTAGGTTTATCATCATCTTTTAAACTTGGATGTGAGTAGTAAGTTCGTCCACCTGAGAAGGGATCGTCCCTTTTTGCCAAAAGCTGCAACATTAGATCATAAGGTTCCATACCAAATGCTAATAACATGGCGTCATCTCTGTAGTATGGAAAGGCATAATCTTGAGGTAATAATTGTATTCCTAATGCCACCTGAATAGCTTCGTGACCTCTAGAAGTCGCATGCACATATTTTGAAACTTGTTTAAAATTGTCTTCGTACAATTCTGTCATGGCCTTTGCCATACAGAGCTTCGAAAATCCTTTCTTTAGTATGTCTTTATTCATAGTTGTCATTCCTGCGTAGGCAGGAATCTATTTTATTTATTTCTTCAAAGTGTATCCGCATCAATCCCGATAGTTATCGGGACGGAATGACAAAACATTGGCTTCCGCGTTAGGGATTGAGGCATTGTCGAAGCTCTCCGGACGTTTATCGTCTGAAAGCGACTACCGAAAGCCCGACCAAGACGATTACTGTCTGGGTAACGCCCAACTTCGCCGAAGCTTCTTCTGACAAGCTCAAATCACTCTATGCTAATTCCTTTCTTGTTTTGAGCATCCAACCAAATTTGTCTTCAATCTGTCCGGTTTTAATGGCATTAAGTGTATCGTTCACTTCTAACCCGATCGGACTTTGATCAGATACTTGAATCGTTTCTCCTTCTAAACCAATCTCTTGTATATAGGCAATCCCAACTGCGGTTCCTGCCCCAAAAGCCTCTTCTAATGTTCCATTGTGTGAAGCTTCTTTTACCTCTTCCAAAGTGATTAAGCGTTCTGTAACTTTAAATCCTTTGTCTCGTAATACATCTATGACACTCTTTCGGGTAATCCCATCCAAAACAGATCCATCTAACTTTGGTGTAATAAATTCACCATTTATCTTAAAGAAAATATTCATCGTCCCTACCTCTTGAATATACTTATGCTCAGCGGCATCTAGCCAAAGTACTTGATCATAGCCTTTAGCTTTAGCCAATTCGGTAGGTCGAATAGCCGCTGCATAATTACCTGCTGCTTTAGCCTCGCCAGTACCGCCATGAGCGGCTCTGATAAATTGCTTTTCTGCCCATAGCTTAATGCGCTTGCTAAAAAACGGCCCTGCCGGTGATGCCATAATAATAAACTTGTAATGTGTTGCTGCACGCATACCTATAAATGGTTCGTCGGCATACATAAAAGGTCTTAGATATAATGCGCTCCCTTCTTTTGGTGGGATCCAATTATGTTCTAAGCTTACCAGTTCCTTTAAGCCTTCAACAAATAGATCTTCGGGGAAATTAGGCATGCCCATACGATCCGCACTTTTGTTTAATCGCTTTGCATTTTGTTCTGGCCTAAATAGCATAGGTTCTCCGTCTGTATCCTTATAAGCTTTCATACCTTCGAATATGGCTTGCCCATAATGTAGTGCCATTGCTGCTGGATGTGTTGGTATTAATCCCATTGGAACAATTCTCGGATTTACCCATTCACCGTTTTCATAATCACATATAAACATGTGATCTGTAAATGTTGTTCCTAAGGGAATGTTGTTAAAGTCTAAAGTATCTACTTTAGATGTTTCGACTTTTGTAATTGGAATAGTGTAGCTCATAATTTTATACTTTTCGTCAGTTCGAGTGAAATTGCCTTTGCAATTTTGTATCGAAAACCTTTTTTACAATGACTTCTCGATACGATTTCTTTTGATTTCGACTGCGCTCAGTATGACAGTCTCAATCTGACAGAAATCACTCGAAGTGATATTAGCGTTAAATTTTTCTATCCTGCATTTCAACGTTTATTTCTATACTTCGTATTGATTATATCTAAAATCGAAGCGGTCTTTTATCTCTTATCTAAATGTCTCTATCAGTATCAAATTGTTCAAAATAGTCTGCAACGCGTCGCACAAAACTGCCTCCCAAAAAACCATCAACCACACGATGGTCAAAGGATAAGGACAAATACATCATACTTCTTATGGCAATTTCATCTCCATTCTCAGTTTCAATCACTTCTGGTCGTTTTTTAATAATTCCTAAAGCGAGAATGGCAACTTCGGGCTGGTTAATAATTGGGGTGCCCATAACACTCCCAAAAGTACCAACATTAGAAATGGTAAACGTGCTTCCCTTAATATCATCGGCTTGTAAACTATTTTCTCGTGCTTTTGTGCTTAAGGCATTGACATCTACCGCTAAGCTTACTAAATCCTTTTGATCTGCATTTTTAACCACAGGCACAATTAAGTTACCACTGGGTAGCGCAGTGGCCATACCTATATTGATATTTTCTTTTATAATGACATTTTTACCATCGACAGAAGCATTGATATTCGGAAAATCCTTTACTGCTTTTGCTACCGCTTCTACAAACAATGGTGTAAAGGTTAAACGTTCGCCATATTTTTCCTGGAATGCCTTTTTATTGGCATTTCTCCATTGTACCATATTGGTTAAATCGGCCTCAACATAAGCTGTAACATGCGGAGAGGTATGCTTAGAATACACCATATGGTCTGCAATCATCTGACGCATTCGGTCCATCTCTACAATTTTACCTTTACCTTTATCAAAGGTTAATTGCGGAATACGATATGCCGTTGGATCTTGCACAACAGGTTGTGCAAACTTGTACGGCCTTCCTTCCTCTATATAGTTGAATACATCACTTTTTCTCAAGCGACCTTCTTTTCCTGTAGCCGGAATTCTAGCTAATTCCTCAAAGCTAATATGATGTTTTTTTGCTATAGAAATGATTAAAGGTGAGAAAAATGTATTAGAGTTTGAAAGGGTAAAGCTTTCCGAATTTACAATTGATTGCTGAGCGGGTTTTGATCTTTTAGCAACCTTCTTTTTTTCAACTACAACATTTTTGGGTTGTTTATTAGAATCCCTAGATTTAGGTTTTGAAACTGCTTTTCCATCGGCTTTAATGATGGCAATAGTTTCTCCAATTTTAATGACATCGTTAGGTTGGTATAAAATCTCTTCAACGACACCTGTGACATTCGAAGGCACTTCAGAATCGACTTTATCAGTAGCTACTTCCAATAACATCTCATCTTCTTCTATAGTATCACCGACATTTTTAAACCATGTTATTATCGCAGCTTCGGTAATACTTTCACCTAACTTGGGCATTTTAAATTCGAAATTTCCCAATTCTATCTAATTAAAATTACAAGAAACAAAGATAGGAAATATGGTATTTTTCAGATGTTAATAACTTCTAAATTCAATTAAATAAGAAATATTTTCTTCTATTTATCATTATATAAGATTTTTATTCTTTTTATATTTACACCAAACGGAATTTAAAATATAATTTTCTTATGGCTCACATTCTTGATAAGATCGACACACAAATTCTAGCCATTCTTCAAAAAGACAGCAACCAAACTACAAAGCGTATTGCTGAAGAATTAGGCATGACGACATCGCCTGTTTTTGAACGTATAAAAAAACTTGAAAGAGAAGGTTACATCAAAAAATATGTTGCCATCTTGGACAACAAAAAAATTGGATTAAAGCTCACCGTATTTATTGGTATTACATTACAAGGTCATACAAGGAGTTATCTTGAAAAGTTTGTGACTGAGATCAACAACTTTCCTGAAATCGTGGAATGTCATCGTGTTAGTGGAAATTTTGATTATTTACTCAAACTTGTTGTTGAGGATATTGAAGCTTACGAACATTTTATTATTTCGAAGTTAACGCTTTTGCCATACTTAGGAAATGTACAAAGTTTAATTACACTTTCAACAGGAAAAGAAACTAACGAGATTGATTTGAGTCGAATTTAGTAATGAACTTAAGTGTTGTAATCTAAAAGTAATATAGACTTTAAAAATCTGGACAAAACATAAAATTTTCACCAGGTATTGGCGGGAGGAGACGCTTAAGTATGTTTCGCTCGTGATGAAGAATATAATCGTCCTTAAATCTCAATTTTCCTTTTTTACTAAAAGGGAAAACTATAAATCCATTGGACATGGTGTCGAAATGACTCGTATCGAATATAAATTTATCTACAGTTTCAATAAATTCTTTTGAATATTCTAAACCGTCAATATTGTAAGAATCTAAATTATAACTGAATGAAAAATCACTTTCATATACAGTATTTGAAGATAATTTATCCGAAAAATTCAAATCAAAAGATTTAATATCGTGAGTTGAAAAATCGCTAAAAAAAGTAATCGTATTCTGTGCACTGAGCAAATACCCTAAAAACAAAAATATAATAGAAACTTTCATAAGCCCAGTGTTTATATCAAAGTTAAGAAAAATCATATTCATCTACTGTTTGAAAAAAGTTAAAAGTCACTTATTCTCAAAAGTATCTCGTAAGGTCTTATATGTATTTTTTTGCAGTTTTCTGTCCGAAGGAACTTCTCTTAATGACTCAACTTCTCTTAAGGTTTCTTGACACTCTTTTGGTAATTGCTGATATAATTTGGTGCCTTTGGTTTTCCATGCAATCATCTCATCAGAAACTTCTTTAATGATCTTTGCAGGGTTACCAACCACTAAACTTCTATCTGGAATTTTAGTCTCCGCTTTTACAAATGCCATAGCCCCAACAATACATTCATCACCAATTTCGGCATCATCCATAATAACGGCATTCATACCAATTAAACAGTTTCTGCCCAAATTGGCACCGTGAATAATTGCTCCGTGGCCAACATGAGCACTTTCTTTTAATATAATGGATTTTCCGGGAAACATATGGACTGTACAATTCTCTTGTACATTAACACCATCTTCTAGTATGATTTGTCCCCAATCACCACGAATGGCTGCTCCTGGGCCTATGTAACAATTTTTACCAATAATAACATTACCGGTTACAGCAGCTAGTGGATGCACAAAACTACTTTCGTGTACTACTGGTATATATCCTTGAAATTTGTAGATCATATAGCTCCTTTTAATTTCCCCAAAGAGAAAAAACTGTTGACTTAATTTTATTTTTACGTCATTGCGTGGACGAAGGAAGTGGCAATCTGATTCATAGGATTCCTTCACTTTTATTTCGACTACGCTCAATGTGAGAGTTCGAAATGACGTTTATTTAAATCGCTTCAAAGTTTCTTTTGTAAAATCACTTAAAACCAATCGACCACTAATGGCTGCGCGTTCTGCTAGGAGTGTGTCCCAATCTTCAGTGCCTCTCCAAAACATTTGTTTCATTTCTTTCATGGCTTCGGTATTGTAATTGCAAAGGTGTTCTGCAAAAGCTTTTACGGCATCATCCAATTCTTCTGTCGATTCAAAAACCTGAGAAAACAAGCCCTTTTCTTTTGCCCATTCCGCTGGATAAAAACTATTGGCATCAATAGCAATTTGAGACATCCCACTCAATCCTAATTTCCGTTCAACTGCCGGGCCAACCACAAAAGGGCCAATTCCAACATTTAACTCGCTTAATTTTATTGCGGCAAACTTTGTCGCCATACAGTAATCCGTTGCAGATGCCAAACCAACGCCTCCACCAACTGTTTTACCCTGAACACGACCAATAATAAACTTAGGGCATTTGCGCATAGCATTGATCACATTGGCAAATCCTGAAAAGAATATTTTCCCTGTCTCTTCATCGTTAATATTAATGAGTTCTTTGAAGCTTGCTCCTGCACAAAAGGTTCGGTCTCCTCCACTTTTGAGTACAACCACTTTAATAGCATCATTTTGTCCTGCTTCAGTAATTGTCCGTGCTAATTTCGCCAATATATTTCCTGGCAATGAGTTATGAGCTGGATGAAAAAATTCAATCCATCCAACTTCGTTTTCTATAGTCTGTTTAACGTAGGCTTCAGTCATAAATTCTATAAATTTTTCGACTACAAATCTACGAATTTCTTTAGTGTAATTTTTCTATTATACTTTCTGCGGTTTCCTTATCGAATAAAATATTGATGAGTTGACTTGAAGTAGTTACAATCTCTATAAATGTCCATTTAGCTTGTGGTTGATCATAAATTCCGAGAAGTTTTTTAGGCCCTTCAATAATCAAAGTATTGCTCTCTTTTTTGATATTTGAAGTTGGGTACTGCTTGCCAAATTGCACTAGTTTTTCATCAAGGTAATCTTCAAAATCATCATTGGTTTGTTGATCTTTTTGAAAGAATTTTACCTCAATCTTACTTGTATAATCAACAAGAGCAAAATTCAAACTATCTACTTTAAAAAAACGTAAATCTTGGTTATACTTAAAGTCAGAAAAATACATTTTAAGATGTTCGCCATCATAGGATTGCTTTAAAGCCTGAAGCATTTTGTCTCGCGGTTGCAAATCGAATAATTTTGGATATGTAGCGTCTAAAATCTTATCCCATTTGCGCTGTTCGGCAAAGCTGAAAAAGGCTTTTATTTGCTGATGAAATTCTTCTTTATGTTTTACTAAAGCATCATTGTGAAAGTCCGTTGCATCGATAGGATTTAATCGGGTAACAACTTCAACTGTTTCGTCTGGTTTGGGAATAAGTAGCCATAAATCGTATCGGCTGGCAGCACGGCAAGTAACACCTCGGGAAGCTTCTGCATACGAAATATTGAGATAGAGCGTTTTGGATTCTTCAAAATATTCGGTAACATAGTTTAACGCTGGAGGTCGATGGCAATAACCACTATTAATGATATTTCCTACTAAAACGTACTTTTCAAAGTCAATAGGCTCCAAATTCTTTAAACAATGCTTCCTACTGGCATCTTGTCGTACAGCGTTTTCAAATTCAGCTTGTGTGGCAATGGTTTTACCATTATCCTTAGAGAAAAAGGGCCAAAGACAACCATTGTGTTCATACTCTAAAACTCCATCAGTAATGGTTTGCGCATCAACTGAACTTAGTGCCATTAGCAAAAAAAGTGATCGTATATATCGTTTCATTTTGGCCTAATTTTTAGATTTATACGGCACGGTCTTTATTTTCACTTCTCCGTGTTTTTTCTCGTAAGATTTTATGGTATCCATAGATTGTGAACGAAAGTAAGCGCGTTGTTCTGGTGATAGCTCAGATAAGACGTTTACCAATTGATTGCTATTAACATTCATAACCATTTGGTAGGCCGTTTCTTTATCATAGTCATATACCTGATTGATGATTCTTGCCTGTTCTTTAGCAGCTTCTTTATCTGTTTTGCCCTGAGCTTTTAACTGAGCATACCGGTCTTGTAGCAGTTGATTTAAGCAGTTTAAATTGTTATTACAACCGTAAGTATCTACATTATTTTTCGCTATTGAGGTACTGGGCGATGTTGGTGCGGCCTGCGAAGATGGTTTTGTTTTGGCAGGTGTTTTTGAAGTTGAACTTTCTGGATATCGGGCAATGAGTTCTGCCAAACCTTCTGCCGTCGTATATATATTGCCTTGAAGTTTCTTACTATTGGCCAACACTTTATCAAATTCCGCTTTGCTAATTGCTTTTGCAGGGTGAAACGTATTAACTGGTGTTTTGGTTAAATCATATTCAAAATACAATCCGTTATATTCCATAAACGATTTCGTACCTCCAAAAATTGATATATAATTCTTGATATCAAGTAATTTACCATTGCCAATGGGAGAGCAATCAATATGGCCCAATTTGTCTTTATACAAATAGTAATGTGCCTTATCTTTAGAACAAGGCATAAGTTCTAGCTTGCAAGTGATTTGTTTACAGTCAGTTGCAAAGAGGTATAATTTATTTGTTTTTGTGTTGTAATAAGAATTTTTATTCTCATCAATGCTTTGTTTTACAATGTGTCCCTCACTAAAATTCTGAAACTGTCCATCAGTAAAGATGTATTTGATATCATCTATGCCAAAGACAAAATCTTCATAGTTTTTAGAAATTACCTTTGCTGGGTAGAATTTTAAATCTCCTTCTTTTACAAGCTTGTAATTGGTAAGCTCCACCAATGCGCCATTGGTTTTATCAAAATAATAGCGGTGATTGGTACTTTTATTACTGAAGTATAACCAATCGTTCTTTGTTAAATAATTGCCCGACGGGTCTCTTATCCAAAAGCGTTTTTTGGCTGCATCATATTTATAAGCATATTGGTTCGGGAATTCTGGGTATTTGGTGCCGTTTATATAACTTTCAATAAAATCAACATCTCCTGATATTAAGTTGTCCGTGTATGTGATTTTTCGTTCTTGATATAATCTAACATTTCCTGTGTCCTTATTATAGGTAATGGCAGAAACCCAGTTGCCACGCAAATCGTATTTGTAAAATGTTTCAGTAATGAACTTTTTTCCTGAGCTATATGTGGTTTCAATGTAAACCTGATCGCCTTTGGTATTGTAATAGGTTATGGTATTCTCGTTTAGTAATTTATCGTTCCGCTTTGTTACACTGGTCTCTACTACTATAGGTTCATTTAACCACGTCCCTTTTTTATGGGTGTTGACAATCTGCGATTCATATTTAATACTTCCACTTCCATCTTTATTATAAGTGGTGTAGGTTTCTTCTTTTATTAGATCTAAACCCGAAAATACTGTAAATACTCTAGTGGAAATGCTTGGTGTAAAGTCCTCCTCCAATCGTGTCATTTGTCCATTTTGGTTTTTGCTGAACGTTTTCGTTAGCTTGTTGGTATTACTGTTGTACTCTTGTGCCTCATTGCCTATATGTTTTATGTAATATTTGGAATGCAATTTCCCACCCACTTCAATAAGGCGTTCTATGCGTTTCCCATTTTCATATTTGTAGGAATGGGTTTCATTGTAGAGCCTAATCCTTTTAGATTGTAAAAGATTGTTCTTAAACGTGTAGTCTATGACACCATTTTGTAATAACCTTTCTAGTTTATCTGTGAAATACTTGCGCCAAGACACTTTGGTTACATCGCCTTTTAAGTTCATTTCTTTGGCATTGCCAGACTTGAGGTTGAAGAATGGTTCGTATGCTGTTTGTGATTGCCCAATGAAGCAAGTAAGCAGGAAAAAAATAAAAGCTTGTGGTTTCATAACGTCTTGTATTTTATGATATAGAAAAAGAAGTTGCTCATAGCGTAAGCTTCATTTAATTCTATATTAATGAACAACCAATTTAACTTAGATCGAGGTGTGTAACCATACGATGAATTGCGTATTTATTGGAATGATTTTGTAGACTGTTTAAGGTAGTAGAGATCTTATTAAAATAGATTTAACGCCCTTTGCCAACGAATACATCCAACGCGTCAAAACTCATCTAATAATGTCCTTAACCCGTCGTCCCACATAAAGTTAGATAGTCCCCATTTATTATCACTTCCACGGTAAAAATCAAATTGAAAACGGAGTGCATACCTTTCGTGGCGCAAGACATAAATGTATCTTATAAAAACCCCTTCTATTTCTTTGGCTTTTACAAAGAGAAAGTCTATTGGCTGACCAAAACGTTTTGTAATGATGGGTTCCTGTTCAATGGTTTGACTCTTTAACTTCTCTATATCTTCTGAATTTAATATTGCGATAGGCTTGAGTCTGTCATAAGCGACGTTTATGTTCTTCATGACAAAATTCTGCATTACGGCATCACATATCTGTTTTGCTTCTTCTGTAGTATCCAAAAATGTCTTTTGGGCTAAAAGTATAGATGGCATACAAAGCAGGAGTACTATCAGTATTTTTTTCATTATTAAAACATTTAAGGATTAAGCCGTTGAAGGACAAAAAATATACTGGTACTAAACTACTTAGCAATAAAACAAAAGTCAATACGATAAACATCGTATTTTCAGAAATGTATGTAATTGATATCTAAAACTAAAAACTTAGATTAATCCGAATTGTTCAAAATGGTGATTTAAATGTTTACGTTCCATTAAATACCATTCGTATCTATTTAATTCGCCAAACACCATGTTTTTTAATATGGCACCAGGATTTTCTTCAAAGTACCGCAAATATTTTTCTCGCTGCGATTTAAAATTCTCAACAGCAGTTTCAAAATCGGCATATTTTAAGTCATCTAAAGTATCTTTTTCTAATAGGGGGAATTGAGTGTTTCTTGGAAACTTTTTATAATTCCATAGACTGTTCTTAACCTTTTCTAAAATCTTTTCTGGTGTAGATATTTCGAAATCCTGTATCTCTCCTGCAGCAATCTTATAAGTGTATTCCAAATGCTCTATCATGTGCTGTGGCGTCATGATTCCCCATTTTGGCTTCGCATTTTCGGAGAGTTTTGCTAAACATTCGTCAATCTTTTCATTAGTCATTTCAACAAAGGCTTCCTGCTTTTTCTGAACCATGGTTAAAACGGTCGCTATAGCTACCAATTCATCTTCAGCGTCAAATATCTCCGCAAACCATTTTACAATACCACTAGGATGTTCGGCTGATGCCACATCTCTATCAATTTTTTGCTTACAGGTTAATCGCACATAAATGGTATCGTTATGATAGAGAGGTCTTAAAAAACGACATTCTTCTAATCCGTAATTAGCAGAAACTGGTCCTTTGTTTGGATAGACAAACAGTCCTGCCGCTGCCGAGATAATGAAATAGCCATGGGCGGTACGTTTCTCGAAAATACTACCATCCAAAGAAGTAATATCTGTATGTGCGTAGAAGTGATCCCAAGTGATATTAGCAAAGCTTATGATATCAGAATCTGTAATGGTTCGTTTGTGGGTTTTCATGGACATTCCTGGCTGGATGTCTTCCCAATGGTATTTAAACGGATGCTGCTCTGTTTCTTTGTATTTGGCTTTTTGCTGATATATACCTGTAATTTCAGTAATAGTTGTTGGCGAACCTTGAATCGCGGTACGTTGCAAGTAATGTTTTATACCTCTTAAGCCACCCATTTCTTCCCCACCTCCTGCGCGTCCTGGTCCACCATGAACTAAATACGGTAATGGCGACCCATGACCGGTACTTTCTTTAGCCATTTCGCGATTGATGACCAAAATACGACCATGATGACTCGCCGCATTAACCACATAGTCGGTTGCAATGTTATCATCAAAGGTTGCAATAGACGATACCAATGAGCCTTTACCCATCTGTGCTAATTGCACAGCCTCGTCTAACGTTTTGTAAGGCATGATAGTACTCACAGGCCCAAAAGCTTCGCGTTCATGAACGATTGTATTCTTAAATGGATAATCGGCACGTAATAAAATCGGACTAATGAATGCCCCTTTTTTAGCATCAGCACCAATAGTTTCTATCTTATCTAAGTTGCCATAAACGATTTGAGCTTCTTTTGCCAAATCATTGACCGAATCTTTTACAGCTTGTACTTGTTGATGACTCACTAAAGATCCCATACGCACTTCTTTAAGTCTTGGATCGCCAATAGTGACTTTATCTAAAGCTTTGCCAAGAGCTATTTGAACATCCTCTACCAAATTTTCTGGCACAATAATACGACGTATAGCCGTACATTTTTGTCCAGCCTTGACCGTCATTTCTTTTCGTACTTCTTTGATGAACAAATCGAATTCTGGTGTTCCTGGCACTGCATCTTCACCTAAAACTGAAGCATTTAGCGAATCAGCTTCCATAGTAAACGGCACAGATTCTTCAATTAATCTGGGATGTGCTTTTAGTAATCTTCCTGTCGCTGCAGATCCGGTAAAGGTTACCACATCTTGGGATTCCACTGTATCCAAAATTGTCTTTATGGTTCCATTTATAATTTGAAGTGCACCTTCAGGAAGAATTCCAGAATCAATAATAGTTCTGGCAACAGCTTCAGCTAAATACGATGACGATGGTGCTGGTAAGACCACAGCCGGCATACCTGCCATCCAATTTACTGCACATTTCTCTAGCATGCCCCAAACTGGAAAGTTAAACGCATTGACATGTACTGCAACTCCCTTTTTAGGTACCATAATATGATGCGCCATAAATCGTCCTCCTCTTGACAAATCTATTGGATCACCTTCTACATGAAAGGGTTGATTGGGAAACAATTTTCTTAAAGAAGCATTTGCAAACAAATTTCCAAATCCTCCTTCAATATCTATCCAGCTATCAACTTTGGTGGCACCTGTTCGGTAACTTAATTCATAAAATGTATCTTTTCTTTTCGTAAGGTAAAGTGCTAATTTTTTAAGCATATTACCACGCTCTTGAAAGGTCATTTTGCGAAGTACTTCTCCACCTTTTGTCCTGCCATAATTTAATATTTCTGGAATATCCAATCCTTCAATGGCGACACTTGTAAAGGCTTCGCCTGTAACGGCATCTAAAATTGGCGTACCTTCTTCTTTACCTGTTGTCCAGTTTCCCAGAACATAGTGTTCAATTTTCTTCATGTTTTTTTGTTTTTATGTTCATTTTGTCTTGAAACAAAACGAACCAAAAATTCAAGTTGAAATAAAGAGCTTTTTAATTCTGTATTTCAACATTTATTTCAATGCTTCGCATTGATTATATAACAAGCGAAGCGGACTATTATTTGTTGGTTCACCCTACTCTTTCTATAATTGCTGCATACCCTTGCCCAACGCCTACGCACATAGTAATTAATGCATATCGTTTTTGTTGTTCATGCAGCTCTAAAGCTGCAGAATAGGCTATTCTTGTTCCTGTAACACCTAATGGATGACCAATGGCTATTGAGCCTCCGTTAGGATTTAATCGTGGGTCATCATCTGCTAATCCCCATGCTCTTGTACAGGCTAATGCTTGTGCGGCAAATGCTTCATTTAATTCAATAATGCCTATATCATCCATGGTTAAACCTGCTTTTTCAAGTGCTTTATTAGATGCTTGTACTGGTCCAATCCCCATAATACGCGGCTCAACCCCAACCACTGCTGAACTTACAATTCTAGCCATAGGTTTTAGATCAAACTTTTTTACAGCGTGCTCTGAAGCAATTATGGTTGCTGCTGCACCATCATTTAATCCTGATGCATTTCCTGCTGTAACACTTCCACCTTCTTTTTTAAATGCTGTCCTCAATTTTCCCAATACTTCAAGAGATGTATTTGGTTTTATAAATTCATCTTTTGAAAATTGAATTGGATCCTTTTTACGTTGCGGAATTTCAACCGTAACGATCTCCTTGGCTAATCGTCCATTTTCTTGAGCTCTGGCTGCTTTCATCTGGCTCCAATACGCAAACTTATCTTGGTCTTCTCGAGAAATATTGTATTTCTCCACTAAGTTTTCTGCAGTCATTCCCATACCATCGGTACCATACATGTCTTGCATTTTCGGATTGATAAACCGCCATCCGAAACTGGAATCATACATCTTCGAATCATTGCCAAAGGCACTTGACGGTTTAGCGATAACGTAAGGTCCACGTGTCATATTTTCTACACCTCCAGAAATAAAAATATCGCCATCGCCTGCTTTAATAGCACGATTGGCATGGATAATAGCAGATAGCCCCGAACTACACAATCTATTAACTGTTTCTCCAGGTACTGAAAATGGTAATCCTGCTAGTAGTGATGCCATTCTCGCGACATTACGGTTATCTTCTCCGGCTTGATTGGCACAGCCCATGATGACATCGTCATAGGCTTCTTTTGGGATATTTGGATTTCGTTTCACAACTTCTGAAATTACCAATGCGCCCAAATCGTCCGTACGAACCGCAGATAAAATACCTTTATAATTTCCTATTGGTGTACGCACACCATCTATAATATATGCTTCCATATTGATTTAAGATTGTTGATTGTTGATAACTGATTGTTGAATCTAAATTCTCTAATCAGTAATCTTTAATCGTTAATCATTTTTCCATTCTTTTTGTGTTCTATAGACCACACCTTTAAAAAGCGCGACCAATTCTTCTCCCCGCTTTACCTCTACTACATTAAACCCTAACTTGTTATTTACCTTTTCAATGACTGATTCGGCAACCAAATAGTCGCCTTCTTCCAATGCTTCGATATGATTGATACTCGTTTCAATAGAAACCGCATATTTGCCATGCGTATTTGCTGCAAAACCAAAAGCTGTATCTGCTAACGCATAACTTACACCTCCATGCGCATAGTTCATACTATTAAGCATCTCTTTTCTAATGGTCATCCCTAATTTACATCGGCCAATCTCACATTCTAAAATTTCAATACCTAACCATTGACTAAAGGCGTCAAGACTTAACATTTTGTATGGAATTTGTTTTCCTTTCATATTTTACATTGTCATTGCGAGAATTCCGATTGCTATCGGAAGACGAAGCAATCTGTTTTCCAGATTCCCGCGCTACGCTCGGAATGACATCAGCTAAAAAATACTTTATTCTCCCTGCCCATCTTTCTTAAAAGTGGACTACAACGGTATCTATCTTCGTGATATTCATCGTAAAGCTCATCCATCTTAGCAACACACCAATCAATGCCTTTCTCATCTGCCCAGGCCAGTAGACCTTTTGGGTAATTGACACCTTTGGTCATGGCGTTGTCAATATCTTCTGCTGATGCTATATTTAAAAACAACGCATCGGCCGCTTCATTAATTAGCATCACCAACACGCGATCAAAAATTTGTTGTGCTAGCTCTTCGTTGTGAGATTTCTCACTTTTGTTCGAAATGACAATTCTTCCGTTTTCATCATAATCGTAATACCCTCTTCCAGATTTACGTCCTAAATAACCTGCCTCTGTGAAACGTTTCTGTGTAAATGCTGGCTTATATCTTGGATCGAAATAAAACGCTGTAAAAACCGTTTCAGTTACCGTATAGTTTACATCATTACCTATAAAGTCCATCAACTCAAACGGCCCCATCCTGAACCCTCCTAAGGTTTTTAAACTCCAATCAATTGTTGCAAAATCGGCTATCCCTTCTTCATAAATTCTTAGTGATTCGCCATAAAACGGTCTAGCCACTCGGTTCACAATAAAACCTGGTGTATCTTTTGCCACAGCCACAACTTTTTTCCAATCGGAAATGGTTTTTACTGAAGTCTCCAAAACTTCCTTTGATGTTTGAATTGCTGGAATTACCTCAACCAATTTCATTAAAGGTGCTGGATTGAAAAAATGAATCCCGATGCAGCGCTCTGGTTTTTTTAAGGATGAAGCGATAGAGGCAATGGATAAACTTGATGTATTTGAAGCAATGACACATTCTTCTGAAACATAAGTCTCTAATTCTGCAAATACCTTTTGTTTAATATCGAGATTCTCAACTATGGCTTCTATGGTTAAATTAGAATCACTTAAATCCTTTAAACTATCAACATAGGATATATTGGATTGGATTCTCTGTTTTTCGGATGCGTCTATTCGTCCTTTTTCAATAAGACGATTCAATATCCTTTCTAAAGCCGTTTGAGCTTTTTCCAAAGCGGCTTGATTGGTATCGTATAATTTCACCTTACAACCTGCGGTAGCAGCGACTTGTGCAATGCCACTTCCCATGGTTCCTGAACCTATAATTCCCACATTGAGGACTTTAGATTGCTGATTGCCGATTATTGATTGTTGATTTTCGCTCATACTCAACAAATAAGTATTATTTAAGTTTATTCGATGCTGTTTTTATACTCGAAACGAATATAGAAATTAGCTCATCGTTTTCCTTCAATAATTCTTCTAATTTATTTAAATCTGAAATTGTTTGCGAACCTTTTTGAATTTTTAAATTAATATATGATTCTCTTAATTCTTTCAAACAAATTTTCATCTTATGAAGAAAGTCTCTTGTGGATTCTCCACTTCTTGCTTCACCATAATTTAAAGCTGAAGACATTGCGGAACGTATTAATTGCTTTGCTAAATGCTCTGAAGCAAAAGATTTATCTATTGTTTTAGTCAATAAAATAATATCAATTGAAAACTGAACCAATCTCTCTTCTAATTCATTAGCTTTCACGTGTAGTATTTTTTTTAAAATCAAAATTCATAAATCCACATTCTACAATCGCTAATCAAAATGGTAAATTCTTGACATCTACATTTCCGCCAGATAAAATTATTCCGACATTTTTGTTTTTGAATTCTTCTTTGTTTTTCAACACTGCGGCAAATGGCACTGCACATGAGGGTTCTATAATAATCTTCATACGTTCCCAAATAATTTGCATAGCATCTACAATTTCATCTTCCTCGACACGAATAATCTTCTCAACATGTTTTTTTATAATCGGAAAATTGCGATCGCCTAGATGTGTCCTGAGACCATCAGCAACGGTATGAAAACTATCATTGGTTTCTATTTTCCCTGAAATTAGAGAGCGATATGCATCATCTACTTCCATGGGTTCTCCTCCAATGACTTTACATTTGGTTGAAAAATAGTTTGCCGCCAAAGCAGTACCTGCAATAAGTCCACCACCTCCAACAGGTGCTAAAATTACATCTAATTCTGGATATTCTTCTAACAATTCAATAGCGGCTGTACCATTGCCATAAATTACCTCATCTTGATTAGAAGGATGCAAAAAAGAAGCTCCCTTCTCTTCTTTTATTTTGTTAGCTGCTGCTTCCCTAGCTTGTGGTGTGGATTCGCACTCAATAATTTCACCTTCATAAGTTTTAACGGCATCCTTTTTTACTTGTGGAGCATTCTCTGGCATTACGATATAGGCTTTTACTCCTAATTTTTTTGCTGCAAGTGATACGGCTTGAGCAAAGTTTCCAGATGAATGTGTTACTACTCCTCGTTGTCGCTCTTCTTCCGATAAAGACAATATCGCATTAGACGCACCTCTCATTTTAAAAGCTCCCATTTTTTGAAAATTCTCACATTTAAAAACAACTTCTGTTCCCAACATTTCATTGATTAAGCTAGAACTTAATACAGGTGTTTTATGAATAAATGGTTTTATTCTGTTATGGGTTTCTATAAGGGTTTGCTTGTTCATTTGAAATTGCAGATTTTTAATTACTTATTTATGAAACTCCAAATTCATAAATCTTAATTCGCTAATCTTAAATCATTTTCCTTTGAAAATTGGCTTTCGCTTTTCTATAAATGCAGCTACTCCCTCTTTATAATCCTCACTTTGGGCTGCTTCTATTTGGTATTTAGATTCCATATCTAATTGCTCTTCTAAAGTATTTGTCATGGATTTATTAAACAGTTCCTTAATCATACCTAAAGCTTTAGTTGGCATATTAGCTAGCTTCAATGCAAGTCTTTCAATCTCATCATTGAAACTTTCTAAGGGAACTACCTTATAAATCATTCCGATGCGTTCTGCTTCTTCAGCCGACACTTTATCTCCTAGCATTGCTAGTGCTTGTGCCTTTTGAAAGCCTATTAACCGTGGCAAAAAGAAGGTTCCTGCACTATCTGGCACTAAACCAATTAAACTAAACGCCTGAATAAAACTGACCTTTTCGTGCGCAACTACAATATCGCAGGCTAATGCTATGTTAGCTCCAGCACCAGCCGCAACACCATTGACTGCCGCGATTACAGGTTTCTTAATTGATCTTATTCTTTTGATAATTGGGTTATAGTGTTCTTCTAATATTTTTTTGAAACCAGGATTTAATTCTGGTGTAGTCACTTCTTTTAAATCTTGACCTGCACAAAATGCTTTTCCGTTACCAGTAAGTACGATCGCTCGAACATCGTCATTAGTTTCACAGTCATCAAAAACGGACTGAAGGCTTAATGCCATTTTGCGATTGAAACTATTAAATACTTCTGGTCTATTGAGCGTTATATACGCTATTTTGTTTTCTATTTTTAATTCTATTGAATTGCTCATGTATCGTTTTTTCTTTCTATTCATTTTTGTCTTGACACAAAAACGAATCAAAAAAGTCAAGTTGAAATGAGGAATTTTTCAATCTTTATTCTCAGATTAAAAACCAAAAACAAAATCTAAATTTCTTCCAAGGTTTCAGAAATTTTTAACGATTTGATTTTCATATTCTGCATTTCAACATTTATCTCAATGCTTCGCATTGATTATATTTAAAAGCGAAGTGGTCTATTCGCTATTTTCTATTCCTTATCATTTATTTGAGACATTTAAAATAGTCGAAAGGCTCTTGGCAATCATCGCATTGAAATTGCGCTTTGCATGCTGTAGATCCAAACTGGCTTACTAATCTTGTATTTGTTGAACCACAATTGGTACACTTTACTAATCGTTTACCATCAAGCAAAACCGCTTTATCGGCTTCCGCCTCCAATGGTGCAGCAATTCCATAATCTTCAAGAGCTTTTCGTCCACGCGGTGTAATCCAATCTGTCGTCCAAGCAGGATGTAAAATTAAATCTATTTCTGATTTGTAACCTGCTTCTTTTAATGCTTTTTTAATATCATCACCAATGACATCCATAGCCGGACAACCACTGTAGGTTGGCGTAATCTCTACTTTAACTAAGTCATCTGCAATTACCGCAGAACGTACAACTCCCATATCCATTATTGATAATACGGGAATCTCAGGGTCTGATACTTTTTCCAGGATTGGAATCAATACATCATCAATATGTTGGTCTGTTGCTGTCATAGTTTCAATAGTTAGATGCTGAAACAACACTTCGACTACGCTCAGCATTGCGGTTCAGCATAACAAATCATGAATTTGTTACCACTCCATATTTGGATAGGTGCGTTGCATATATTGCAATTCTGCAAGTATATAACCTAGATGTTCTGTATGCACTCCGTGCTTTCCCCCTTTTTGAAAATATTTAGATTCTGGCACCTCTATAGTCGCTTCTTCTAATACTTCTTTGACATAGGCATAATAACCTTCTTTCAATGTAGTCACATCTACGCCTATGCCCTCAGCAACCATAGCTTTATCAGCTTCCATTTGATGGAATAACTCATCGGTATACATCCACAAATCGTTAATGGCCTCTTGCATTTTTTCACGACTTTCATCTGTTCCATCACCTAAACGTCTTACCCAGTCTGATGAAAAACGTTCGTGATAGCTTACCTCTTTTACACATTTATTCGCAATCGCAGACAAAGTTAAATCTGGACTTTTCTGTAACTCTCTTAAAAATGCTAAGTGGTACGCATCAAACAAAAACTGCCTGACTATGATATATGCAAAATTAGTATTTGGTTGTTCTACCAATAACACATTTTTATATTCGTGCTCCTTTCGAAGCATGGATATATCATCTTCAGATCGCCCATCGCCTGCTATTTTTCCAGCATACTGAAAATAACTTCGAACCTGACCAAAAAGATCCAAAGAAATATTAGTACAAGCAATATCGGTTTCTAAATTCGGTCCATGACCACAGAGTTCTCCTAAACGTTGACCTAGAATTAAGCTATTGTCTGCTATTCCGAGGATATAGTTATACAAATTTTCGTTTTTCATGTTTAAACTTTTTTGATAAGATCCTGAAACAACACTTCGACTGTGCTCGGTGTGACAGTTCAGGTTGATAAATCAAATATTTATTACATATGTTTTACCTCATCTGGTACATCATAAAACGTGGGATGACGATACACCTTATCTTGAGCTGGTTCAAATAATTCACCATTATTTTCTGGATTGGAAGCCGTAATATGTTTGGACTCTACGACCCAAATGCTCACGCCTTCATTTCTTCTGGTGTAGACATCCCTTGCATTTTCAAGGGCCATTTCTGCATCAGCCGCATGCAAACTCCCAAAATGTCGATGTTCTAATCCGTTCTTACTTCTTACGAAGATTTCCCAAAGTGGCCAATTTTTTGTTGCCATATTTTCTAGTATTGAGAAGTGAGTATTGCGTATTGAGAAAAATCTTAAATCTCACATCTAATTAGACTGCTTGTTTTTCTTTTCTTGCTTGTTTCTTTTCTGCATAGGCCATTGCCGCCTCACGTACCCATGTTCCACGCTCCCATGCACTAACACGTGCTTTCATGCGTTCTTTATTCATTGGGCCATGACCTCTAACGACTTGCCAAAACTCATCCCAATCAATTTCTCCGAAATCATAACTTTGACGTTCTTCATTCCATTTGAGATCTGGGTCTGGCACTATTAAACCTAGAACATCTGCTTGAGGAACGGTTTGATCTATAAACTGCTGGCGTAATTCGTCATTCGTTTTACGTTTCAGTTTCCACTTCATAGATTGTTCTGTATGAACCGACTTATCGTCTGTGGGCCCTAACATCATTAAACTTGGCCACCACCAACGGTTTAAGGCGTCTTGAGCCATTTCTTTTTGTTCTGGAGTTCCATTACAAAGTTTTAGCATGATTTCAAAACCTTGTCTTTGATGGAAACTCTCTTCTTTACATACACGAATCATAGCTCTTGCATATGGCCCATAAGACGTGTTACATAGTGGTACTTGATTGATAATGGCTGCACCATCTACCAACCAACCAATGGCACCCATATCTGCCCAAGTTAAGGCTGGGTAATTGAATATACTCGAG
This sequence comes from Winogradskyella sp., assembly GCF_028282165.1. Classification (GTDB taxonomy): domain Bacteria; phylum Bacteroidota; class Bacteroidia; order Flavobacteriales; family Flavobacteriaceae; genus Winogradskyella. The sequence continues at coordinate 387,629 of NZ_JANQIM010000033.1, read as the reverse complement.
TATTTGGCTTTACCAGAATGTAATTGCTCATATAATTCATCTCTTGAAATACCTAGAGTTTCACACGCACTATAGAGATATAATCCGTGACCTGCTTCATCTTGAACTTTAGCCAATAAGGCTACTTTTCGTCTTAATGATGGTGCACGCGTAATCCAGTTTCCTTCGGGTAACATCCCTACAATTTCTGAATGTGCATGTTGGGATATTTGTCTAATGTGTGTCTGACGATACTTTTCTGGCATCCAATCTTTAGGCTCAATCTTTTCATCGCGCGCAATGCGTTCGTTAAAATGTCTTTCTAGACTTCTTATCTGTTCTTCACTCATAGTTTTTAGCTTTTGGCTACTAGTTTTAAGCTAATAGCTGGTAAAACTTTAATTTTTCTTTTTCGTATTATGTATTCCCGAATACCCAGGAATGACAACTCATTTTACTTAAACGTCGAAATCGACGACAACTTTTTCTGATGTTGGAACTGCTTGACAGCTTAGTACAAAATTTTGCGCCACTTCTTTGTCTTCAAGCGCATAGTTGATCTTCATTTCAACTTCACCTTCTTTTATCTGACATTTACAGGTACTACAAACACCACCTTTACAAGCAAATGGCAAATCAGCACCAGCATTTAAAGCTGCATCAAGGATATTATCAAAATCACTGGTCATGGTAAATAAGAATTCTTTACCTCCATCAACAATAGTCACTTCGGTTCCTTCAACATTTTGCTTTGCCAAACGCTCCTGTCGTTTTATATCCTCTTCAGATAAGCCCGTAACGAACAGTTCAAAATGCACTAGGTCCTTTGGCAATCCTGCATTGATCAAATAGTCACTTACATAATTCACCATTTGTTCCGGACCACATAAAAACACTTCGCTTGTATCGGGAATATCTATAAAAGTTTTGGTCAGAACGTCCATTTTTTCATCATTAAACCTCCCGTTAAACAACTCAATGTCCCTTCGTTCTTTGGTAAGGAAATAGTAGATTTCCAATCTTCCAAAATAGGTGTTTCTAAGCTGCTCCAGTTCTTCTTTAAAGATAATGGATTTTGCCGTTTTATTGACATAAAATAATTTGCACGTTGAGTTTGACTCCGCTTTTAAGTGTGCTTTTATCATAGAAATTACTGGCGTAATGCCACTTCCAGCGGCAAAAAATAAATAGTTTTTAGCATGCTCAGGATGGCAATCCACACCGAAAGTTCCGCTTGGAGGCATCACGTCGAGATAATCACCAGATTTTAATTCTTCATTAATGTAAGTAGAAAACTTACCGCCAGGAATTTGTTTTACGGCAACTTGCCATTTTGCCTCATTTGGGCTAGAACATAACGAATAAGAACGACGCACATCCTCGCCATTAATATCTGTTTTTAGGGTTAAATGCTGCCCTTGTCTAAATTTAAATGTTTCTATCAAGTTTGAAGGCACTTCAAAAGTTACTACTGAAGTATCTTCCGTTTCTTTATAAATATCTTTAACTCTTAAGCTATGAAACTCTGCCATCTTATGCCTGCGTTAACAGGTATTTTTTAAACCAACTATTAAATTTTCTTGGATGAGATTCCTACTTTCGAAGGAACGACATTAAACTAACAACTGTTAGTTTGTTCAGCAAAGTTATAAAATTTAATTGAGATTCCTTCCCTTGCAGGAATGACAGTTTAATAGGTTGCACCAATACTACGCATTGATGCATCTTTTATGACTATTTGTTAATTCCTTTAATGAGAATCTGGTTAAGTGTTGCGGATAATTCTCTCAGATTCAGATCTTCTTTTTTGGGAATCCAGATATAGAGGGACCGAAGTGTCGTTAGTATTGAAAACATCATCACTTCGGGTTTTTCATTTACGATTTCGCCTGAAGCTATGCCCTCTTCAAGAATACTTCTAAAATCCTCTTCATAATTACTACGCAATTTTTTGTAGTAATCCCGCTTTTCAGCAAGATGCATCCAATCGTTATTGAGTGAAGCCATACCATATATATTCTGACTAGATAGCTTTACATGCAACTCAATGATTTGTTTTAGCTTTCCGATACAATTATCGTCCGATGACTGAATTTGCTGCATTCCATCTGTAAACTTTTCTGCTAGAGTGATGATGATCATATCAAGAATATATTGCTTAGAGTTGATATGATTATATAAGCTTGCAGCCTTTATCCCCATTTCTGCAGCTAAATCTCGCATGGTCACCGCACTATAACCCTTTTCTTTAAATAACCTTGCAGCTATTCTAATAATTTCTTCTTGTCTCGTTTCTTTTTTCATTAGTCTGTAAAATTATAAAATAACCTTTTAATGCCTAACATACTGCTAAACACTTGTAACTTTAGTTACGTTCTAATACAATTGATTTATGCATTTTTGTCTAAATTAAAAAGTATGGGATTTTTGACTAAACTATTCGGAAGTAACAAAACCGATGGTATAAACACGTATTTAAAAAAAGGAGCTATTCTTTTAGACGTAAGAACAAAAAGTGAGTACAACAGTGTTCATCTTAAAAATGCACTTCATATTCCACTTCAAGATATTAAGGAAAATATAAATAAAATCAAAAAATTGAATAAGCCCGTTATAACATATTGCCAAAGTGGTATGCGATCTCGTAGTGCAGCTAAAATTTTGAGGTTAGCTGGAATCAATGCAATTAATGGTGGCGGTATTTTGGGTTTGAAACGGAAATTGAACGAGGCCTAATCTATTAGATTCTCGATCTCCTTTAATTGCTCCAGTTTGGTAATAGGATTTTGATTGTACTCCAGTGTCCAACCCAAGGAGTTTGTAAGAATAAAGAATTTTGACAATTCACTAATCAATCTATTTTGAGCATTGGACTTTAATTCTGAATTTTCGACTTTTTTCATTAACGACTTTTTTACGGTCTCTTTGATCTCATTATAATCTTTGGCTTCAAATTGATTTAAAAAATCTGCTTGTATATCGTAATACTCCAAATCTGGATTAATCGTAATTTCTTCTTTTGGGATATTTAAAATCCGTAGGGTCTTGTTGCTTTCATCTATTTTATATTCGATCTTGCTCAGGTCGTAACTTACAGTTACATCTGCATTGACTACAACAATGGCTTGCTTTTCTGCTTCTAATAAATCCGCAAACACCGACTTAGAATGCTTGTATGTAAATACCTCGCTAAAATGCCCTTCGGTTACCACTAACTTACCAACATTTTTAATTTGCTCCTGTATTAAAACCGTATTTTCTTTCAGTGTTATCTTGTCCTCTTTTTTATCATCGCAGTACTTAAAAGTAAACAAGATAATAAGTGTTATTATAACTCCGAATAGAATTTTTCGCATGAGCTAATTTAAATAAATTACTGATTAAACTTTTAAAAAACAGGCTTTTTAAATCCTATTTTTTTGCTGTACATCGCATTTGAAAGTACATCAACTAAAAAAATTGCAAAACATCTTAAATATATTTTCGGTCAAGTAATTGCCCATAATTTTACCATCAGATACATAAAACATTTAGCCTCAAATCTCAAAATAAATATTATGTATAAAAATTTGTTTACACTACTTATTTTTCTTTTGGCCATTACTTCTAATAGTCAGAATATTGTGTTACTCAAAAATTTTAATCCAAAGGCCAAGGAACTGAAACACAACCTAAACAGAACAAGAGATAGTTTAGTTTTGGCAAGTGACCAAATCATTTCTAAAGTTGAACTATTTAATGAAAACTTTGAAAAAAAAGTCAAGGTCGAAAATTCTGAAGTTAAGATTTCATTGCACAACATTCCTATTGGGGAATTTCATGTTGAAGTCCATTTAGAAGGCAAAATCATCATCATGGAATTAATAAAGTACAGTAACGATCCTAATTCGTCTATCTCTTCTAATGAAAGTGAGTTTGTTTATGAAAAGGGTACCATGCTAGACGAAAATCTTAATCCCATAAATGTTATCATTACAGACAGAATAGAAAGTTTACTGTCACCAAAAAAAAGAAAAAGTGATACAAAAAAGAAACTGTTTTGGGTAATCCTAAAATCAAGCTCTAGTAAAACCATGAAGTTAGTAGACGAAACTACAGTTAAAAAAATGATTAAAAAAAATAAGCTAGAGCTAAACAGTGCAGAAGGGAAATCCAACGAGTTAACTGTTTGGGAAGTTTATGATTCTCACAAATTTATGGAAGCGCAGATCGCTGACACAGACTACATAAATTCAACTTCATCAGATTTATTTAACGTTATACCATATTATTCTTCGTTAAAAAGTTTGGTAGCCTCAAAATAGAGCATCTAGAATAATAGAGATTAGTTACTTAGTCTTACTAAATTTGTAACTTTAGGTATTAAACCAATCTTTATGAAATCTAAACTTTTTACCCTATCGGGCTTATGCTGTATTTTGCTTTTTTCTTTAGCATGTTCTAATCCAAATAAAGAATTTGCCACCATGCTTATTTATGGAGGCCCTATTTATACCGTTGATTCTACCGCTGTAACCGTAGAAGCTGTAGCTACAAAAGGCAATAAAATTTTATTTGCAGGAAGTCTTGAAGAAGCAGAAACCTACAAAAATGAGCAAACCGAACTTTTGGATTTAAAAGGAAAGACCATGACGCCTGGTCTTATTGAAGGACATGGACACTTTATGGGTTTGGGCTATAATGAACTGAATCTAGACCTCATTAATACTACCAGTTATCAAGCTATTGTTGATGCTGTAGCACAACGTGTTAAAACCGCCCAACCAGGCGAATGGATAACAGGACGCGGTTGGCATCAGAGCAAGTGGGATAGTATGCCAGCAGAGACTGTTCATGGGTTTCAAACCCATCATTTACTAAGTGAGGTCTCACCGGATAACCCTGTGTATTTAAGACATGCTAGTGGACACGCTGGCTTTGCCAATGCAAAAGCTATGGAAATTGCCGGTTTACAGGATTTAGCTTTAGATGGTGTTAAAAAGTATGAAGTTGAAGGCGGTGAAGTAATTGTGGATGCTTTAGGCCGACCTACTGGAGTTTTTAACGAGCAAGCGCAAACTTTAGTTACCCAGCATATTCCAGAAAGAACACCTGAAACAGACATCAAAGCTTTTGAGCTTGCCGTGGAGGCTTGCCATAAAAATGGAATTACCAGTTTCCATGATGCCGGTATTCCTAAAGAAACCATTGCACTTTATGAGAAAATGAAATCCGAAGGCAAAATGCAAATACGCATGTATGCTATGCTTACCGGTTGGGACGAAGATTTGCTTAATAATTGGTACAAAAAAGGCATCATGGTTGATGAAGACCATTTGTTTACCATTAGATCCATAAAATTAAATTGTGATGGCGCCCTTGGCTCCCGAGGAGCCTGGCTTTTAGAACCTTATTCAGACAGACCTAATCATTTTGGACACGAAACCTTACCTATGGAGTTTGTAAAGAAAACTGCATTAAACGGTCTTAAACACGGCTTTCAGGTATGCTCGCATGCTATTGGAGATAGAACAAATAGAGAAATCTTAGACCGTTACGAAATGGCCTTTAAAGAATTGCCAGATACAGCATTAGATCATCGATATAGAATAGAACATGCCCAACATTTACACCCGGATGATATTCCACGGTTCGCAGAATTACAGGTTATTCCAGCTATGCAGGCCGTACATATGTCTTCTGACAGACCTTGGGCAATTTATCGTTTAGGATTAAAGAGAATTCAAGAAGGCGCTTACATGTGGCAAACCTTACTACAAAGTGGAGTTCCTATCATTAATGGCACAGATGTTCCTGTAGAGCCCATAAATCCCATAGCCAGTTTTTACTCCAGTGTCAGTAGAAAAACTTTAAAGGGTATACCTGAGGGCGGCTATGAACCCAAACAAAAAATGACTCGAGCCCAAGCCTTAAAATCCTATACCTTAGATGGCGCTTATGGGGCTTTTGAAGAAGACATTAAAGGCTCTATTACCGTTGGTAAGCTTGCTGATTTTACCATTTACAATCAGGACATCATGACTGTGAAAGAAGATGAAATCTTGAGTACTGAAGTTGTAATGACCATATTTAACGGCGAAGTAGTTTATGATACCAATAAATAAAAAAAACACTAGTTTCCTTCTCATTGTGAAGGCCCAACTAATGTTTCGATTACGATTAATAGCATTACAAATGTAGACTACAAATTGTATTTATACATTACCAAACTATTACTAATCTGTTATTAGTTTTTAAACATGACTTTCACTAGTCTATGATCATCTAAAAATTTCGACATTTAAATTTTAAACAACTCATTTACAGCAATATATATTTTTTATCAATTGAACCGTATTTTCAGTCTTACAACGAAAACCCATTCATTTTATCTCAAAAAAATACCATTTAGCCATATCATATCCTTGAGATAAAATCAATTATTACCTTTACTCTTAGACCTTTAAAAGGTTTGGATATTTTTTTGGAAGTTATTGTTTCCCCAAAACAAAACCTACTTATGATGAAAAAAGGATGTGCTATACTTTTTTTGTTTTTGACTTCACTTGTTTATAGTCAAAACGCTACACTTTTGCAAAATATAGACTACAGAGCAGAAGAATTAAAACACCGTTTAAATAAATCTGGCGATACGCTTATTCTTGAGGGCGAACGCACCATTGCCAAAGTTGCTATCTTCAATAATGATTTTGAAAGAGTGTTTGTTATAGATAATAAGAAAACCCATATTCCGTTAACGAATTTCCCAAATGGCCGCTATGTGACCGAAGTTAAAGTATACGATAAGCTTATTATTATTACCCTTATACGGCACAAACCCATTGATAATACTTCAAAAAACCTTACCGTTAGCAGTATAGAAAACATAGATGAGGAGCTAACGATACAATCCCAAAATGAAGCTAAGGGAAAAACTACTACTAACACTTCTAATATAGCAGAAGACTCTGCTCCTAAAAAAAGTGTGAGGTTTTATTGGATAGTCAATAAAATCCAGAAAGGCCATAGCTCAAGAAAAATCATGAAAATTGGTGACAAACAATCCGTTGAAAAGGCTATTAGACAAAACAAAATTGACCTTAAAACAAGGGCCGGCAGGCATAATGAATTAGTTATATGGGAAGTCTATGACACTTCAAAATTTTTAAGATACAAAAGAAAAAACCCTGATTATGCTAACGCTGAGAATGTAGATTGCTTTAATACAGTGCCATTCTACAAATCTGGAAGTTAAAAACACCTTTACTTTTTTAACTCGAGCTTCTCTGCAAAATAATCACAAAAATCTCTCATGGTTGCGGTCATTTTCTCATCTTGTGTAGCTCGCAAAAAGGTGTCACTCATCGTCACTAAAGTTTGATGAAAAAACTGTTTCATTTCATCTACCGGCATATCCTTTGTCCACAAGTCTATCTTTAAGGTCTCTTGGGCATTACTGTCCCAAACCGATAGCATAATTGCTTTGGCTTCCTCATTGTTAACACCGCCATCTTGTGCAGACCAGTTTAATCGTTCTGGCACACGATTTTCATCAAGTTCAACGTTTAGTTCTATTTTAGATGTTATGGTTTTTGCCATTATTTTCTAGGTTTAAATTTTGCTTTATTAAAAATATATTCTGGTTCTTTCTGCAGAATCTGCATTACGCTTTCTTCTGTAGTTTCGGCATAGGCTCTTACAATTTGCCATCCTATGTATTGCCCTAATCGTCCAGGAGATTCATTATCCAATTGCAAATAAAATTTCGAAAAAGGTGCATCTGCAATAAAGCGACTAGGTAGTTTACGATCTGTACTGAACAACATTTCGTTTTCAATAAAATGACTCCAAATTGGACTTTCATTAGCCTGAGCCCATTTTAACTCATGCTCCGTATAGCCTATTTTTTCAGCATCGGATTTAAATGGAATCACCATATCCTTAAAATATAGCAACTTCCCAAAGTAAACCATCTCATCTAACAACGTCTTTCTATTAGTCTGAAAAGTATATTTTTTTGCATAACCTTCTGCCACCTCTGGTACAATTTGACTTTCCTGCATATTTTTGGCTAAGTATCGAGGTATATTTTGATAAAATTCATGATGCTCACCTAAAAAGTTGTCTAAAGCTATCAGCAATAAAGAATCTGTTACAATGGTTTTATCTCTGTAATCTACATCATTTGTTAAGGTTACCACTCTTGGCAATTCAAAAGTCTTATCATAATATTTAAGATGCTGAAACATACTTGTCAAATCCGTTTTTACCGCTTTCAAATCCGAAAACGTTTTATGTACCTCGTTAAGCAACTGATCTTGTAATGAATCATTTATTCTTTCTACCCAAATAGAATCTGGTATATGTCTAGAAAACAAAAAAGGATAAGTCTGTTTTAGTTTTGGTAAATCTTCAGGCTTTGCCTGCATGTAGACCTTATCAAAGCGTTCAATCATAAAATCAACTTCAATATTTGAAATTTCGTTTTCTAGCTTAGAATCATTGTCACAAGAGACAAAAAACAACCCAAAAATTACGAATATGTAAATTCTTACCGGCATCTCGCAAAACATTTTTAATCCTAACTTGTTTACTTTATTTTTGTTGCGCAAAGGTACACTTCTTTGCAGTAAATTGTAAATATTATGCAGATAGAAAAGGTTGTAAATTATATTATAAATTGGCTGAAAGACTATGCGACAACTGCTAGAGTAAACGGATTTGTAGTTGGAGTATCGGGAGGTATAGATTCTGCAGTAACCTCAACACTTTGCGCCAAAACGGGTTTGGACCTTTTATGTTTAGAAATGCCTATTCACCAAGCAGCTAGTCATGTATCTAGAGCACAAGAGCATATTGAACAATTAAAAAATCGTTTTTCAAATGTCAGTGACGCACGTGTGGATTTAACACCTGTTTTTGAGGAGTTTAAAACTGAAGTAAGCTTAGAAGGCGAACACGCCATAGTAGAAATGGCCCTAGCCAATACAAGAGCCCGCTTACGAATGGCTACGTTATATTACCATGCTGGATTATTAGGTCGTTTAGTAGCGGGAACAGGAAATAAAGTCGAAGATTTTGGAGTTGGATTCTTCACAAAATATGGTGACGGTGGGGTGGACTTAAGTCCCATTGCCGATTTATTAAAGTCTGAAGTGTATGCGATTGGAGCGTATTTACAAGTACCTGAAACCATCATGAAAGCTGCCCCTAGCGATGGTTTATTTGGTGATGCCAGAAGTGATGAGGACCAAATTGGAGCCTCTTATCCCGAACTTGAATGGGCCATGAAAATGAAAGACCAAGGTAAAACTGCAAAAGATTTTACTGGAAGACAACATGAAGTCTTTGAGATTTTTATGAGCTATTACACTAAAAATCAGCATAAAATGACCCCTATACCAGTTTGTGAAATTCCCAAAGATTTAAGATAAACCCTGCATTTTATCGAATAAATTGCTACATATGCTTAATTTTTGACTATTTTTGAAATAACCAATCCCAACTTTGTCCTAGACTTAGTCTTTTTGTTAATCGCACTAATTAACCCTAACCAAACCAAAATCAATTATCATGATACGAATTCTGATTGTTGACAGCCACCCTATTGTAAGAACAGGATTAGAACTGTTCTTAAACAGTAAACCGGATCTTGAAGTTGTAGGTAAGTTAAATAGTGGTATTGAGATTTTCGAATTTGTAAGACGTCACCAAGTTGACGTTATTATTTCCGAGATTGATTTACCCGAACTTAACGGTATTACCGCACTTAGAGCTATCAAAAAAGAAAACAAATCTATTAACGTCTTGATGTTTAGTCATCAGCCTGAGGAAATTTATGCCATAAGCACACTTAAAGCTGGTGCTTCTGGTTACTTAAACAAAACTGCTGATGTCAATGCCGTAGAGGCAGCTGTGAGGAAAATTCATGGAGGTGAAGTTTCCCTTAGTGAAAAAATGGATAAACACTTGCGCTATGAGGATACTCGAAAGAGTAGAAGCCGTATGTTTAAAAAATTATCTACTAGAGAAGTTGAAGTCTTAAAATTACTTTCAATTGGCAGAAAAAACAAGGAAATAGCCGAAGAGTTAGACATCAATGAAAAAACAGTAAGTACTTACAAAGCCAGGCTTTTTAAGAAGCTCAACGTAACTAATATCGTTGATTTAATTCATCAGGCGAAACATCATAATTTGACCTAACAACAGTTTTAGCTTATAACTTTACCTAGTTTGAGTGAAAGTAGCTTTTTTAGATTGCCGTAATCTCTTACGTCTTCTAAGATAGCCTTAGAATCTATACCTTCTTTTAAGGTTTCGTTCTTGTATTCCTCTACTTTAAGGTCTATCAAGTGACAACGTAGGCTTAAAATCGTTTGACTTACTAATTGGGAGATCGTATCCGTCTTTTTCTTTGGAATAATATGGTTACGCTCCCAATCATTGATCGCGTATTTTTCGTCCTCCATTAAAATACTGGTGACCTCACTGGCGGATTCTTGATCTAATTGATTTATAAAATCTTTTGTGGAGAAATTTTCATTTTGGTTAAGCTTATCTATGATTGAGTAGTATAATGCCCTAAACTTTTCATTAGAAAACATCATTTCATCCTCTTGAAGATCGAGATAGATCTTTTCGAATACTCTGGCTTCATGGATAGCAGGTTCCAAGATTAATTCTCCCGAAACCTCATCTTCCTTTAAAATCAGGTCTTCAAACTGTTCGGTTCTGTTGCCATAAAGCATCAGTATTTCTATGATCTTGCGTTCTAACTCATATTGAACATTTACCTTTCGTTTTTGTTGTGGTTCGTTCTTAACTACCTCAAAGGCTTTCTGCTCTTGTTTGTATTTTTTGTTGGCTTCCTGAAACTCCTTTTTGCTAATTTGGGCCAAGGTACTGAACAACACGCTTTCACTTATATCCATTATGGATGCACACTCGCGCACGTAGATTTCACGCTTTATTGCATCAGGGATTTTAGCAATACTATTAACGATCTCCCTAATGGTCTCTGCCTTTTTTATAGGGTCGTTATCGGCTTCCTTAACTAAAAGTGAGGCCTTAAATTGAATAAAATCCTTAACATTCTCATTAAGGTAACTAGTGAGTTCTTCTAATGTATTGGACTTTGCAAAACTGTCTGGGTCTTCACCATCGGGGAACGTACAGACCTTTACGTTCATGCCTTGCTCTAGTATAAGATCGATTCCACGAATGGAAGCCCTAATTCCAGCAGCATCACCATCAAAAAGCACCGTGACGTTTTTAGTAAGTCGGTTGATAAGCCTTATCTGTTCTGACGTTAAGGCGGTACCTGAAGACGACACTACATTTTTGACTCCTGTTTGGTAAAACTGAATCACATCGGTATAGCCTTCCACCAAGTAACAATTATCTTCTTTGGCTATGGTTTGCTTGGCAAAATACAATCCATAAAGCACTTTACTCTTGTGATAGATATCACTTTCTGGCGAATTAAGGTACTTAGCTGCTTTTTTATCGTTAGTTAAAATACGACCACCAAAACCAAGTACACGGCCACTCATACTGTGAATGGGAAACATTACACGGCCTTTAAATCTATCAAAGCGCCTTTCTTCCTTTACAATGGTAAGACCTGTTTGCTCCAAAAACTCCAATTGATAGCCTTTCCCCAAGGCCTCATCCGTAAAAGCTTGCCACTCATCTAAAGCATAGCCCAATTGGAATTTCTTAATGGTGTCTTCCGTAAACCCACGTTCTTTAAAATAGCTGAGACCAATGGCCTGGCCTTGATCGGTTTTATGTAAGACTTTTTGAAAATAGTCATTGGCATATTCACTGACTAAATACAAACTTTCCCTAGCATCGGCTTGGGCTTTTTCCTCTTCCGTTCGCTCTGTTTCCTCTATTTCTATATTGTACTTTTTTGCTAAATAGCGAATGGCTTCAGGATAGGTAAAGTGCTCGTGTTCCATTAAAAAGGTAACGGCATTCCCGCCTTTGCCACTAGAGAAATCTTTCCAGATTTGTTTTACTGGTGAGACCATAAAACTAGGCGTACGTTCTTCGCTAAAAGGGCTTAAGCCTTTATAGTTACTCCCAGCTTTTTTTAGCTGTACAAAATCACCGATTACCTCCTCTACGCGAGCAGTTTCAAAGACTTGTGCTATGGTGTTTTGTGAGATCAATTCTTTTGTCATTCCTGCGTAGGCAGGAATCTATTTTATTGATGTTATTCGACATTTAGGAATTCTTGTTCGCCCTTAGACAAGCTCAGGGTGACAAGTTTGTAAATTTAAGACAAACAATTTGTTTTAGGAATATGTGTTGAAAACTATTCGGATATGGTCTCAGATAACAAAAAGCCCTAATCCATTTCTAGATCAAGGCTCTTAACACTCAAAAATTGATTGGTTTAGTCCATATCGAAACGAATACCCAATGAAATATTGTTTTGGTCAACTGGTTGGTTCTTAAACAATGGATTAAGGTCGTACTTTACATATAAGGCGATATCTCCCCACGCTAAATAGCCACTAAGCCCATATACAAATTCGTTGACCTCAAATCCTCCGCGTTGCTTATCCTTAATACGGTTACCGTCTTCTTTATACTTTAGTTTTTGCATGCTGCCGATGTTTAACCCAGCGTATCCTCCAAGTCCCACTTTTAATCGGTTGTGTGTAGAATATCTAAAGTAATTTTCGCGTTCAATTTTTCTAGATGGCCCAAATTCCAAGTGTACAGGGAACACTAAATTGGTCGTTCTAAACTTGGCTTTGTTCAACTCAACAGGAAACTCCTGTAAAGTAATAAGATCATTTTCATTGACTAAAAACTGGTTGTCCTTAATATCCAATTTATTCCACTGAAAAGAGAACCCGTATTTAATTCTCCAAAAATTGGTATTGTCAAAAATTCTCGTTTTCCAAGCATAACCTAACTCCATAAAACCTGAGCCTGCAATTTTATACGGTGAGTCTCCAAGATCTTGCCCATCGATAAGTGCATTGTTAAACCCGAAAGCAAATACAATGTCTGAGGTAGTGCGTCTGTCGTATTTTCTAGGCCTGTTCTTCCTTCCAAATCTCACAGCTGTCCATTCGTCCTCGTCATCACCAAACTTTATTGAAAAATAGCCATCAACCTCATTATCGGTTTCATAACCAGCTCCATTTCTCCCAAGAAGTGCTATCTTATTATCGATAATAGCTAATCTATTTTCAATATTGGCCGCTCTCTTCTTAGCGGCTTCTTTTTTTAGCTCCTCTGCTTCAGCAGCAGTAATTTGTTTGTTGTCTAAACGCTGATTGATGGATTCGATCTCTTCTTTTAGGAATTCTCGTTCTTCTTTTTCAATCTTAAGTTTTAATTCTTCTAGGGCTTCTATTTTATAATAGTTAGGAGACCTTTCTGTGCTATCGATTTTTGTGTCTTGTGCATATGTAGTAGCTACCGTGAATAAAATAATGAGATATACTGCTGTTCTAGTAATTGTATTCATAACTGTTCGTTTTTTGATGATGTATGTTCGTTTTATTTGATTTGATTCTAATTTTGATGCTAGTTGTTACGCTGTGCTACAGCTGTTTTTACTGTTTCATAGCCTTCCTTAAGTGCTTCGTAAACTTTACTTCTAAAGGACTGCCCCATTTCGTCTTCCACGTCTTCCAGCAAGGATTGCGCATCTACCGCTTTACTTGTATCCTTTAATAGTTTATCCCTAACTAGTTCTTTACTAGCCAACTTTAAAAGTGAATCGACTTCTCTGTCTATAGCGGAGTTCTTTTCGGCTTTTAACTCATTAAGCATACTTGCAACCGCTTCTTTATTTATTATGGCTTCGTCACCTATAGCTTTTGGCACTTTATTGGTATTCTCGATAACTTCTTCTGGTTTAGACCCATCATTAGTTGTATTATCTGCTAGCTGTGTATTAATTCTATCTTGACTTACTGGTTTATAGTTGATAATTTGAGGTGTCCTTTGCGTATCATTATCTTCTGTTTCTGTATCTATAATTACATCTTCTGCCACTAATTCTATGGATTCATTTTCGCTGGAAATAGGTAATTGACTCTTATTAACATTCTCTATAGCTTCTTCTTCTACCATCTCAGGTATAGTCTCTTGAATGTCTTTAGCTCCAAAAATTCGTACGGTTATCGCGAGCAAGATGATGATACCTGCAGCAATGCTTAACCAACCTAACCATGGTTTTTTAGATCTGTTATCTTCGGCATCTAAACGATCAGAAAGTCTCGCCCAACCATCTGCCGATGGTTGTAAATTGCGCTTTTCGAGCTTCTCCTTTAATTGTTCTTCAAATTTAATTGGTGCCATAACTACTGTTATTTAATTCCTTAATTTTTTTCTGCAGCATTTGTCTAGCTTTAAACAGTTGCGATTTAGAGGTACCTTCCGAAATATTTAATAATTCTGCAATTTCGTTGTGTTTGTATCCCTCTATGGCATACATGACGAATACCATTCTATAACCTTCCGGTAGATTATCTATGAGTTGCTGAATTTCAGCGACTTCTATATTGGTTTTGATGTTATTACCGTAATCATGCTCTAAATGTTCATTCTCAGTGGCAAACTCAATGGCTTTTTTTTGCCTTAAATAAGAAATCGCTTCCCTAACCATAATTCGTCGTACCCAACCTTCAAAACTCCCTTCGTTTTTAAATGTCTTTAAGTGTTTAAATACTTTAAAAAAACCATTTAGCATTACTTCTTCTGCTTGATGAACATCCTTAATGTAATATCTGCAAACACTTAACATTTTTGGCGCATGTAACTCATATAATATATGCTGTGCTTCACGATTATTTTTCGCTGCTCTTTGTATAAGTTTTGTTTCGTTCCGATAGTTATCGGCATTATGAAGTTGTATAACTTTCATCCTAATGGTTACGATTGCACTTCTATTGATAAAGACGCAAATGTTTTACAAATGGTTGTCTAGATAGTAAAAAATATTTTGTTTTTTACTTAAAAAACTGATTTTCAGAATCTAATAAATTATTTTTTTCTATCAATAACATAATCAACCATTAACTTTAGTGAAGATTTGTATGGTGATTCAGGATAATAATCTAATAAATTTAGTGCTTCTTCTTGAAAGGCTTTCATTTTCGAAATCGCATACTCCAGCCCTCCATTAGACTTTACAAATGCTATAACTTCATTAACGCGCTTCTTGTCCTTGTTATAATTTTTAACAGAATTAATAAGCCAGGATTTCTCTTTATTCGAACAATTGTTTAAGACATGGATTAATGGTAAAGTCATTTTCTGTTCCTTAATGTCAATACCTGTAGGCTTACCGATTTTTTCTTCACCATAGTCAAACAAATCGTCTTTAATTTGAAATGCCATACCTATAAGTTCTCCAAACTTACGCATTGTGTCAACTTCGGTAGAATTTGGTTTTACGGATGCTGCCCCCAAACTGCAACATGCGGCAATAAGTGTGGCTGTCTTCTGTCGAATTATATCGTAATAGATGGCTTCGGTAATATCGAGCTGTCTGGCTTTTTCAATTTGAAGTAATTCGCCCTCACTCATTTCCCTAACAGCTACTGATATGATCTTCAATAGATCGAAATCATTATTATCAATTGAAAGCAGTAGACCCTTAGACAGTAAATAGTCACCTATGAGGACCGCGATTTTGTTTTTCCAAAGTGCATTTATAGAAAAGAATCCTCGTCGTCTATTGCTATCATCTACTACATCATCATGCACTAAGGTTGCCGTATGAATGAGTTCAATAACGGACGCACCTCGATATGTCCGCTCACTGACCTCCCCATTATTTAGCATCTTAGCCACTAAAAAGACGAACATGGGGCGCATTTGTTTTCCCTTTCGGTTAACAATATAATGTGTAATTCTATTCAACAATGCCACCTTACTGGCCATAGAGAGCTGAAACTTTTGCTCAAAAAGTTCCATTTCATAGGCAATGGGCTGCTTTATTTGTTCGGTTATTTTCATTTACAGGCAAAAAACATTGCAAAATTACGAATAACGGCAATTTTTATCGATAAAAATTCAATAATCCAATTTTAACATTATTAAAAGATAATTATTTGTAACTTTAAAGCTATTAATCAAAATCAAACTTTATGAAAAAAATTACTTTACTTTTATTTGCATTAGTATTATTTAATTTAAACAATGCACAAAACATTATTTGGTCAGATGACTTCAACGATGAAGATGTTTCTGATTGGACCTTAACCGACTCTGACGGCGATGGAAATAATTGGGGGGATATATTTCAAATTCAAGATACTGCAACGCCACCTAATCCCGTTACTCCAGTTTCTTTTATTTCCAGATCGTGGCAGGGTGCACCACTATTCCCAGATAATTGGGCTGTATCTCCGGCTATTGATTTAACTAATGCTGGAGGCACCATTACTGTGAACTGGATAACTCAAGTAGCTGCCCAATCTTGGGATGAAGAAAAGTACAGTGTTCATGTTGGAACAAGTAATGATATAGCTGTATTGATTAATTCAGCTACTTCAATGACTCAAACCTTAGGTGATGTTGGAAATACAGGAACCCCAACTCCTCAAAGTCTTGATATATCGAGTCTTGCTGGAGAGCCTGTAGTCTATATTGCATTTAGACACTGGGACTGTACCGATCAAGACTTTTTATCTGTTGATGATTTGGAAGTAAATGCAACTACATTAAGCGTAGATGAATTTACTGCAAATTCTTTCTCTTACAATTATAACAACATAACAGAAGATTTAGTCATTAATTCTTCTAATGAAAACTTTACAAGAATTGAAATATTTTCAATTTTAGGACAAAATGTAATCACAAAACAACTTACAAGTTCTAACGAATCTATTAATGTTTCAGAAATAAGAGATGGCATTTATTTAGCGAAAATTTATATTAATGGTAACTCTAAAACTGTTAAATTTATTAAGAGCTAATATTTATTTAAAAAAAGTAAAAAAAGTCCCAAATATTGGGACTTTTTTTTGTGTCTTCATCACTTAAAAAATAGAGATCAGCCTAGTTAAATTCACCAATTCTAAAATTAAAAGATCAACCGTCCATCTATCAAATAGATGTAGAATAATTCTGATATAGTGTTCCTTTTCCAAGTCAAATTGAATCTTAACGATTAAACATAGACAATAAATAATTATTTACTATTTTAGGACAATTAATCCTAAAATATTTTTTATGAAAAAAATTACTTTGTTAGTATTGGCTCTATTAGCCTTTCAATTTAACGATGCTCAAGACACTTGTGCTACCGCACAGTCAATAGGCCCTGGTTTGTATACTGTTATAGCAGTAAATGGCACCGAGGTGCCAGACCCTATCTGTGCTGCCAATGGATCTGGTGCCATGGCAGGTGAGTGGTACGTTTATACTGCATCCACTGACGCAGTAGTTGATATTACAACGGCTGTTGGCACCACTAGTGCTTTTGCTGATACTCGACTACATGTCTATTCTGGCAGTTGTGGCTCTTTAACCTGTATAGCAGGTAACGATGATATAGACACTGCTGGTATGGATTATAGATCTGCCACGTCATTTAATGCCACAAATGGCTCAACCTATTACATTGCTTTTGATGATAGATGGAGTGCAGGTGCATTTCAATTTGAGTTAACGGAAACCGCTGTATCCTGTTTATCTCCAGTTGTAACATTCGACGATTTTACTACCACAACAGTTGATATATCAACCGACATAGTGGGTAATTTTGAAGTAGAATGGGGTACTTTTCCGTATACACAAGGAGGTGGAGGCAACACAGCGACAATTACAAGTGGAGACTCATACCAGATATCTGGATTAACACCAGGAGTTTCTTACGGCGTTTTTGTTAGACAAGATTGTGGAGCTGGTGATTTTTCTAATTACGCTGAAATAGTGGTAGGTACAAGTCCTGATTTTAGTACGTTACCATTTACCGAAGATTTAGAAGCAGACGCAAACCAAGCGTTGCTATTAAATTTCGGGTTGTCTTTCTTTGAACCTACAGGTTCATGGAATTATAATGTAGATGACACCACAGATGGTGACACAACAAATGATTTTGCAAACAGTGGTGTAGCTATTCTGTTTTCTAATAGTACATTCACAGATGCTGCTGCAGATGCTACTTTTTATATTGGTCCTTTTGATCTAACTACGGCTAATGAATATACTTTTATGTTTAACCAACGTAATTTTCAATTATCTTCTGCTACGAGACCTGCAAAGGATATTGAAATAATAGTTGCAACGACAAATGATGGCACAACAAATACCGTTTTAGCTACTTTAGATGGTTTAAATAATGTTACGTATGAACAACGAATGGCAACATTTATACCACCATCAGATGGCAGCTACTATTTTGGTGTAAGAGATAAAACTGCATTACTAATGGGAGTTGCAGAAGCAAATTCAGTTTTTATAGATGATCTAAGCATTACCAGCCAGTTAAGTACTGAGGATTTTAATTCTAACGAATTTTCGCATTTTTATAATAAAGTATCCAATACACTTAATTTAGAGTCTTCTAATTTAGAAATGACCAATGTCGAAATTTATTCAATTTTAGGTCAAAATGTATTATCTAAAGCTTTATCTGGTACAACAGGGTCTATTAATCTATCATCTTTAAATGACGGTATTTATTTAGCAAAAGTTTTTGCAAATGGCAGCTCTGAAACCATTAAGTTTTTAAAGAATTAAGAATGTTTTTAACACAACAAAAAAAGCGGCGATGGCCGCTTTTTTTATTGTCCTTTATTGGCTAACTGCCCACAGGCAGCATCAATATCCTTACCTCTACTCCGTCTAACGGTTACCGTAATATTGTTGGCTTCTAGAACATTGACATACATATCCAAAGCCTTTGAGCCTGCTTGTTGAAACTCACCATCATCGATTGGATTGTATTCTATAAGATTAACTTTACTTGGTGCAAATTTGCAAAACTCCACTAATGCATCAACATCCGTTTTTGTATCATTAATACCGTCCCAAACGACATACTCATATGTAATTCTATTTTTAGTTTTGGCATACCAGTATTGTAGAGCTTCCCGCAGTTTAGTTAATGGAAACGTAGCATTGAACGGCATTATGGACGTCCTTACCTCATCTATAGCAGAATGCAAGGATACCGCTAGCTTAAATTTAACGTCATCATCTGCCATTTTTTTAATCATTTTTGGTACTCCAGAAGTAGAGACTACGATACGCTTTGGAGACATTCCCAAGCCTTCTGGTGAAGTAATCTTATCTATGGCTTTAAGCACATTATTATAATTCATAAGGGGTTCTCCCATGCCCATAAAAACAATATTACTCAGAGGCCTTCCATAATATAACCTGCTCTCATTATCAATTGCAACAACCTGATCGTATATCTCATCTGGATTGAGATTACGCATACGCTTTAATCTAGCCGTAGCACAGAATCTACAGTCTAAACTACAGCCTACCTGAGAAGACACACACGCCGTAGTGCGAGAAGGTGTTGGTATTAATACCGACTCAACCACCAGATCATCGTGCAATCTTACGGCATTTTTTATAGTACCATCCGAGCTCCGCTGCATCTGATCTACTTTTATATGATTAATCACAAAGTTATCTTTGAGCATTTTTCTTGTTTTTAAAGATATGTTGGTCATATCTTCAAAACTATGCACAGACTTTTGCCATAACCACTCATAGACCTGATTTCCCCTAAAAGCCTTATCTCCTTGCTTTACAAAGAATGCTCTCAACTGATCTTTAGTCAATGCTCGTATGTCCTTCTTTTTAATCTCCATTAAATGCAAAAGTACTTAATTGAAATGTATTCCATTGAATAAAAAAAGCCTCCAAAATTTAATTAATTCAGAGGCTTAATCATATGTTTTAATCTCAATTAGATAATCAACATAGCATCGCCATAAGAATAAAATCTATACTTTTCTTTTACCGCTTCTTCATATGCGTGCTTTACAAAATCGTGTCCTGCAAAAGCAGATATCATCATTAATAAAGTAGATTTTGGCGTATGGAAATTAGTTATCATACTATTGGCTATACTAAAATCGTAAGGTGGGAAAATAAATTTATTAGTCCAACCTTCAAACGGATTTAAGTGACCATTTGAAGACACAGAACTCTCTATAGTACGCATGGATGTTGTACCTACTGCACATACGCGTTTCTTATTATCAATTCCTCTATTGACAATTTCAGCGGCACGCTCGGTTATAACAATTTCCTCACTGTCCATTTTGTGCTTTGACAAATCTTCTACTTCTACTGGATTAAAGGTCCCCAACCCTACGTGAAGTGTTACTTCTGCCATATCCACACCTTTAATCTCTAATCGCTTTAATAAGTGCTTTGAAAAATGTAATCCTGCCGTTGGTGCTGCTACTGCGCCTTCATTTTTAGCAAATATGGTTTGATAGCGTTCTTCATCTTCTGGTTCTACGGCACGCTTTATATATTTTGGAAGTGGTGTTTCCCCTAATTCGGTTAATTTTCTTCTAAAATCATTGTAAGATCCATCGTAAAGAAAACGCAGGGTACGACCTCTAGATGTCGTATTATCAATAACCTCAGCGACTAAAGTTTCATCATCACCAAAATAAAGTTTGTTACCAATTCTAATTTTACGTGCTGGATCTACCAAAACATCCCATAAACGCTGATCTTGGTTTAATTCGCGTAGTAAAAAAACCTCAATACGTGCACCTGTTTTTTCCTTATTACCATAAAGTCTAGCAGGAAACACTTTGGTATTGTTCAAAATCATGACATCCCCCTCGTCAAAATAATCGATAACATCCTTAAATAGTCTGTGTTCGATAGTTTGATTTGCTCTATCTAAAACCATTAGCCGAGATTCATCTCTATGCTCTGCTGGATGTTCTGCCAATAATTCTTCTGGTAGGTTAAAGTTGAAGTGCGATAATTTCATAGTGCGACGTTTAATTTTTTTGAAGTTGCAAATATACAATCTCAAAATAGGCCTTGTCAAGTAATTAGAACTTTATTTTAAACGGAATCCTAAAGTACTTAAATCCTCCCAAAATTGGGGATAGGATTTACTCACCACATCTGAATTTTCAATCTTTAGGGATGTTTTTAGTCCTAAGGGGGCAAATGCCATGGCCATTCTATGGTCGTTGTAAGTGGCTATAGAAACATCATTTTTTATAGTATTAGAAAACTTAAGATGTAAGGTCGAGTCGGTAATGGTAACTTCTGCACCTAGTTTTTCTAGCTCTGTTTTTAAGGCTACTAAGCGATCGGTCTCCTTGATTTTTAAGGTATGTAAACCTGTTAAGTAACATTCTAATCCAAGTCCAAAAGCCGTCACAACGATAGTCTGCGCTATGTCTGGAGCATCACTCAAATCGAGATTGATTGACGATTGATCATCTACCATTGATGCCTTTCTTAGCTTAATACGGTTATCTTCAAAACTTGTTTCTACACCAAACAACTGATATTGCTCGGCCAACACTGAATCTCCCTGAAGAGATTCTTTTTTATATGTAGATAACGTTATTTCTGTATTTAACTCACTTAAAGCAGCTAAACTGTAGAAGTAAGATGCTGAAGACCAATCGGACTCAACGACAACTATTTTGGATTCGAAGCTTTGCGATAAGGGTTCAACTGAAATAACATTACTCTTAAAGCTGGTTTCAATTCCTAATTGGTCTAAAAGATGCAATGTCATCTTAATGTAAGGAACTGAAGTAATCTTTCCATCTAAAGTAATTTCTAGCCCATTATCTAATCTTGACGCAATTAATAACAACGCCGAAATGTATTGACTGCTCACATTGGCTTTTAATGTCACTTCAGAATTAACCAATCTTTTACCTTTAATTCGTAATGGCGGAAACCCTTCATTCGATATATACTGAATGTCAGCACCCAAATCTTTCAAGGCATCCACAAGGATTTTCATTGGTCGCTCTTTCATTCTTTGAGAGCCCGTTAAGACGACTTCCCGCCCTTCTTGAACAGAAAAATATGCCGTTAAAAAGCGCATGGCTGTACCTGCATGATGAATATCAATAAGGTTCTCGTTAGAAGCTAAAGCCTTTTGCATAAGCACTGAATCATCTGAATTAGATAGATTATCTATTCTTACATTAGGATATAGTGCTTGCAATAACAGCAATCTATTAGACTCACTTTTAGAGCCTGTAATGGTTAAGGACGATTTGCGATTAATCGTTGATTTGAGAATATGAATGTCCACGAAATCCTAGAATGATTTATAACGGCAAATCTACTTCAATTTATCGTTATTGTGATGTCTATCGTGATCGCGTTTAGCTTTTTTATTCATTTTTTTATCAAAAGCCTCTTGTAAATCTATACCAGTCTGGTTTGCTAAACACAGTACCACAAATACTACATCGGCCAATTCTTCACCCAAATCTTTGTCCTTATCGCTATCCTTTTCGCTTTGCTCACCATAACGTCTTGCAATGATACGTGCCACCTCACCTACTTCTTCGGTAAGTTGCGCCATATTGGTAAGCTCATTAAAATATCTTACGCCATGTTCTTTTATCCAATTGTCAACTTCTAGTTGTGCATTCTTTATGTTCATCCTTCTAATTTTGCTAGGACAATTTGTTCGCTTTGTTTTTCTACTATTCTACTGTAAAAATCTTTAAAGCTTTCATAATCCACTGGCAATATAAAAGGATTATTTATATCTAACTGAACCTTTAGCTGTAAATATTGTCCATTAGAACTAATCATGTAAGAAAACTTGGCATCTGCATCTTTAAATTCTAAAATGGACTTCTTTGGCAGTGACTCAACCTTATAGCCTTTAGGCAGCATAATATTTACATAGTACTTATCTGAATAAGGAATAACAAAGTCAATTGGATAGTCTCGCTTCTCTAATTTAAATGGATTTTCATCGGTTTTAAAGAATAACATAGGCGCAAAATACAGTTTATCACCTATTTCATCAATAGCATCTGACAGTTCATATTCATAGTTTAGTTTAGCAGGTTTTGAGATATCCTTACTGTTCTCAAAGTTCAAATTGCTAATTTCTATATCGCCCTTATCAGTTTCTAATTTCTTTAAATGTTCTTCCTCTGAAATATCCGAGTTGTTTGTTCTATAACTATATGCGACATAGGAAGTAAGGTTTTTCGATACTTTCCCAGATGCAGTAAAATCGTCGTTTATTTTTACATTGAGCATTGTAGACTCTACAGATTTTTTATTGGGCATGATATTAACCCATCGCGATACACTACTATTTTCTATAAGTCTTCCTTGCCAATTAAGCACTCTAAAAGGCAGTATATTACCTGCACTGTATTGAGATGTTGCGTCGATCAATAAAAACTCTTCTCCTTTTTGTACGCTACATATTACATAATTAAACCCATTTAAAGTTGGAAACAACGGAATGCCATTATTACGAGTACTTATGAGAACAGGATGCGCATTTACACCTAATGACCGTAACATGGAAACCACCAATAAATTAATATCTGCAGCATTCCCTTCTCCTTCTTTATAGGCTGTTCTAATACCGTTTTGAGAATATTTTCCATAATTACCGTTCCATTTAACCTTAGATTTTACAAAAGCCTCAACAGTTTGTGCTTTTTCAAAGTCGTCGGTTGCATTAGCAACCTGTGCCTGTAACTCATCTTTATAAAAATTAGTCTTCTCGATTTGTTGACCAAAGTATTGACTTTCATAGATGGTTCTACTCACCTTTTCCCAAGTCGTAGTAAATGTCTTATCTAAAATCTTTTGCGCATTTAAAGCAGCCGTTAGCTCTAAACTTAACTTACATCTATAATTATCGATATTACCTGCAAAAGCTTCACTTTTAAGCCCAGGTACATGATGTTCATTAATTGAGATGATATTCATCATATATTCAAATGGTACTTGGGTGGTTTTTTGACTTGTAACTAATTTTGGTGTAAATGATGCTCTTGGGTTTAACAACGCATTGTAAATGTAGTATTCTGGTGTAGCTATTTTAATATCAACTTTATTAATCGGTATATCGTATTGAAGAACAACATCTTCAATGCTTTTTCTTGCTGTGCTAACCGTATACTTAAATTCGATAACACACCCTTCCTTAACATTAGGCATTGTAAAAGAGCTTACACGTATATGTTCGCTTCTATCTTCGGTAAACTTTCCATCCTTACTCAATTTTTCTTTCTCAATTTTACCATCCACCAAATTATAGGTGTATGCCTTTAGATTAGAAATTTTCTCATTGCTATTGCTTGTTCCTTTGTATAAATAAACCTTTTGCGTAGCCCAGTCGAACCCATCCTTGTTGTATATCTTTATACGTTCGTGCACAATGCGCTCTTGCCTGAACCCTTCGGTATTTGTAAAATGGAATTTGATTTCTTCTTTTTTATACAATACCGCTGCTACGGCAGAGGAATCATTTGAATGAAATTTCTCTTGAAGTTCTTCTTTAGATACTTTACCAAAATCATAGTTTTGACTTTGAGCTTGTATCGTAAACAGTAAAGCTATAATAGCTACTAATATTTTTGTTTTCATCGGTTGAATATTTTACTTATGTTTGAACTTAATGGTTTAATACTTATGTTTTTACAAGTACAATTTTGGTCTTATCGTACTTTACTATTTGTTTTCTAAAATCCCTAAACGCCTTATATTCTTCCTTATCATAGGCTCCTTTTAGTAAGGTATAAGTCCTTGTATATTTTATTTGATTCTCTCCTATCGCTTCTAACTTAAATTGATAGCTTCCAAACTTACTTTCTATTGATTTACCTTCGGACATTACTTCTAATTGAAATGACTGAGGCAGTTGAATTATAAACTCATCCGTATCCTTGAACGAACGATCTATTTTAAAGTCTAGCTTTCTATCGGTATATCTGGTCGGAATTTTTGAGACTTTATTAAACATATTGGGCTGTAAAATAAGCCGATTGCCACTTTTTGAAGCATAGCTCGAAGAAGACAATTTCACCTTTTCACTATAAACAATATTCTCTTTATCATTTTCTAATGCTATCTTCTCAATTGAGAGATTATTTATATTATCCCAATATTCCTTGTAATGCAGTTGCTGATCTCTTTGTGTTTCATTTTCAAGTCCTTCATGAAGATGATATTGAAAACCTGTGGTCTCAACAACAACGTCTGCTTCAAAACCACCCGTATCATTAAGTATAATATCTGCAGTAGTTTCTTGTAAATTATCTTCTGCACTGTATATTTTAGTATGTACAATCTCTCCTCCTTCTGGTTTTACTAATAATGCAGTCCTATCATCTGTAAACCCTGCTATAAACCCAAAAGGATTTGTCTGGCTTGTACATTCAAGGAAAATGTTTTCTTCTTCATCAGGGATACATAAAATGACATGGTTTCCCTGAATTGCCGAAAATTCGCTATCAATATGCCTAATACTACGACCACCATATATCACTGTATAGTAAGAAGGTACATTTACAGCCTCTAACAATGCTTTTGTATAATTGGAAAGACCTTTACAATCTGAATACCCTAATGCATCGACCTCTTCTGCAATCATGGGTTTCCAACCTCCAATTCCTACTTGTATACTGATGTAGCGTGTTTTATCTTGCATATATTTATATACAAGCTTTGCGCGTTCAATCTTATCATCTACACCACTCGTTAGTTGTTTAACTTCATTTATGGTCGTCTGCGGAATATTGTCTGTCCCAGTTAATAACCTATCGTACATCCATTTACCAAAATCACTCCAATTATTATTTATTCCTTCAACCCCAAGCATATTAAATGCTTTTAATGCAACCCTAAATCGCGGTACTATACTATTCAATCCGGGTGTGTAAGATTCTTGCTTTATGCCTTCAATATTACTAGCTATAAAATGGTTATCTGACACTTCGGTAATTGGATAAAACTCAAAATTTTCTTTTTTTGTTTTTAACTCAATGCTTGCATTATTTACGATTTTAAATTCTGAATGCTGTGTACTTAAATAATAATCATTGATAGGCAGCCAATTAGGGAAAAAAGCAGTGTTCTTATAAATGACTTCATAATTATACTCTACTGTATATGGATAATTTAAAGGTGTGTAATCTAAATACTTAACACGATCATCTTCGTAAATGGATATTTGACTTACAGCACTGACATCCTTAAAATCACGCTCTTTCACTTTCTTTATTTCATTACCAAACTCATCATAGATATAAGCAATCATTTTCTCTATCTTAGTATGTTTATCGTAAAACTGAACTGCATTTATATGACGATTACCATACTTATTAAGAACCGTTGTAACTCTTTTGGAAACAACCTTAATCTCATCTTTACTAACGATCTCTACAACTTTGTTTTCATAACGGATAATGGCATTGGCATTGGACTTTAATTCTAAAGGGATACTTAAAGCGTTATACGCCGATTTATCTTGTGAAAAGCCAAAAAAGGAAGAAAAAAACAAGAGGATAGACAGAGCAAATCTTTTTCGTAGTATACACATTTGATCAACTATTTTTGCCTATGCAATATAAAAAGGAAGATCAATGCATTAGATGATAATTGTCATAAACGCCTTACATATGTAATATCCTCGATTATCAGAATAAAATCTTCGATTATCAGCACAAAATCAATATAATAACTACGCTTTGCTTTTTGAATCGATAATTATGGTAACTGGTCCATCATTGATCAATTGAACTTTCATATCTGCACCAAATTGCCCTGTTTGTATGGACTTGCCCAATTCTAACTGTAGTGTTTTTAGAAAGGCTTCATATATTGGAATTGCGATATCTGGTTTAGCCGCTTTTATATAACTTGGCCTGTTTCCTTTTTTTGTACTGGCATGTAATGTAAACTGACTCACTAAAATGACATCACCTCCTGCATCTAGCAGTGATATATTCATAACATTATTTTCATCGGGAAAAATCCTTAGGTTAATAATCTTTTTGCATAACCAATCTATATCCTCTTGGGTATCTTCATTTATAATCCCTAGTAAAACCAACAGTCCGTTTTTTATTGCGGCTACTTTTTTGTTGTCAATAACCACTGAAGCTTGGGACACTCTTTGCACTACAACCCTCATCCGTTATCCCAATTATCTGTTCTGTAATGTTCCTCTTCACCTTCTAAAATCTGAAGGTAACTACGATATCTTGAATAGGAAATCTCATCATTTTCGAGCGCTAATTTTACAGCGCATTTTGGTTCCTTTAAATGCAAACAATTATTGAATTTACAATCTTGCTTTAGTGCAAAAAATTCTGGGAAATAATCACCGACTTCTTCTTTCTCCATATCCACTACACCAAAACCCTTAATCCCTGGGGTGTCTATAATCTTGGCATCAAAACTTAAATCGAACATCTCTGCAAAAGTCGTTGTATGCTGTCCTTGCATATGTTGCTCTGAGATCTCTTTTGTCTTAAGATCTAATGAAGGCTCAATGGCATTAACCAGTGTGGACTTGCCAACACCAGAATGCCCAGAAAACATACTTACCTTATGCTCCATTAATGCTTTTACTTTATCAATATTTTGTCCTGTTTTAGCAGAAATTTCAATGCACTCGTAACCTATCTTTCTGTAGATATTTATCAAATACTTTACTTCGAGTAAAGCCTCATCGTTATAAGTATCAATTTTGTTGAATAGCAATATGGTTTTAACTGAATATGCTTCAGCGGTAACCAAAAAACGATCAATAAAACTTGTAAAAGTGGGTGGATTATCTATAGTGATCAAAAGAAATACCTGATCGATATTTGCGGCAATAATATGGGTCTGCTTAGACAGGTTTACGGATTTCCTAACGATATAGTTGGTTCGTTCTTCAATCCTATTTATAACACCTGTTTCCCTGTTGTTTTTGGTCTCTAACTCAAACTGAACTTTATCACCGACAGCAATAGGGTTAGTACTTTTTATGCCCTGTAATCTAAACCTCCCCTTAATTCTACATTCATAAAACCTACCGTTCATTGTTTTAACGGTATACCAACTTCCAGTAGATTTATAAACAGTTCCTGTCATTAAGCGAATTAATAACGACAAAGTAACAACTTTTAACTAAAAAGTCTTTATTTTAAGTATATAAAACAAAATCAACAATCATGAAAAAAAATCTCTTATTTATTGCAACAATCGTTGTCGGGCTGGTTTCATTTTCCTTTATAAATCAAAACCAAACACCAAATGTTGAATACAAGGTAATTACAAGTGTAGAATCTATTGTACCGAGCGGTTTGGGCCGTTCTAGGTTAATATCCTCTAATGTTGAAAGAGACTATTCTGAGTTTACTTCCGAGCAGACCGAAGACGATAATACTAGGAATAAGTCTAAAAGAAAAAATATCCGCGTCAAGGATTTTGAAGAAACCAAACTCCTTAATTTTTTTAATATAGGCGGAATTCGTTTTCAAAATATAGTGGCAAACGATGCTGTTATTACCTCTAAGCTCATCGCCATGAGTCAAGAAGGATGGGAACTTGCTTTTGTGACAAGTTCATCGGAAAGTGATGCTGGTGATGGTGATGGCCAAGGTATATTTGTTACGAGATATATTTTTAAGAGAAATCGATAAATTAACAAAACACAATACCTAGAAGGCTCGCAAATGCGAGCCTTTTTTGATTTACTCATATTACTTCAAACATCATAATAGATATTTCACTCGCTATTTTAGTCGCTTCAATTATTTAGCAAGGCTAATCAACTATTTATCAAAATAACTTTGTATGAGAATTTTAAAACAAGTACAACCACATTAAAAACTATTAATCATGAAAACCGTAAAACACACATTAGGAATAGGTCTGCTTCTCATTTCGCTTTTATTCTCAAATGAAATAAATGGGCAAAAACGAAACGGCACAAAAAATAAAGCCGTAAAAACTGAACGTATCAGTACAAAAGACAAGGTTAACACAAATCATGGCAGGCATAATGATAGATATACAACGCAACACGTTAGGAGAAACCCAAATTATAGATACCCAAGACATAGACGAGTTGTAAGAACATTACCAAGACATCATGTAAGAATCGTGTACAGAGGATTACCGTATTTCTACTATTCGGGAGTTTACTACACAGCTTACGGCGACCAATACATAGTGGTAATGCCACCTCTAGGATTTAGAATTACGGTGTTACCTGTTGGCCACGTTAGAATTGTTATGGGTTCTTCTATCTACTTTTATCATTCTGGTATCTATTACATTGAATCTCCTGAACCTGATGAAGATGAAGGAAAATATGAAGTCGCAAAACCACCTGTAGGAACCGTGGTCTCAGAAATCCATGAAGATGCTGAAGAAGTTGTTCTGGACGAAAAAACCTATTACGAGTATAATGATATTCTTTACAAGAAGATAACAGACTCCAACGAAAAGGTGACATACGAAGTCGTATATAATTAAGCTAATTATCAATTTTAAATAAAACTGTAAATACAATGAAAACATCACTAAAACTAGCACTGGTTCTATTAAGCTTCGGACTTGTTACCAATGCCCAAAACGCTAAAGAAGCCGTACAAAACACAAAGCAAATCGCAGAAGGCAAAAAGATGCTAGAGCGAGACATTAAAGAACTTGAAGCTTTTAAAGCTAAACTAGAATTATTTAACACCGCATTTGAAACTAGGGATACTGACGAAGTCAACCAAATAACGGCCAATATAGTGGTCGATATGGTTAGGGAAGTCGAACAAAGCGGAGAAAAAGCCAAAAAAGCAAGAAAAGAAATAGCTCAAAGTTCTGCAGAATTGCGATCGGATCGAAGAGAAATAAGACGTAATAGGGAAGATTCTGAAAGAGGGCGATACGATGGAGACGACGACCGACGAGATATGACTAGAGATCGTATAAATAAGAGAGATGACAAAAGAGATCGACGAGATGATGTGAGGGATTTTGAACAACAAATTGCTAGAGCTGAACGCCAAGCAGATATTTTGAAAACACTGAAGTCTTATAATTTTACATTTGATAATAATGAAGATGCCCTAGCCAAAAAGCAACTCGTTTTAAATTTTATTGACTCATTGAAGCAAGATATAGAAGCTACAAAACGAGAACTGGCCGAAGATAACAGAGAGCGTAAAGAAGACCGAAGAGAGCGAAGAGATGATAGAAACGAACGTAATGAAAATGATGTAAAGAAGAAACGTAGAGGCTGGTAGAACATAGACATTTATTTTAATTACGTAGAAAACCTTTCACTAAGAGTGGGAGGTTTTTTTATGTCTTCAATCCAATAGAAATTACTTCACATTCCTTAAAAGCTATTTCAGCTCTCATTTAGGTCGTTTCACCTGTTTTTCAAGGATTTATAGCAATTTCGATAAGTAAATTTGTATAAGAAATAATACTAAAAATCAGAAATTATGAAAACCAAACTTTTTACAATCGTTAGCGGAATTATTATTTGCTTAATTACCTCCATTGGAGTCAATACAGAGCTAAATCTATATGATGAAAGCTATAACACAGAAAAACCACAAGACATAACTTTTTGTGACAATTACACAAACTATATTGACGATTGCGATCTCAACTGTGAAATTGACGAACTAGAAAAGATAATCTTTAAAAACATAGAAGATTTCGATGTCATTGAGCCAAGTGATATTGAAGTCATAGAAGTTGAAGATACGATAGATATTCCATAATTAATCAAAAGAGCTAAAATCATATATTTTGACTATTTTACCATTCTATATCATTCAATCTTACAATTTGGCTTCGAAAGTAAAATATGTAAAAGCGCCAACACTAGTCACAATTGCTTTATTAATCTCGTTTTTAATAAATCTACCTAGAACATTAGAGTTGTATGAAGTATTCGGTAATATTAGTAAGTCTTTCGATCAGGTTTCTGTCAAAGATGTTTTGACGAGACTGCTCTTTCTATTTGTTTATTCCCTTATTGGGCTTCAATTAAACACAAATTGGAAGTATAGGTTAAACTATGGCAAAATCGTAAATAGCATATTTACAGTAATAGCTAATATAGGACTGTTTTTCGGAACAGTCTTTACCTTTTTCTACAGTCATCAAATGATTACGGAAACGACATTAGCCCCTTCTGGTAAAGGCATATCTTACTTTGTATATTTTACAATTCTAGTCATCGTTATTTTTATATCAAGGATATTGCGGTTTCAGGTTATCCATCGCGATGATTTGGCTGAAAAGGAATTACTAAAGCAACAGAGTTTGCAGAATGAACTCACAGCCCTAAAAAACCAGATCAATCCTCATTTTCTGTTTAACGCTTTAAATTCTTTAAACTCATTAGTAAGAGGTAACGAAGAAGCTACCACATTTGTTAACGAGCTTTCATATATGTATCGTTACATCTTACAAAGTGGGCAACAAGATTTAGTGACCCTAAATGAAGAGCTTAAGTTTTTGAACAGCTATATCTACTTGATAAAAACGAGATATCGCAACCGGTTTGTTATGGATATTAACATCCCTAAAGATGCCTTAAACAGAAGTATTCCTTCACTTGCTTTACAACTTTTGGTAGAAAATGCCATAAAGCACAATGAAATCTCTGAAGAGAATCCATTGAAAGTGCTTATCTATATTGAAGACCATATGATAGTCGTTAAAAATAAAATTAAACCTAGATCAACGTTTGTGCATAGTACCGGACAAGGTCTTGAAAACATCAATAAGCGTTATAAGTTATTAAAAGGCAATGAGATTATAATTACTAAGCAAGATGAGTTTTTTATTGTTAAATTACCTCTAATTTAAAGTTTTATGAAAGTCGTTATTGTAGAAGATGAAATTGCAGCATCAGAAAACCTGATTTATTTGTTGAATGACATTGACCCAACTATTGAAGTATTAAAAACACTTGATTCCGTAAGGTCTTCAGTTACTTATTTTTCTGAAATACAAGAGGCCGATCTAATTTTTATGGATATTCATTTAGCGGATGGTATTTCTTTTGAAATTTTTGAGCAAGTTACCATTAGTACACCTATCATTTTCACGACAGCTTACGACCAATATGCCATCCAAGCATTTAAGGTGAATAGTGTCAATTATTTATTAAAACCCCTGAATAAGGCAGATATCTCTGATGCCATAAATAAGTTTGTATCTACCCAACAACCTTTGGGCTTTACTTCAAATAATATTGAAGCACTAATGCAAATGTTAGAAACCAAATCGGCAAATTATAAATCCACCTATTTAGTTCAAAAAAGAGATGAATTGTTGCCCATAAAAACAAAAGATATTGCCTATTTCTATATAGATTCTAGTATCGTAAAAGCGATAACTTTCAACAACCAATATTACATCATAAATAAAAAACTAGAGGATATTGAAAATGAGTTGGATCCAAAACTATTTCTTCGCGTAAACAGACAATTTATTTTAAACAAGGAATCCATAATAAAAATCAAATACTATTTTAATGGAAAGCTAATTGTAATTACGCAGCCTCCATACAAAGAACGCATCGTTGTGAGTAAAGCCAAATCGAACGAGGTGAAAAATTGGATCAATTCCTAATCGATTGTAATTCAGGTTTAAAATAAGTTAATTCACTTAAAAAATAATACAGTTCAGTCAATTAATTCTTAAATTTAAGAGCAGCTAGAATTACTTTTGGTGTAGATTTAAAAACAAACCATCATGAAAACTATTAAACTACTTTTTATTCCCATTTTTGTCTTAACGTTCTCTTCCGTTATTGGACAATCACAGAAACAACTCGAAAGAGAAAAGAACAAAGTCGACATGTTCTCGGTAGACGAAAGAGCAAATTTACAATTGCTTTTCTACGAAAAAACAAAAGCAATGAATCTTTCTGAAGACGTAGAGGAAGAATACTACAGATATCTATTGCACTATGCCTATGATATGCAACGTCTCAATGACAAAGATAAAGATTATACCAGTGAAGAAATTAAGGAAGAACTGGAGAAGCTAGTTACTAAAATGAACTCGAGAATAAAACCCATTTTAACCGAGGAACAATTTAAAGTGCACAAGAAAAATTGGAACGATGTTATGAAGGTGGTCTACTTTAAAAATGGCTGGGATTGGGAAGAAGATTAAAAAAGGAAGGCTCGCTAATGCGAGCCTTTTTTGGTTTAATGATTAATAATCTCCTCTTGATGATTAATTGATTCTTGGTGTATCGCTTTAAACATCTTTAAAATAAATTCTTCGCTTAAGTTCTTTTCTTCGCCTTCTAGTATCATTCTACCTAGAATTTCGTTATAGCGTTTATTTTGCAATACCGCCACATTATGCTTTTTCTTTAGGGTTCCGATACCCTTTACAACTTGCATACGTTTACCTAAAATTTCAATAAGCTGGTGATCTATGACATCTATTTTGGTTCTTAAGGTATTTATACTGTTCTTAAACTCAGCGTCCTCACCTACTTCTTTTCTAATGCGTAAATCCTGAGTATATTTTATCAAAGTATCAGGTGTAATCTGTTGTGCAGCATCGCTCCATGCATTATCAGGATCGTGATGTGTTTCTATCATTAATCCATCGTAATTTAAATCTAATGCTGTTTGGCTTAAATCGAAAATAATATCGCGACGTCCTGCAATATGGGAAGGATCTAATATTAAAGGTAAATCTGGAAAACGGTTCTGCAAATCTACTGCCAATTGCCACTCGGGATTATTTCTGTAGCGCGTTTTCTCATACGTCGAAAAGCCTCTATGAACAACACCTAAGTTCTTAACATCAGCCGTGTAAAAACGCTCAACTGCACCTAACCAGAGCGATAAGTCTGGATTAACCGGATTTTTTATCAGTACCGGTTTGTCTGTTCCTCTCAGCGCTTCTGCAATATCCTGAACTATGAATGGGCTTACCGTCGTTCTTGCTCCTACCCAAAGAATATCAATATCATGTTCTAGAGCTAATTCCACATGGTGAGGATTGGCTACTTCGGTCGTAATCATCATCCCGGTCTCTTCCTTAGCTTTTTGCATCCATTTTAAACCAAGAGCTCCTACACCTTCAAAGTTTCCAGGGCGCGTTCTTGGTTTCCAAATACCTGCTCTAAATACCGTTGCATCACTATCTTTTAGTTGGTGCGCAATATGAAGCACCTGTTGTTCGGTTTCTGCACTGCATGGCCCAGCAATAACCAATGGATGCTCTAAGTTAAATGCATCTAGCCAATTTCTCAACTCTTTTTTGTTTTCCATAGATTTTTAAAATTCCAAATTTCAATCTCTAAATTCCAATTTTTGGTATTTCTATTTTAGTTATTGAATTGTTTATTAATTTATTCCGTTTAATATCTCCTTTATGTGATTTGTGGTTTTCATTTCATTATAAACCGCTTCAAAATTGCCTTCTTCCATTAGCTGTTTAAAATGCTTTAAATTATTGATATACTCTTCTAGCGTTTCAATAACGTTGGTTTTATTCTGTTCAAAAATAGGTGTCCACATAGCTGGTGAACTTTTAGCCAAACGTACTGTGCTTTCAAAACCACTGCCAGCCATATCAAAAATATCACGTTCGTTCTTTTCCTTTTCAATGACCGTTTTTCCCAACATGAATGAACTGATATGAGATAAGTGCGACACATAGGCAATATGTTTATCGTGAGCTTTCGGGTTCATGTATCGAATGCGCATCCCTAAATCCGAAAATAGCTTCAAAGCTTTCTCCTGAAGCTTAAACGCGGTCTCTTCAACCTCACAAATAATATTGGTTTTGTTCTTGTACAGTCCTTGTAAGGCAGCGCGCGGCCCCGAATGCTCCGTACCTGCGATAGGATGGGCCGCCAAAAAATTTCTTCGTTTTGGATGCGGTTTTACCTTAAGACAGATATCCTCTTTGGTAGATCCCACATCAAATACAATGGCTTCATCAGAAATCTTATGTAAAACTTTTGGCAACACCTCTAAAGCTGCATCCACAGGGATCGCAATAATTACCAAATCGGCTTTACTTAAACTCTCTAAGTTGGCCTTCTCATCTATTATACCTAGTTGGATCGCTTCATCTAAATGGTTTTCATTGTTATCAATTCCAAAGATGGTACATTCAGAATTTTGCTTTTTAATATCCAACGCAAAACTTCCTCCAATCAATCCTACTCCAATGACAAAAACATTATTCATAATCCTAAACCTTTCCAATTGGAAAGGGAATTTATTTCTTCTTGAATCATTATTCTTAGAAACAATGCGGGACCGAAAACTGCTACTGTTAACTGTTTACTCATCATACTCTTGCTATTGCTTCTTCTATTATTTTTTCTGGCGCACATAATGAAAAACGCACATAGCCTTCACCATTGCTTCCAAAAACTGTTCCTGGTGCTATAAAAATGGAATGCTCTTTTAATACCAAATCCGAAAACTCTTCGGATTTTAAATGTGGTGGTAATTTTGCCCAAACAAACATTCCTGTGGCATATTCATCGTAAGTACAGTTTAACGCTTCAGCTAATTTCCAGATCAACTCACGTCTTTGTTCGTAAACACTATTTAAACTTACAAACCACATATCCGAACATTTTAAAGCTTCAATAGCGCCTTTTTGAATACCGTAAAACATTCCAGAATCCATATTACTTTTTACTTTTAATATTGCATTAAGGTGTTCGTAACTACCAACTACCATACCTACGCGCCAACCAGCCATGTTAAAGGTTTTACTAAAAGAATTTAATTCTAAGCAAACCTCTTTTGCATAGTTATAGCGCATGATGCTTATCGGCTTTTCATTCAATACAAAACTGTAAGGGTTATCGTTTACGATGAGAATGTTATGACGCTTGCCAAAAGCAATAACCTCATCATAAAACTTATTAGGTGCATTGGCTCCTGTAGGCATATGTGGATAGTTGATCCACATAATTTTCACCTTGCTTAAATCTAATCGCTCCAAAGCAATAAAGTCTGGCAACCAATGGTTATCTTCCATTAAGTCGTACAGAACTGGTTTGGCCTCTAAAAGCTTGGTCACTGCTGAATAGGTCGGATACCCTGGATTTGGCACCAGCACTTCATCGCCTTTGTTTAAAAACGCCATAGAAATATGCATAATCCCCTCTTTACTCCCTAGCAGTGGTAGTATTTCGGCCTGACCACTTAAACTTACTTTATAGCGTTGCTTGTAAAAATTAGCTATTTCTTCCCTCAGTTCAGGAAGACCCTGATAACTCTGATATTTGTTGGCGCCTTCCTCATCTAAACTATCTTTTAGAAGCATGGTAGCCTTAAAAGGTGGTTCTAAATCAGGACTGCCAACTCCTAGGTTAATAATCGGTTTTCCTTGTGATTTTAAAAACGCCACTTCTCTAAGTTTTTTAGAGAAGTAATATTCTTCTACATGTTTTAAACGGTTGGCAACCTCTATCATAATCTCGCATTTTTATATTCGCCTAACACTTTAAAATTCTCTGCCATAAGTTTCATAATTGAATTGGCCTTTTCATAGTCTTTGTAATCCTCAAAAGTAACATCAACGAAAAAAGCGTATTTCCAAGGCGTCTCGATTTTTGGCAAGGATTGAATTTTAGTTAGGTTCAATTTACAATCACTCATTACATTGAGTATGGTCGCTAAGCTACCACGTTTGTGGTCTAATTCAAATTTTAATGATGCCTTATTAAGTCCTTTTCGTTTAAGATGGTGATTTTGACGCTTAACAATAACAAAGCGCGTTTCATTGTGCTTTATGGTCTGAATGTTCTCGGCCAAAATATTGAGTCCATATAAACTTGCTGCATTTTTACTGGCTATAGCAGCAATTCCTTTTACATTGCCTTCCGAAATTTGCTTTGCCACATCGGCAGTGTCTTTTGCTTCAACCAATTTGATATGAGGATAATCCTTGAGAAAGACTTTACACTGTAACAAGGCCATGGGATGCGAATGCACTTCCTTTATCGATGCTATGGTTTCGCCTTGCAATGCCAATAAATTGTGCTGAATCTCCAAATAATATTCACCTACAATATTTAAATTATAATTGTCTATTAGTGCATAGTTTGGTATGATCGAACCTGCAATAGAGTTTTCTAGAGCCATTACAATGTTATCTGTATCGCCATTAATGAGACTATCTACAGCACTATCAAAAGACATACACTCAACGACTTCTGTTTTGACGTTAAAGTATTGTTTTGCCACTTCGTGATGAAACGACCCTTTGATGCCTTGTATTGCTATTGGTTTTGTCAAAATTCGTTCTTTTACATGCTCCTAAAACCTGTTCAGGATTCTTTCAACCGCTAAAGGTTGAAAAAGAAAAAGTCTCGACTTAATCGAGACTTCCATAACTTATATTTAAATAAAACATACACAGTCTCGTTCCTTTACTTAAAAAAGAAATAAAACCAGTTAAAATATGTTTTAGATATACTCATTCTTGTTATTAATGGGGCTAATGTAATTAATATTTTTACAAATCAAAATTGTTGACGCCGCTTTTTTAACAATCGACCTAAGTTTTACAGATATTACAATAAACCTTGAGCCCTATTATAGATTACGTATTTTTATTCTGTAACGAACTAATTTTTGTTACGATGCACAAATTTCATGTACTTTTGATTAAATAATCTACAGAATGTCTATTGAAGTTAAAAACATAACGAAGCTTTACAAAGATCAGAAAGCGCTGAACGATGTTTCCTTTAAAGTGAACAATGCTGAAATCGTTGGTTTTTTGGGTCCTAATGGTGCTGGAAAATCAACAATGATGAAAATTCTAACCACTTTTATTGAAGCGTCCGAAGGAACGGCCAATGTAAACGGTTTTGATGTTAGCACCAACAAAAGAAGTGTGCAAAGTAGTGTTGGATATTTGCCAGAGCACAATCCACTTTATACGGATTTATACGTTAGGGAATATTTAAGCTTTAATGCTAATGTCCATGGTACGCCAAAATCTAGAATTAATGAGGTTATAGAATTAACTGGCCTCACACCAGAGGCCCATAAGAAAATTGGCCAACTTTCTAAAGGTTACCGACAACGTGTGGGCTTGGCAAATGCGCTGTTGCACAATCCCGATGTATTAATCTTAGATGAGCCCACTACAGGTTTAGATCCAAATCAATTGGTAGAGATTAGAAACCTTATTAGGACCATTGGCAAGAAAAAAACTGTCTTTCTATCGACACATATTATGCAAGAAGTTGAAGCCATGTGCGATCGTGTCATTATTATCAATAAAGGCGAAGTGGTTGCCGATAAATACTTAAAAGATTTGAGAGAAGGACAAGAACAAGTCGTTGTTGTTGAGTTTGATTACAGAGTTGAAGATACTTTTTTATTAAAATTACCTAAAGTGGCATCTGTAAAAAACACACATGGTTTTGTTTATGAAATTACATTCTCAACAAAAGATGATATGCGTTCGCATGTGTTTGACTTTGCGCACGATAATGAGTTAAAAATTCTACAACTCAACCAAAAAAATGCTAGTTTAGAAAGTTTATTTAGAGAACTAACCAGTTAAACATCAGTGAAGCTATTATGAATTTTTTGGCTGGAATTATCTCTGAAGCTATCCCTGATATTTTAAGAGATATAGGTGCCTCTATCAAATGGTGTTTTTACCTTAATAAAAAACGTTTTAAGGATATTATCAAAGAAAGTTGGAATGGTAGTGGTAGGATAGGACTGTTTTTTATCCTTGTGATTGTTGTTTTAATGAATATTTAGAAAATGAATAATTTTCAATCAAAAAATAGTTGACCCGTATAGACGCGTTCAACATCGACTAGAGGTGGCTCATTCACTGCGATCACATTACCTGTTCCTCTGAGTATTCCTGTCAATGATTGTATAGGATTAACAATCATATCGTTACTTCCGCGATGATTTACGCCAATGTGTTGAGCAACTAAGTTTCTACCTTCAAATCGACCCGAACCAGAAAAAAATCGAACAGAAAGGTTTTCTGTTGTGCCATCAATATAAAATGAAGCTATATTATTAGAAACTATATCTAAACTCTGATTGTTTACACTTAACCTAAAGTCGCCTACTGTAAATTCTACGCTCTCATTGAAGTCTTCAGAAATCAAGCTTAAGCTTGGATAAGATAAAATTCCAACTGAAGATACTTCATATTGTGATGAATTTCGAATTTCAATTAAATCAGGGGCTTCTACATAAATCTTTGTAATGCCAAAGTCCCTTACAAAATTACATGTGTTATTATCGGTAAGCACTAATCTATTACCTACAACTTCAACTTTTACATCACTCAATAAATTCTCGCCTGTCTCAATGGTCACTTTATAGTCATCAGCTTGCACAATGATCAATTCTATATCTCTATTAACCAAAATGCTTTCGA
Source organism: Winogradskyella sp. (assembly GCF_028282165.1). Classification (GTDB taxonomy): domain Bacteria; phylum Bacteroidota; class Bacteroidia; order Flavobacteriales; family Flavobacteriaceae; genus Winogradskyella. Next base: position 348,302 of record NZ_JANQIM010000033.1, on the reverse strand, counting down.
AAGAAGCAACCATAACTTCTTCTTGAATAATATTTCCTGCCGTTTGAAAACAATCATTAGCATCTTCACTATCACAAGCGAAGCATATAATTAAAAGTAAATAAATAAATCTTCTCATTCTAAAATAAACTAGATTCCTGACTGCTCAGGAATGGCTAATCACAATCTTACGCCTATTCCAAATTCAACGGCTTCGGCTTTAGCACCATGGGACTTTAAGGTTATGGCACCAAAAAACGTTTGCCCAAAATAACGTTTTAAACCTACTCTAAAATACGTTCTACCCTCAAAATCAAAAGGGTAGTAGACATAATAGCCCAATTGTGTTTCGATTGACATTTTATTGATAAATAATTCGTGCCCAACAAATAATCCAACACGCTTATAGTCTTCATTTCCACTAACATCCAATTCGGGAAAGGATACCGATTGGTAATGAATCAATTCCTTTAAAAAGTTAGAAAAAAAGACATCAACTCCAAACTGAATAGCACTGACATGGCTCAATCGCTTATCGGCATAGGCTGATAAAATATAAAACGGAAACTGCCCACTGCCTATGATATCACTTTGGTTGATTCCGCTTCTAAATGCCAAATTATATTTTATCCGTTCTGTAAATTTTTCATCTTCTAAATCATCTATATATTCTGAATCTTCTTCATCGAGATCGTAAGTTAATCCTATATTGAGAGCTATTGTATTAATACTCGTATTTGGTGCTTTTACATTGGCGTTAGAATAGTGGATTAAGGATAAGCCAGCTTCTAACCCAAAACGGTCAAAAAGACGCTGCTTTTTATAGTTCAGCATTACGTATGTTGAGCTTAATAAATGCGAGCCAAAAGCAATATTCTTATGATTCTCTAATTTATCGTAAGGATTGGTATTATAGGCAATCCCTTGTCCGATTCTCAACATTAAATGTCTCTTGAAAAAATAAAAATTATAATGTGCATATAATCCATAGTTGTTACCAAGCACCTCATTTTTTAAATTCTGAAAAATAAACGAAGCACCGTAATCTGGATAATTATAGCGTTGCTCCCAATCCTCCCGTCCAAAGGTTTTTTTGTTCCAACTAAGGATAATACCTTCGGGACGACCTGTAATAAGATGAAGAATATCATTATTATGAAGTGCAATATTGCCAGAGAAATAATTTAAATCGAAATAGGAGTCAGTGACTTTCTTCTCTTGTGAAAATAATAATAACCCGAAAAGAATTAAATAAGTCGTTAGCCAGTACTTCATAAATAATTGGTTACTGACAAAAGTAATAGATTATTTAATTTATGAACAGGGCAACCAATAAAGATGCAATTGTAATTACCAATAGTTGGATTGCAAATTTAAACTCGTTTTTATTTTGTTTTATAAACTTCATGATTTGGGCATTAAATTCGCCGCAAAATTAAGAATTAGGCGAGTGTACAATTGTTATGAAAAGCTTAAAAAAATGTAATGCTTTAGAAAACCTCTTTAGCGATGGCTTTAATATTATCGCTTTTACCCATAGAGTAATAATGTAACACCGGAATCCCAGCTTTTTGTAATTCTTTTGATTGTTCTATGCACCATTCAATCCCTACTTGCCGTGCTTGTTTATTATCTTTACAATTTACGATTTCTATAATGAGTTCGTCAGGCAAATCTACATGAAAACGATGCGGAATTAAATTGAGCTGTTTTTTTGTAGCGATTGGCTTCAGTCCTGGGATTATAGGTACTGTGATACCTTCTTTTCTACATTTATCTACAAAATCGAAGTATTTTTTGTTGTCAAAAAACATTTGAGTAACGATATAAGTCGCTCCTTTTTTAATTTTCTTTTTCAGAAAATGAATATCACTTTCTAAACTTGGTGCTTCCATATGTTTTTCGGGATAAGCAGCAACTCCGATGCAAAAATTGGTACAAGAACTGTTCTGGAGTTCGTCATCTAAATATTTGCCATTATTTAGGTTTTCAATTTGTGCCACTAGATCACTCGCGTAGGTATGCCCTTCTTTTTCTGGCTTAAAATAGATTTCGCTTTTAACGGCATCACCTCTTAAGGCCATCACATTGTCTATATCCAAAAAATCCAGATCGACCAAGAAGTTCTCGGTATCCTCTTTTGTAAATCCGCCACATAGTATATGAGGAATTGCATCTACCCCATATTTATTCTGTATCGCTGCACATATGCCCACTGTTCCTGGTCGCTTTTTTACCACTTGTTTTTTTAGCAAGCCATTTTCAACTTCTTTGTATACATACTCTTCTCTATGATAGGTGACATCAATAAAAGGTGGGTTAAACTCCATTAAGGGATCTATGTTATCAAAAATAGATTGAATATGTTGCCCTTTTAATGGGGGAAGAATTTCAAATGTAAATTGGGTTTCTCCATTTGATCGTTTTATGTGTTCAGTTACTTTCATGCTTGGTTCACGATATTTGGGTTGAGCCACTTTTCGGCTTCTTCAATGGTTATTTCTCTTCGTTTGCTGTAATCTATAACTTGGTCTTCTGTAATTTTCCCTAAACCAAAATATCTAGCTTCGGCATTTGCAAAGTAGTAGCCGCTAACACTGGCTGCTGGCCACATAGCCAGACTTTCGGTCAGTTTTACGCCAATGGTTTCCTCTACTTTGAGAACCTCCCAAATGGTTTTCTTTTCCAAGTGGTCTGGACAAGCAGGATAGCCAGGGGCAGGTCGAATACCTTTATAAACTTCCTTAATCAATTCTTCATTAGAAAGATTTTCATTTTTGGCATAATTCCAGTAGCGGGTTCTCACTTCTTTGTGCAGGTATTCTGCAAAAGCCTCTGCCAATCTATCGGCTAAGGCTTTTATCATTATGGAATTGTAATCATCATTATCTGCCTCGTATTTTGCTGCTATTTCTTGGGTCCCGAATCCTGTTGTAACGCAAAAACAGCCTATATAGTCCTGCCTCCCTGATGCTTTAGGCGCAATAAAATCTGCTAAGGCAATGTTAGGTTTGCCTTGTGCCTTTTTAGATTGTTGGCGTAGGGTGAGGAATTTTATTTTTTCAAGTTGGTTTTGCTTAGTCTCGTTGTAAGATGCTGAATCAACCCCGAAAGCTTTCGGGACAGCATGACGATCACTGATCGTCACTTCTACATCATCGTCATTAACTGTATTTGCTGGGAATAGGCCGAAAATAGCTTTAGCCTTCAAAAGGCATTCATCAAAAATTCGCTTAAGCATATCCTGTGCATCACTAAAAAGCTCTGTAGCCTGTTCTCCCACAATATTATCCTTTAAGATATTTGGATATCTGCCATGTAAATCCCAACTTCTAAAAAATGGTGACCAGTCAATGTAGGCTTCTAGTTTTGTAATGTCAAAATCTTCTATGACTTGAATCCCTAAGTCTTTTGGTGCAATAATTTCAGAGGTTTTCCAATCGATTTGAAACTTATTTTTCCTTGCTTCTTGTATGGTGAGGTATTCCTTTTTCTTACCACGTTTTAAGAATTGCTCTCTAAACGCTTCATACTCTTCACGTATTTGATTTTTATAAATGGTATTATCCTCTTGAAGTAGATCACCAACAACGGTTACCGCTCTTGATGCATCATTGATATGAACTACAGTATGACTGTAATGTGGTGCAATCTTAACTGCCGAATGTGCTCTGGAGGTTGTTGCTCCTCCAATAATCAATGGAATATTGAGCTTCTCTTTTTCCATAGCTTTAGACACAAAGACCATTTCGTCTAATGATGGCGTAATTAATCCGCTTAACCCAATAATATCTACATTTTCTCTTTTTGCGGTTTCAATGATCTTCTCAGGAGGCACCATAACGCCTAAGTCCACAATTTCATAATTGTTACAACCCAAAACAACACTTACAATATTCTTTCCTATATCGTGAACATCGCCTTTTACTGTTGCCATTAAAATCTTACCAGCATATTCTTGTTTTCCATCTTTCTCAGCTTCAATGAATGGTTGCAGATAGGCTACCGCTTTTTTCATTACTCGGGCCGATTTTACCACTTGCGGCAAAAACATTTTTCCACTCCCAAACAAATCGCCAACCACATTCATACCGATCATTAATGGCCCTTCAATGACTTCTATGGGCTTTTCGGATAATGATCTTGCTTCTTCAACATCTTCAATAATATAAGTATCTATTCCCTTAACGAGCGCATGCGTTATTCTTTCTTGCAAAGCATCATTTCGCCATTCTTGAGTTTCAGATTCTTGAGTTTTTTTCTGTCCTTTTACAGATTCTGCAAAATCCAACAAGCGTTCAGTAGCATCATCTCGCCTATCAAACAACACATCTTCAACATGTTCCAAAAGGTCTTTATCAATTTCATCATAAACCTCTAGCATGGTTGGGTTAACAATACCTAAATTCATCCCGTTTTTTATGGCATGGTATAAAAATGATGAATGCATGGCTTCTCTTACCACATTGTTACCTCTAAAGGAAAAAGACACATTACTCACGCCTCCAGAGACATTAGCACAAGGCAAATTTTCCCTGATCCACTTCGTAGCCTCAAAAAAATCGAGTGCATTTCTACGGTGTTCGTCCATACCTGTAGCAACAGGAAAAATATTAGGATCGAAAATAATATCTTGTGGAGGGAAATTGACTTGATTGACTAGAATATCGTAAGAGCGTTTACAAATTTCTATGCGCCTTTCGTAATTATCGGCTTGTCCTTTTTCATCAAAGGCCATAACTATAACTGCGGCTCCATAGCGTCTAATTAATTTGGCTTGTCGTTTAAATTCTTCCTCACCTTCTTTTAAACTTATAGAATTTACAATGCTTTTTCCCTGAACAATTTGTAGACCAGCTTCAATGATCTCCCACTTAGAGCTGTCTATCATTATAGGGATTCTTGCGATATCAGGTTCGGAAGCGATTAGATTCAAAAAAGTTGTCATGGCTTGCACACCATCAAGCATACCTTCATCCATGTTAACGTCTAAAATCTGTGCACCGCCTTCAACCTGGTCTCTGGCTACTTCTAAGGCTTCATAGTATTTTTCTTCTTTAATTAAACGAAGAAACTTACGCGATCCGGTGACATTAGTACGTTCACCGACATTTATAAAATTGCTTTCTGGCGTTACCACCAAAGGCTCCAATCCAGAAAGGGTTAAGTATTTCTTACAATCACTCTCTAGCATTAGGCAAATTCTTGTACTAATCTTGGTTGATAATCTTTAACAATATCTGCTATGGCTCTTATATGAGCTGGTCTAGTTCCACAACAGCCTCCAATAACATTTACCAAACCATCTTTAAGGTAATCTTCTATAAATTTTTGCATCTGTTCTGGAGTTTGATCGTACTCACCAAACGCATTTGGCAAACCTGCATTGGGATGAGCAGAGGTATAAAATGCGGTTTCATTAGACAAACGCTGCAAATATGGCTTTAACTGCTCCGCGCCAAGAGCACAATTAAACCCTACTGACAGCAGAGGCACATGGGAAATTGAAGTTAAAAATGCTTCTACCGTCTGCCCTGACAATGTTCTTCCAGAAGCATCGGTTATTGTACCCGAAACCATAATCGGAATATCTACTCTTCGCTCTTCCTTAACTTCCTCTATAGCAAACAAAGCCGCTTTTGCATTTAATGTGTCAAAGATAGTTTCTACCAACAGTACATCAACGCCTCCATCTATCAGTGCTTCTACTTGTTGTTTGTAGGCTTCACGCAACTCATTAAAAGTGATAGCTCTATATTCTGGTCTATTAACATCAGGAGATAAACTCGCCGTCTTATTAGTAGGCCCAATACTTCCAGCTACAAAGCGCGGTTTACTAGGGTTTGCACTTGTAAAACTATCGGCTACTTCTTTGGCAATCTTAGCGGATTCAAAATTGAGTTCGTAAACTAAATCTTGCATATTATAATCTGCCATAGCAATTGTAGTACCAGAAAATGTGTTGGTTTCTATAATGTCTGCACCAGCCTCAAAATATTTGGCATGTACCTCTGCTATAGCCTTAGGCTGCGTTATAGATAGCAAATCGTTATTTCCCTTTAAGGGTGTTGGGTAATTTTTAAAACGTTCTCCTCTAAAATCCTCTTCCGTAAAATTATAGGCTTGCAGCATGGTTCCCATGGCTCCATCGAGGACTAGTATTCGTTTTCGTAATTCTGTGTAGATATTAGGCATTCCTGATTTAATTATAATTATTGTTATCAGGAAAGTGAAGACTTAATTTCCGTTATCTATTCTGTATGAACAGTAGAATTTAGCACCTTCTTATATTTAAGGGTTGCTAAGGTTTCATTGGGTCTATTCCCTCCACCTTTCTTGATAACATTTCAATAAATTATTTGAACTTTATAGTTACAAATATGATGCACAGAAACTTAAAAACCTAATTTATTCACAAAAATCTAAAATAGAGTTTCATTTCAATTAAATTTTCTAATTTTGCATTTCGATTTATAAAGGAAAAATTTGTCTGATTGCAACCTTATAAAAAAATGCTAAAGCAGTAAGTACTCAACTTCTCTAGCGACCTAGCAATCTTACATTTTAATACATTAATAAAAAAATAGGATTTATGCCATACTTATTTACGTCTGAAAGTGTTTCTGAAGGACATCCAGATAAAGTAGCTGATCAGATTAGTGACGCGTTAATTGATAACTTTTTAGCTTTTGATCCAGAATCTAAAGTAGCTTGTGAAACCTTGGTAACTACGGGACAAGTTGTATTAGCTGGTGAAGTAAAATCGAACACCTACTTAGATGTTCAGAAAATTGCCAGAGACACCATTAATAAAATTGGTTACACAAAAGGGGAATACATGTTTGACGGCAATTCTTGTGGTGTATTTTCTGCGATACACGAGCAATCTGAAGATATTAATCGTGGTGTAGATAGAGCTTCTAAAGAAGAACAAGGCGCGGGTGACCAAGGGATGATGTTTGGCTATGCCACTAATGAAACTAATAACTATATGCCATTGGCTTTAGATATCTCCCATCTCATTTTAAAAGAACTTGCTGCCTTACGTCGCGAAAATAAGGATATTACCTATTTAAGACCAGATTCTAAAAGCCAAGTCACCATAGAATATAGTGACAATAACATCCCACAACGTATTGATGCTATTGTTGTATCTACTCAACATGATGATTTTGGTTCGGACGATGCGATGTTGGCTAAAATTAGAAAGGACATTGTAGAAATCTTAATTCCCAGAGTTATAGCTAAAGTTCCAGACCATATTAAACCTTTATTCAATGACAATATAACGTACCACATCAATCCTACTGGTAAATTTGTTATTGGTGGTCCCCATGGCGATACTGGATTAACAGGTAGAAAGATAATTGTAGATACTTATGGCGGTAAGGGTGCTCATGGAGGTGGCGCATTTTCTGGCAAAGACCCGAGTAAAGTAGATCGAAGTGCGGCTTATGCTACTCGCCATATTGCTAAAAACCTAGTGGCTGCCGGACTATGCGAGGAAGTTTTAGTACAGGTTTCTTACGCCATTGGAGTCGTTGAACCTATGGGAATTTTTATTGATACTTATGGTACTTGTCCTTTCAACCTAACAGACGGTGAGATTGCCGAAAAAGTTACCAAAGTATTTGATATGCGCCCAGCTGCAATTGAAAGTCGGTTAAAACTACGTCAGCCTATGTATAGTGAAACTGCAGCCTATGGCCATATGGGACGACAAAACGAAGTGGTTTCCAAGACTTTTGAACAGCCTAATGGTGTTTCAAAAACTATTGATGTTGAACTGTTTACTTGGGAAAAATTGGATTATGTAGATAAGGTTAAAAAAGCCTTTAACATTTAGAATACAAACCTCAATACTTAAAACCCTGATTAATCGATTAATCAGGGTTTTGTTTTTCTGGATAATTACCTTTAGGTAGGGGTTTTTAAATCTTAAATGTTGTATTCTAAATAAAGCCTAATAACGGCATACTTAAAACTAAATCTACATATTATGAGAAGAATTAAAAATTACCCAAATCTTATTTTAATGCTTTTACTGTCACTATGTATTGCAACATCTTGTCAAAAAGACGATAGCAATTCTGGTGGCGAACAAGGACAACAACAGGAAAACATTCCAGATTCATTTTCGGAGTATTTTGGAAATCAAATCTCTAGAGATTTTATCGGTAATGTCGTCGATGTCAATAGACTTCCTATCGAAGGTGTTACAATCACAATAGGTAATGAGACAGCCATTACCGATAGTAATGGTGTTTTCAAAATTGATAACGCCCAAGTCAATGAGCGCTTTGGATACATTAAAGCCAAGAAAGCTGGTTATATTCATGGTTCAAGAAGTGTGGTTCCTTCTAACGGTACCAATAAAGTCACAATAATGTTGCTAGAAGCTACAGTTGTAGGCTCAGTAAGTAGCGGAAGTAATGGAACTGTAACCGGAAACGGTGGTAGCTCAGTCAGTTTTGATGGTAACTTTATTAAAGAAGACGGCACTTCATATTCTGGTTCGGTAGATGTAATTATGCACCATCTAGACCCTACCGATGAAGATATGCCCATGCAAATGCCAGGTATGCTTTATGCCCAAAATGATGATGGTGCTGAGCGTATGCTCCAAACTCTAGGAATGCTGGCCGTTGAACTTCGAGGCGCAGCAGGTGAAGATTTAAATTTAGCCCAAGGGTCTACCTCTGAAATTAGAATTCCAGTAGATGCGAGTTTGGTAAGTATTGCACCTGCTACGATTCCGCTTTGGTATTTTGACGAAGTCAATGGCTACTGGAAAGAAGAAGGTGTAGCAACATTACAAGGCAACACGTATGTTGGTAACGTTTCCCACTTTTCCTTTTGGAACTGCGATATACCCGCCGAAGCTATTACACTTTGTGCGACTACTACTAATGCTAATAATGTACCTTTAGGTAATCTGCGAGTATCGATTACAAGTACAATTTTTGGAACTACTTATGGGTATACTAATGAAAATGGTGAGGTCTGTGGCTATGTACCAAGTGATGAGAGCTTAGTGCTAAATGTCTACAGCTATGACGTCTGCGGTGAAACATCATTACATACTGAAACTATTGGTCCTTTTAATACTGATTCTAGCATCACAGTTATAGTACCAGATAATCCGGATATTGTGCAAGAAACTGTTTTAGGAACTTTTAATACTTGTAATGGTGATGCTGTAGCTGATGGCTATGTGCAACTTACTTACGGTAACCAAACGTTTATTGATACTGTAAACGATGGTACATTTGAAGTCAATCTTTTAAGATGTAACGATGATAATACATTCTCAATAAAAGGAAGTGATTATGTTAACTTACAAACCACAGATAGTATAAGCTACACCTTTACAACACCACTTACTAATATTGGGACCATAAGTGCTTGTAATACTATAACTGAGTTTATTGAATATACGATAAATGATGAAGAAAGTGTACTAATTTTTGAAAACATCGGTGCTAACTTTTATATCGATGGTCAAGGACAAACAGAAGCACCTTCTCTAGATATTTTCGGAAATGACATCAATCAGGATAACTGCTTCTATTTATATGCTGTTTTAAATGACCCAGACTATTTAGGGACCTATGACTCCCTAGATTGGAGCGTAATGAATGACACAGGATTTTTTATTGGTGAATGTCTAAATATTTCAAGTGAAAACAATGCTATTACCTATAACTTAAATGCATTGGGTGAAATGGGAGAGTATATTGACATTAACTTTAGTGGAACCTACGAAGATTTTCAGGGTAATACACATACGATTACAGGAGTTGTGCATGTAATAAGGGATAACTAAAACTATAAATAATATGAAATAAAAGCCTTCTCTGGTCACTTGGCTATTATGTTGAAGTGGAGAAGGCTTTCTTTATTTAATGATAAATCGACGCAACCATTCATTGATTTTAACATCTAATAAATAGAAAACTAAAATCAATCGCTATGAAACCAACAAAAATCACCTCAAAACCCTCGTCCCCACACCTTCATTCTTTGTGTTTGATGTTAGATTAAAAAAGATAATTATCATTTAATTAATCTGAACTTTAACAATTAGCCATTTGTTAATTGTAAGAATTTTAACATAAGCTATTCAAGGCTTTTGTAATTTTAACCTAACATCATCAATCAAATATGAAATCAGTCCATTTTTTATGGCTGGCTTTAATCATCTGTAGTCTTATTTTTGTTTCATGCAATAAGCGTACACAAACTGCCAACCACAATTCCGTAAAGGCTTTTTCCGAATACCTAGGAGAACCTGTAAATTTAGATGTAAAAGGAAAAGTCCTAGATAGTAATCAAAACCCTTTAGATAGTGTTATTGTAAATGTTGGCAAGACGTTCAGCATAACAGATTCAAACGGTAATTTTATTATAGAAAACGCTTCTGTACACGATAATTTCTTAACTATTGAAGCTCAAAAAAAGGGCTATAAGAGTATATTTCATAGTCTTAACCCAAAAGAAGACACAATGCAAATACAGATAATCCTTCTCAAAGAATCTGAGCTAAGTCTGTTTCGCTTTAGTAAGTACAACCATAATTTACCACAGCCAAACCATTAAAACTTATTTGTAATTTTTCTTACACAACTATTCATTGATTTTAATACCTTTAAAAAAGAATACTAAAATCAATCACTACGAAACCATCAAGGCTATTAGCTTCACTGTTATTTGCCATACTTTTGATACCATATTCTTGCCAGGAAGACGATACCAATGCTAACAATGGACAACAACAAGAAAATATCCCAGACGCATTTTCCGAATATTTTGGTAATGAAATCTCTAGAGATTTTTTGGGAACGGTCATCGATAAAAATCATAATCCTATTGAAGGAGTGATTATTACCATTGGTAGCGAGACTGTAATGACAGATAGCAATGATATATTTATCATAAGAGATGCTAGTGTCAATGAATGTTTTGGCTACATAAAAGCAGAAAAGGCAGGTTATTGTAGTGCTGATGGAAGTTTTGGTGTTGGTTTTGATTTAACCCAGTGTTTGGACGTTAATATTTGGAATGACATCATTTACCACTTTACCGCATTTGGTGAAGTTGGAGAATACATTGATATCAACTTTAGTGGTTGGTATGAAGATTCTAATGGTAATCCACATACTATTACTAGTGTTGTACATGTAATTAGAGATAACTAAAAAAGCCTTCTGCGGTGACTGAGCGAAGTCGAAGTGGAGAAGACTTTTTCATCTTATAATGTATACGTCAGCCTAAAGGTGATAAACCGCGGTTGTATAAAGGTCTCAGAACTAAAGACCGAAATGTTACCAGCGCCGTTGCTAATGTTAGAATCGATGTCTAAAATGTTCGTGGCCCTTAATGAATATTCCCATTTGGCATCCCTATCTTTTCTGTACCGCAACGATGCATTCCAAGTTCTAAATGCTTGTGTTTGTCCATCATTTTCCTGTTCGGTATATGCAAAATCGGTAATAAATGATAGCGAGTCCCAGATATAGGCATCAAACTCTATAGAGGGTGCTCTGGTTATAAACTTGGTCGAATTTGCACCTTGGTCATTATCAGTAACCGTATAGCCATAACGCAACCTTATGTTTGGCGCTTCTCTAAAATTAGTGCGTATTTCTGGTGTATAGTTCTGAGAAAAACTCTCGTTAACAGACCGGGTGCCTTGAATAAACTGGTTGAGTTTACTATAGGTGAAATTAGTCCTAAGCGTAGCTCTTATCTTGCCAAATGTACGCTGAATCCTTCCAAAAACACTGGCTGTTTCGTCAGCGAATTGCGAGTTGAAGAATGTATTAGTTCTAATAACACTTTCAAAATCGGTCAATGATCGTATTTGGTCAATATTTCTGCTATAGTTAGCTCCAGCAAAAACATTAGTATAATTAAACAGGTTAAAACTTCGGTAAAATAGACTCAAGTTATGGGACAATGCATTTTGCAACTCTTGGTTTCCATATTGAATATCGTTAAAGTTATTTAAGACCAACTCTCGCGCTATGTTAGTGACATCGGTAAAAGTATTGGTCATACGATAATTAAACGTTAGACTTTCACTCTTTTTAAATTGAATAAGTGCTTCAAAATCTGGTAGCACATTGAAGAAATTGTCTTCAAAGGTGTCTGTACCTTGAGTGTTTCGGTTACTGTAAGCATGAAACGACACACCAGGCGTGAATGTAAACCTACCTGTTTTAAATCGATAATGCACACCCAAGTACACATCGCTAAAACTGTAATCTACATCATCATTAACTGCAGATAAGGTATTTCCCTCTAAATCCGTAATCGTGGGCGTTGGATCTACACGTGAGCCATCATCCAAGAACTGGAAAAGATTTGAATTGAATTTTTGATTGCTAAGAATTGTTCCTAAGGTCAGATTGATATTGCTTTTTGCATTTAAGATATTGTAATAATCGAGTTTAGCATCTAACTGATTGGTTTTAACACGTCTTTCTTGATTGACGTTGTAAACTAACTGGTTCAGGTCCAAACCTAATTCTTCTGCTGTACTATCATACTCGTCAGTATTATTGGGATTGGTTTCATCATCATCTATTAAAGCATTGTAAAATGGGTCTTCGTCTCTCAACAAATGTTGCGCCTCGAAGGCGAAGATGTTGTTTTCATCTAAGGTGTAATAATAGTTTAAGTTTTGATTAATGCTATATGGATTCACTTCATCTAATTGATTGGTGCGTCCTACAACATCAGAATTAAGATTTTGTCGTTCTTCATCATCGGAAACCCTCGCCAAAACATCATAGTCTAATTGATTGTTTACATTTGGTTTATAAGAAGCACTCAGTTTAGAAATAAATTGATTTGACGCTTCTCTACCTATTGACGTTGTACTTTCATCTGGTGGTATATTTGGATTATTTTCTACCTCAATGTAATCAATGAAATTATCTTCCCTGGTCCTTAATCGACTACTGTTGTAAATTAAAAAACCACTAAGATCCAAAGCCTTATTTGGCGAATAGCTAAAATTAGCAGAGCCAAGTTTAGTAGTCACCTCCTGAGCATTAGCGATGTTAGTTAATCCTCCGAGCCCATTATCACCTAGATTAATGTTAGTTCCGCTTGTTCTACTAGGTAATCTAAAACCGCCTCCAAATCCTCTAAGGTCTCTATTGGTCAGCGCCACTTCGCCAATATTATTTAAGTCTCCTATTAAGTTGATACTGTATTTAGGACTGTAATAAAAGAGTTTGGGCTGCACTAGATATAACTCATCATTTGGTGATGGTGCCGTACCAGCACCAGCCGTGACATCACCAAACCAAAAGTTCTTCTTCCCCTCTTTCAATTTAATATTAATAGCTACGTTGTCTTGGTTATTGGTAACACCACTTAATTGCCCGACCTCGGCATAATTTCTAAGAACCTGTACCTTATCTACTGCATTTGAAGGTATATTTTTAGTAGCTAACTTGGTGTCTCCGTCAAAGAAATCTTTTCCTTCAACCATAATTTTAGAAACCGTTTTTCCCTCAACTTCTATCTGCCCATCCTCGTTGATCTCTACACCAGGCAACTTTTCCAAAACATCCTCCAACTTTCGTTCAGAGCCATTTTTAAAAGAGTCTGCATTGTAAATAAGCGTGTCTCCTTTTACGGTCACAGGCATTTCGTAAGTAATCTCCACCTCATCCAAGGATTCATCTGGCAATAGGGTAAAGTCTTTGGTTATATTAACTTCTTGTGTTGTAATAATCTGCTCTAAGGTTTTAAGTCCTATATAACTTATCTGAACTTTGTACTTACCATTTTTTCCTAAGGAGAGTATATATTTACCTTTATCATTAGTAATGGCATAAGATTCTAGCGCATTCGTTTCTTGATTGATGGCTATAACATTGGCCAACTCTAATGGCGAACCAATACTATCCTTTACCATTCCTTGCATTTTAATTTGCGCAAAAGAACTACTGGCCACTACCAAACATAGCAGCAGCAATAAAGCTTTTTTCATTAGTTGTTTGTTGTGTTTGTTTTTTTAGTTTCTTCTTCCTCTTCCCATTCCTCCGCGACCACGGCCTCCGTACATCTCACGCATTTCTTGCATTTTCTTTGTTATAATGTCATTGTATTCAGCCTGAGTCACTTGATCACCTTTCTCGGGTTTTTCGATATCTTCTTTTTCTTCTGGATTCAAAACAATTTTAGTACATAAGATCGTTGTTCTATCTGCACTCACTTCCAAGATTAAACCTGGCAAACCCCAATAATCATCTGGACCTTGGTTGATTGGGATCTGCGGTGTATACCAAGCAACAACCTCTATGGTTTTAGGAACTTCTATTTCGCTCATTGGATCATCATTATCCTTTTCTGTAGAATCTTCTTCTTTTTTTTCACTTTCATCTTTCTTTTTATCTTCATCAGTATTGCCCCTTCCTCGTCTCCGTATGCTTCTCCAATCAAACTGATCAACTTCTTTTGTTGCAATAGCTTTAAAACAAGTGTAATTACCTATTTGCTTAGTTTCAGTTCCCATTTTCCATTCTAAGGATTTAAGCGCATCCTTGATTAAAAACTGCTTACCGAAGAACTCCTGATCCTGTAACAACTCCTTAGACTTTACATTTTTGTATTTTGGACCACCAGAGAAACTGCTCGCAAAACCTCCCCAACCTTGCCCAGATCCTGGAGTCTCCAATCGCTCATCCTCTTTGTATATCGACTCTTCTTTATTGAATGTTAGAATGTATTCTTTTTCAAGAAAGCTCTTCATACGTTCTTCGATTCGCTTTCTTTGTTCAGGATTCATCTCTCGTCCTCCCCATTGATCCAAATCCATGGTCGTTTTGGACATGTAATATGCTTTTCCTTGAAAGTTTTCTTGGGCAACTATTAATGTGCTGAAACAAAATAGTAATAATGGCGTAAGTTTTAAAAGCTGGTTTTTCATCTTAAAAGTTTAATAATATCTATAGTGTACTCTTCAAAAATATCATGTAAGAAAAACTATATTAGTGAATAATTAAACATTATTATACAAATCATATTAAATGGTCTACGAAAAGGTTACATAAACAAGAAAATACTACACTAGTTCTTTCTAACTTAATCGTTTTGTTAATAGGTATTATTTAATACACATGAATTTTTAAAGAGCACTTATTAAACTTTAGACTTATTTAGATATTAAAAGTTGAATCTAAACTAAGTTAAACCTTTGTTAATAAACTAACCGCGTCTTCTGCCCATTCTATTGTTCCTAAATTCTTTCATTTTGTTTACAATAGTCTCTTGGTACTTGGCTTTGGTAATTTCCTTTCCTTTATCTGGCGCTTCAATTTCTAGTTTTTCCTTTGGATTCATCACTATTTTAGTACAGAGCATCGTAGTATTACCGGCACTTACTTCTAAAATTAAACCTGGGAGTCCCCAAAATTCTAATGGCCCATGCCCAACGGGAATTTGTGGTGAATACCAAGCTTCAACGTCTGTCATAGCAATACTTGGCTCTTCTGTATTTGTATTTGTAGAATCTGATTCCATTTCAATATTATTAGTATTTCTTAATCGACTCCACGAGAAATCGTACCAAGCCAAATCATTAGTAGGAACTGATGCTGTTGCCTTAAAGCAGGTATAATTCCCAATTTGCTTTGTCTCTTTTCCCAACACCCACTTTATATCTTGAAGCTTATCCTTTACCAAAAACTTTTTACCATAAAACTCCTGACTTTGAATCTGCGTATTGGTCTTTACATTTTTATATTGCCTTCCAGGCGCAAAATTCTTACCCCAAGAATCTGTTGCCCCAGTCATAGCATCTAGCTTTTCATCTTCATAGAACAAGGCCTCTTCTTTATTAAAAGTTAAAATATACTCTTTCTCCAATCTGTTTTTAAGGCGAGCTTCTACCTGCTTTTTCTGTGCCTCGCTTAAGCGTGCTCCCCATCTTCCAAGTTCCATTTTAGATTTTGAGGCATAGAATGCCTGTCCTTGAAAATCATCAGAATCTTCGACATCTTTACTAATATTCTCGTTTACATTTAATTGACCTGATAATAAAACCAGAAATAAAAGAAAGCTCGATTTGATTAGAATTGATTTCATGATAAAAGACTATTTATTGGTCGTTGTTTAACAAATATATTTAAACGTTAAACAAACTATACCCTGTTTACCATAAAATTAACAAAGCAAATACCAATATATCCTAACCCCCGATGGTTATACTAAAACTATTACCATCATCTCTACTACCTTTTCTAGGCCTAAAACGTTCCATCATCTCTTTTGCTTTTTTATCCATAATCTCTTCGTATTTTTCTTGATTGACTTCTTTACCTTTAGTAGGCTCGCTAATCGCAACCTTTTCTTTGGGGTTCAATACGATTTTACTACATACGATCGTTAGCTTACCATCGTGAACTTCTAAAATTAAACCGGGTAATCCTTGATAGTCATCCGGACCATTATTAACAGGTATTTGAGGCGTATACCATGCTGTAACCGTACGTTCTTCCATTTCTTGTTCTGCATCTAGATCCAAGTCCTCATAAGAATCTGTACTAGACATCTCTCTTGGTTTAGGAACCATTTTAGTATAACTAGCTTTGTAGCATTGGTATTCTCCGATGTACTTTGTTTCAGAACCCAATTTCCAATCTATTTTTTCAATAGCATCTTTAACTAAAAATATTTTCCCGTAGGTATCCACTTGCTCAACAAATCGTTGCTCTCTTGTATTTTTATATAACACATCAGAACCACCACCTCCACCAATAGTAACAAGTCTAACATTACTACCCGCGCCAACATTTGGCTTATCCAGTTCTTCTTCTTGTTTATATGTAGATTCTTCTTTATTAAAGGTTAACAAAAAGGTTTTTTGGAACTGTTTTTTCATCATTTCCATCATCTTTTGGTGCATTTCAGAACTCATCTGGGTACTATCCATTTTTATATCTACCTGACGTTGCGTTTTATAAGTCGCCACTCCTTGAAAGTCTTGTGCATTAACGAAAGTAAAAACCATGATTAATGCCAAGCTTGCAACTACGTTTTTCATAATTGTTGTCTTTTAATGATTAATACAGCACAAATATCAAAACCCTATTTCTTCTTTTTAGTTAACTAGTGTTAACGTGTGTTAACCAATTCGACAAACTAAATTTTAACATTTATTTTTGAAGCATGAATAACAGACGATACCAGTGGATTTTATATGCAATTGTTGCTGTAATAGCGGTAACTATTGGTATTCAGGTATTTTGGAACTATAAAAACTATAAGGTCAATAAGCAACAACTTATTAATGATGTTCAAATAAGTTTGGACAAGGCAGTAGATGATTATTATGCGAATTTAGCTGAACGGACAACACTCGGCATATCAATAGTTGACGATAATACGCTCGATTCTTTGGGTGAAGATAACGAACTCACTAAATTCCTTCAAAAAATAGATGAAACTACCAATAAGTTTGGTAATCTCGATTCCATAAAAGCAGATGACATACACGGCATTAAAGTTCTAAAAGGCAGAAAAGCAGACTCAATGATGACGGATTATAAAAAAGCACTTCGTCCTGTAACTAGTGGTTCTTTAAAGCTTAACGTTGATCAACTCAGAGCAAACGACAGTTTCCACTTAAGAAATATTAAATTGTTAACGTCCAAGGTTTTTGTTTCCATAAGCAATGATACACTAAATATTAAAGCAATCGACAGCTTGTTAAAGAATGAGTTTAACAGGAAAAACATTGACTTAAAAAGTAAACTCACATTTTATGAATCTGGCGGTTATCCTGAAAATCCCAATTCACTTACTAACGAACCAAATATCAAGCATTCTTTAAGTACAACTTCAAAGTCTACGTTTTTACCAAAAGGGAGTACTCTAAAAATTGATTTCGCCAATGCAACGGGCACAGTTCTTAAACGTAGTCTAAGCGGTATCTTAATTTCAACAATTTTAGTATTGGCAGTAATTAGTTGTCTCTTCTATTTACTCAAAATCATCAGACATCAAAAACAACTGGCTGAAGTAAAAAATGATCTTATAAGCAATATCACTCACGAATTCAAAACGCCTATCGCAACCATTGGAGTTGCTTTAGAGAGCATTAATAATTTTAACGGTATTGATGATAAAGAGAAGACCAAAAAATACATCAATATGTCTTCTGAACAACTTAGCAAATTAAATCTAATGGTCGAAAAGCTACTCGAAACAGCAACTTTAGATAGTGATAATTTAGAGTTGAATAAAGAAACAGTCGATGTAGTCTCGCTCATTAATGATTTAATCGATAGATACAGGATGCATTATAAGGAAAAGAAATTTAATTCTAATCTTAAGGTTGAAAACCTAGAGGCTAAAGTTGATATTTTTCATTTTGAAAATGCATTAAATAATATTTTAGACAATGCCGTTAAATATGGAGGATCTATGATTTCGATAGATTTAATCCCTAAGCAAAATAGTTTCGAGATCTTAATTTCAGATAGTGGCACTACACTTTCAAAAGCAAATAAAGACCGGATTTTTGAAAAATTCTATCGCGTCCCCAAAGGCAATACACACGATGTGAAAGGTTTTGGTATTGGCTTATATTATACTAAAACCATTATTGAAAAACATGGTGGATCTATAAGTCTCGATTTAACTAAGCATTTAACCACTTTTAAAATCACGCTCCCAAATGGCTGATAAAATTAAATTACTCCTAGCTGAAGATGAAGCGGCGTTAGGTCAGATCATAAAAGAAAGTCTTGAAACTAGGAATTTTGAAGTGCTATTGTGCGACAATGGTGTAAAAGCCTATGATATCTACCAATCTCACAGCCCCGAAATTTTGGTCTTGGATGTAATGATGCCAAAAAAAGATGGGTTTACCTTAGCCAAGGAAATAAGGATTATTGACGATACCGTCCCCATTATATTCCTTACCGCTAAATCCCAAACTGCAGACGTTGTTGAAGGGTTTTCCATTGGTGGCAACGATTATCTTAAGAAACCTTTTAGTATGGAAGAGTTAATCGTTAGAATCCATAGCCTTTTGAATAGAACAAAGATCCAAAAAACTTCCAAAATTCTTAACATTGGTAATTATACCTTCGATTTTCCAAAACAACAGTTACAATATAAAGAAGACGAACGTATACAACTCACACACAGGGAAGCACATTTACTATTTCATCTCATAAAGAACAAGAATGAGGTATTAGATCGTTCATTAATTTTGAACAAACTTTGGGGAACCGATGATTTTTTCTCTGCTAGGAGTATGGACGTATTTATTACCAAGCTTAGAAAAAAACTAAAAAAAGATGACCGTATTCAAATCATTAACGTTCGTGGTTTTGGGTATAAGTTCACCATCTAAAAAACTCTACACACTAAATACAATTTCTTTTGAGTTATAGAATGGTGCAATTTTTGTATTTTTCTATCTTGTATGTATAAGTTAGTTTTATTTTTCTTTTTTTTAAGTGTTTCCATATTTGCGCAAGAGCGAGTACAGATGCATCTAAAAGATTCAGCCAGCTTAAAAGCAAAAGATATTTTTGGTATTGATACCTTTGGAACACTATACTATACTACTGACGATAATACTTTTAACAAAAAAACCAAAGACACAACAATTACCTATACCAACTTTCAACTAAGTGAAATTACTACCGCAAACGCATTCAACCCCTTAAAAATCAATCTCTTCTATCAAGATTTTAATACCGTCATTATTTTAGACAACCGTTTAGCCGAAGTATTCAAAGTAGATTTTAATACTACACAACCTTATAAGAACGTAAGTTTTGTTTCAACCGGCTTTGATAATACCCTTTGGATTTTTAATCAGGATTTACAACAGCTTGAACTTTATGACTACAAGAGCAATACCATAAGGCTAAAAACCGTACCGATACAATCAGAGATTTTAGACCTTAAAAGTGATTACAACAATTGCTATATGCTCACAGAAAACTATCTGTATATTTACAATTACTTTGGAAGTTTAATTGCCAAACACCTAAATAAAGGTTATGAAAGCTTGGCATTTAGTAAAGCACATTTAATACTCAAAAAGGAAGATAAGCTCTTTATTCTCTCTAAAAACACAGACGAGATAAAACCCATTTCCCATTCAAATTTGTTAATAAATCAGTTTTTGGTAACGAATGAAACCTTGTATATTTACCACGACGAAATTCTACGTCAATACCAACTTAAACTAGAATAGACTATGCATGTTGCTGTTGCAGGAAATATAGGAGCAGGTAAAACAACTTTGACCAAATTGTTGGCAAAACACTACAAATGGGAAGCTCAGTTAGAAGATGTTGTGGATAATCCCTACTTGGATGATTTTTACAATCAAATGGAGCGCTGGAGTTTTAATCTTCAAGTATATTTCTTAAATAGTAGATTTCGTCAAATCAACCAAATTCAGAATAGTGGTAAGGACATTATCCAAGATAGAACCATATACGAAGATGCTCATATCTTTGCTCCCAACTTACATGCCATGGGCTTAATGACCAATCGCGATTTTGAAAATTATTCTTCCCTCTTTGAGCTAATGGAATCCTTTGTAAAAGGTCCAGATTTACTTATTTACCTTCGTAGTTCTATTCCAAATTTAGTAGCCCAGATTCATAAACGTGGGCGCGATTATGAAAACACTATCAGTATTGATTATTTAAGCCGTTTGAATGAGCGTTACGAAGCATGGATCACAAAATACAATAAAGGCAAATTACTAATCGTCGACGTCGACAAACTAGATTTTGTAGATAATCCTGAGGATTTAGGAGGTATTATCAATAAAATCGATGCTGAGATTCACGGTTTATTTTAGACAATAAACTCATGTTTTTGTGTGAATTAGCGCGTCTTTCTATCCACAATTACCTATCAAAATGAAATCAAAGTCAGAAACTTACCCCAAATTGAAATCCGATAGTTAGAGAAGTAGGGTTGTCATTACCGAATCTAATCGGAATTGGCGTGGCTAAAAAATAAGTAATACCATCTTTTTTAATAATCGGCTTATTTGCCACAAGCGTGAAACCGTATCTGCCATTAGTGTTAAATGCCAGTCTTGTCAAAAAATTAAATCCTCCAATATTCCTGTAAATAATACCTGGATGAAAGAGTAAGCCACTCATTCTACTTAAGTTGTCAATCACTTCTATGGAAGGTACCAACTCAATACTAAAAGCAATCTTTTCACTCTGAATAAAATTGACACCCGTTGGAAAACCGATTTCATATTGACCATCAAAATTATAACTTGGAGCATTCTTTGAATAACTTACAATGGGGTGAACAACGCTAAAAAACGTTCTAATTCTTGAATCGTCTTCTGAATTGCTTTGATTTTGAGCCGTTAATACATCCGATAACCATAACAAGTACAAAAGGAAGACAATTCTAATAGTCGACGTTCTCAAATGCATATTTATCTTATTTAGTATATTTCGTTTCATTGAATAAAAAACCACGCCAGTGGCGTGGTTTTATTAGTATCTGTAAACTACTATTCAACTATCAGTTTTTTGCTTTGGTTAATTGAATTGGCCACGAAATAAATACCTGCTTCAAGGTCGTTTATTTTAATAGACTTTGTTTCATTAACCGTTTTAACCAATCGGCCTGACATATCATAGAGCCTATAATCATCTACACGATTAAAGTTAACCACTTGCGATGCAGGATTTGGAAACATTTTAAACTCGTTACTAGGATTGTTGAATTCCTCTAAACCTAAAATATTATCTAAAGAATAAATACTCAAAGTAGCACTAACTTCGTTAGACACTACAATAAGTGCTGTTCCTGTTGGGCTATCATCTGCATCAACAAAGACGATACCTTCTGGTCCTAGATCGCCACTAGCAGTTGCGCTCGGCACAGCTCCACGACTGTTTAAGTATTGTAAAAAAACTGGAGCCGCCGGATCGGTAACATCGTAAATCATAACACCTCCAACACGTTCTAAAAGAATGAATGCATAATACGAACCTTCAATTTCTTCAACGATAACACCTTCTGGTTCTGGCCCTTTGTTATCACTTCTATTTTTAAAGCTGTTATTGCTATTGCTGGCGTTAAAAATTCCGCCATAAGTAGCATCAGCAGCAGTAATCACTTCAAAATCATTACCACTATCGTAAATTAAGTTGCCCGTATTGGCTTCGAAAATAGAAAATGACCTACCACCATATACATGAATTTCTTCAAACTCAGGATCAGCATCTGTATTTCCAGAAGCAATAGTAATATTAATATCCCCTAAATTAGTCTCTAGAGCAAGAATATCAGCATTGCCAAAAACAGCTGGATCTAAAACATAATCCGAATCATCTAGCTTGCGTTCTTCAGCATAGCCATCATAATCGCGCGCATCTCCCTCATTAGCAGTAATTACATAACCTGTACCTCCAACATTAAAATAGTCTATAGCATCTGGCATATACATACCATAAATAGGCCATGAAGCATTAAAAATAAAGTCGGTTTCATCACTAGTGTCCAAAGAATTTGATGGTAAACTATGATCTTTTAAACCAAACGGTACTACCTGAGTTATTGTAGGAACTGTTAAGTCTACAATCGCGTAGGCATTGTTCTCCTGAAGCGCAACATAGGCCGTCTGACTATCATCAGAAACGGTTATATATTCTGGTTCTAGGTCTTGGGCAACCGTCGCACCTGGACCAAAAATCCTAACATCAGCGGCCAAAAGCGCTGCCAAATCCCCATTAAAAGCCGTAAAGCCCAAGTTTGTAACATCACTTTGGTCTATACCTGCTAAACCACCAGTAACATCGATAACAGAGACTCCCCCTTCAGGATCTACGTCATACAAATCATTAGGTTCACCTTCGTTGGCCACCAATAGCTGAGTTCCGTCTGGTGTAAAGGTGATCATATCTGGTAGTGCACCAACTGTGACCATAACTTGATTGTTACCATCCGTATCAGAAAACATTACCAATCCAGGGTCTGTTGCTGGGTCCGCAGCAATCGCCGCGGCTAAAATACCGTTACTTACAGCAACACTTTGTACTCCATCGGTATTAGCTGGTAAAGTAAGAGTTGAAATGGACGAAATATTACTTGGGTCTGAAAAATCTAATATTTCTATCGTCTCATCGTTGGTAACGAAAAGACGTTGGGTTGTAGCATCATAAGCTGTAATTTCTGCTGTACCTGAGGCGTCAACCAAATAACTGGTTAAATAATTTGCATTTAACGCAGAAGTGTTTTCTGCTGGAACAACGGTATCATCATCTAAAATGTAGACTGAAAATGTATCTTCACTTCCTATAGAAACGCCATTAGCGTTTTCTAGCATCACCACAAAAAACAGATCACTACCATCATCACTATTGTCTAGTATCGGAATATTGATAGTTTGATCGTCCGTACTTCCTGAAGGGAATGTAAGGGTTTGAGTTGAAGCAAATGTAAAATCAACACCTTCTGTTGCTGTACCACCTAAAACTAATGCAACATCAACAGTAACATCTGAAGTTGGTGCCTCAGAAATAGTAGCAGTCAATGTAATACTCGAGTCATTTTCAGAGACAGAATCGTAAACGTCGTCGAATTCAACTTCTGGCATTGTAAGAATCATATTTCCTGGAGAACCTATATTTGGCACATTACCTCCATCACCTCCAAGTGCATCAGTCTGTACAGCATTACTAGCATTTCCTACTGTGCTAAAAGCAGCTAATTCTACATCGTAAGACTGGCCATCATTAGAACTCGTATCTGGATAAGCTTCAGAATCTTCTAAGGTTCCACCAGAATTTGGATCGCCAAGCCATAAGGTTACCGTATCACCGCCACCACCTAAGCCCGCAGCGTTATCAGCATAACCGACTTCAATGTTTGCTAAATTGATTACAGGGCTCCATATATTGACAAAAGTTGTTGCATCACTGGCATCACCATCCACAATAACAATAACACGTTCGCCAGGCTGAATATCAGTTATTCCTTGAATAGCAATTGCATCCAAAGGATCAGCCGATTCATCATCATAATATAAATCTCCATTAGCAGAGGTCCATGTTAATGTTCCATTGTTTATGATTTCAAACCAATCCTCTGTGAGATCCGTACCATCTTGCCCAGGGAATATTTCTGTAATCTCAAGATCTAAAAATGAGAGCACGTTTCCTGGTGAAGCAATATTTGGCACATTATTAGCATCACCTCCTAATGCAATTGTTGCAACGGCATTACTAGCATTTCCTACTGTACTAAAAGCTGCTAATTCTACATCGTAGGATTGGCCATCATTTGATACTGTATCAGGATAAGCTTCAAAGTCTACAGGTGTTGGGTTAAAGGTAGGATCACCTACCCATAGTGTAACGCCATCTCCTCCACTACCAAGACCAGAACCGTCGGCGAAACCAATTCCAAGACCAGTAAGGTTGACTACAGGACTCCATACCGATGTAAAAGTATTAATTTCCCCATTAGCATTATCTGTTACGAGGACAATCACACGTTCACCAGGACCAATAAACGATATTCCGTTGATAAGCACAGCATCACCTGTATCTTGAGATTCATCATCATAATAAAGTGAGCCATGCACGCTTGCTTCCCACGCAGCGGCTCCTGCATTATAAATTTCAAACCAATCTTCCGTTAAATCATCTCCAGATTGCCCTGGAAAGATTTCAGTAATTTGTAAGTTAGCCTGTGCAACTACAATTCTAGTATCTTGGTCTGCCGGTGTTTCAGCTACGTCGAACGCTGAAGCATTATCAGGGTGGAAAGCGAACATGAACTCTGCTAAAGCATCCTGTTCCTGTCCTGTTTCACTGAAGGTAGTATTATTGCCAGGATCGTTGGCCAACACTCCCACAGGGCTGGGATCGTTGGTATCCAGATAGTAGTTCAACCTGTTTGGAGCAGAGAGCTGATCGAACGGATAGCCATCGCCACCGCCTGCCAAGAAATTCAAGGTCACCAGATTAAAGGTAATTCCATCAGGGGCTACGTTCACACCGTTCTGTATGATCACAACGTCGTTTGAAGGATCCATATCCCCTCTATCTACAACTAAATCAACAAGTCTGCTCCCCGGTGCGAGGTTGGGATCGTACACAAAGCTCATACCTCCAATCTGAGGAAAACGTCCAGGGGTCACACCTGGGGCGACAGCACTCAGACCGTGCTCAACGATGGTTATCAATTCCGCAGGTGTCATTGTCAATCGTACCAATCCGTTATCAAAACGCAATGTCGCCCTTAGATTACCTTCGGAAACTTCATTATTCGGTGGTGGGGAAAACACAAAATCGTTGGGGTCATTGGATCCCCCTGGAAGAACCGCCGAACCAATCTGAGTTCTTATACCTCCACCGTTTTTCAAGGATATATCAACGTCCGGATCGGTATCCGGATTCAGCAGGTTGGCATACCAAAGATTAGCGTCTGCAGTAAGGTTTCCTAGGTTTGTTTCTTGGGTCCTTACCTGTGCTCTCCTTCCATCTAAGTAGACACTGGAGAATCCTACAACATTACTGAACTGAGCATCAATAACACCTTGCGCGGCATCCCTAAGAGCAATAACCGTTGGGTTAGGCGTTGCGCTCAACGAAGCTACCAAGGCTTCAGTGGCCGGGTAGACCCCATTTATGGTATCGTCCAAGGCGCTCAAGTCCAGTACACCATTCATATCGAACTCAACAACCAACCTTCCAAGATATTTGTAGTCTCCGTCAACGTTGACCACAAGCACGGGATCACCACCAGCATCAGTGGTCTGGAATGGATAGGTTTCGTCAAAGGCGTTGTCAGTTAAGAATGAGTTGCTGAAGAGCGTATCGTTGCTGTCACCCATTCTAGTATTAGAACCACCTGCTACGATGATATCAACTCCGTCCAACAATGTTGCCAACTGCTTTTCTATGGTAATGGACTGCATGTGCGCTAAAAGGATAATCTTGTTCACACCGCTGCCAGTAAGGGCATCGACACTTGTCTGTATTTCAGCAGCCAATGCGTTTACAGTGGCATCGGGTGCTGGCGAAACAGTTACACTACCTAATGTAGTAATCGTTGGGAAACTCGGTGAGGCAGCACCGACAATACCTATGGTTTCTCCATCAATAGTAACCACAGCATATTTAGCTACTTGGCTGCCCAAGGTAGATATATCGTTACCGTCAGTTCCGATGATACCAGAGAAGTCGCCATCCTGGGAAAAGTCCATATTAGTCGATAGCCATGGAAACTCCGAACCAGGGAAAGTTACACCACCACTGGATTCGCTCAAGAAAGCTGAATCGAACAGTTCTCCCGGACCTTGGTCGAACTCGTGGTTCCCTAGGGTCGATACGTCAACACCAAAGGCGTTGGCAAAGGCAATATCCAAATGGCCTGGCTCATTGCTTCCCGTCAAGGCTCTTACTGCACTGTTCTCGGCAGCAAAATACCTTGGACCTGGGATAATAAGGTCGCCAGAAGTCACCGTTAGGGTGTTGTTAATATAAGTCGGATTGCTCTGGAAAAAATCCATCAATGCGGAGAACTCGTCAACCGCATCAAGGGCACTCTCCTCGTTACCATCAATATCGGAATAATGCAATAGTTGCAATTCGAAATTCTGGGCAACTAAAGTTGCACCAGATAGCATAAAAAAAATCATGGTCAGGACCTTGATTTTCTCAAAGTAAAGGTTTTTCATTGAAATTTTTTTTGGATTAATTATATTTCAATAAAATTACCATCCTTCTGTTCCCATGCTGTTAGCTCTATGTTATTATATAGTAAAATAAAAAGCACCTTAAGTTAAGGTGCTTTTTGATTTTTAATTTATGGTTAAATTTTGATTAAATCTATTGAATTTTAACCATTAGTGTTTAATCCACTTTAAAGTTATATTTCCAGATTCGGAAGACACTCTTGTAATGTAATATCCATCTGAAAATCCAGACACATCAACTTCGATGTTAGTATTGATATTATTTGAAATTATATCTCTTATTAATCTTCCAGACAGATCGTATATTTCTATAGATTCAATTGATATATTATTCCTATTCTCGAATCTTAAAATATCTCGAACTGGATTAGAAACCAGTTTGAATGATTCTGCTAATCGATTATCATCTATACTAAGATCGTCCTCTACTACAATCGGTGCTCCCGGTACATCCAGTGATGCACATATACTGTTGGCCGCAACTAGGTTCAGTACGTCAACGCCTGTCGTCGTTCCGAAAACGATCACGCCCAAGTCCAGGAAGTTGGGGTCCGTGTTGTCGGAGGTCTCAGCCACCAAGGTATGGATCGTATAGTCACCGGCCGCGTTCACCGTAAAGCTAGGTGCCGCCCCGGCAGCCTCTATAACCAATCCCGTCCCGGAGGTCAGGACATAGGTCACCTCGTAGTCCGCAGGGACAGCGCTGTTGCCGTCTGGAGTCGCTGTGATCGTAGCACTGCCTCCCGATAGGGACACAGGGCTCGCATCCGCCGTGATCGTACCGGCATCCGCCGTGCAAACTTGAGCATTGATTTGATTAAATGAGAGACATAGTGAGGTTAAAAGTAGGATAAAAAATGCTTTGGGGGGTTCGAATAGAATTCTGTAATTTTTTTTCATGCTTTTTTTGTTTAATGTTTGTTCGATAAAATTAAACAAAACATAAGCTTTAATTTGTTAAATAAACTCTAAATCTTCTGCAAATTATTGTAATGCATAAAAAAAGCACCTTAAAAAAATAAGGTGCTCTTTATATTGTGATACTAAATTATTTAGCTCTTTTTAATCTCTATTTCATCTGATTCATTCTCAAGACTAGCTTCAAAATCTTGACTTTGTCGCTCTACTTGAGCCTCATTACCTACTAAAGTTTT
The DNA here is from genome assembly GCF_028282165.1 of Winogradskyella sp. Taxonomy (GTDB): domain Bacteria; phylum Bacteroidota; class Bacteroidia; order Flavobacteriales; family Flavobacteriaceae; genus Winogradskyella. The sequence goes on along the minus strand of NZ_JANQIM010000033.1, from coordinate 320,435 downwards.
TGTTTCTATTATTTCTTCTCCATTATTAACCACTTCAGCATATTCAACTACAGCAGTTGACGTATTATCTTCATCTTCTGAAATAACAATTTCCTTATTGGTATCCTGCGTGGTATATTCAGCCAACCCTTCAGAAGATAAAGCTATACTTGGTGCAATAACCAATGCTACTACAGACATTAGTTTTAACAAAATGTTTAATGATGGTCCTGAAGTATCCTTAAATGGATCACCTACAGTATCGCCAACAACTGCAGCTTTATGTGGATCTGTACCTTTACGTCCTTGCTCCTCAATCATCTTCTTAGCATTATCCCATGCACCACCTGCATTAGATTGGAAAATCGCCATTAGCACACCACAAGTAGTAACACCAGCTAACAAACCACCTAACATTTCCGCGCCTCCTAAAAATCCAACAGCAACTGGGACAGCAATTGCTAATAATCCCGGTAATACCATTTCCTTAATTGAAGCGGTAGTCGAAATAGCTACACATTTGTCATATTCTGCAACACCATCAGCTTCGTCAAATGTTTTTCTTTGTGCTTCTGTAGCTTTAGACATATCGGAGTCTACAGCTCTCATCACTTCTAAAGCTGCTTTTAATTGAGGGATGTCTCTAAACTGACGTCTTACTTCTTCAATCATGGCCATAGCCGCACGACCAACAGCATTCATTGATAACGCTGAGAATACAAATGGTAACATACCACCAACTAACAGACCAGCCATTACTGTTGGTTTTGAAACATCAATAGCTGTTACACCAGCAGTTTTCATAAAAGCTGCAAATAACGCTAATGCTGTTAAGGCAGCAGAGGCAATGGCAAAACCTTTACCTATTGCAGCTGTAGTGTTTCCTACGGCATCTAATTTATCTGTTCGCTCGCGTACTTCACCTGGAAGCTCTGCCATTTCAGCTATACCGCCTGCATTATCTGATATTGGTCCATAAGCATCAACAGCTAACTGAATACCTGTATTTGCTAGCATTCCTACAGCTGCAATCGCAATTCCATATAAACCAGCAAAATGATGAGACACTAAAATCGCTGCAGCAATCAATAAAATCGGGAACATTGTAGACATCATACCGACACCTAAGCCTGCGATAATGTTTGTTGCGCTTCCAGTTTCTGATTGTTTTACAATTGACTTTACAGGTTTTGTACCTGTACCTGTATAATATTCTGTGACTTTACCAACCGCCAATCCTGCAATGAGACCAGCAATAACGGCTATAAACACTCCAGTTGCTCCGCTTGGTAAGCCTTCAACCGTTTCAGGAATTAATGCATGAATAATGAAATAAGACGCTACTAACATTAAACCAGCAGAACCAAATTCGCCAATATTCAATGCGGTTTGTGGGTTTCCTCCATCTTTGACTCTTACAAAGAATGTCCCTATTATAGACATTACTATTCCAACTGCTGCAAGGACAAGTGGTAAATAAACTGCTCCCAATCCATTAAAATCTGGAGTTATAATAAATGCACCTAATACCATGGTACCGATGATTGACCCTACATAAGACTCGAATAAATCAGCGCCCATACCAGCAACATCACCTACGTTATCGCCAACATTATCAGCAATAGTTGCTGGATTTAATGGATGATCTTCAGGAATACCTGCTTCGACCTTACCTACTAAATCTGCTCCAACGTCTGCCGCTTTGGTATAAATACCGCCTCCTACACGGGCAAAAAGTGCAATAGATGATGCTCCTAAAGAGAATCCTGAAAGTACATTTAATACTTCATTTAATCCCCAACCCATTTCACTATATATCATGAATAGACCACTTAGACCTAAAACACCAAGACCAACAACTCCTAACCCCATAACTGCACCGCCTGCAAAGGCTACTTCTAAAGCTTTACTTAAAGATGTTCTGGCTGCACTTGTAGTTCTTACATTGGCTTTTGTAGCTACTTTCATCCCGATAAAACCAGCTAATGCCGAACATATCGCTCCTATAACAAATGATACTGCAACAACTCCATTTGAACCTTCTTCATTACTCCCCTTAAAGAATAACAAGATGGCTACTGCAACTACAAAAATTGCTAAAATTTTGTACTCAGCTTTTAAGAAAGACATAGCACCATCAGAAATATTCTTTGCTATTCTTTTCATTTTGTCACTTCCTTGGTCTTGCTTGCTTACCCATGCACTTTTTATAAACACGAATAATAGAGCCAAAACTCCAAAAGCTGGTAATCCTTTAATTAAAATATCCATATGAATTATGTGTTAGTTAGTTTAATTTTTAACGATGCCAAAAATAGAAAAATATACCTGATAAAAAAAGCCACCTTTAATTAAAGATGGCTTATAAGAATACTGAATTTGTGACACTTAAATTTAAATCACAAAAGTTCTTTTCTTTTTATGTTCACTGTCTTCATAGCGTTGCACACATTGGTGATAGATTTTTGTGGCTTCTTCTGCATTACCCCATCCACCAACATCAACTTTCTTCTCTTCTAAATCCTTATATACTTGAAAGAAATGTTCAATCTCCTTTAATCGATGCGGATTTAAATCAGTAATATCTGCGCGTTTGCTCCAAACCGGATCAGAGACTGGAACACAAATAATTTTTTCATCTGGCCCTTTCTCGTCTGTCATATGAAAAACACCAATAGGTCTTACTTCCATAACAACCATGGGATATGATGGTTCTGTCGATAACACTAAAACATCTAATGGATCTTCATCTAATGCTAAAGTCTCAGGCACAAAACCATAGTCCCCAGGATACATCATCGATGAAAATAGGGTTCGATCAAATCTAATTTTGTGTAGTGCAAAATCGTATTCGTATTTGTTTCTACTTCCCTTTGGTATCTCAATAAGTACGTCAAATGTCACTTTTTTCTTGTCCGCCATTTTCTATTTGATTTATTTCTTGTTTGGGGTGAACTATCAATTTCTTTTTTAGGGATGCAAATATAGATAAGCCTTTGGCTTTAAACAACTAAAACACTTGTGGTTTTTGTTTAATATTTACCTTTTAGCTAAAGTTAGTATCTTGCCCCATCATTTCATTAATCTAAAAATTCATGAAAAATCTATTCGTCGTTTTATTTTCACTTTTACTATTTTTTAATTCCTACGGACAGAACCAACCCTATCAAGGAAAGTTTGAGCCCATTGACAATATGATACCACCACCAAATGTGTATCGTTCGGCAAGTGGCGCACCAGGCAAAGCGTATTGGCAACAGCGCGCAGATTATAAAATTAAAGCACAGCTAGATGAAGAGAACAATATTCTAAGTGGAGATGAAACCATAACCTATTACAACAACTCCCCAGATGACTTATCGTATCTATGGATTCAGTTAGAACAGAACGTTAACAAAAAGGAAAATGAGGATTTTGGTTATGTCTTAGGCAATGTGAGAGATTCCATGAATACAAGGCACATGCAATTTTTGACAAGAGCGATAGATTTCCCAGCAGGTTACACCATAAAATACATTAAAGATGTCAACGGTAAGCCAATAAAGTCTTTGGTTAATAACACGATGATGAAAGTCATCTTAAGCGAGCCTCTTAAGTCTGGGGAATCTCTTACATTTTCGGTTGGCTGGTCGTATCATATCACGGACAGAAGCATGTATTTGTTATCTCGCGAGGGCTATGAGTATTTTCCAGAAGACGATAATACCGTATATCTGATTGCACATTGGTTCCCAAGAATGGCCGTTTATAATGACACTGAGGGTTGGCAAAACAAACAATTCCAAAAACTTGGCGAGTTTGCATTAGAGTTTGGTAACTATGACGTTGAAATTACCGTACCGGCAGATCATATTGTAGCGGCAACAGGTGAGTTAAAAAATGAAGATGCTGTATTAACCAAAACACAACGCAAACGTTTAGCCAAGGCCGAAAAATCTGTTGATAAGCCAATTATGATTGTTACACCCGAAGAAGCTAAAGTCAACGAAAAGGAAAAAACGACTAAAACTAAAACCTGGAAATTTAAAGCCGAAAATGTACGGGATTTTGCCTTAGCTTCATCGCGAAAATTTATTTGGGATGCCCAAGCCGTACCATTAGAAACGCATACAGTAATGGCCATGTCTTTCTATCCTAAAGAAGGCTTACCGGTTTGGAGTGAGTCTTCCACATTAGCCGTAAAGAACGCGCTAGAAGTATATTCAGATGATGTTTTTGAATACCCATACCCTGTTTGTATATCAGTAAATACATCTAACATAGGGATGGAGTTTCCTATGATCAGCTTTAATGGTGGTCGACCAATAAATGGTGTGATGAGCAAAAATGCAAAAGCTGGTATGATCAGCACCATTGTACACGAAGTCGGGCACAACTGGTTTCCCATGATTATAAGCTCTGATGAGCGCCAGTGGATGTGGATGGACGAAGGCCTAAACACCTTTATCCATCAACGCACAATGGAAGAACGTTATCCCGACTATCCGCATACAACCCCGAAAAGCATTGTTCCTTTTATGAGTGGTGACCAAAGTATTATGCGCCCTATTATGACCTCATCTGATAATGATTTATTCAATCAATTTGGCGCCAACTACTATCAAAAACCAACTGTGGGGCTTCAAATTTTAAGAAACTCTGTAATTGGCAAGGAATTATTTGACCAAGCTTTTAAAACGTATGCCAATCGTTGGAAATACAAACACCCAAATCCTGCCGATCTTTTCAGAACACTTGAAGATGCGACTGCAGTCGATCTCGATTGGTTTTACAGAGGATGGTTTTTTACAACGGAAAATGTCGATATGGAACTTGCCAACGTCAAATGGTTTACGGTCGTCAATGAAGACAATGTAGAGAACCGCAATAAAGTGACTGCAGCGAATATAAAAGCCGAAAATGCTGGCGAAAATATCACAGATTTTGCTGGTGGCCCTGAAATGATTACGATGGTGTCTACACCAGATCAAGCCTATGGTCAGTTTCTATCGAGACTCAATGAGCCTGAATTAAGACAACAACTCCTCGGTAAGAACATTTATGAGGTAACTATAAAGAATATAGGAGGTCTAGTAATGCCAGTTACTATAGAATGGCAATATACAGATGGCACAGGCGACATCGATACCTTACCAGCTGAGATTTGGAGATTAAATGAATACGAAGTCACGAAAACGTTTATTAAAGAAAAAGAAGTTAGGAAAGTGGTCTTAGATCCCAATTTTGAATTTGCCGATACCGATATAAAAAACAATAGCTTTCCTAAAGTTGAAGAGAAATCTGATTTTGATACTTTCAAGGATAAGAAAAAAAATTAAATGAATAAAAAGTTGATTTTAGAAACTCTAATCCTTATCTACACCTAATACAAACTATGAAGAAAATTTGTTTAGTCTTTGTGTTATGTCTTTGTTTTCACTCCTTAATTGGACAAAATGGTAATGATATCAGTATTGGTAAAATCGATAGCTTTGATTCTAAGATATTAAATGAAAAAAGAAAGATTTGGATTCATGTTCCTGATGGAAATTACCAAGACCTTTCAAAAACCAAAAAGTACCCTGTTCTTTATCTTTTGGACGGTAATAGCCACTTTTATTCAGTTGTAGGAATGATTAGACAACTTAGCTCTTCAAATCGCAATACTGTTTTGCCAAAAATGATTGTGGTGGGAATCCCAAATACAAATAGAACTCGGGATTTATCACCTACAAAAGGAAAACACTATAATGGTGATTCGGCAACAACAAATTCTGGCGGTGGAGATAAATTTATGTCTTTTATCGAAAATGAGTTAATTCCCTATATAGATTCAAACTACCCGACAGAATCATACCGAACGTTTGTTGGGCATTCGCTTGGTGGGTTAACCGTTATGAATACCTTAATTAACAACCCTGAATTATTCAAATCATATGTTGCCATCGATCCTTCAATGTGGTGGAATAACAAAAACCTCTTAAAAAAAATAAAGAATACTAAACTCGATAAACGCTACAATGGTAGAACACTTTTTTTAGGTATTGCAAATACTGCTGGTATGGATACATTATCAGTACAAAGAGACACCACATATAAAACTAGACATTTAAGGACAATACTAGAACTAAATTCATTTCTAAAAAATAAAGACAACCTCAATTACTTGTCATATGAATGGAAATACTACGAAGAAGAAAGCCATGCCTCGGTTCCATTAATTACCACTTACGATGCTTTGCGCTATATTTTCAATTTCTACCAATTAGACATTGACGAACAAGACCTAATTGATCCTGAAAAGGATATTCTAAATAAAATAAAGAACCATTACCAGAGAATATCGAAGGAATATGGAAGAGAAATTATACCAGAGCATTATTTTATTGAAAACTTAGCTCATCAATTAGTGGACAAGAAACAATTAGAAAAAGCCGAACGTTTTTTTATATATAATACTACTAATTATCCTAAAAATCCATATCTCTATAATAGACTTGGAGATTTCTATATCAACGTTGGGAATATTAAAAAGGCTGTCGAAAACTATAAAAAGTCATTTTCTTTGGATGAGAATTCTTATTCACGAGATAAAATAAAGGTATTACAAAAATAAAAGAAAAAGGTTTTTATATTGTTAGTTGTAGTAAATCAAAAAATCCCTTAAAAATAAAACCCAAAACTTCCTGTAATACCGAAACGTCTAGCATCAGGATTATCAAGATAATTACCTCTAAAGTTAAAATCGATTCGTAAGATTTTAAAGATGTTAGCCACACCAAAACTATATTCATAATATACCCTTGAATCTGGGGCCACTAAAGGAAATTCTACTGGGTTGCCTGTGGTACTCAATGCAATATTTTCATCTGACAATTCTCCCCAAACACCCCTAATACTAGCAATAGCCCTAAGATTGTATTTCTTTAAGAACGGAATACGGGAAAATAAACGCCCATTAAAATTGTGTTCAACATGTAAAGAGGTATAAGTGTCGGTTACAAACTCATACCAATCTAGCTGAGAGAATGTATTATATATTGAGAAAAAAGTTTGATTACCAGGTACCACACTTAATAATGCCAAAGGTACTTCACCAAAGGTTTTACCAGCTTCAACAGATGTGACTAATCGACCAAAACCACCTACTTGCCATGGCTGAATATAGGAAAACTGTACTTTGGTATAGTCAAAATCACTATTAAACCAGTTTCGGTCACCTCGAGTAACTTGGGCAAATAATGTGGCAAAATCATCATTTTTATTTTTTCGCTCTACCCCAAAACCTGTCATTAGTCGTTTTGGGAAATACGATAGCGATAGTCTGCTCTCAAACTGATTGACTTCTGAAGAAATTCCTGTAGGTGATTCAGGATCGATATAATCCAAGCTAAAGGTTGGTGATGCTGATCTTAGCTGTCTAAAGGTCCCATCTAATCTAATCTCAAAATTCCTTAATGGCTCTAAAGAGAACCCTAAATTGGTTAAATTAATATTGGTAAGCCTGTCGTTTGCTCCTGCTGTAAATACGGCACTAGAAGCTAAGCTCCGCCCTAAAACATCAGTAGAGCTTGTAAGGCTTGCCCCAATTTGTTCTATATCGCGTCTGTTACCACCAAATATTATAAATCGACTTTTTTTATCTAACAACCATTTACCAGATATTCCATATTTAAACTTATCATCCCCAAAACCATAAGCCAAAAATCCTTCTAATCGCCATAAATCGTTAGGACCAAAATACGTTCTTCCACCTGTACGTAAACGCACCCCTTCTACTTCATTAAAACCAAAGGTGGAGAATATGGGACCATAATCAAAATTGATACTTGGAAACTCTACATATCCCGAGGCTAAAATACTCCCCAGATTGTATAGTCTTTTAAATTTTTTTACCGTTTTAAGCGTGTCTAGCATTTTATAAACACCCTTCTCGTCTTTGTTTAACGCCTCGAGCCTGTTGTTTTCCCAAAAGTCATCTTCTCTATTATAAACATCTGCATCATAATTGTAAACCACCTTATCATAGAACTTCTTATCCTTAGGTTCATTAAACTTATAATTATCATATAAGGTGGTGCGCTTACCATACACACCTCTAGACGTTTCTTTTTTGTTCAGTGCAAAGTCAGACAAGAAATAATCACGCTTAATTAGGAATACTGAATCGTTTAGTACTTCAAACTCTTGTTCTATATAGATTTCTTTTACCCAGTTTATATTCGCACTCTTTGACGCCTGAAGATTAATTTCCTTAATAGCATAAGTAGAATCGTTAACCCAAAAATCGCCCTTAAATGTTAGTTCATTCTTTCTCCTAGGATAATAAATAATGTTATAGCACCATTTATTATCAATGTAAGCACTATCGGATAATACATAATTATAGGTCTGTATACCTGTTCTGCCTATCGGGCTAACAAAACTCTTATCAAAGAACTTTAAGTAATTGTCGTAAACATTATAATCGGAATACAAATCGTCAATAAAATCTATAATGACTTGATTATTACTAAAACCGGAGTTTTTATTACCTATTAAATCCTCTCGCTTTTCATTAATTTCATTATCACCATAAACTTTTTTGACGGATTCGTTTAAGAAAATCGGAAGGTAGGTTTTTCCCGTTACAGAAGAGGTATCGACTTTATCGAAAACAAATTCCATCCCCTTAAAAAGTTTACTTTTTATCAGGGCACTATCTATAGTATTAAGATCAAATTCTACTTTTTCGTACTGATCGTATTCGTATTGCTTAAATTGATTTAATCCATTTTTACGTTTACGCTCCCATATTTTTTTGAGAATTCTAATAGCAGGATTTTCCGATGCTTTTTTAGATTGTTTTCCTGTTGTAATTACCACCTCATCTAAAGAAGACGCTTCTTCTTTAAGTACAAACCTTAAATTATAATTAACGCGTTTGTCTAGTGGAATTTCTAGAGTTTCAAAACCTACAAAAGATACGACTAAGGTTTCCCATGTTTCATCAGACTCTAAATAAAACCTACCCTCCTCGTTAGTAATAGTACCCTCGGTAGAACCTTTAAATACAACATTAGCAAAAGGAACTGGTTCTTCTTTTTCATCAAAAACATAACCGCTTACTTTTGTTTGAGCTAATGCCACTAAAGTTGAAGAAAACAAAAAAAGTGTAAGTAATCTTAATTTCATATTTAAAAAATGAACTTCATCAACAACCGTGCTAAATTTTTGATTTAGGTTACTAATGAAGTTCATTAAACGCAGAAAACTGCAATTTATTGGTACATTACTTTTTTTACTGCTTTAATGACGTCGTTACTATTTGGCAACCACTCTTCTAAAAGCACAGGTGAATAGGGTGCAGGAGTATCTGCTGTGTTTATTTTTACAACTGGTGCATCTAAATAGTCAAAAGCTTCAGACTGCACCAAATAAGTAATTTCGGTGGCTACATTTCCAAATGGCCAAGCTTCTTCCAGAACAACTAAACGATTTGTCTTTTTAACAGATTCTACAACAGCTTTTCTGTCCATAGGTCTTACGGTACGCAAATCGATAATCTCACAAGAAATACCTTCTTTTTCTAATTCGTCTGCCGCTTTGTAAGCTTCTTTTATAATTTTCCCGAATGAAACGATCGTTACATCCGTGCCTTCACGTTTAATATCTGCTACGCCAATTGGAATAGTATATTCACCTTCTGGCACATCTCCTTTATCACCATACATTTGCTCACTTTCCATAAAAATCACTGGATCGTCATCTCTAATTGCTGATTTCAATAAGCCTTTTGCATCATAAGGATTAGATGGCACTATCACTTTTAAACCTGGTGTGTTGGCAAACCAGCTTTCAAAAGCTTGAGAGTGTGTGGCTGCCAACTGCCCTGCCGAAGCTGTTGGCCCTCTAAATACGATTGGGCATTTAAACTGACCACCAGACATTTGCCTAATCTTGGCGGCATTATTTATAATCTGATCGATTCCAACTAAAGAGAAGTTAAAGGTCATATACTCAACAATTGGACGATTGCCCGTCATGGTAGAACCAATGGCAATACCTGCAAAACCAAGCTCTGCAATTGGCGTATCGATAACGCGCTTTGGGCCAAACTCGTCTAACATTCCTTTAGATGCCTTGTAGGCACCATTATATTCAGCAACTTCCTCACCCATAAGATAAACGCTTTCATCCCTGCGCATTTCCTCACTCATGGCTTCAGCTATAGCTTCTCTAAATTGAATCGTTTTCATGCTCTAATTTTTATCGAGTAGCAAAAATAATAATTATTGCCAATAAATCGCCACTATTTTGGTGACATAAAAGCGATAAAAAATCGTAACTTACAAAGCCGTAAAATAAGTGTCTTATGAAGAAAATCTATATCCTGCATTTTATTCTTCTGATATCGATGCGTTTCGGTTTCTCGCAAATGACCATACATTGTTCTAACCTGCGTGTAGAATTAAAAATTGAAAACATAACAGATATACCAACTGTGACTGCAAATAACAATGGAACCATTAGTTTGAATTTTTCACAACAGTATATCACCGATATTTTTGAAAACTATGATATTTACGATTTCATTCAGACCTCCCCAACGGGTTCTGAAGAATTACAAAAATATTATCATGTTTATATCAACTCTAAAGGCATTATTGAAGATGTTATGGCTCAAGTGCCATCCATCACAATGACCATTTTTGATGAAGACTTTGCTACAATTAGCTTACCAATTACAATGCCTATAGACTCAGAACTGATTTCGTTAGTTGATGGTAAGACATTTGATGTAACTAAATATATTGAGACCTCAGATGCCGATCCATGTTTTGGTTGCCCTTTGAATAACGTCCCTGAAGATTTTAATTTCAGAGTAAATTTTAATTACGATGCAGCGAATGATGTTTTGTATGTTGAAAGTAATGAAGAAACATCATGCGGACATTCATTTCATATTGGATTAAAAGGCGGTAATCCTAATGGATATGTGGATATTGATAACATGCTACAACTGTGGGAGTCATATCCAGCAATTACTACAGAAATTGATTCGACCGAACCTTGTTTTTATCTGGAGAGTCTTATTTTCAATATTTTCGATATAGCATGTAGTCCTTTGAATGCAGCCTATGACAATACTTTTTTTATTCTCGATTTTGATACAGAGACTCTACAATTGTCTAGGGAGCATGTGTTTTTTGGAAGTTATATCATCGAGTTGTCACAGGTAAATCTCTCTATTGATGAGAATGCTTTCCCTAATATGAGACCTTACAGAATCAACGGTAATCCTTATTTGCAAATCTCTAATTTAGAAAATGAAGATTCGGTAGCGGTTGAGATATTCAACATCTCTGGGCAATCTATATATAGCACTAACAGATTTGAGAGTAATACAATAAACCTATTAGGTTATAGTAAAGGACTTTACTTTATAAAATTATCTACTTCTTATGGCCAGCAAAAAGTTTTCAAGCGCATTCTAAATTGACTGCTTTACATTCTAGTGAATTTTCTTAAATATTTATTATGCATGCATAATAAATTAGAAATTATTATTATCTTCGCGAAGAATTATTCAATAAATAGTTTTTAGGCTATTTTTGCATGATTTTAAAATTTTACGATAACGTTATCGTAAAAGAAAAGAAACAAAAAAATAAATTACGTTAACTTATGAAGATATTAGTATGTATTAGCCATGTGCCTGATACGACTTCGAAAATTAATTTTACGGATGGAGACACCAAGTTTGACACTAATGGTGTGCAGTTTGTAATTAATCCTAATGATGAATTTGGCTTAACCAGAGCGATGTGGTTTAAAGAGAAGCAAGGCGCTAGTGTAACTGTTGTAAATGTTGGTGGAGCAGAAACCGAGCCAACTTTGAGAAAAGCACTCGCCATTGGTGCTGATGCTGCTATTAGAGTAAATGTTGAAGCAACCGATGGTTTCGCCGTTGCGAAACAATTGTCGCATGTGGTTAAAGATGGTGGTTTTGATTTGATCATTGCTGGCAGGGAATCTATTGACTATAATGGTGGTATGGTGCCAGGTATGCTTGCCGCAATGATAGATGCTAATTTTGTAACCAATTGCATAGGACTTGAAATCGATGGCTCTAATGCAAAAGCCGTTAGAGAAATTGACGGAGGCAAGGAGACTGTTAATACGTCTTTACCATTAGTTATTGGAGGCCAAAAAGGATTAGTGGAAGAAAGCGATCTACGCATCCCAAATATGAGAGGTATTATGATGGCTCGCAAAAAACCTCTAACCGTTGTTGAGCCTACGGAAGCTAATTCAGAAACCAAAGCTGTAAGTTTTGAAAAGCCTGCACCTAAAGGAGCCGTCAAATTAGTTGATGCTCAAAATATTGATGAATTAGTAAACCTGCTTCATAACGAAGCTAAAGTAATTTAATTGTCATTCCTGCGAAGGCAGGAATCTCAATAAAAAACCAAGTAAAAATCATAAGATTCCTGCCTTCGCAGGAATGACAAAAAAATAAAAAAAATGTCAGTCTTAGTATATACAGAATCAGAAAACGGAAAATTTAAAAAGGCAGCTCTCGAAGTCGTATCTTATGCAAAAGCAATAGCAGACCAAATGGGAACTTCGGTAACCGCTGTTGCTATTAATGCAGATAATGCTGAAAGCTTAGGACACTATGGCGCATCAAAAGTGCTCTCTATCACTGATGACACCTTAAATAGCTTTAACGCCAAAAAACATGCTGCCGCAGTAGAACACGCAGCAAAAAATGAAAGTGCTAACGTCGTAGTATTAAGCTCTAGTGCTGATAGTAAATATTTAGCACCATTATTAGCTGTCGGATTAGAGGCAGGTTATGTTTCTAATGTTGTTGAAGCCCCTTCTAGCACTTCACCTTTTACAGTAAAGCGTACTGCATTCACCAACAAGGCCTTTGCCAATACCGAAATACATACGGATGTAAAAATCGTAGGTTTATCAAACAACTCGTTTGGTGTAGTAGAATCTGGAGGCACCGCAACTGTCGAAGCTTTTTCACCTGAATTGCCTAACTCTGGAGTTGCTATAGAATCTGTTGATAAGGCAACAGACAAAGTAAGTATTGCCGATGCCGAAATTGTGGTTTCTGGTGGGCGAGGATTAAAAGGCCCTGAGAATTGGGGAATGGTGGAAGAACTTGCGGATGTGTTAGGTGCAGCAACTGCATGCTCTAAACCAGTATCTGATTTAGGCTGGAGACCACATAGTGAGCACGTAGGGCAAACAGGTAAGCCAGTAGCGTCTAACCTTTATATTGCCATAGGTATCTCTGGAGCCATACAGCATTTAGCTGGTATTAATGCGTCTAAAGTAAAAGTTGTGGTAAATACAGATCCTGAAGCTCCATTCTTTAAAGCCGCAGATTATGGAGTCGTTGGAGATGCCTTCGAAGTTGTACCGACACTCATAGAAAAATTAAAAGCTTTTAAAGCTCAAAACGCATAATTTTATTACCTTGTAATAATATAGGACTGTTTAAATTTAGATTATTCTTAATAAAGGCGTTTTATCGAAAGTATTAAGAAAAATATCCAAATATGCTTTTAGCAGTTGGTAAAGTCCAAATTTAAACAGTTCTTTGTGTTTTATAACTTATGAGCTTAGTTCGTTTAAACATAAAAGGAATTTCTTATAGCCAGACACAGAATGGCGCTTATGCCTTAATTCTCAACGAAGTTGACGGCGACCGTAAACTACCAATTGTAATAGGAGCGTTTGAAGCACAATCTATAGCCATCGCCCTAGAGAAAGAAATCCGCCCTCCACGTCCTTTAACTCACGATTTATTCAAAAATTTTGCGGATCGATTTGATATTGTGGTGAAACAAGTGATCATTCATAAATTGGTCGACGGTGTTTTTTATTCGAGTTTAATTTGTGAACGCGATAAGATTGAAGAAATCATTGATGCCAGAACTAGTGATGCTATTGCACTAGCTTTACGTTTTCAAGCACCAATATTCACTTACAAGAATATTTTAGACAAAGCTGGCATCTATCTTAAAGTCAATCCCAAGAAAGAGGAAGAAGAACAAGATAGCATTTTGGTAGATGATCTCATTGCCGAAGAAATCGAAGCTGCAGCTGTAGAGCAACAAAGCTATAAAGACAAATCCTTGGAGGAACTCCATAGTCTCTTGGAAGAAGCTGTAAACAGTGAAGATTACGAAAAGGCTGCCAAGATAAGAGACGAAATCTCAAAGCGTTAATCAACAACTCCCTTTATGAATCATTTTTTTAAAGCCCTTATTGCGTTATTTATTGGACTTTCTACCATAACGGCACAAGAGCTTGAAAAATTCACAATTGATTCTACACATACCAACGTTACAGAAAACACGCTTACACAAATTAATGAAATTGAGGATACAAAAATCAATAATTGGCAATTACTCAATAACACCATTTACGAGACTTATCCAGATAGCATTTCAGGAGAGATAGAATTTATAAAAGGTAAAGAATTCTTGACCCTCAATAAAAATGGCGAGTATCTTTCTATATTAAACAACACTTTTAATAAGGGGATTTGGCTCCAAAATAACAACCTTTTGGTATTTAAACAAAAAGTACCTACCACTGTTGACATTTATTATGAAATACTAAAACAAGAAGACACTATACTGCAATTAAAAAACGGTAACAGTGTATTAACATATATCTCAGAAGAACATCCTAGCCATATCAGAAAAAAAGCTTCAAACGACACTATTGTTAAAAGCAAAGGATTTAGTTTTAATAGCTTATGGAGAGGTGCGCTTGGAATGCTTTCCCTAATATTTATTGCCTTTTTGTTTAGTAGCAACCGAAAAGCGATTAACTGGAGAACCGTTGGCATTGGATTAGCGTTTCAATTACTCATTGCTATTGGCGTACTAAAAGTAGATTTTATAAAAAGTGCTTTTGAGGCTGTTGGTCAAGTATTCATAAATATTTTAGATTTTACCAGAGCAGGAAGCGAATTTCTATTTAGCGGAGTTATGGATGTAAACTCCTATGGTTTTATATTTGCCTTTCAAGTACTGCCAACTATTTTGTTCTTTTCAGCATTAACTTCGGTTCTGTTCTATTTAGGTATTATTCAGAAAGTTGTTCAAGCTTTTGGCTGGTTACTTACTAAACTTTTGAAAATTTCTGGCGCAGAAAGCTTAAGCGTTGCTGGGAATATTTTCTTGGGCCAGACAGAAGCACCTTTGTTGATTAAGGCTTATCTCGAGAAAATGAATAAATCCGAAATCTTATTGGTGATGATAGGTGGTATGGCTACTGTAGCAGGTGCTGTACTCGCAGCTTATATTGGATTTTTAGGTGGTGATGATCCTGCACTTCGTTTAGTTTATGCCAAACACTTACTAGCTGCTTCGGTAATGGCAGCTCCTGGCGCTATCGTTATTTCTAAGATTTTATTTCCACAAACCGAAGATATCAATACCGATGTTAAGGTGTCTCAAGAAAAAATAGGTGCCAATTTATTGGATGCCATTGCAAACGGTACCACTGAAGGCTTAAAGTTAGCTGTTAATGTCGGTGCTATGCTATTAGTATTTGTTGCTTTTATTGCCATGATTAATGGAATTCTTGGTTGGGTAGGTGATATTACTTCTCTTAATGGTTGGATGGCGGCCAACACACCATACCAAAGCTTTTCTCTAGAAGCGATTTTAGGAACTGTTTTTGCTCCTCTAATGTGGCTTATTGGTGTTGCCAAAGAAGACATGATGATGATGGGGCAATTACTTGGCATTAAATTAGCAGCAAGTGAGTTTGTCGGTTATATACAATTGGCAGATTTAAAGAATGTTTCAAATGCTACACACCTTACTTATGAAAAGTCTGTAATAATGGCGACCTATATGCTTTGTGGATTTGCAAATTTTGCTTCTATTGGTATTCAAATTGGCGGTATTGGATCCTTGGCACCAGGACAACGTAAACAATTGTCTAGATTCGGTATGAAAGCACTAATTGGCGGTACTATTGCGTCTTTAATATCTGCTACCATTGCTGGTATGATTATCGGTTAGGATAGTTAATAACTTTTGATATTATAATAAGACTCCCTTTCGAGAGATTTGAAGCTTTTTTATATTTTCGATTTTTGAAATACTCCTATACGGATAGGATTTTACTCTACAAAAATTTAAGTTTAATTTAAAGAGATTTCTGCTTTCGCAGAAAAAGCGCATGAAACAATACCACGATTTAGTAAAGTTCGTTTTAGAAAACGGTAACGAAAAAGAAGATAGAACAGGAACAGGAACTAAGAGCGTTTTTGGTTACCAAATGCGATTCGATTTAAGTGAAGGCTTCCCAATGGTAACCACTAAGAAATTACATCTTAAGTCTATTATCTATGAACTCCTTTGGTTCCTTAAAGGCGATACCAACATCAATTATCTTAATGAAAATGGGGTTCGTATATGGAACGAATGGGCCGATGAGAATGGCGATCTAGGTCCTGTTTATGGTCATCAATGGCGCAATTGGGCAAGTGAAGAAATAGACCAAATCAAAATTGTTATCGATAAACTTAAGAGTAATCCAAACAGCAGAAGAATGCTGGTTTCTGCATGGAATCCTTCTGTATTGCCAGACACCTCAAAATCATTCTCAGAAAATGTTGCTAATGGTAACGCAGCTTTACCGCCTTGCCACGCGTTCTTTCAGTTTTATGTTGCTGATGGCAAATTATCTTGCCAATTATATCAGCGTAGCGCAGATATCTTTTTAGGAGTTCCTTTTAATATTGCATCTTATGCATTGTTTACCATGATGATCGCTCAAGTTTGCGGTTACCAACCAGGCGAATTTATCCATACATTTGGTGATGCACACATTTATAATAATCATTTGGAGCAATTAGAACTACAACTGTCTAGAGATATAAGACCACTGCCAAAAATGATTCTCAATCCAGAAGTCAAGGATATTTTCGATTTTAAGTTTGAAGACTTTACACTTGTCGATTATAATCCTCATCCGCATATAAAAGGCGTGGTTGCTGTTTAAAATAATTTTATGAAGTTACTTAAATACTGTCTCGTTTTTTTCATTTTCTCAAACCTTGGATTAAGTCAAAATCAAAATCCAGAATTGTACAATAGACCTTTCGTGATTTTTGAAGGATGTGAAGAATCCGAAGATAAAGAGCGTTGTTATGAAATCTTGTTTCATGAGTTTTTGGCAAAGCATGTAAATTATAAAACACTTAAAGACACTATATTTTTTAAGGCCAAAAAAGATACTATAAGTATACATACAAGTATATTATACGATGAAGGAGGCAAAGTGGTAGAAGACTACTCTAATATCTCAAGTCCTTTAAGTAAAAAGCCTGAAGCACTGAAGTACATCTTAGATAGTATTCCGTTAGTGAAACCTGCATTAGATATTTATAATAATGGTGTATCATTTAATGCAAGGTATTTATTTGGCTTTTTGTTAGATAAAGTTAATGACTCTATTGTGCCCATACTAGGTTATACTCCCTCTGAAGTTCCCTTTGCTTTTATAGAAAAAGTACCAGTTTACAGAGGTTGTGATGAGAACATGACAAATGAAGAGCTGAAAAATTGCATGAATGATAAAGTAAGAGATGTAATCTCAAAAAACTTTAATCAAAAGCTTGCCAGGAAGTTGAAACTCTCTCCTGGAATTAAAAGGATTAACGTGATGTTTAAAGTAGATAAAAAGGGGCGTGTATCTGAAATTTTGGCACGTGGTCCTCACCCAACTTTAGAAAAAGAAGCTATTAGGGTCATTAAAAAGATTCCTAAACTAAAAAAACCAGGATACCAAAAGGGAAAACCAGTAATTGTCCCTTATGCCATACCTATTGTATTTAGAGTAACAAATTAAAAAAGCGTCTCAATCCCGATGGCTATCGGGAGAGACGCTTCAGTTTTTTCAGAAAACGGTGATTATAGATTTAAAACACCATTCTCAGCACCAGCAAAATCGTTCCAAGCATAAGAATCTGCTTGCTCATCGTTGATGTAGGTGCCATCAACTACATATCTGAATTCGTATGAGTTTTCGCTGGGTAAATCAACAGTTCCTTTAAAGGTACCATTCTTTAATTTCTTTAATTCTGTAGCTTCAGTATTCCACTCGTTAAAGCTTCCAACAACCGCTACATTTTTTGCCTCTTTTGCCGGAACAGAAAATGTCACTTTACAAACTGGCTTACTTTTTAAATACTGCTTTTTAATTGCCATAATAATTAATTTAATTCTGGGGTCAAAAGTATAAAAGAAAAAACCACAAATTAAAGTTTAAATTGCATTAGATGAAAGAATTATCATTTTAATAAAATAGGCTTTACTTTTTAATAAACTCCACAATTTTTTAGCTCTTAATTTATAAGATCATCAACAAAAAAATTAGAGCTTTTAGCCTGATAATCAACGATATCGTTTTCGAAAAACCCTAATTAGTTGCAACAAAAAATAACGATAACGTTTTAGTTAAAAAGAAGTATCTTTATATCCTCAATTTTGGATTATGTTCGGGAAGAAAAAACAAGTTTCATCTATAGATAAAGACCAATTAGAACTTATAGAAAATGCACAAAAACGCATTAGACAAAAAAAACGTTTATATATCCATTTTGTCATTTTTTTAATTGGTGCCGTATTCTTAATTCTGGCCAATACTGTCCTTGGTATTGGAAAGGATTTTACTATTGCAGGCATTAATTGGTTTGTCTACGCTATATTGGCTTGGTTATTTTTATTTGCTTATCATTTCATAACTGTATTTATTACTCATAAGTTTATGGGTAAAGAGTGGGAAAAGCAACAACTAGACAAATTAGTAAATCAACAGCAACAGCGTATAGATAAGCTAAAGGAAGACTTTTTAAAAGAAGAAAAAAAGATCGCGCAATCTCAAGCTTACAATGAATCACAATTAGCAAATAATACAGAAGAAAAAAAAAACTCCAATGAATTAACGATAATTGTTGCAGCAGGAGAGGATAATGCTATTGGTAAAGATAATGACCTTATCTGGCATTTGAGTAACGACTTAAGGCGATTTAAAGAACTAACATCTGGCCATCACATTATCATGGGACGCAAAACCTTTGAAAGTTTTCCAAAACCTCTGCCAAACAGAACACATATTGTCATTACCAGGCAAAACGATTACAAAGTACCAAATGGTGTTATTGTTGTTAACAATCTTGAAGATGCTATTGATGCCGCTAGAAAAGACGATCAGCCTTTCATTATAGGTGGCGGTGAAATTTACAGACAATCTATTGCTTTGGCCAACAAATTAGAAATGACAAGAGTTCATAGCACTTTTGAAGGTGCAGACACTTTCTTCCCTGAGATAAATCCTGAAAAATGGAAAGAAGTGAGTAGAACCACTCATGATGCTGATGATAATCATAAGTATGCATTTTCTTTTATAACTTATGAAAAAAGATAACAGTCCTATTTATCTTCTGTAAAAACTAAATTTTGTCTAAAAAAATGAGCAACATTTAGTTTGCCTTCAGTTATCACTTTGTTAGTCCATAGATTTCTACATTTAGTTGTTTGAGAATTTTCAAATGAAAAAATTCATGTACTTTTGCAGCACTAAAATTTAGTCCATATGAATGCATACATATTTCCAGGTCAAGGCGCTCAGTTTTCTGGTATGGGTCTAGACCTTTACGAAAGTTCTCCATTAGCACAAGAACTTTTTGAAAGCGCCAATGATATACTTGGTTTTCATATTACCGATGTAATGTTTGAAGGCTCTGCTGAAGATCTGAAACAAACCAAGGTGACTCAACCTGCCATCTTTTTACATTCGGTAATCTTGGCAAAGACCTTAGGGGACAGCTTTAGACCAGACATGGTTGCTGGCCATTCACTTGGAGAATTTTCGGCATTGGTCGCTGCTGGTGCCTTAACTTTTGAAGATGGATTAAAATTAGTATCTCAGCGTGCTCAGGCCATGCAAAAAGCCTGTGAACTGCAACCAAGTACTATGGCAGCCGTTTTAGGCTTAGATGACGATGTTGTAGAAAAAGTATGTGCCATGACTGAAGGCATCGTTGTTGCAGCAAATTATAATTGCCCAGGTCAATTGGTAATTTCGGGAGAAATAGAAGCAGTAAATAAAGCCTGCGAAACGCTTAAGGAAGAAGGTGCACGTCGTGCATTGGTATTACCTGTAGGTGGTGCATTTCACTCTCCCTTGATGGAGCCCGCTCGCGAAGAGCTCGCCGCCGCGATTGAAAATACAACATTCAGTAAGCCAAACTGCCCAATATATCAAAATGTAACAGCCTCAGCAGTTACCGATGAAAGCGAAATAAAGACCAATTTAATCTCACAATTAACAGCACCTGTGAGATGGACACAATCCGTTCAGCAAATGATTGCCGACGGTGCTACTCATTTTACAGAGGTTGGCCCAGGTAAGGTATTACAAGGTTTGGTTAAGAAGATAAATCGAGAAGCAGAGACCGACTCTGCAATATTCGAAGCTAATTAAAGCCCCTTCCGTTTTGAACAGGAATCTATTTATAGCCCTTCTAATCGTCTTCAATATCGCTATTGATCAAATTTCGAAAGTTGTTGTAAGAAACACAATGACTAGAGGAAGAGATGGAGAAATTGATGTAATCGGCAACTATTTTCAATTGATCTGGGTAGAAAATAAAGGTGCTTTCCTTGGTATGGGAAGTGATATGAACCCAACACTCCGTTTGATCTTTCTTTTAATATTGCCAACTCTTGTACTCCTATATGTTATCTATTATATTGTAAAGCATAAAGATCTGGATCGTTTAAGCTTAATTGCTTTTTGTTGTATCATAGGAGGCGGTATTGCTAACGTATTCGATCGTATCGTTTTTGGCGAGGTCACGGATTTTTTCTTTATCGATTTAGGTGGTGTGTTCAAAACGGGCATATTTAATGTGGCGGATCTATCTGTTACTACTGGGATGATTATGCTGCTCTTTAGTGGTGTTTTTAACAAGAAGAAAGTCATTTCACAAACAAATTCATAACGGTTTACAAAACAGAAAAGGTCCTTAAAAAAGGACCTTTTCTGTTTTGAAGACTAGTAGTTAGTGTCAAAGACACTAAAAATATTTACTCAAGGTAGTGAAAAGGTTGTTACCTCACTGGCACCAAAAGAACCCCCTTCTTTTATAACGTCACCGTTTAGAATAAGCGAATAGCTTCCTTGTCCAAACCCGCAGCAAATTCCATCCGAAAATGCATCGTAAATAACAAAACCAAAATCGCCATCTTCTATACAGATACGCTCTATTATAGATTCGTTATCTAAATCATCATAACCACTTCCAGAGGCAATTAATGTTGGTGATGTATTAATATCAATATACAATTCCCAACTCGTTTCTTCTGCATAACTATCAAAGGTAATATCTAAAACAAGCTCATTAACTGGACAAACAATCACGATAGGCATACTTATTGGGTGTGGATTTAAGGCAAAATCTTCATCTGCAAAACCCAGTACTAATCTATCGCTACTACCAAAACTATTGTCTATTATGGTAACATCAAATTGTGCTGATCTTTCATTGGCTGGTATAGTGACAGAACTAGGTACATTATAATAATCTGAAGCTATTGTAGAACCAGAACCACCATTAAACTCCAATGGTAAAACTTCTAAGTTATAAGTTACATCTGAAGATGATGTCCTTGAGTTATAGACCGTAATTGTCTTCGTGGAAACTCCATCTTGATTTAGTTCAAAATTGAAATTATCGTCTTGAAAACTGATAAGATTATAATCGGAAACACCAACAACATCTGTTTCACTTTCACAAGCAACAAACATTAAACATAACATTACTAATATTTTATATAAAGTTCTTTTCATCTCTTTCAAAATTAATCGTTAATAAAACCATCTGTGTAAAAAGGATTAGCATCTAATTCTACTTCTGGAAGCTTTAAGAAAAATAAATTACTATTTACTGGGACATCTACATCAACACGATGCGTATTTACGTCTCTTTCAATCGCTAAATTATATCTCTTGGCATCAAACCATTCAACACCAAATTCGCCGTAAAACTCTTTTCTTCTTTCTAATAATATCTCATTGAGTAAAGCAGTACCAGAATTATTACTCATTACAGCATTAGGATCTCGATCTGATTGTAAAGCAAACAGTAAACTCTGAGCCTCTTGGGTATTACCTAAATGGTATTGCGCTTCAGCATCTAACAGTACAAACTCAGATTTTCTGAGTATAGGAATATCCGAAGCGAACGAAAAGGCAAACTTACTTGAGACAAAGTCTCTCCATGGTTCGGAGGCACCAGCTCCGTAAAAATCAAAAAATGTATTTCTTACGTCGGTAGGTGAAAATAAATTGGCAAAATTTGAATCTGCATAAGTTACTTGCCATGACAATACCGTATGATCAAAAGTCGCTGCTGGATGTCCCCAGAAAAAGTTGGTTTCATCATTACCATTTTGAAACATTGCCCAAATCCATTCATCATCTTGCATATCATTAAATCCATTACCCCAATTTGCAGATTGAACAGCTTGGCTAGCATTGTTATCATAAACTGTTTTTGATAATTCTGAAAGTCTAGACCAATCATCTTGTGTTACAGACAAAACTCTAGCCAAGATTGCTTGAGCTACTTTTTTATTCACATAGCTTTTCCCTAATCTAGTATCTGGCAAATCTACTATAGCTTCTTCTAGATCTTGAATAACAAAATCATAAATTTCGCTCATAGGAGAAGGTGGATTACCATTAGCAGTTTCTAAAGTCACTCTAGTTGTATAATATGGAATCCTTGCTAGTAATCTATCATTATTATAGTTAGGGCAAAAATCTAGAAGCAGTTGAAAATGATGATATGCCCTAAAAAACTTTCCGATGGCAATAAACTCCTTTTTGTCTGATTCATTTAGTGCGCTTGATTGTACGCCATCAATTAAAATATTAGCGTAATTAACATTTAAATAATTGAAACCCCAAGCAAAAATAACGCGCCTAAAATTAGGTTCTCTATTTCCATGCTCATAATCAAAATTATAAGGAAACCCTCCCTGAATTAAATCCTTGCCTTTTACAGCTCTTGCCATGTAAAGCGAATACAAACCTCCTGCATCTGCTGCTGCAGGTGAATTTGCATCACTATATTGCCCTTTATAGTTTGACAGAATTCCTGAAACAAACAATTGGACGTTCTCCCTAGAATTAAACACAACATCTTCAGTAATACCTGAGTTATTTTCTGGTTCTTCTAAAAAGTCATTACTACACGAAGCAGCAACTATTGTAAGACAGAGAATAGTAAATAATCTGAGTCTTAGACTCTTTATTTTCTTGAATAATATTAAACTTTTTTTCATAGTAATTATATTTAAAATTGTAGCAAAGTACCGATTGTAAACGTTTTTGGTAAAGGCGATCTACTTGCAGTTGTCCCGCCAAAAGATTGCTCTGGATCTATTCCAAAATGAGATTGCCAAGTAAGAATATTATCTCCTTGAAAATATACTCTAGCCTTCTTTAATCCTGTCCTTTTTAGTGCATTCTCAGAGAAGTTATATCCAATAGTAAGGGCTCTTAATCTTACATAATCATTCTTAAACAGCCATCTATCTGAGGTCTGTGTAAACTCAACATTAGCAGTAGTTAAACGAGGAAAATCAGTAATATCACCAGGTTGTGACCAAGCCTGAAGGTTATCGGGATGTGCTGGTGCTCCATTTGTGTCAAAATTCCCGATTAAGCCAGAATAATCCGTATCTAAAAGGTAGGCTCCAAAACTATAATTGAAAGTTGCCGACACGTCAAAATTCTTAAATCTGAAATTCGTATAGAAACCACCTTGTATATCTGGAAGTGATTCTTTTCCTGTTTCATATCTAGTGGCATCGCCATATACGTTTGTAACTGTTCGACCTGTAACGTTTCCATTAGTGTCAGTAATATCCTGATACCACAGCGCATCACCGGTAGCAGGATTAACACCTGCCCATTCTCTTAGATAAAACTCAAATAAAGAATTTCCTTCTTTCCAAAGTTTAGTGCCATTTATAAACTGATCTTGTGGTAAACTCGTAATCTCATTTTTTTGAAATGATGCATTACCACCAATATTCCATGACACATCTTCAGTATCTATTATTCGTGAATTTAGCGTAATCTCCAAACCACTGTTTTTAACGGCTCCATTGTTTGTGAAAATATCTGTAGCACCTGTAGAATACGCAGCGGGAACTGAATATAATAAATCTATACTCTCTCGTTCGTAATATTCTATTGTTCCGGACAATACACCTCTATAAATCGAAAAGTCCAAACCAAAATTAGTTGTTGCTGTTTTTTCCCATTGTAATGATGGGTCTGGCAAAGAACTTGGCGGAATAGCTACTGGGTTTCCTTCAACCGGAGAGATAACTATATTTCCTGGGTTTGCACCGACAAACACAAATTGATAAGGAAAAAAACCAATACCTGCATTATTCCCCAACTCTCCATAAGATGCTCTAAGTTTTAAGTTATCTAACCAGCCAGAATCTGAAAGAAAATTTTCTTTAGTTACTATCCAACTACCACCTACTGAATAAAAACTTCCCCATCTAAAATCTCTGCCAAATTGGGAGGCACCGTCTCTTCTAAAAGAGGTTTCAAAAAAGTATTTATTGTCATAATTATAGCTAAGCCTTCCTAAATAACCGTTTACCCTACTACTGATTCTTAAACCACTTATTGATTCTGGAATGTTAGTCGTTTGTAACTCCTCTAAATCGGGTAATAATCCAGTGCCTGAACCTCTGAAAGAATCAGAGCTATTTGTATAGGCCTCCATTATTGCATCAACAGACACACTATGCAATCCAAAAGAATTGGTATAATTTAATTTCTGTATGGCATTGAGCGTAGTAGTGACATTTCTTACTTTACTAACCCTACCCTGAATATCAGAAGCAATACCAAACTGATCATCATCAAAACTGTGAGAATCAAATAAGAAGTTTTCATAAGCCAAATTGGTCCTAAACGTGAAGTTTTCCAAAAAATTGATTTCGGCGAAAGCATTTCCGATATAATTGGTTCTTATTCGCTCTTCAGTTCCTAGCCTTATGATTGCCATAATATTTTCTCCACTTCTAGGAATTCTGTTGGCATTAACAGCCTGACCAAGTCTTCCTCCATTACCATTTCCAAGATCGAAAAATGGATTTCCTGATGCATCAAATACTAAATCCCCATTAGCATCTCTTGCATAAATTGGGAATACATTTCCCACACCATATATCCAAGAAACTGCACTAACCGCTCCATCCTCAGGATTACCTGAAGAAGATCTAGAAAAACTGGTTCTTAAACCTATCTTTAACCAATCTTTTAATTGCGAGTCAAAATTAAATCGTGTAGAAATCCTTTCGAAATCTGCTTCTATCACCTGCCCCTCTTCATTTAAGTAATCTAAAGAAAAGAAGTAAGAACTCCTTTCGCCGCCACCTTGAACAGATAAATTATGGTTAACTCTTGGTACATTTCTTCTTAACAAAACATCTTCCCAATCTGTACTGAACTTTAAATTTGCACCATCTACCAAATTCCCATCTACACCAACAGGGTTTGAAACGTCATAGGGGTTATAGCCTATTAAACCTATTAAACCATTAGAAGCATTTTGTGCTGCCAATTCTGGCGATTGACCAAACTCATAGACATTTCTATTCCTCGCTGCAGACCAAAGCAACTCTAAATAAGTTCCTGGATCAACTGTATCATGTAGTCCAACTGCTGGATTAGAAATACCATATTGAGTTCTTATACTGACAGTTGCAGACGTATTTTTTTTACCTGTTTTGGTAGTGATTATTACTACGCCATTTGCACCTCTTGATCCGTATAATGATGCTGAAGCACCATCTTTTAAAACTGTTAAAGACTCTATTTGATCTTGACTTATAGTATTCAGATTACCATTAAAAGGTGTCCCATCTAAAATGATTAAGGGCGAACTATTTGCATTAATACTTGAAAATCCTCTTACTACAAAAGATGGATTATTACCAGGCTGCCCTCCTTGGGTAATCATATTAATCCCTGCTACAGAACCTTGAAGCGCCCTTAATGGCGATGTTACCTGCTGTTGTTCAATTTCTACTGCACCAACAGCTTGAACAGATCCTACTACAGCTTCTCTCTTCTGGGTACCATAAGCGACCACTACCACCTCATCAAGTGCATTACCTTCTTTTAAGGCAATATCATATACATTAGCAGTGCCTATTATTATCTCGGTTGTTTCCATTCCTACATAAGAGATGACTAAGACTTCGCCTTCTGCTACGTCTATTCTAAATTTGCCATCAAAATCCGATTGTACACCTCTTGAAGTATTTTTTACAATCACGTTTGCACCTGGCAAAGGCAATCCGTCTGATTGGGTAGTTACGGTTCCTGTTATTGTTTTTTCTTGGGTAAAAGCCAATTGAAAGCCAAAAAATAAATACAACAGAACCAAACCATAATTTTTTACTTTCATAAATCTTAATTTAAATTATACAGTTTGTTTGTTGCAAAAAGAAAGGTCGGCAGTGAAGTATATTTTAAAGACTAACTTAAAATAATTACTTTGATGAAATTAAAGTTAACATGGTTATTTCATGGGTTAAAGTAAGACGACAACACTGCCTTCCTTTGCAATTGCTCCCACAAAGAAGCCAAGAAGGACTGAAATATAGGTTAATGGCTATAAGGATTTACTGATGCCGAAGAATAGTTACCGTTTATTTACCTTCTCTGTGGATTCTATAAAGGTGAAACCCATCTATAACAGATTACAGTATTTCTAATAGATTTAGGTCATAAACGCCTTTTCACTTAAGGCTTATTTAAATGATGCTTAAACAGTTACTACTTGTTGATAAGAGGTTTATTAATAGAATTAATATCTTAGCGGACTTATTCTATGGGAATAAAATTTTATAGAAGATACTTTTTAGTGCAAAGACAATTAAAGGATGTGTTATTTAGACCTTAGCTAAATGAAGTGACCTGATATAACTAGAAGGTGTTTGATTCATATGCTTTTTAAACGCCTTATTGAATGTTACCTTGTTATTATAGCCAACCTCATAGGCTACTTCTATTATGTTTAAGTTACGTTTCTTATCCTTATCAAAAATATCTACTGCTTCTATAATCCTGAAGTGATTTACCAAATCGTAAAAACTCATACCGAAATGCTCATTGATGACCTGTGATGTATTGTGTCTTGTTGTACCCAACATCTCTGAGAGCAACTCTAGATTTATATTGTTGTTTTTGTATACTTTATCATTTATTAACAACTCTATTAGCTTTTCCTTAAGCTCATTAGAGAGACTTTGAGTAAGGTTGGACTTTTCGTATTTAATGGGTAATTTATCACTACCCTCAGAATTATTGTTAGCATTCATAATGATTTCTGGTCGTAATCCAGACATTAAAGCCATGTAAAAAATCATGGTAATCATAAAAACTGTCTTTAAGTAAGTGAATGGTTGATATTCTATAAATCTAACCACTACTGTACCATGAAGAACATAGACGAGCGCATAGCCAAAGAAGATAATCATTATGCTCCTTTCCCATATTACTCTACTCTTAAATTCTAATTTTTTCACTCCCCTCTTTTCTTCTTTATTTTTATAGATATTATAGATTCCGAGCGCATAAAAACTCAATGACAGCACCTTTAAAACGACTATAACCTTTCTACCTATTGATACGGATTGTGTATTATCTAACAACAATTGAAACTTTTCTGTTCCGCTTAGACTATAGTTTGGTATTAACCACATAATAAGAAGAATTGTAGGTACTAAATGTATCGAATCCTTCAAGGACAACTTGTAATTCTGAACTACCCTTTTAAAATAAAAATAGAGCAATGGTCCATACAAAAATGAAAAGGGTGTTGAAATATAAAATGAATGTGGAAACTTTAAGTTATAATTAGACACAAATAAACTTATATGTAACATAAATAAGGAATTGAATAGAATAAATGATCCTATTAACAAAACGGATGTTCTATCTAAATTCCTTTTGGCAAAAAGTATGATTACCATAAAAATACCGATGACTCCTGTCAAGGCATGTATTATAGCAAGAAAATTAACTTGGGGTTTGTATTCTTTAATTAAATTATCATAAGGTGCTTCTCCTTTTATTCCCGAAAACACATGGTCGTTTAAAATTGATAAGTCTTGTGTGTACCGAATGTATTTCTTAATATGTTTTGACGCTTTTTCTGCATTACTATTGTCAGAATATAAAATTGCTAAAGCTTTATTTACAAAAACAGAATCTCCGGCCTTGCTAGACAATAGAGTCTCATGGATTTTTATTAACTCAACCCGTTTAAGAGAATCCCTTAGCTCTTGATTTTTCAGAATACTATCTAAGCTTTTTTTCGACAAAAAGCCAAAAGTTGCAGAAGGTCTTTCTTCTCCACTAATAGTTGCGTTACTCATGCAAAAAAACAAGAGTAGGGTCGTAAATAACAATATACGCCTTAGAAAAATCATTTTTGGGGTCCATGTTGATTAAAAAGTTTTGTCAATCTTCAAGTTATAATCAACACTCGAATTAAATTCTTAAAGATTTCTTAAAAAAGATAAGAAAGTGTAAAACCCGATAAAAGTTTACCTTTTTTTAAGAATTTCAACAATTAAAGCCACAAAACGATTTATTTCCGCAAAGGAGAATCTTTACAACATAATAACATCCTTTATTGTTTAAAGGTAGTTTAGAATATCATTCCAAAATGGTCTAAACTTACTTTCTGAAGATTATGGTTAATTTTTGTAGATATAGAAATAGATATTTTGCAGTGATAGCGCCTGTATTCCGAAAACAGACTTCCATTATTTATACATTTCTTATTTTTTGCTCCCATTTCCAAGCTGACGCCATGGCATCATCTAAAGTCAGTTCAGTTCTCCAACCCAGAACATCATTCGCTTTGTTAGTATCTGCATAAGCTGCTACAACATCACCTTCTCTTCTATCCACAATCTTATAATTTAATTTTCTTCCTGATACTTTTTCGAAGGATTGAATGGCTTCTAATACGGAACTTCCCTTTCCGGTGCCTAAGTTAAAAACTTGAAAATTAGATTCATTTTTACGCTGAAGTAAGCGTTGTAATGCTACAACATGGGCCTTTGCCAAATCTACAACATGAATATAATCCCTTATACCGGTTCCGTCTTGGGTTGGATAATCTCCTCCAAAAACTGATAATTGCTCTCTTAAACCAATGGCTGTTTGAGTAATAAAAGGTACTAAATTCTGAGGAACACCTTTTGGTAACTCGCCTATTTGAGCTGAAGGATGCGCACCAATAGGGTTAAAGTATCTAAGGGCTATACTATTCAATTCCGAGTTAACCCTACAGGTATCTTTAATAATTTCTTCACCAATTTGCTTAGTGTTTCCATATGGGGACTCGGCAGGTTTTACAGGAGCATTCTCAGTAATTGGCAACTCATCTGCTTGGCCATAAACCGTACATGAAGAACTAAAAATAAAATTCTGGTGTTGTAATTTCCCTATTTCCTTCAGTACATAAACCAGTGTGTTAATATTGTTCTCATAATACATTAATGGCTTTTGTACGCTTTCCCCAACAGCCTTACTCGCCGCAAAATGGATGATACCGGCAATATCGTTATGTGCTTTAAAAAAGTCTTCAACTTTTGATCTTATCTTTAAATCGAGTTGTTCAAAATGAGGCTTTATTCCCGTAATCGCTGTAATACCATCTATAACATCAATCGAAGAATTACTTAAATCATCAATTATTACAACCTCAAAGCCTTCATTTTGTAATTCGACAACGGTATGCGACCCAATGAAACCTAGACCTCCAGTAACTAAAATTTTCATCTTAAGAATTGCTATTTATAAAGTTTAAGACCGTTGATGTAATAAAGTCAATCTGCTCATCATCAAGTTCTGTATGCATTGGCAATGAAATTACTGATTCAACCAATCTATTGGTTACTTGAAAGTCATCTTCGTTATAGCGCTCGTCTTGATATGCTTTTTGTTTGTGCAGCGGAATTGGGTAATAAACACCGCATGGAATACTATTCGCTTGCAAATGCGCTACTAGAGCATCTCTGTCTACACCCTCTAATTGCAATGTATACTGATGAAAAACATGGCAATCGCATGTATCACATATACCATCGCAAGTAGATTTACCTGTTGGCACTGTAATCTTGGGATGACCCTTAAAGATTTGAGTATACTTTTTTGCTGCATGTCGTCTTGTGGCATTATAATCATCCAAATGCGGCAATTTAGCATCTAAAACCGCAGCCTGAATGGAGTCTAATCTCGAATTTACACCAACCACATCATGATGATACCGTTTATACATTCCGTGATTTACAATCCCTCTAATGGTATGTGCCAAATCATCATCATTGGTAAAAATAGCACCACCATCTCCATAACAGCCTAAATTCTTTGATGGAAAAAACGATGTAGAAGCTACATGACCTATTGCTCCTGTTTTAGTTTTACTTCCATCCTTGTGCGTATAATCGGCCCCTATACCTTGTGCATTATCTTCGATAACATACAAATTATGCTTTTTAGCTAAACCCATTATGGCATCCATATCGGCTGCCAACCCGAATAAATGGACTGGAACTATAGCTTTGGTTTTTGGCGTAATCGCCTTTTCTATAGCATCAATATCTATGTTGAATGTAACTGGGTCTACGTCGACCAAAACTGGCGTTAATTTTAACAATGCTATCACCTCAACAGTTGCTGCAAAAGTAAAATCTGCTGTAATCACCTCATCACCTGGCTCAAGACCTAATCCCATCATAGCAATTTGAAGAGCGTCAGTGCCATTAGCACAAGGAATTACGTGCTTAACACCTAGATAATCTTCCAAATTCTTTTGAAATTGATGAACTTTAGGACCATTAATAAATGCTGCGCTGTCGACCACTTCTTGGATTGATGGATCTACAACCTCTTTGATTTTTGCATATTGACCTTGAAGGTCAACCATTTGAATTTTTTTCATTTCGACGATTATAGTTTATGTAAGCCTCTTTAGCTTAGGCACTAGCGAAAATACAAAATTGTAAGCGCTAAGCCAATGCAATTAATTGAAAGAACTGTATTTTAGCACAAATCTAAATTATTGAGACAGCTCTATTCCATAGGAATTTATATTGCCAGCTTTGCAATTAAGCTTTTAGCTCCTTTTAATTCAAAATTAAGATTAGGCGTTATAGGAAGAAAAGAAACCTTTGGTAAGCTTGAGGCTTGTATAAGTAAAAATGACAAAGTCTTCTGGTTTCATTGTGCCTCCTTAGGTGAGTATGAACAAGGTTTACCTGTTTTTGAAGCTTTGAAAGAAAAATACCCAGACCATAAAGTGGTACTTTCATTCTTTTCCCCTTCAGGTTATGAAGTTAGAAAAAACTCTAAAATTGCAGATGTTGTGGTTTACCTTCCGTTTGATACTAAAGCTAATGCCAAACGTTTTTTAAACATTGTAAATCCAGATTACATCATATTTGTAAAGTATGAGATATGGCCTAATTTTTTACTAGAAATAAAAAAGCGCCAATTAAAAGCTATTCTCATATCGGCTGTCTTTAGAACATCGCAAAGTTTCTTTAAGTGGTATGGTGGATTTATGAAATCTTCGTTATTTGCTTTCAAAACCATTTTTACACAAGACGATAACTCTAAATCTTTACTTGAAAAAATAAACTACAGCAAGGTTACTGTTTCTGGCGATACACGTTTTGATCGTGTTACCAACCAATTGAAGACCAATAATACCATATCCTTTATTGAAGATTTCAAAAATGGAAAAGATTGCATTATTTTTGGTAGTACATGGCCAGAGGACGATAAATTATTTTTGGAATACATAAACACTAATGATAGTATAAAATTTATTATTGCGCCACATAACATAAAGCCTGGCTATATGGTCTCACTAAAATCGCAACTTAAAGTAAAGACCATCTGCTTTTCCGAAATGAACGGCAAAGACCTTTCTAGTTATAATGTGTTTATTTTAGATACCATTGGTTATTTAAGCAGAGCATATAATTACGCAGATATAGTTTATATTGGTGGTGCTGCTGGACACACTGGGTTACATAATATACTTGAGCCAGCAGTTTTTGGCAAACCTATAATTATCGGTAAGAATTATACTAAATTCCCAGAGGCAAAAGCACTTATCGAATTAGGTGGAGTTGTATCTGCTTCTACTTCCTCTGCCTTCGAGTCTGTAGTAAACTATTTAGTTAAGGACACTTCATTGAGAGCTCAAAAAGGGAAAATCAATAAAAACTATATTGAAAATAATAGAGGAGCAGTCATCCAAATCCTTCAATACATTCGTATATAGCTACACTGCACTAATAAATGTTGAAATTTTGTTAAAATTTCGCTTAAATTATTATTTTAGTGCATTAACAACAATTAACACTAAAACTATCAAAATGAAAAAAGTTGTATTAAGTATAGTACTTATTGCTGTACTAGGATTGTCTCTTACATCTTGCAGAGAGACTAAAGAAAAAACTGACGAAGCTGTAGAGAACGCTTCTGAGGCTGTTAATGAAGCTGGTGAGGCTGCCGGTGAAGCTGTAGACAATGCTGTAGATGCTGCAAATGATGCCGCTAATGCCGCTGGTGAAGCCGTTGACAATGCAGTAGACGCTGCTGGCGAAGCCGTTGATAATGCAGTTGATGCTGCTGGCGAAGCTGTTGACAATGCGGTTGACGCCGCTGGTGAAGCCGTTGACAATGCAAAAGAAGCTGGCAAGGATGCTGTTGACAAAGCCAAAGATAAAATGAAAGGAGGAAACTAATTAAAGTTTCTTATAAAACAAACTTAAAAGCCTGATTAGCGTCAGGCTTTTTTTGTGAAGAATTCTATTTAGTTGATTCCGCTAGCTTAAGTTCGCTTGGCACCACTATGGTCTGTAATTCGTGGTCTTCTGTATTTAAGTGCTTAATCAATAATTTTACGGCCATTTTTCCGATCTCTAAGGCTTTTTGGTGGATAATTGAAATCTTTGGGCTAGATAACAATTGTGTATGTTCGTACCCAAATCCAATAACTGACAAATCTTTTGGCACGATTCTCCCTATTTTCTTTGCCATGTTTATGGCTATAATGCCCGTAATGTGATCTATAGATATTATGGCATCAATTTCTTTATGCGCTTTTAAATAGTTATGGATATTTGCTTCAACATCATCGACATTTCCAAGCTTTAGAACATTAGAGTCTAACCCGGACTCCTCAACAGCTTTCTGATAACCTTTAATCCTCAACTTGCCTACGCTTAATTCTTCAATATTACTTACCAGAAGAATATGCTTCCTATTTTCCTTTTTTATGAGATACTCGGTAGCATCATAAACGGATTGAAAATCATCCACTACTACTTTATCGCAAATAATTTCGTTCACTACCCTATCAAACATCAATATAGGAATTCTACTATCGATAATACCTGTTATGTGCTCCGATTGTTCCTTAACTTGACTCTCTCTGGCAACAGCCATTATAAAGCCATCGACGCTACCATTGGATAATAATTCTAAACTACGCTCTTCCTTCTCTAGAGATTCATCAGAAAGGCACACAATTATGTCATATTTATTATCTGTAGCACTTTTTTCGATACCATGTAAGACTTGAGCAAAGAAAGGGTTTTTAACGGTAGGAAGAATTACGCCTATTGTTTTTGTCTTATTGGTTTTCAACTGCTGTGCTATACGGTTGGGTTTATAATTTAATTTTTCGGCTAATTCTATTACCCTTTTCTTTGTACTAGCACTGATTTCGTGACTATCGTTTAGAGCTTTAGATACAGTAGATACCGAAATATTTAGGAGTTTTGCTAATTCTTTTAATGTTGTCATAATACTTATTTTAAAATCTGTCCTAAAGCTTTATCGATTGTATTTACAGGAAGCTTACATGTACCATTAGTACAAACGTAAATTAATGTTTCGTCCTTATTAAACTTATTCTTTAACAATGGTAAATCACTTTCGGTTGTTGAACCTGAAATGAGGACGTTTGGAATATATAGTACTTTCAGTTGTTTTAAAATATCCTTTGCTTCCTCTCCGGAAATCACCACCTCATAATATGGGTTAGAATAGTTTAAATACAATGACAGCCAATTGGTATATGCTGATGGAATCTTAAGCATGGTATCATTGACATTTTTAAGCATTTGATGGGCTAATTCTGAATATACTTTATCGCTATAATAGTGTCCTAGCTTTAATAAACATTCTGCCAAAACAGAATTTGATGAAGGAATTACATTATCAAAAACTTCTGTTTTTCTGGCAATTAAATTAGAGGAACCTTTTGAAGTAAAATAAAACATTTCTGTTTTCTCATTCAAGAAATGCTCTATGGTATAATCCATCAACCCTTTAGCTATACTCAACCATTCTTCATTAAACGTAACTTGATATAACCTTATAAAAGCAGCAATGGTATGTGCATAATCTTCAGAAAAACCATTAATAGTGCTTTTCCCATTTTTATAACTATGAAATAACAAACCGTCACCCTTCAGTTGATTTTTTTTAATAAAATTTGCATTAGTAATTGCCTTTTTTAAATAGTCTTCATTACCAATAGCTTTATAGGCATCTACATAACCCTTTAGCATAAGGGTATTCCAGGATGTCAATACTTTATCATCTAGCCTTGGCTTATTTCGTTTATTTCGAGCTTCAAGAAGTTGCTCTTTCCAATCATTGCGTTTAGAATCTAAAACCGTAAAACTTAGCTGATGCTCAGTAATAAATTCTTCATCGCTAAGCGTTTTATAAAGAACATAATTATCTTTTTCCCAGTTTCCGACAGCATTAATATTATAATAGGCTTTAAACAACTCAAAGTCATCCTCTAGTAAGGATTTTAATTCTTGTTGTGTCCAAACATAAAAGGCGCCTTCTTCCAATTCTTCTTCAGAGTTTTTACTATCCGCATCTAAGGATGAAAAGAAAGCACCTTCTTCGGTGGATAATTCCGTATCAATAAAATCCAAAGTTTCTTCAACAATTCTCTTGTAATCTTCTTTCTTAGTTAACTGATATGCTTTTGAATAAAGACTGACTAATTGTGCATTGTCATAAAGCATTTTTTCAAAATGTGGAATATGCCATCTGTCATCGACCGAATACCTAGAAAAACCACCTGCTATTTGATCGTAAATACCTCCATTAGCCATTTTAGTCAAAGTAGTTAACACATACTTTTTTAGTTCCTCATTATTAGTCTGAAAGCTATAACGTAATAAGAAATCTAAATGACTTGGCATTGGGAACTTTGGTTCCCCTCTTTGACCACCTTGTATAAAATCCAAAGACTGTTTGAATTCATCTACTGTAACGTTTAATGATTTTGTATCAAACTGAACAGGATTTTCGTTTACAACAATTAAATCAGAATTTTTTATCCCTTCAGTAAGCTTCTCCGCATAAGAAATCATCTTGTCCGGATCGTCTTTATAGAGTTTTGATATGTCTTTTAATATTTTTATCCACTGCGATTTTGTGAAATAGGTACCTCCAAAAACAGGTCGACCATCGGGAAGCGTAATACAATTAAGTGGCCATCCACCTCTACCTGTCATAAGTTGAACGGCGTTCATATAGATTTGATCGATGTCTGGTCGTTCTTCACGATCAACTTTTATGTTGATAAAATTATCGTTCATCAGCTTAGCCACGGTATCACTTTCAAAGCTCTCTTCTTCCATGACATGGCACCAGTGACAAGATGAATATCCTACGGATATAATAATTGGTTTATTCTGATCTTTGGCTAATTGCAACGATTCATCATTCCAAGCTTTCCAATCTACAGGATTATAAGCGTGCTGCAATAGGTATGGACTGGTTTCATTTATTAAATCGTTGGCTTTTTCCAAATTGCTTATTGTGTTAGATACATTGTTTTGGATGCAACTCAATAACGAAAACATTAACATGATATAGAAGCCTAGATTTCTGAGCATTTCATCCTTTTATATAAAGTTAATAATAAATGAATAGCTATTTCATAAAAAAAGCGTGTTTACTTTACTTAAACACGCTTTTGATTATTCAATTTTTATTGTTGTTAGCCTTATTCTCTTACTAACCTAATGGTTTTAGAACCATTAGCACCTTGTACTTTAGCAAAGTAAACACCTGTTCTCAAAGATGAGGCATCGATAATAGCCTCATTAGAATTAGGTGATAATGTTAATACTTGCTTACCTAAAATATCGTAGACTGTAACGTTGGTAATTGTATTTGAGCTTGACACATTCCAATCGCCTCTTGTAGGATTAGGAAATACTTTAAATTCAATAACATCAAATTCTTCGTTAGATAAGGTGCCCCCAGTAAAGATGATGTTGTCAAAAAACACAATTCCACCTTGAGCAACTGATTGCATAAAAGGATCTACTTTCCATTGGAAGAAAACCGTTGAATCGAAACCTAAACCAGTAAAATAAGTCATTGGAATAGTAACATGTGTCCAAGTTTCTGTAACTATTGCTTCATTTGTACCAACCTCGTAGTTAAATTCCTGAACTGCACCATCATTATCAATTAAAACAATTCTAAATCCTGGCGTACCAGAAGAAGCCCAATAATCGAACTCAAGATCCTGAAAAGATGAAACGTCATCAGGACCTCCTTCGCCTTGACCCCATCCAGCTACACTAAAATTCATTTTCAAAGCATTATTTACACCTGCTGTTGGATCTAAATCCACATCACCTTGTGATGTTCCAAAGGGATATTGAACAGGGAAATTGGTAGTGTATCCATTGGTATCATTGTAAATACTGTAAACCTCATTATCTGGGTCTGTAGGTATTGGTGCAGCAGTCGCTGGTTCTGGATCTGTAGGTACTACTGCTCCATTAGGACCATCTATATTATCAATATAATATGTTCCTGTGGCTGTATTTCCGCCACCCGAATCTGTGAAGATTACCAAAACAGGATATTCGGTGCCTAAACCCGGTCCGAAATCAACA
The DNA here is from genome assembly GCF_028282165.1 of Winogradskyella sp. Lineage (GTDB taxonomy): Bacteria > Bacteroidota > Bacteroidia > Flavobacteriales > Flavobacteriaceae > Winogradskyella. Next base: position 283,359 of record NZ_JANQIM010000033.1, on the reverse strand, counting down.
TTCACAGTTTGCCAACCAGAAACATCTGTATTAAAAAATAATTCTGTTGCTCCAGAAGAACCACCTTCTAACTTTAACAAATGCGTACGCGTTGTAGCGTCTGGCGCCCAAATCTCAAGCGAAATAGTGTTGTTACCATCATCGGACAAATCGATGAAAGTATCTAAATTGATGGATGCACCATCAAAATCAGCACCTGCTCCAATCATTTCCAACACTTGGTTACCTGCATCAGTTGGGTCTGTTACCACACTGGCAACAGTACCATTGAAACCAGAAAATGCATCATCCTCAGGCACTTCAAAGTCCAAAGGCAAGGACTGGCTAAAACCAAAAGAGGTAAGAATAAGTGTTAAACACAATAAAGTAATTTTTTTCATAATGATAATTTATTTTAGTTATTTATTAGTTATTAGCAATTTTAATATTTAAAAATTAGCTATTTCGTAAAGTTATTAATAAGTTAATGATTATTCCTTAAATGCACCTTAACAAAAAACATACAACGAAATCGATTTAGTTAAGATTTGCAACATGCCTCAAAAGTCTTGCTATTTCTGAATTCCACAACATTCATATTTTTTTTTATTGTGAGTTGTAGTGGTAATGTTGTGGTGTAAATACTGTTTAGACTTAGAACTTATACTCTATTTAATATTTCAATTTCTCATTTTTGTCCCAAATACCCCAAAAAGCTCCAACGTCACCTTCACCGCCAACTTTCCAAGATTCGTCAAAAGCTGAAAAATAAAATACATCTATATCTTCTTCTAGTGCCCATTTCTGGGTATTAAGGAAGTACTTTATCGCGTTAGCTTCTGATGGAAACGCACCCTGCAAGTTGGTGCCTTCGCTAGGCCATCCCGTTTCTGTTATAATCACCTTTTTACCATTTCCTGCACGCATTGCTTTATGGTACATATCCTTCATATACAATAAAGAATAATCTAAATCACACCCTTCCCAAAAGGGGTAACAATTGGCTAATATAATATCGCAGGCATCGGTAATTGCCGGACGTTCCTGAAATTCATAATAGGCATCTACGTAACCAATTGGTATATCTAAACCTTTAGTTGATGCCTTAACATAATGGATTTTATCTAAAAGTTCGTCTTCGGTTAAGTCACCTCTATACATTACTTCGTTACCCACTGCTGCCACATCTACCAAACCGTCATGACATAGGCTTATTAAATTTTCTAATTCATTTTCATTGATTTCGGGATTATCTCCTAACCAAGCACCGACTAACGTCTTTATCCCCATTTCCCTAGCTATCTTTGGTATAAGCTCATTACCATCTGTACAAGAAAATGAACGCACCCATTTCATGTAAGGTTTCATTTTTTTTAATCGACGACGGATTTGTTCTTCAGACAGTTGGTCACCCGGTTCCTGTCCTTCTTCATAAGGGCTAGCACATAAACCATGTACACCTGTCTTTAAGGATTTTCTGAACATTCTCCTCAAATCCTTAGTAGATTTCCCTTGATAGTCTATGGATGCTAATGCAAAAAATTTTTCTTCCCTTAAAGACATAACTATTATAGTTGACTTTTAACTATACTTTAGATTCTCATGTTTATCCCAAAGTCCCCAATAAGCGCCTACTTCACCTTCGGGCCCGACTTTCCAAGATTCATCAAATGATGAAAAATAAAAAATTGGTATCTCATTTTCTTTGGTCCAACGCATAGTATCGATGAAATACTTCATAGCAGCTTCCTCGCCTGCAATAGCACCTCTAAGGCCTCCTCCTTGGCTAGGCCATCCGGTTTCCGTAATAATGATCGGCTTGCCTTGAGCCGCATCAACAACTTGCCCATACATGGCTTGCATATGTCCCAAAGCATACTCTATTGGGCAACCTTCCCAATAAGGGTACAAATTAGCCAAAACAACATCTGTACTTTCCACCAATATAGGATGACGTGAAAACTCATAATAAGCATCGACATAACCCACAGGAATATTCATTCCTGACAATGCTTCCTTAACACGATTTATATAACCAACAAGCTCCTCTAAGGTTAAGTCATTTCGGTATAACACTTCATTACCAACAGCAGCAACATCTACACAACCTTCTTTTGCGAGTTGAATAAGGCCTTCAATCTCTTGCTCATTATCATTCTTATCATCGCCAAGCCAAGCACCTACTAAAGTCTTAAGGCCATGTTTCTTAGACATCCTTGCAACGTGTTCATTTCCTTCTATACAAGAAAATGAACGGATCCACTTGGCATAAGGTTTCAAAATCCCTACTCTACGGTCTACTTGTTGTTCTGTAATTGTATCGCCTGGTCTTTGACCATCTTCGTACATGCTAAAGCAAATTCCATGCATACCCTCTTCGAGGGTTTTGCGCCATAATGCCTTTAACTCTTCTAAACTATATTTTGACAAGTCAATACCTTGTGTTGCTATTTGACTATATTCGCTTTTCTTAAAATAGTGTCCTTCTCTGTATGACATTTTTGATTTTAGTTTTATGTTATAATTAAACTTTCTTTGCGTTTATCTAACTTTACTTTTATTTCTTCTGAGCGTTCTTCATTAAGGCTATAGTTTCTCATTATCAACATAGCTAATAAAGTACCAGCCATTGGAAAAAAACAGAAGAATGCATGAAGACCGTCAACTGCAGTCTGCTGTTCTGTTGTTGCAAGATCAGCATCAAACCCAACAATACTTATAATTACGCCACTTAATGCTCCGGCGATAGCAAATCCGACTTTGACCATCCACCAATAAATGGCACCAAAAACACCTTCTCTTCTTAATCCAGAGTTTAATTCATCTACATCAATCACATCTGCAGTCATAGACATCATTATGGTAAAAAGGCTTCCTATTCCGAATGAGAAGAACGGTAATGCTATGATATACATCCATGGTTTACCAGGGATAAAAAGAAACCAAAGTAAAACATATCCTATAACAGATATTCCTTGGCAATACATAAATGCTTTCTTTTTTCCGTAAATCCTAGACATCCTAGTTACAACAGGTATTACTATGAATGTGGTCCCTAAAGCTCCCAAACAGCCAAATAATGACACCCAAACACCGCTGGCAGCAGCATCGCCATTAAATAGCTTATAAACAATAACGAAAAACGTTAATGCAGCGACAGTGTTAAAGGCATTAAAGATTAAAAAAGTTGCCGCACAAAGCTTTCTAAATTCTTTAATCTTAAAAGCTGCTATAAAGCTGTTATAGAATATTTTTTTTAAGCTTCTACCAATATTCTTAAAGCTTATAGGTTCGTAATCTTCATTTAATGTAGATTTACTTTTAATAAATATAGCTGGCACCATGGCGCAAACAGCACAAGGAATAGCCACCCAAACCGCTAATTGCCTAGCAGCCACTTCTGCTGAAGGAAACCAATTAGGATCGTACATTATAATCCAAAACAGTGGTGCAATGACCCAAGCCCATTGACCTATCCATTGGGCGACAGCCATAATATGGGTGCGTTCGTGAAAGTCATCACTCATCTCATAACCCATGGCAACATAAGGCACACTAAAAATGGTAAGGCCTAAATAAAACAAAAGTGACCATGAGAAAAAATACCAAAAATTGTGCTGTAAGGTATTTTCCTTATAAAGTTGCCACATAAAGATATAGGCAACACCCATTATAATAGCACCTAAAAGGACATATTGACGTCTACGTCCATATTTAGATTTAGTATTATCCGAAATATAACCCATTATGGGGTCGGTAATAGCATCAAATATTCTTGGAAAGAAAAATATAAGCCCGTACAACCACCCTGTAAATTCTAAATCTTCTACAAGGACTACCATAAATATTCCAAGTATAGCAGGAAACATTTGATTGGCCAGCATACCTACACCAAAGGCCACTTTTTGACCAAATGGAACTTTATTTTTCTTCAATTTATACATATACGACTTGTATTGTAGCTAAGAATTAAAATACACCTCTACAATTCTTTCGTGTGTAAATCTTAAGACGATCTACCTCTTTAGCACCCGATGGTATTTCCTCAAGTTTTAAGCCAGGATAGTCATCAGCTTCTTTCCATTTTTCAATAGTGGAACTAAAAAACGCAGACGATGTAGAATCGGTTTCATAAATAATTAAATCATATGCTTCACCTAAGTCACCGCCAAAACGCGTAACCACTTGCCATTCACCATCTCTCTTGTATGATGTATTTGTATGATCGGATTGTGGATAATATCTATCATCGGTTGGTCTAATCATTACCCAAATATCCTTAGCATGCCCTTCTGGATAAACGCCCATAGTTAGAATACGACAGTCCACAGAATCTTGGTCTATAGGTGATACCACTTTTATATCGGTCACCGGCCCTTCAATCTTTAGCTTATTCCCAATAGAGACTTGTTCTAATTGGTTATTAACACTAACTAATTCGGACGAATAACTACCATACATCATCATTAAGACGCCAATGATTGCAAAAAAAACTGCAATTTTGGTATTGAGAAGTCTTTTGCCTGAACCTCCTTTAATAATGCTACCTGCGACCGCGATGAGTGCAAGTGCTAATCCTACTAATACGATTATTATTTTTGTTGACATTTTTCTTGATTTAGTTTGAAAATAAATTCGATTTTTATAAAACTCCTCTACGTTCTTCAAGTTGAGCTTTAATCTCTTTAGCTCTTTCTTCAGAAAGACTATATTTCCACATAACCCAAATAGCAAGTGCTGCAGTCACTACTGGAAAAACAATATCTGCAATCCTAAGATTCACTAATGTTTCTTCGGATTGAGTTGCCAGACCTCCATCAAATCCGATGAGTTGCAATACCAGCCCCCCAAACACCAAAGCTAGTCCTTGTCCGAGTTTCACAACCCACCAATATAAGGCCCCAAAAGTTCCTTCTTTACGTGGCATACCATTTACCAATTCATCCAAGTCACAGACATCCGCAGTCATACTCATCATTAGCGTAAACAAACTACCCAAACCAAATGATATCAATGGGATTGGAATAAACATTAACCATGGATTATCTGGAGTAAACGTCCACCATTTTAGCACATAACCAATAATGGAGAGTGCTGTTGATATAATAAATGCATTCTTCTTTCCCCATTTATTTGCCATAGCAGAAACAATCGGAATAACAACTATTGCAGACACTAAAGCACTTACTGAACTAAACCATGCTGGCCACGTACCCGTTGCACCGTAATCGCCACTAAATAAGTAAAATACTATTATGAAAAAACTAAATGAGGCAACGATTTGAAATCCATTAAAGACTAAAAATGTTGCACCACATAATTTCATAAATGGCTTGTTTTTTATAGCCTCTCCAATACTGGCCACCAAGTCTTTTAGATTACTAAATATGGTTTTAAGTGTGAGTTTCTTTCTATCTTCCATATGTCCGGCATCAATACCTCTACAAAAAATGGCAGGCAAAATTCCCAAAAACAAACAACCTGCACCAACATATAAAGCTAAGGTTCTAATACCAATGGCTTGGCTTTCAAAAAGGTTTTCATTTGGTATCATTGGCCAAAACCACGGTACAATGACCCAAGCTACTAAACCAACCGTTTGAGAGAAGGCCATTAAACGTGTTCTTTCATTATAATCCGTTGTCATTTCAAAACCAAGACCCACCAATGGTGTCGCAAACATGGTATTTCCAATTAAAAAAACAAGGGACATAATTAAAAAGTACCAAAAATTGAATGTTGCCGAAGCATTTTCATCCATTTGCCATAGCAGAACAAAAAATATGGCACTTAAAATGGCTCCAACAAAAATGTAAGGTCTTCTTCGCCCATATCTTGAACTCGTATTATCTGATATAAAACCCATAACAGGATCAGTAATGGCATCAAAAATTCGCGGCAATCCTCCTAAAATTCCAGCTTGGAGAGGATCCATTCCAAAGACCGTTAATAAGAAAAACATAAAAACTCCCAATGCACCAGGTAACAAGTTTAACACTAGATGACCTGCACCGAAAGCAGCCTTCTGACCTAAAGGCACTCTATCTTTTGCGGCTGTTTTCTGATTTGACATAATATTGATTTTTAGTTAGTTGGTATTATAATGGTTTGAATAGCTTGTGGGCTAATTCTAATTTGTTTGCTCATATTATTAAGGCTCAAGGTAAAGCTTTTGGCTTCTTTGCCTTCATTGAATACTACTATAGCAATTGAACCGTCTGTATTTTTGGCTGCTGAAACCATTAAATCATCATCCGTTTTTTTAACGTCTATAACCTCAGCCTCAGGGCGAATAAATTTGCTAAAATGTGTCATTGTATAATACAATGGGGTAAAATACACCTCATCCTTATCGGGATCTACTATGACTGGTGCTATACACCAATTCTTAAACCAATTGGGACCACCTTGAGTATCTAACACCATATTCCAATCGACCCATCCGTCGACCCAATTATTCAAACAGCCAATAATATCTCTTGCGTACCTATTAACCGGTGCATATTTAGGATGTAGATGTTTGTCTTCTTCTGGTGCCCAATCCCAGCCCCAATCCGTAGCCTCTTTCTTCCAATACCAAGCATCATCTTTCCAAACTGGAACTTCAGCATCAACACAGGCCTCTGATTGAATTAAGTATTTATCTGGAGCCTTATTATGTGCATATTGCAATTCTTCAGGAAAATAATGAAACGTACTTGCATACCAATGAATAGCGGTACCATCAAAGTATTTTGAGGTTTCCTCATTTTTATATTGAGAGTCTACCCATTCTTTTAAATGCTCACGATTTTGGTCGTATCCTAATATTTTTAGATCTCCTTTACCGTCTGCTTCTAACTTCGGGCCTAAATAATGCTGAACAAAGTTGGTCATCTCATCTGGTGTAAAGTGCATGCTCTCCCAGTTGTTACCATTCCCTAAGGGTTCGTTTTCAACAGTAAAACCCCAAATATTTATACCTTCTGCTTTGTAAGCATCAACATATTTTGAAAAAAATAATGCCCATGTATCGTAATATTCCGGAAGTAGTTTGCCCCCAACATAATTGTTATTATCCTTCATCCAAGGCGCTGCTGTCCAAGGTGAAGCAAATATTTTAAATCCTTCTTTAGACGCTTTCATCGCATCCTTTATAAAGGGGATTAAATCCTCTTTATCCTCTTGTATTGAAAAGTGTTCTAATTCTTTATCACCTTCAACTGGTGTGTATGAATAGTTGCTGAGTGAAAAATCACAAGAATTCATATGAGTTCTAGTCAAAGAATATTTTGCTCCTGTCTCCCCAAAATAAGCTTCAATGATTTTCGCTCTGTTTTCTTTGCTTAATTTATTCAAAAGATATGCTGAAGACTCTGTAAATGCTCCGCCAAAACCAGTAATGGTTTGATACTTCTTTTCTGGATTTAATGTAATTGTTGACACTTGCTCTGTTGAAGCAAATTCGGTAAGTTTTGTCAACTTGTTTCCGCCTTCGGAGGTTTCATAAACTTCTATATTCAACTGTTCCTGTTTTTCAGCACAACTCATAACCATAAGAATTAAAAAAAAGATCGATAAATTGCTAATTGGTCTCATGCTTACATCTTTTAGTTTGATTTATGATTTAAAACTTCTTCTTTAGTTGGTGGCACCAATACATCCTTCATCAATGCTTCTTTATCGCCATTATAAGTTTTGCTAATGGGGTTTCCATTTCTAGTTAATCCAGTAAAAACACCTTTATCGACCATACCCCAAAGCGCGTATTTGGCTTTTCCTTCGACCGTAAACAATCCAAAATGATTTTCTGAACCCTGCGGGTTATTAGCATCCTTCCAAGGTTCATCAAATCCTTCGAAGTAAAAACAAGCAATCTTATTTTTATTGGTATAGTCTCTTATCAACTCATGGAATCTAGCTTCTTTAAATTCGTCAGTAGCTCTTGAACCATCGGGCCCGTAAAAACTATTAGATACAGTTGCCCATCCTGTTTCTCCAATATGAATTGGTTTATCTTCACCTATACTCTTAACATAATCAGAAACGCTCTGATACTGCCCTTTAGAATACTCTAAGGAACGCTTCATTGCTGCTTCAATCTTTTCCATATCCGATAGTCCTACTTCATCTTCTGGGACATACCAAAAATCGGGATTGTAATGTGTATCGTGCATTGGGTAAGTGTGCATGGAAATGAAGTCTACTGCTTTTATAAGGCTGTTTAAGTCTTCAACATGATATTCATCTCCGCCACCACCCCAAGATGCAAAATTATCGGAACTGGTTATCCATAAATCTTTCGGAAGTTCTCCTATTGTTTTAAGGTTTTGAAGATGATTAACCCACTTTAAAATAACATCTGGCTGTACATAATACAAAGCTTGCCATTTTACCATGGCTTCATTTCCTACAGCGATCACTTTCACAATGTCTGGATATTGCTTAGCTAGTGTTACGGCTTTATTAATCTCAGCTGCATTCTCTTCACTTTCCTGACTATGATCGACTTGGTCCGTAAAGGCATTTTTGCAGTTAATCCACGCACCGAGCATCACATACATTTCAAAATTTGGATCTTCCTTTTTTATTTCTGAAATGGCTTTTAAAACATTTGACGCATGAGGTAAGTATACTTTATAAGTACGGATGATCCCCACACCCATTGCAGACAAAAGCTTGATGTCCTCTTTGAGTTCCTCAATAGTAGGTTCTATGTCGTGATCAACATTTCTATAACCACCGTAAGACATAGCTAAATATTCTGGATGACCTAAAATGTCTTTTGCCGATAACTGTTTTTCAACTTCCTGCTGCTCTTTCAATTTAGGGGTTTCTTTACAAGACCAAATGAACATTGAAATAAATGCTATTGCCCATATATATTTATTCAATCTCATTGTGTAGTCTTTATTTAATTAATCTTATATATTTAAACCTTTATCGTCTTGCCATTATTTCTTCTTCAGAAGGTGGTACGAGAACATCTTCTAAAAGTAACGCTTTGTCACCGTTATAGGTTTTTGTGATCGTATTACCTCCTCTTGTTAATCCGTCAAAAATGCCTTGGTCTACCAAATCCCAAATAGGATATTTCGCCTTACCTTCGATGGTAAATAATCCAAAATGATTTTCTGAGCCTTTAGCATTATGGGCATCTTTCCATTTCTCGTTAAATGCTTCGAAATAAAAACAAGAAATTCCGGCCATATTTGTCCAACGTCTCATTGATTTGTAGTACAACCCTTGTTTATATTCGTCTGTGGCACGAGAACCATTGTTGCCATAATGCCCATTAGAAATCGTTGCCCAACCTGTCTCACCTATATGGATTGGCTTATTAACACCCAAGCTTTTCATATAGTTAGTAACACTATCATATTGCTTTTGGGCAAATTTTAGCGCCCTTTCCATCGCCATTTCTATTTTAGTTGAATCAGGCATGTCTTTATGGGCTTCTGGCACTCCCCAAAATTCTGGATTATAATGCGAATTATGATAAGGATATGTATGCATGGATATAAAATCTACGGCCTCTACCAATTTCTCTAAATCTTCCACGTGATACTCGGCAGAACCTCCTCCCCAAGATGAAAAATCATCAGAACTTGTGATCCATAAATCTTTAGGCAGCTTACCTTCTTTTTTTAAGTCTTGTAAGTGATTTACCCATTTTAAAATCACTTCTGGTTGAACATAATACGATGTTGCCCATTTTACCATAGCTTCGTTGCCTACCGCAATAATTTTAACAATGTCTGGATATTCATTGGCCAATGCAGCCGCTCTTTCTATTTCACCTTCATTATTAGGGCTTTCTACATCGTGATTGGGTGCTTTATCTGTCCAAGCATTTAGGCAATCAATCCATGCACCTAACATTACATACATTTCAAAATCCGCATCTTCAGCCTTTAACTCTCTAATAGCCTTTAAAACATTGGATGCATGTGGTAATTTTGGCTGAACATTATATGTTCTAAGCAACTTAACACCCATTGCCGATAATATTTTTAAATCTTCCTTTAATTCTGGTATAGTAGGCTGACTATCCCTTGATCGTTCTCGGTAACCGCCATAGGATATGGCCAAATATTGCGGATTTCCTAATATATCTTTCGCTGTCACTTCTTTCTTAATTTGGGTTGAAGACATTTCGTCTTTTTTCTTTTCACTGCAAGACACCATGAAGACTAGAGATAAAACAAAAATTATAACAACTCCTTTTTTCATGATTACTGATTTTATTTTAGGTATTCTTCTTTAATATAAACTGTAACGACTTTAATACTTCCAGAACGACTGAAGACCTCAGCGCTAGTAGTTTTATCTAGACTTAATTCATCAAATGATACTTCAGAACCATCATTAAAGGTTACAACTGTTTTATATTCATTGGCAATGGTATACACTATAGGTACTTGGCAATAAGTAAATACCAATTGTTCATTACGTAAATTTAGTATTGACGCTTCTCCATCTGCTGACACATAATTGAAGGTTTGCTCTACTGATAAAAATTCATCTTTGCGAAGCATACAAGGATTAAAAACCAAATGACCATTTTTGACGAAAACACCTAACTCACCAAAACGGCTTAAAATATCTTCTTTAACCTGACCTGTCATTCCAGGTTGCTGGGCACCTTTACCAGCTGGCGTGTGCGAATATGGATCCGTTGGAAATGCACCATACAGTTCGGGTGATTTGTGTACACCTATACCTTCGTTAATTTCATAATAGTGCTCTAATAGTCTACCTACAACTTCATCGCTTTCATTGTCTTCTATGGCTTTCTGGCAACATTCCATCACAGCAAGCAATAGTTTTGAAACCATATGCCAATAAATAGATCCTAATCCCTCGTATCCGTAGAATGTTCCTGAGCGCCCTGTAAAAGCTTTATGGTTGAATAAATCTTCAAAAATTTGAAGCACTTTGGCTTTATCAGTTACAGCTAGAGTTTCATAACTCGTCCCTGCAAAATCTTTGAGCGCCTCTTTAAGGTCATCAGCATTTTTAAAGTTACCGTTAAAGTGGTACTCACCGTTAATGTCTTTTTCTAGGATACGTACATTGCCATCTGCAACTAAGGTGGTTAAAAGCTCTGAACTTTCAACAGCACTTGCTGGAATAGTATTTCTATCCATAAACCCTTTTAAGTTTTTATATGGATATAAAATGTAACTGTATTGGTCGTCTCTGAAAAGAGAGCTGTGTTTAAGACCATCTAATACTGCTAAATTCTCGCGAGAAGACAAGAATCCTGAACTCAAAGCAGCTACTTGACCTTCTAACATTTCATCTAAATAAGAAATAGAAATACTATCATTACTGCTTACCGTCATAATGTTGTAGGCATGATACAAATCGTCCGAACGTTTATTGGCTTTAATAGAATGCGCTAAATATTCGAGACCAACCTTAATGAACCCTCTTATTGAACTTACGGGCACACTAGACTTACGGCCAGAGAATGCGTTATTGTAGATTTGTTCTCTGTATTGGCTTCCTGCTTCCCCCAATTGATCTAAAACTTTCTTGCGGTCAGAATCATTGATTTTACCTGCTAATATATACTGGTGGTTTTTGAAGGTTTCTGAAACGGCATTATAAAAAGTGAGTAATTCGTTTGATAGCTCTATAGATTCAGTACTCACATTAGTAAATACTGTATCAAAGAATTTTAAAAAGCGTCTCAAGTAATATAAGGTTACCATAGACACACCGTTACCAACCAAAGCATTGTTGGCATCATTCCATTCTGGGCGTTGTGTATTCATCCAAATACCTCCCTCTGGTATAAAATTGGATAATTTGGCTAAAGTTGTGGCTAGTATCTTTTCTACAAAATTTACTTTTACAATAAGTCGGTTTTCATCCCTCAATAAAGCACCATCTGCACCTAATTCTAATCTATCTTGGCGAATTCTCCGATCTAAATCTTCATCAAACTCAATCGTGTCTTTTGGATTCTGAAGTAAGTCTGTGTAAGGCTTTATCTTATAAGGCACATTGGCATATACAAACAAATCCTTATTAAAAAAACTTTCCAATTTCCCTGGGTTATGTCCTTCAATGAATTCTAAAAACTTAAGCAAATAAATGATTTGGTGATCTCCCCAATACCCAATATACGACCAAGGGTCGTCTGGTTCTATAATTTCCCAATCGAACCCGTCTTTCGTAATCCTATATGGATTATAACCATCAAACGTAGTTGCGTTTAAGAATTTATGAATCATACTTTCCATAAACTCAGGATACGAATGTGCTAGAGCCTCCCAATTCTGAAATATATCGCGCCAGTTCCCTTCATAATCTAGAATCTTGGAGCCATCTATTTCACTTCTTGTATTAATAGAAAACCTATTCCAAGGTCTACTAGGATCACCATGTCGTCGACTAAATTTTAATGGCATATATTCTAGACACAAACGTCTAAAATTTTTATCATCAGACTTATAAGCAATGTCTTTTAGATAGGTTACCGAAAATGTAGCTGGCATCGCATTGATAACACCCTCTAATTTTCTAGATACTTTCTTATTTGCCTTCGCTATATATTTTTCAAAATCCCATTTTTCAATAGTGTAGCCATCATCAAAAATACCTCCTCTCATTATATTAAACAGCGTATTTGAAAAATGTCTAGTATCCCTAAAGTTATCTGATGTTAACTGTAATCCATCTGAAGAGGCATTTAATTTTATAAGCTTTTTAGTGCCTAAATCGATATTCTCTTCAAGTTTGCTCAATAACTGATTGTCTTCACTTATCTGTTTTGAAATCTGAACAATTGCCGAGTGATCTTGATTAACATTGGCAACGATGACCCAATCCTTTATTTCCTTTGAAGCCAATTGAATTTGGGAACTGACAAAATACGCCCCCTTTTCAGCTTTTACATCAATCTCTTGATGGATATCTTCAAAGTTTCTAAAGCTATCTAGTTGAAGTGAAGACAGTAAATAATTGGGATTCTCAAGACCCAATGACCAAGCTATATTTGCTTTGAGCGCTTCACTTGGCTCGGCCTTATCAACAATAATGGCACTTAATGCAAAAATTCCGATTCCAGTGTTTTCGACCAATTCGGTACGCTTGTAGGCATCTACTAGATTACTGCTTGCATTTTGTAAGGCACTACTAACCCCATATGGTAATACGTTCTGAATGCCATCTAAAACATTTACTGTAAGAGGTAAGGTTGAATTATTGACAAGTCTTGATTTTTTAACAAAACCAAACCTATTACTAGAGCACCATTCATATCTAAAGATAAGGTCCAAGTCCAGGTTTTCTTCTTCAAAAATTACAGCATTCCCATAGACACTTTTGTAAAGGTTGCGCCTCATGTTATAATCATCCTGAAATCTGATAGAAAATGGTTCCCAAATATATCTTTCGCCATTCTTGTTGATTTGAAAAATGGATTTAGCCCCAGTTATTTCAGATGACTCTGTGATTTTGTCATCGGAATAATAAGGAAATAATGCATATTCAGAATTTTTGCGTCCAGCAGTTAATCCGCCATTACTTGATATAAACATCCAATGATTAGAATCACTCACAATGCTCATAAAAAACGGACGCATTTGATCACTATTAGAAATCTTAAAATAAGCCTTACCGTCTATAGTTACAGGCTCTAGATTCACAGCTTTGTCTTGTTGGATAGTATCTTTCAATTTCTTATTTAATTCAATGTTAGCAATTTTGAGGACAAGGGTCAAAAAGGTCAAGAATAGCCTCTCTTGACCTTTATTAGACTTATAATTTTTGTTTTAATCTGCTGCGTATACTCTTACGTAGTCCACATACATGGTCTGCGGGAATACAGTATCAGCATTCGGTGAACCAGGTAAATTACCTCCCACCGCAATATTCAGAATAATGTAAAATGGACGGTTAAAAACCCAATCACCTGCGTTACTGAGCATACTATTCTCAATAGATTCTTCGGCTTCTTCAGCTATAACTTCTGGTGTAAGAGACTGATATAAATCGCCGTCTACATAAAAGTTAATTCTGTTGGGACTCCACTCTACGCCAAAGACATGGAACTCATCATCGAAACGACTATTTTGGAGTTCATAATCCTTAGAAACAGAATCACCAGCATTATAACCAGGCCCATGGACACTACCAAAAACTACAGTTGGTTCATCACCAAGATATTCCATGATGTCTATCTCACCACAATTAGGCCAAGGATTTTCATCACAGTCATTACCTAATAACCAAAATGCTGGCCACAACCCTTTACCCCAAGGTAATTTTATACGAGCCTCAAAACGCCCATATTGTTGCTCAAAACCATTACCAGTTCCTGGGTCTATTTGAGTAATTATCCTTCCAGACGTATAAGCAGCACCTTCAAAATCTTCTCTTAAGGCAGTTATTTTTAAATAACCATTCTCAGCCTCATCATCATACTCTACTACAACATTCTCAGGTCTATCGGTATAATACTGTAATTCATTGTTTCCCCAGCCTGGTATACCTTGTTCTGCACCATTACCAATTTCATAGCTCCAAATGGTAGGATCTGGCGCTCCTGGATCATTAAACTCATCCTGCATTGTTATGGTACCAAAATTTGCCACGACCTGAGTATCATCAGGGTTACAACTTATAATCATAGCACTAATTGCTGTAATTCCCAAAAATGCAAAGCACCATTGCAGTACGCTTAATTTTATTTTCTTCTTAAAGTTCATAGTTTTTATGTATTAGTTTTCAGAATAGAAATATATGTTATCTAAAGAAAGTGTACTTATTGTGTTATCCGTTACTGTAAATAGCGCACCTAAAGCTTCTCTTCCGCCTAATCCAATGAAACTTGACAATGGAATGTCGAACTCTACCCACTGGTTAGCTTGTAAATCGTTCGATAATATTGTAAAGCTTCCTTCTGACTCACTTGGCGTTGTGAAATTATTAAACAAGGCAAATCTTACAAAGTCCCCTGGATCAACATTTTCATTTACTCTTACGTCTATATGTAAATGTGTCATTTCTGTAGCATCAATTGGTGGCACATCGCTGCCATCTCTTCCATAAAATTCAATAGCTACAAAGTCTAGCTGAGTATAAGTAATAACGTTGTTACCATCTTCATCTACGTCACCACCTAAGGTATTCTGCTCAAGGTAAAAACCATTAAAATTATCTACAGGTTCATTAGCAAATACATCACTAAAAATAGAAATGACATCAATATTTACAGCTTCTATGGTTAGAGATCCGTCGGCGTCAACACCTGCTAAATCAGCTGTAATTACAGACGTATTAATAAGTTCTCCCGTTTCTGGGTCAACTTCCCCTGGTCCATCAACTGTAACTAAACCAAATTCATCTACTGAAGCTACAAACGGATTTGAGCTATCAAAATCAAAATAAGAGGGAGCCGCATTCACGGTTATATCTAAACCATTGGGGCCATTCGCTGTATAGGTCAACCCAATCACTGGTACAGATGTACCGACATTAGCCTGACCTGTTTGATCTTGCCCTCCAAATATCTTTGGTCTTGGTTGGCCCAAAGTTCCTAAGTTTTCAAAACGTAATTCGTCTATCCAAAAAGTATAACCAACACCATTTGTGCTTTCTGTACCTGCCGAAAATAAGAACATTCCCTTTTCTTGAACTAACTTTGAAGGATCTGGAATTGGAATAATAACTTTTTTCCAATCTGTAGATAGTTCTGTATTGTTTAAAGAAACCGCGTATTTATCCTCTTCAAAATCGGAACCAAAACCAAAGACACCTACAGTTGCCGTAGTCGAACCTTTTACCCAAAAGGTTAGGGCATCATAGCCTGTTAGATTTCTGCCGTCGCCTCTGTCCTTAAAAATACCTCCTATAAAACCCCCGTTAGGATCATTTGGTGTAGGAACATCAATTCTAATTGATGTTGTACCCTCATAGGCCTCACTATCATCAGTGCTAAAACCTTCAGTATTGGCTCCGACAGCTGGGTCAAAAGAATCAAAAAACTCATCTGTTAGTCCAACTGGTGCATCTGTAAAAATATCTGGCGTTACAGGGAAAGTTGCTAAATCCACGTCATCAGAGAAACCTCTTTCGCAGCCTATCATCGCGACACATAGTAATCCCAATAAAGGAAAGATGACGTAATATCTTAAACTAAATTTTTTCATAATCATAGAATTTTATTTGCCAATATTAATATGTATATATGTTCTAATCTCCCATTCTGACCCATTGGGGAATCCCACAGGGCTAAGAATTGGTGGTGTGTTAGGATTTGTTGCATTTGGATCTGTAGCTAGAGGTGAAAACCTAGGTGAAAATTCATCTAAAGAACGCCACATTCCTCTAATACCAACCTGTGTGCTTGGTAATATAAACCAATCTGGTTTACCCAAGGTTGTAGAAACATCTAGCATTAGCTGTAACGGGAATGTTAAGTTGAAATCACGATGATAATCAAACGGTCCCCAATCATTGACTCTAATATGGGACATGACCTTAATCTTTTTGTAGAGCAATCTTAAATCTCCACCAAAGCGCGTGATTGTTCTATCAGAATCACCGTTACCCTGTCCGTTTCCGTAGTAGAAATTACCAATAATACCTAAATCTGGACTTAATTTTGAAACTATACGCGTATGCGCTTCCCACAAATCTTCTGCTGGAGCAGACTCTCCAAATGCAAAAAATGTACGATCGGCCAAGAAACCGATATGTGCATCTTGTGTGGTGGGTAAATGCCTGTACACAAACCCTAGATTAAAAGCAAACTTTGCATCTTCAGCTCGGTCGTTGTTCCATTCGTACATCCATGTTCCAGGAGTTGGATCAAATGTTAATAATATTTCTCCAGCAGTTGTTTCTCTATTGCCACCTCTTACAGCAAATGGATCATCTATAACGTTTCTTAATCTCCCCGGCCCTGGCACTCCATTTGGCATAGGATCTACTAAAGGTTTTTGCCACATAAAATTGGGGGCTATTTGCAGATCACCAAATGTGTATGTAAATCCAGATAGGAAGTTCGTCATATTACCACTACCTGAATCCAAAAGTCTCCAACCTGTAAAGGTTCTTGTTTGATCTACACCACCGTTAGCTACAAGACCCATATAGGATCCTTGCGCGTACCAGTTAAAAGGTCCACTTTGATAAGTAACTTTAGCTTTTGCTCCCCAATTATCTTCGCCTTGTACTTTATCTACAACAACGACATCATTGTCTTCTTCATACATTTGAAAAGAGCTTCCATTTAATGGGCTACCGCCCCAAATACCACCTACAGTAACACCAAAACTACCGAAATCTCTTTCAATAGCTATCGTTGCTCTTTCTTGAGGCCAAGCAGGAATAATACCAGAACGCACCTGGTTGGCATCTAATACACGCCTTCCTGTTTCATCAAACTCTAGATCAGTGTTAAGGTCTCTGTGATAAATACCCGTGACATCCCAGTCTAATATTTTTCTAGAATATTTAAGCAACATAGTCGGGTTTGCTCCCCACCATAATTGCGGACCAAAAGCAGCCTTAAGGCCGTCTAATTCTCCTTTGGCGTCTACTTCTATTCCTAATATTTCACCGTTGTAGATATCTAAATTTGGCCCATAGTTAGCTTCTGGGTAAAGGTTAAAGAAATCCCCTTCATAGGCCCAGTGGTAATGACCGGTTCTGTAAAACCCTCTTAAATCGAAGTCTTTGGCGTTCCACTCAAATTCAGCTTGATAAACACGTAGTCTGTTGAAATCAGCAATTTCCACATCTACATTATTACCACCATCAACACCAGTAACTGTTACAGGTCTACCTGCATTCTCATAAAAAATTTCGTTTATGGGGTTCTCTGCGACATTTCCTAAAATGTTAAAGTCAACATTTGCACGCATATTTGAAGATGGTTTTCCTTCAATACCGACAAAGTAGGACTGCATATGATCGAAACCTAGCTGATTTGGAAATTGATTCACATTAGGATCTTCTGTTTCTGGTGTTGTAATGAGACTACCACCAGTATTAAACGTTGTAAATTCTGCTCTAAGTCTACTTATACCCAACTTCCCTGTAGAACCACCTTCAAGAGCGGCCTTATCGCCTCTGGCCTTTAGTACCGCGTCCATCAGATTTATATTATTGAAGTAGTTTTCCACAAATTCCATATTCATGCCTTGATCATACGGATTCAATTGATGTACTTCTTTTAGTGCATAGTAAGCAGCTCTTGGATAAAGATCGTACAAACCTCTTTCATTAGTTGGTCCCTTAGCGCATATACCAAACCACTCTTCGTTCATGTTATTTCCACCTGGTGCTAAATCTCTAGAATAACCACCATTAGGCCATGTTGCAATTGTATTATGCACATCAAAATCCTTGGTTTGATTCCACTTCCACCATCCATCACTAGATTGAAATGTAAAACCACCTATTGAATTTCCAGTCTTACCCAAACCTGCGGCATTCTGATAAATATCTTTCCAGTTCCCCACATTGTAATAAGCTTGCGAATATTGATCTTCCTTATTTTCTATTGCATTAAACGCGTCAGCGCCAAACTCGGCGAATAATATTGGTTTATCCAATTCATCATTTACACGTTGAAAAGCATCCCCAAATGAGATTCCTCTATACATATTTGTACCATAAATGTCAATATCTTTACAGTATTGTTTTACAATATCTAAGTAGAGTAAATCCCCATTACATATGGCAACAGGAACTGAATTATCTATTCCTTTTATTGCTAGAGCTGCATCATTAAATGCTTTATAAAGTCCTTCTGCTGCCAAGCGAATGCCAGGGTCTACTCCATCAATCGGTATGGCTTCTGTTTCTGCTCCTGTCCAAGACAGATGATAGTTGTTTTCATTACCTACCATGTACAATAAAAGTCCAGGCGTATCTTTGTACTTATTGGCCATATCGGTAACTTCTTTCATCAAGACCTCGCGAGTAGCGGGATCCGTATAATCCGTTTGTGGTACCCAAGCTCCATTAATTGTAAGACCATAAGCTCCAAATTGGGTATTTAACATGGTATAAATACCATAATTTTCATAGATATAAGTAATCCACTTAGGTTCTAAACCATAGGTACGTATTGCATTTACACCCATATTTTTAAATAGGGCCATTTCAGCATCCAAAGCAGCTCTAATAATATCGTCTGATTCTGCCCAGATACCTTTATCAAGAATACCATTACCTATTGGAACATAATCCCAATTTACTCCATTAACCATCATGGTTTGGCCATTAGCAACAAGTCTAAAACCATCGGCGCTTTTTTCGACTGATACTTTATTTGATTGCGCCAGTGCAAATGGCACACTAAGCATAAAGAACAGTACAATTAGATTATTTTTCATATAGTTAGTTTTATATTTTTTGTTGATTTCTTAAGGTAATCAGCCTTATCATAAGCTATGCAAATGTTTTTCTTTAGGGCATAAAATTTTGGTTAAAAAAGGTCAATACATGGTAAATATTGACCTTTTAAGCACAGACTAGTAGACTAAATAATTATTTTGTTGTTAATTTTAAACCAGTACTCAAAATAGCAGCTAGTTATGTCTAGTTTCATAGTATTGCTGTGATATTTCTTAAAGGTACTTTTAATCCTTTTAGCTAGAATAACTAGGTACCTATAAACAATATTATTCATATACAAGATCATCTATATATGCTGTAACAGTGTCGTTGTTATTTTCGCCATTAAACTGAATTACTACTCTATTAAAGTCGGTTCTATCAACTGGGTCTGGATCAGTACCAAGGAAATTGATATTTACCCAATCGCTGCCAGAAAAATCGAATGTTAGTTCTACCCATTCATCCAAAACATTGATCGTACGTACTATCTCTGTTTGGGTTTGCCATGAATCTCCACCAAGCTCATTATTTTGAAGTTTTAAGGCAACTTGATTGGGTTGAGAACCTGATATGCTCGAGGAATCAATATATGCCTTGAGTGTAAATGTCGGATTCGATGCAATATCAAAGTTTGGATCTACATCAAAACGAATGTTGGCAAATGCGCCTGAACCATCGTCAATGTACTGTAGTACTGTTGCAGAAGTGTTGATACCACTATCATCTGGGTTAGTAAAGGCCGTGTCCATAATTACTGCATCTGCAAACCATGAGGCAATTCCATCGTCACCTTCAAAATCGTCATTGGCATAGGCCTCTGGCGGTCCTGCAATTGTATCATCGTATACAAGATCATCTATATATGCTGTAATAGCGTCGTTGTTATTTTCGCCATTAAACTGAATTACTACTCTGTTAAAGTCGGTTCTGTCAACTGGGTCTGCCGAACCTGGGTCAAAATTGACAAAGGGATCATTAGCAAAATCAAAAGTAATCTCTTGCCATTGATCTAAAACTACAGGTTTTATAATTTCTGTCTGCGTTGTCCATGGCTCGCTCAATCCTCCATCTTGTAGTTTTAAAGCGATTTGGTTGGGTTGAGAACCCGTTATACTTGAAGATTCAACATAGACTTTTAGCGTAAATGTTGAATTTGAAGCAAGATCAAAGTTTGGATCTACATCGAAACGAATATTCGCAAATAAACCTGAACCGTCATCGATATATTGGAGCACTGTTGCAGAAGTGTTGATACCACTAGCATCTGGGTTAGCAAAGGCCGTGTCCATAGTAATTGCATCTGCAAACCATGAGGTAATACCGTCATCACCCTCAAAATCATCGTTAGCATAAGCTTCTTGAGGCAGTGGGTCCGGATCCGGATCTTCTATCGCATAAATAACTGTGTACTCTTTTGTTATAGACACGTCATCTCTACCAGGCAAAGATGCCGTTACCATAATGGTATATGTAGCTGTCTCCTCTGGATATTCATAAGATACCATAGGGCCACTCGTTTCTTGAATTACCTCCGTTGGATCACCGCTTGGATCACCAAAATTCACCGTATACACGATTCTTCCGTCTGGCGGTATCGTTGTTGCAATAACACCAATTTCATTACCTTCTGCATTTAATTCGGCAATGTTAAAATCTAATCCTGCAATAATATTCAACGTGTCATCATCTTCGCAAGAAAATACCGCACTTAACATTACCAATGCGAGTACATAATAAACGCTCTTTTTTAATATTTTCATCATAATTTAATTTTTGTTCAACAATTCTTTTTTTAATATCCTGGATTTTGTCCCCATCTATCTATAGCTTGTGCCAATTCTAGTTCTATTAATGGGATTGGAAATAGTTCGTTCTTATTAGTTTCAAAGTTTACAGTAGTAAAGCCTTCTGGTTTTGTCGTATTATAAGTATTGAAAGCATCTTGAGCTCTTCCGCTTCTGACCAAATCAAAGAAGCGATGGCCTTCACCTGCTAGCTCCTTACGTCGCTCTAAATAGATTGCATCTAGCAAGCTTCCTTCTGAGGCATTATAATCGTGACTATTATCGCCATACGCTCTAGCTCTAACCTGATTGAGATAATCAGTAGCATTTGAACCTCCTGATTCTGCTTCAGCTTCTGCGGCCATTAATAATACGTCCGCATAGCGAATGGATCTGTAATTCTGAGGGTGTGTTAATTGTGCAACGCTTTCGCCTAAATCTGCTTTGCGAGGTACATACTTATGATTGTAAAACCCGGTATCCTCATTAGCAGGTGAGTAAACAGAGTTATCTTCTAATGCCGCCAACTCCCTTAAATCTAAAATGGTGATATCTCGTCGCATACTCTCATCTTCATCAAAAATCTCGTAAAATTGAGGTGTTGGTAGGTTAAAGCCCCAACCGGAGGCATAAACTGGGTCATTATAAGGTGATCTTGGCCCATTAAACTGCACAAAATAGGTGCCTTCGCTACAGGTAATACATTCCCAACCTGCACCTTCTACGTTGGTATATTGAATTTCAAAAACGGATTCTGGCCCATTTTCACCATCGATTGTAAACAGATTGGTGTAGTCTTCTCCTGTTACCAAACTATACTGACCAGAGTTAATAACTTCATTCAGTACACTCGCGGCATCGGAAAATTTCGTTTGATCAAATGTGCCGTGGTATAAATATACTTTTCCTAATAGTGCTTGTGCAGCACCTTTAGTAATTTCATAAGGCAAGTCCTGGGTTAAGGGTAAATTAGGAATGGCTTCCTTCAAATCTTCCTCTATAAGTCCATAAATCGCTGCAATACTGGCTGTTCTTCCCATTGTAAATTGTTCGCCAGGTATAACAGGTTGATTTACAATTCTATCAACACCATCACGATTTTCAACTTTTAAAGGGACATTGCCATAAAACTTAGCCAATTCAAACGTATAATACGCTCTTAAAAAATACCCTTGAGCAATAATCTCATCTCTACCTTCAAAGTCTAGTTTATTTTCATTTTGCAATAAAAAGTTGGTTCTGTTTAAGCCTGCGTACATTAAGGTCCAAATATCCCTTAACTGATTATTGTCTGCTGGTGTGTGATTCATCAAATTAACATTTTGAAGCGTTGGTTGGTCTATTGATGCTGCATCACCACCTGCTATGAAATCATCTGACGCAACAACACTTGTAAGGACATTCCAAAATGTTGCTTGTAATAAATCGTAAGAGCCAATTAAAGCATCTTCATATTCCTCAGGCGTATTAAAGAAATCATCCGAGGTTACTGGAATGGGATCTACCTCTACAAAATCATCACATGAAGATGTTGCAAATAGGAATAGTACCCAAACGTATTTTAATTTTAAAATCTTTTTCATAATTTTTAAAAGTTTAAGTTAAAACCTAATAAATAAGTACTTGCTACAGGATAAAATCCCTTATCAATAGTACCACCGAGAGGTTGTCCTGAATTGGCACTAGGGTCATAACCGGAATAATCCGTAATTGTGAATATATTGTTACCTGAAAGATACATTCTTAGTCTGTCTATTCCTAATGTGGATGTTATTTTCTCACCAAAAGTAAAACCTAATTGCACGTTTTGTAAGCGCAAAAACGACGCATCTTCTACGTAAAAGTCTGAAAAAACGTTAGCATTTATTGAACCATTATCGAACCTAGGCACAGAATTACTAGTTCCTGATCCTTGCCATCTGGATATTGCATAGCTCCCAATATTTGCAGTTGGCACTTTGCGCTCGTAATCTCTAACCATATCATTACCTATTGATGCGAATGCATTGGCGCTAAAATCTATATTTTTATATCTAAACCCAATATTTAAGCCCATTGTAACATCTGGTATTGGGTTACCTATAACCGTTCGGTCGTCTGGATCTATTTGTCCGTCACCATTGATATCAGCAAATCTTAAATCCCCTGGTGCTACCACCCCTATTTCACTTGAGACATATGTACCATTAGGAGACGCTGCATCTAAAGCATCGATTTCGGCTTGGGTTTGAAAAATCCCTTCGGTTTGGTACCCATAATAATGTCCTAATGGAAGTCCTGGCACCATACGAGATATTCCTATTTGGCTTATCCCTACTCCAAACTCACCTAGTACAGGAGGGATTTCGCCATTTACCGAAACAACCTCATTGTCTAATGTTGTGATATTATAATTTATATTAAATTCAAAATCTTCGGAAATCTTGTCAGTATAGCCAATACTAAACTCTAATCCTCTATTTTCTACAGTACCTGCATTAATAGTTGGAAAAATAGTAGGATTTAAACTTGAATTGATTAATGCAGAAGCCTGTGGATCGAATAATAAATCTTCGGTTCGCTTTCTAAAAGCATCAAATGTAAGTGTGAGCTTGTAATTAAATAGCCGAGCATCAAACCCTATATTTAAGGATTCTTGCTCTTCCCATTTTAAGTTTGGATTTCCTGGTACTCCAGGAGCTACTCCAAGAAGTATATCAGTCTGGTTAAGAGCATTTCCAGGAGCTATAGATCCTTCGCCGTTTAATAATGTGATAAACCGGAAGTCTGGTATTCTATCGTTACCAATAATACCATAACTACCTCGTAATTTTAAGGAATTAATCCAGTCAGTGCTTTGCATAAAATCTTCATCAGAAATATTCCAACCAACCGAGACCGAAGGGAAATATCCAAATTTATTGTTAGGTCCAAATTTGGAAGATCCATCTCGTCTTAAAACTGCCGAGAATAGGTATTTACCTTTATAATTATATTGCACCCTAGTAAAAAAGGATTGCAGTCGTGAATCAAACTGTTCTTCACCATTTTCTATTTGGTCTGGTCTAAAACGCGGCACTAAGCGTCCGTTAACAGGATCCAGTCTATCTCCAACCCAACCATCTCGAAAGGCATCATCAACTGAATTACTTCCATTTGCCAAAACAAATCCTGTTTGTCCATAAAAATGCCCTCTTGTTCTAAATGCTGAACCACCTAATAAAACGGTGAGGTTATGGTCTTCGTTAAACGTGTCTGCATAAGTTATATAAGCATCAAAGGTGTAATCCGTAAATATAGCACTGTTGTCAACAATTTCATTCCCTCCACTTGTTCCATCATCATTGAGAGGTAGTATCGTACCTGTTCTGCCATCTCCTAAATCTGCTACAGGCCTAAAGATATCGTCTAAGACATTAGAGTAATTGATTTGTAGCTTAGCACTTGCGGTAAACTTTTCGAGGAATGTGTAATCTAAACCAATGGTTCCACTATATCTATCTACTCTTGTAGTATTATGATTAAACTCTATTTGTGCTAATGGGTTTACAACTTCTATGGCCGCTACCGTTGTAGGAATAGAAAAACCTCCATTTTCATCAAAAACCGAAAGATTAGGGTTAACATTAACCGCATTGTACAATGGCGTTCCAATACCATTTTCTGGTAAATTATTTTTTTTGGAGTTTGTGTAAAGGCCTGTTGTGGTTAGCTTTAAATTATCCAATATATCCAGTTGATACGATAGTCTCGCTGTGGTACGTCTAAAATTAGATTTACCACCGCCAACTATACCGTCTTGATCTAGATTAGAAATTCCAAAACTGTAAGCAGATTTTTCTCCACCTCCACTGGCACTAAGATTTATATCCGAGATAGAAGCTGTGGTAAACACTTCATCTTGCCAATCCGTACCTTGCTGAGGAAACTCAAAAAATTGTGTTTCATTAAGTGCGTCGTTAACATAGATAGCATAATCTCTAGGGCCTAATACGTCAATTTTTTGAGCTGTGGTCTGAAAGCCCGCATAAGCATCTACTGAAAATTTTAGCTCTGATGCTTTTCGTCCTGTCTTGGTTGTAATTAAAACAACACCATTTGCACCTCTCACACCGTATATACCAGCTGTAGCATCTTTTAGTACATTAACGCTTTCTATGTCGTTTGGGTTTAATACCGATAAATCTTCTATTACGTTACCATCTACTAAAATTAATGGTCTATTATCGCCATTGGTAGTTACACCTCTAATCCTAATATTAGAACCTGCACCTGGAGAACCTGAAACCGAGGTTACATTAACACCGGCAATCTGACCCTGTAAGGCTTGTTCAACACGCTGAGGATTCAGTCTTTCGATGGCTTCCGAATCGAGTACTGCTACAGCTCCTGTAGTTTCTTTCTTCCTTTGCGTACCATAACCAACAACCACTACTTCATTTAATGACTGAGCATCTTCTTGAAGCACAATACTAAGTGATTCACTACTTGTGATTGTGATTTCCTGAGTAACAAAACCCAAATAAGAAACGACTAAAATGGAATTTAATGGCACATCATTGATTATAAAATTTCCATCGAAATCTGTTGAAGCTCCTTTAGTAGTATCCTTAATCAACACATTCACTCCTGGAAGTGGCTGACCAGATGAAGCTTCAGTAACTGTACCTGTTACATCTACATTCTGTCCAAACATTGTTATAGAAACAAGAATGGCCATTAGTGTAAAAAAATTGATTTTCATAGTTAGTTGCATTAGATTTAGCAACTTACTACAAAATTTTATTGAATTCGCAATAATAAACTATACAAAAAACATACATCGCAAAAAAAGTCTATGTTTTTTGCGAATTAAGTGTTAAAGGCCTGTTAAATTGAGGATTAAAAGGGTTAACAATATGTTTACAAAAAACTAACCCAAATGTAAAATACGCTAAATGTATGGGAAATGTATAGGCAAAAAAAGGGATTGTATAGGAGTTATAGCTCCAAGATATAGTCTGTAAGGCTTTGCTCGTGGTCCAATCCTATTTTTTTACGCAATCGATATCGCTTTACTTCAACACTTTTATGAGAAATATTCAATAAAGGTGCAATCTCTTTTGAAGATAAATTTAATCTAAGATAAGCGCATAACCTTAAATCATTAGGAGTGATTGACGGATGTAATGTTTTAATTCTTTTCATAAAGTTTTTATCAACATTATTAAAAGCCTCTTCAAACAGTTTCCAATCGCTAGTATTGTTTAGACTTGTATTAATCAATCTAATCACGCCTTTCACATCATCTAAAGATTTACTCTTTGACAATTCATCCTTGATACTGTTCAACAATTCATTACGCTTAACCAAGTTCATAGTTGCCGTACCGAGTTCTCTATTCTTGTTCTCAATATCTAACTGAAGGTTTTGATTCTTAAATTGAATGAGTTGTCGTTGATTTTCCAATTGTTCAAGTTCCAATTCTCTTTGCTTATTCTCAATGAGCTTTTGCTTTTGTTTTTTGTAATATCTATTATTGAAATACTGAATTAAGAATAATAATGCCAATCCCATGAGAATATATGCCGCAATGGCCAAGGGCTTAAGAAACCAAGGTTTCTCTATTGAAAAAGTAAATGAAGCCAAATTATTAGACTCAACCCCTCCAGATTGTGCTTTTACTTCAAATGTATAATTTCCGTGAGGTAGATTTTCAAAACTGACTTCTGAATCGAGTGTCCAATTGCTCCAGTTATCATAAATTCCTACTAATCTGTATTTATACTTTATGGCTGAAAAATTACTATAATCGGTAATACTATATTTAAATGCTATACTATTACTTTTATTACTTAAATCTGCTGTCTCATTTAATGCCAATGGAATAAACTCACTATGTAAAGCACTATAAGAAATATTATCGATTTTAATGCTTTTAGAATTTTCTTTAAGTCTATTAATATCGACAATAATATATCCATTTGTTGTACCTATTAGGTATCTATTGTTATCAATGCACAAAATATTTTCATACCCTACCTTACTGTTTCTAAGTTCGTGTGGTATGGATATTTTATTTATTTTAAGTTTACTAGAAAGTGTACCTGGTTCAACATATATGATATCATTATTAGAAAAGAGCCATAATCGGTTATTAGTCTCATCAAAAATTAGCTTTCCAGACAAATAATTACCACCTTTAATAAATTCACTTAATAAACTATCCTTTACAAAACTAAATCTCTTTTCATCATAAACAAAAACCCCATCTCTATTGCTGTACAATATTGAATTCTGATACTTTACAATACTTGATTTTGGTCCCTCATCAATATCTAATTTCTTCGACTCTAAAACTCTGCTGAAAGTGCTGTCAACCGTAGTTTTATAAACGCCTTTATATTCATGGCTAATCAATATTTCATTTGAACCGATAAAATCTAAATATCTTGAAGAAATGTCAAATCCTTCGATCTTATTTCTATAAGACCATTTTCCATTTTTGAGTTCTAGCACACTCAAGCCTTCATAGTTTCCTTGAAGTAAAATATTAGGGTGATGATTAACATCCTTAATTATCCAGGTTCCCATTTCGCCCTCAATAAGTTTAGCTTCACCTTCATTAATAACAAATGTTCCTTTATCATGGCCACAAAACAACGTGTCTTTTAAATAGGCTAAATGCCAGACTTGTCCCTTAGTTCCTTCGATAAGCTTGAAGCCAGAATTCTCATCCATGTTCTTATAAAAAAGCCCTTGGTTGCTACCTAAATATAAATATTCATTAACTTTAATTGAAGCATAGATAGTTCCCAGAACACCTTGCTTATCCTTGTAAACCGTATAGGGTGATTCTAAATTTATACAATTAATTCCGTTGTCTAGACCCAACCATAGATTACCCCTCTCTCCCTCAAATAAGGACAATACGGTGTTATTGCTCAAGCCTGCTGATTTATCTATTTTTAAAATTCTGTCTCCAAAAGGTGACATCTGAATTAAGCCTTCAGAAACGGTACCAAAAAGAAAGCTTCCATCCTTTAATTTAATACTACTGTATATGCTTAATCCATTAAGGATGCTATTTACTTTAAGATCCCCGTTAGATACAATACCATTAGAATATTTGTAAATACCATTCTCCTTAGTTAACAACAACAGCGCAATAGCGTCTTTATATATATTAATAATTTCATTGTCCCCATATTTCTCTGCTGGTATAATAAGTTGCTCTTTACCGTTTGTGATTTCAAATATTCCTAAGCCGTCCTTTTGAAAATAAATGTTTTTTCCAACTTTAAATATCTTACTTATTCTACTTTTGGAATCGATGATTTTGAAATTATCTGCTTCGATATTGTAGATATATATTCTGTCTAAAGATTGGAATAATATATAGTCTTCTATCTCAACTATATCCCAAAACTCTTCATCTTCCTTAATTTCTATATTCCTACCTGCTATTAATGACGTATAGGTCAACCCCCCAAAGCTATCTTTCTCCCAATAGCCAAAGTCCATATAACAACCTGTGTATATTCTATCATTAATAACACTGACCGACCTTAATATAGATTGGTTTGGCGAAGGAAAAAGCTCCCACCTTGCACTATTGTAGCGGAGTAGCCCTTTATTATTTGCAAAATAAATTATACCGTCCTTGTCTTGTGAAATATCCCAATTCTGATCCTCAGCTTCGTAATCTTGCTGCGTAAAAACCTGTATAGGAGGAATCTCCTGAGCGCTCAAGGATATACCAAAAAGAATAATAAAAAAAAGAAAGCGTTTTTTGAGCCTTACCATCAACCACTAATCTCTATTGTTAGGCGCCAAAAACACCACAACAACAATGTTAAGTTACCAATTTAAGTAAATATAAACACTTTGAGAAGTTTTGTAGTGTTATTCTGTACAAAAAACAGACTAATAAATAACTTAGAAATGAAAAAATCCCAAAACTATGGCTTAGGTTTTTTCTTTATAGGTAGCAAAATTTACATCGATTTAGCCCGGTATAAACTTCTCGTCTCACCTACTATGACATTTCAGAGTACTATTCCATAAAAAAAGCTCCAGTATTAACTGGAACTTATCCTTTGTATACTACATTGACCTATTTTCGAACCAATTACTTAAATCAATGACAAATCTCATTATCTTCAAACAAAAATCCATGAATTGATGATAGAAAAAGTAAAGGTATTTATATCTTGGTTATAAGTATTTTCAAGTTTTTAAACAAAAAACCTCCTTAACTTAATAAGGAGGTCATGGCACAACTACTCATTTTAAATCTTACCCCTTTTAAAAGATCAGCAGTCCTGTGCTTCTTCAGCTATCAATTAATGAAGAAAGTTATAATTCAGTGATTCATTCCCTCTAGACTGATTCCTGAACTATGCTTTGATTTCTTTTTCACTTAATCATTTATACGTCATCATAATCATAGACTCAGTCAAACGGATTGCCCCCAGGATCCGGTGGCGATGCCGATTGCGCCCGCATCGGGGCCAGGACCGTAAACGTGCCCAGCGCTGTCAATGCCGCATACTTACCCATCTTACGTATCGCTTCCTTTCGGGTGATCTGGTTGTCTTCCATGTTGCCCATCAATCGATTATTACCTTTTCGGTATAATGGCCCGTACCGTTCCATAACCGGAGAATATATACCCCAGATTGTAAACCTGCTGTATCCAGCGCAGTATAACCCGACGTTGTCCTTAGGCTCTTACTCAAAATGGCCCTACCGTTAATATCATATAATACAGCTGACGTTTGCCTGGCGATGGTACCGCTTATCACCAGTTTCCTTTCCGTATTCAGCGTATATACCCGTAGCGCATCAAAGCCGTTATCCGAAGCTCCCAGTGTCCCTTGGACTAGGGAAATATAGAAACGTCCCGTACCATCTAGAGCCTCTTGTGGCGTTATTACAAAGTCCCCCGTGTTCAGGTCTGTGGATTGGTTCTCCTGGGTATCCAAAAGGTAAACAGCAATGTCCGACCCAAGATTCGAACTCCCGATACTGATTGTCAATTGCTCTCCCTGATTCGCATTGATGCCCAGTGGGATCAGGTCGCCATTGGATAGGATATCCAACGGTAGGGACTGGATGGCAAAGTCAATACCTTCATTGTCCTCCAACAATCGCGAATACAGGGCAAAGGGAAAGGCTGAATTCCCAAAGACCGCGGCATCGTAGCCCGGATCCAGTCCATTGGTGGAGCTGTCGTTGAAATAAAAATCGGTGCTCGAGGTATCCCCGTCGGTATTGCTCAACTGCAATCTCAGGTTAAGGTTCGTAGCCGTGTTACGCCCGGCAATAAAATCATCGCTATTGCCATGCCTTCTCATACCGGGGGTAAATTCTATCGAGGCATCGCTATTTACGGCCACGAAGAAACCCTGTCCCGGTGCGACGACCGTATTGACATCAGTAGTGTTGAGGTTATAGATCGTCCATCCGTCAGAGGCATCGCCATCATAACCATAGATCCCGATATTGGCCACATCCAGTACGCCCATGTTGTTGCCATTGTTCAAAAAGTCCCAAACGTTGAGGTACGACGGATAGGGATTCCCGATCAGGTTCCACTCGCTGAAGTTTGGGCCCGTATTGAACACACCCTGGCTTACCGTGCCCTGGTTAACGGTCCCCTCAAAGCGGAGCGTCGAATTGTCCGTTGTCGCGGCCCTATAGCCAACCCCTGAGGTCAATATCGCCGATTCCGTATCGGAATAGGTCACATAAGTATTCGAAGTCTTATCGAAAGGTCCGAAAAGGTACAGCGTATTCCCCGTATTCGATACGATGTTCGTATTGTTGCCCAGAAAATCGGTAAAGCTCTGCCCCGATACCGGTGGCGTGATAAGGTCGTTGCCTCCCGATACTGCCGTTTGGTTCACGTGGCGTTCATAGGTCACCGTTCCCGCAATGTTGCCATCCAGGATAAGGCTCGAGTAGCTCGTCGAGGTCGATTCCAGTACCATGCCTGATGCCGTACTCAGGGTCACTCCGCTATTGACCGTGATACCTGCTCCCGCACGAACGGTAATATTGTTGCAATCCGTACTGGTCGATATCGTTGCCGTACCAGCGATGACCTCTATAACATCAGAAGATGTCGATACCCCATTCGGATCCGATGGCGACCAACCATTATTATAAGTATAAGCACTGCCCAATGACGCTCCGCTACAGTCATAGCTGTCATCCGTGATCTGGGTCCCAGGATTATTCGTACAGTCCGCAATGTTGGTACCGCCACAGGCCGTGAAGAACTGGTCCTGAAATACGCCATCACTAAAAAAACATATATCGGGCGATGCATTGACATCTACATAGCGTATCTTGATGTGCATTAATACCCTGGGTGTTGAAATGACCTCAATCTCCGGCACGAATTCCAATCCTGCCAGCGCCACATTTTGTTGAAAGGATAAAGAAACTCTGGATGTGGTATTATCATTTTGCACAAAGTCCTTGTAGGCCGGGGTCGGAAAAGGAAAGCCCGGAAACTCATAGCCTATGATCGATCCCACGGGCCGGCCGTACTCGATATTGCCATTGGTCGATATGTTCTCACCAAAGGCGGCCGTACTGTAATCTATGTACAGTTGGCCCGAGCCCAGATAGAAGTCCGTACCGCTCGAAATAAGGATATCGGCCTCGTAAAAATCGTCCATACCGTCGTTGGTGATCTCGGCATTGTCAAAGGTCAAGGTGATGTCCTGACCGCATATAACGTTGGTCCATAGGACTGCAAGAACTAAAATATATTTATAGCTTTTCATTGTTGTTCAATATTTAAGTATTAGGATAGGTTTAATTGCTCTTTTTGATCAGGCGCCTGGTTATCGATCTATCCCCGTTCTCGATCCGTACCAGATAGACCCCATCGTCGCAGCGGCCCATATCTATAGGACTATTGTCGGCCCTTTCCTCCTGTAGGATGAGCCTACCGTTGATGTCATGCACACTTATGGTATGGGATGTCCTTAGGCCCTGTACCCCAAAGCTTGTCCGTGCCGGGTTGGGGTGCAGCAGTATGCCCCCGTCGCCAACCTGTGCGATGCCCAAAGTGCCCACGCCTGCCTCTGAACAGTCATAAATATCATCCGTAATTTGTGTGCCTGGAGAATTCGTACAATCGGCTATACCTGTACCGCCACAGGCCGTAAAGAACTGGTCCTGGAACACGCCATCGCTGAAGAAGCAGATACCGGCATCTTCACTAACATCGGTGTATCGGATCTTGATATGGAACAAGACCTTTGGTGTGGAGGTGACCTGAAGCTCAGGTACTGTCTCCAGACCTGCTAAACCGACATTCTGCTGGAACGATAGGGATACCCTTGAGGTCGTATTGTCGTTCTGCACGAAATCCCTGTAAGCCGGTGTCGCAAAAGACACGCCCGGAAACTCATAGCCCAATATAGAACCCGTTGGCTGGCTGTACTCTATATTGCCATTGGTCGATACGTTCTCCCCAAAGGCTGCCGTACTGTAGTCAAAGTAGACCTGACCCGAGCCCACGTAGAAGTCTGAAGTCGATGATATGAGTATATCGGCTTCGTAGAAATCATCCGTCCCATCGTTGGTGATCTCGGCATTGGCAAAGGCCAAGGTGATCTCGGTCGATAATGCCGTTATATTCCTGCTGAACTGCTGTCCCCGGCCGATGTTGGGGTTGATCAGTGCATTGACGTCCGCATTCTGGATCTGCGTGTTGATGTCCATATCGGCTTCATCATAGCCCGACCCGCCGATCAACTGGACAACCGCACTGGCATCCGTGTTCTGGATCTGGGCATTGCCATCAAAATCGCCCGTGTACATCCCATAGTTGCCATTGGACAACAGTATCACCGAGTTGGTACCGCCTTCAACAGCCGTAGGATTCGCCGATAGATCCACAATCGTTGTTGTCGAACTTAAAGCCTGTGCAGTATTGGTTATAATCCCGATATGGTTACGGTGGTTTACCGCTACATGGTAACTCCCCTCAGGCTGGGCAAAAGATAATGAGGAAACCCCATCGCTATCTACAATATCGCCGTCGCGCTGTAAGAGTGCCGATTGGCTAGCAATCACTATCGAACTATCATTACCATCCCTGAGCTCTACCCAAACCCAATCCACGATGGCATCAGTGCCCACAACAGTGAACACTGAACTATCTGCTATTAATCCATCGCTGTAGGGCGATGTTAGCGGTATAAGGCCATTTAATCTGAGGTCATCGCGCATCAGACCCTCCTCCCCGACATTCGGGCTTAAGCTGGCGCCCTGAAGGTAGACTTTCGGGGAGAGTAATATATCAGATGGACAGCTAGGATCTAGACCGCCATCAGTGATGGTCCAATTAAATCCTGATGGATCAGTCAAGGTATTTCTGGCATTCTCACCTGCGCAATAAGTAAGTCCAAGTGCTCCTAAGGTAATATCTGAAGGTATTTGTGTTTCTCCATTATCTAAAGTCGCCCAACCGATCAGTAAATTATCATAGTTTTCGGTCGAAAGATTTGTATTATTCAACATATTATCTGCACGAAATAAACTAGAGATATCCCAATTTCCTAGGTCTTGGTCAAATGCTACTGCTCCATCGAACATATTAGCCATGTCAAAGACATTACTAACGTTCCAGTTGTCTAAAGATTGGTTAAAGACTGTACAACCCGAAAAGGCACCATTCATCTCTCGGACAGAGGAAACATTCCAACTGTTCAAAGGTTGGTTAAAGGATGTAGCGTCCTTAAACATATCCGTCATGATCCAAACATTACTAACATTCCAATCGTCTAAAGGTTGGTCAAAGGCCGTACAACCTAAAAAAGCACTATTCATCTCTACCACAGAGGAGACATCCCAGTTATTTAAAGGTTGGTTGAAGGACGTAGCACGACGAAATATACTGGCTATTCCATTGAGATTGCTCACATTCCAGCCATTCAATGGCTGATTAAAAGCCACAGCATCGCTGAACATAGCAGACATGCGTCTTACGTTACTGACATTCCAACTTTCTAAGGGCTGGTTAAATGAGGATGCCAATCGGAACATAGCAGACATCGTTGTTACGTTACTCACATTCCAGTTATCTAAAGGTTGATTAAACGCTGCAGCTTCCCCAAACATGTCGACCATATTAGTTACGTTACCAACATTCCAGTTATTTATAGGTTGGTTAAATTGAGAACACCCACTAAAAGTACCATTCATAGTTTCTACTGTCGATACGTCCCAAGCATCAAAACTTGAGTTACCTATTAGACTAGAGCAGAGCGCAAAAGCAGCAATCATGCTTGTAGTCTGCGAAAGGTCAGGTGTATCTTGAGCAGTTACATCTAGGTTACGACAGCCCAAAAAGGCTCTATCCATAG
Source organism: Winogradskyella sp. (assembly GCF_028282165.1). Classification (GTDB taxonomy): domain Bacteria; phylum Bacteroidota; class Bacteroidia; order Flavobacteriales; family Flavobacteriaceae; genus Winogradskyella. The sequence goes on along the minus strand of NZ_JANQIM010000033.1, from coordinate 248,900 downwards.
ATTGCCACTGTATACTGCCCCATTGTAAAACGTTTTGAATGCTCAGTCCATTCTCCGAACCACTAAAATCATCAAAGTAAATTGCAGGGAATTCCCCAAATATAGTTACCGTGTAGTCACCTCCATTGTCATAGGTATGGGATATGTCTCCAGTTACAACAGTATCGGCATTTCCGTCACCCCATAAAACTGTATAATTGTAAGTGCTAAAATTAGGATTGGTTGGTATAGTAATGGATTGACCATCGTTGACTTGCCATTCTGTTATAAATGCTCTACTATCATTTGCACAATTGGCGTCCCTACCATCATCAGTTATCTGCCAATTATATACATTTTCTAAAATAGTTCTGGCAGCTTCTCCAAGACAGTATTGGCTATCACGTGCTCCAAAAAGAATATTGCTAGGGATTTCGGTTTCGCCAGCATCAGTGTCTAAAGCGGCCCAACCAATAAGCGTATCATCATAATTTTCGGTAGACAAATTGGTGCCACTGAACATTGAAGATGCATTATCTAAACTAGAAATATCCCAACTTCCTAAATCTTGATTAAAAACCGTAGCAAGCGCAAACATGTTAGACATGTTGGTCACATTAGATACGTTCCAGTCATTTAAAGGTTGATCGAATGCCGAGGCCAGTAAGAACATAACGTTCATATCTGTTACACTAGACACATTCCAATCGTTCAGTGGTTGATTGAAAACACTAGTATTAGAAAAGGCCAGCCTCATATTGACGACACTACTCACATTCCAGTTTTCTAAAGGTTGATTGAATACTGCTGCTCCAGAAAACAGACCTTCTATAGTGGTAACATTACTAACATTCCAATTAGATATATTGCCATTAAAAACCGAAGGAAAGCTGTTAAAAGTTCGCGACATATCTTCTACGCTCGAAACATCCCAGGTACTAAGATCTGTAAGTTGACCTGTAAAAGACTGACAGCCTCGAAACATTCCACCCATGTCACTAACATTTGATAAATCGGGAGCATCTGACGCAGTAACTTCGATGTTTGTGCAGTCTAAGAACGCACCATTCATACTTAACCACGGGTTACTTCCCCATTGAACGACATGTTGAATTTTAGAGCGATTATTATCATTGCTTGAATTGAAATAAATTGCTGGAAACTCTCCTGTAATGGACACATTATACGTCCCTGCTGTGGTATAGGTATGCGTGGCGTCCCCATTAAGACTGGTTTCAACAGTACCGTCTCCCCAATCAATTATATAATTGTAATCGTAGTCTGAATTGGTTGGAATGGTAATGGATTCGTTGTCACTAACAACCCAAGAGGTGATAAAGTAATCGCTAGTATCTATGATACAATCTGCTGTAATCCCAGCATCTGTTATGGTCCAATTAAAGCCACCAGAATTAGGGCTTTCTAATAGATTTTTGGCCTCCAAAGCTGCACAAAACTGAATATTATCAGCACCAAAAGTGACATCACTTGGGATTACTGTTTCACCAGCAGCTGTATCTAAAGTAGCCCAACCTATAAGGGTTGAGTCATAGTTTGCCGTAGACATATTAGTCTCATCTAGCATTTTAAAGGCATCGGTCAAACTAGAAATGTCCCAGTTTCCTAAATTCTGATTAAAATCCGTAGCGAAGTTAAACATAAGGCGCATTTCACTCACATTAGATACATTCCAGCCGTCCAGAGGTCGATTGAATGCTAGAGCACCTTGGAACATGGCTTCCATGTTTGTAACATTAGCTACGTTCCAACTATTTAAAGGTTGATTGAATACTGTGGCCCCAAAGAACATACCTTGCATGGTTGTGACATTGTCCACATTCCAATTAGATATATTTCCATTAAAGACTGATATACTACCATCTGAAGCAAAAACAAGGGTCATATCTTCTACATTGGTAACATCCCAACTACTGAGATCGGTTAACTGTCCTGTAAAGGATTGACAATTACGAAACATTTCACTGATGTCTGTCACATTGGATAAATCTGGAACATCAGGGGCAATCACTTCTAAATTTTCACAGCCATCAAAGGCAGCCTCCATACTTCTCCATTGGTTAGTTCCCCATTGGGAAAGGAGCGTGATTTTGGATGAGTTAGAACTAGAACTCAAGTTAAACGCAATTCGAGGGAACTCTCCAGTAATGGACACATCATAAGTCCCTGCTGTGGTATAGGTATGTGTTGCGTCATCCGTAAAACCAGCCTCAACAGTTCCATCGCCCCAATCCACTAGATAACTATAAACGTTACCACTTGTTGGTATGGTAATACTTTGATTATCGGCATCGGTTACCCATTGCGTTATGAAATAGTTATTACAATCGGCAGTTTTCCCATCATCGTCTATGGTCCATCCAAAATTACTTATGAGCTCTTGCCTTTTGTACTCACTTTCGCAGTATTGCGCATTGTTGGCGTTTAAGGTTACATCTATTGGAATGCCTGCTTCCCCAATTTCCAAGGTACCCCAACCTATGAGCGTTTTGTCATAATTTTCGTTAGATATTCCAGCATTCCTAAACATGTTGATCATTGTCTGGTTTTGTATACTTGAAATATCCCAAGCACTCAAGTTTTGATCAAAATTGGTAGCTTCTAGAAACATTTCGCGCATACTTTGTACTTTGCTCACATCCCAAATACCTATATCCTGGTTAAAACTCGAAGCACCACTAAACATACGAGACATATCAGTAACGTTACCTGTATTCCAAGAAGATATGTTCTGATTAAACTGCGTATTATTTTGGAACATCCGCCTCATATCGATAACATTGTCTACGATCCAAGAGGCAATGTTTTGATTAAAATTCGATTGTCTAAAGAGTCGTGACATGTTTTCTACATTACTAACATCCCAGTTGGTAATATCGGCCCAAAGGTTAATGTCGATAGCGTTACCTGCACCTCGCAACATGTTCTCCATAGTGGTTACATTGGATAAGTCAGGTAAGTCCGTAGCCGAAATGATTAAGTTTTCGCACCCAAAAAAGGCACTCTCCATGGACATCCAACTAATATTTCCCCATTGTGAAATCTCGCGGAGTTTTAGACGGTCGCCACCTTCATCAAAAATGATATGTGGAAAATCCCCAGAAATTCTTACTGTATAAGTCCCTTCTGAAACATAAGTATGAGTCATATCTCCTGTAAGGCCGAAATCTGTAGTACCATCGCCCCAATCCACAACATAATTATAACTAGTACCTAATGAAGCTGCTGTTGGGATTGTGATTTGATTGTTAGCCGATGTGCCTGTTTCATTTGTTTGCCAGACCGTAACGAATACTTCCGAACAGGCTTCCCCACCATCAGTAAATGTCCATCCATAATTATCTATAATCTCTTGTTTTGCTAATGCCCCGAGACAAAAGGAGGCATCTACATCAAATTGTACATTAGGCTGTAAATTCAGTTGGCTCCAACCCAATAACAAATTGTCGTAGTTTTCTCTTGAAAAGGCGCTACCAACTAGCATAAGACCGGCGCTAGTAACACTAGAGACATCCCAATCACTGAGACTTTGATTGAAATTAAGAGCACCTTCAAACATCGATGTCATAGCTGTAACATTACGCACATCCCAGTTGTTTATGGGCTGATTAAAGCTCTCAGCGAAAAGGAACATACCATCCATGGTTGTTACATTCGATACGTTCCAAGTATCTAGTGGCTGATTGAAATCTTTGGCATTTGTAAACATCCCTGTCATTATGGTTACATTAGAAACATTCCAACTATTTAAGGGTTGATTGAAATCTTCAGCGCCATTAAACATTTCTTGCATGTTATTGACACTGCTTACGTTCCAGGCTGAAATATCTTGGTTGAATGCTCTGGCAACCAAAAACATGTCTTCCATATTCAACACGTTACTTACATTCCAACTACTGATATTACCATTGAACTCCAATGCTCCTAAAAACATGGCCTCCATTGTGCTAACGTTACTCACAATCCAAGTATTTAAATCTTGGTTAAAATCAGAAGCATTATAGAATAAAGCTGACATATCACTTACATTACTGACATTCCAATTTCCCAAAGGTTGGTTAAAGCTTTGCGCCTCTCTAAACATTCCTGCCATGGTAGTAATTGTGCTCACATCCCAATTGTTAATGTTTGAATTACCTTGTAAGGATTCACAATCATAGAACATGTTTTCTAAAGATGTGACACTAGACAAATCTGGGTTATCCGTAGCCAACATATCCATATTTTGGCATTCGTAGAAGGCGTTTTCAAAAGAATTCCAAGCCAAATCTCCCCATTGGTCAATACTTATGAGTTTTAAAGCATCACCAACAAATACATCATTCAATTCGCTGCCATTAGAAACGAATTGTGGAAAAGTTCCTGCAATACTAATTTGGTAGGTTCCAATATTGTCATAGGTATGGGTAATAGTTCCGGTAACATTGCTTTCTAACTGACCATCACCCCAATCAATGATAAAATTGTAGGTCTCATTTGGATTGGTAAAGATGGTGACTTGATTGTTTTCACTAATTCCTGGATTATCCGTTTGCCAAGTAGTCCTAAAAGCCACTTGATTCACGTCAAGGGAAATGACAGGGTTGATTTGCCCAAAAGTACCATCTAGAGTTGGAGCAGTATCAAAAAATGACGACTCGAATTCGATGCCTGTCTTATCGTAAATAATCCCCCCAAAATCTATGGCAAACACATCACCATTACTGCCTTCCCTAAATACTGATCTTACACGTTCGCTAAGTGTAGACAAATTTGTACCACCAATGCTTTCCGCATAAGCAAAGGGTTCGTCCGAGACCTCATCAGTAATGGAAATGGCATCCAAAATAGTACCAAGACTAGAAAGGTCGTCTGTAACAATCACCCCGTCATTGTCAGGATCAATGTCTGTTACTCCAACCTCACCACTAAATGATGTTGCCAGTATAGCGGTGTGGCTTGGTGGCAACAGCAAAGGAAGTGACGACGTAAATAAACCATTGGCATCAAAAGTTCCTGATAATTCAACAACTTGCTTTACAAGCCCCATTTCACTACTGTTTGAATTACCCTCAATTATTACAAATACACCTTGGAACGTTTCGTTAGCACCACCATAGACTTCAATATCTATAGTACTTGAATTATCGATGATGTCCGGGTTATACTCGCTTATTAATATGGGGAAGGTGACGTTAGATGTTAGGTCTATTGTGGCTAAACAATCCGTAGTGTTTCCGTTGATATCCGTTACGGTTAAGGTTACCTCATTTGCACCTAAATCGTCATAACTAAAGTTGATTGATGGTTCCCCATTAATTAAAAGACTTGCAATACCTACATTGTCGGTAGAACCGCCGTCAATTTCAAAAGCCTCAATCTCAATTCCATCCAATCCGATAGCAAAGGATACATCAGCGCAGAGGGCTTCTGGGGCTACATTATCACGTAGTAATGCTACATCATTGCCATCACCACCCTGATAGGTTATCACGGCCGCAATATTTGGTAGGTTGATTCCTGTACCCTCTGGAAGATTTAAGAAATTACCAACTACTGGGTCATTTTCATCATTATCAATAAGAATAATTCCCTCTCCATCATCAGGAAATACAAAAGCGTCCAATGCAAGTAATAAATCAAAATTATTGAGGTCTACAGTACCTTGGACATTCAAGATATCATAATCCGTACTATTTTGAATATATGGTCGGAAGGTGGTTGTTGAGAGTGCCGTTAAATTACCTACTGTTAATACGCCAACTGCGTCATTACCTAAACCTCCAGGGGAAAGCGCCCCATTTCCAAATTCTAAGGTCCCTCCAGCTATTGTACCATTTCCTGTAAGCGCAGCGCCACCGATAAATGAGGCTAGTCCGAGTAGGTTTATGTCCGATTCTACTTTGACAAAACTATTGTTTATTAGCAAATTCCCTATTGTTTGTGTTATGCTAGGAACATTAATAGTTATTGTTGAGGCGTCTATTACGGTGGTCGTCCCTTCTAAAGCTGTTAACTGCACAGCACCAGACAAGTCAAAAGACTGGCCTATTTGTAATTGAAACGTCAAATCTCCTGAGCTATGGGTCAAAGTGGCTGGGTTAGAAACATCTGCCGCCGTAATATCAATAAGACCAGAAAATGTGGCATCGCCTCCAGTGGTTATTGCAGTTATATCAGACCAAACCATAGTTTGGGCTTCAATGCTTAATCCATTTGCATCTATACTTCCTAACTCTATATCGTCGGCATCTTGAAATTCTAGACTATTCAAGGTTTTTCCAGAGGCGGTTTGTAGGATGTTGATATCATTATCAGGACTGGATAATCGCGCAATGGTACTTCCATTACTAGAGCCGTCTATAATTAAAACATCTGTTGTAATACCACTTCCATCACCTGTTATTTCTATGCTGGCATCACTATATAAGGTTAATCGTGAACCAGCTCCTGCAATGTTGACATCTCTAGTTAAAAAAAGGCTGCCAGATTCAATGCTGATAAGATTTGTAGTAGCATCTGTTGATACAGATCTTACGGCTCTAAAAGTTGTGTCGCCTGACGCAGAAAAACTAAAATTACCTGCTTCTATGGTAACTTGACCGTTAAAGGTATTATTGGGTGATCCATTGATAATGGCAATCTGGTCGTTAGCCACAAGATTTGTCCTTCCTGAAATAATTAAAGGATCAACGAAGTTAAATATATTAGCCACATTGTTCACCGAAAGCCTACCTGCTGTAATACTATTAAGGTTTAAGGTTAGATTACCATCACCTGAAATCTCAAGGTGACCACCGATATCCATAGCCCCTATTTGATCAAAAGCATTAAGGTTGTCGAATTTGAGGCCATTATTAGGCCCAGACAATGCAATATCGTTAGCTATAGTAACGCTGTTATCGCCTTCTTCTGAAATAAAATGTACGCCATTTGAAATCTCCACTAAAGGAATGGTTATAGTGCTTAAATCTGTAGGTATGATGTCATCGCCATTAATTAGGACTGGCACCACCAAATTACTTATTACAAGGTTGACGCCATCACTAGATAGCACAATATCATCATCTGAACGACCACCATTGATATCTGTTACAGTTAGTTGTCCATCATCGGCCAGAGTAATTGCGGTTTCTGCCTTAATAAGGGATACATCATTGCCATCGCCACCAACATAACTGATTGCAAAGAAAGTTCCTCCAAAATCTATAAAGCTTCCTTCTTCAAGATTGGTAAAGTTTCCCGTAACCGGATCGTCCGTACCATCATTATCAATGATTACAATCTCTGAAACTCCAGAATCTTCCGTTAAATCTCCTGTAGGTACGAAATTAGCATTCGTAAGGTCAACAGAACCGATTATATTTAGCACATCAAAACTAGTATCGGTGTTGATGTATGGTGCAAATACACCATCGTTAGAAAAGCTTAAGTCACTCACATTCAACGTTCCAACCGATGTATCTTCTACGATTCCAGGGTTTATAGTTGCACCATCTGCCATCACAACATTGCCTCCTGATATGGTTCCTGTACCTAATAATGTAGTCTGTGCGTTTTTAAACAATGCCGTCCCGCCAAAGTTGATATCAGTTTCTAAGGTGAAAGTGCCGTTAATGACCTCTAGATTATCAAATAGATGTGAGATACCTGGTGTATTGAATATGGTTGGACCGTCAAAAATTATTGTTGGGGTTAAGACTGCTCCGACAGCATCAAATTGCACTGATCCTGAAAAATCCAAAAGTCCTTGAGATGGTGCTGTAAATGTTATCACACCACTATTGTTTCTTACTATTGCAGGACTTGTAGTATTAGTTGCTGTGACTTCTATTTCTCCATTAAAAACACCTGTGGTCAATACATTTATATCGGTATTTTCTGATAAAAGGAATTTTGGTGCCTCAACACTAAAGTTTTCGACACGCATGCTCCTAAATTCCAAGTCGCTTACATTTTTTAAATTAATGGTATTCCAACTACTAGCTTCTTGAATAGTTGACAAAGCATTAATGTTGTTATCACTTAGAAGAGACGCCGTAATTTCATCGAAGCCAGTTCGTACTAGAACCAAACGATTTGCTGTTATGATTCCCGAAGTTTGGGTAATAGACTGTCCCGTCTGCAGTCGAAGTTCTGTATTACTGCCTAAGGATATATTTCCTGCTAGCTCTAAGGCACCATCAGCGTTAATGCGGTTAATTGACGCTGTATCATTGGCCATAAAGTTAACCGTTCCTAATGTGAGATCTGACCCTGCTTCAAACCTTATATAATCAGCTTCCAAATTCACAACATCATTAAATGTCAATAAGGATGAGTTAAGATTTATCTCAAAGGATGCTTGCAAATTGGTTTCTCCTAGAATTGTAATAGGTTCTGGTATTGGAGCGCTGTATATGCCATAAACATCCCTTATGGATAGACTTGAAGCATCAAGTTCAAATAAGTTTATAACCGTACTATCTATGGAACAATTTTCGATATTTAATCCTCCCTCAAGATTTAAAGCACCATTAGATTGATTCCAAGAGGTGCCAGCACCTAATCCACTAATGTAAAGCCCATTATTACTACCAGACAACGTAAGGTCGGTTTCAAAAGTGATTTTATCGTCTCCTTCTCCCGCGATATAGTCTATCCCATTCGTTATTTCATTTAGAGCTACCGTCACTGTTGAAACGTTGAGCGTAATGTCTGATGTGAAATCCAAAGTCCAGTTTAAAACTTCGCCATCAGCCGAAGCAGAGATATCTGCTACCCTAAGATTCCAAACCCCATTGAGGTCATTGCCATTATTTAAAATACGCTGTTTGAACTCGGCAAGCGTTTCACTGCCAGCTCCGGTTCCAGGTCGATATTCACAGATACCATCATCCCTACAGACCGCTTGTCCCGAGAAAATACCTTCGCCCATATCAGCTGCACTGACACTAGCATTATCTATAAAGGTAATTGGGAAGCCCTGTTCAAAATCACTGTTATCACCTGGAACAATGCCATCGAATGATCTTGGTCTATCCATCAAGGTAATGGTCTCACCAGTTGGAGCCTCCAACTCTATAATAAGCTGCCCAAGGCTATTATGGTCTAGTTCTACTTCCACAAACATGTCCTCGGGACTGGAATTGACATCCCAGCCACTCAATGTTGCAGGGATACTTATAAAACTTGGATTCGTATTAGGAGAGTCTGGAATATTGGTGAGATTAGAGTTAGTGGCAGAAGCTGATACCACGTTTAATCTCGGTGCGTTAAGGTCAGTTATAGTGAGGTAAGTACCATCTAATGACAATTTAATGTCATCATCTGAGGGGTTTTCGATATCCAAAATCGTCAACTTGCCATTTTCTAGTTTTACCTCAGTTTCAAAGGGATTCTCTGTTACTATAATATCAAATGAACAACTACTCGTATTTCCATAGGCATCGCTAACCTCAAAGGTATTATTTGTAGTTCCAATAGGAAACTCACTACTTCCAGAAGGCAATCCATCAATTTGAGTTACTGTTGCGGCTGTATTGGGTAATTCTAGTACATAACGAAACGTGTTGGTTTCTACTACATCGCCCCATCGTGCCAAAAATCCGCTTGAAGGTAACAAGATTGCATAATCTTCATTACCACCTAGGTTATTTGGTTCTCCAGGGAACCAATTTTCATAAGTGGAACTTGTACCATGCCATGTGAATACCCCTTCTGTATTGGCATCTGAATAACCAATATACAGGCTTTGAGTAAAACCCGCATCATTAGCGGATGTTCTTATATCATTATTATGAGTTTCATCTAAAATCGTAGCCACAAACCCTCCAAGGCTTTCCGCATTGGTCCGTGCCTCAGTTGCTGTAAATGGCTCGTTAGACACATAATACTTGTTATCATTACGTTCGGTTAAGAATGTAAAGCCGGTAGGAGCTGGCATCGTTAACGCACAATCATTAAACATAAGATCGTCGAAAGTGACTGTTGCCGTAGTACCAGGATCAGTGTTTACATTAATAACACCTGGACAATTGGTAATTACTGGTGCTGAATTATCTATTATGGTCACCGTTCCTTCGCAACTTGCTGTATTTCCTGCATTATCCCTAACCAAAAAGGTTACTTGATTATTCCCTATATCATTACAATCGAAAATGATAGGATTTTGTATAGTGGTACCGTCTAGACCTGAATCTGCATCTGTAGAACCATCATTGACCTCTGAAGATAAGATACTCACTGTACCATCCGGACTGAGGACTCGGGTGATATTTCTACAATTTGCAATTGGAGGAATGTTGTCCTCGTAATGGATTTGAAACTTAAAACGCCCTCCAGTAATGGGATTAAAAGATGAAAAATTATTGCCTCTGAACATTTGTCCTGGAAGTGCAGTGTTTCGTCCGTATGCCAATGCAATGACTTCGTTGTTGGTATTGAGTAACCGCCAGCCATAAGTGACTCCTTCGACAAGATCAATTGGCGATGAAAGCTCTATTTTTTGCTCAACAAGACCACCTTGATGGCGCGAAATATCTACACCTACAGATCCTAGCAATGTCCTGTTTGAGGCACTCAATGGGTTTCGATAAAGCTCTAAGGTTATGCCTAATGCTCCAATATTACTATCTCCAACTCTAAAGGAATAAAAGGAAATCTCTTCTATTGGACCGTCACAGGTCGCCCTGAACGTATTACCCACGGCAAAATTACTACCTTGGCTTGTAGATAAGGAATTATCCCCTACGTCTTGAATAATATCGCTATTACCATCGCATTGGGCATTCACATTAATTATAAATAGTACTGTAAAGATTAATGAAACAAAAGGGGTCTTGATTCGCATAACTTTTAATTTGATTATTGAGTGCAAGGTAGATGTGATAAACTGATTACAGAATAAGAGCCGACCCGTATTTATTACGTAGTAGTACGTAGATACAATAACTAAATGGCTAAACAACAAATAGCTGTCGGCCTTATTGGTAACTCCTTAAGTTTTTGGTGCTTATTCCGTTGCGCTGATGCTCTACAAGTGCCAAAATCTGTAGTAAGGCATCTTCATCCTTTAAATCGATACTTGCCAAGACATTCCTGTTTAGTTTCAAAGGCAAATCGTCATCCACACCTAAAATGATGAATTTAGCATGTATGCCCTTGAAGCCTATAGCATTAATGATATCCTTGGCATTGAGTCCCCTGAGATGCTGCTCTAAAAGACAAATTTTACAATTATGGCGAACAATATAATCTAAAGCATCAAATCCATAATCCGTGATGTATACATGGTTAAGGCCTATACTTTCGAGGGATTTTGCTAAGCGATATATCTGTTTTTCACTACTATGGGCAATGACAACTTTCAAAAGTTAATATGTTAGCGTTAGGGAGAGCAAATTAAGTATTAGGCATACCTAATAAAATACGAAGCCGTACGTATTTTTTAAGTATTGCTACTTAGTTTATTGGGATAAAATGGTACTTCGATTCATCAAAGCCCAATTAGTTAAGACATTATTTTCTTTTTTGAGTCCTAATTTATCAATAATATTACTGCGATGCTTTTCTATAGTTCTTATAGAAAGTGATAGTGATTCTGCGATCTCTTGATTGGATATTTTTTGGGCTATGAGCTTAAGTATTTTCGTTTCAGATAGTGTTAATAAATTAAGACGCTTTAATTCTTCCGTAGCCTCCATGATCGGTTGTGCATCAATAGACTTACTGAAATACACATTTCCAGCAACTACCTCATCGATACAGCGCTCTATTTCAAAAAAACTATCTTCCTTTAATAAATAGCCATTGATCTGAAATGTTTTGGCCTGTACCAGATAATAGGATTCCTTATGAAAGGAGAGAATGATAAACTTTGTTCCTGAACTTTTTTCGCGCGCCATCTTTATGACTTCAAATCCATTAAGAATTGGCATATCTATATCTAAAAAGGCGATGGTTGGTTTTAGTTTCAAAATAAGTTCTAAAGCCTTGATCCCGTTGTCAGCTTGACCAATAACGGTATAGCCACTATTTGAAAGTTCGTCGTTTAAACCTTTTAACAACATAGGGTGGTCGTCAGCCACAATAACGGTAATATCTTCTTTGTTCATCTTAAATAGGGATATTTAATGTCATTACAGTGCCCTTGTTCTTCTCACTATCAAGACTCAGTTGTGCTCCAATAATTTTAGCCCGTTCAAATAAGGTCTTTAGACCTAAACTTAGTGATTTATTTTTAGTTTCTATGTTAAAACCTTTTCCATTATCACTTACCGATATATAGATTTTATGGTTCCTTTTACTTACTTCCATTTTAACAGCTTTGGCTTCGGCATGCTTTACTATATTACTTAAAGACTCTTGAATAATTCTATAAACATGCAACTCTGCTTCCTTAGACAATACGTTATCAATATTCTCGATATCTTCTGTAAAAAACAAGTCTGTATTGGCATTGATATCATACACCAGAGCATTGATGGCCTGAGTCAATCCCAATCGTTCGAGATTTGAAGGGTGAAGCCCTCTTGAGATCGTTCGCACTTCATCTAAGGTATCCTTCGCTAATGATTCAGCACTGTGATCACCACTATTTTTAGTAGTCTTACTCAATAGCATCAATTTTTGACCGACACTATCGTGTAATTCGCGGGCTAAACGCGATCGTTCTTGCTCTTGCTCCTGAATAAGATCTTGAGAGAACTGCTCTTGCATATTCTGTTTTGCCAATGCAAATTTTCGTGAACGGATTAAATAAACTATAGAAAACATTGCCAGTAAGCCCAAGCCGCCAAAAACAAGCCATTGCTGTTTGACCTTATTTTTGGTGTCCAACAAACTAATTTTAGACTCTTGTGCAGCAATTTTAGAATCGCGTTTTTCCGTTTCATATAGCGTTTGATAATAAGAGAGCGCCCTTGCTTTTTGTACACTCTCGATGGAGTCCTTAATTTTGGTATGTATCTTTAAATGCTTTAAGGCCTGTGGTTTGTCTTTCTTAGCTTCATAGATTCGGTATAGCAATTCGTGTACTTCCATGATAACTCCATAGTCTTTAGTTCCTTGTCGCATTTCAAGGAGATCTTTAGCATTTCCCTCAGCTTTAAGTAGGTTTCCTTCTGCTAGGGAAAGTTCGATCTCCGCTTCAACATAAAGATCCTTGACACCATAATTTTCTGGGTCCCTATCTAAAAATCCTTTTAATTTACGGACATATAATCGTGCATTATCCAGACTATCGGTCGCAATATAGTCTAGCGCCAAACCCTGAAAACTGTAAGGCGAGAAGAAATCAAATTCTGGATATTCGTCAATCACGGCCAGTTTTTGTTTATTGTATGCTATACTTTTTTTATACTTGCCCTGAGCGGCATAATCATAAGCCATATTTCCTAGATTGGTTAAGTAGGCTCCGTAATCTTGCATCTTGAGGGATAAAGAATCAATTGCTAAGTACTCCTTTTCAGCCTCATCATAAAACCTATTTTGGCTATAGAGGATAGATAAGCCAATCCTTAACTTAATAATATTGAAGTAATCCTTCATTTTAGTTAATACAGAAAGTGCTTTTTGATATTCTTGGGAGGCGGAAGCAAACTCACCCATAATGGATAAAGCGTATGCCTTGTAACCTTTTGTTGTGGCATAATATATAGAATCATTCACCCCTAGAAAAAGTCGTTCGGCATCTTCATAAAAGGGAATAGATTCTTCTTCGAAACCTGACTCCAGCAAACTATCCGCACCCCCAGTGTAAAAGACCGCCAGCGACAACGAATCGGTAACCTCCCAATTCTCATCTAAAGTCGCCCTAAATAACTTTAAACCTGCTTCAGAATTTCTTCTTTGGTTTACTAAAAAGGAAATATATTCACCGGTGCGTTTTGTAGCTATATTATAATTTTGTTCTTTCTTGGCTAAATCGATGGTTGCCTTAACAATGGAATCATATTTAAACTCTGGTTTTAAATTGGAACCTACTAATTGAGATAAACTATCCATTAATTGCAGCTTTTCTGCACCTTCTGAATTGGAAATTTTAACTTTTAGCTTATTTACTTTTGACTGCAAATCTTCCTGAGAGAAGACACAAAGCGAGCAGATGAGTCCCAAAAAAAGAATCCGTTTTTTCATCATGGTTAAATCGGAATGTTTAATACTATTACAGTAGCCATATGTTCATTCCTGAAATTGATTATCCATAGAAAGAGAAGTATCGATACTATTGGAAAATACTTTTCTTTATAGTCATTATTAATTTCTAGAACAGAATGCTAATTCTAATCTATGCAAAAATAAGATATACATAAATCTGATATATACGTACCAGCTCTTATTTTATGCGTAGCAGCACTTACTCTAAATGGTGAGTGGTTTATCTTTTCCATCTTAGGAGTATGATCCAAACTATCATCTCAGGAATAGATAGAGCATTATATATAGTTTTAAATAAAAAAAGCTCCAGTCCTAACACTGAAGCTTATCCTTTGTACAGGCGGCGAGACTTACTTCGACTTCGCTCAGCATAAACTTCTCGTCTCGCCTACTATAGCATTCTAGAATAATGCTCCATAAAAAAAGCTCCAGTCCTAACACTGAAGCTTATCCTTTGTACAGGCGGCGAGACTCGAACTCGCACACCTCGCGGCACTAGATCCTAAGTCTAGCGTGTCTACCAATTCCACCACGCCTGCAATTAGTCCCGATATTTATCGGGTTGCAAATATACATAATAGTTTCAATATTCAAATAGCAACCCATTAAGAAATATTCGGATTACTTTTTCTTATTTTTGTTAGAAATCACATACTAAATATGCAAAATATAAATTCCTACATCAACGAACACCAACAACGGTTTATAGACGAACTCATAGAGCTTTTAAAAATCCCATCAATTAGTGCAGATTCTACTTATAAAAGTGACGTGCTTAAAACAGCAGAAGCTATTAAAATAAGTCTTGAAGATGCAGGGTGCGACCACATAGAAATTTGTGAAACAGATGGCTATCCCATTGTATATGGTGAAAAAATAATTGATAAAAATCTACCAACGGTTCTTGTATATGGTCATTACGACGTGCAACCGCCAGATCCTTTAGACCTATGGAATTCACCACCTTTTGAGCCAATAATCCAAAAAACAGAATTACATCCTGATGGAGCTATTTTTGCTAGAGGTGCTTGCGATGATAAAGGTCAAATGTATATGCATGTAAAAGCATTAGAATATATGACAAGGCATGATGCATTACCATGTAATGTAAAGTTTATGATTGAGGGTGAAGAAGAGGTAGGAAGCGAAAACCTAGGCATATTTGTGGCTAATAATAGGGAAAAACTCGAAAACGATGTTATCCTCATTTCAGATACAGGTATGATCTCTAAAGATGTCCCCTCAATTACTACAGGATTAAGAGGCTTGAGTTATGTTGAAGTGGAAGTCACAGGTCCAAATCGCGATTTACATTCCGGTCTTTACGGAGGTGCTGTGGCCAATCCTATTAATATCTTAACAAAGATGATTGCTTCACTTCATGACGAAAACAATCACATAACCATTCCAGGATTTTACGATAGAGTAGAGAATCTTTCGGATGCAGAACGTGCCGAAATGGCAAAGGCTCCTTTTTCACTTGAAGCTTATAAAAATGCACTAGATATCGATGCTGTTTATGGTGAAGAGGGCTATACTACTAACGAGCGTAACTCTATTCGCCCAACACTAGATGTGAATGGAATATGGGGCGGCTACATTGGTGAAGGAGCAAAGACGGTTATTGCCAGCAAGGCTTATGCAAAAATTTCGATGCGTTTAGTACCTCATCAAGATTGGGAAGAGGTTACAGCACTATTTAAATCTCATTTTGAAAGTATCGCTCCAAAAGGAGTTAAAGTAAAAGTAACACCTCATCATGGCGGACAAGGATATGTAACTCCAATAGACAGTATTGGTTATCAAGCGGCCTCTAAAGCTTATGAACAGACCTTTGGAAAAACACCTATACCACAGCGTAGCGGGGGCAGTATCCCAATTGTATCGCTTTTTGAAGAAGAATTAAAAAGTAAAACTATTTTAATGGGCTTTGGGCTCGATAGTGATGCTATACATTCGCCTAACGAACACTTTGGAATTTGGAATTATCTAAAAGGTATAGAAACTATTCCTTGGTTTTATAAATATTTCACTGAACTAAAAAAGTGAAGCTTACTCTTTTATAAAGTAAACCTGTATTTATCATTTTAAAATTGCTTTTTCGGCTATAACAACTATAGGATTCATAGCGTCCTTTATTGTTCATTTTGATTATTGAATTTTTTATTCTACATTTGTAGAATATATTCTAAAACTGTAGAACATGCAATTATCAAAAACCGAGGAACAACTTATGCAATATCTATGGATACTCGAAAAGGCTTTTATGAAAGAGCTTTTAGATGCCTATCCAGAACCAAAGCCGGCAACCACAACAGTTGCTACCTTATTAAAGCGGATGATCGACAAAGGTTTTGTAGCTTATAATACTTATGGAAAATCTAGAGAGTATTACCCATTGGTAAAAAAGGAGGACTACTTTTCTAAGCACGTTAATGGTCTTATAAAAACTTTCTTTAATGATAGTGCTTCGCAGTTTGCGTCGTTCTTTACAAGAAAGACCGATCTTACCAAAGAAGAACTAGAGGAACTAAAATCCATCATTGATCAAGAAATTAAAAACAAGTAGCTATGGACATGTATTTATTAAAATTTTCGGCCTGTTTATTTGTTTTTTGGCTCATTTATATTTTTTTGCTGGAGCAGCAGATAATGCATCGATTTAAACGATTTTATCTTTTAGGAACCATAGCTATTGCTTTAACGATCCCTCTTTTAACAATCACTTATTATGTTGAACCTATAGCCACCTATTCTAACGCTAATACAGTATTAATAGAATCCGATACTATAGAAGAGACATCTTCATTTCAATATCAGAAGGTTCTTTGGTTAGTATACACCGTTGGAACATTACTGTTTTTTGTAAGGTTTTGTATAAATCTTATAAGGCTCAACAAAAAAATATCTAAAAACGAAAAGATCTACGAACGTTCATTCATCTATATTTTACTCCAAGAGGACCGTGTACCTCATTCATTCTTCAAGTATATCTTTTTAAATAAGATAAATTTCGAAAACGGAACAATTCCAAAAGAAGTCCTATTGCACGAAGAAACACATGCTAAACAATGGCATAGTTTAGATATTGTTATTCTAGAATTATTACAGATTGCTTTTTGGTTTCATCCATTGATTTACATCCTAAAACACCATGCTAAGCTTAATCATGAGTTTTTAGCGGATGAATCTGTATTAGAAGAAGGTGTTAACACAAAAACCTATCAAAACATACTATTACAATTCTCGTCTCCAGACGGTTATCGAGATCATCAGAATTGTCAACTCTCAAGCGCAATTAATTATTCATCATTCAAAAAACGATTTACAGTCATGAAAACACAAACATCAAAAACCAAAATGTGGTGGAGTATCTCTTTACTTCTTCCTGTTATCGCAATTCTATTCTTAAGTTTTGCCGACTATAATAAGGTCATAAAAAATACGGTTAAAAAACCAACTACCGAGAACAGAACGGAGCATTTTACACAAAGTCAAAACAAAACTTACAATCCTTCGTTCTTGGAGTACATCATTGAAATGGAAAAACTAGGTGCTTCCTTTTATTTAGATGGCAAAAAAATAAGTTCGGAAAAAGCAAAATTTATTGCTCAAAACAATAAAGGAAAACGAACAGATATGTTAACCCAAAAAGATGAAAATGGGCTATATCTTGTAAAGCTATCGTCACCTGTAAAAATCCAACAGCAAAAAGAGGCTACAAAAAAGCAAGTAGCAGAATACAATAAACTTGCAAAATATTATAATACGGTTTTAAAAGAGAAGCAGACCAAAATTTTACTAAAGGATGTTGAAAAACTCAAATACCTATATAGTATAATGTCCGTCGAACAAAGAAAAAGTGCTGAGCCTTTTCCTGATTTTCCAGAGCCTCCTCAACCACCTCCTGCACCAGAAAAAGCTAACCTTAGTGTAAAAAAACTTAATGAAGTTGAGCCACCTGCACCACCTAAATCATTAAAAGCTCGTAAAATAAGAGAGCCCGAAGCACCCGTAAAAGCTTTAACTGTTGAAGAAAAAGAAAATATGAGGAAACAAATTAAGGCTTATAAAGAAAAACATCCTAAAAAGATGGTCGAAGTAGAAGCGATTGAAGCTCCTACAAAGGAGTTAAAAGAAATTACACCGCCACCGCCACCACCGCCACCATCGCCTTTAGATTTTGTAATTAAGATGGCAAAAAGAGACGCTATATTCTATTATGAATCTAAGCAGATTTCGTCTGATAAGGCTATTGAGCTACTAAAAAAGAATTCTGAATTGAATGTGAGATCCAAAAAAACAGATACTAAACCATTAATATATATTTCAAAAGAACCAATGGTCATTGACGTTAGAAAAAAGACTCCTAAAGGAAGTAAAGGTGAGCCAAATCCTAGATATTAAAACTGCTCTTAATAGACCCTGCTCTAAGAAAAGCTATTCATTAATTAGTTTAAAAAATGAAATATTTAAGGCAAATACGATAATCCTTTTCGGGTTTTCCAGAGAAAATACTTTTCAAATAGCACCTTACCGAAATCGTAAAGTACATTTGGAATCATTATGGCAAACGTTCTGGGTTTAAACAAGTGGTTACTAATAATCCAAACCTCTTTTTTACCAGCATCCATGATACATAGTCCAGGAATTTTACCCCAAGGCTTTTCTTTAAGGGTCTTCCCTTTTTCAAAACGAAGGATATTTATGGCAACTACCTTTCCTGTCTCATCAGAAGGATATCCTGTTTTTGGTCCAGAAAATGGCACCTTACCAGGCTTGAAAGGTAACTTTACATCTACGGCAATACCTGCCACCCAGATATTCTTATACTTAACATGTTGATAAGTATCATTTACAGGAATGTAGCCTGAAGGGTTCGCCTCGAGCCCTTCAGAATTGGTTACAAAGTCAACTCCTACAAATGGAGGCATCAACATGGTAAATCGACTTTCTAAGGTTTCTCCATTAGTAAGTTTCACTGAATTTTCAGTAACTTCTTCCACCGCTACTTCAATACGGTAGTGAATATTAAACATCTTCATAAAAGTCTTCAGCATGGTTTCTCCCATTGGCATACCATCAATGCCAAAATGACCTAAGTAAGTCTCTGGTGTAATCCAATACAGATCAACTTTCTTTCTTATGTTCTGTTCTCTTAACCATTTTTCGATATTAAACAAAAACTCATAAGCTGCACCCATACAACCAGCATTTTGAGTCGCACCAATCACAATAGGACCCGGATTTTTCTTGAATTCCTCAAGTGCTTTTCTCGTCTTCATAGCTCCATCTGGTGTACCAATATAATATGCATGTTGCTTAACTCCTCTGGCCACATCAAATTTCACCTTAGGCCCTGTGGCGATTACCAAATGATCATAACTAAAATCACCTTTAGTTGTAGCAACTACCTGTTTATCAGGATCTACTTTAAGTGCTTCTGCATGGACAAAATCCACACCTTTTTTTTCTAATATTTTATCTTTTCTAAATGAAATATCCTTAATGTCCCGTCTTCCAAAGGGAACCCATATTAACGAAGGGATAAATAAAAATAATGGCGATTTATCGATCATTATTACTTTGTATGAAGGATCTTTTCTTTTTAGCTCTAAAGCGGCAGTCATTCCCGCAAAATTTCCACCTATTACTACTGCTGTTTTCATGATGCCCATATTTTAAAATTCCATGAGATAATGTTCTTTCATTATCTATTACAAAATTATGAGTATATGTGAACAGGAAGTATGATAAAAATCATATTTCCGCTTGAAACCCTTGATTTTACTGGGTTAAGTAACAATTGTTACACTTATTAGGATATAAAACGGCATCATTTAAATTAGAATTAACCCATTAAACTGTAACATTTTAACAATAATGGCGTTCTAATAAACAATCAAAACGTTAATCATCAATCAATCTGCATTAATCATCTCATCAATTTGATTTGGCAGATATTAAAACAACAGTCTATGCTAAAGCAATTCTTCATCTTATGTTCTGGAGCTGACACCGATATCTTAAACGACTGTTCCATTGGCGAACAAAATAAATATGCTGGTATTGGAGCCACTGTATTTTTTACGGCTTTAATGGCTACTATAGCTTCTAGCTATGCGCTTTATACTGTTTTTGACAACCTATACACTTCTATTTTCTTCGGAATAATTTGGGGTTTGCTCATCTTTAATCTAGATCGCTATATCGTTTCTACCATAAAGAAACGCGATAATGTTTTGGACGAGATTCTACAAGCCACTCCCAGAATTTTCCTAGCTGTTATTATAGCTATTGTAATTTCCAAGCCCTTAGAGCTCAAAATTTTCGAAAAGGAAATTAACCAAGTGCTTTTAGAACAGAAAAACGATTTAACCTTGGCCAATCAAAATCAAATTGCAGAACAGTTTAATCCTAAAATTGTAGAACTAGAAAATCAAATATTGGGATTACAGTCACAAATTGACACCAAAGAAGCCGAAGTCAACGCACTTTATGACACTTACATTACAGAAGCCGAAGGTACTGCAGGCACTATGAAATTAGGCAAAGGCCCTGTTTATAAAGAAAAGCGAGAAAAACATGATGCAGCCTTAGCTGAGCTACAACAACTAAAGACCGATAACAGAGCTAAGATATCAGTGCTTGAAAGTGAAATCACTACTTTGCAGAATAATTATAAAACCAACGTTGCCGAGTCACAACCCGTTATCGACAACTTTGACGGTTTAATGGCACGTGTCAATGCCTTGGGTAAGTTACCCTGGTTGCCCTCATTTTTTATATTCTTATTGTTTTTGGCCATTGAAACCTCACCAATCATAGCTAAACTATTATCTCCAAAAGGCGAATACGATTTTAAGCTCGAAGACCAAGAAACTGTGGTTCAAAGTTGGACCATGCAACAGGTTGCCGAACGTAAGCTCCTTGTAAAAACCGACAATGACATTAACAACAAGGTTTATACTGAAATTGCTGATGAAGAAGAGGTAATGAATTACAAACGCAAAAAGGCAAGGGAACTGATGCAACATCAAGCTGATGCATTCTTAAAAAAGCAAAAAGGCGTACTTTAACCTTTAAGTTTATTACTTTTAAGCTTGAATCTAAATTCGAGCTCATGAAATATTTATTCTTACTGTTCATCATCCTATGTAGCACAAGCTGTATTTCTGTAAAAGCAGACATCACTACTGATAACAATACGTATACCACTGAAGATAATCTAGCGGAAGCTGGAATAAGACTCGTTATGGAAAAACAGGAAATTGCTTGGAATAATCATGACCTGGAAGGTTTTATGGAAGGCTACTGGAAAAGTAAAGATCTTAAGTTTTATGGCTCAAATGGATTAACTCTTGGTTGGGATGATACGCTCGCAAGATATAAGAAGGCTTATCCGACAAAAGCTGAAAGTGGTAGGTTGAATTTCACTATTAATGATATTTCTAGGATAGAAAGAGACAATTATTGGGTTATGGGAGAGTATCACTTAAAACGTGAAACTGGTGATGCAGAGGGTGTGTTTATCATCATTTTTAAAAAAATCAATAGCGAATGGAAAATCATCGCTGATATGTCTTGTTAAAACCTAAAAAGCAAAAGTGTTTCCAAGAGTATTAATCTGTCAGGAAAAATACAAGTCGGAAACACTATATTTTAAATCTTATATCCAACAATATGCTGCTACGCAGCTACAGTAGAATTCTCTTGATTCTTAAAGTGATCATATAATTCTTTACAGCCAAGGCCAATTATAGACAACTTTTTTGATTTGGTAATGGATTCGTTGTGCAATCTTGCCAAAGCCATAACGCCTGCTCTATCTATACTTTCAACACTTTCAATATCCAAAAGTATATCATCCAACTCATCAAAGATGTTAGCGAAATGTGCATTAAAGGTTTTGAGACTTAACTTATTAAGGGTCCCTTTAATCTGAAAACGGTTGTTGTAGCTAGTAATTTGTAAATCCATAATACATAATGTTAAATCATTAATACTAAATTTTGGGGCTATTAATCTGTAAATTTGGTGCTATTAATTCAGAGGGATGACCTCAATATCCGACATATTCTCTAGTCATTTCTAGAAATTCGATAAATGGCAATTTTGACTAGTTTATTTGAAATGGATTGTTCATTTTTTCGATAAACAACACATTTCTAAATAGATATAATGTAAGAAAAATTAATTAGGATTTATTGAAGTCTTTACGATTAGGATTAATTTACGGAATAGACAACTCTATTTCAATTTTAACGATAGTCCACTACTTTTGTAATATGAAGTATAACCTTAAGGTCTTGATTATGGTAATCTTGGCATTAATTACTATTTATGGATTGGTGACAGGCAGCTATCTATTTTTAGTACTGATGTTTCCAATAGGGTTTAGTCTATTCAGAAAAAAAGATTCTGATGAATCATAATTGAATCAATTAAACAATTGCTCCCTAACTTTTTTAGGTAATCCTTTTACCACCATATCGTAAGAGTGGTCTATGAGCTCTAAGATTAATTTAGGAGGCAACTCGCCTGTGTGAATATAGACACTATTCCATTGTTGTTTGTGCATATGATACCCTGGTTTTACACTATCGAACTCAGCTCGCAGTTCTTGTGCATATTCTGGGTCGCATTTAAGATTAATAAAAGCATCACCTTCTTCCCAACGCTTTAATGACGCCAACGCAAACATCTTGTTACAGACCTTAAACACCAAAGTATCATCATCAAAAGGAAAATGCTCTGTGACCTCTTTTTTAGCTATACAATAATCTCTGTAATCTTCAATGGTCATAATTAATTACAATTTTTAAAAATATCATCTAATGAATCGTAGGTGCCCAATAGAATTGTGTTCATTTCTATTGCATTATTCCAGGCAAGTATAAATTCATCCAATTGATCTTTTCCTTGTAAAAAAGAACCTTTCAACAAAAGATCCAACCACTCTTTATTAGCTAAATTATTCTTTGCTTGAAACTGATACAATTCTTCCAAACTTGTTATACAATTAAAGCTAGTGACATTAATGTAATTGGTCTGCTTATAAGACTGCCATATTACATCATTAAGATCTACCAATGCTAATTTAGACCTTACCAGCATGGTCATATCACCTCGTACCTGAACAGTGTTTTTATGACTTACATTTGTTTCAAATTCTAAATTTTCTATTATGCCATTAGCATTTCTTCTAAATATTTCTATAGAATCTTTATGTATAAATATTTGGTTTTCAGCATTTATTTTAGAAAGCACATAAGAGGATCTATGGTACATTGATCTGCAAATGGAATCATAAGCAATCAGTTCTTCTTTATTGTTCTTTATCTCTTGCTTAACCATTTCCAAGGCATTAAGTTTTGACTTATTTAAACGCCTATCTTCATAATAATCCGTCAAATACAAGCCAGCGATGACACCAAACATGGTTGAAAATAGGGTAATTACCCAATTATCTTTGAAGAATCTTGAAAGCTTCATAACATTTCTCCTATGATTTTAATTGTTTTGGTGTATGGTCTTCAATTTTTAAGGCTGAATAATCTAAAGTCCAACCGATAGTTTCAACCAAGTTTTCAATCAACTGTATGGCTTCTAAGGCTTCTTGTTTTGCCACATTGTATAAGCCACTCTCCGGAATTTTATCCCTAATATGTGCTTTGGCCTTTGAATGCAACTCGGTAAGGTCTGATGCCTCAAACTTATTAAACATACCATCTTGCTTATCGTAATAATTAATATTACTTTCTATAGACAATACTTCTGGTTGCGGAAAGTGTGAGAGTATTACAGTTTTGGATTTTGGATGGGAGGTCATTTGCACTTTGCTTAAATCAAAACCAACGTGTGCTTTGGCATTTATAACGACTAAAGCTTTCTTTTTGCTCGAAATCATTTTCAAGAACTTTTCCTTGACATCTTCATAATGGTAGATTTCGGCAAAGTCTCCTTCAACGGTAATAAACTTACAGACGCGCTTAATTTTATCCAATAACACTACGGATTGTTCATTGGCTTTCTTTTTAGTCTGCCATTGTCTAAATATGGTAACCAACCCTAAGGTGACAAGAATACTAATGATGATTATAAAAAATGTTTCCATAACTCTATACGTTGGACACTTAAACCTTAGAAATGTTACATACTAATCTAATATCTGATATAAAATGGGTTTACTTGGCGTAGCATCATTTTCGAAAGGTGCTATTTGTAGGTTCAGCATGTAAGTGCCATCCTTTATCTTATTAGAAACATAAATAAACTCAGTGATTGTGGCATCTGTTCTCAGTTTTCCTTGAGTATTCCAAAATGCATTATGGCCTTTTAGTACGCCTCCATCTTCTTCTCGGTCTACACTTGGCAAGTCTATTAATAAATGCTTTATACCTTTTTTAACGAGCAGTTTTATGGCATCTTCCTGAAAATAAGTCCAATTGGTATTTGAATATTGTTTTGACTTCTTTTCCCTAGTATTAGGGAGTGTTCGCATAACCAAGGCATCACGTTTTTTATTTCCAATTGCAAACTGCAGTTGTTTAGCAGAAATAATATAATCCTCCCCAAATTTCTCAGGTGCAACGGTGACCACTTCTGCCAAAAAGAAGAACTGCTTCAGATATTTATTTATAGAATATTTCTTTTTCGTAATGTGGCCAACGGTTTCGGTATGCGTGCCATGCGAATGTGGGTTAAACGTTATGGTATTAAAATTGACCGAAGCCCCTTCTTCGACACTGATGATTCCATTTTCAAAAACCTCAGGTTCAATTTTTGGAGGGCCAATATACCATGCATTAACATTAGGTTTATCAGCTCTAATCGCTATTGAAAGATCTAAAGGCTGCGATAAATCTATTTTTAGTTTTTTAGAGTGGTATTGTATGGTTGTTATCATTTATGCTGAACTTGTTTCAGTTTTAGTTTATTTGAAAGGATTCAGGCGAATCCCTTCTGCATTCTAGGTTCATTCTAAAAATCCTGAAGCTAGTTGAGGATAAAGAGCTTACTCGCAATTCCATCACTTAAAAACTGTCCTTTTTTAGTAACTCTTAAATGCTCATCATCAATATACAACAAATGTTGATTAATAAAAACATTAGCTTGCTCCAATAGGTAATTATTAAAAACTGTGCCAAAATCGTTTTCAACCTTAGTTAATGAAACACCCCAAATGGTACGCAAGCCTGTCATTACATATTCGTTATACCGATCCGTTTTAGTGAGCGTTTCTATCTCGATAGGCAACTTATTTTGTTGAATGGATTTGATGTACTTTGTGTTGTTTCTCACGTTCCAACCGCGTTGTTTTCCATTAAATGAATGTGCGGAAGGTCCAATTCCCAAATAGGGTTTCCCTTGCCAATAAGCGGAATTATTTTTACTAAAGTAGCCTTCCTTACCAAAATTGGAAAGTTCATAATGCATATAGCCTTCAGCCTCTAGACGCTCCTTTAAGAGGTAAAATTGTTCGTGAGCCTGCTCGTCATCTACATCAGCTATAATTCCTTTTTTAATAAATGACGCCAAAGCCGTTTTAGGTTCTACAGTTAAAGCATAACTTGAAATATGTGGTACATTAAAGCTCAAAGCTATTTCAATATTTTTTAGCCACTGCGTGTCGGATGCGCCAGGAATACCATAAATTAAATCGAGTGAAATATTTTCAAAGTATTTTACGGCCTCTTCCAAACAGGCTTTTGCTTCTTCAGCATTATGGGCACGGTTCATTAGTTTTAAATCAGTCTCGAAAAAAGATTGTATGCCTATGGATAATCGGTTAATTGGGCTTTTAGACAATTTGACGATTCGATCCTTAGATAAATCATCTGGATTGGCTTCTAAAGTAGTTTCTGGATGGTCTATTACATTATAATTGTTATGAACGGTATCGATCAAAAATTGCAGTTCGTCATTTGCGAGTAGCGAGGGTGTGCCTCCCCCAAAATATATAGTTTCAACTAAAGTATTCTCAAATTCTGCTTTGCGTAGTTCCAGTTCTTTTCCAAGAGCCTCAATGAGTTCGTCTTTCTTTTTTAATGAGGTGGAAAAATGGAAATCACAATAATAACAAGCTTGTTTGCAAAATGGAATATGGATGTAGATGCCGCTCATTTTCAGTGGTCAGTTTTTAGCTATAGTTTACAATTCACAAAATTCGATACAATCACCTTAAATGTATAATGAGACTGTATACAGTTTACTTTTTCACTCTATCCTCATTCTGCTTAACAAAAGCCGCCCAACCTGTATAGCTTTTACCAACCTCAACCTTACCCTGATTATAAAAATGACAAACTGCTGCCGCTAGACCATCGGTTGAATCCAAGTTTGCAGGTAGTTCTTTAAGCTTTAAGAGACTTTGCAACATCTTTGCCACCTGCTCTTTACTGGCATTACCGTTACCAGTAATGGCCATTTTAATTTTCTTGGGCGAATACTCTGTAATTGGCACTTCCCGAGACAACCCTGCTGCCATAGCCACACCTTGGGCTCTTCCCAACTTTAGCATGCTCTGTACATTTTTTCCAAAAAAAGGAGCTTCAATGGCTATTTCATCAGGATGATAGGTATCAATAAGTTCTACAGTACGCTCAAAGATGAGTTTTAGCTTTAGGTAATGGTCATTGTACTTTTTAAGTTGTAATTCATTAAGTTGCATAAACGTCATCGTTTTACCAACAACTTTTATAAGCCCAAAACCCATAATGGTGGTTCCCGGATCAATCCCTAATATAATTTTCTCTCTACCCATTAAACTACTTAAAAGTTAAAAACTATTGCTTATTAATATCTTTCTCCTCTGCAGGAACGGAAAACATTATGGGCAATGAATATGCTACAACAACTATTTCACCTTGATGTTCCCCTGGAATAAAATCTGGCAACAACTTTACTACGCGTTCCGCTTCTTTTTCTATTTCAGGATGTGGCCCACGAGCTTTAACTTCAATTACCTTGCCCGATTTATCAAACTTAAAAAGAACAAGAATACGCTTTTTGCCTGATGGAAGTCCAAGTTTAGTTCCTAAACCTGTATTAAAATTTTTTATAGTATGCTGTTGTAAAAACTCAACAACACATTTTTTCTTTTCTGCTTTTGCTTTTACGCTCTTGCAATCTAATGGATAAGGGATATTATCTACAACTGCAAATGGGATAAAATCAAGTTCTTCTTGGTTAGTTATTTCAATTTTTTCAGTAATCTCAACTTCCTTGGCACCCTGTTCCTTCAACTCTTTTTTAACTTCTTTTTCTTGAGCATGACTTAAGCTAAAAATAAATATTGAAAAACATCCAAACAGTATTAAATTCTTGATTTTTAAATTAACCTTTAATCCTGATAGCTTCATAGTCGTTCTTTAATTAATAGATAACGAATCATTTATTATTGGCCTCAAATTCTATCCCATATCATATTACATGGCTCATTAGAATTTTTAAGACTATTTTAATCACAATACTGGCAACCACTTAAGGACACTGCCAATCCAAAAGTAAGATTAAACACATTCCCATTAAATGCACCTAATCCACTTAAGACAGGATCATAGTCATCCAACGAGGTTAAACCATAAATATAAGCGATATCTGTATAAATGGATACTTTCTCGTTTATGGCATAATGCACCTCTAACCCGCCTAAAATATTTAAATACGATTGTTCATTATCGCCTAAATTACCTAAAGGTGTAACAAAGCTGAATCCTGGCCCTGCATGTAATATTGTTCGTAATCGTTGCGGCAAAAACCCAATAAACTCTGTCGGATCTAAGACAAACTGAGCATTTACACGAGCGTAGTTCACTTTAAATTCTGGGGATCCATCGTCATTCTTAAAACGATTAAATCCATAATCTAATTTTACACCGTATGCCCGTTTAAACATGTGCTGTATCCCTATATTTACTGTAGGGAAATTAACTGATTGCGCAAAGGCTCCATCCACAAACCCATCTGTATTAGGGTAATTGAAACCTACTGCAAAAAGTGCTTTCCATTTGCTGGTATCCTTAAATTGCCCGTAGCTTCTTAAGTTCATAAAAAGACCAATTAAAATAAAGAGACATGGTTTTAAAAAGTGCTTCATATGTGAGTTTTTGGTTTAATTTGCAGCATGCTTTACAGTGTACCCTACAAAACTAAGCAATTCTTGTTTGTGCTTATTAAGTTAAGTATTGTTGTTGGTGCTTTTTATTTTATATATGAAAAGCTTACGGAAAATGAAAATCTAGAATTCAGCGAATTTTTAGCATTTTTAAATGAAAATGACACATTTTCGACCAAAAATGCTCTTTTTTTAATCGTTTTGAGCGTTCTTAATTGGTTTTTTGAAATCTTAAAATGGAACTATTTAGTAAAAACTGTAAAGCAAATTTCTTTTAAGGAAGCCTTAGAGCAAAGTTTAGGTGGGTTAACTGCTTCACTTATTACTCCAAATCGTATTGGTGATTACGGAGCAAAAGCCATCTACTACTCCAGACCGTTTAGAAAACGCATTGTTTTGATGAATCTTTTGGGAAATATCGCTCAAATGACCATAACCACTTGTTTTGGTATTGTTGGATTGATCATATTTGTTAATCGCTATCAAATCGAAGTTGATTATTATAAAATCGCAATGCTTCTTTTCATAATACTAGCAATAGGTACACTTGCCGCTTTTGGAATTAAACATAGTCAAATTAGTATTAAAGGCTATTCCATTAATAGAATTATAGAATCCATTAAAACTATCTCTTTTAAAACACACACTATCAACCTCTTATTGTCGCTCGTCCGTTACTTAGTTTTCTCTTTTCAATTTTATTACCTGCTTCATATTTTTGGAGTTGATGTTAATTACTCCAACGCAATGACTGTTATTACAAGCATGTATTTTTTAGCTTCAATTATACCATCTATTTCTATTTTTGATGTCCTCATAAAAGGAAGTGTTGCTGTTTTCTTATTTGGTTATGTACAAGTCAATGAACTCACCATTTTATCAATTATAACAATAATGTGGTTGTTAAACTTTGCTATTCCCAGTTTATTTGGAAGTTATTTTGTATTGAATTTTAAACTTCCTAAAATCGAAGAATGACATCTATTATAGCCATAATAATCATTATTATTTACCTTATCCTCATGGGCAGTCTCACTTATGGTTTTGATAATGTTGAAACGTATAAACTTCAGGATTTAAAAGCAAATACGAAGTTTTCAATTATAATTCCATTTAGGAATGAAGCTAATAATTTACCCAAACTCCTTAATTCTATCTTTAATTTGAATTATCCTAAAGACTTGTTTGAAGTTATATTGGTTGATGATGACTCTAGTGATAATTCAGTGGAAGTGATTAACAATTTCATTACCAAAAAACCTTTCGACTGCGCTCAAGGTGACATTATAGTTATACCGAACATTAGAATTTCTAATTCACCTAAAAAAGATGCTATTAATTCTGCTATAGATATAGCAAAAAATGAATGGATAATAACGACCGATGCCGACTGTGTTTTGCCCAAATATTGGCTAGATACATTTGATGAATACATTCAGAACGAAACCCCAAATTGTATTGTTGCACCTGTAGCTTACTCCCAAAATCATTCATTTTTCAATCGGTTTCAAACTCTTGATTTTTTAAGTCTTCAAGCCGCCACAATTGGTGGTTTTGGGCTTAAACATCCTTTTTTGTGTAATGGTGCCAACTTTGCGTATCGAAAAACGGTTTTCAAAAGTTTAAATGGATTTAGCGGTAACTCAGACATAGCGAGTGGTGATGACATTTTTTTGTTAGAAAAATTTAAACGGCTAGACGTTGAGAGCGTAGCTTATTTAAAATCTGCACAAGCTATCGTTATTACAAATCCTGTTAAAAGTATTGGTCAATTAGTGCAACAGCGCTTACGCTGGGCTTCAAAAACAAGTCACAATCCTAATTGGTTTTCTAAAATAGTTGGATTCATTGTTTTTTTCGGGAACCTCGTTTGTGTTGCCTTACCATTCTTGTTTGTGCTAAGTTTCATAGAATTAAGAACAGCCTTAGCGTTGCTTGTCATTAAATTTGCTATTGATTTTTTGCTATTATTCAAAATAGCTCGTTTTTTTAGGCAAGAAAGTGTGCTATTGTCATATATCTTCTCTAGTCTTTTGTACCCTTTTTTTAGTGTTTATGTTGCTCTATTATCCTTATTTAAACCTTATCATTGGAAAGGTAGGGTATTTAAAAAATAACTACGCTTTCAGATATTTTTGGTAGTTTTACTAAAACCAAATCCTAGCATAATTATGAAAAAAATCATCTTATCACTTTTTGTATGTTTTGCTTTTCAACTTAGCTTTAGCCAAGACACCTACACCATAAACGGAGAAACTCTAGAACTTAAAACCGAGATTGACGGTAAATTAGATCTACTATGGAATATTATAGACGGAAATTACCGCTACTTTGTACGTAGTGAAGATGGTACTATTACTGAATTAAAAAACACAAAGAATGCAGATAATAAATTTCAGGAAGAGTACAAATCTACTTTGAGTGGGCTCACCGATGGTATGTCTACAGACAAACTGAAATTAACACTTTACAGTTTAAGAAATTACATAGATGCTTATAATGCTTCTGCGGACTCTAGCTATACCTCTACTTCTACTGAAAGTAATGTACAATTTAGACTAGGTTTTTCTGGCGGCATTACCAACAATCCCTTTGTAGGCAATCCTGACAATGAAAAAACACCAATGGTAGGTGCTGAATTAGAAATTTTCGAAGCCAATGTACTTCCAAGACATTCTGGTTTTTTACAGGTAAGGCATGCATTTGAGAGTGACGATTTTCCCTATAGTACCTCCGAATTGTCTTTAGGTTATCGTTATCGATTTATAAATAAAGAAAAATTTTCAATTTATGGCCAAGTTAAATTTGCTACCTTAAATTTCTCTAGTATCACGTTTACAAATGAAGACAATATAGAAATCGATTCAAACGAAACCTCCTTCGACATTCCTTTTATCTTTGGGGTTGGATCGGATATAAAAGTTGGGGAAAACAGTTTTATCACTATTATTTATGGTGAACTGTTTGCTTTGCTTTTAGACAATCAAGGGAATTTTTCTACGGATATTGCCATTGGTTATAAATTCAATTTATAATAATGAGCTTAAGGAATTTTAAAACCTCAAATCCCATTTTTAACGGTTATTTTTGGGACGATGGCCAATCATCGACCAAGAAAATGTCTGTTGCAGGCATATTTATGAAATCCATGTTAGGGATTTTGGTAATTGCCACTATAACTGCTTATCTGTGGAAACTTAATGAAACTGGTGCACCTATGCGATGGTTTACACTCGGAGGCATGTTAGGAGCAATTGTTGTGAGTGTTTTAATCTCTGTTAGACAACATTGGTCTCCAATCTTGGTTCCATTGTATGTTATAGCTAAAGGGGTTTTTTTGGGAGGTTTTTCATCATACGCCCATCAAAATTTTCCTGAATTGCCTTATCAGGCGATAGGTGTTACTATTGTGACGTTTTTTGTAATGCTACTATTATATCAGCTAAGGATTATTGTCGTTACCAAAAAACTACGAAGCGTTATCATTACAGCTACAGTTAGTATTATGGTTGTTTATCTTATATCCTTGATATTGAGCTTTTTTGGCATTAAACCATATATTTGGGGAACCTCATGGCTGGCTATTATATTTAACGTTTTGGCTGCTATTGTGGCTTCGTTTGCACTACTTTTGGATTTTGATTATATAGAACGCTACAAAAATAAGGCTCCAAAATATAAGGAATGGATTGCAACTTGGGGGCTACTGGCAACGCTTATTTGGTTGTATGTTGAAGTTCTAAGATTGATGCAAAAATTAGCGATACGATTCTAAATTTCACTCAAACTGATGTCTTAATTATAATCTAATCAATCTCTACAATTACTGGCAACTCAAAAGCTGTGGTCACTTGCTGCCCTCTTTTTATAGCCGGATATATCCTTGGTACGTTTTTTAAGCTTTGGTGAAGTAAGCTATCTATTTTTGGGATTTGAAATTGGGTTTCGGCCTTTATGACCATATCATCTATCTTCAATAGCCCTTTTCTATCAATAATCAGTTGTAATCGTATGGTGTCGTTAACGTCTTCAGCTACTATTATATTTTGATTTGCCAAATATTGATTCACATAAGACAACAGTGTATTTTGAAAACACATTTTGCCTTCTTCCTTAGTGGTCATGGAGTCACAACTGCTAAACGTTGGATAGGTATCCACATCATTCCAATTAAAAGTTTGCAGTTCTTCCTCTAGTAAGTCTTCGACATTTACTTTTTGTTTTTCAAAATAATTGCAAGACGTAGAAAGAACAATTAAAAAAAGACAAACTAATCGATTCATTAATACACTTCTAAAGGCGAAATGTACAATATTTTTATCATTTTAATTGTTGTCCCCTAATGTAACTTTGACATACTTCTTGCGTCATATCAGTGAATCTAAATTATCTACATGGAATTGTTTTTAGTAATTGTAGCGTTTCTTTTAATGCTATTGGGAATTTTAGGTAGTTTCTTGCCTGTGATACCTGGACCGTTAACCAGTTGGGCAGGGTTTTTAGTACTTCATTTAACAAAAGGTGTACAATTAAGCAATACCTTTTTAATTGTCACCCTCATAGTTGCAGTTTTTATATATGTTTTGGACTATATAATCCCAGCTATAGGCACCAAACGCTTTGGAGGTAGTAAGGCTGGAATGATTGGTACAACTTTAGGGCTTCTTGTTGGATTGTTCTTCCCTCCATTTGGTATTATTATTGGCCCTTTTATTGGCGCATTAGTGGGTGAAATGATTCACAGAAATGACACAGGAAAAGCGCTAAAGGCTGCTTTTGGATCGTTTTTAGGTTTTATTGCCTCTACATTTTTGAAGTTTATAGTTGCCATTATATTCTTGGGTTTTTTTATTGTAAAACTCTCTGAACATAATGCCAATTGGTTCTAAAATCAAAAAATAAAACAAAAAAAACCTAGTCGTAAAGTACAACTAGGTTTAATTTTTCTTGCTATTAACTCAACAATTACTTAAGAGGGATTAATTAATTCTTGTTGACTTGGTGTAAAGGTAAGTTAATGCATTATTTTTTTCTTACGGTAAAACCGCAAACTTGATGCGGAAAAACCGTAATCTTCATAAATAATAGGAGATTCAAGCGCTTTTTAGTCTAAAAAAATGTAGCTTTTATATTTACAAATAACCTTTCTCCCTTGCCTCTTGCAATAAGGTTTCGTCCTTGCCATCGGTAACCGAAAATAATAATTTGAGTTGTTTTTTTCGTTTTTCTATGGCACTTGTAGATAATGGAATATACTCGCTTAAGCTTTTTGTCTTGATCCCCTGGGATAATAAGTGAAGAATTTTTCTATTAATATCATCGACGTAGATTTCACTTGTAATGGTCTTTTTTACATAGTTGCTCACCGTACTGCTGTAATATGGAGGATATTTTAGAATTTGCTGAAAAGCATCTGCCAGTTCCATAGAGGTTAAATCACTCTTTATAAGAAACCCATCTGGGTTTATTTCTTTAATGATATTGTGAATTCTGAACGATTCATTAAACATGGTAAGTATAATAATTTTGGCATCTGGTAATACTTTTTTGGCCAAAAGCGCCAAATCTTCACCTGAGGCATATCTACCATCTTCAGACGGTGGTAAGCTTATGTCAAAAAAGCACACATCATAAGGTGTGCCTTTTGATGCCCTGTTAATCATTAATTGTGCGGTATCACAATTGTTAGCAGTGTCAATAAGCAAGGTTTGGTCATCGTCTTTAGTTGCCATTAACACATTTTGGTAGCCCTCAATAATTATTGGGTGATCATCTACCATTAAGATGTTAATATGTTTCATGTCGATTAGTTTGCGTAGGGAATCTTAACGTTAACAGTTGTACCATTACCAGATTGAGAGGTGAAAGTGATTTTTCCATTAATATTCTCAACGCGAGACCTCATGTTTTTTAAACCTATACCTTTTTTGCTCTTCGATGTGTCAAATCCCTCTCCATCATCAATGATGTCTAAGCAAATTACGTTTTTTTCTAGGGAAATACTAATTTTTATGGCTTTTGCTTTGGCATGTTTATAGATATTTTGCATCGATTCTTGTATAATCCTGTAAATGTTGATTTTAGTTTTATTGGATACAGAATCCCAACTAATATCGTCGGTATATTTGAAGTCGTATTCTAGTCCGTAAGCTTGTGTTTGATTTTCAATTAGTTCTGAAACGATATCCATAAAACCAGAACCAGATACAAAATCTGTGTTTAACTCGTGGGAAATTTTACGAATATCTTCTTCGATTGTTTTAAGCTGACCAATATAATTTGCCCTAGTCATCATGGCTTCTTTGCCATCATTAAAGTTAATACTATCCAAACTCAAACGCGTCCCAAAAAGACGTCCTAGTACACCATCGTGCAATTCTTCTGATATCCGTTTTTTCTCCTGTGTTCTGGCCTCGTCAACTTTATCTTGTTGGCTCAGCATTAAATTATAAATATCCTCATTGGCTTTTTGCTGTACTTGGATTAATTTTAATTTTCTATTTTTGGCACGTTGCGAAATCACTACATATACCAGAACTGCGGTTAATAATAACCCTGCCGATAGAATGGCTAAATAAAAATTTTCTTTAGAAATCTGTTCGTTTTCGGCTTCGAGCTGGTCGGTTTCTAGTTCTATTCTAGCATATTTATTTCTAACACCTCGTTCAACTTTCAGAATACTGTCTGTAATCTTAATATGCTCATTCAAATATTTAACTGATGCTTCGCCCTCATTCATCTCCGACAATAGCAATAGTGACTCTAGGAGAATTTCGTTTGATTTTATATTCTTTGCTAAATTGTAGGCGTCTTCTACTTTTTCTAAGGCATTTTCTTTTTCATTAATTCCTTTATAAAACTTGGCCATACTAATAGCAGTAGCCATTTTTGTAATGTTATCATTAATACTATCGGCAATTCTATAAGCCCTATCGAATGTGCTTACTATTTCTTCTTTGTCATAAGATCCATTTAGAAACTTGGTAAACGCTAAATTTTCTAGAATCAATGCATAAAATGATGGGTCTTCCTGATAAAGGTTTTCCACATCTAAGATATCTGCTAATATTTTAATGGCCTCATTATACTTTTTCTGTTTCCGTTTTACAAAAGCCATGTTATTTAGAGTAAAGATACCATTGTTGAAGTCATTCTTCATTCGTCTTGCAACGTTGTAGGCTTGTTGATGGTACTCTAAAGCTTGTTCATTGTCGTCTAGGGCATCAGATATGCTTGCTAATGAATTGTACAATATCCATTTTTGATCTTGAATCTCATTTGTCTCTTCAACCCCATCGAGTAATCTCAAGGCTTTAACGGCATTCTCTCCTGCTCCAAAATAATCTTTACCATCCAATTGCAATTTAGACAGATTTCCAAGAGCATAGGATAAACCGACGTCTGCGTTAATCTGATCAAACGCCTTAACTGCCTTAGAGTAATAATAATAGGAACTGTCGTATGCATCACTTAAAAAAAAGGCATAACCAAGGGCGTCATAGGCACGTGCCAAGGAACTCGAATCATTAAGTCGCTTTGCCAAAGATTCTATTTTCCTATTACTAATTATATTATTGGCAAAGTCACCATTATTAAAATAATAATTACGAATATTTTTTTGTGTAATTAAAAGAATAGAATCGTTTCTTAATTGCTTTGCTATATTGTTAGCTTGGGTTAATAATTCGAATTGTTTAAGACTAGAGTAATCTTTGTTTTGTGCATCATTAAGAAGTCTGGATATACTATCCGTTAAGGCTTTTTCTTTAACCGTTTGGGAATAACTGAGCTGGGTTAATAAACTTAGTATGACTATTCTTAAAAAAATTGGCTTCAATACTT
Source organism: Winogradskyella sp. (assembly GCF_028282165.1). Lineage (GTDB taxonomy): Bacteria > Bacteroidota > Bacteroidia > Flavobacteriales > Flavobacteriaceae > Winogradskyella. The sequence continues at coordinate 212,824 of NZ_JANQIM010000033.1, read as the reverse complement.
CTACAATCTGAATATTTAATCAAATTTAATATAAAATATAATCTTTTGCTCTAAATAGTCTTTTTGTAACCAACTAAGCCCTTGCTTAAAAACAAGGGCCAAATACTTTATAGTTTTAATTAATGCCTAATCTTATTGCTGACTAGGTGTTTTTAATTTTGATTTTCTGTGCGCTAATAGATCAATGTGTGTAGAGCTCTCCTTATAAGTTGGCTCATTATCAGCAACAACTTTTTCAGATTGAACACCAGATACTGTCAACATCGCAATGGCAACTAAAGCTAGAGTAATTTTTAGGGTTTTCATAAGTATCAATTTAGGGTTTAAATAAATAGTCAATATTAAATTGCATAGCGACTTTCGCTATAGTGAGGGAGGAAAATGGATAATTAATATTGTAGGTTTTAACCTAAATTGTACTAAAATAAAGCGAGGGATGCTTTAAAAATGTTTAATGGATAATAAAAATTCTTGAAAGTTTGATTTGAGGGCTTACAAGAGACACAAATATAAATGTATTTAAACCATAAGCAAAAGAAACATCGATGAAATACACTTAATTATCGTTTAAATGCATTTATTCTGTTCAAAACATGTTGAAAACTAAAAAAAGTATCCCTATTCTCCTCTGTAGTTTTACTTTGCTAAAGCTTCGCAGAATGAAGAAAAAAGGAAAAGCTCTAATTATAAACATCTAAAAAACGATTATGTCTATTTTATTATTTGCGACAGTAACTTCTTTAAAATTGGAATCAGAATTTCTTTCTCTTGTTGACTTAAAGATTTAATAGCGTCTGAAGCTTCTGCAAATCTAACTTCAATAGCTCTATCAATTAGCTCTTTTCCTGCATCTGTTAAAACAACTTTCTTTACTCGCCCATCTTTAATATCTGGAGCTCTATATATCAACCCAAGACGCTCAAGTCTATCAATCAAAGTTGTAAGTGCCCCAGACGTGATTAAAACGGACTGCATTAATTCTTTAGGAGATAACCCATATGGCGCGCCCTTTCTTCTAAGTGTTGCCAATACATCTAAATCCGTATAATTAATACCTATCTCTTTTAAATTGACTGAAGCTCTCCTTTCAAGTTTTTTTCCAAGAAATAACAATCTCCCAACGATATGCATCGACGAGGCATCAAGATCAGGTCTCTCTACGCCCCAATCTTGTATTAAATGATCTATTAAATCTAAATCCATATGAAGTTATCGAATTTTATCTTTACATAAAGATATATTGTATATATTTGTGATACAGTTTGTTAAAAATACTCAACCATTCTACTCAAAATAACATGCTTGGAGGTGAGGTAAAATGATCAAAACCAATAGTTATATTAAGTCGATACTATTAATAACTACATTGCTTGCCACATTTATTATTAATGGTTGCAATAATAAAGAATTTAAAGATAATCCAGAAACAGACAATAATCCTATTCACTTCATAAGTCAATCTAATGCAAATACTAGACCCACATATAATTCAACATAAAAAAATACAAACTATTTCAACAGGTAGAGGAATTGAAGTAAAAGCAATTGAACAAGCTGTAAACTGCTCAATGGATAATGAAATTGATGTTTTGACTTACTCTGACCCAAAATTTAGAAATGATGATAGAAAAGAAGACCTAAATATTTTTCACTATGATTATAACCTATTACTAATTTCCAACTACAATAAATATAATGACTCAGGTAAAAAAATGACAAACACCCAAACTGATCCATTCTTTTCATTTTGTTTTAAGTCTCCAGTTCTAGGTAGTATTGTAGCTATGATCAAAGAGATCAACAATGATAATCCCACTTAACTTAATCATCCATTAAATCTAGAGATGCTATAACTGTCTAAATGACAACAGGCTGCACTCTTAAACCTTGCACAAATTATTAAAATCAATACTCGTACAATAAATTCTACTGACTATGAAACTTTTCCGTTGTTCCTATTTATTCAAAGCTCTTAACATATTAGCCATAATCTTATCGCATCAAACTTTTTGTCAAAACCTAAAATTTGAATCCGTTGGTGAAGGTGATGACATTATATTACTGGCGGGTTTAACCTGTTCTGCTGATGTTTATAATGAAACCATTGAGGAATTTAAAGATGAATACAGGTTTCATAAGTTAACCTTGCCTGGATTTGCTGGTGTTGACCCCATCCAAAACCCTGAGCTAGGTTATACGGATGCAATTCAAAAATTAATAGTTGCTTATGTTCGAGAAAACAAAATCACTAAACCGATTATAATTGGACATAGTTATGGTGGATTTTTAGCATTAAAACTTGCTTCTGAAAATCCTGATTTACCAAAAAAGCTAATAATTTTAGATGCACTTCCTTTTTTACCGGCAATTCAGATGAAAGAAATTCAAAATGAACAAGATGCACTCAAAATGGCTGAAACCATTAAAACCAACATGTTAAACTCTGTTTCCCAATCCGAAGAAGAACGCTTTGAAAGTCAACTTAAATTTGCTAAATATATGGTGAAAGATGGAGATAAAGCAAAGGTCATTGCTAAGTGGGGAGCTATAAGTGATCCCGTTAGTATGGCACAAGCTGTATTTGAAATGTACTCGACAGATTTAAGGGATCAAATTATTGAAATCAAAGCCCCTACCTTAGTTATAGGATCATGGATAGGGTATAAAAATTTTGGGGTAACTAAGGAATCTAATACTGAAAGTTACAAACTACAATACAAAAACATTAAGAATGTAACCATTGATATGTCGGATACTGGAAATCATTTTATTATGTGGGATGATCCTAAATTCTTTTATACTAAAATGAGAACGCATTTAGATAATTAATATTCGACCTGAATAAAAAATGACATCGTAGAAAAATTAAATAAAATATCTTATTTAAGACAATCTATATCCCTTATTTTCATTCTGACTACTTTTTCAATTTACACCAAATCGTTAGAGCACTTAAATGACCTGTTAAAAAAACTCAACGAAAATGAAATCGCTTCAGTGGCAGCTTAAATTATAGAGTCTATTGAATTTACTCATATTAGTGATAAGGGCTATATAGATGTGATGAAAAACTAAATGATTTCGATTGAAACTCCATTCCATATGGCATCTGTTTCAAAAGTTGTTACCCACATAGGAGTTTTCAAAATGATTAGGCTTGGCTTAATCGATCTAAATACAGATACAAATAACTATTTAGAATTTGAGATTAAAAATTTATCTTTATATAAAGATAGTTTGTATATTTACGTTATCAAAATGTATCATATAAGACAATTGGTGCATTAATAAGTTAAACTATAATTCAATCAAAAAATGTTATCAAAAAAGTTTCATCGTCAATTGTTATGCCTTCCAATTCTGCTTTTCCACTTAAATTTTGTGTCAAGTCAAAGCATTGAACCACTAAAAAACAATATCAATTATGGAGATTATGCGGTCGGGTTTTCCTTAATTGAAAAACACGATAATAGTAGAGTATATCAATTAAACCAGATTTCTCAAAGCAACAAAAGACCTTTGCAAATTGGAGTTTGGTATCCAGCTAAAAACCTGAATGGCAATCAACTTTCCCTAGCTGATTATATCAAAATAACATCCAGATCCGAATCTTTAGTTGAGGAATCAAAAAAAGAACAAAAAGTAATCGCAGAGTTTAAAAATGCGGCTCATGTAGATAATTCTCGTTCTGAAAAGGTTTTGAGTAGTTCCTTCATGTCAAGGAAAAATTCTGATGCTGCAGAAGGTAAGTTCCCTCTAATTATTTATGCTCCTGCCTCCTCTGCACCGTTTCATGAAAATTTTCTATTATTTGAGTATTTGGCCAGTAAAGGATACGTGGTTATGTCTTCTAAGTCGAGAGGCGTTAGAAGCCCAACAACAAATGCAAGATGGTCTGGTGTTGAAGCTCAAGTGAGAGATATGGAATTTATTATGGCGGAAGCATCAAAAATGAAAAATGTCGATGTTAACAACATAAGTGTTATAGGAAGGAGTTGGGGCTCAATCGCAGCACTCGTTTTTTCGATAAGAAATAAAGAAGTAACCCGTTCAATTACAAGTCTAGACGGGACGCTAAGCTACAACGCAATTGAATTATTAAAAGACTCTCCATATACAGATGGAAGTTTTGTTTATAGACCTATTTTTTTAGCCGTGGGTAAGAAAAGATCTGAAAATGCCACTCCTATAGATCGCAAAAACTACTATGAAGATATCGTTTATGCAGATGCCCACACGGTTGAATATGACGAAATGAGGCACACTGCTTTTTCAAGCTATTTTCTAATCTATCATTATCTTTTAAACAAGGGGATTGATGCAAAAACATCCGACGATTTAATTACAGGCTATATCAATGCCATAGAACATATCGAGGAGTTTATTAGCTTCTATTGCGGTAAAAGTGATAAGATTAACATCGATTCTTCAGAGTCTTATGGATATACATCCAAAGAAGCCTCTAAAATATTACCGCCAAATTATGAGGATTTTGGTTATGCACTTCAAGTAAACGGTGTAGATGCTGCCATATCTGTATATGAACAGGCTTTCAAATCAGATCCAGACTATGCCAATAAAGAACTATTTGGAGCCAGTTACATTAATACAATTGCTTATAAGTATTTGTCGTCTGGCGAAACAAATGATGCTATAAAACTCATTGAAATGGCTATTAGAGCTTATCCTAACAACGCTAATCTTTATGACAGTTATGGTGAGTTCCTTCTTAAAAATGGGAATAAAGAACAAGGCCGTAAAGCTTATGAAAAATCACTTAAGCTAAATCCTAAAAATGACAATGCCAGAAAAATATTGGACGAAATGAAAAAATAAGAGTTAAGTTTTTGATTAAAAGAGCACAAAAAATTTGACACTGATTTTAAAATATATTACTATTCTAGAACAAAGCAGTGTATAATTATGACTCTAACTATAAATCAAACAGTACAAAACTCCAATCCCCTCTAATATATTCTCCCCTATCATTTCTATATATTCCGACTTGAAAACCATTTTTGTTAGGATATAAATAAGCTATAGAAGTGTAAAAATGATCTTGGTCACCATCGTCAACCATTTGATGGCTTAACTGGATCACGTAATTATCATTATGTGTAAATCCTTCTGGCAGTACTACTCTATACATTTCACCGTGATACCCACCTCTGGTATCTATAGTTATCCCTGGAGTAGAATTATAAATTGTCCCATCTGATCTCACATTCCCTATTGCAATTATTCTTGGCATAGTATTATATTTTAAAATTTAACTTAACCCCAAGTTACAATGTAGAGGAGTATAAAAATATACGTAGAACTACGTATTTTTTATTCGCGATCAGATACTTAACATTGTGTTTACGCAATACTTCACCAAAATAAAAAAGCATCCCGATTTACCTGTATAGTTCTACTACGCTGAAGCTTCGCAGAACAAGGGAAAAAGGAAAGCCTTTCATTGGTAAGTCCCCAACTTAATTGGAAATCTTACAACTACATCCTGACGTTTACAGTCAGGACAACACAACATCTTTATACTAAAAAAGCTCTAATTTCTCAGAGCCTTTAGACTCCCGATAGCTATCGGGATTGCGGTCTGGACGGGACTCGAACCCGCGACCCCCTGCGTGACAGGCAGATATTCTAACCAGCTGAACTACCAGACCGTTGCATAATTGCGAGGGCAAATATACACTGCATTTTTAATTCCGCAAACAAAAAAGAAAAAAATATTAGTTGGCTTAGACAAATTTTTGACGCTCTATCATATAAGTCGTAAGGATATGATTAAAACCTTGGGTGATATCTGCCTCAACATATTTTATACGGTATTGCCCGCACTTTAATCGCAAGTCATTAAAGTAAGATTCAACCGCTTTTTCATAGTTTTCTTTAATATTATCTGGATATAAATTAATGTAATCACCTGTTTCAACATCAATAAAGCGCTTAGGCCTATTGTCGAAATCAAAGGCTAGTTCTTTCGATTTATCAAACACATGAAATAGCACTACTTCGTGCTTATTATGTTTTAAATGACGGAGTGCTTCAAACAGCTTTTCATCCTCTTCAGAAGTTTGAAACATGTCTGTAAACACAAAAATCAAAGAGCGTCTATGGATTTTTTCGGCTATCTGATGCAAATACCTATAGGTCTCGGTTGTCTTAGAGTCTGGTTTAGACACAACAGCTTCACTTAGCTTGCTCAGTAACATTTGATGATGCCGTTCACTGCCTTTTTCTGGAGCATAGAAATCATATTTATCACTATAAATACTTAGTCCAACCGCATCTCGCTGTTTCTTTAAGATATGCATAAGCGAAGCACAAGCTAAAGCAGAAAAGGCCGACTTGTTAAGACTGTTTATAGTTGTACCTGCAGATTCGGGGTAGTGCATTGATGTGCTATTATCCAAAATAAGATGGCATCGTAGATTGGTTTCCTCATCGTACCGTTTGGTATACAAACGATCTGTTTTGGCAAAGAGTTTCCAATCAATATGTTTGGTACTTTCCCCTTGATTATAAATCTTATGCTCTGCAAACTCGGCCGAAAACCCATGAAAAGGACTTTTGTGCATCCCTGCAATAAATCCTTCTACGACTTGTTTTGCCAAAAGCTCAAGGTTTTTAAAGCCGCCTACTTTATTTAATTCTAGCTGTAAGTCCATTAAAATTATACTACATTCTAAATCATTTCGAACGAATGTGAGAAACCCCGCCCTTTAGATCTAACTTCACTGAATCTTATAGTTTCTGGTCGCTCTCCCCCGATAGCTATCGGGACTGCTCTGTCTGAATGACAAAAGTTTATAAGTTATTAACGTGCACAAACTAAAAAAGGTTTGCCGCAATGGCAAACCTTTTATCATTTCTTTTAGAATCTAATATCTATTATAATAGTGCATCTATTGCATCTGCATAAGCTGTTTTTGGTGCTACACCAACTTGACGCCCTACGACTTCTCCGTTTTGAAAAACCAATACCGTTGGTATGTTTCTCACACCGTATTTTGCAGCAAATTCTTGATTGGCATCAACATCTACCTTGCCGACTACAGCTTTACCTTCGTACTCATTGCTAATTTCGTCAATGATAGGTCCTACCATACGACATGGTCCACACCAAGCTGCCCAGAAATCTACCATTACTGGCTTATCGCTCTTTAATACCGTTTCTTCGAATGTTGCATCTGTTATTTCTAATGCCATAATATGTTAATTTTAATATATTTTACTTCAGTTTAATATGCAAAATTAGTCAAAAAAAATGCCAAACCTTACATTTGCTGTATTCGATTTGGTTATGGTACTATTACCTAGTTTTATGTTAGTTTAATTTATACATCACATCCAATTCTTGCAATTCGTAAAGTAACTCTTGGGTTATCTTTACTTTTTGTTTACGGCTAGGCATGGTTAGCTTTAACTTATCTTCATTATCATAAACCACAAAATTAAGTGTATGATTGCCTTGGTGTAGCCTAAACATATCTTGCAGTTCGGAAATTTTGTCTCTTTCCAAATCCTCTATATTCAATTGAATGGATAACTTCTTGGCGTACGTATCCATAACATCATGCAAAAGTTGAAAATTATTAAACTGAATCCTCGGTTCTCCTTTTTGCCCTGTATCTCGCTTAATCCAACCCTCTTTTACAAAAACCCGTACATAGACAAAGGAATTTTGCACCAAAAAATGCCTGAATTTTAGGTATTCTTCGCCAAATATCCTAAACTCATAACTGTCCGTATAGTCCTCTATGGTAAACGCGGCCCAACCTTTTCCTTGCTTACTGACACGATGCTGTATATCTGTCACTACCCCACCAAATGTGACTTCCCTATTGACTATGGACTGCAAATCATTAAATACCGAAACCGTTCCGTTACAAAAGGTTTGCATCTCAATCTTAAAATCATCTAACGGATGACCCGAAATATATATACCAACCACTTCTTTTTCCCTAGACAGCTTTTCCATGGTTCCCCATTCCTCGCATGGTGGTACTTGTGGTTCTGGAATTTGCACTTCACTGGTGTTGCCAAATAAACTTACTTGAGCAGAGTTTTCGTTCTCTTGATATTTAGAGCCATAACGCATCGCTTTTTCTAAAAAAGTAACATTATCGCCATCATGTGCAAAATATTGAGCACGGTGTGTTTCTGTAAAACAATCAAATCCACCTGCATTAGCTAAACCTTCGAACGACTTTTTATTGGCTGCTCTTAAATCTACACGTTTTGCCAAATCAAAAATAGATCTGTAATTACCGTCTTTCTTTCTATTATCTACAATAGTTTTAACCGCACCATGACCAACACCTTTTATAGCTCCCATTCCAAAACGTACGGCATTATTTTTATTTACCGAAAACTTGTAATAGCTTTCGTTAACATCTGGCCCTAAAACTGGTAGGCGCATACGCTTACATTCTTCCATAAAAAAGGTGACCTGTTTTATGTCGTTCATGTTGTTCGATAAAACTGCGGCCATGTATTCTGCTGGATAGTGTGCTTTGAGATATGCCGTTTGATAGGCAATCCAAGCATAGCAGGTTGAATGTGATTTGTTAAAGGCATAACTTGCAAAGGCCTCCCAGTCTTTCCAGATTTTCTCAAGCTTTTCCTTGTCCATACCTTTAGCTGCTGCTTGATCTATAAACTTGGGCTTCATTTTGTCGAGAACAGCCTTTTGTTTTTTACCCATAGCCTTACGTAAAACATCTGCTTCACCCTTAGTAAAATCGGCTAGCTTTTGGGACAATAACATCACCTGCTCTTGATAGACTGTAATACCATACGTCTCCTTCAGGTATTCTTCCATCTCAGGTAAATCATAGATAATCTCCTCTTTACCGTGTTTACGATTTATAAAACTCGGAATGTATTCCATCGGTCCTGGGCGATAGAGTGCATTCATAGCTATTAAATCATCAAAAACCGTGGGTTTTAAATGCTTCATATGCTTTTGCATTCCAGGCGATTCGTACTGAAAAATCCCAACGGTTTCACCACGCTGGAAAAGTTCATAGGTTTTTTCATCATCTAAAGGAAAGCTTTCTGGATCGAGTTCTATACCATGCTTAGCTTTTACAATTTTAACGGTATCCTTTATTAAAGTGAGTGTCTTTAATCCTAGGAAATCCATTTTCAATAAGCCAGCACTTTCTACAACCGAGTTATCAAATTGCGTCACGTACAAATCAGAATCTTTAGCTGTAGCGATCGGTACATAATTAGTGATATCGCCTGGTGTAATGATAACACCACATGCATGAATTCCTGTATTTCTCACAGAACCTTCCAAAACCCTAGCCTGATTTACGGTTTCGGCCTGTAGATCCTCACCATCAGAAATGTTAAGCAACTGGTTGACTTTTTCAAGTTCTTCTTGTCTAAATTTCTGGGCGAGTTCTTTCTCACTCTTTCCGAATATTTTTCCAAGCTTGGACATATTGGGAATCAACTTTGCAATATGGTCGGCCTCATTAAGCGGTAAATCCAATACACGAGCAGTATCCCTAATTGAAGACTTAGCGGCCATAGTACCATAAGTGATGATCTGTGCTACTTGGTTAGCACCATATTTATCAATGACGTATTGCATGACACGGCCACGACCTTCATCATCAAAATCAATATCAATATCTGGCATACTGACACGATCTGGATTCAAAAAACGCTCAAAAAGCAAATCGTACTTAATTGGGTCTATATTAGTAATCCAGAGGCAATAGGCAACAACTGAACCAGCTGCTGAACCTCGCCCAGGACCAACAGAGACATTCATATTTCTTGCTTCGCGAATAAAATCTTCAACAATTAAAAAATAACCTGGATAGCCTGTATTTTCAATGACACTTAGCTCAAAATCGAGACGCTCTTTTATCTCTGGTGTAATCTCACCATAACGTTTTTTTGCACCCTCATAAGTTAAATGCTTCAGATATGCATTTTCGCCTCGCTTGCCTTCATCCAATTCGTCTTGTTTATCCTTAAATTCGTCAGGTATATTAAACGCTGGCAATAATACATCGCGTGCCAACTCAAAAGGTTCGATCTTATCAACAATGTCTTGAACATTAACAATAGCTTCCGGAATATCCCTAAATAAGGCTTTCATTTCCTCAGAAGACTTAAAATAATATTCCTGGTTAGGCAAACCATAACGATAGCCTCGACCTCGACCTATTGGAGTGGCTTGTTTTTCACCATCCTTAACACACAGTAAAATATCATGGGCATTGGCATTTTCTTGTTCTACATAATATGTGTTATTAGTAGCTACTAGTTTTATATTATGCTTCTTTGCAAATTGAATTAATACTTGGTTAACACGATTTTCATCTTCTTGATTATGACGCATCAATTCAATATACAAATCGTCTCCAAAGGTATCTTTCCACCATAATAAAGCTTCTTCGGCTTGGTTTTCTCCAATATTCAAGACTTTGCTTGGAACTTCACCATAGAGATTACCTGTTAAACAAATAAGGTCTTTTTTATATTGCTCAATGAGTCCTTTATCAATTCTTGGCACATAGTAAAAGCCATCTGTAAAAGCTGCAGAAGACAACTTGGCCAGATTATGATAGCCATCCTTGTTTTTGGCCAAGAGCACAATTTGATAACCATTATCCTTTCGAGTTTTATCCACGTGGTTTTCACACACAAAAAACTCACAGCCAATAATTGGCTTAATGACTTGCCCTTTTGTCTCTTCTCCATTAGCTTCCGCTTCAGCATGTTGCGTTTTTATGGCTTTATTATGATTAGAAACAGCTTGTACAAAATGGAAAGCTCCCATCATATTACCATGATCCGTTAGTGCTACTGCTGGCATATTTTCTTTTGCTGCAGCAGTAACCAAGTCATTAATACTTATAGTGGATTGCAGGATTGAGAATTGCGAATGGTTATGAAGGTGCACAAAATCCACATCAGCCAATCGAGAAGCTGCGACTTTATCAGTTTCTACCGGGACATGTTCCGCTTGCTCTTTTTGAAGTCGTTCATTTATCTTAGCACTTTCTCGCTTTAGATTAATGTGTTTAAGCCCAATAAGTTGAATTTCATTGGGGTTTTCTTCAGAAAACTTTTCGAAATAATCGGGCTGTACATCTAGTTCTTCTTTAGTGTACTCCTTTCTTCTGATTAATTCCAAAAAACAACGTGTCGTTGCTTCTACATCAGCAGTAGCATTATGGGCTTCCGCAAAAGGCTGATAGAATAAAAATTCATGTAATTCCGTTAGAGTTGGCAACTTAAATTTGCCACCTCGGCCTCCTGGAATCTTACATAGACTTGCCGTGTGTTCAGTACAGGTATCCAATACTGGTAATTCCTGAAGCGGATTCGCCACATCTCCTCGTATAAATTCAGCCCCCATTATATTTAGATCGAACTTCACGTTCTGCCCAACGACAAATTTGGCTTTGGAAAGTGCCAAATTAAATTTATTCAAAACTTCGGATAAAGATACGCCCTGCTCTTGTGCCAGCTCGGTAGAAATCCCATGAACTTTTTCGGCATCATAGGGAATATTGAAGCCATCTGGCTGAATCAAATAATCTTCATGCTCAACACAATGGCCCATAGCATCGTGTAATTGCCATGCAATTTGGATAGCCCTTGGCCAGTTATCTGTATCTGTAATTGGCGCATCCCAACGCTTAGGTAAACCTGTGGTTTCAGTATCAAATATTAAGTACATACTATGAAGTTCAAAGTTTTAGGTTTGAAGTTCAAAGTTTTTCTTGCTCAAGCACATAAAGAAAAACTTTGTCGAAATCTAGCCTCTAAAATTAAGTAGAATTTCCGCTTTTTTAAAGTGAAGTTATAAACAGTTGTAAACAAAGCGCCACCCAGTTTTTGGGTGGCGTTTTAGTTTTACTATGCCAATTATGTCTATGCTTGCAAATAATCTGGAACACCATCCATATCCGAATCTACAGCATCTGCAGGATCGCCATCTGCATTTGGATCTGCATTCTCATCAATAGTGAGAATAGTATCATTATCATCGTCATTATCGAGGTAATCGGCTATACCATCACCATCGGTATCACCTGTTTCAAAATTTGAAAATAAACCATCTCCATCATCATCATTATCTAAATAATCTACGTCGCCATCGCTATCAGTATCAACCGGATTCCCATCCATATCTACAGCCTCATCTGCTGTTAAAACCCCATCACCATCATCATCATTATCTAAATAATTTGGCACACCATCGCCATCTATATCATCATTGGTAAAATCGCCATCACCATTAAAATCCTCAAAAACATTTGGCACACCATCACCGTCATCATCACCACAATCCAAATTATCTAGTTCTGTCTGCTTGCTCCCATCTTCATCACCACAAATATCAATTTGTTCTTGTAAGAAAAATTGGTATTGCGCACAGAGTGCATCGTAATTTCCTATGGTAGCTGCATTGTATTGTAATTCTGCTTCATTCCTATTGGCAGTGGCTATCTCACAACTAATTTGGCAATTTCCTAGTGCATCAATCTCATCTTGAATTTCCCCATCAATATCGCCGCAAAATCCACGTTGCTCGGTTAATGCAGCTATGTAAGCATTACAGGCTGCTTCAAAAGTAGCACTATCGATAAAGTCTAAACTTGAGTCGAAAGTTGCTTCATAAGCCAATCGTGCAGTTTCCGCCTCCATCTCCTTATCTGCACAAGTTATAGGGTCAGCGGGAATTTCGCCAGAGACCAAAGGAACTCTAAAGAAAATACCTCTAGAATAACCGACCGAATTTAACCCAGAGGCATCAAAAGCCAAAAATCTAAACGTTCCTGTAAAAGCACCTTGCGTTAAATCAATCTCCTCTATGACGATTTCACCCAATTCAGGATAAACAGAAACACTAGGGTCAGGCCTGTTGTTAGTGGAAAAAACGGTTCCAAATGCGTCAATATACTCGGCTTCTATGGCATTAACATTACCAACTACGTAGGTCCCTTCAATTGCTGAAGGTACTCTCAAGTTGATAGTCTCTACATTATTTGTCCCAGTAATTGTCAGTGCACCACTGACTTCTATACTTGCAGAAAAGGCCCTTGCCCTCCAAAGTTGATTGGCGCGATCACCTTGAAAAGCTGGTGAATTGAACTCTACTTCATCTCCACAACCATATGCCGTTAAAAAAATGAGGGTTAAGAGGATTAGTTTTTTCATGGCTTACTTACATACAAATTTATATTGTTTCAAATATAACGAAACAAGAATCCCAAAAGTATAATATTTTTTTTACTTGACTTATGTTCCTTTCTTCTTTTGGTTAAAATGAAAATCTTTCAGTTAAAATGTCTTATAGTCTTGTAAATTAAAAAAATATACTATCTTTGCGCCCGCCTGAATGACATTAAGACTAAAATGTCAGACAGGTTCTTATTAATAACCGAGGTCGAGAACCTCACTAATTAATTATTATGCCTGTAAAGATTAGATTACAAAGACACGGTAAAAAAGGAAAACCTTATTACTGGATCGTAGCCGCGGATTCTCGCGCTAAAAGAGATGGTAAATATTTAGAGAAATTAGGTATTTATAATCCAAATACAAATCCTGCAACAATCGATTTAGATGTTGATGGTGCTGTAAACTGGTTACAAAATGGTGCACAACCAACAGACACAGCAAGAGCTATTTTGTCTTACAAAGGTGCTTTATTGAAGAAGCATTTAGCTGGAGGTGTTAAAAAAGGCGCACTTACTGAAGAACAAGCTGAAGCTAAATTCAACGCTTGGTTAGAAGAAAAAGCTTCTAAAATTCAAGCAAAAGCAGATGGTTTATCTAAAGCTGATGCTGAAGCTAAAGCTAAAGCGCTAGAAGCTGAAAAAGCTGTTAATGAAGCTCGTATCGCAGCAGCTGCACCAGTAGTTGAAGAAGTTGCCGAAGAAGTAGCAGAAGAAACTACTGCTTCTAACGAAGAAGAATAAAAAATTTATTTTTATATTTTTAACCCTGACAGTTATCGTCAGGGTTTTTTTGTGAAATAGTTTGTCATGAAAAAAGAGGATTGCTTTTATTTAGGAAAGATTATAAAAAAGTACAGCTTTAAAGGCGAACTTTTGGCTAAACTAGATACAGATGAGCCCGAACTATACGATAATTTAGATGCCATTTTTATTGACTTAAGAGGAAACCTCATCCCTTTCTTCATTGAATCCTCACAATTGCACAAATCGGATTTGTTACGTATTAAGTTCGAAGACATAGACACTGAAGCTGATGCAGAAACGTTAATAACATCTGAACTGTATTTGCCATTAGAGCTACTGCCTAAATTAGATGGCAATAAATTTTATTATCATGAGGTGATTGGTTTCACCATCAAAGATTCTAGCTTTGGCGATGTTGGTGTTATAAAAGCTATTAACGACTCTACCGCTCAAGCCCTGTTTGAGGTTGATAGAAATGGCATTGAAATTCTTATCCCAATGAACGATGAATTTATTGTTAAAGTAGATCGAAAAAACAAGAGCATCGAAGTAAATACACCTGAAGGATTGATTGATTTATATCTTTGATAAATTCCAAAAACACAAATACCAAGTTCCAAAAATTTAGACCATGAATGCAAATAAAGTCTACGATTTAGAAGAAAGAACTTATTTTTTTGCCAAAAAATGTAGGCTAATAATCCAAACACTCAAAAAAACTATTCAAAACATTGAAGATAGCAGACAACTGGTAAGACCTTCTGGTTCAATAGCTGCAAATTATATTGAAGCGAATGAAAAATTAGGTGATAAAGATTTTAAATTCAGACTTAAAATCGCAAGAAAAGAAGCTAAAGAATCAATATTACGGTTAAACTTCTTAGAGATTTAAATTCAAATGATTCTGAATTTGAAGGTTTAATCGATGAAGCTGATCAGTTAAGAAAAATTCTTTCATCTATAATCAATAAATCCTAGAATTGGTATTTGGAGTTTATTTATTGAAATTTTTATGAAACCATTTAAATTCAAACAATTTACGGTAAACCAAGATCGTTGTGCCATGAAAATTGGAACAGATGGTGTTCTGCTTGGCGCTTGGATATCCGTTAATAACAACCCTTTTTCCATTCTAGATATAGGTGCTGGTACCGGAATCTTATCATTAATGCTTGCTCAAAGAAGTAATGCCCAACAAATAGAGGCCATTGAAATTGATGAAGATGCTTTTGAGCAATGCTCAGAAAATTTTGAAAACTCCCCATGGAATAATCGCTTGTTCTGTTACCATGCAGCACTCTTAGAGTTTGTTGAAGAAGTTGATGACACATTCGATTTAATTGTTTGCAATCCACCATTCTACTCTGAGAATTACAAAACAGATAATCAAGCAAGAGACCTTGCCCGTTTTAATGATGCCATGCCATTTGAACACTTAATTTTTGCTGTGGCAAATTTGCTTTCGGAAAACGGATTGTTTTCTGTTGTAATTCCTAAAAAAGAGGAAGAGCAGTTCATTGACTTAGCTTCAAAAGTAGGTTTATTCGCTAATAGAATATTACATGTAAAAGGGAATCCACATTCAGAAATTAAACGTAGTTTCATTGAATTTTCTTTTCAAGAACGTAAAATTCAAACTACCGAATTGACTATTGAAACCGAAAGACATCAATATACAGATACCTACATTAATCTTACCAAAGATTTTTATCTGAAAATGTAATCATTCGTTGGGCAATGAAAACGTTTTCGTTACTTTTGACCCATAATGGGTATTTTAATAAAAGTCTAGTTGCCCGTCAATATCTAATTACAAAATATTAAAAGCATTTTATAATGAAGCCAGATCTATTTGAAGCACCAGATTATTATAATTTAGACGAATTACTCACCGAAGAACACAAATTGGTTCGTGATGCGGCTAGAGAATGGGTGAAGCGTGATGTGTCACCGATTATTGAGGAATTCGCCCAAAAAGCAGAATTCCCCAATCAAATTATAAATGGGTTAGCCGAAATAGGTGCCTTTGGCCCTTACATTCCCGAAGAATATGGTGGAGCAGGCTTAGACCAGATTTCATATGGCCTAATTATGCAAGAAATAGAACGTGGTGATTCTGGTGTTCGCAGTACAGCATCCGTACAGTCCTCTTTGGTCATGTACCCTATTTGGAAATATGGCTCAGAAGAACAGCGTCAAAAATATTTACCCAAATTAGCTTCTGGTGAGTGGATGGGTTCATTTGGATTAACAGAGCCAGATCATGGCAGTAATCCTGGAGGCATGACCACTAATTACAAGGATATGGGCGACCATTATCTTTTAAATGGTGCTAAACTATGGATAAGCAATTCGCCTTTCTGTGATATCGCCGTGGTTTGGGCAAAAAATGAAGAAGGTAGAATCCATGGACTTATTGTTGAACGTGGCATGGAAGGCTTTTCAACACCTGAAACCCATAATAAATGGTCATTAAGAGCTTCTGCCACTGGAGAGCTAATCTTCCAGGATGTAAAAGTGCCAAAAGACAATTTATTACCAAACAAATCTGGATTGGGCGCTCCTCTCGGATGTTTAGATTCTGCAAGATACGGCATTGCATGGGGCGCGATAGGAGCTGCTATGGACTGTTATGACACGGCCTTGCGTTATGCCAAAGAACGTATTCAATTTGGCAAACCAATTGCTGCTTTTCAGTTGCAGCAAAAGAAATTGGCAGAAATGATTACTGAAATTACCAAAGCCCAGCTTTTGGCATTTCGATTAGGGCAATTAAAAAATGAAAACAGAGCCTCATCTGCACAAATTTCAATGGCAAAACGCAATAATGTTGAAATGGCTATTAATATTGCTAGAGAGGCTAGACAAATATTAGGTGGCATGGGCATTACCGGAGAATACAGCATCATGCGTCACATGATGAATCTAGAAAGTGTAATTACCTATGAAGGCACACACGATATTCATCTTTTAATTACAGGTCTCGATATTACAGGCTTAAACGCTTTTAAGTAAAGTTTACAGCTATATAAAGAAAAGAAATGCCTTTCATTAGTTTTGGAAGGCATTTTTTAATTAATTTTAAATATGTTTTCTGCCAAAAAGCAATTAGACAAAACTTACAAACAAGCTCATCGAGTTCCTTTTGATGATTCATCCAAGATCATTCTATTTAGTGATTGTCATCGCGGTGATAATAGTTTTGCTGATGACTTTGCGAACAATCGAAATATATATTTCCACGCTTTAAAACACTATTATAACGAAGGCTTTAGCTATTGCGAACTTGGAGATGGTGACGAATTATGGGAGAATTTATCGTTTGAATCTCTTCTTAATGCACATAAAAATGTCTATTTACTCATGAAACAATTTCATGAGGAAGGTCGATTACATATGATTTGGGGCAATCATGATATGGTATATCGCAACCCTAATTACGTTAAAAAATATTTGTCTACATATTTTGACCCAAAAATTGGAGAGGATGTAGAGTTGTTCTGTGATATAAAATATCACGAAGGCATTGTTTTACAACATTCTGAAACTGGTCAAGAATTATTTTTGTGTCATGGCCATCAAGCAGATTGGTGGAACTATCTGTTTTGGAAATGGAGCCGTTTCTTGGTGCGCATACTCTGGAAACCACTTAATGTTATGGGCATTGCCGACCCTACAAGCCCTGCAAAAAACTACAAGGAACTCATTAAAGTAGAACGCAGAACAAAAAAATGGATCGTTGAGAATAACAATCTCCTAACGATCGCTGGTCACACCCATAGGCCACGTTTTCCAGAACCAGGTGATATCGCCTTTTTTAACGATGGAAGTTGTGTACATCCTCGAAGCATTACAGGTCTCGAAATTGAACATGGCAAAATTTCACTTATAAAGTGGCAAATCGCTACCACTGATGATGGTACATTGAAAATTGTAAGGGTATTACTCGAAGGACCAACGCCTCTCATTGATTATAAAACGGAATAAAAGAACTTTTTAAGGATTCTTTTATTTATCGTTTTAAACCAACCTGTTTTTCAATGCCTAACTTTTTCATCCTGGCAAATAATGTCTTATCCTTCATCCCTAAAATAGTTGCTGCTCCCTTAGGACCGCTAACACGCCAATTGGTATAGTTCAATACTTTAATAATGTAGTCTCTTTGCGTGTCATCTAAAGTCTTAAACTCATCTGATGCTAGAATAACATTTTGAACTGGCATCCAAGACCCAGGCTTAAGCGTCGTACCATTTTCTACA
This sequence comes from Winogradskyella sp., assembly GCF_028282165.1. Taxonomy (GTDB): domain Bacteria; phylum Bacteroidota; class Bacteroidia; order Flavobacteriales; family Flavobacteriaceae; genus Winogradskyella. Next base: position 194,595 of record NZ_JANQIM010000033.1, on the reverse strand, counting down.
ATAACTGCACGTTCAATTAGGTTCTCTAACTCCCTAATATTACCAGGAAAATTATAATTCATTAAAAGGTCTATAGTCTTTTTTGATAGGCGCTTAAATGACTTTCCTGCTTTCGCTGAATACTTTTCCAGAAAAAACTGCGCCAATAGTGGTATATCATCTTTTCTTGCTCTTAATGGAATATTATGAATAGGAAATACATTCAATCTATAATAAAGGTCTTCTCTAAACTTTCCTTCTTTGACCATATCCTCAAGATTTCGATTTGTTGCTGCAATAATCCTTACGTCTACCTTGGTAGTTTTTACACTCCCAAGCTGATCAAATTCGCCCTCTTGAAGCACTCGTAGTAATTTGGGTTGAAGATCAATAGGAATCTCACCTATTTCGTCTAAAAAGATAGTTCCACCATCAGCTAGACTAAACTTACCGAACTTGTCTTCAATAGCTCCCGTAAAAGCTCCTTTCTTGTGACCAAACAGTTCACTTTCTATAAGGTCTTTAGGTAAAGTGGCACAGTTAACCTTAATCAAAGGTCTGTCATTTCTTAAACTGTTTTGATGCACAGCACTCGCCAATAGCTCTTTTCCCGTTCCTGATTCTCCGGTAATCAATACGGTAGAGTCAGTTACAGCGACTTGTGTGACATGTTCTAGCACCCTTCTGTAAGATTCGCTTTGGCAAATGATGTTATCGAGATTCATTTTGCTATTAATTTCCTCACGCAAATATTGATTGTCGATCTCGAGCTCATTCTTTAATTCTGAAAGCTCATCTAGTGCAACTTTTAGTTGTTGCTCATTTTCCTTTAAACGTGAAACGTCTCTGATTACAGCACAATTAATATCTTGATTATTATACACCAGATGATTAGCTATAATATCAGCTGGGAAAGCACTACCATCCTTTCTTGAAACCATCCACTCAAGGTGCACTGCTCCTTTTTCCTTTATCTCGTCAAAGTGATTAAACCACCATTCTTTGGTAATCCTAGGGTCTAAGTCATAAATCCAAAAATCATCTAACTCTGCTTTGGAAAATCCTAAAGCTTTAACTACAGACTCACTATAATGCAACAACTTTCCCTCTCTATTATAGAGATAAAATAGATCCTCAGCATTATCAATTATTTCTTTAAAAAACTGGAGTCTGTTTTTCTTTTCAACTTCTTCTGTAACATCTTGATATGTCCCAATCAACTTATAAATTTTATCTTTTTTAACTACAGGTTCTGTGACGCACCTTAAATATCGTAGTTCACCCGATTTTCTTTTAAGGGTGAGAATTTGGTCATAGTCTGCACCATTTCTCATGGCCTTACTCATTAATGCTTTTAAAAGTTCTGATTCTTCGAAACGATGAATGACTGTACCCGGTAAAAATTCTTGAGGATCATCGGTTTCGAATATTTTTAAAGACTCTTGGGTTACAATAATAGAGCCATCCTGCAAATTTAATTTCCAGCCACCTATATGATTCATGCGCTCGGCATGATTTAATAAATTCTTATAAAAACTTGATTCTGAAATATCATTGACAATAGCCGCAATAATCTTTTTTCCATTATTTGAGAAAAAATGAGCAGAAACTTCAACATCGTAGTAATTTCCTTTCTTGGTTTGGTGTACAGCTTTAAAACTATGGAGTCTTTCGTTACTCACTTTATCCCAATGGTCTTTCCAAGTTTCTGGAGTAGCGGACGGATTTATATCAAAAATGGTTAGTCTATTTAATTCACTTCTGGTATAACCCAAACGCTTTAAGAACTTAGTATTAGCATAAATTATTTTACCAGATTCGTCCATCCACATAATCTTATAAGGAAGGTTTTCAAAAAATTTTTCTCTAAATATCTCGAAAGGAATATTTACATCCATAATGTGATTTTTTCACTGTTAAAATACAATTAAAATTTCTCATATAATAGAAAATTCTATAAAAATAGAATTCTATTTTTTAAAAATACAAATACAAAATATTGATAATCAAACCATTATATTTTTGGCACGAGAATAGCCTATAATAGAGCGAACAAAATCGAGTAACATGAAACGTAAAGACTTTTTAAAAAAATCTATAGTTGGAACAATCGCCTCAACATTAGGTGCTTCAGCCTTAGTTAATGCAGATTCTAAAACTGCTAAAGCTGAATTAAAAAAAGTTGGTTACAACCATTTACCAAATAAAGATCAAAACATTATGAAAACAACAGTAGAAAATGTGAATACTATCATTCACAAAGCAGACACTAGAGGAAGTGCCAACCATGGCTGGTTACAATCTAGACACACTTTTAGCTTTGCCAATTACCATAACCCCGAGCGTATGCACTTTGGTGTACTAAGAGTGTTAAACGATGATATCGTTGCTGAAAGCCAAGGCTTTGGCACACATCCGCATCGCGATATGGAAATTATTTCAATTCCACTAGAAGGTGATCTGAAGCACGAAGACAATATGGGCAACAAGACAATCATTAAGTCAGGTGATATCCAAGTGATGAGTGCAGGTACAGGCATAATGCATTCTGAGTACAACGCCAACGCAGATGAGAAAGTAAAATTTCTTCAAATATGGATATTCCCGAACAAAAAGAGTGTTCAGCCACGTTACGATCAGATTACCCTAAACGTTGAAGATCGTAAAAACAAATTACAACAAGTATTGTCTCCAAATGAAGAAGACGAAGGCGTTTGGATTCATCAAAACGCATGGTTTCACATAACAAGCCTAGACAAAGGAAAATATGTAAACTATCAACTTAAAGATCCAAAGAACAACGGTGTATACGCTTTTATTATTAAAGGTGATGTCACCATAAATGGAGAATCATTAAATAAAAGAGACGGAATGGGTCTATCAAATATTGAAGAAATAACAATCGAGTCAGATAGTGATGCTGAAGTATTACTTATGGAAGTACCAATGACTCTATAATCTCATAGAAAGGAGAATTAAAAATGGCAAAAGTACGATTTATAGAAGCATGCCGTCACTTCAACTGTCATGCTGCTAATAGAAACCTAACGCAATACAACCATTTAAAGCGAAGAATGACTAATCGCCTAATGCGAAAGGCTTCATAATAACAGAAAAACAACTCAAACAAATATCAACCGCTCAAAAAAGGGCATAAAACAAAAAAGAGAAATGAAAACCTTAAAATTAACAATTGTAGCACTTTTAATATCAACAGTATCATTTGCACAATGGACACAGTACAACCCTAACCCGGTTAATGAACCGTCCAATGCAGCAGAGCAGGTATTAAACCCAACGAATCATACATTAATTTTAATTGACCATGAGGGTCAGATGGCATTTGCAGTAGAATCGCAACCCATTGAAGAATTGCGAAATAATACTGGTTTAATTACTGGAGCGTCTAAACTGTTCAAAGTACCAACAATTATTACCACAGTTGCAGAGAAACAATTTTCAGGACCTGTATTTCCAGAAATTAGAGAGTACTATCCAGATGAATCTACTTATATAGATAGAACTACTATGAACTCATGGGAGGATACAAATTTCATTAAAGCTGTTGAAGCTACTGGAAAGAAAAAGTTAGTTATGGCAGGACTTTGGACAGAAGTATGTATCAATTTAGCTGCTTTATCTGCTCTTGAAGATGGTTACGAAGTCTATGTAATTTCAGATGCATCAGGAGCTGTATCCCAAGAAGCTCACGACATGGCTATGACCAGAATGATCCAAGCTGGTGTTATCCCAATGACCTCTATGCAATACTTATTGGAAATATACAGAGACTGGTCGCGTTCTGACCAATATATTGAGGTCAACGAGCTTGCTAAAAGATATGGCGGCGCTTATGGTTTAGGTATCGATTACATCAAAACCATGCAAAAATGGGCTAAAGAAGACGAAAAGAAAAACTAGTTAGAGTAATGATTAGCACCCCATAGGTAGATTTTGGGGTGCTTTGTAATCCTCTTTTAATCTAAAACCAAAATATCTAAGTCCAATCCTGTAATTATTAATTCAATGGAAAATAAAACAACAAACAATATGCGTCGGAGAGACTTCATCAAAGGTACTATGGCAGTAGGCGCATCGACTTTAATTATGCCATCCGTTTTTGGAAGCGCCTTTTCTCAAATACAAGGCTCGGCTGATCTAGTTGTGCGCAATGCTAAAGTTACAACCATAGACCCTAAAGCACCCAATGCAGAAGCCTTTGCGATTAAAGATGGTAAATTTTACCGCGTTGGCTCAAATAGCGAAGTGTCCGATCTAATTGGAAGAAAGACAAAGGTTATCGATGCTAAAGGACACCGGGTTATACCTGGTCTTAACGACTCACACACACATGGTGTTCGAGAAGGTTTACATTACGGTTTAGAATTACGATGGGATTGGGTAAGTTCTGTTGAGGAAGCCTTGGCAATGTTAGCTGAAGAAGTAAAACACACACCTAAAGGTCAGTGGATACGTATAGTTGGTGGATTTTCATGGGAACAATTCAAAGAGAAACGGATGCCTACTTTAGAAGAGATTAACAAAGTTGCACCTAACCATCCTGTTTACATCTTCTATCTCTATGCCTATGGTATGCTCAACAGAAAAGCTATTGAGGTTTTAAATTATGACAATGAACCTATTGATTTATATCATAAAGGCCGCATAGAAAAAGACCGAAATGGTCGAGCTACAGGAATTATTACCGCGGCACCATCTGGTCTAATAATGTACAAAACACTAACCAAGTTGCCTAAAATGACTAGACCTCAGCAAGTTTTAGGAACTCAGCATTTTATGAATGAGATGAATGCTCTAGGATTAACTTCATTGTCTGATGCTGGTGGTGGCGGTATGCAATACCCAGATGCTTACGATGTTATTCAAGATGTAAACAAACAAGGTTTATCAACAGTTAGAGTAGGTATTCATACATTTCCACAAGTTGGAGGCCGAGAATACGACGATTACAAACGATGGATAGGTATGGTTAAACCTGGTGATGGTAATGATATGTATCGATTCATTGGTGGTGGTGAGAACATTGCATGGGCGGCATATGATTATGAAATTTTTGCTCAACAACGTCCTAATTTAGAGCCAAATGTTAGAGAAGTTGCCTTACCAATTTACAAGTTATTAGCCGAAAATAATTGGCCATGGAGACAGCACGTCACCTATAATGAATCTGCTCAGATTTTATTGGATATGTACGAAGAAGTGGCTGCAGCAGGTGATGGGAAACTTCCTAAAGGCACCTTCATTGACCATGGTGAAACTTTTAACGAAAGAACTCTAGAACGTATTGCCAAACTCGATTTAGGCATTGCAATCCAAAACAGAATTGCTTATCAAGCAGAAGACTTTGTAAAGAATTATGGAGCTGCTGCATTGGCACAAACACCACCAATCAAAAAGATGCTAAAAATGGGAATTCCAGTTGGTGGAGGAACCGATGCAACTCGAGTAAGTTCTTACAATCCTTGGTATTCTATCCACTGGTTGGCTACTGGACAATCTAGAGGTGGACGTCAAATGTATGGTGATGACAACATCTTAACAAGAGAGGAAGCTATTGGCTTATGGACAAAAGGCTCGGCATGGTTTACGGGCGATGATGGTAAAAAGGGACAGATAAAAGAAGGGCAATTAGCAGACTTCACCATTTTAAATCAAGATGTAATGGAAGTTCCAGATGCTTTAATTCCTAGAACACACTCTAAGCTAACCGGTCTTGGCGGAAAAATTGTTCATGCTTATGATGATTTCCAAAAATTTGCTCCACCTGCATTACCAGATGTTGCTCCCGATTGGTCACCACTCTACCGTACAGGTGACTTTAGAAAATTATATTTAGGATAAAATAAATAATCAAAAAACAGTAAAAATGGAAACAATAACAAAAACAACATGGAATGTCGACAATGCACATTCAGAAATAGGCTTTAAAGTAAAGCACATGATGATTTCTACAGTAAGTGGGCACTTCGAAGATTTCACTGCATCCGTTGAAACGGAAACAGAAGATTTTAACAATGCTCAGTTTAGCTTCTCTGCTAAAGTGAACTCTATAAACACAAAAAACAACGATAGAGACAACCATTTAAGATCTGAAGATTTCTTCAATGTCAGTGCTTTTCCTGAAATGACTTTTACCTCTAAGTCATTTGATGGTTCAAAAATCATTGGAAATTTAACCATTAAAGATGTTACCAAAGAAGTAACACTGAATACAGATTTTAATGGCTTAGCTGTTGATCCTTATGGGCAGACAAAAGCGGGATTTGAAATCTCGGGTAGCATCAGCAGAAAAGAATTTGGCTTAACATGGAATGCTGTTACAGAAGCTGGCAGCGTTGTTGTAGGCGATACCATTAAGCTTGTTATAGAACTTCAGTTTATTAAAAAATAAACCTGAAGTTTCAACTGATTTAGAAGCGATGTTGGTTTTCATCGCTTCTTTACACATTAAAACACCTTTTTTTAGAGATGGGAAAAACAATCCAAAAACTATTTTCTGACCAATCTGCATTTTTATCGAAAGACATTACACTCCTTTTGTTTAGAGTATTAGTATCACTATCCATGATCAATACACATGGCATGAAAAAACTTTTGGATTTCGAAGGCACAGTTGCGCATATTCCAGATCCAATAGGGGTTGGTGGTGAGGTAAGTGCTATAATAGCGATTATTGCCAATATCATTGCACCGATTTTCGTGATTTTAGGATTGGCTACACGATTGGCCATACTGCCCATATTAAGTGTCACCTTAATGGGATTCTTTATAGTCCATGGCAATGACCCTTGGCCAGTAAGAGATATTCCGCTAATGTATTCGCTAGCTTACTTAGCTCTATTTTTTCTTGGTACTGGGAAGTACTCATTAGACCGCAGATTTTTTAAAATTGATAAATCATGAAATCACAATTAATATTTATCCTCTTGGCTATTATTGCAGGTGCTGTTTTACCACTTCAAGCAGGACTTAATGTGCAATTGGGAAAATCTGTACACCAACCTATTTTTGCTGCTTTTGCATCATTTTTAATAGGAACAATCGGATTGCTGATTTATCTCTTTGTGCTTAAATTTGATTTCTCTACTATAACTGAAACAAAAACGGTTACACCTGTAGTTTGGACAGCCGGAATTTTAGGAGCTTTTTATGTAGCTGCAGTGATTATTTTAGCTCCAAAGTTAGGCACTGCACTGACCTTTTCTTTAATTGTAGCTGGTCAAATGATAATTTCATTAATCTTTGATCATTATGGTCTTTTAGGACTTCCGGTAAAACAAATTAACTGGCAACGTCTTCTAGGAGTCGCTTTTCTAATCACGGGTGTTTTATTGATTCGGAGGTTTTAAGATGCGTAGATTCATCAAACTTATGATTTATGTGTTTTCGGTATTCTGTTTTTCTCAGGAATCAGATATTTTGGATTTTAGTTTATTGCGTCAGAATGACAATATCAAAATGGATAGTCCAGATTCATTCTATAAAAAACTGAAACAGATTCAACTTTCTGAAACCACGATATTAAGCTTTGGAGGTAGTTATCGTTTTCAAACTGAAGCATTCATCAACGAACAGTTCGATACTAGTATGGATCAAACCGATTACTGGTTTTTAAATCGATTTCAACTCCATTCACATCTAAAAGTGGCTAATAAATTTGAGTTCTTTGCAGAACTAAACTCAAGCTTAATCACCAGTAAAACTAATTTAGTTCCTGTAGATAGGGATGAATTAAGCTTTAATCAACTGTTTGCTAAATATAGATTTAACCAAAACTGGAATCTCCTAGTAGGGAGGCAAAACGTGCGCCTAGGGAGCGGAAGACTTGTTGATGTTCGCGAAGGACCAAATGTACGTTTATCCTTTGATATGGCGCAACTGCAATATACAGATGAAAATACTACTGTTACAGCCTTTCATGCCATTCCTGTTCAGCAACAAGAAGGTATTTTTGATAATGATGCTTTAGAAGATAACGAAACCTTAAGTGCTTTATACTGGACACAAAATTGGACCGCTAAAACAAATACAGATATCTATTTACTCTATAAAACCGAAGACAACAAAACCTGGAACTTAGGCACTGCAGACGATAAGCGTGCTTCCTTTGGTGTTAGGCATTTTGGTAAATGGAAGGGCCTAAATTACAATAACGAGTTTGTATATCAGTTTGGGACTTTTGGTGATGCTAACATCAACGCTTGGACCATATCTTTCAATATTGAAAAACCTCTATCCTTTGGGACAATTGGTCTCAAAACCGAAGCTATTAGTGGAGATAATAATAGCACATCATCCTTAAACACCTTCGATGGCTTATATCCTCGTGGTGCCTATTTTGGGCGTGTGGCTCGATTTGGACCTTCTAACCTCATCGACTTTCATCCTTATTTCGACACAAAGCTTGGGGCAATTATTCTAGAAATAGATTATGTAGCCTTTTGGAGATTTTCAACAGATGATGGTGTTTATGGCCCACCCCTTATTTTAGACTATCCTTCGGTTAACAATGAACGATTTATAGGCAATCAAATTGGTGTTATTGCCAGTTATGAATTTAACCGTCACTTAAACTTCGAATTAGAATCGAATGTTATATTTCCAGGCGCATTCTTAGAAGAAAGTGGTTTAGGTGATACACTTTATCATTTTGTATTTACAACAGAACTTAAACTTTAAAAAACATTAGAAATGAAACCAGAATATATCGACATCCCTTTAGTAAAAAACGATGAGAAAAAGCGCTTTGAAATTAATATAGATGGACATTATGCATTTATCAATTTTGGCGAATATGGAAATCAAATTGCTTTAGTCCATACCGAAACCGAACCTGAATTGGCAGGAAAAGGTGCCGCGGCTGCAGTGGTTGAAAAAACACTTCAATACATAAAAGACAATAATAAAAGCCTGATGCCATATTGCCCATATGTTTTTGCCTACATAAAAAGGCATCCCGAGTGGAAGGAATTGGTAAGCAAAAGATTTCGTGGTTACGATAAATTATAATAAAAAATAAAGAACTACTAATATTATTGCAATATATTTAAGAAAAACAAAATATTTTCGTCAGTTTGAGTGAATTTTACTCGAAGTGACATGCTGAAATTTAAAATTTATTGATGCTATTTAGAAAAATCACCAACCCATGCAACATCACATTCTCATAAACATCTGTGCCATTTTTGGTGTCGCCACAGCCGTCATCATTATATGCAAGCTTTTAAAAATTAGATACATCATAGGGTATTTAATTACAGGTGTTTTATTAAGCCCCAATACATCAAGTTATTTTGCTGACATGAAAGAAGTTGAGGTCTATGCAGAAATTGGCATCATACTTCTGCTCTTCACTGTTGGCTTAGAGTTTTCATTTACCAACTTAAAGAAAATAAAAAATTATGTATTGGGTGGTGGAGCAGCTCAGGTATTCTTTACTATATTTATTACCGCTGGACTTATTTGGTTACTAATGCGTCCATCCATTCAAGAAAGCATTTTTTGGGGCTTTTTATATGCTCTAAGTAGTACGGCAATTGTTGTAAAAGTACTTCAGGACACCAATAAAATTACAACACCTCATGGAAAATTTATTCTAGCGGTATTGCTTTTTCAAGATATAATGATTGTACCGCTTATGCTCTTTACCCCAATACTTGCAGGTGCTGGGGAAGATCCTATCACTGCCCTTGGTTGGTTGTTTGGCAAACTGATTTTAATGGGTATTATAGCTTATGCATTGGCACGCTATGTTATTCCTTATTTTTTAAAAACCGTTATGAAAGTGCAAAGTCAAGAAGTGTTTTTAATTGCCACGGTTTTTTTAGTAACAGGTATTGCGCTTCTTACGGAAAAGCTAGGTTTATCCCTAGCCCTAGGTGCTTTCATAGCTGGTTTAATCATCGCCGAAACCGATTATAATCACATGGCGATTTCGTGCTTTTTACCTTTTAGATATGTATTTATGAGTTTCTTTTTCATTTCTATGGGTATGCTATTGAATTACGAAATTTTTATGACTGATTTTGGCTGGATTGTATTCTGGTTTTTCTTTGCATTGCTGGTAAAAGCCATTGCGGGAATTCTTGCGGTAAAGGTGATGAAATTAGAATGGAAAACAGCTCTTGCTGTTGGTTTTTCTATTGCACAAATTGGTGAATTTTCTTTTGTATTGGCGCAAAGTGGGCTTAAGTACGAATTGATTTCCGCTAACAACTACCAGATATTCTTAGCAGTTTCAATCTTACTAATGTCAGTCACGCCTTTTATTGTAAGTAATGCAGAGAAAATACATCCTAAACTTATGAAATTATGGAAAAGAAAATAGAATTATACGGAACAGGTTGGTGTACAAAGTCGGCGGTAATTCGTAATTTTTTACAATCCGAATGGATAGAATTTGATGACTTTAATGTTGAGGAAGATAGCGATGCTGAAGAAAAAGTACGAAATCTTTATGACGGAAAACTCAAATTTCCGACATTGATTTATGGTGATCAACATTTAAAGAATCCGACAATTGCTGAATTAAAGGCTTTTTTGAAATCAAATAACATAGAGTAAAATTAAGATTGATAAAAGACAATTCTAATATGGGTATCAACCCAGCCCAAATTGAAGAGTTTCGGAAAAAACAATATGAAATGAATAAATTGTAAGCAATTTTCGTCAGTTTGAGTGAATTTCATGATTGAAATGAATGAAATTTGTATCGAAAACAAGAAAACTACAAACAAAAACACTTCTCGATACAAAATTCTTGTAGAATTTTACTCAAAGTGACGTCTTTGGTCTTGAACATTTCAAGTTAATCTAAAACTTATTAATAAACCCCTATTCAAGATTCTGGGGCTAACTCTACTTCTAGACCTTCCATATCAGGTGTCATTGGGATTTGACAACCTAAACGCGAATTATCCTTGACATAAAACGCTTCAGAAAGCATGGCTTCTTCATCATCTTGCATTTCTGGAAGTTCATTATCACTTAGTACGTAGCATTGACAGGAGGCACACATTGCCATACCACCGCACACACCAATAGTCCCCTCTGGTGCGAGCTCGAAAGAACGCACTACTTCCATAAGGTTCATGGCCATATCAGTGGGTGCTTCAACGTTGTGTGATATGCCTTCGCGGTCGATAATAGTTATGTTTATATCCGAATTATTCATACACAGTAATCAGGAAATAGTAATTAGTTTTAATAGATTTAATAAGTCCATGTAACATTTTTGAAATCTCATTGGTTCTTTCAATCAGGCCACTTACGTCACCCTTATCTATGAATCCTAATTTTGTTGATAAACATAACATTGACCTAACTTCGCTATTGGAAGATAAAGCAATGTACAAGAACCTAGAAAAGTCAGCATTTGAATTTCTGTCGAATCCTTCAACAATGTTGTTGGAAATTGAAATAGTAGCTCTTCGTATTTGATCTCTAAATGAAAAATCCTTGTTGTCTTTGAAAATGTCATAAATTGAAACAGCTAAGTCTTGAGACTTTTGCCATACCAATAAATCTTCAAATTTCTGAACTGCCATATACTAATCACTATTTACTGTCTACTATTTACTGAATTGCTTTAACTACTGCTTTCGGCGCTTCTTTTCGTGTACCATCAAAACCATCTACACCAGATACTGTGGTATACTTTAGAACATAGCGCTTTCCTGGATGAATAATTTTATAGGCTGCCTGACACATTAAGGTAGCTTCGTGAAAACCGCAAAGAATAAGTTTTAGTTTTCCAGGATAGGTATTGACATCGCCTATGGCAAAAATTCCAGGAATATTAGTTTGATAGTCTAAAGCATTATTTACTTTAATTGCATTTTTTTCAATCTCCAATCCCCAATTGGCTATTGGTCCAAGCTTAGGCGACAAGCCGAATAACGGAATAAAATGATCCGTTTCTATAAGATAAGGGGCTTCATCTTTTTTGGTCACTTCTATACTTTCCACTTTACCATTGCCATTAATAGCTGTAATCTCAGCAGGAGTTACCAAATTAATTTTTCCCGCATTTTTAAGTTCTTGTACTTTTTCTACAGAATCCAAATGCCCTCTAAACTCGTTACGCCTATGTACTAATGTAACATTAGATGCAACATCAGCTAAAAAGATGGTCCAGTCTAATGCTGAATCACCACCTCCGGCAATAACCACTCTTTTATCGCGATACATTTCGGGTTCCTTAATCATGTACTCCACACCTTTTTCCTCGTAATCAACTATATTATCAATTAAGGGTTTTCGCGGCTCAAAACTTCCTAACCCACCGGCAATAGCTACAACAGGTGCTTGGTGTTTTGTTCCTTTATTTGTGGTGACAATGAATGTACCATCTTCCTGCTTTTCGATGGTCTCTGCACGTTCCCCTAAGGTAAAACCTGGTTCAAACTGTTTGCACTGCTCAAGTAGTTTGTCAGTTAAATCGCCAGCTAAAATTTCTGGATATGCAGGAATGTCGTATATAGGTTTCTTAGGGTAAATCTCTGAACACTGTCCGCCAGGCTGTGGTAATGCATCTATTAAATGGCATTTTAGTTTTAAAAGTCCAGCTTCAAAAACAGTAAAAAGCCCAGTGGGCCCTGCACCTATAATAAGTATGTCGGTAGTAATCATGAATTAAGAATTGGAAACAAAACTATTAATGTAATTTAAGGTAGAATGTGACAAAAGTCACAATAACTATTCTACATTAATAACACGCTCTATCTGAGGTGCGTACTTCTTAATTGTCATCTCTACTCCAGATTTTAAGGTCATCTGATTAACACTACAAGATGTACAAGCTCCAACAAGCTGTACCTTAACTAATTTATCATCATCAATTGATAGTAAATTGATATCGCCTCCATCACTTTGCAAAAATGGGCGAATTTCGTCTAGTGCTTTTTCTACGTTTAATTTAAGTTCTTCTGGACTCATTTACTTTTTATTTACGGCAGAGCAACCTGCCATTGTTGTAATTTTTATTGCTTCGGTAGCTGGTAAATTCTCATTTCTGTACACTACTTGTTGAACAACATTTCGGGTCAGTTCTTCAAAAGCGTTTTCAATTGGTGTCGCAGTTTGCAACGCTGCTGGCCTCCCTAAATCTCCTGCTTCCCTGACGCTTTGTACCAACGGTACTTCTCCAAGAAATGGCACCTCTAGATCTTCTGCCAAATGTTTAGCGCCTTCTTTTCCGAAAATGTAATATTTGTTCTCTGGAAACTCTGCTGGTGTAAAGTACGCCATATTCTCAATAATACCTAATACAGGTACATTGATGCTATCTTGCTGAAACATCGCTACTCCTTTTTTAGCATCTGCCAAAGCTACATTTTGCGGTGTACTTACAACAACAGCTCCTGTTATCGGTAAAGCTTGCATAATACTCAAATGAATATCGCCTGTTCCAGGTGGTAAATCAAGCAAAAGGAAATCTAACTCTCCCCAAGCGGCGTCGAAAATCATTTGATTTAGGGCTTTAGAAGCCATTGGCCCTCTCCAGATCACAGCTTGGTCTGGTTTTGTAAAAAATCCAATGGACAACACTTTAACACCATAATTCTCAATAGGCTTCATCTTAGATTTGCCTCCAATATTTACGGATAAAGGTCGTTCATTGGCAACATCGAACATAATGGGAATAGACGGTCCGTAAATATCTGCGTCTAATACACCTACTTTAAATCCCATTTTGGCTAAAGTCACCGCCAAATTAGCAGTTACAGTAGATTTTCCCACACCACCTTTTCCAGAAGCTACGGCAATAATGTTTTGAATTCCAGGAATTGGTTTTCCTTTTATTTCATTTTTTGGTTTAGCCACTGGTGCATCAACCTTTATGTTCACTTTAATCTTAGCCTTTTCATAAACATCTCTATGAATGGTCTGTAAGATTTCTACTTCTGTCTTTTTACGTGCCTGTAAACTTGGATTCTTAATGGTAATATCGACGATTACCTCATCTGCAAAGGTCACGACATTGGTCACCGCTCCACTATCGACCATATTCTCTCCTTCACCAGGAACTGTAATGGTTTTAAGCGCATTTAATATATCTTGTTTGTTTAACTTCATAGCTATTTATTAGATAATGGCGTGGGCTTAAAAAACGAATAGATTTCGACTTCGCTCAATGACCACGCTCAATCTGACATAAAATCTTATCTAGATTTATTCTAAACGCAAAGATACTGCAAAACCTTTAGATTTTGAAGGGCTTAAATTGAATTGAATAATAGGTGGATTTGCTTTTGTAATAGTCAGGGCTTTTATTGTAATTCTGTCGAAGGATCCCAAAAGACAGCTTTAAAATTCTGAATTTGATTATCAATAACTTCAATACCCTCATTTTCGAGAAGTTGTTGCATCAAATTTGTCCCATCAAAATGATGTTTACCTGTTAATAACCCTTTTCTGTTCACAACACGATGCGCAGGTACATCTTTTCCTCCAGAATTATTCATAGCGTAACCCACGATTCGAGCACTCTTTGTAGCTCCCAAATATTTAGCAATAGCGCCATAACTTGTAACCCGTCCATATGGAATGCGTCTTGCCACCTCATAGACTTTTTCAAAAAAACCTAAAGTCTCTGGTTTCATTTGTTAATCTCTATTAATGCTTTTGTTAAATGTAACATCTATGAATACTTATAAACTCGAATCAACACATATATAAGATGTTTCATCAGAGTTCTCTTAAAATATTAATAAAAGTTACTAATGCTACAACACCAGTAATAATACCTATGCTATAATTCATGCTTTTCTGAGAAGTAAAGCTCTTGTCCTTAATTTTATCAAAAAAGAAAATATAAAAATACAACATTACAAATGTACCCATCGCTGCACCTGTAACGTAGGTTATAATACTAATCCGTTCAAAATCCATCCAACCAAATGATGCTAAGGTAATGGTCATATAAGCCTGATAAGGGATAGGAAACACATTAAGTGATGATAAAAACATACCGTGGAAAAAGCGACTTTGTTTACTTTTTATATCGGTTTCGACCTTGGCTTCTTTCTGGTTTCTGGCAATCACCAAAAAATAAACAGTTATGAGTACAAAAATGACAAAAGCCACACGCTGCAGAATTTCCACAATATCTGGTCTATTGGATAAATATCTAGAGAAAATAGCCGCTACATACGTCTGCACAAAAACGATCAGGCACACACCTGACGAGAACGTTATACCTCTTCCTGGGCCTTCTTTTAAACTTATCTTGGCTGCCGTCATGTTTAGCAGTCCTGGTGGGATAACACCAATTAGCGAGACAAAAAGTCCGAGGAAAAAGACGACTGTAATACTCAAGTTTTAGTTGATTTTGAATCTAATATACGTAATTGCTTTGTCATTCTCTAAATACTGGTTCTCATAAAATGTCTGAATCTCCGTGACTTCTTCTGGGCTTCCTTCTAACTTATATATATCATGATTGGCATATAGTACATCATGTCCTAAACCATGAAGTAACCCAAGGGTATAACCATGCATAAATTCACTATCAGTTTTCAGATGCACCAACCCGTTTGGTTTTAGAACTTTTTTATACCGATCTAAAAATTGAAGGTTAGTAAGTCGATGTTTGGTTCTTTTGTATTTTATTTGTGGATCCGGAAAAGTTATCCAGATTTCATCAACCTCATTTTCCTCAAAAACATATTCAATGAGTTCAATTTGAGTTCTTACAAACATTACATTAGACATCTGATTATCTGTGGCTGTTTTTGCACCACGCCAAAAACGTGCGCCTTTTATATCTATTCCAATAAAGTTTTTATCTGGATAGCGTTTTGCCAAACCAACAGTATATTCGCCCTTGCCACAACCTAACTCCAATATTATAGGATTTTCATTTCTGAAAACAGTTTTTCTCCATTTACCTTTTAATGCATAATTACCATCCATCAATTCTCCTCTTGATGGTTGAAACACATTTACAAAGGTTTCGTTTTCCTTAAATCGCTTCAGTTTATTTTTACTCCCCACTTATGTTAATATTTCTGCACATAATTAATGATTTGGTAAAATTAAGGAAACATTTTAGGTTTATTTTTGCAGGCATTATTTTTTATCTAAAATTTATAGATGTCTGATTTAGGTGATGAAAAGAAGAAAATCTTAGTAGCTCCATTAAATTGGGGTTTGGGCCATGCAACCAGATGTATCCCAATTATTAACGCCTTAATAGAAAATGGTTTTGAACCTATTATAGCAAGTGATGGTGTAGCTTTAGAGTTATTAAAAAAAGAATTTCCTAATCTTAGGTCTATAAACCTTCCATCATACAATGTTACGTATTCAAAAAAAGCTAGTAGTTTTAAACTTAAGCTGATTAAAGATTCGCCTCACTTATTAAAAACCATAAAAAAAGAAAAGAAAGCTATTGAAGCTTTTATAAAAACTGAAGACATCTCAGGTATTATTTCAGATAACCGTTTTGGCATAAGACACAAATCGGTTCCTTCAGTATTTATAACTCACCAGTTAAGGGTATTGAGCGGAAGTACAACTTGGTTGAGCAGCAAACTGCATCAAAAAATAATCATGAAGTTTGATGAATGTTGGGTTCCCGATAATGTCGGCACCAATAATTTAAGTGGTGACTTAGGACATCCCGAAGGATTTCAATCCTCTGTAAAGTATTTAGGACCATTAAGCCGATTCAATAAGTTAGACCTCCCAACTAAATATAATCTTTTAGTGGTGCTATCTGGTCCCGAACCTCAACGGACATTTTTAGAGGAAAAATTGCTTGAAGAATTAGAATCGTACCAAGGTACAGTTTGTTTTGTAAAAGGTAGGATTAAGGAAGATCAAAATAAATCGCAGGGAGGCAAAATCACTACCTACAATTACATGACCAGTAGTGAGCTCGAAATTGCCATAAATGAAAGTGAACTTATATTAGGCCGATCAGGTTATACATCTATTATGGATTATGCAAAGCTCGAAAAAAAGGCTTTTTTCATTCCAACCCCTGGGCAGTTTGAACAAGAATATTTAGCAGAAAAGCTAGACAAAGAAGGAGTGGCGCCCAGCTGTAAACAAAAGGACTTTAAAATAGAAATGTTATCGAGAGCAAATAATTATAAAGGTTTTACGGCAATGGAATACGATATAAACTTCAAAAGACTATTCCGTCTTTTCTAGTGTAAAGGAAAATTCACTCCCTACTCCTAATTCGCTCTCAACATACATTTTTTCATCATGAGCTTCAATGATGTGTTTTACTATGGATAATCCTAATCCAGAACCTCCTTCTTTCCGAGAACCACTTTTATCAACTCTATAAAAACGTTCAAACAAGCGTGTTAAATTCTCCTCCTTAATTCCTTCACCGTTATCTGTCACTCTAATTATTGCTTTATTTTTTATAAGGTTTTCTACACTAACCTCTGTAGTTCCTTTTTTTCTGCCATATTTAATAGAGTTCACGATTAAGTTGGTCAGTACCTGCTGTATCCGTTCTTTATCAGCATAAACCATAATGGGTTCTAGATAATCCATATCAAAAGTAAGTGTTATCTGTTTCTTTGCAGCTTTCATTTCAAAAAGTTCAAAAACATTTTCAACCAGCTTAACAATATCAAAACTTTCTTTGTCAAGCCTAAGATCACCGACTTCGAGCTTGGTAATCATATCTAAATCTTTTATGATATATGTTAGACGCTCTACACCTTTGCTGGCTCTATTTAAGTATTTTTTTCTGATTTTCTCATCGTCTATTCCACCATCAAGCAAGGTGTCAATGTAGCCTTGCACAGTAAAAAGCGGTGTTTTTAATTCATGAGATACATTTCCTAAAAACTCCTTTCGGTACTCTTCCCTAATCTTTAATGTCTCTATTTCAATTTTTCTATCCCTGGCATATTTATCAATCTCCTTGGTAAGTGTACCCATATCTGTTGTAATAGGTTGTCGCCTTAAACTTGCGGATTCCAATAGAGTTAAATCATCGTATATTTTCTTTACACGTCTATAGATAAAACGTTCTACTCTATATTGAATAATAACAAAACATAATGGGAAGCATATCAATGGAAAGAGTATCACTTGCCAATTGAATGTATGATAGTAGTACAAAAAAACACTCACAAGGAGTGTTGCAAAAATTGTGACATATAAGGATGTTCTTATAGCGAACCTATATGTTTTCTTTAGACTCTTTTTCTGCATTAGTCAACAAACTTGTAACCAACACCTTTCACAGTTTTAAAGGATTTATCACCTATCTTTTCGCGAAGTTTTCTGATATGTACGTCAATGGTTCTACCCCCTACAACTACTTCATTACCCCAGACTTTGTCTAATATCTCTTCTCTCTTAAAAACTTTACCAGGCTTTGTTGCAAGCAAAGATAATAATTCAAACTCTTTTCTAGGTAATATAATCTCTTCTCCTTTTTTAGTTATTTTGTATTCTTCTCTATTAATTATTAAATCTCCTATTTTAATCGATTCGTTAGTACTCTCAGTTTCTTTGAGTCTTCTAAGTAGTGCTTTAACCTTACTTACAAGAACCTTTGGCTTAATGGGTTTGGTAATATAATCATCGGCTCCAGCCTCAAAACCTGCTACTTGAGAATAATCCTCTCCTCTGGCTGTTAAAAAGGTAACGATCGTGTTATTAAGTTTAGAGTCTTGACGTATGCGCTCACAAGCTTCAATACCATCCATCTCTGGCATCATTACATCAAGAATTATTAAATGTGGTTTGTGTTTTTTTGCTTTCTCAATGGCCTCTAAACCATTTTCGCCGGTTATAACCTGATATCCCTCTGAAGATAAATTATAACCTACAATTTCTAAGATATCTGGCTCATCATCAACCAATAGTATCTTAATATCCTTTTTTTTCACTGTTAAGATAATTTTAAGCTTGCGTAAAGATAAAATATATCTTTTTATGTAGACATTTAATCAAAATTGATAACAATTCTCTAACATTGCAGATAAAGCAATAATTCCCTAAAGTTAGGGGCAACTGATATGTTAACTTATTGTAAAGAAGAGTTTTATTAGTATTAGCACTAATCGATACTAACTATTTGTTAGTATATTTATACCCTAATTTTAAAATCAATTATGAAAAAAATTTACTTCTTATTACTTACATTTTTAATGTTTTCTTTGTCTTATGGACAAGTAATCAATGAATTCGAACCAAACCCTGATGGTGGAGACCCTACTATGGTTTCCTTTGAAATAAAAGGAACACCAAGCGCCAGTTTTGACTTATGGATTCTTTCTATTGAAAGTGACAACACTACAGCAGAAGTGGATAGAGCTTCTAATGTCACTGGATCTTTCGATGCAAATGGCCTAGCGGAAGTTATGATTCCTGATTTAGAAAATCCTGCCTTTACCGTTGTATTATGTGATAATTTTACCGGATCTATAGGTGATGATTTGGATAGCAATGACGATGGCATACTTGAAACTACATCTTTAGGGAATGTACTTGATGCTATTGGAATACCTGATCAAGAGACAGGTGACACACTTTATGGAGTTCAATTGGGCGGTGCAGATTTTTCCTATACTGGTGGCGAACCAAAACTCGTGTTCAGAGATGGGGCTACTGATGATTGGTTTGCAGTAAACGCAGACAATACTGTTTACCAATTGGATGCTACACAAGTCCAAGTTGTAGATTTTGACTTGGATCCTACGGCTACAACCTTTGCAGCCGTAAATCCTGTTTACACAGCACCTAGCGGTCCAAATATAACTGCTTCTGGTACTTTAGCCGCTTTTAGTTATGATTTAGGAAATGGCCCATCTGCAGAAGACTCTTTTACTGCATCAGCTACTGATTTAGGTGGAGATCTTACTATTACTGCTCCTGCTGAATTTGAGTTGTCGCTAACTTCAGGTTCTGGCTTTACAAATCCTTTGGCTATAAGTCCAGACCCTTCTGGAGCTGTGAGTTCTACTACTATATATGTTAGATTATCAGCAGGATTGACTATAGGGAACTATTCTGGCGATATTACATTATCATCAGCAGGTGCTACTGATAGAACTGTAGCTGTTACTGGTGATGTAACCGCAGTAACTAACCAATGCTTTGATTTAAGTACTGGCATTGAACTATTTGAACTTGTTACCGTGACAACTAATTCTCAAATGGATGTTTGGACACTAGACATGGGTACCTATTCTATGAATGGTTTTTGTGGTAGTGGATGTGAAGAAAATGTCGATACTTGGTTAATCTTTGGTCCATTAGATATGACCGCAGTGTCTAACTTGGCATTAGAATTCGATGCCGCTGAAAATTTTGGCAATACCGATCTTCTTGTGCAATACACAAGTGCTTACAGTGGATGTCCAGACGGCACAACCTGGACCCTAGCAGGCACAGTTACTGAAGCTGATGAAGGTGCCGTTAGTGTAGATTTATCTGCTGCTATGGGTACCGATGTATTTATCGGCATTCAATATTTAGATGACGGTGTAGATGGTTATTCAGATTGGGATTTATCTAATATGGAGTTAGTGTCTACAGGCACTTGTCCTACTTTAGGAATAAGACCTGTATCTGCATGTGCTGGTTGCGGCTTAGGCTTACAAACTGAAAACTACGTATGTTTAGCAAACACCACTGGCACTGATGCTGTTACTATTGAAATTCCTTACACAGGAATGGACAATACTATAACATCAGTTTCTACCACATCTGGTGGAACCATAGGTGGTGACGACCCAATAATGACTGCGGACGGCACTATAACTATTAGTGGTCTATCGGAAGGCGACGCATGGGACTTAACGCTTAATGGTGGTGACTGTGATGGAACTACAGTCTCTGGCACTGTCCCATCTGGTTTCTGTGACCCATCCTTACCATTACCTCTTTACGAAGGGTTCGATTATACCGTTGGGCAAAATTTGAGTGATCAGGTTAACTGGGAAGGTTTCAATTCAGGAGATGATATTACTATTGGAGGACCAGGTGGCCTTACTTATCCAGGTTTAGCAGGTAATTCTCAGACTGGTAATCACGTCGCATTTGATGGAGGCGGTGCTGAATCTAAAATTGAGTTCGACGAGGTAGATACTGGCTCGGTCTATGCCTCTTTCTTAGTAAATGTAACCGATTTGTCTGCAATCAATGACACTGATGATGGTGGGTACATTGCAGCTTTAGCGGCATCTGATTCGGGTTACGACGTTAGAGTATGGGTACGACCAGAGGTAATCACTAGGGGTGGAGCATCTTATGAAGTTTCAATTACAAGTCTTACTTCTAGCACTAATGGAGCACCATTTATAGGAAGCTATAGCGCTGGTGATACAGTTCTTATTGTGTTAAGCTACGAGCCTGGCACTGGTAATATTAAAGGTTGGGTAAATCCAGGTACCTTAGGTGGTGCTGAACCAACTCCTGATTTCTCAGAGACCGATGCTAATCCGGTTTCTGAAATAGATCGCTTTGTACTAAGACAAGATTCTCCTGGTGAGACACCATTCGTTTTATTTGATGAACTTAGAATAGGTAGCACTTATGCCGAAGTTACTCCTCAGGTGTTATCTGATAGAAACAATTTTAATTTAGATAAACTTTCTATTTTCCCTAACCCTGCTAATGCCGGATATGTAACCATCGCTTCACCTAGTAGTGACGCAATGAACGTTGAGGTATTTGACTTACTTGGCAAACAAATAAAGCGTGAAAGTTTAACTAACAACACATTAGATGTTTCTGGTTTAAGTACAGGTCTTTATATCCTAAGAATTACTCAAAACAATGCTTCAACAACTAGAAAGTTAGTAATTAAGTAAACATTGTTTTATAACATATTTAAAGCGCAACTAAAATTTAGTTGCGCTTTTTTATTTTCTATACTTTTACCAAATGATTTCCAAGGATGCCATTTTTCATATTAAATCCGATGCCGAATTTGAAGCTTTGTCACTGGACATTTTTAGATTTCAGTTTGAAAACAATCCTGTATATCGTTCGTTCTGTGACTTATTGTACAAACATCCTGCTGATGTGAAATCCATCGCTGATATTCCATTCTTACCCATCCAATTTTTTAAGAGCCATCAAATTTTAAGTGAAAATAAGCCTATTGAAAAATTGTTTACCAGTTCGGGGACAACAGGAAGCAAAACAAGTAAGCATCTCATAACGGATATCCAACTTTATGAAAAAAGTTATTTAAATGGTTTCCGTCATTTTTATGGTAACATAGAAGATTATGTGGTTTTGGCATTGCTACCCTCTTATTTAGAACGTGAAGGTTCTTCGCTCATTTACATGGTGAATGATTTAATACTCAAATCTAAGCATTCAGAAAGTGGTTTTTATCTTAAAAATCTTGACGATTTAGCGAAAACCATTCAACGACTTGAAGCTAAAAAACAAAAAACACTGTTGATCGGTGTTTCCTTCGCATTATTGGATTTGACCGAACAGTATCAATTTAATTTAAATCATACTGTAGTTATGGAAACTGGCGGTATGAAAGGTAGACGGAAGGAAATCATTAGACAAGAACTTCATAACATCCTTAAATCTAGTTTTGGTGTAACTAAAATTCATAGTGAATATGGTATGACTGAACTTTTGAGTCAAGCGTATTCTAAAGGTGACGGTATTTTTGAATGCCCTCCATGGATGAAAATTATTACTAGAGATCCTGAAGATCCGCTATCATTACAACAACCTAATAAAACAGGGGGCATCAATGTCATTGACCTGGCTAACATAAATTCGTGTGCATTTATTGCTACTCAAGATTTAGGAAGAATTTACCAAAATGGTCAATTTGAGGTGATTGGCAGATTCGATCATTCAGACATACGCGGTTGTAATTTAATGGCGCTGTAAGTCCTTGTAAATTCTTCGACTTAGATTAGAAACAACTTTTATGAAATCTATTTTTCTAATCTGGCTAATTGCTACCACATCTATTTTTTCTCAAACCCAAGATTATAACACCAAAGGAGATTTTATAGCCAAAGGTTACGATGTTGTTGCCTACTTTAACAACGAAGCCAAGGAAGGTTTAAAACAATTTTCTACCACCTATGATGGTGTAAAATTTAAGTTCAGTTCTCAAGAAAATTTAAATACGTTTTTAGACAATCCGACTAAGTATGTTCCTCAATATGGAGGCTATTGCGCTTATGCCATAGCCTTGAGTTCCAAGAAAGTTGACATTAACCCCAAAACTTTTGAAATCAGGGATGGCAAACTTTATCTATTTTATAATTCTTGGGGAAATAACACTTTAAAAAAATGGCTGAAAAAAGATGTGAAAGGTTTGCAGAAACAAGCCGACAAAAATTGGGAGGCTATAAAGTTTGGTTAATTCTATGAAAAAGAAGAATTAATTTTAGCCTTATGATTGATTGGTTAGATGTGCCCAAAAGAGATTTTGGGCACTTTTTTTATACCACCTTAATGATATAAGTATTCTTTCTACCTTTATTCAAAATGATATACCTATCGTTTATTAAATCTTCGGTCGATAATTTGTAGTCTTCTTTTACCTTCTCTTTATTTACGGAAATAGAATTTTCTTTTAAAGCGCGGCGTGCTTCACCGTTAGATTTTAAAAAACTAGTCTTAGCCGCTAGCGCACCAATCATATCGAGACCTTCGTCAAACTCTGATTGTGGAATATGCGCTTGAGGAACCCCTTCAAAAACATCTAAAAATGTAGCCTCATCTAAAGTTTGTATATCTTCCTTGAATGACTTACTAAATAAAATATTTGAGGCTTTTTTCGCATTTTCAAAATCTTCTTTAGAATGCACCATTGTGGTAATCTCTTTAGCCAATTGTTTTTGAAGCGCTCTTAAATGTGGTGCTTCGTCATGCTGGGAGATGATTTCATTGATTTCAACCTCATCCAAAAACGTAAAAATCTTAATATACTTTTCTGCATCTTCATCACTTGAGTTTAACCAGTACTGATAAAACTTGTAAGGCGATGTTCTTTTAGCATCCAACCAAACATTACCTCCTTCTGACTTTCCAAATTTTGAACCATCACTTTTTGTGATTAAAGGACAGGTAATCGCAAAACCTTTTCCATTTCCTATACGTCTTATCAATTCTGTGCCAGTAGTAATATTTCCCCACTGGTCACTTCCGCCCATTTGAATAGTACAATCATTTGCTCTATATAAATGTAAAAAGTCATAGCCTTGTACCAACTGATAGGTGAACTCCGTAAAACTCATACCCTCATTAGACGATTCCCCAGAAATTCTATTCTTTACAGAATCTTTGGCCATCATATAATTTACTGTTATATGCTTCCCAACATCCCTTATGAATCCTAAAAATGAGAATTCTTTCATCCAATCGTAGTTATTCACCAAAACAGCAGCGTTAGGTCCATTGCTTTCAAAATCCAAGAAATGGGATAATTGTTTTTTTATAGCTTCTTGATTATGGCGCAACGTATTTTCATCCAAAAGATTCCTTTCGTTCGATTTACCTGATGGATCACCAATCATACCAGTAGCACCACCAACTAGTGCCACAGGTTTATGACCACAACGTTGATAATGGGCGAGTAACATTATAGGTACTAAGTTACCTATATGTAAAGAATCTGCCGTTGGATCAAAACCAACATAAGCACTCCGCATTGCTTCAGATAAATGTTCCTCAACTCCTGGCATACTTTGATGTAGCATTCCTCGCCATTGTAATTCTTCGACAAAATTCTTGTTCATTATAATATGTGTGATTAGATGTCAGCAAAGATATGTTTCCACTTTAAAAGACAAAAGACAATTTTAACGTAATTTTACTTCGGCTACGCCTATCTGCCTATCCTCCGTACGAGACTTCGTGAGGCGAGCAGACAAGGGCAGGCACAGTAACCGCGTTTTTATTTAATGAGGATTAAAATATGATATTAGTTACAGGGGGAACAGGATTAGTAGGTGCTCATTTGCTTTTTAAGCTAGCGAACAATGGCGAAAATATCCGTGCGACTTACAGAAGAGAAAAGACCTTAAAACGTGTTGCACATGTTTTTTCGTATTTTTCTGATGATGCTGAATCTTTATTTAAATCTATAGAATGGGTGGAAGCAGATATTAATGATATTCCAAAACTGCAAAACGCCTTTAAAGGGGTTACTTACGTTTATCATTGTGCTGCATTTGTTTCTTTTGAACCGAACGAATATTATCAATTGCGCAAAATAAATATCGAAGGCACAGCCAATATTGTTAATTTGTGCATTAGCAACGCAATAAAAAAATTGTGCTACGTAAGTTCAATTGCCGCCCTTGGACATCATGAAAATCCCGAGAAGCTCATTAACGAACAAACAGCTTGGAACCGTGAAGAAGACAACAGCGTATACGCCATTACAAAATATGGGGCTGAGCTCGAAGTTTGGCGAGGCACACAAGAAAAGGTCGATGCTATTGTCGTTAATCCAGGGATAATTCTCGGTGCTGGTTATTGGAAAGGTGGAAGTAGTGGCAACTTGTTTAGGCAAATCCATAACGGAATGCGTTATTATGTAAATGGTATTGTAGGCTATGTAGATGTCTTTGATGTTGTCAATGCTATGATTGAACTCATGGAAAAAGACATCAAAAATGAGAACTTTATTTTGGTATCTGAAAATCTCAGTTTCAAGGATTTTCAATATAAGGTAGCGAAAGCATTAAATGTGGCACCTCCAAAAAAGGAAGCTAAGCCGTGGCTACTCAATGTAGCATGGCGGTTAGACTGGTTAAAACATAAATTATTCGGAACGCGACGCAGTCTTTCAAAACAGACAGCAAAATCAGCTATAAGTATTGCCAAATATGATAATTCAAAACTTAAAAAAACTCTTGGTTTTGAGTTCAAACCTATTGACCAATCTATTAACGAGGTTTGCCAATTATATCTTAAGGATTTAAAAGGCGATCATTAATTATCATCCTGTATTTTCATTGTTTTTTGAATCGAGTCTCTACTTTGGCGCCTAGCTCTACCAAGGGAATCGCGCCTTTTCTTTGCGGCCTCACCTTCTTTTTTTTGCAAGTCTTCAAAATATTCCTTGTCGTCTTGAAGTCTTGTCTTAACATTATCGACCATTTTTCTATACTCCTCAGAATCGAATGCATAATAGCTATTGCTCTCTGCAAATTGCAAACTATCTATACCATACTTAGTTAATATATAAGTCTCTGGTATGACATTATTTTTTTCTAGTACTTTTTTGTTTGTCCCCTTTGCTGCATTAACGATGTAAAGATCATAAAGAATGTTTTCCATTTTATCCCTAGGAATGAGATTGCTAGGTTTTTTTGGCTTGCTTTCATTATCACAAGCAAAAAAAAGTAAAAGCAATCCCAACAAAATAAAACTGATGTTCCTCATTACCTATTAAAAGTTAAACGTCGTGCTGCTTTAACGTCTAATACCTTAAAATTGTTATAGGCTAGCTGACCATTAATAAATGTGTGTGTTATTCTACTTCTAAAGGTACTCCCTTCAAAAGGAGACCAACCACATTTATATAAAATATTACTTTTGTTTACTGTCCACGGGTTATTTAAATCTACTACAACCAGATCAGCAAAATAGCCTTCTTTTATATATCCTCTTTTTTCTACATCAAATAGTATTGCTGGGTTATGACAGGCTTTTTCAACAATTTTTTCTATTGAAATTTTTCCCTGGTGATGCATTTCTAACAGTGCTACCAATGCATGTTGCACTAACGGTCCGCCAGAAGGAGCGCTTGTGTATGGATTACTTTTCTCTTCAATAGTATGGGGAGCATGGTCTGTTGCAATAACATCTATTCTATCATCTAACAGTGCTTCAAGAAGTTGTGCCCTATCTTTTGAGGTCTTTACAGCCGGATTCCATTTAATATGGCTTCCCTTTTTGGCATAATCTTCATCTGAAAACCATAAATGATGAATACATACTTCGGAAGTAATCTTCTTCTCTTCTAGAGGAATCTTATTGGTAAACAGATTGGTTTCCTTTCCTGTAGATAAGTGGAAGACGTGCAGTCTGGCACCTGTTTTTTCAGCAAGTTCAATGGCCTTTGATGAAGATAGATAGCAAGCTTCTTCACTCCTAATGATGGGATGCATTTCCATAGGAATATCATCACCATACTGGGCTTTATACTTTGCTAAATTTTCTTTAATAGTTGCTTCATCCTCACAATGTACCGAAATAACCATGTTTGTATTTGAAAATATCTTTTCAAGTACTTTAGGATCATCAACTAACAT
This sequence comes from Winogradskyella sp., assembly GCF_028282165.1. Classification (GTDB taxonomy): domain Bacteria; phylum Bacteroidota; class Bacteroidia; order Flavobacteriales; family Flavobacteriaceae; genus Winogradskyella. The sequence continues at coordinate 167,356 of NZ_JANQIM010000033.1, read as the reverse complement.
ATTACCCGTAGAAGATCCTAGGAATATTTTAAGCCCAGCAACCGTTTTGGAATCTACCTTCAGAATTTCATCTAAGTTATCATTAGTGCCACCAAACATAAACGAATAATTGGCGTGTGACGATTTTGAAGCTATAGTAAACTTTTCTTCTAATTTTTCGACCGTTGTAGTTTGCGGATTGGTGTTGGGCATCTCTATAAAAGAGGTAATACCTCCTGCTAATGCAGCTTTAGATTCGGTCTCTATATCTGCCTTATGCGTTAGTCCAGGTTCTCTAAAATGTACCTGATCATCAATCATACCGGGTAACACATAGTTGCCTTCTGCGTCAATAACCGTCATATCGGCAGATTTTACGCTGATTGATGTATCTATTTCCTTTATAATATCATTCTCAATGAGAATATCGCCTTCAATAGTTTTACCTTCGTTGACGATTTTAGCATTTTTAATGAGGGTATGTCCTTTCATATCTTTATGACTTGATAAATAAGCTTTTTAATTTTAAACTGATAACACCAAAAACGGCTTCAGAAATAATACTGCCGCTCATTTTTGATTTACCTTTAATTCTATCCTTAAAAATAACAGGAATTTCTACAATTTGAAACCCTTTTTTATATGCTTTAAATTTCATTTCTATTTGAAACGCATAGCCTATAAATCTAACTTTATTTAGATCTATGGCTTCTAGTACTGCTCTTCTATAGCATATGAATCCTGCGGTAGAGTCTTTAACCTTCATTCCTGTGATAAAACGCACATATCTAGAAGCCCCATAAGACAGTAAAATTCTAGATAGTGGCCAATTAACCACTGTAATGCCTTTTACATATCTCGATCCTACCGAAACATCTGCTCCTTCTTCGGCACAAGCCCTATACAACTTAACTAAATCATCTGGATTGTGCGAAAAATCGGCATCCATTTCAAAAACATAGGTATACGATTTTTCTAATGCCCACTTAAAACCGGCGATATAAGCTCCACCTAACCCCTCTTTTTTGTTGCGCTCCAATAAAAACAACTGATCTGGGAATTTATTTTGTAAAGTCTTAACTCTTTTGGCAGTTTCATCAGGAGAATTGTCATCTACTACCAAAATATGAAATGCTTTTTCTTGTGAAAACACGGACCTAATAATGGCCTCAATATTTTCAATTTCATTATATGTAGGGATGATGACAAGTGCGTCAGACATTTATATATTTTTATAGCAAACGACTACGTTGCTGATAGAATTTCCAGCAAATGTAAAGTTTTTAATGGATTATAACCTGTTATAGGATTATTAAGATTTTAATTATGTTACCCTTTATTTTCTTTATAATTTAGCAATTATGCGGAATTTCATTACTCACGAGTGGTTTACGATATTCACGATCTTAGGGTTGATCGCCATTGCTGTGGCAAAATATCTAAACACATTGCGCTTTAGTGATTTTTTATCGGTTGTAAGCAATTCAAAATACTTGAAAATCTACAGTAAAGATCAAAAGTTCATAGATCCTTTTGATGGTTTTCTTTTTCTTAATCTGGCATTTTCGGGAAGTATATTCCTGTATTTTAGCTATTCTGTTTTTATTGTTCCATTACAGTTTGAATTGATCTTTTTTTTGAAACTTTTCTTTGCAGTTGCGGTCGTCGTTATTATCAAAACACTGTTAGAGCGGCTTATTGGTAGTCTCTTTGAGATAGATAGTATCGTAGATGGGTATCTGTTTCAAAAAATCACCTTCCTTAACTACTCGGGTTTTATCTTGTTACCAGCCAACCTATTGCTATTATATACTTCGAATTATTCAAAGATTATCATAATTGTATCTTTTTCTTTGATTTGCTTAATAAATCTCATTGGCTTTGCAACTTCATTTAAAAACTATCAAAAAATAATAAATCCCAATTATTTCTATTTTTTGTTGTATCTTTGCGCTCTCGAAATTGCACCTTATGTGCTTTTATATAAGGTAATTAGGGAGTATAACGCTTAAAACAAAGAGGTTTACCTATGAAAGTGAAAACGATTTTAGTATCACAGCCAGAGCCTAAGATAGAGAACTCTCCATATTTTGACTTACAGGAAAAGCAAAAAGTCAAAGTTGACTTTAGACCTTTTATTCATGTAGAAGGTGTTTCAGCCAAAGAAATCAGACAACAAAAAATAGATCTCAGTAAGTTTACTGCGATTATCTTAACCAGTAGAAATTCTGTAGACCATTTCTTTAGAATTGCAGACGAAATGCGTTTTAAAGTGCCAGATACCATGAAGTATTTCTGCCAATCTGAAGCGGTTGCCTATTACTTACAGAAATACGTTGTGTACAGAAAGCGTAAAATTTATGTAGGTAAACGCACATTTGGCGATCTCATACCTTTAATTAAAAAATATAAAGACGAAGCCTTTTTGTTACCTACTACAGATAAGGTAAAGCCAATAATCCCAGAAACTTTAGATAATTTGGGCGTTAACTGGAAACAAGCTACGTTCTATAAAACCGTGATTAGTGATTTATCTGATCTGGCAGACGTTTATTACGACATTTTAGTATTCTTTAGCCCATCTGGTATTGAATCCTTATTCCATAATTTCCCAGACTTTAAACAAAACGATACACGCATTGCTGTATTTGGCAATACTACTGTTAAAGCGGTTAAGGAAAAAGGCTTACGTGTTGATATTGCTGCACCAACGCCAGAAACACCATCGATGACCATGGCCTTACAAAAGTATATAGATGCGGTAAATAAAGGAAAGTAATCAGACGAACAATACATTATAAACAAAAAGCGATTCTAAATTTAGAATCGCTTTTTGTTTATATAAAATCTAAGGTTTAATAATTGTATCGTTGTGGTCCTCCACGTCTAACTTCTTCAGAAGCACCAGATTCAAATTGTTTAAAGTTTTCCCTAAAGGCATTGGATAGTTTAAATGCCATATCGTAATAGGCCTTATCATCATTCCATGTAGCTCTTGGACTCAATACTTCCGTGGGTACACCAGGGCAAGTTCTTGGCTGAGCCACACCAAACACAGAATGGATATGATAATCTTCGTAGGTATAATTACTTAACTGTCCGCTTAACGCAGCTGTAATCATCGCTCTAGTATATTTTAGCTTCATGCGTGTACCAACACCATAAGGACCACCTGTCCAGCCTGTATTTACGAGCCATACATTAACTCCTGCTTCTTTCATTTTTTTGCTCAACATATCGGCATATTTTGCTGGATGTAAAGGCATAAATGGCGCCCCAAAACAAGCAGAAAACGATGGCTGTGGCTCTACAACTCCGGCCTCAGTACCTGCAACCTTTGCTGTATATCCCGAAATAAAATGATAAGCCGCCTGTGCTGGTGTTAGTTTGGATATTGGAGGTAAAACACCAAAAGCATCTGCCGTTAAGAAGAAAATATTCTTCGGATTGGCAGCATAAGATGGTGTCTTAATATTATCGATATGATAGATGGGATAACTTACACGTGTATTCTGTGTAATGGTACTATCTAAATAATCGACTTCGCCGTTGTCCTTAAAAACAACATTTTCTAAAATGGCTCCTGGTCTAATGGCTCTGTAAATATCTGGTTCTTTTTCTTCAGATAAGTCAATAACTTTTGCATAGCAACCACCCTCAAAATTAAAGATGGTATTTTCTGCAGTCCATCCATGCTCATCATCACCTATTAATTGACGGTCTGGATCTGTGGATAAGGTTGTTTTTCCTGTTCCAGATAGACCAAAGAATATAGCCGTTTCTCCGTCCTCACCTACATTGGCGGAACAGTGCATTGGCAATACGCTTCTCTCTACTGGTAAAATAAAATTTAAAGCTGTAAAAATACCTTTCTTCATTTCACCTGTATAGGCAGAACCTGCCACTAAGGCAATCTTCTTAGTGAAATTTAAAATAGAAAAATTACCTTGTCTTAGACCGTGAGCTTCATGATTTGGACATTCGTAACCTGGAGCGCATAGTACCAACCATTCCTCTTCAAAACCGTTTAGCTCATCTTCTTCAGGTCTTAAAAACATATTGTAAATGAACATATTAGACCAAGGGTACTCGGTTATTGTCCTTACGTTCATTTTGTATTTAGGGTCTGCACAAACATAGCCATCCCTAACAAATACTTCTTTACCGCTTAGATAATTTTCTATTTCGGATTGTAAAAAATCGAAATTATCTGGTGAAATCGCCTTATTGGATTTTCCCCACCAAATACGGTCTTCGGTATAATCGTCCTTAACCAAAAAGCGATCTTCTGGCGAACGTCCTGTAAACTTGCCTGTATTGATGGCTAAAGTTCCGTTTAGTGTCTCTTTCCCAATACCCTTTTCTACGGTAATGGCTTGAAGTTCTTTGGGCTGTAGTTGATAGTGGATTTTGGCATTTTTTATGCCGTATTTTTCTAACGAAATCGTTTTCGTTGAAGACGTATGGTTGGCCATAATTTTCGTATTGTTTTAGGGCACAAAATTATAATTTTATTTTATAATTACATGGCGAAATAGCATTAATCGACCTTATTTCTTATAATCCCGATTAACATCACTACCCAAGCTATAATTAGAAGCAAACCACCTATTGGTGTTATCATGGCTATGCTCTTAAAATCAAAGCTTGTGAGCTCATTTGTGGCCAGTCCATAAATAGAACCTGAAAAGAAAACTATACCAATGATGACTATGTAAAGTATTATTCTTTTGATTTTAGTATTTACAAAAGACGTGCCTCCCAAAATCAATAATAAAAAAGCATGATACATTTGATAACGCACGCCGGTTTCAAAAGATTTTACGGCGTTCGCATCTACCAATTCTTTGAGACCATGAGCAGCAAAGGCTCCTAAAACTATTCCTAAAATTCCTAAAATTGAGCCTATGATAAGCAACTTTTTGTTCATAAGTAAAACCGAATTTATGTTTCTTTTGCTTTTTGTATTTATTACATTCGTGCCTACAAAATTAGTCATATAAAGCCACTATGCGAAAGATTTTAATTATTGGTGCAGGAAAATCATCATCTTACCTTATTAAGTACTTATTAGATAAATCGGAAAGTGAACAGCTTCAAATTACCATTGGTGATATTAATGTAGAAAATGCAAAAAAACTTGTTGGAGAGCACACTAATGTAGATATTATTCATTTGGATGTTTTTAAGCCAGAATCAAGGGTTGTAGCCATCCAAAATGCCGATATCATTGTTTCTATGTTGCCAGCACGCTTTCATATTGAGGTAGCTAAAGATTGCATTACTTACAAAAAGCATATGGTAACGGCTTCTTATGTAAGTAAAGAAATGCAAGCCCTAGATACTGATGCCAAGGCCAATAATGTGGTCTTTATGAACGAAATTGGCGTCGACCCTGGTATAGACCATATGAGTGCGATGCAAGTCATTGATCGCATAAGGGATAATGGCGGCAAAATGATTTTGTTTGAATCCTTTACAGGCGGACTTGTTGCTCCAGAAAGCGATGATAATCTCTGGAATTATAAGTTTACCTGGAACCCAAGAAATGTGGTACTTGCAGGTCAAGGTGGTGCTGCTAAGTTTTTACAGGAAAATCAATTCAAATACATTCCCTATGGTCGACTATTCAGACGTACCGAATTTTTAGATATTGATGGTTATGGACGCTTTGAAGGCTATGCCAATAGAGATTCTCTAACCTATCAGCATGCTTATGGTTTGGGCCACGCCAAGACTTTGTATCGAGGGACTATGAGACGTGTGGGTTTTAGTCGTGCATGGAATGTCTTTGTACAATTAGGAATGACGGATGATAGCTACACTATTGACGATAGTGTCAATATGAGTTATCGCGATTTCGTTAATGCCTTTTTACCATATAGCCCAACGGATTCTGTAGAGTTAAAATTTAGACATGCCCTAAATATAGATCAGGATGATATTATTTGGGACAAATTTTTAGAGCTCGATATTTTTAACCCTAACAAAATGGTTGGTCTTGATAAAGCGACTCCTGCACAAATTCTTCAGAGAATTTTAATGGATAGTTGGACACTGGATGCAGATGACAAGGACATGATTGTGATGTATCATAAGTTTGGTTACGAACTTGATGGAAAAAAACATCAAATTGATGCGACCATGGTGGTCGTTGGTGAGGACCAGACCTACACAGCAATGGCAAAGACGGTGGGTTTACCAGTTGCCATGGCAACTTTAGATATTTTAAATGGCAAAATAACAACACCAGGTGTTCAGATTCCTATTACTAAAGAAGTGTACACGCCCATTTTGGAGGAATTGGAAACCTACGGTGTTAAATTCACGGAAAAGGAAGTACCATATTTGGGCTATAATCCACTTAATCTTTAAGATTTATAATCCTTTTCTTATTTTTAGCTTTCAATTTTAAAGTTTATTTTATGAAAGTTAGTGATAAGGGCATCTATATTGATGGTATTGATAAAAAGATTCTTAGGGCTTTAATGGAAGATGCCAGAACACCTATTTTAGAAATTGCCCGAAATGTTGGTATTTCTGGTGCCGCTATCCATCAACGGCTCAAGAAATTAGAAAAGTCGGGTTTGTTATCGGGTTCAAAATTCATTATTAATCCAAAAGTATTGGGCTACACCACAATGGCTTTTGTAGGTGTTTATTTAGATAAAGCCGTTAGTAATCCTGAAGCCGTAAAACAATTGCAGCGCGTACCAGAAGTTATTGAGTGTCACTATACCACTGGTGAATGGAGTATATTTATTAAAATCCTTTCAAAGGATAATGAGCATTTAATGCACTTGCTAAATACACAAATTCAAGGCATCAAAGGCGTCTCAAGAACTGAAACATTTATCTCTTTGCAACAACAGATTAATAGGCAGATTAAAATATAAAAGGTTACCAAAACTGATAACCTTTAAAAATATGTTTGAAGAATTTATTCTGTTTAATCTCTAGACATAAATATTCTCAATATATACCAAAATAGTAGCATTAAGGAGGCAAATAGTCCAAGTGCTGCAGGAATATAATCTTCAACACTATACTTGTTGACCATATTTGATGTTTGATACAAAATGGAACCGCCAGCTAATAAGCACATTCCAACTGAGAACCACAGACCTAAATTAAAACCAAATAGTGTTCCTGCGATAATTAGACCGATGACGATGAAAAAACCAATGGTCAATCCTGTCTTTAAATAAGAAAAATCCTTTTTTGTTACCAATACTACAGCAGATAATCCAGTAAATAAAGCCAAGGTTACTATAGCAGCCTGATTAAGGATTTCAGGGCCAGACTCCATATAATATGCAGCAATATAAATTAATGGTACAAATATTAAAGCCTCGAAAAATATATAGATGCCATAAGCCAGATACTGTTTGTTTTTATCTGTCGTTCGTAATGCCATGCCTTCTGCATAATTAGTAGCCAACATAAAGCCACCAAGCATTAATAACCATTTATAACCTTCCGTCATAGATAACATAAACTCTACAATTGTGTCACTTTGGAGTAATAAATATTCAAAAAGAATAAACACAAGTACACCGCCTGCTACGTGACTGTAGGTCTTTTTATAAAATGCAACACGTTCAATATCAGATAAACTACTTACCAGTACTTTACTTTGTTGCTGTTCAGGGAATTGATTGGGCAATTGATTTTCCATAATATTAATTAAATTTAGTCGTATAAATGTAAGTATTTTCAGAATATAAACTATAAAAAAAGCCCTGAAATTCAGAGCTCTTAGTTTTCAAATTTTTGCAACTTACCTTCTATTTAAAAATATACTTATAAAATAAAGTAGGGTCGCTAAAGAACCTAATGCTGCCACTAAATATGTTCTTGCCGCCCACTTAAGTGCATCTTGCGCTCCTGCATGCTCTTCTTGAGAAACCATATTCTTATTTTCCAACCATGCTAGAGCTCTATTACTCGCATCATACTCTACAGGAAGCGTTATAAATGTAAAAGCAGTAGTAACAGCAAAAAGTAGAATCCCTATTAAGAATATACTATTGCCAAGAACCGATCCTCCAACCGAAAGTACAAGGCCTACCATTATTATGATATTAGATAATTTACTACTAATACCTACAGCAGGAACTATAGCAGATCGCATCTGTAACCAGCTATAAGCTTTTGCATGTTGTACTGCATGGCCCACTTCGTGAGCTGCTACAGCAGCAGCGGCCGCGTTGCGCTGATTATAAACCACTTCACTTAAATTGACCGTTTTATTCTTAGGGTTATAATGATCCGTCAACTGACCAGGGGTAGATATGACCTCAACATCATAAATTCCATTATCAGCCAACATCTTCTCAGCGATTTCCCGACCACTCATTCCATTTCTGAGATGAATCTTCGAATAATGCTGAAACTTACTTTTCAACTTATTACTTACATACGAACTTACAAGAAAAATAGCTCCTGCAAGTATATAATATCCCATCATATCAATAAAAATTTAACTATTACTAATTTAAAGATAGCAAATAATACGCCAAAAATTTGACAGGAAATATTGTCAGTATGTTAAGCTTTACATCGCATCAATAGACCAGTTAAAGGCCTCTGCAATTTCTTCGTATACGATTTTACCTTTTACAATGTTCAATCCTTTTCTAAGTGATTTATCTTTGGCACAAGCTACTTCCCATCCTTGATTGGCTAATCGAAGAACATAAGGTAATGTGACGTTGGTTAAGGCCAAAGTTGATGTGTAAGGTACTGCGCCTGGCATATTTGCTACACAATAGTGCACTACGTCATCGACAATGTAAGTAGGATCTTCATGTGTTGTGGCCTTGGTCGTTTCTATACAACCGCCTTGATCTACAGCTACATCTACGATAACGGTTCCTGGTCGCATCTCTTTCAACATATCTTTAGTAATTAATTTTGGCGCTTTTGCACCTTTTATTAAGACGCCCCCAACGATTAAATCATGATCCTTTATTCTATTTCTTATATTGAACTCACTCGAAAACTCGGTTACAACGTGATTGGGCATCACATCGTTAACATAACGTAATTGCTTCATGTTGATATCCATAATAGTGACATGCGCACCTAGGCCTGCTGCCATTTTTGCGGCTTGGATACCAACTGTCCCAGCGCCAAGTACTAAAACCTTTCCTGGCGGTACTCCTGGCACACCTCCCAATAATACACCTCGTCCTTTAATTGGCTTCTCTAAATACTTAGCACCTTGTTGAATGGCCATACGTCCGGCAACTTCAGACATTGGTGTTAACAGCGGTAGTGATCCATCCTCATCCTCAACGGTTTCGTAAGCAATACAAACGGCTTCACTGTTAAGCATCGCTCTAGTTAATGGTTCACTAGAGGCAAAATGAAAATAGGTAAATACCACATGATGTGGTTCAATTAAGTCATATTCTTCTGCAATAGGTTCTTTTACTTTTACAATCATATCGGCAGAAGCATAGACCTCTTCTATACGGTCTAATAAAATAGCTCCGACCGCTTCGTAGTCTTCGTCAAAAAAGCCACTGCCTAAACCAGCACTCTTCTGTACATAAACGGTGTGATTGTTTTTAATAAGTTCAAAAGCTCCAGCTGGTGTCATACCAACTCTGTTTTCATTGTTCTTGATTTCCTTTGGGACTCCGATTTTCATTTGATAGATTTTAAATTTATAAATCTACTAAATGAAACAGGCTAAAACTAATTAAGCCCATTTCAGATTTAGTAGATTATTGAGATTAATAGCACTATGAAATACTATTAAAATAATTAGCTATCCAAATTTGACTACCTATTTGAAGTCATTTTTATGAAATTCTGATTTTGATGTTTTTATTTTATGAATATTTCAACAAATCATTCATTTTCAAAAAAATACGACAATAGACGTACGTACTATAGTTTCGATAAAGTGGAAAAACACGTTTTTTTATTGATAAATTCTCGATACGTTACGCTAATAGCGTGACACTCGAACTGACAAAGTTTTTTCAAGCATTACTTCGACTGATTTGCGATTATAGAAATCAAAATATACTTTGATTGAAGATACGGGGGTACTGCAATCTATTATTTTGAAAATACTTCAATTAGAAAGATTGCTTCGTTCTTTGTCCTCGCAATGACGTTACCTATTTTTCACTCAAAAGCTAAAGTGACTTCATCTACTTTTTGATTGACAAAAATGATAAGGAGATGTTCTTTCCTTGAATTAAAAAAACTCGGTGGATCACCAATCTTGTAAATGAACATATCTTTCTCCGTATTTGAGCTTGAACTTGGCTCACCCAAAATGGCTATGACTTCGGGTTTCGGCTTTTGCATTAAAAGTTGTGATTCTATAAGATCATCCACCATTTCATATCGATGCAATGGGTCACTCGCCCAACGGGTTTTATCGAAACGTTCTTCGAAGAGCCATAAAAGTCCGTGACTAATGAGAAACACCAATAAAAAGAATATCCCAATCTTAAGTATTCTTTCTGGTTTTAGTATCATTTTATTAAAAATTAGTTCTCGATACATTCCGACGCTTTTGGTCGGAATACTCGAACTGACATTTTAAATGCCCATTATAGGCCTAGCCCACAATATTTACAATCTTACCTGGTACTACAATCACTTTTTTAGGCGTACGTCCTTGTAACTGTTCTTGGGTTTTTTCGTAAGCTAACACCGTTTTTTCAATATCCTCCTTACTCATATCTAATGGTAACTCCAACGTAAAACGCATTTTACCATTAAATGAAATAGGGTAGTTTTTAGAACTTTCCACCAAATGCTTTTCCTCAAACTTTGGGAATGGTGCTGTGGCGATGGATTCCATATGCCCTAACTGCTCCCAGAGTTCTTCAGCGATATGAGGTGCATAAGGAGACACTAAAATTAATAAGGGTTCTAGTATCGCTTTGCTTGCACACTTTTGAGCGGTTAATTCATTCACGGCAATCATAAAGGTCGAAACTGAAGTGTTGAACGAAAAATTCTCAATATCCTCCTCGACTTTCTTTATGGTTTTATGAAGGGTTTTAAAACTCTCAGCCCCTTCCGACTTCCCCAAAGGGGAAGCGTCCACATAGAACGTGTTATTTTCGCCTTGGTGGAATAACTTCCATAATTTTTTAAGAAACCCATGCACACCTGTAATACCAGCCGTATTCCAAGGCTTGTATTGCTCTAATGGTCCCAAAAACATTTCGTAGAGTCTTAAACTGTCCGCGCCATATTGCTCACAAATCTCATCAGGATTAACGACATTAAATTTGGATTTGGACATTTTTTCGACGTCTCGTTCAACATGGAATACACCATTGTCTTCATTAATTAATTTGCCTTCACTATCAATAAAATAGGCTTCAGCAAATTCCTCTCTCCAATCTCTAAATTTTCTGATATCTAATTCATTTGCAGCATTAATAAAACTAACATCAGCATGAATCGCTGTAAACGGAAAGCTTCTTATTTGTGCTTCCATAAAAACTGCTTGATGTTTAGATGACAACTCTCCAATTATAGAATCAATAGCTTCGCAATTATCACTTAATGCATAATCTTTGCTCTTTATTTTATCTAAAAATGTTTTTGATATAAAAATTGGTGGCTTACTTATTGCCCCATCGATACCAAGAGACCAATTATATCTATACACAAAGGCACTCGTTCCCAATATCATTCCTTGGTTAATCAGTTTTTTAAAGGGCTCATTGACACTTACATAACCTCTATCGTATAGAAACTTTACCCAAAAACGTGAGTATAGCAGGTGACCAGTCGCATGCTCGCTTCCACCAATGTACAAGTCTACGCTATCCCAATAGTTTAAAGCGGCTTCACTAGCAAAGACCTCGTTGCGCTTGGCATCTTCCATATATCTAAAGAAATACCACGAACTTCCTGCCCAACCTGGCATGGTATTCAATTCCAATGGATAAACTGTTTCGTGATCAATCAACTGATTACTGACTACAGCACACTGATCAGTATCCCAAGCCCAATGTGTTGCTCTACCTAATGGCGGTTCGCCTTCTTCGGTCGGAAGATATTTTTCAACTTCAGGAAGCGTTAATGGCAAATGCTCAGTAGCTATCATTTGAGGCATACCATCCACATAATACGCTGGAAAAGGCTCGCCCCAATAACGTTGTCTTGAGAAAACTGCATCTCGTAGTCGGTAATTAGTTTTACCTTTACCTTGCCCGATTTGCTCCAATTCGTAAATGACACGTTTGGTGGCTTTTTTATAATTCATGCCGTTGATGAAATCACTATTGGCAATAATGGTTTTGTCCTTATCTGCAAAAGCTTCTTCAGAAATATCAACACCTTCAAATATATTTGGAATCGGAATGTCAAAATGTTTAGCAAAATCATAATCGCGCTGGTCACCACACGGTACAGCCATCACAGCTCCTGTGCCATAACTTGCCAGTACGTAATCACCTATCCAAATCGGAATCGGTTCCTTGGTAAAGGGATGTTCTGCATACGCTCCTGTAAATACGCCCGAAATGGTCTTCACATCTGCCATGCGATCACGTTCACTACGTTTAGCCGTGGCCTCAATATAGGCTTCAACCTCAGCTTTTTGAGCTTCAGTAGTGATTTGAGACACCAACTCATGCTCTGGAGCCAAAGTCATAAAGGAGGTTCCAAAAATGGTATCTGGTCTTGTGGTAAAAACTTCGATTTGGTGAGATTGCTTCGCTTCGCTCGCAGTGACGTTGAAGGTGACGGAAGCACCAACGGATTTACCGATCCAGTTTCTTTGGATGTCTTTTAAAGCATCTGTCCAATCAATCGTATCCAAACCTTGAAGCAAACGTTCGGCATAGGCAGAAATACGCATGCTCCATTGGGTCATCTTTTTGCGAATCACAGGATGACCACCACGTTCTGACACACCATTAACAATTTCATCATTAGCTAAAACGGTTCCTAATGCTGGACACCAATTCACTTCGGTTTCTGCTAAATAGGTCAATCTATATTTTAGAAGTATATGTTGTTTTTCAACTTTAGAATAGGCCTTCCATTGGTCTGCAGAGAATACTTCGGTATCATCATCGCAAGCGGCATTGATATTTTGATTACCGTCAGCTTCAAAAACTTTGACGAGTGTATCAACGTGCTCGGCTTTATTACTTTCATAATTATACCAAGATTCAAACAGCTGAATGAAAATCCACTGCGTCCATTTATAATATTCTGGATTTGAAGTACGTACTTCACGAGACCAATCAAACGAAAAACCAATTTGATCTAACTGTCTGCGATAGGTTTTAATATTGGCTTCAGTGGTTAATGCAGGATGTTGTCCTGTTTGTATGGCATACTGTTCTGCAGGCAAGCCAAAACTATCATATCCCATGGGATGCAATACATTAAAGCCTTTATGGCGTTTGTAGCGTGCATAAATATCACTGGCAATATATCCTAGCGGATGACCTACATGTAAGCCTGCACCACTTGGATAAGGAAACATATCCAAAACATAGTATTTAGACTTTTCTGAATTATTCTCTGCTTTAAAAGTTTGGCGCTCTGACCAAATCTTTTGCCACTTTTTTTCTATCGCGTTGAAGTTGTATTTCATAATTTACAATATGATGTATTTGTCATTGCGAATCAAGCCCAAGGCTTGATGTGGCAATCTTTTCCACTATGTAGATTGCTTCGCTCGTTCCTCGCTCGCAATGACGATAACGACGGCAAATTTAGTGGTATTGCAACACAATTAAAAACTAAACGTTGTAATACTCTAGATAACTAAATTGTTTTTTATTTTTACAGCATTAATCCGTTCTATATGGCTTCATCTTTTGAAAAATACCAAAAACGCAAACTCATTTCCTCTTATGTTTCTGTTGTTATCAGTATCGCTTTGGTATTATTTCTCTTAGGCTGTTTAGGTTTGTTAGTCATCAATTCTAAAAAAGTGGCTGATCATTTTAAGGAACAGGTGGTAATGACCATTTACTTAAATGATACCGCAAAAGAGGTTGAAGTCAATCAGCTTAAAAAGACCTTGGCTATGGCAGACTACTCTAAAGATGCCGTCTATGTCTCTAAAGAAGAAGCTGCCGAAATGATGAAAGCCGAAACAGGTGAAGATTTTATGGATTTTGTGGGCTATAATCCGCTTCAAAATTCCATTGATGTGTATTTAAAAGCCGATTATGTCACTACCGAAAAGCTTAGTGAAATATCAGACAACCTAGCCAATAAATCCTTTATTGAAGAAATACGATACGACAACGATTTGGTTGAATTAATGAACGATAACGTAAAGAAAATAAGCTTTTGGGTATTGATTATTAGCGCACTATTTACTTTAATTGCGGTATTGCTGATTAATAGTTCTATTCGATTAGCCGTATATTCTAAGCGGTTTATTATTAAGACCATGCAAATGGTTGGTGCGACTAAAAGCTTTATTAGAAAACCTTTTGTCTGGAAGAGTATACAACTCGGTATCATTGGTGCTGTAGTAGCTTTAGTAGGTATGGCTTTTGTGCTATACTACTTAGACCTGACCTTTCCTGAATTGGAACTCCTTAGAAACACCTTAATGATTATTGGCTTATTTGTTGGTATTTTTGTGTTGGGTATTGTCATTACTTGGATCAGTACCTTTATTGCGACACAGCGTTTCTTGAACTTAAAAACGGATCAGTTGTATTATTAGGTCCTTTGGGATAAGTATAGGGGATTAGTTTCGAGTCACGGTTTTGATATTAAGTAGTGGAAAGTAAGAGCTATTAATTAAAAAGTTAATCTTTTATTATTTCGATTTTTTGACTTCGACTTCGATTTCAATTTCGTCTTGATCGATTTTAGATTCCCTTAAGACAATAGTTTTAAATAAAACCGTTACTTTGCAATTCGCAAAAGTAATGGATAGCATTAGATGATGACATTATCTTTACTGAATTTAAAAATCAATGGGAGAAAAAAAACGCAAAGAGCAGTCAAAAGCTGAGTTTATCTTCGGAAAGAAAAACTATAAGTTTATGCTTATCGGTTTGGCATGTATTGTTATTGGCTTCATTTTAATGACAGGTGGCGGAAGTGATGATCCGAATGTTTGGAATCCTGATGTTTTTAGCTGGAGACGGATCCGTTTAGCCCCTACTCTGGTTTTAATTGGCTTTGGCATACAAGTTTATGCTATTCTTCTAAATCCCAATAAAGATAAAAACTCCAAAGACTAAATCATTCTACTTGGAATTTGGTATTTGAAGCCTGATATTTGCCCTCATGGATATTATTGATGCTATCATTTTAGGAATTGTACAAGGACTTACCGAATTTCTACCTGTATCGTCGAGCGGCCATTTAGAACTTGGTAAAGCTATTCTAGGCGACAATTCAGTACCTAAAGAAAGTCTGTTGTTTACCGTTGTGCTTCATTTTGCTACAGCCCTGAGTACCATCGTTATTTTTAGAAAAGACATTCTTCTAATCATTAAAGGTATTTTGAAATTTGAATGGAATGAGGACCTGCAATTTTTAGTTAAAATTGCCATATCCATGATACCAGCCACAGTTATTGGGCTCTTTTTTGAAGAACAATTAGAGCAACTCTTTGGAGGTAATATTATGCTAGTTGGTTTTATGCTCATTATTACGGCTATCCTTTTGTTCTTAGCTGATAGAGCAAAAGACACCAACAAAAGTGTATCTTACAGTAATGCTTTTGTTATTGGGATTTCGCAGGCTATAGCTATGCTTCCAGGAATTTCTCGCTCTGGCGCTACGATTTCTACTTCTGTGCTTTTAGGAAATGACAAAACCAAAGCTGCTAGATTTTCTTTTTTAATGGTTGTTCCACTCATCTTTGGAAAAATTGCCAAAGATATTTTTAGTGGGGAAATCACCTATGAAAGCACAAATTTCACCACCTTAAGCATTGGATTTATTGCTGCGTTTATTGCTGGCCTATTTGCTTGTAAATGGATGATAGCACTTGTAAAGCAGAGTAAACTGACTTATTTTGCCATCTACTGTATTATTGTTGGTCTTATAGCTATTATTTGGTCGTTTGCGTCATGAAAACCCTAGAGGATTTTAAAAATGGTGAGATTTTACTTATCGACAAACCATTACATTGGACATCTTTTCAAGCTGTAAATAAATTACGATGGGCTATCCGAAAAACATTTGCCATCAAAAAAATAAAAGTAGGTCATGCGGGCACTCTAGATCCTTTAGCAACAGGCTTGTTAGTGATTTGCACTGGTAAAATGACCAAACAGATCAATACCTTTCAAGGTCAGGAAAAGGAATATACTGGCACTTTTGTGTTAGGCAATACCACGCCTTCTTATGATTTGGAAACCGAAATCGATGCTACGTATCCGACAGACCATATCACCGACGATTTTATTCATAGAACTACAAAAAAGTTCATTGGCAGCATAGAACAGTTTCCTCCCGTGTTTTCTGCTATTAAAAAAGATGGCAAGCGTTTGTATGAGTTTGCCAGAGCTGGAGAAAATGTGGAAGTAAAATCGCGCAAGGTTAAAATTTCTGAATTTGAAATCACTGAGATCAAAGGTCTAGAGTTAAAATTTAGAGTAGTCTGTAGTAAAGGTACTTATATTAGATCTTTGGCGCACGAATTTGGTAAGGCTCTAGATTCTGGAGCGCATTTATCTGAATTACGCCGTACACGTATAGGCGATTTTAAAGTAGAAGATGCTTTAAGTCCTGAAGATTTTATAGCTACACTTCCGCTAAATCACTAATTTAACAAGTGTTTAAAGCACACATTTAAACTTTTTCGTTGTTATATTCGTATATCTTTATGTCAGAAATAGCGATACATTTTGAAACTAATTGAACAACATAAAGCAGCTATCATCACATTTCTTCTTACAGGAACTGTGGTTCTTGCAATGTTCAGTATTCAATTGAAATTAAAAGGAAAGCTGATTACGGAAAGCTATTACGAGATTGAGCCCGAACCCGAACTTACCAAAGAGGAACAAAAACTACTTGAGGCTTTAGATGGCGCCTCTACGAACAAAGCTTTTAATGAAGACCAAGAATTTAAAGAATTGATGCGCAACTTTAAAACCGTAAGCCCAAACGATTTTGAGCGCACTACCAAAGCCTTGGAAGAAGCTAAAGCAAATGACGTACAAGAAGAAACAAGTATCGATAAATCTTATGCCAATGGCAATGCCTATGCCCTAAATTCTGAAGAAACCCAATCTTATAAGAAACTTCAAGAAGAACTTAATAAGCGATTAGAGAACAAAAAGATCGCAGACGAGCATGCTAAAGCCAGAAGTACTCTAACCTATTCCCTTACAGGAAGAATTATGCAAGATTATGATATCCCAAGGTACCTTTGTGAAAAGGGCGGGAAAATTGTAGTGAGCATTACTGTGAATGGCAATGGTAATGTTATAGATGCATTTATTAACGGAGCTTCAAGCTCCAAAAATGCATGCCTAATAGATCATGCTTTAGAATATGCTAAAGAAGTTCAGTTTGATGCTTCGAGCAAAAGAGAGCAAATCGGTACAATTACTTTCTCGTTCAGAGGGAAAAATTAGTAAAGTTTAGTCCCATTCTGTTGTTTCGGGTTGTCAAGCTTAGTCGAAGTGAATCGAAATATATCAAGAACCTATTTAAGATGATCAGTTGAAATGACTTCTCGATACGTTCCGACAGTAAACGTCGGAACACTCGAAGTGACAATTTGAAAGATTGTTGTCTGTTGGAATATTACAATATTTTCTTGTTTTCGATACACCAAATCAAAGATTTGGCACTCAAACAAACTGACGAAAATTCTGATGTTAGCCTAAAAGATTCACCAAATCGTCAACTGTAGACTGTCCTTTATCTTTATTGTACCAACGTTGTAAATCTTCCTTAAATTCTGATGTTAGTTGACCATGTTCAGCTTTATAGGCTTTTACCATTTCTGTTGCTACAGTTGGTCTAGGCCCAAAGGTATTGACAACTTCATTTGTTTCGTTATCAATCATAATTAACTTAGGGATGGCTCTTCCGCCATTGGTTAAAAATTGATCCATTAACTTGTCGTTGTCATCCCTTAAGACTATCCTATAGTCTATCTTATTATTGAGTTTAGCGACTTTGTCTATTACTGGGACAATATGGGCCGCATCACCACACCAACTCTCTGTTAGTACCAACCAAGTGACCTTTTTATTAAACGATTTTATTCTTTCTACAGTATCCTCAGACAGTTTTACGGTTTTGTCCCAACGCTTCATGCGTCTGTCATTCAACATGGTAAAATTGATTAAAGCCTCGGTTTTTTCATTACCTGTTGTTGATTGTTCTTCAACTAAATTTGAGACCAAGGTTCTATATTCCTCATAAGTCATTGAATCCTCCAAGCTTTGAGAGATGATGTTCTTTATCATTGTGTTTTCTAATACTTCCATACTACAAAATTAGGTTTGTTTTGTCATAAATTATGTGACATATGTTACCTTAGTAGAATTAAGATAAAAAACCTTTCACTTAATGAAAAACGAAGACGTTCATAGATGCGCTTGGCCCAAGGATGACCCACTTTATGTAAAATATCATGATGAAGAATGGGGTGTCCCTGTTTATGATGACGACACCTTATTTGAATTCTTAACCCTCGAGACTTTTCAGGCTGGATTAAGCTGGATCACTGTTTTGAGAAAACGTGAAAACTTTAGAAAGGCTTTTGATAATTTCGACTACAATAAGATTGCACATTATGACGAAAACAAATATAAAGAACTCCTTCAAAATTCAGGAATAATTAGAAACAAGCTTAAAATAAAAGCAACAATAACTAATGCTCAAGCATTTATGAAAATTCAAGAAGAATTTGGAAGCTTTTCAAAATACATTTGGGATTTTGTAGATGGCAAACCCATAAAAAATACCCTAAAAGACCATAGAGATGCACCAGCTAATACACCTCTAAGCGATATCATAAGCAAAGACCTAAAAAAGCGTGGTTTTAAATTTGTTGGCACTACTGTGGTTTATGCACATATGCAAGCTACCGGAATGGTCAACGATCATGAAGTATCTTGCTTTAGATATAATGAAGTCTAATGATATTTTATTAAAAAAATGCAACTCAAGTTATTATTTGTTTTATTATGTTTTGGACAACTCGTTTTAGGCCAAACCAAAAACGAAAAAGAAAAGCGTATTAAGTTATCAGCGTTTCCTATTACTGCTCAAAACATCATCGAAACACTTCCAAAGCATTGTAAGCGCATCAATTTTTACAAAGAAACGGATGGGGAAAAGCTGAGTTTTGAAGCTAAATTTAAATACAAAGGCAAACGTTACAGCCTAGAATTTTCGGACCAAGGTCTTATTGAAGACCTTGAAGTCCTGACAAAATTCAAAGCAGTTGAAACTTCGATAAAGACGAGAATTAAAGATTACTTTAAATCTTCTTATACAAAACATAAGGTGATCAAAGTCCAAGAACAATATGTTTTTGACTCTCAGTTTGAACCTTCTCAATTTATTACTCAAGTGTTGTCCCAAGATTCTGGAATAGTGCCCAATTTTGAAATCATTGCAGAAGTAAAAGCCAATAAGCAACGTCATTTAAGAGAATTTACGTTTAATAAAGATGGGGCACTTTTAAGCTTTAAAACCATAAATCCGACGTCTTACGAGCATGTCTTATACTAAATACCTGTTATGCTTCTTAGCATGTTTTATTGGATTTCACCTATTTTCCCAATCTAATTTTGAAAGTTTAGGCGAAAGTACTTTTGCATTGAACAAAAGGTTTTCTAGTCATTACAAATTCAACTTTGCCTTGCGTTCTCGTTACTATATGTATAGAGACGATGCCATCAGTTTTGAAAACAGACAACTGGACTTAGTTCATTTTTCTACCTTTAACCTAGACTACAATAACGCTATTAGTCTAGGTGTTCAATATCGTTTAAGGGAATCTATTGACGGCGGTAGCAATGAATTGCGTTTAACCCAACAGTTTAATTATACTAAAAAGAATCATGCTTTACGCTTTGGGCACCGAGTGCGTTTGGAACAACGCATTTTAGATGAGCTCACGATTCTTAGAAGTCGTTATCGCTTGGCTGTTGATTTTCCCTTAAATGGTGAAAAACTCAATGTTGGTGAGGGTTATTTAGTAACATCTATTGAAGGGTTATTGAGCTTAGCTGAAAAGTTAAATCCCGAACTTGACTATAGAACAACGACTCAGATCGGTTGGTTAATTTCTGAAACATTAAAACTTCAATTAGGTCTAGAATATCGTTTTGAGGTATTTAATATTGATACCGAAGAAAAACTATTTTTTTTAACTTCAGTAATCTTTAAAGTTTAAAGGTATTTTAAAAAATCTTGCCTTGGAATATGCCTGGCTCCAAGACTCTCTAAATGTTTAGTATAAATCTGACAATCGATTAGATTATAGTTAGAATTCTGAACAAAATGAATAAATCCGACCTTACTGGCGTTACTAACCTTAGCAAACATACTTTCACCGCAAAATACATTATTCTCTAGATCGACACCATATAGGCCACCAACCAATTCATTATCTTGCCATACCTCAATAGACTTTGCATATCCCAATCGGTGAAGTCTAATGTAAGCCGCTTTCATATCGTCAGTGATCCAAGTCCCTCGTTGTCCCTCTCGCTTGGTAATTGAGCATTGCTCTATTACAGATTCAAAATTCTTATTTATTGTCACCTTAAAAAGGTCTTTCTTAAGTATTTGCAACATGCTTTTGGACACTTTTAAGTCTTTGGGAAACAATACGAACCTTGGGTCTGGTGACCACCACAATAAAGGTTCTTCATCTTCAAACCAAGGAAAAATTCCATAAGCATAAGCATGTAATAAACGTTCTGTAGATAAGTCTCCACCAACTGCCAAAAGTCCTTCAGCGGTAGCTTCTGAAACATCAGGAAACTCTATTTTTTGGGTTAAAAAGTGCATAAAATCAAGTTTTTAGCGAATTTTACTGTTAAATAACACACTTAGTTTTGATAGTATAATATTTTTATTGATATTTGAAATGATCTTTATTAAATAAATTTTTTGTTCATCATTGCTTTTTTTTAAGTTTGTTTGTAAAGATCAAAACCTAAAACCACAATACTAAGTCCTGACTAACCATCAGGACTTTTTCATTTAAATATAAAAAAGACCTGTTTTAAATTAAAACAAGTCTCTTTAATATATCGTTAAAATTCTATGAACTAAAAAGGCAGATCATCATGATCGTCTTCGTTTAGATCACTTACAGGTTCAAAAGCCTCGGCAGGTGGTACAGGAGGCATATCGCCATTTTGTGCCTCAGGTTGCAAAGCTTCAATTCTCCAGCCCTGAATAGAGTTGAAATATTTTGTCTCTCCTTGTGGATTTACCCACTCGCGTCCTCTAAGGTTGATACTTATTTTAACCTGTTGCCCTATGCTATAGCTATTCAATAAATCTGTTTTATCTTGAATAAACTCTATCATAAGGTGCTGTGGATATTGCTCTTCTGTAGTTACCACTACCTCTCTTTTTCTGAATCCGTTATTTCCAAAAGTTTGTGTCTCGCCAATCACCTTAATACGTCCTTGTACTTCCATTTTTGCTTAATCTATTATTTAGTTTTATGTTGCTTTTTCTCGAGAATAGAGATTTTTATGTTTTATTGTTGTCGTAGAAACCATAGTTAAATGTTACGAAAACCCTTTTTAATCTAAAATTTCAGCTCACGAAAGTAATAACTTCCAAGCACTTTCTACGTCTCCATAGCTCAAATAATTTTGAGCTAATTTATGTTTTTTTCTATGCGAAGCAGTTTTAATTTCAGGATAGCGCTTGCTAATATCCTTTACAAACTGATCTACTTCTTCTTTAGAAGGTAAAGTATCTACATTGGCTAGCATTCCCAAATTATTACCTGTTAATATCATACTGTTCTTAACATGGTCTGGTAGTGCATCAACACCAATACCCATAGTTCTCAAAGGTTTAGGTATTTCAAAAAACCCTTTTCTAGCCCTGCTGTAATAACTCCCTCCTGCTCTAGCCACCAAATCTAAAGCTTCTTGATTAATAGTTTCATCAGTATTCATAACCTCATCCGAAATATGGAGCCTTACCACTTCGCAAATCACCAAATTTCCTGCTCCACCTTCTGTCCCCAATTTAATGATATCATTAACCTTACATTCAAACTGAACTGGAGACTCTGCTACCCTAAATGGTTTCACCTCTTCTGATGGTAGCATGGTTAATCCTGCTTTTTCAAATTCATTCACTTCTTCTGGGTATTCCGTACTGCTCAACGACATCTGGTGAACGATATCATGATTAACTACATTGATCACCACTTCCTTAACGGCTTCCACGTTTTGCAACGTATGTTTAGTAGTATTATCTCTTACACGTCTTGCTGGTGAAAATATCATAATTGGCGGCCTTGCACTAAACACATTAAAAAAACTAAAGGGCGATAAGTTGGGATTGCCATTTGCGTCAATCGTACTTGCAAAAGCAATAGGTCTTGGTGCGACTGCACTAAGTAAATAACCATGCAATCTACCTGTAGAAAGATCTTTTGGGTTTAATGAAATCATCTAGTCAACTGATATTGAACAAATATAATTATATTGGCTGGCTGATGAAAGTGTTTTGCGCCGCTATTAAGACAATATTATTAACAGTTTTACATTATATTTAAAAAAGAAATTGCATTAACTAATGACCTTTAGCTCTAACCGGAATATAATCCGTTGGATTATTATACTATCTTCTTTTATAATCATTTTACTTATCCTTTGGAACACCTATTCTTTTTTCCAAAAATTTAAGGCTGAGGAACGTGTGAAAATTAAAACTTGGTCTGTTGCCCAAATTGATTTCTTAAAGAATATCGATAATCTTGATGAAGATGTTAATGAAGTAACCTTCCATGTTTTGACCGAAACGACTACAAGTACACCAATGCTGGTTATAGATAAAACCGGGGAGGTTAATAATTCTATTAATATTGATGAAGAAAAACTAAAGGATTCCATTTTTACACAAAAATTAATCAGTAAGTTCACAAAGGAAAACGAACCTATAAAGGTCATTTTAAATGACCGGGTCTTTCAAACGATTTATTACGGTAATTCGCCATTGCTCAATAAGCTAAAATACTATCCATTGGCATTATTATTAATTATACTTCTTTTCGCAGCTGTTGTTTACTTTTTTTACAGAAGTTCTAAAATTGCGGAGCAGAATAAGCTCTGGACAGGAATGGCAAAAGAAACAGCACATCAAATAGGAACCCCCTTATCATCACTTGTGGGCTGGACAGAGATATTAAAAACTGAGAACGTTAACCCAGATTATATAGCTGAGATCGAAAAAGATATTGATCGCTTACAAACTATTACCGACCGCTTTAGTAAAATTGGGTCAGCACCTACGCTAGAGGCAATGGATATTGTTGAAGTCACTAAATCGTCTTATAGTTATTTAAAATCGCGATCCTCAAAACTTGTAGCTTTTGAAATAGAAAGTCCAGAGACTAAAATACCTGTTAAACTAAACTCACAGCTTTATAGTTGGACTATTGAGAACCTGGTTAAAAATGCTATTGATGCCATGAAAGGCAAAGGACATCTAAAGCTCCTAATTACTCAGAATGACAAACAAGTGTATATAAACATATCAGATACTGGAAAAGGTATTGCTAAGCATCAATTTACTAAGATTTTTGAACCTGGATTTACTACTAAAAAACGTGGTTGGGGACTTGGTCTATCTCTAGCCAAACGTATTATTGAAGATTATCACAAGGGCAAAATAAAAGTTCTTCATTCTGAAATCGGAAAAGGGACCACTATACAAATCTCATTAAAAACGGCCTGAGCTTTTATTTAAAATTTTCGGCAATTTTTGATGCCAAAGCTTTAAATTCTTCGGGTTCTAATTTCACTTTGTGGGTAAAGCGCGCGTTTTCCATGGTATGCAGAGGTATCAAATGCACATGCACGTGCGGTACTTCGAGCCCGATGACAGACATCCCTACACGTTCGCAAGGCACTGTTTTCTCTATGGCAATTGCGACATCTCTAGAAAACTTC
Source organism: Winogradskyella sp. (assembly GCF_028282165.1). Taxonomy (GTDB): domain Bacteria; phylum Bacteroidota; class Bacteroidia; order Flavobacteriales; family Flavobacteriaceae; genus Winogradskyella. The sequence goes on along the minus strand of NZ_JANQIM010000033.1, from coordinate 143,270 downwards.
ATTAAACCCATATACGTAGGTTCATCCAAATCAAATATCTTATCGACTTCTTTTTTCGGGATACACAATGTATGGCCTTTTGAGTTAGGGTTTATATCTAAAAACGCATAAAAGTTCTCGGTTTCTGCAACCTTATACGATGGAATATCACCATTGATAATTTTTGTAAATAATGTAGCCATTGAAATGAGGTTTATAGAATACCCTATAAAGATAAAAAGATTCCTTAAAAGGAATCTTTATTATTGTGAACACCAAAACTTTTATGGTACGAGATAGCGACTATCTAGAAATCTCCAAAATATCAAACTTCATAATACCATTCGGCACTTTTATCTCGGCAGTATCTCCGACAGATTTTCCCAATAGCCCTTTACCAATAGGTGAGTTTACAGAAATCTTTCCCGAAGCTAAATCGGCTTCGCTCTCAGCGACTAAAGTATAGGTCATTTCCATGCCATTAGTCTGGTTTTTTATTTTAACCGTAGATAATGCTAAAACTTTAGATGTATCTAACTGAGACTCATCAATTACTCTAGCATTTGCTAAAATTTCTTCCATTTTAGATATTTTCATTTCTAACATGCCCTGCGCCTCCTTGGCTGCATCATATTCTGCATTTTCACTTAAGTCTCCTTTATCCCTTGCTTCTGCTATTGCTTGAGAGGCTTTAGGACGTTCTACGTCCTTAAGGTGGTTTAATTCTTCTCTTAATTTTTTTAGTCCTTCCGCTGTGTAATAAGATACTTTACTCATAATTCATTCGTTTAATACTTGTAATCTGTTGCGTGATATCTAAAAAAGAACCCGAAACAAGTTCGGGGCTAAAGAAAAAATCTCGCGTCAACGAGATTACGATACAAATATACAAAATATTTACAGCATAGCTGAAATAATCGTAAATTGAACTGCAAAAATTACTATGAAAAAGCTCTTAATCATACTCTCCCTGATTTTAGTTTCATGCAGTGGAGATGACAATAATGCAACCAATTGCAACTTTTTATTTGACGCTGGAGTCAACCTTACTGTAAACACCAATTTACCACAGTTTAATCAATTACAATCACCAGGAAATGGGGTTTATGTAGCAAATCAAGGTAACAGTGGTATTTGGTTGTGGAGTTCTTCTGTAACTATATTAGCCTGGGATGCTGCAGATCCAAGTCGTCCACCATCTGCATGCTCCACTTTAGTAGATATTGGAGGAGGTATTGTAGAATCTGGTTGCGAAGATGCTAATCAATACAGTTTATTCACTGGTCAAGGTTTTGATGGAAACTCAAGTATTTGTACATTAAAACCCTATAGGGTAGACGATCTAGGCAATGGTCAATTTCTTGTGACAAATTAGATCACAAACCAAGAGTTTCATATTGAAACTCTTGGTAATGTTTTTTCTTAATTTTCGATTTGTTAAAAGTTTAATGTCAATCCTAATAAGAAATTAGTGGTTGCTTGTGGGTAAAACCCAGAGAAAAACCCTGTTGAAGTCCCTGTTGGACTGTCTGGGTCGTTAAAATCGAAAGAGCCGAAAAACCCGTTGGATACGAGCTTTTCGTTAAATATATTATTGACTAAACCTGTAAAAACGATGGATTTAAAAATTGAATTGGTCTCTAAGGTGTAAGTCACATTAAAATCGTTAACAAAGAAACTATCCAATTTCGATAAGGGATTTTCGGTATTCCCCATAAATTGTTCCCCAACATACTTACTTAATAATGACATTTGAAGATTCTGAATGGGTTGAAACACAATCGCATTCGCTGCAATTATGTCTGGAGAAAAGGCAATATCTGTTCGACCTAGATTTTGGAATTCTCCATCGATCGAAACTATAGTCTCTCTATTTTTATTAGTGCTTAGTGTTAAATTAGGCTGCAAAGTTAACTTGGAAGTCACAGGCAGAATAGCTTCTAACTCTAAACCAAGTCGATAACTTTCACCACTATTATCTCTTAATTGAGCACCAACATCATTAATCTCGCCAGTAAGTACTAACTGTTCGTTGTATAGCATTAAATATCCATTGGCACTGAAACTGAAATTTCCTTTTCTATGTCTCCAACCCAATTCAAAATCATTGAGCTGTTCTGGCTCAATCTCTGGATTATTTTCAAATTCGTCTCGACTAGGTTCTCTATTCGCCCTTGCATATGAGAAATAGAAATCGTTATTATCGTTTAAAGCATACGTAATACCAGCTTTTGGATTAAAGAATGTGTAATTTTCGTCAATATTAAAACTAGTAAGATTTGAGTTGATACCCGAAGTTTCATAGTTGACATTACGCACCTGTAAATCACCATATAGCTGAATACGATCGTTTAATTTATAGTTTGCTTTTGCAAATGTGGATAAATCATTCTTTTTCGCATTACCATCATAATAACGATCTCTTATGCTTCCATTTTCTGAAAATGCTCTTGCCCAAATCACTTCCCCAAAGTGATCCCCATTATAGTGGCTAAATGAACCTCCAAAAATCAGGTCTATTTCATTGTTTTTATAATTGGCACTGGCATTAATCACATAAAAATCGTTATCTAACCAACGACGACGAATTAAATCTGTAATAGGTATTTCAACAGGATTTCCATCCTCATCCTCCTCAATGCGAACATCTGTAGCTAAAACAATACCCCCGTATGAATCTATTTCATCAGTGTCATCCTCATATTGTTCAAAATAGCCACGTCCATACGTGTAGTTTAAACCTATTGTTGTAGACCAATTATTGTTGTAGCTCTGATTCCAGTGTAATTGATAATGGTCTTGACTGTAATTATCTACTTCATTGTCGTAGAACTGTATATTACCGTCTTCATCTGTAAACTGACCAGATGGATTAAACGTACGATCTTCTTCAAGTTGTTCGGCAGTGATACCATTCCATGCTTGGTATGTGACTTCATTACCCCCAAAAACAATGGCTTTTATTAAGGTATTATCATCTAAATAAGCACCTTGTAAGAAATATGATTTTAAATCTGCAGTGGCTCTGTCGATATAACCATCCGATGAAATATTGGATAATCTTCCCGCAATTTCGACACTTCGACTGCGCTCAGTGTCCGCATAAATCTGTCCTGTGCTAAACTTAACGGTATGTTTTCTGGTATTGAAACTTCCAAAGGAATTAGAAATTTCACCATTAGCCTCTTTTGAAGCAGCGTCAGTTAAAATATTGATGCTCGCTCCAAACGCACCCGATCCATTGGTCGATGTCCCTACACCACGCTGCAACTGCAAACTTTCAACAGACGAAGCAAAATCACCTAGATTTACCCAAAACGTCCCTAAGGACTCTGCATCGTTATAAGGGATTCCGTTGATGGTGATATTGGTAGATTGCGGGCTTACGCCTCTAACTCTTATGCCAGTATAACCAACACCTGCACCAGCATCACTAGTTGTAACAACCGATGGTAAAAAATTAAGCAAAACAGGAATATCTTGCCCTAAGTTACGTTTAGCAATTTCTTTTTTAGACACATTAGTATGTGTAATTGGTGATTTCGCATCTACACGAACGGCTTTTACCAAGACTTCGTCTAATTTTTCTAACTTAACAGAATCCTGTTGCTTTTCTTGTCCACTAATGGAATAAACACTTAATAAAAAAATGAATAGTGATAATCTCTGCCTACTCTTTTTTGAGAGATTGTTGAATAAATTTTTCATTACGATTAAATAAATTATAATCGAATAAAAAGAGGTTATTATTCTTGGTTAATAAATATTAATTGAGCTTTTAGTGAATGTGACTTGGAAAGTTGGTTGCTATCTTTGAATCTTCGTGATGAGTAACAATTAAGTCATATCGGATTCAGAAGTAAAAACCAACATTGATAACCTAATCACACTCGCTAAAAATATCCATCCTTCTACAAGCTAGAGATTTATAGGATATTTTTTACGCTCGGTTCCTAAACAGCATTACCTGTTCTAGGTTCAATGGGTATGATCTCAGCCGAATGGATTTACGATTTTTGATTTTTGATTGACGAATCTCTGAATATTAGTAATTCTTAAATCGTCACTCTTAAATCGTCATTCATAAATCGATAAAGCACCCCTTTTTGAGAACGGCGCAAAGATAAGTTACAAATTATTAACGACAAATGATTATTGATGAATTCTTTTTATTGAACGCTCAATGTCGGTTTGAGCGTTTCTATGATTAGTGATAGAATAACTCGAGAACTTTTAGAATTCATTGCTTTAATACTTCTCGATAGTTCTGCTGAGCGCAGTCGAAGTGCATTCCGACGGTGAACGTCGGAACACTCGAAGTGACCAATACAATCAATCTAAACGTGGAGGTTTCCTATTAGCTTTCTTTTCTGAAACCTTTCGCTTAGTCTCTAATCGCTTTTGCTTAACTGCCTTTGGGACTTTGGTCGGTTTTCGTTCTTTATCCTCCTTTAAGCCTTCTTCAACAAGCCTTAGAAACCGTTGTGTGACCAAAGTTTTATTCCTCAACTGACTCCGACTTTCGTCTGAGTCTAATTTCAGTATTCCTAGTTTGTTCAATCTGTTTTTGAAAAATACTCTTAAGCGTTCCTTTTCCTCATGGTTAAAAACCTCTGTACTTTCCAAGTTAAAATACAGAACCACTTTAGTGGCTACTTTGTTAACATTTTGCCCACCGCTTCCAGAACTACGGACCGCTTTATAGATCAACTCAGATTTTAAGGCTTCAACGTCCACAGCTAATGAATTTGATGGGGCGCTTTAAGTAAGTCGTTTACCGTCTTTACAGGATTGAAGGTAATAATGGGTACTTCTACAAAAATAGTATTCCAATTGGCCATACTACCGTTCCAAAGCCCAGGTAATTCCAATGCTTTAAGATCCTTGCCAACTTTGGTTTTCATCGTTATAAATGCAGCATCATGATCTACAAAGTCTTCGAGATCAAACTTCTCGCCTTTATAATTTTTAACGCCACAAACTAAGTCTACTGGATTAAAGTGTGTGGCGTTGGTCAAAATGTCTTTTTGCTTTTTATTCTTTAAGTTGATTTGGGCAGATTCTACGATTTGTAACGATTGGTTACCATATAAATCCCTTACCCAAAACGGACCTCCGCCTGGTTCGCCTTCGTTCTTCACCATACCACAAACACGGATAGGTCTATTTAGTTTTTCTCGTAAATACTCAATTTTATACTTGTCTAAGTATTTATGATACTCTCTAGAAATCTTGATATCCATCTCGTCTACAAGAAATCTTTCAATATTGCCAAACTCATCCTCAGAAATAGTAGTTTGATCTAAAACATGCATGTACGCGAAAGCTTTATTCTGAAGTTTGAGCAAAATTCCAGCTAACACTTTTTTGTATTTTACCATTTCCTGCTTGTACTGCTTCACTACAACATTGTCTATATTTTTAATGAAAATGATATCAGCTTCGAGTGCATTTAGATTTTTTAATAAGGCGCCATGACCTGATGGACGGAATAAAAGTGTACCATCGTCATTTCTAAACGGCTCGTCTTTTAGTGTGACTGCAATAGTATCTGTAGATTCGTGTTGGTACGAAAATGAAATATTAAAAGCCACTCCTGTATTTTCTTCCACATACTCTTCAATACGCTTAAATTCCTCATCAAATTTATCCTTGTAACGTTCAGAAATCGTAAAATGAAGATCTGCTGTATTTTCATCCGAAGTGTATAAAGCGGCTTCATAAAGATGTTCTTCGAAAGCTGTTGAAATATGATTGGTTTTATACTTATGAAATGGTAATAATCCTTTTGGTGAGTTACCAAAATTGAACAACTCTTGATCTAGCATTGTTTTGACAAAGTGAAAAGCTTTATCCTTTTCTGATAAACTGTTAAAATCTATATGTCTTTCTGCTAAATCTTTAATGACCATATCGTAGAACGGAAACTTCTCCAAACCAACTAAAAACAAAGCAAGGTCTCTAAAATTATTTTTATTTATAAATGCATTTAAAGATTCTTTTTGAGGATTATATTCTTTTAAAAACTTAAACAAAAATTTGAACATTCTAGTAGCTGCACCAGATGCAGGGACAAATTTTAAGAGTGATAAGTCATTCTTATGAACCTCAAAATAATCTATTGCTGTCTCTATAAGTTCACTATTAAGCCCCACAATACCATTACCCTTTGTTGCTGCTTTTGAGATATTTGTATAAGGAATTCCTGATTTAAATAATTCTATTTGGGACTCAACTTGCTGTAAAGTCAATCCCTTTCCTTCAATTTGTTTGAGGTCGTTTGCTGTAAAGCTCATGTCTTTTTGTTAAGTAGGTTATCTATATACTTAATAGCTATTTTAAAACGCTCTTCTTTGCTCCCTTTTAACAAAACATAAGGTCTATTATTGGTAATTAAAGCATTTTCAAAAGCCTTAAACATATGTTCTCTTTCGTTGGGTTTATCTCTTAAATCGTCTTTTTCCCATGGTGTGTCAATATAGGTTAAAAAATAGAGGTCATAATAATTTTCTAGAGCATATGCTTCTAAAATCGGGTCACAGGTACCTAAATAATACGCTTCGCTGTAAACCTTGGTTTCCAACAAATCCGTATCACAAATTAAAACTGAATTTGTCTTTTGGGCTAATTCATTTTCTAACTTCATCTGTCCATAAGCAATAGGCAATAAATCTTCTGGCTCACAGATTTTGCCCTCATTATTCCATTTATCTTGAAGATACTCTCGAGCGTACTCTGGCACCCAAACTGTATTATAGTGTTTGGCCAACTCCCTGGACAATGTTGTTTTACCCGTGGATTCTGGTCCGAACAAAACAACTTTTATGCAGTTTGAAGGTTGTTGTCTAAGTGCTTCTTCCATGCGATATAACCTTGTATTGCCAATATGGTAAAGATAAGATATTGCAATGACAACATCCCTAAACCTCTGTATGCGTATAGTGGGATTGTAATAAGGTCTCCTATAATCCAGAGTGTCCAATTTTCTAATTTCTTGGTGGCCATATACCACATAGCCGTAAAGAAAACACCTGATGTAATTATATCTATATAATTCGGAATCTCCAGTTTATAGTTGAAGCCTTTATAAACCAAATAGGTAATTAGGATGGTAATCAAAAACATGCTTATACCAACAGCTTTTTCTTTATTGTTGGTTCTCGAAATTGGCACCACGTATTCATCATCTTTCTTTCGAGACCAATTCCACCAGCCATAAATGCTCATAATAGAATAATAAATATTCATCATCATGTCTCCTAGATACTTGTTGATATATAACAAATAAACCGTAATAGCTGTACAAATAATCCCTGTGGGATAGACTAAAATATTTGCTTTTTTGGCATACCAAACGCTTGCAATACCAAATACAAAGGCAATAGCTTCTAAAACAATTTGACTTGTTGGTGCGGTTCGATAGGCTTCTAAAAAGAAATCAAAAATCTGGTTCATAATTGCTTCTATCTGTCTTTACAATCTTCATCTGCAATACTGAAATATCAACCTCATTAAATGAACGTTTTATTTCCTGAGTTAGAAATGGCATAAGCTGATCATAATCTCCATAAATCTGTGTACTCAATGGATTCTCCAAAATTGTAAACTCAGAATCCCTCAGCCCTTTAATGAAATTTACTATAGGTGTTTCATAGTCATTTTGCAAAGGCGATAATGTTAGTTCTACGGATATTCTCATGTTATTTATTTAATTCGTTAAAGAAATCTTCGTTGTTTTCTAAAGCTGTGCCAATGACCACCAAATCTGCACCTGCATCAAATGCCGAATACATCTCTACTTCGGATCTGATGCCTCCCCCAACGATCAAAGGAACATTTAGCGCTTTCTTCACCTTTTGAATAATTTCTCCTTTTATGGGATGGGTTGCACCACTTCCCGCTTCGAGATATATCAATTTCATTCCCAGAAGTTCGCCTGCTATTGCCGTATTTATTATAGTATCAACTGCTTCGCGCTTAATGGGCTTAGTCTGGCTTATACGTTCTACAGATGTTTTTTTCCCATTTTCAATGAGTATATAACCCGTTGGCAATACATCCAATTTTGTGGTTTTTAGCTTTGAAACCGACTCTACATGCTTACCGATTAAGTACTCGGGATTTCTTCCAGAAATTAAGGATAAAAACAAAACACCATCAGCTTTGTCAGTAATCTGAATGATATCTCCTGGAAATAATATAACCGGAAGCTTAGTATGCTTTTTAATCTCTACAACCAAAGCTTCTGTTAGCCCTTCTGGCACTTCACTGCCACCTACAAAAACGTGAGTCGTCATAGATCGGTTTAACTTGGACATAAATGCTGGAACTTTCTCAACATGCATTTTATCTGGATCTATTAAAACGGCTAAAAGATGTTCAGATTTAGAAATTGAATCTAATATATCTTGATAAATGCTATTCATTAGGAACGATATAAGCGCACGTAAAGCCTTCGAACTCTAAAAAGGCTGAATTATATCTATATTTCTTCTCTTTGTAATCTATCCAAGCTACCGTTTCACCATCTTGAAGCATAAAGGGAATAACCAAAAAATGTTCTTTAAATAGCATTCCAGGGGTCGCAAATAGTTTATACAAAGACTCTTTAATTCCCCAAATGACAGTCAACTTCCTTACATAATCATCAGAAGACTCATTTAAATAATTGAATTCATAATCCACAAATTTTTTTGCAATAACACCAATTTTATCACGCTGTTTTTCAATATCAATTCCTACTTCTTTATCGCTTATAATAACGCCAGAAAATGTGAAGGAATGTGTTATAGAAATGTAATTTCCATCCTTTAAGTGTGGCTTGCCATATTCATCATAAAACAAATCCTGATCTGTATAACCGAACTCCCTAAGTAGATGTCTTATACTAAGGAAACCTCGCTGATGTAGTTCGCTTTTCATGCCTAGAACCCGTTCTAAACTCTGAGGCTTTAAATCGAGTACTTTTATTAAATCATCATAAGACTCTTCAATCTTCCAAATCTTTACAGCCGTATTATGGTTTATTTTAACGGATTTATACAGTGGCATTTAATAAAGTAAAAGGTAATAACTATCTTTGCAACGCTTTTTACAAAAGATTAATTAACAAGGCGAAATTAACCAAATAAGTATTAAACTAAAAGTACATTAAAAAAAATACTATGAGTACAAAAACAATTGCCTACGTACCTTACAAGGTAAAAGATATGTCGCTTGCGGCTTGGGGAAGAAAAGAGATTGAATTGGCTGAAGCTGAAATGCCTGGCTTAATGAGCTTACGCGAAGAATACAAAAATGAGCAACCATTAAAAGGTGCTCGTATTGCTGGATGTTTGCACATGACGATTCAGACTGCTGTATTGATAGAAACCTTACAAGCCTTAGGTGCAGAAGTGACTTGGAGTTCTTGTAATATTTTTTCAACTCAAGATCAGGCTGCTGCTGCTATTGCCGATGCTGGGACAGCTGTTTATGCATGGAAAGATATGACTGAAGAAGAGTTTGATTGGTGTATTGAGCAAACTCTCTTTTTTGGTGAAGACAGACAACCTTTGAACATGATTTTAGATGATGGAGGTGATTTAACCAATATGGTCTTAGATAAATATCCTGAATTGGTCGAAGGTATTAAAGGCCTTTCTGAAGAAACTACAACAGGTGTTCACAGATTATACGAACGTATGGAAAATGGCACTTTACCTTTGCCTGCTATTAATGTTAACGATTCTGTGACCAAGTCTAAATTCGATAACAAATATGGCTGTAGAGAATCTGCCGTTGATGCTATAAGAAGAGCGACCGATATTATGCTAGCTGGTAAGCGTGTTACCGTTTGTGGTTATGGTGATGTTGGCAAAGGAACGGCTGCATCTTTTAAAGGTGCTGGTAGTATAGTAACGGTTACCGAAATTGATCCTATCTGCGCGTTACAAGCTGCTATGGATGGTTTTGAAGTAAAACGTTTAGAAACTGTAGTTGGTAATTCTGATATTGTGATTACCACTACCGGAAATAAAGACATTGTAAGAGCCGAGCACTTTAAAGCGATGAAAGATAAAACCATAGTTTGTAACATTGGCCACTTCGATAACGAAATACAAATGGCATGGTTAAATGAAAATCATGGTGATACTAAAGATACCATTAAACCACAAGTCGATAAATACACTATCGACGGAAAAGACATCATCGTATTAGCCGAAGGTCGTTTGGTCAACTTAGGTTTGGCAACAGGGCACCCAAGTTTTGTAATGAGCAACTCATTTACTAACCAAACTTTGGCACAAATAGAACTTTGGAATCATTCTGACAAGTATGAAAACAAAGTATATATGTTACCAAAGCACTTGGATGAAAAAGTAGCTAAACTACACTTGGAGAAAATCGGTGTGGAGTTGACAGAGCTAAGCAAAGACCAAGCGGATTATATTGGCGTAACGGTTGAAGGTCCTTTTAAACCTGAATATTATAGATATTAAAATTCCAATGAACAAATATCAAATCCCAAGCAGAAATGTTTGGGATTTTTGTTTTAAGTTAATTCATTATCACTTCGAGTATTCAGACGTTTACTGTCAGAATACACTTCGACTACGCTCAGCAGAACTATCGAGAAGTCATTATCTTTAAATGAGTTCTCGATACGATTCACTACCGTGAATCACTCGAACTGACTTAACAACCAATCACTATCTCACTTTGAGCCCGTCTGTTCGGTAGGCTAGCAAAATTCTTGAGGAATTTCACTCGAACTGACACATCTATGGTCTAAATAATTCGTATCTTCTAGGTCTATGCTGTATTCAGAAGAAAAAATAAAAGTCCCACGCTTTAATGAAGAAGCGGGTTTCTATACCACAAAGAAGCGCTCAAAGATAATGAGCAAAATTCGTGGTAAGAATACCAAACCCGAATTATTATTTCGTAAAGCACTTTGGGGGAAAAATGTTCGCTATCGTGTAGACAGCAAGCAATTGCCTGGACGGCCAGACGTAAGCATTAAGAAATATAAGCTTGCCGTGTTTATCGATGGCGAATATTGGCACGGTTATAATTGGGACGAGCGAAAAGACCATCTAAAAACCAACAGAGATTTTTGGATTCCAAAGATTGAGCGCAACATGCAGCGCGACAAGGAAGTAAATCAGCAATTGCGAGAAATGGGTTATACGGTATTTCGGTTTTGGGCACACGAGGTTAAAGACAATCTAAAAACCTGTATCAATGATGTGATGATGTATATTAATGCAGGGAGAACTTATTAGTGCTTAAATGATATGGTACTTGATATTGTTTTCTGTCATAATTAACTTAGAACGTCACTTCAACTACGCTCAGTGAACACAGTCGGAATGTCTCAAGAAATTGTGTACAAAAACTACAAAGTCATTGACGTAATAAAGTTCTCGATACGATTCACTATCGTAAATCACTCGAACTGACGTAACAACCCAACACCAATCTACATATCCAACCACTTCTTAAAGTTGGTGGTGCGTTCTCTAGAAACAATAATCTGTTCCTCTTGTAGTGGATTTAGTTTTAGTAACAATCTAGAATTAAAGTAGCTGTGAATTTCTTCAACCGCATTTACAGACACCATATATTTTCTATTAATTCTAAAAAATTGAATAGGATCTAAAATTTCTTCAAGTTGATCAATGGTATATTCAATTGGGCACTTTTGTCCTTTGTGAGTACATAAAAAAATAAGTCCCTCATCGGCCATAAAATAAGCGATATCCTCTACCTTATAGGTACTGAATTGGTTACCAATCTTTACAATAAATCGCTTTTTGTATGCTTTTGTAAATAACTGTCTTATGGCATCAATATCTGCTGCATTATTTTGTCTGCTATCAATAATGCTAGTGTACTTTTCTAGTGCTTTTTTAAGTTCATTTTTATCAATTGGCTTTAATAAATAGTCTAACCCATTGTACTTAAAACCTCGTATGGCATATTCATTATAAGCTGTCGTAAAGATGATTGGTGGATGTTTTGGCAACTGATCTATAATATCAAAACCATATCCATCATTCAATTGGATGTCTAAAAAAATAAGGTCTGGTAGTTGGTTTTCAGAAAACCACTTCAAACCACTTTCAACCGAAGAAATTTGTGCAAGTATCTCACATTCTGGCGCAAGCTCTTCGACTAAGTGTCTTAGTCTTCTAGAGGCTATGTCTTCGTCTTCGACAATTACGGCTTTCATTGTACTAGGCAACAGTTAAGTCTTTCACAATAATTTTATCTCTACTCAATAATGGTATACTCACTTTAAACATGCCGTTATCATCATCTATTATCACGTCTTTATTAGTATAAAATGCTAAGCGTTTTTTAATATTAGCCAAGCCTAACTTTGTGGATGTTTCAGAGTCTACGCGTTTTCTAATATTATTCTTAACGATCAATCGGCCATCCTTAACATTAATATCAATGGAAATAGGCTGCTCTTTAGAATAGTAATTATGCTTCAAAGCATTTTCTACCAACATCTGTAATGCGAGTGTAGGAATAAGTACTGTATTGGTTTTAATATTAATATTTGTATTGATATAAATAGCGCCGTCGTGCCTTACCTTCATCATAAAAATAAAGGAATCCAAAAATTGTAGTTCTTTATCCAAACTAGCCAGATCTTCTTCTCTATTATCCAAAATATAACGATAGCATGATGCCAAACGTGTTACGAAGTCAGATGCCAAATCCCTATCCTCGTACATGAGTGAGGTTAGCGTATTTAAACTATTAAATAAAAAGTGCGGACTTATTTGGCTTTTAAGCGAACTGTACTTAGATGTCATCATTTCCTTTTTCAGTTCGAGTAAGGATAATTCGAGGCTTCTTTTGTCCTTATATACCCAATAAAACTGATTAAATACCGAAAATACTGCTGCTAAACCTAAGGCTCTAAACATATCTATTTTGAATACTTTCCAAGGATCATCAGTTACTATTTGACAAATAGACTTTAATTCAAAAATCCCTAGATAATAAATAATCGCAGCTAGTGATAAAACAAATAAAATCGTGATGATGAAAATGGCAATATTTGTTACAAGTTCATTTTTTTGGGGTGTGTTCTTGCTTTTCTTTATCAACCAATCATTGACTTCCCAAGTAGTCATAAAAAGAACGAAGGTCGAAAAGTAGTAGAATATCGTAGTGTTGTTAAGGTAACTTTCATTAGGATCTTTTTCGACAAAGAGTTTAATGGCCAAAAAAACAATATTAATGACCAGGAACCTCAATCCTATTTTCTTCAAAAAGCTTTTACTTATCATCGCATTTACTCCTAATACACTTCTTAATGGTAATCAAATATACTATACTCAATCGACAGATGGTATATTGAATAATTGGATTGTTAAAAACCCTTTTCAGTTGTTAGGATTTAATGTTCAATTGTAAAATACTATGATTTAACATTAAATGAGTTCTTCAATCATAGATAATAACACTTCAGGACAAAAATCAACAATTAAAAACTATTGCATTTCCGTTTCAATTATATCTATTGAGCTTTGAGTAAACAAATCAAAAAAACTATGAAAAAGTTATTTCTTCTCTTTGTACTATCGAGTACGTTGAGTTATGCCCAAACGGGAATCATTAAGGGTAAAATTATAGACAAACAATCTGAAATCCCACTTCTTGGTGCCACGGTAGAGCTACTAGACACTGAAAAGCCAATGGGAACCGTAACCGATGATGATGGCTACTACGTTTTAGAGAACGTACCCATCGGAAGACAAAGCATAAGAATCAGTTACATTGGTTTTGAAACGATAACCATCCCTAATATTGTAGTTACCACAGGTAAAGATGCTGTGATAGATGTTAGTCTTATCGAATCTTTTGATCAACTAGATGCAGTAATCATTACACCAGAAACCAACAAAGATCGGTCCATAAACAAGTTAGCTGCCGTTTCTGCCCGACAATTTAGTTTAGAAGAGGTCAACCGTTTTTCGGGAGGTCGAAGTGATGTTGGTCGATTGGCTGCCAACTTTGCCGGAGTGTCTTCGCCTGATGACAGCAGAAATGATATTGTAGTACGTGGTAATTCGCCTGTAGGATTATTGTGGCGGCTAGAAGGTGTTCCCATTCCTAATCCTAATCACTTTTCGGCATTTGGAACTACAGGAGGCCCCGTTTCAGCAATTAATCCAAATGTCTTAAAAAACTCAGATTTCTTAACCTCAGCATTTCCAGCAGAATACGGAAATGCCCTTGGCGGTGTCTTTGATCTAGGGTTTAGAAAAGGAAATAAAGATGAGTATGAGTACACCCTACAAGCAGGAGCATTTACTGGAGTAGAAGCCACAGCAGAAGGACCTTTTGGCAAAAATAATGGTTCCTTTTTAGTGGCTGGCCGCTATTCCTTGGTAGGCATTATTGGAGCGGGTGCAGCTGGAGGATCTGTGGCAACCCCAAACTACTTTGATGTATCCTTCAATCTTGACTTTGGTGACACCAAATGGGGGAATTTTTCACTTTTTGGAATTTTAGGAGACTCCAATATTGATTTTTTAGGTGATGAAATTGATGAAGATGACCTTTTTGCTGCCGAGGATGAAGATCTATTTGTGAGATCGAATTTTGGAGTTGTAGGCTTAAAACATAGAATTACCATTGGAAATAGTTCGTACTTAAAAACAGTAATTTCGGGATCTGTTTCGGAAAGTGATATTACTGCTAATCGATTTATAGATAAAGATACACCCCAAGAGCGTTCTATTTTATACACTGAAGCCACAAATAATGAAGCTCGGTTGACATTTTCAACATTATTTAATTCAAAACTAAGCAATAAAACAACGCTAAGAACTGGTATATTGATAGAGAACTTTGGTGTAGAGGCCGTATTAAGAGATCGAGAAGAACAGCCCGATATAAATGGTGATGGAGACCCAGATTTAACAAGCTTTATAGATATTGATGATAATCTCACACTTATTCAACCTTACATTCAAGGTCAATTTAGACTCACTAAGTCTATAACTTTAAATGCTGGTATACATGCGCAATATGGCACCCTTAATGAGCAATTTGTGTTAGAACCTAGAGCAAGTCTTAGCTATAAGATAAACTCAAATAACAGTTTAAATTTTGGATACGGCCTACATCATCAATCCGTCGTATTTCCACTGTTATTTCTTAATGAAAATGTTAATGGTGAGATCATACAAACTAACCGAGACCTGGATTTTGTTCGTAGTAATCATTATGTCATAGGATATGACACTAAACTCGGTTCGGATTGGAGAGCAAAGATAGAAGTGTATCGTCAAGATATTAGTGATGCCGCTGTAGAAGCCTTTCCGTCGAGTTATTCCTCATTAACCGAAGGGGCAGATTTTGAATTTGACAATGATCGTGTGTCCTTAATTAACGAAGGCACAGGTTTTAACCAAGGTATAGAATTAACCATAGAAAAGTTTTTCAGTAAAGGGTATTATGGATTGTTGACCACTTCCATTTTTGAAAGTAAGTATGAAGGTAGTGATGGCATAGAACGCAACTCGCCATTTAATAACGGCTACGTCATTAACTTCCTAGCGGGTCGCGAGTTTCCTATTGGTAAAGCCAGGAAAAACATGTTGTTTTTTGATACTAGGGTGAGCTTTGCTGGTGGACGCTATTTTACACCGATTGATTTGGAAGCTTCACAGGAGGCTGGTTTTGAAGTTTTACAAGAGGACATTGCTTTTAGCGAGCAGTACGACGATTATTTTCGTTGGGACTTAAAATTTGGTTTGAAAATTAATAGTAGTTCTAAAAAAATATCACACCAGTTTTATTTTGATTTTCAAAATCTTACCAACAATGAAAATGTATTTGTAAGACGATTTAACCGATTGACTAATGAAATAAATCAAGTAGACCAGATTGGGTTTTTTCCTGACTTTGGTTACAGATTTCAGTTCTGAGTTTTAAGATTGATTAATAGCTGAAATCAAAAGATTGCCTAAATGGCATAAACCCAATGTCATTGCCATGCCGACGCCTGCTGTCGGCGGTGGCGATCTCATAATCAATAACTTGAATTTGAAAAGATTCCATCACTTTGTTCGGGATGACGACTTTTTAGACAGCCTCGAAACAATTAAAACAAATAAAAATGAAACTTAAAGATAGAACAATTAAAAGACTAAAAGGCAATTACGGCCAATGGATACTCATCACTGGCGCCACTTCTGGCATTGGTAAAGAAATGGCTATTAAGCTAGGTGAAGCTGGTTTTAATTTAGTGGTTACTGGACGACGAAAGAATTTATTAGACGTTTTAAAGCAACAACTTATTGAAGCATACAACATTGATGTCGTAGTGATAGCTGGTGATTTATCGGTAGAAATTGATGTGATACATTTAATAGAAGAAACGGAACATTTGAATTTAGGTATCGTTATTCTAAATGCCGGTTATGGGACATCAGGTAAGTTCATCAACTCTAGCATAGAAAAAGAGACAAACATGTTGGATCTTAACTGTAGATCCTTATTGATTTTAACCCACCACTTTGCTAAAAAAATGAAGGGTCAATCAAAAAAAGGTGCTATCGTACTTTTAAGTTCTATGGTGGCTTTTCAAGGAGTTCCTAATGCTGCTAATTATGCGGCGACAAAAGCTTACGTACAATCTTTAGGAGAAGCGCTTTCCATAGAATTAAAACCTGAAGGCATCGATGTGCTATGTGCAGCACCAGGACCTGTCGAAACTGGATTTTCAGCAAGAGCAGATATGAAAATGTCAAAAGCACTCAAACCCAAAGATGTTGCTTTGCCCATAATAAATGCTATAGGAGAAAAAACAACTGTACTACCGGGTTTCTTAACCAAATTTTTGGTTTACAATTTGAGAATGACACCGCGATGGGGTAAAATCCGTATTATGGGGCGAGTGATGAAAGGGTTTACAAAACAACAAGCATGAATTAGGAGCCAAAATTCCTTTCAAAAAACATACTAAGATGAAAAAAAGACTATTAATTATAATACTACTTACCTTTATAGCTGTACTGTTTTTGAGATGTAAAATGAGTCAAAGTAATCCAGAAGTTCTGTTACCCTTAATCAATGAAATTGACACAAAAGTTCAATTTCGGGACAGTATAGATTCTAGTATATCTACTGTTGACGTGGCATGGCATCTAGACCATATGCTCAAAACAATAAATAAGATTACAGACACCTTAGAAATTTCGAATCCAGATGATTATAGCAAAAGCTACTTTAATTTTAGCCGCATATTATCATTATCCTCAGGACATATCCCAAGAGGAAGAGCTCAATCTCCTAGTGTTGTAAGACCGCCTGATAGCATTTTAACGGAAAGTCTTATTCTTCAAATTAATATGGCTAAAGCTAATGTTGAAAAATTAAAACTCTTCGATAAAAAGTCTCATTTTAACCATCCCTACTTTGGTCAACTCAATAAAGCTCAAGCCATCAGGTTTATGGAAGTGCACACCATGCACCATTTGAAGATTGTGAGTGATATTCTAGAAGAATAAAAACAATTCCAAAAACGATATCTAAATCCTATTTCGACTTATTATTAGCTCTGCAATGCCAAGGTTTATTATCCAACATGACCAAGAAGCTAATTTGTAAATTGTTATAAATTCAATATCAAAAAATAATGGCAACAACAACATGAGTCTTAATGTGATTGCCGAAAATGTTAAAGCAAAACTTCGAATCATCCATTTTTGATGGTTTTTGACTTCCTTTTTCAATATTGTAGTAATGGCTTTATAAGTAAACAAAAGCCATAGTATGGCTAAGAATGAAAAACCAAGCCTTGACATTAATCCACCCATTGCAAATTGTGCTATGATCAATCCACTTAATCCACTTAAGAATACTGCTAGCACATAAACATAACCCAATGTCTTGTGCAATAGGATGTGTCTTTGTCTCAATTTTTTTGAAAACTGTGTCGGAGCTGCAAGCATAGCCAATATACCAAAAACAATATGTATCCTAAAAACAATATGGTACCAAAGCTGATTGGATAAAGACTTCCCTTGAATAATACCAGTAACATAGTTTTGAAAATAATGCATGGACATTACAAGCATCGTAAAGGTACCAGACCACAAAAAAAAGTTGAAAAAAATGCGCAGCTTCATAATTTAACAGTAATAGTTTTTGTCTCATTTTCTATCTTAAACGAAGCCTTTTTAAAAGAAGGTGGTCCGAAAAATGTACTTGGGTTATTAGAAAAACCATAAGGTTCTTTGGGAATACCAATAAAATTACCATCCAGCTTTTTGTTATCATTGATGTCATGGAATATGCTTATAGCATAAGTGCCTTTTGGTAAATCTTCGAATGCTAATACATGTACTTCATCGCTAACTTTTTCTCGTTTTGCAATACTAAAATCCTTCAAAAACTTAGACTCCGTATCGAACACCGCGACCATTAGATGGCCTTTCATTTTTTTAATGTTTGTAATTCTAATCTCTAATGTGGCGTTTTGTGTATTGGAAATGCCATCTTTTTGAGGAAAGAGTAGTGTTAAACTACCTAATAAAATAATTAATAAAGTTCTCATGATTTTTGTTTTTCCAAGTTTACAACGCTTGGTTTTATGAGAAGTCTATTTAAATCGGGAGGGAAACCTTCACCTTATTTTTCTATACTCCGTAGGTGTTTTGCCTGTTTTTTGTTTAAACAATTTGTAGAAGGTAGACTTAGACTTAAATCCAGAATCCATAGCAATTCCTATAATACTCAACTTAGAAAATTGAGGATCACGGAGTTTTTTTTCAGCAAGACTTAAACGCAAAGCATTTATGTAGTTATAAAAATTCGTATTGAGGTGATTGTTGAGGGTCTGTGAAATATTTTGTGGTGATTCTTTAAGTAAATCAGCTACTTTTTGCAGTGATAAATATTCGTCTAGATAAAGTTTTTCATTTACTACGAGTAAATTGAGCTTTTCAGATATGAGCGACATATGCTCTTTTGTTAAAGCAGAATTTAGGTATTTTGTCTTGGTTAGAATCTTTAATGGCTCCACTTCGTTTTTTATGAAGTAGATAAGCTGCTTTTGATATTTCACACCAAAAGCTAGCAAAAAGAAAAAGAGAAATATATTTACAAACTTAAAGGTGAAGCTCGCTCTGGTAAGGTGAAAATCTGTACGTGCCACTATAACCAAGTAAATAACAATAAAAAGCAAAACTATCGCCCATACCATATAATTAATCCAGTTTAATTGATACCTATCCGTATTAGAGAGGTTTTCCTTTAAAACCTTCTTATACTGTATCATTGTAACTAGGCATAACACACTGTAAATGAAACCCGAAATAGCTAAAGGTATTCCGATAAATGCATAAGTAAAGGATGACAACCCAAAAGGTAGATTTATAAAACCATCGATAATTAAAATATCTTGCGTTGTTGTATTATTTATCCAAATTAAACAGCCCACATAAACTAAATAAATAGAAATATGCAGTACTATTTCAAAGCTCGTAATTCGCCTTATTCTGGTTAAATCAACAATTGCCAAATAAAATAATGGCATGTGTAGCATACATAGCGGAAAAGCAAAGTAGTTTATAATGAGGTTATTGGGTAAAACAGTATTGATGTTTAATAGGTAGAAAGTAATCTGTACAACAATTACAATTAGCCATGCCTTAAGGAAATAGGTTTTTACATATTTTAACCGTAATCCCGATAACAGTAAATAAAGACCAAGAATAATACCTGCAATACTAAAGCCATTAAAAAGAATATCAATTATCTTTTCCAATATTAAATATTAAAAGTATTATAAGCTTTTAGAGTATTAACATAACTTATCGCTTTGGATGCACCAATTTCATCTCTTTAATAAGATGCTTTGCACCTGCATACTTATCAATAATAAAAAGTACATAGCGCAAATCGACCATAATGTTTCTGCATATTTCAGGGTCGTAATAAATATCGCTCATAGTTCCTTCCCAAACACGGTCAAAATTCAACCCAACTAAATTACCTTTTGCATCAATAGCAGGGCTTCCAGAATTTCCGCCCGTTGTATGATTTGTTCCTAAAAAACATATGGGTAATTTTCCATTTTTATCAGCATATTCACCATAATCTTTGGCTTTGTACAAATCTCTTAGTTTTTGCGGTACATCAAACTCATAATCCCCTGGCACATACTTTTCTATAACACCATCTAAATACGTAACTGGATTATAATAGACAGCATCCCTAGGCGAATAACCATTTACTTTACCATAAGTAACACGCAAGGTACTGTTAGCATCTGGAAAATAGCGTTCCTCTGGCATAACTTCCATCAGTGCTTTCATGTACTTCGTTTGAAGCGCATTAATCTCTGTATTTAATCGTTGAAATTCTGGCTCAAAAGACGAATAAAACTCCATAATTATGGGCTTGGCAAATTGGTACGCGATATCGGCGTTTAACTTTGTAATGACGCTTTCAGAATCACCATCCAAAACGTTTAATGCCTTATCTAATTCTGTAAAAGCTGTACCCTCATATATAAAAGCATCAACTTTATCTGGCATAAACAAAGGCATTACAGCTTTAAAAACTCCTTTATCCACATCAACATTGTAATTCTTATGAATCCTTTTTAATAGGTTTATCATGCTTTCGCGTGTTTCATTGAAGGTTTCTTCTCCTCGACTCACAGACATTTCGAGCTGAGCCATACGCAACATCATTTGCATGAGTTCATTGGTTCTTAGAAAGACTTCAATAAATTTTCCTCGCTTTACATTAATGCTTTCAAACTCGTTATAAAGTCTATCAAATTCGGGCAATAGCATTCCATAATCGCCCTCTTTTCCTTGTGCCTTTAGTGCATCAGTAAATTCTGCTTCAAATTGGCGTTTAATTGCAATGGCTCCGCTTTTTTCAATGCCTTGATTTTCGCCTATCCACTTTTTCCACGCATTTGCAATCCGAGCTTGCTTAGAAGCATACTGAATCCTAACTTGATCGTTAGCTTTCATATTAGCATCAATGACTTTTAATGCCGCTTCTCTTATTGCAATATTAGAAGGATTTACTTTTTGTGTTATTTGCTCAACAGCTACAGCAGGGAGGTATTCATTTGTACGTCCCGGAAAGCCAAATACCATTGTAAAATCCCCTTCTTCTATACCATCTAAAGAGACTGGCAAAAAGTGTTTTGGCTTGTACGGCACATTATCTTTGCTATACTTTGCAGGTCTATTGTTTTTATCGGCATAAATTCTAAAAATAGAAAAATCTCCTGTATGCCTTGGCCACACCCAATTATCGGTATCACTACCAAACTTACCAATACTACTAGGTGGTGCACCTACCAAACGCACATCTTCAAAGCGCTCTGTTACAAATAAAAAATATTGATTGCCCTTATAAAAAGGTCGTATTTTAACCCCTTGCCACGATTCTTTTTTTACATTCTTTTCAACGTTATTTCTGTTCTTGTCTATCTGCGATTGTTTTTCGCGAGGTGTCATGGTATCGGTGACATCCTTTAACATAACACTAGTGACATCTACAATTCTAACTATAAATTCTACAAATAAGCCTTCATTGGGTATTTCTTCTTCTAAGGACATAGCCCAAAACCCATTTTTTAAATAATCATTTTCTAAAGATGAATGCGACTGTATTTGACTAAACCCACAGTGGTGATTGGTCAATAACAAACCTTTGCGCGAAATCACCTCACTCGTACAACCACCATTAAAATGACCAATAGCATCCTTAAGACTAGATTTATTTACATCATAAATATCTTTAGCTGTTAGCTTGCTTCCCAAACTACGCATTTCATCTTCGTTCATCCCTTTCAAAAGCGATGGTATCCACATACCACCTTGTTGTGCAGAAACTTGTAATACGATAAAAAAGATGATGATTTTTAAGACTCTCATGGTATTTAATTTAGTGTGACTGCAAAGATAGGAAAGACAGGCAATATCTTGTTAATTGCCTGATAGTTTAAGCTCCTCATTATGAATCCACTTTTTAATAAGATCCTTGTTGGTGGTTATCTCGGCAAAAACATAAATATTTGATTGAAAACAAGGAGACGTTTTGGCAAGTTCTATAACCACTCTGTCATCGCAATAACTTGAATGTAGAAAGTAGAGTTCTTTATCTTTTAGAATGAGGTAACCGACATGATTATCCAACCCTACAAAGTAAATTCCATCGGAATATATATTAACAACTTTATCCTTTAATTGCTTAAAAGACAGGTTAGAATATATTTTTAGGTTTGCTCTAGACTGTAAAAGTCTTGCTTCATCCAAACCTGCTGCCTGTGCCATTTTATAGCGATTGAGATTAAACCCTAAATGCTTTAGAGTTGTAGATACAAAATAACCACAGGCTATCTCACCATTATTTGGAATGTTTGTGTGACCATTAAAATCCCATGCCGTACCATACCAATGCGGTACAATATCATTTAACAATTTTGAATATAGATATTTTGATACTGAATCCGATGCTTTGGCTGAGTTGGAGTTATACAAATTCAAAAAAAAGCTTCTATGGTTTTTAATCTTATCTAAAACTGAAATGTAATTCCCTTTTGGAATAAAACTAATACCAAGTTTTGAGGAGTCTAAAGAATATTCTAATGGTTTATGATTAAGATGAACACCTGTGTTATCAGTCACAAAAATATCTTTTTTTAATTCGGGTTTGCATCCAAATATTAAAACCGATCCTATGACAAGTAGTCTTCTTTTCATTGACATAGAGAACGCTAAAACTCTATTTTAATTGTAAAAACGAACCCCTTCTATTCCTAGAAAGGGGCTCAATTAACTTAAAGAATTATGAAGGTTAATCTTCATTTAGATTAAGACTTCCTAGATCGTGAAATAAAAATTCTTGTGAATCTGTCATTGAGACAAACAGGCCATTCGGGAATGTATTTCCCAATGGCTGTGTCGTTACATCACAACCATCTGTTTCTACAGTTCCTAGATTTATTTCTTTTATAAAATTATTTGTCTGTCTATCAAATACGCAAAAGCTGTGCGACTGCTGATTTGAAACAATTAAGAATCCTGAATTATTTTGATACTTTGCTATGGCCAAGCCTTCAATATCGCGACTAAAGTAATCCGCACCAAAACAATCTAATTCTTCATTTCCCTTTTTTGGGTCAGCATGGTATTTTCTTATACAATGATCCTCATCTGAATAATACACATAACCAAGCTCTTGATCGACAACTACGGCCTCTATTTCTTTTTTACCACTAAAGTTGCCAAATTTTCTTACCAAATCGATTCTAATGCCCAAGCTATCGGAAATCAATTGGTATTGGTATAAGTAATTTTTGAGAGGCCCTTGTTTTCTACCCACTATAATATAAGTGATTTTGTCCTTTACATTTTTATAGAAAGCAATACCCATAGGTCTACGATTAACTATTTCAGAATCGTCTTCAAAAACTTTAAAACCACCATTATCTAGCATTTTCATATCAGGAACAGAAAACAATCGTATTTGATTCTTTGCTCTTTCTGTAAATGTCATGATATCTATTGAGGTAGTATCATTCAATTTAAACCCATAAGAAACATCCACATTGTTAGGATAACTCAATCCATTTAATGATTTTTCATTTATAATTTTCCCTTCTAAATCAAAAGCATAAACTCCACCATTGACGTCATCTTTATCCGTACCAAAAATGATACTCTTTTCAGGATTTGATTTGTTAATCCAAATGGCAGGATCATCTGTATCGTGAGGTGTCTTTTCAGTTATTACAGTTGCCTTAATTTCTGGCAGTCTGTGACCACAAGAATAAAAGACAACCGTAATTAAAATGATAACTAAAAAATAGCTATCTCTTCTTAAACAAATCATATTTCAATCCAAAAGTTAAGCGTCTTCCGTAGTATTCAGCTTGCATAGTTCTGTTGCTAATGCCTTGAAAATATCTTAACGGCTGATCCGTTATATTTAAGAAATCTACATAGATTCTTAAGTTTGGAGTAATGGCATAGTTGGCATTAAAATCTAACAAAAACTGCTCATCGTAGTAACGGTCATCAAAAGCTCTACCCCCAATTTCGTCAATATAAGCATCTGAATAATTAGCTGATAATCGGATATTAAACTTTTTGTCGTTATACGCTAAAGAACCGTTGAACATGTTTGGTGCAGTACCAGGTAAGTCTAAGTCATTACGTTCGTCGCCATCTTCTGTAAACACACCATCTGTTGATGATGTTAAATAAGTATAATTTAAATATACACTGAAGTTTTTAGCAAATCCAGGTAAGAAATCCAATTGTCTTTGGAATGACACCTCAGCGCCAAAAACGGTAGCATTTTCTGCATTTTGAGGCTGAAAAATATCAAAACCTGTAGCTTCATCTTCAGATTGCAGCACATATATAAAATCATTTATGTCTTTGTAGAATATACCTCCTGATAAAATACCAACACTTTTAAAATAGTGCTCAGCCATTAAGTCAAAAGCCATAGAGGTTGTAGCTTCAAGCTCTGGATTACCTAGAAAAATCTCTTCATCAGAATCAACTGTATCGACAGTAGGTACTAAATCTTCGTAATTAGGTCTGGCCAAAGTATTCGTCCAGGCTAAACGAAGAATAGTGTTATCCGTTATATCATATTTTAAATGGACGCTCGGTAAAATATTGGTATAAGAACTCTCGGAAGTTACTTGTTCGGCATCATCAGCATCCTCAATATCTTCATTGACTAAGAAGCCTGAAGAACTTACATGAGTGTTTTCAACACGTAATCCAGCCAATACGGTAAATTTATCCGATAGCTTTTGGCTTGCCATAGCATAAGCTGCATATACATTTTCCTCAACATCATAATTTACAGGCAAAAACTCGTCTAAAACCTCACTTCCACCTGTTAAGTTTATACCTCCTAGCCATTCTGGAGTAGCAAAAAATCCTGCTTGATATTGGCTACCTGCTAAGAAATCGGGATCTGAAAAGTCTCTTGTGGGAATGGATGCCATGTTAGGGAAATCACTTTCTGAATCGAACTCAAAAAAGTCATTATCCCTAAACTTATTTTTAAATCGTCCACGTAACCCAAACTTTACAAAACCATCACCTTGATCAAAGAAGTCTGCTGGAAGTTCGACATTTAAAAATAGATTAATATCTTCTTCTTCGGTGTATTGGTTTTCTTCGGTAAGTTCGTCGAATTCAAAGCTTGCTAAATCGTTATCATCACCTGCATCAACTGCGACAAACTGCGGAAACTCAGGATCAGAATTTAAAACATTAACATTATAATCTGATACAAACTGCGCATATCTTTCGTTAAGACGTTCTTCAGAGGCCTGAGCGTAAGATGCCAACCAATCTAATTTCACATTTCCTAGAAGGTGCTCACCTTGCAATGTGTAATTTTGCATACGCTGGTCTTCAAGACGCGTATTTTTATTTCTGTCATTGTCTATACCCGCTTTGGTTTCGCGCGCAGCTTCAACTCGGAATCTAGTTAATGTGCCATTATCATCGATAACAAAATCATCTGGACCATTACCGTCAACTTCCTGAGCAAACACATAGCGGTTTTCACGATCATCTCGCCAATTATACATTGTACGTAACTCTATTTTGTTGTTAGCATTGAATCTGTAATCAAAATTTGCGGAAAAACTACGTCTCACACGTTGTATGATATAAGTACGTTGCTCCACAACATCTGTATACGGATTTACGCCTACTTCGACATCCTCATCATTTTCATCGGTATACTCAAATTCGTCATTCCACTCTGCTTCAAAATTATCCGAGCCAAAGTCCGTATCAAAGATTGCAGCAGAAACCATCCATCCAAACTTATTATCCTTTGAGCGGTCACCAACTATAAATGTTCCATTTAATATTCTCTTGTCAGTAATGAAGTTAACTCCAGAGCCCAAAGTTCCCGATAATCTAAACCCTTCTGGTGCACTACGTGTTACCAAATTAATGGAGCCTCCTAAGGCATCGCCATCCATATCTGGTGTTACGGCTTTATTTACCTCAATGGTTTGGATCATATCTGCTGGAATTAAGTCCATTTGTATGTTTCTATTGTCACCTTCAGCCGAGGGAATACGAGAGCCATTTAAAGTCACTGAATTTAGCTGTGGCGCAAGACCTCTTACAATGATATTCCTTGCCTCACCTTGATCTACTTGCATTGTAATACCAGGAATACGTTTCACGGCATCTCCAATATTGGCATCTGGAAATTTCCCTACTTGATCCGCAGAAACAATATTGGTAATATTTTGTTTGTTTTTTTGAATATTCAAGGCTTTTGCCTGTCCACCACTAAAACCTGTAAGAATGACGCTATCGAGCTGTTCTTCCTCAGTCTTAAGAGTGATACTTATCTCTACAGTTTCATTTTCAATAACATCGACTTCAATTTCCTGATCTGCATATCCTAAATACTTAATAATAAGTATTTGTTTTCCAACAGGAACATTCTGTAGAAGAAACTCACCATCAATATCAGATACTGTTCCTTTCTTTGAATCCGTAATAGAAATTGTAGCATAAGGTACAAGAATACCTTGCTCATCTGCAATAACACCTTTTAAATTACCGGTTTGGGAAAATCCTAAGACCGGAAAAAGCAGTAAAAAAAGATAAAAATAATGTCTCATTTTTTTGTTGATTTTAGTTTGATACAAATCTAATTTGAAGCCTTCATTAACACTTTTTGTATGTGTTAACAAAAAGCAAAAAGCTTTAATAAACCCATATAAAACATAGCAACATTTACGTTTGTGTAACTTTAAATTAATGTTTAGAAAACATCTATTGCAGGTTGAGCAAGTATTCCTGTAGGTCTTCTTTTGAATCTAGCGGGAGTTTCTTTCTGAGTCTATATCGCGCTATTCTAACGCTATCGGAAGTTATATGAAGTATCTCGGCAATTTCTTTAGATGATAAATTTAATCTAAGTAACATGCACAAGCGCATTTCTGATGAGGACAATTTCTGGGAAGCCGCTTTTTTGAGCGTTTCAAAATATCCAGGATGAATTTGACCAAAATATCCCATTAGTTCTGTCCATTCACTCTTATTGTCGAGATCGCTCTCAATGTCCTTTACCAAGTCCTTGAGTTTTTTATCTATTAACTCGTTGTTTCTTCCTCTTAGTTTTGTCAGTGTTTTAGAAATATCCGATAACATCTTGTTCTTATGTGCAAGATGAAGACTATAATTGGTAAGGGATGATATTTTGATATCAATTTCGCGATTTAATGCCTCTTCCTCTACTATTTTTTTATCTAGATCGGCTTGTAAAAGTTGTTGTTTGTATTCGAAAATATGTTTTTCGTGCTT
The DNA here is from genome assembly GCF_028282165.1 of Winogradskyella sp. Classification (GTDB taxonomy): domain Bacteria; phylum Bacteroidota; class Bacteroidia; order Flavobacteriales; family Flavobacteriaceae; genus Winogradskyella. Next base: position 115,935 of record NZ_JANQIM010000033.1, on the reverse strand, counting down.
TCTTCTCTTGTTCCAGTATAATAGACCAATTACAAAAGCCAAAAAGGCAGCACTTGCTAATACCAAAGTGACTTGTTGCTGTACTTTGTTTATTTGATTTTGCTTATTAAGCAGCTCAACCTCAGCCTCTTTTTCTTTTACGTCATATAATACCTCCATAGCACTAATTAATTGCGTATTATTCTTCACAAGTTCATTCTCATTGACAATACTTTGATTATTCAAATAATGAAATGCTTTCTCAAAATCACCTAGTTCAGCATAGATTTTTGATAAGTCTTTTAAAGCACTGACCTGTTGCGTTTGATTGTTATTATCTTTTGCCAATTGAAGTGCTTTTTGAGTCTTCTCAATGGCTTGGTCATAGGCTTTTGTTTTTCGGTAGATATCACCAAGATTATTTATAATGTTTATTTGCAAATCACTATCACTGTTTACCGCATATTGAGATGCCATTAGGAAATAACTATAAGCCAAATCATATTGCTCTAAGTCCTCGTATATACTACCAATACTCTCATTGGTCCTTGCTAAACCAGTACTATCATTCAAAGTCTTAAAAATAGATAGACTAACATTTTGGTATTGCAAAGCCTCTTCGTAATTGCTTTGCTTCTCAGATACACTTCCCAATAAAGTGTTTGAAACAGCTTTTCCTTTTAGAAAATTGATTTGCGATGAGGTCTTTTGACTTATTAGAGCGTGTTGCTTAGCGTCTTCATACTTGTTGAGATTAAGATTAATCTTAGCTAAAACATTTTGAACATTAACCAATACTGAATCTTCGGACTTATGTATATCCAAAAAAGCTTGATAGTGCTTAGTCGCTTCACTATACAGCCCCAATTGATTGAAAAAATCTCCGAGCCTTAATTGTGCATTAGCAATTTTAGGTACATTAAACGCCGTCTTAGCTGTTTCCAATTCAACCTTAAGCTTGTAAAGTTTTTTGTCTAACAAAGTAGATTCTTTACTACTTGATTGGGCATACAAAACCTTGCAAAACAAAAAAATTACAAAAATGCAAAAATTTCTCACGCGCTGGTCGAATCGATTAATTAAGTAAATTATTAGTCCCAATATCCTAAATGATCTTTACTGTATCATTACAGTTTTATTTATTTAGTAACGATTTAAATTTTGCTTAACCTTTATGAAACGTTTTGTTGACTTTCATCTTGATTTATGCCTAACTTATAGTATATTTCAGAATGGATTACAATTCAAAACTCCCTAACGTAGGTACCACTATTTTCACGGTAATGAGTGCACTGGCCAATCAATATAACGCTATTAATTTGTCGCAAGGCTTCCCCAATTATTCGAGTCCACAAAAATTAAATGATTTAGTTACGGATGCCTTGAACAATGGTTATAACCAATATGCGCCGATGTCTGGTAATCTTGACTTAAGATTAGGAATTTCCGATAAATATGAGCTATTGTACGGTAGCAATTATCATCCTGAAAAAGAAATAACCGTAACAGCCGGTGCCACTCAAGCCATTTATACTATTATTTCAGCCTTTATAAGACCCAATGATGAAGTCGTCATTTTTAAACCTGCCTACGATTGCTACCAACCAGCTATTGAAGTTAATGGCGGAAAAACGATTTCCATCCAGCTTTCAGCTCCAGATTACAAAATCAATTGGCAGGAGGTAGCTTCAAAATTATCCTCAAAGACCAAGATGATTATTATTAATTCGCCTCATAATCCTAGCGGAACTGTTTGGTCTAAAGACGATATGCTGCAGCTTCAAAACTTAACCAAGAATACAAACATCATTGTGCTAAGTGACGAAGTATATGAACATATCGTTTTTGATGAAACATTACATCAAAGTGTCTGCTTGTTTAACGATTTAAAGCATCGAAGTTTTGTGACCGCTTCATTCGGTAAAACATTTCATAACACAGGTTGGAAAGTTGGGTATTGCTGCGCACCAGAATACTTGATGTCCGAATTTAGAAAAGTACACCAATTCAATGTATTTTCTGTGAATCATCCTGCTCAAAAAGGCATAGCTGATTATATGCAAGACTCCCAAACTTATTTAAATCTAAATAACTTTTTTCAACAAAAGCGCGATTTATTTTTGAATCTAATCTCTGAATCCCGTTTTAAGTTTAGACCATCCCAAGGCACATACTTTCAAGTTTTGGATTATTCGGAAATTACAGATCAGCACGATGTAGATTTTGCCAAACGATTAACCAAAGATCACAAAATCGCTTCGATTCCACTTTCTGTTTTTAATGAAGCTGATAAAGACGATATGGTATTACGCTTCTGTTTTGCAAAAACTGATGAAACTTTGATTAAGGCTGCTGAGATTTTATGTAGAATTTAAGTTACTTTTTTCACATTCTTGTGTCTCAAGCTTGAATTAAAACAAATGACATGAAATTTTACATTACAATCTTATTTCTAGGATTTTCATTAGTATCTTTAGCACAAAAGATTAAAAAAGATGGAAAAATCTATGAGGTTAAAAAAGAAAAAATATTCTTAAATGGTGAAGATGTAACCGATACGCTCAATATCGAAAAAAAATATATCATTTTAAAAGAAGCTGCGACAATTTCCGAGAAAACGGAAATAAATGAAAAAGCAAAAAAAAAGGAAAGAAAAACTCGAAAAGGAAAAAGAAAAAGAGGCCAAAAAGCTCGAAAAATCAGTAAAAAAAGCCGGAAAAGAGCAAAAAAGAGCTGAAAAAGCCTTAAAAAAGGAACAAAAGCTCAAAGCTAATTATAAAAAATCTCAAGATAAACTAGCCAAGGCCCAAAATAAATACGAAAAGCTAAAGAAAAGAGGGAAATTATCACCAGTAGATGACAGTAAATGGCTTGAAAAAATTGAAAAGTTGACTAAAAAAGCCGAAAAAGCAAAACGAAAATTATAACTCATGAGCAATTCCCTAACCGTTGCTATAATACAAACCGATTTAGTTTGGGAAAACCCCGAAGCTAACAGGAAAAATATTCTAGATAAGGTCAGTACCATACAAGGTGCCGACCTTATTGTTTTACCAGAAATGTTCACGTCTGGCTTTACTATGAATGCAGCTTCAGTAGCAGAAACAATGAATGGTAAGACAATATCTTGGTTAAAACTACTCGCAAAAGAAAAAAAAGCAGCTATAACGGGTAGCTTAGTCATTTATGAACACAAGAATTACTTTAACCGCTTAGTATTTGTAGAACCTTCAGGAAAAATTACACATTACAACAAAAGGCATACGTTTACACTCGCAGGTGAACACAACGTTTATACCGCTGGAGTAGAAAAAGTTATTGTTGACTATAAGGATTGGAAGATTTGCCCTTTAATCTGTTATGATTTACGTTTCCCTGTATGGGCAAGAAATATAGAAGATTATGACCTATTACTATATGTTGCCAATTGGCCAAAAGTAAGGGTCGATGCATGGGACACTTTACTAAAAGCACGTGCTATTGAAAACATGAGTTACTGCATTGGTGTTAACCGTGTTGGTTTAGATGGCAATAACTATGAATATACGGGGCATTCGGCAGCTTATGATGTCTTAGGACATAGAATAGATACCTTACCAGTAAATGAAGTAGCAGTAAATGTTGTAACTCTTGAAAAGAATCACATTAAAAAATATAGGAATAAACTCGGTTTCTTAAAGGATCGTGATAATTTTAATCTAGAAGTGTAAATTCGATAATATTGTCAAAACTAGCTCTAACCTCATCTATTTGAGGAGCATAGCTTACTCGTTCTGGTTGAATTCCCAATAAATAATTTCCTGCGTCATATTTACCATTACCATTGGTATCATATATTACTCTAAGGTCGTATGTTTTTGGCAACAAATCAAAGAAATCTACAATAGGTGACGTTGTAGCATACTGTTCATACTGTACTTCGCCCTTTTCGTTTACCAACTGCACTATCAAAGGAAACTTGGCATTAATTAAATTAACCCTAATATTACCATACTCAGATTTGCTTCTAGTCCTGAATGTATAATCTAAGGTATCTTTGTTTATGCCCTCATAAAAGTCCGTAAATGCTCCTGGGAGGATTTTAAAAAAATATTTTTGGGCCTCTTCTTTTTCAATAGGAAAACTGTAGCGGTTTAATATGGAATCATATTCAACCTTATAATCTATTTTTAGAGAGTCTCGATTAATTAATTCAATTTTTGACGTGTCTATGCTTGTAAACGGGACAGTACCTTCAATGGTAAAATCCATTTCAGTGTTCAATGTCCCCCTAGTTATTGTATTTATTTCCAAGGAATCCGCATCTAGCTTCCTAAAACGATGCTTAAAAGTGTCAATATGCTTTCCGTTCGTCACTACAAAAAAAGTAGTATCTACTTCAAACTTTGGTTTATACCAATAGTACAGGGTATCCGTCTCAGGATCTTTTACAATCCTTGTTCGGTAGCCCTCTGGCGTATCGCCTAGTACTTTTATACGTATAGACTTATAATCGCCTTCATATGGAAATATAATCTTAGACGCTCCTTCTTGTTTTGGCCTTATGGCCTTAAAGTTTACGTCTTCTTTAAATAAGGTCAACTCATGCTCTGATGAATCAGGAACCGAAACATAATCCTCATAAAACCCAATTTTATCGTCTTTTTGGTCAAACTTATAATTGGAATTCTTATCGCTTAGCGCTACAAGTTTGTATATTCCGGCTTTAATATTATCAATACTAAATGTTGTGACACTGTCTAAGGTATTGGTAATGTATCTGGGTTTTTCTTTATATACGATCGAGTCTGTATAAGAGGAATCTACTTCATAAAGCATTACGGATATAAATGTGTCTGGTTCTTTTAGTAGAGCGTCTTCTACATAGCCTTTTACCGATAGCGAATCAATGGTATCGCCAGTAGAAAAAACGTAACGATAATAAGGATATGGATTACTTTCATTATTGTCTACAATACTCTCCCCAAAATTGAACGCATATGTGGTATTCTCTTTTAGTGTATCTTTTATCTTAATGGAAATATACTTACTTGCAGCACCCATGGGAACGATAACAGGTTCTGTATCCATTGGTGGTGAGATAATAAGTTGCTTTCTTAAATCATTTATTTTCACGTACTCATCAAAATAAATTATAATCTCATCACCTTTAAAATTAGTAGAGAAATTTTTAGGCTGTTCTTCGATAATTACTGGTGGTTCTTGATCTATTTCACCACCACCAGGCGAACCACGATTGGCACAACTTGCCAAAATAAGGGCAAAGAAAACTATTCTTAAATTTCGCATTAAAGACAATGGCATTAGCTTAAAATAATTTTGCACAAAGAAACAATTTTAAAGCTTACAAACGAAAAAATCAATCGGCAATTGCCATGGTTGCAAGACTTAACTTAATATTATCAATTTTTAACAACTCGGCAGCACAGGCTTCAACCGTAGCACCTGTAGTGATCATATCATCTACCAATAAAATATGTTTGCCTCGTAACGATTTGTCCTCTGAAATAGAGAATACTGCATTATCATCATTCCATCGAGACAACCTTCCTTTAAAAACTTTGGTCTTAGTGGGTTTTGCTTTAATAAGCACATCATCGTTGTACTCCACATCTAATGCTTTGGCTATTTGTTTTCCAAACTGCGCTACTTGGTTGTACCCTCGTTTTCGCAGCTTGGTTTTGTACAAAGGCACCGGAACAACAACATCAACATCATCAAAACAATTTGCCGAACGTAACTCAGCAGCTAGCCATTTCCCCAAAAAACCACTGATATGTTGATGGCCTCTGTATTTTAAGTTATGTAATAATTGCTGAACGATCCCTTTTTTTGAAAAATGCAAAAGTGCTGTCGCTTTTTCGAGTTTTACACGTCCATAGACTATTTTTTCAACGGCTTTGGAGTTATCAAAATGAAAGTTAGTTACAGGCAATCGATGCCTACAAGATACACATACCACTAACTCATTATCTGTCAAAACATTATTACACGCTTCACAGACTTTCGGGAAAAATAAGTTTAACAAATTTTTTACCACTTAATCGAATAAAATAAAAATGCACTCTAATATACTCTAATTTCGCATGCAACTAAGAAATTAATGATGATAGTTAACCCTCAATTATTTAACTACAGATTAATTATAAGTTCTTTATTGGTTGTTTTAACCGTTTTAGGAATCTATAGTTTTACAAACTATAAATCCATTAAATCCTACGAAGAATTCCTAAAGCAAGAAAAATTTTTGATAGAAAAAGAACTATCAGAAATGCTAACAAGTTATGATGAACTCAGCCAAGATTATGATCTTATGGCTTCACAGCTCCAAGAAGCAAAATTAGAAACTAAAACTGCTTTAGATTCTCTAAGATTATTAAAAAGTGACTTATCAATAATCACTAGATTTAAAAACCAGCTTTCGGTACTAAAAACCAAAAGTAAGGTACTTCTAGCTACCGTAGATTCTCTTAATTCTGCAAATTTAAGATTACAGAAAGAGAAACGCCTCGCTATGAATACCATAGAAAAAAACACCTTAGCCATAAATGCACTAGAGGAAGCCAATGACTCTCTTAATAAAACCATTGACATTGCGTCAGTTTTAAAAGCCAATAGTGTTGAAGTAAATACGTTTAAAATAAACAACTCCAAAAAGAAAGCTACCTTAAGAGCAAGACGTGTTAATGCTATGGATGTTTGTATTTATCTTACGGAAAATCCGCTGACAGAGAAAGGGAAAAAAGAGATTTACATACAAATCGTAAGCCCAGATAATAATATCATTGCTGATAAAGGCGAGGTATTTTTTAGTAACACCTCTTTAATATACAGTAAGAAAGAAATCATTGACTTTAACAATAAAGACTTAAATATTTGTACTACTGTCGCTACATACAAAGAAGACCGACCTCTCAAGAAAGGCACATATTTTATAAATGTTTTTCATGAAAACAGAAAATTAGGAAGTACAAGTATTCAATTAAAATAAATTGATTTTATAAATTTCATGAAACCGCTTGTTAATTTGAGCGGTTTTTTATTTTTGCAGCATGGCAAACGAAGACAAATTCAAAAAAGTAATCTCTCACGCAAAGGAGTATGGTTACATATTTCAAAGTAGTGAAATCTATGACGGTTTAAGTGCTGTCTATGACTATGCACAAAATGGTGCTGAATTAAAGAAAAATATAAGGGACTATTGGTGGAAAGCCATGGTACAAATGCACGATAATATTGTGGGTATCGATGCCGCCATTCTTATGCATCCAACCACTTGGAAAGCCTCTGGGCATGTCGATGCTTTTAATGATCCGCTAATTGATAATAAAGATTCTAAAAAGCGATATAGAGCTGATGTGCTGGTAGAAGATTTTAGAGAAAAAATTCAGCAAAAAATAAATAAGGATATTGCAAAAGCGCAAAAACGCTTTGGTGATGCTTTTGATGAAAATGAATTTAGATCCACAAATGGCAATGTGCTTCGTCGTCAAAAACAAATAGATGACATTACTGCAGAGTTAACCAGAGTACAGGAAGAAAATGATCTTGAAGGTTTTAGGCAACTCATTGTAGATTTAGAAATCGTATGCCCAGTTTCTGGAAGCAAAAACTGGACTGATGTTAAGCAATTCAATCTAATGTTCGGTACGCAGTTAGGGGCATCAGCAGATAGTGCCACAACAGTATATTTAAGACCAGAAACAGCCCAAGGTATTTTTGTGAACTTCCTTAATGTTCAAAAAACGGGACGTATGAAGATTCCTTTTGGTATCGCCCAAACCGGAAAAGCATTTAGAAATGAAATCGTTGCCAGACAATTTATCTTTAGAATGCGCGAGTTTGAGCAGATGGAAATGCAGTTCTTTATTAAACCAGGTACACAAAAAGAGTGGTTCGACTATTGGAAAGAAACACGACTAAAGTGGCATAAATCCTTAGGTATGGGAGAAGATAATTATCGCTTCCATGACCATGAAAAACCAGCATTTTATGCCGATGCGGCAACAGATATTGAGTTTAATTTCCCATTCGGATTTAAAGAACTCGAAGGGATACACTCCCGTACGGATTTCGACTTAAGTCAGCACGAAGAATACTCGGGTAAAAAGCTGCAATACTTTGACCATGAAGAGAATGCAAGCTACACACCTTATGTATTAGAAACCTCCATTGGTTTAGACCGTATGTTTTTAGCCGTATTCTCTAATTCTTTAGTTGAAGAAACCCTAGAGGATGGTTCCAAACGTGATGTTTTAAAATTGCCTGCTGTGCTTGCACCAACAAAAGCTGCTATATTACCATTAGTAAGAAAAGACGAAGCCCTAACCACAATGGCAAAAGCTATTGTTGATGAGCTTAAGTGGGAATTTAATGTCGCTTATGACGAAAAAGATGCTGTAGGTAGACGTTACAGAAGACAAGATGCAGTTGGCACGCCATTCTGTATTACGGTAGATGGCGAAAGTATAGAAAACAATACCGTTACTGTACGGTACAGAGACACGATGGAGCAAAAGCGCGTTAAGATTGAAGAACTAAAAGATTTAATTAAAGTTGAAGTCGATGTAAAGCATTGGCTGATGCGAATGAAATAGCCCTTCTTTTATACTCGATTCAAAATACATTTATAAATCTAGACCCAAGTAAATACTTGGGTTTTTTTAATCTAAGATTTTAATCAATACCACAAAAATCTAATGTAAAATTACCGTCTACAATGCTTCCTTCTTCACCCTCAGCGTAAATTTTTCCTTGTAACTCACCAGCTTCAGAGTCATAATTTGTAATCTCAACTGTTGCACAATTAGCGAATTCTATTTCAGTGGTTCCATTAACTATTCTGTTAAAGGCGAGAACTTGGTTGTCTATACTACTTGATAAATCAACTATTTGTGGCTCCAGAGAAGGTAAAAGAAATCTAATATCATCTTTTGGCCCGTCAAAAACAGCGAATAAACAATCTCCTCCAATAGGCTCTCGTACGTAAATCTCACAATAATATAATATTTCGTCGTTTTCAAAGCCTCCCCTTTGATAGTACCCTTGTGGGGAAATGAAATCTGTTCCCATAAAATTACCCTGTACGGGTTGATCTGTTATGTTAGAGCAATTAGTCTCAATAGAGGAATTATCATCAGAACTGCAAGATTGCATAATTAATCCTGCGGTAATTGTTAACACTAACAAAACTGTTTTAATTGTTTTCATTCTGAATTCGATTTTACTTTTTAAACAATAATCGTATCAAATTTATAAAGTCAATACTTATAATTAATAAGGAAAATTCTGAAGAGTTTAATACCACTTCAACTAAAAATAAGCCCTCATAGGAATAGTTCCTCTATATTAACTTGGGAGAAATGTGTCTTCTTAATAATATAACTGAAGCCGAAGTTGATATGTTTTCATCTGAGGATTTTTGAGCACTTAAACTAGAGACGCAAAACAGTCAGAAGGCAAAAAGGGTGATTGACTTTATAGCGTTATGATTAACTCTTTACATATGGATTGTGTTTTTAGAGATAAAAAAACACCTTTTCGTTGCGTAGGAAAATACATTTTGTTTGAAATGTTGCAGCTACATCCCATAAAATCCTATTTTTGTTAGAACTTCAAATAAATAAATGCAAGAGCTTAACGACTTTTTATCCCTTTTAGATAGTTATATTGGTAGTGCAGCTTGGTTTCCATATGTATTGTTGGGGACAGGGCTTTTTTTTACGATTTATCTCAAATTCCCTCAGGTTAGGTACTTTAGGTTTGCCTTTAAGGTAGTTCGTGGCAAATACGACAAAGAAGGAAATGAAGGGGATACCAACCATTTTCAGGCTTTGACGACTGCCTTATCAGGAACTGTAGGAACTGGCAATATTGCAGGCGTGGCCCTTGCCGTTCATGTCGGTGGCCCTGCTGCGGTCTTTTGGATGTTGATGACTGCTGCGGTTGGTATGTGTACCAAATTTGTGGAAGTCACACTATCTCATAAATACAGAGAAAAGGCAGAAGATGGTTCTATGGCTGGTGGTCCTATGTACTACATGAGAAACAAACTCAACATGAAGTGGTTGGCCGTTATTTTTGCAGTAGCTACAGTGCTTTCCTCATTCGGTACAGGCTCTTTACCACAAGTTAATAGTATAGCCTCCTCTTTAAATGCGACTTTTGGCCTCAACGAGATGTTGGTCGGTGGTATTTTGGCTGTTCTTCTTGGCTTGGTAATCATAGGAGGTATTAAGCGCATCGCGGCCGTTACATCTCGACTTGTGCCAGCAATGGCTTTTATTTATCTCGTTGGTGCTTTGGCTGTTATTTTTTATAACTATGAAAATATTATTCCGTCGTTTGTTTCCATCTTTACCGACCTATTTACAGGCTCCGCTGCTACAGGTGGTTTTTTAGGCGCATCCATCGCTTTTGCTTTCAACAAGGGTGTAGGCAGAGGTCTTTTTTCTAATGAAGCTGGGCAAGGTAGTGCACCCATAGCACATGCTGCAGCCAAAGCCAATCAACCTGTTTCTGAAGGTCTAGTCGCCATATTAGAACCCTTTATTGATACCATATTTATTTGTACTCTTACGGCATTAGTGTTATTATCCTCTGGTGTATGGACAGAAAAACTCACCAACCAGTTTGATTATGTGGATATGCAGATTCTTGCCGAAACGTATACCGATAAAACTGATGAAGGCAAAGCCTTACTGGCGCGCCATATCAGTGAAGAAGACCCCTTACCCTTGTATAATGGTGATCTTAATATTGTAGAAGGTAAAATACAAGATCAAGTTTCCATTATCAATGCACGTTCTTTAGCAGAAGACGTTCTGGTAAAACGCGATAATTCTCCAATAACAGGATCTATTACCATAATTGAAGGCAAACCACAGGATTTAAGTATCACCTTTGAGGGTGCCTCATTGGTTCACAGTGCACCTCTTACGGCAGAAGCTTTTACGCGCAGCTATTTTGGACAATATGGACAATACATAGTTTCTATCGGTCTATTGCTATTTGCATTTAGTACGGCCATTAGTTGGTCCTACTATGGCGGAAGGGCCATGACCTTTCTATTGGGTACTAAATCAGTAAAATATTATCGCATTGTTTACGTGATTGGCTTTTTTATTGCCTCATTTGCGGATACAACAATCATTTGGACCTTATCTGGCATTACCATTGCCTTAATGACACTCCCCAATTTATTTGGTATTCTCATGCTTCGGAAAGATATGAAAGCTACCGTAGCCGATTACTGGGATAAATTTAAAAAACAATTTCCGAACGAATCCACACCCGAATAAATTAGAAATACGCTTTAAGTTGAATCGTACCTGTATGAATCACCTGAGAAGTCTCAGTTTTTCTGCCAAAATAATTGAGATTGAGGTCTAGGAATTTCGTTATTTTTTTCTGTGCCAACAAACTCCAAGTAAAGTTTTGACCCGGCTGTAAGCCTTCTAACATCTGATAGGCTACTGGCGTATTAGGATCGCCTTCAAACTTATTCTCAAAAAAATTGAACTCGCCAGTTAACGCAATTTTAGCAGCCTTGTTATAAGTAAATGATAATCCATAATTGTTTTGTGCCAAAGACTCTAAGCTTCCAATAGTATTATTTTTAGAGGTGAATTGATAGAAGACATCGAATTGTGCATTTTCGTTAAAAACATAAGACAATTTTGGCTGAAAGCGTTCTTCTTCGATATTAAAATTTCTACTGGCAAAGTTTTCACTTAAACTTTCATCGGTTCCAAAACTGGCTAAAGCATTTATAAGCCAATTCTTTGCAAACTTATGGTTAAAATTCAACTGATGGTTCGTTAACTTGTTTTCCTGAAAACCTATAGACAACAAACTACGACTTGTATTGGTTAAAAAGGTATAAGAGGTAGTGTAACGCTGCTTCCCCCTGTTGTAGAATAAAACATTACGTACACTGTTGTTTAGAGCCAGTTCATTTTCTTCATCCACATTAAAAGGGTTAAGATTAAAGTTATTACCTTCTCGTCTTACTTTTCTATCAATTAAATATGATGCCTGGTTGTAAAAGTGCGAGAAAAACTTTTTGGTTTTATTTTTCGACTTACTCCATTGAATCGGATTAATAGTCACTGTTTGGCTTAGTCGATTTTGGTGCGTACGAACAAAAATTTGATTAGGCAATAGCACCCTAATATAATTACCTTGATCCGCAAATTGAGCGATTTCAAATTCGTTGAGTTCCTGTATACCATTCTCGTTGTAATCTATCCAGGTATAAGTTCCTTGCCCAGCTTCTACCTCAACATAAGTAAAGTCTTGTTGTGGCAATGTCCCCGAATTAGTTTCGAAACTGGTATTCAATAAAACAATATTGTTAAATAATTTTTGGTTATAATTCAACCTACTATTCAAACTCTGCTCATCTTCCGAAGTGTCATCCTCTGCTTTTAAATCCCTAAAATTTACAAACAACTGAAGGTTAGTGTTTTTATTCTGAATTAAGCGTGACTTTAAATAATAAGTGTTAGATGCATTTACACGTTCAACCAAATTATTTCGTAAACTATCATTAAATCGCCTAATATATCCTACTTCTGCAAAAACCTTTGTACTATCACCAATACCAACAAAAGCTTCGTAAGCTGTAAATTTTTGACTTAATGGCGTGAGTGAATCCGTTGCAATCACAGTTTGTTCATTATCTTCAATGGCGAACTTTGCACCTATCCATTTGTTCTTTTTAACATATACTCCGCGGTTGAACGATCTTAAGAATGTTGAACGATTTATAGTGCTTTCGCTATTTAAAAAACTGGTATTTGAAAAAATACTAAAATTCCCCAACCGTAAATTTGCCGAAGCATTATGCCGACTTCCATTAAAATTGCTCGCATAATCCAGATATTCAAAACTATAATTGGCTGTTCCTTTTTTAGCGTGAGATATCTGTAATCCTGAAGTTAATAACAATTGGTTACCTATAATATTGTTTCCCTGATCGTCCCTATTGTCTTCCAAATTCCAATCGCGCAGAAATTCAGCACGGTATAAACGTTGAATGGTTCTAAAATTCTCTTGAATAAAATCCGCATCTATCAAAGCGGACAAATTCCAGAGGCTATCCGTTTTTATGAGCTTTTGATTTACTCTTAGTTTTCCTGCAAAACCATCATTATCATCATCATCGATATCCGAAAATAGATTAAGGTCGTTTTTACTTCCTGCTAATTCAAAAAGCACATCTGTTTTTTCATTGGGTTGGTAACGTCCATTCAAAACTGCTATTTGCAAACGCTCGGGCGCAACTAATTGCGTAATGGGTTCATAATTACCTTGAGGGACTCCACTAATAGGCGGAACATACTCAAAAATATTACTAACGGCATCGTCATTAATTAATACATAATTACCTTGGTTGGCACCAACTAAGGTAAAGCTAACACTAAACAATTGGTCATCCGGATCTTGGGAAAACACAAAAACTTCCTCTCCATCAATGATTTCTTGTCGGTAAAGAATCCTATTTTCAGAAAATGACTCTTCTGTTGCAGAAGATGCCACCATTAGACTAGTATCATCACCTGCATCAGCTAATACCTGTGTCTGTTCTGATGACAAATTTTGCTGTAAAGGTTGGTTTTTAGCATCACTCTCAGAAAACACCGAAACATTTAAGCTCAGTTTTTCAGTCTTAAATGAGCCTCCTCCAAACACTGTAAAACGCGAATAGTTACGCTCGCTAAACTGATAATCTACGGTAATACGCATTTCGGAAGTAATAGGATATGTAGAGTTGAAAATAATTTCACCAGCATTATAATCGATAATATAATCCCGATTCTCTCCACGTTCTAATGGTACACCGTTGACATAAACCGTTTCGCTGCCCGAAACAATAAGCACAAACAATTCATTATTGGGCCCTCTCAATTTATAAGGCCCTTGGTTACCTTCTTGGGCTGTGAATTGTGTGGTGGTAAATTGTCCTCTTACCAGAGCACCAGAAGCAAATACAGATGTTTTTTCACTCAAATTAGCACTAACCAATAAGCCCTGAACACGCTTTGAAAAATTAGCAAAATAACTGTCGGCATTTACCAAATCGATATCACCTGCTCTAATATTCCAGTTATCGCTAAACAACTCTATAAATACCTGATCAAATTCGTCTAAGCGCTGGGAATACCCGCTCTCTTGGAGTGGAATATTGGCGTCTTGTATCGAGGCTCTCAACGAAACCTTGTCACTTAACTTCCCGGAAATCTGTAAATCCAATTCACTATTTAGAACCGAGTTTTGATTGTTGCCAATAGTAACCCCTCTAGAGATACTTCCCGATGTGGTTAAACCCTCAAAAGGTGTAAAAGGATTTCGCCTATTGGTGTTTTCGAGTTTATATAAGGTTGGTGTACCAGATGATCGGTTAACTATAACCTCTTCATCTAATTGCTTATACACCTTAGTTAAAAACTTTGGGTAACGTAAATATTCTATCTGCACAGAGTCTAATTCTATAGGTTGTTTAAACTTTAGAACAGCTTTTGCATAGTCTATGGTATACCGCGTAGAATCCACTACTACGCCATCCTTAGTTCTTACGACAAACTTTGAAGCGTTGATACTCACCGAATCGATTTGAATTGAATCCTTAACGGCAAAACGCCCTGTCTTATAATTACTGGTTGTCTCTTGGGCAAAGCCCAAAAAAGAAAAACATAATAAGAATAGAAATAGCGCTTTTTTCATCTGCAGATTCTTATTTTTTTAAATCGGTCAGATGGAACATCTTTAATACTGTCTAAGAATAGATTTAAAATTAGTAATTGATGTTTCATGTAGAATAATAACTACTTAAAACTTGAAATATTTTATTGTTAAAATAGGCTCAAATTAATGGTGTAAAAGTAGGTTATTATTTAATTTAGACCCTTAATGGGCATTTGGTAAAAATAATTCAACCTATTTAATCTATGAAAATTGCATCCTATAACGTTAATGGTATTAGAGCCGCCATAAATAAAGGCTTTATAGACTGGTTAAAAGCCTCTAACCCAGATGTTATTTGTCTACAAGAAATTAAGGCCTTAAAAGAACAACTAGACTTAGATATATTTATAGATGCCGGTTATGATTATAGTTACTGGTTTAGCGCACAAAAAAAAGGCTACAGCGGCGTTGCGGTTTTATGTAAAAATGAACCCGATCATGTTGAATATGGTACTGGCATCGAATCCATGGATTTTGAAGGCAGAAACCTAAGGATAGATTATAAAGGAGTTTCTATTATGAGTATGTATTTACCTTCTGGGACTAACGATGCAAGATTGGCCCATAAGTTTGAATACATGGATCTCATTCATGAGTACTTGAATAATCTTCGACATGAAAAACCAAACTTAGTCGTCTGTGGAGATTACAATATTTGCCACGAACCTATTGACATCCATAATCCTAAAATGAAAGGTGTGTCGGGTTATTTACCGGAAGAGCGCGAATGGCTAGGCAAGTTTATCGATAGTGGTTTTATTGATAGTTTTAGGTACTTACATCCCGAAAAACAAGAATTTTCGTGGTGGAGCTATCGTGCCAATGCCAGAGCTAATAATAAAGGTTGGAGATTAGATTATGCCATGGTTAGCGAACCCTTGCAAGAAAAAATTAAACGAAGCGTTATACTCACTGAGGCAGTGCATAGCGACCACTGCCCTATTTTATTAGAACTCGATATTTGATATTATTGCTCCCATATTTAAATTTTGTCTCCTTGAAGAGACTTTAGGGGTATAAAAATGACTTAAAAATTTTAAAAATGATTAAAAGAATTTCATTAATAGCACTAACTCTTTTCACATTAACCTCATGTGTTTCTAAAAAGATTTATACTGATCTTGAAGATAAATATGCTAATCTTAAAAAGGAGAATAGACGTTTAACGGATGATCTAGAGGCTCTTTCTGCCGATAAAACCAAGTTGACTAATGATCTCAACAGTTTAAAAGCTGCTTATGACGAAGCAGTAAAAGAAAGAGATCAATTACGTTCAGACTATGCAGCTACCAAAACCAATCTCGAAAACCTAAAGGCCTCTTACGATGCCTTAGAAAAAAACAGTTCGGCAGAAATTGCAAAAAATTCAAAAAAGAACAGAGAGCTTTTAGCACAGCTCGAAGCTAAGGAACAAGCCCTAGCTGCCGAAAATGCACGTTTGGAAAACCTTAAAAAAGAACTGGAAAATCGTTCTAAGCGCGTTGCAGAACTCGAAAGTGTCATAGCAGCAAAAGATGCTAATATGCGTGCTTTAAAGGATGCTATCTCTAAAGCCTTAACTAATTTTGAAGGTAAAGGGCTTACCGTGGAGCAACGCGATGGTAAAGTATACGTCTCTATGGAGAACAAGTTATTATTTAAATCCGGAAGCTGGTCTGTAGGTACAGAAGGTCGCAAGGCCGTTCAACAATTGGGTAATGTTTTGGCCGAAAATCCTGATATTGCTATTTTAATTGAAGGTCATACCGATAACGTTCCCTATAAAGGTAGTGCACAGTTAAGCGGTAATTGGGATTTATCAACCAAACGTGCTACGGCCATTGTCAATATCTTACGGGAAAATGCATCTATTAATCCTGAAAATTTAACTGCTGCTGGGCGCGGTGAATATGCTCCGGTAGCCTCAAATGATACCGCTGAAGGCAAGGCCAAAAACAGACGCATCGAAGTGATTCTCACACCGAAGTTAGATGAGATTTCTAAGTTATTGAATGAGATATAGGCTATTCTACATATTTGCTCTTTCAGCCTTGATTAACATCTATTCTCAAAACACTAAAGATGTTGGTTTTATAAAAGATATGCCATATCTAGAATATGCTGATAGAATAAATTGTGATAGTATTTCTGGGACGAACTTAGAACTTCGTGTTTGTTTAAATATAGAACTTAGAGAAATCGACTCTATAATGCTTCAAAATTTCAATTCTTTTGTAAAGGGTATAAAAGAAAACGAGTTTATCAATGCAAAAGATAGCCTTATGAGTGTTTTCGAGCAGCAACAGTTGCATTGGGAAACCAAAAGAAAAAGTGTAAGTCAATTTAAATCAGATGGTTATAGAGGGCATACAAGTGGCATTGTTTTTATGCAATCCATGATTTTCTTTACAAGACTAAGAATAAACGAAATCGAATACATGCAAGAACTTTATTAATTATGAAATATACCACACTACCCAACACAGACATAAAAGTAAGTAAGATATGCCTTGGCACCATGACTTGGGGCAACCAAAATACACAAGAAGAAGGTTTTGCCCAAATGGATATGGCTTTAGATAAAGGCATCAACTTTTTTGACGTTGCCGAATTATACCCAGTTCCTGCCACGGCAGCCACGTATGCAGACACTGAACGTATTATAGGAAATTGGTTTGCAAAAATCGGAAACAGAGATAAAGTAGTACTAGCGACTAAAATTGCCGGCCCGGGTGATTACACAGCTCATATTAGAACCACTGGCTTTAGTAAAGCAGCTCTTAACGAAGCTGTAGATAACAGCTTAAAACGCTTAAAGACCAATTATATAGATCTCTACCAACTCCATTGGCCTGAGCGACAAACACAAATGTTTGGAATAAGAGATTATGTCCATAACCCTAACGATCCGTGGGAAGATAACTTTAATGAAATTCTTCATAACCTTGATGAGATCATTAAATCTGGCAAAATAAGGCATATCGGTATTTCTAATGAAGGGGCTTGGGGCACCATGCGCTATTTAGAAGAAGCCAAACACAATAATTTACCTCGAATGATTACCATACAAAACGCATATTCTCTGTTGTGTAGACCATTTGAAGGGGCATTGGCAGAAATTGCCCACAGGGAAAACATAGGCTTATTGGCTTATTCTCCAATGGCTTTTGGAGTGCTATCGGGGAAATATATTAAAGGCACTGCTGCCGACAATGCACGTCTAAAACTGTTTCCAAGATTTGCGCGTTACAGTGGTGAGCAAGCTACTGAGGCCGCCAAACGTTATTTAAAGATTGCCGAAGACCATGGCATGACTTTAGCCCAAATGGCATTAGCCTTTGTAAATGAAAGACCATTTTTAACCAGTAATATTATTGGTGCTACCAATTTAAAACAGCTTGAGGAAAACATTGATAGCATCAACATTACGTTGAGTAAAGAAGTGATGGCGGCTATAAACGCTGTCCATGCTGAGATTCCAAATCCAGCGCCTTAAAAAATTATGAAAATAAAACAAAAAGCCCTTCCTCCCGATAGTCATCGGGATTGGAAGGGCTTTAATAGATATTATTTGATTTCGTTACCATCTTTATCAAAAAAATGGTATTCAAGATAAGTGTAAGCATCTCTAGGTAAAACCTTTACCCATTTTTTGTGTTCAAAGAACCACTTTGTACGGATTGATGGATACCCTTTGGTGAGAAAGGCTGCTATAAAAGGATGCGCATTCAATGTTATCTTTTTATAGTCTTTTTTAAGAATCCGTTCTAAGTCTTGTTTTATGCGTTCTACGACTTTAATTGGTGCTTCTATTTCATCACCTCCAACAAGATTAGGATTCTCTTCCTTAGTTTTTATTTTGCGCTCTGGCCTAACACGTTGTCTAGTAATTTGTACCAAACCAAACTTACTCGGCGGCAATATTTTGTGCTTTGCTTTGTCGTCTCTCATCTCTTCCCGGAGATGATTGTAAAGTTGTTTACGGTTCTCTGCTCGTCCCATATCGATAAAATCGATAACAATGATACCACCCATATCGCGCAAGCGCAATTGTCTGGCGATTTCCGTTGCAGAGATAAGATTAACTTCTAAGGCTGTATCTTCCTGGCTTTTTTCTTTATTAGAACGGTTACCGCTATTAACATCTATAACATGCATAGCTTCGGTATGTTCTATAACCAGATAGGCGCCTTTAGCCATGGAAACGGTTTTTCCGAACGATGTTTTTATTTGGCGCTCAATACCAAACTTTTCAAAAATCGGAACTCCGTTTTTGTAATACCTTACAATAGACTCTTTTTTGGGTGCAATTTGCTGCACATAATCTTTTACTTGTATGTACAATTCTTCGTCATCTACCACGATCCCTGAGAATGAATCATTAAAAATGTCCCTCAAAATTGAGGAGGCTTTGTTCATTTCCCCCAGTACTTTCGTTGGGTGATGTGCTTTGTACAACTTTTTACACATTGCTGTCCATCTAGCCAGCAAATTCTGTAAATCATTATCGAGCTCGGCAACTTTTTTGCCTTCTGCTACTGTACGGATGATAACGCCAAATCCCTTGGGTGTAATACTTTTAACCAGTCGTTTTAATCGGTCTTTTTCTTCTTGAGATTCAATTTTTTGTGAAATTGAAATACGGTTAGAAAATGGCACCAAGACAATGTATCTACCGGCAATTGATAATTCTGAACTAATGCGCGGTCCCTTTGTGGAGATAGGCTCTTTTACCACTTGTACTAAAATAGATTGATTAGATTTTAACGCATTGGCAATAGCGCCATGCTTATCTAGGTCTTTTTCAAATGGAAAGTCTTTGAGTCTATAATCTCTTAATTTCCCTGTGCTTACACGTTTAATGAATTTTAAAAGTGAAGGGAGTTTTGGTCCAAGATCGTGATAGTGTAAAAAACCATCTTTTTCATAGCCAACATTAACAAATGCAGCATTTAGACCAGGAATGACTTTGCGTATTTTGGCAATAAAGATATCGCCAACGGCAAAGTTATTATCCTCTTCATCTTTATGTAATTCAATAAGTTTTCCATCTTTTAATAAGGCAAAATCAACAATATCCGAACTCGATCTTACGATTAATTCCTTGTTCATAATGTTAATTTATATCCTGATGTTTACCGTCAGGATGGATTTTACTAAATTATTTTTGACACAGGATTCCGATAAAAAATCGGAAAATCCAACAAATTACGATGTACAATTAATCTACATCTAATTCTATATCAAAGAACGTTTTTTTAAACTGAAAAAAGTAGTCCAAAAACTACTTTTCCCCAGCTTATTTCTTTTTGTGACGATTAGCGCGTCTACGTTTTTTACGCTTATGCGTCGCTACCTTGTGTCTTTTTCTTTTTTTACCACTTGGCATAATGAATAATGCTTTTTTTAATTAATATTTTTTTAAAGTCTTAGTTAACTTCAACATTAGATTTTACACCTTCTAAAAACACTTTAGCTGGTTTAAAAGCTGGTATGTTGTGAGCAGGAATTTTTATTGTCGTATTTTTTGAAATGTTACGACCTGTTTTTTCTGCTCTTGTTTTAATGATGAAACTTCCGAAACCTCTTAAATATACATTGTCACCACTCTCAAGAGATGACTTTACTTCTTCCATAAAGGTTTCTACTGTAGCTTGAACGTCACCTTTCTCCATACCTAACTTGTCAGATATCTTAGCTACTAAATCGGCTTTTGTCATTGTAATTAGTTTTAGGGTTACTATTAATTCTAAGGGATGCAAATATATGTAATTTAATTTCAATATTTCAAGCGTAATTAATTAAAATTTAACGTAATAAAGAATTAATTTTGCTTTGTCTTTTAAAAAGTGAATGGATTTTAAAAATAAATTAACTAACTGGTATTCAATAAATAAGCGAAATTTGCCATGGCGAAATACCAGAAATCCATATTACATTTGGCTTTCTGAAATAATTTTACAGCAAACCCAAGTTAAGCAGGGGTTGCCTTATTATGAAGCTTTTGTTAAGACCTATCCTACTATTTTCGACCTTGCAAATGCTTCAGAGCAAGAGGTCTTAAAACTATGGCAAGGGCTAGGATATTACTCTAGGGCAAGAAATTTGCATACCACAGCTAAACATATTGCTTTTGAGCTAAATGGAAAGTTCCCAAACAATTACAAAGACTTAATTCAGTTAAAAGGCGTTGGTGATTACACGGCAAGTGCCATAGCTTCAATAGCCTTTGATGAAGTCGCTGCTGTGGTTGATGGTAACGTCTACCGCGTATTGGCACGTTATTTCGGAATCGACACGCCTATAAACTCTGCGGCTGGAATTAAAGAATTTAAAACATTGGCAACCTCACTTATAGACCATAAGCAGCCAGCAATCTTTAATCAGGCCATTATGGAATTTGGGGCAATACAATGCAAGCCTAAAAATCCTTATTGCATAGTTTGTCCGTTGAATGATAGTTGTATTGCACTTCAGAGAAATTTAATAGATACCCTTCCTGTTAAACTAAAGAAAACCAAAATAGCTATAAAATATTTCAACTTTTTAGTATGCATTGATAAAAACAACAACACGGTACTTGAAAAAAGAACAGGAAAAGGCATTTGGCAAAATCTTTATCAATTCCCACTAATAGAGTCTAACAAAAGCTTTAGCTCTGAGGAGTTTCATTATTTGAACACAAAAAACAGCTTTTTAAAAGATGTGGATTTTGAATATTCGCTATATAACCAGGAAGACATCATTCATAAACTATCGCACCAACATCTTTATACTAAGTTTTGGATTATTGAAATTGATGAATTGCCAAAAGAAGCTGTTTCAGTAAGTGATTTAAATTTATATCCCACACCAGTACTTATAAGTGACTTTATTGAAGCCTTTGGTTTTGATAGCCCATAGAACTCACAATTTTTTATTAATTTTAAAGTTACCATTTCAAATTAACTAACTTTGTAGGCTAAATCAATTTTATTATGTCTGGAACGCTAAATAAAGTAATGCTCATTGGGCATTTGGGAGATGAAGTAAAAATGCATTATTTCGATGATAAAAATTGCGTAGGGAGATTTCCATTGGCAACTAATGAAACGTACACTAACAAAACAACAAACGAACGTATTACCAATACCGAATGGCATAATATTGTGGTGAGAAATAAAGCTGCAGAAATTTGTGAAAAATACCTCAGCAAAGGAGATAAAGTTTACATAGAAGGCCGTATTAAAACCAGAAAATGGACAGACGACAAAGGTATGGAACGCTACTCTACCGAGATACAGTGTACTGATTTTACATTCTTAACCAATAAGAATGAACAACAGCAAGGGCAACCACCGGTTACCAATCAGCCAGCCCAACCACAACAACCAGCTCAAAATAGTGTTGTACCAGAGGCTGAAGATGATGATCTACCATTTTAATTTAATATAATTATATCTTGGATCCTGAACCCTCGGTTTTATTTTCAAATTTATTAGTTTACAATACATCATTTATTACTAGTATCGTATTGCTGTTTATACTGCTTGGATGCTCAGCTTTGATTTCTGGGGCCGAAGTCGCGCTTTTTTCATTGACAAAATCCAATATCGATGAAGGCATTGAGAATAAATCCTCAGCTATGGAAATTATTGCTTCTCTACTCGAACGACCAAAAAAATTACTAGCCACCATCTTAGTAGCCAACAATTTTATAAATATCGCCATAGTGCTGCTATTTGCCTACATAGGCGAAACAGTATTTAAAGACATCAACGAACCAATAATACGGTTTTTATTAGAAGTCGTTTCTGCTACGTTTTTAATCTTGCTTTTTGGGGAAATCATACCAAAAATCTACGCCAGTAGAAATAGTGTAAAGTTCTCTTCGTTTATGGCAAGGCCATTGAAGATTTTGGATGTTGTATTTTCGCCCATTAGTCTCCCAATGCGCTATGGAACATTAAAAATCGAAGAGCGGTTTGGAAAACAGAGATCTAACCTCAGTGTCGATCAATTATCTCAGGCATTAGAACTAACAGATGACAACGATACAACCAAAGAAGAACAAAAACTACTTCAGGGTATCGTTTCTTTTGGTAATACGGACACAAAGCAAGTGATGCGGCCACGAATGGACATATTTGCCATTAATATTGAAACACCGTATGAGGGTATTTTAGAAGAAATCGTAGATAATGGCTACTCTAGAATTCCTGTTTACGAAGAAAGTATAGATACTATTAAAGGTATACTTTATGCGAAAGATTTATTGCCGCATTTAAATAAGAAAACATTTGATTGGCCTAGTATTTTAAGAGCCCCTTTCTTTGTACCTGAAAACAAGAAATTAGATGACTTAATGGTAGAATTTCAAACAAAAAAAGTTCATCTAGCTGTTGTTGTTGATGAGTATGGCGGTACTTCTGGCCTAGTTTCTCTAGAAGATATTATCGAAGAAATTGTAGGTGATATTAGTGACGAATACGACGATGACGATTTAATCTACACCAAATTAGACGACTATAACTATAGTTTTGAAGGAAAAACACCATTAAAGGATGTCTACAAGATTATTGGCATAGAAGAAATCGAAACCGAAGATTTTGAAAATCGTAAAGGTGAAGCCGAAACACTAGCCGGTTTTGTTTTGGAAATCTCTGGAGGTTTTCCAAGGGTAGGAAGTAAAATAAATTTTAAAAATTACGTTTTCACTATTGAAGCTTTAGAACGCAAACGAATTAAGCAAATTAAACTCACGTTATTGAACACCAACTTATGAAGCGTTTAATGATATCTATACTGAGTCTTTTCATGTTGGGTTGTGGCGATGATCCCCTGCCTAAACCGAAAGGTTATTTAAGATTAGAATACCCTAAAGCTGTCTACAAAAAAACTAAGGTCCCACTCCCCTTTACTTTTGAAAAGAATACGTTGTCGGCACCTGTATCAAATGTAAAGACCTCTGGTAAAACAAAAGGAGTAGATATTAAATACCCCTCTTTGAAGGCTACAATTTATCTTACTTACAAAGAGGTAGGAAACAATTTAGACAGTTTACTTCGCGATGCACAAAACCTTACTCAAAAACACACCATTAAGGCAGATGAGATATCTTATAATGCTTATGAGAATATTGAAAATGATGTATATGGGATGTTTTACGAAATAGGAGGTAATGCAGCTTCGCAATCCCAATTTTATGTCACTGACAGCACCAACCATTTTTTGAGTGGGTCTTTATATTTCTATGCAAAGCCCAACTATGACTCTATTTATCCAGCTTCAGAGTATCTTAAAAAGGACATAAAGCATATTATGGAATCTATACGTTGGAAAGAATAGTCTATCTAATTTTTTAATTAGATGCAAAAAAAAGCAGCCTTTGAAGGCTGCTTTTTTTTTGCTATTTGTTTCTTTAGCATTAGAAACTATATCTTAATCCAACTTGCATTTGCCATCTAGATGATAAAATACCTACATCATCAAGAATATCTCTGTCAGCACCAGGATCAAATTCAAATACTGGCGTGTTACTTCCGTTAGAAGATGTATTATCCAAGAATGAGAAATTGTCATTTTGTACGTAACGCTTACCCCAATCTTTATTCAATAAGTTTGTGAAATTAAAGATATCTAAAGATAATTGGAACGTATGCTTTTTCTGACCAATATTTATACTAAAGTCTTGTAAGAATTTAAGATCTACAATATGGCTCCACTTGTAACGATCTCCATTTCTTTCTGCATGTTGCCCTCTTCTACTGCTTAAGTAATCACTTCCTTCTATATAAGCGTTTAAAGCAGCCCACTCATCTTCAGTAGTTCCGTTAGTGTTAGAATCCACTAATGTAATTTCAGAGGGATTTGCAGGGATGTATATTAAGGCATTGTCACGAGAATCGTCATTTAATACTCTGTTCCCACCATAAATATGTGAGAATGGTTGACCTTCTAAACCTTCATAAACAAAACCGATATAAGTTCGGATATCTTCGTTCCATCTAAATTCTTTACCAAAGTTACCTAAGATTCTATGCCCTTGTGCAAAATCGGCAGTAGCTAAATTCGGATTATTTTTACCATTTACAGTCTGAATATTTCTCCATTGAGAACTATTTTGAGAAGAAGTACCATCAAATATAGACTGTGCATCACCATACGAGTATGTTAAGCTACCTGCAAAACCATTTTCTAATGGCTTAGTAAGCGTAAATGAAGCATTCCAAGAGTATCCCTCACCTGTATTAGAAGCAAGTATTATTCTATTATACGTTGGATCAATAGGTGATCTTGAGTATACTGGTCTACCATCGTCTCCTTCTACTTCTCCTACAGGACCAGCAATATTTAAATTCTCATAAAAGATTGCATTAATGTTATCATTATAAATGAAATCAGCTGATGCAATTAAACCCCAGAATGGTAATTTTTGATCAACTGCGATATTGTACTTTAATATTTGTGGCAACATAAAGTTTGATGCAAATAAATCTACATTTCCACCGACATTACCTGACTCAAAATCTAAATGCTGCGGCTGTGAATTTACGTCTGGATTGAATGTAATGTTGTCAAAGTCGTTTTCATCACTAAAACCACCTGTTACACCTCCATTATTGTTGTAAGTACCACCTGGCCATACTAATGGTAATCTTGATGTAAATATACCGATACCACCTCTAATCTGAGTTTTTCTGTCTCCATTGACATCCCAATTGAATCCAATTCTAGGTGATATATGGATAGTAGGACTTACACCTCTACCTACACGGGCGCCTTGCAAATCTTTCCCAGCAGCTTCCAATACGCCAACTGCTCTGTTATTAAAGTCGTCGTTTGCTCTTCCATCTTCCCAAAGTGGTAAATCAAAACGAATACCTGCTGACAGTCTAAAATTATCTGAAAAATTCACCTCATCTTGAATGTAGAATCCAAGTTGGGAATAATTAAACTCAGCAGCACCAGAAGAATCATCTCCTACAGCTCTGTTAGAATCGGCAACAGAATATCCTGTTTCATATAAAAATGGATTAGCACCAGAGATGAATTCATCGATTGTGTTATAGAAATACAACCCATAGTTACTTGCAAAGAACAAGTTCTTTACAGAAGTAAATTCATTGTGTGTTCCAATAGTAATGGTATGACGCCCACTGTATATTTCAAAATTATTTGTAACTGTAAAAACGTCAGTATTTAACAAATTGGCAGTAGAAAAACGCTCAGAACCAAACTCAATACCTTGAAAAGCAAAAGGGTTTAAGCCATCTCCAATTCTAACTGTTGGGAAAGGATCTCCTAACGGATCTCTATCATCTCTTACACCCGTATAACCAAGCACAAAGCTATTTGCAAACCTATTCCCAATTGTTGAGTTTAATTCTAATGTTGCTGAATTAGTTACACTATTAAATAATTCTGAACCATTGGAGAAACCTATTCCATTTGCCGTTGAGTTTCTAGATTCTAGATTTTCAGCATCAGTATATCTATAGGATAATGACAATCTATTATTATCATTAATATTCCAGTCTATTTTTGTTGCGATTCTGTTACTCTCTAGAGTCTGTGCGCTATCAGTAAAACCTCCTACATCGTAACCATAAGTAGTTTGTACAAAATTTGCTAAGTTTTCTATTTCAGTTAAACCACTGTCGCCATTATAAGTATCTGCTGCAAATGGTTGTGGTGTATCTCTATTTTCTCTTTCATAATTTAAGAAAAAGAACACTTTGTCCTTAACTATTGGACCACCTACTCTAAAACCATAGTTTTCTGCAGTAAATTCACCTAATTTTTCTCTTCCATCTTCACCCGCTATGTCTGGTGGGGTTTTTCCTGCAAGGTCTTCATTTCTAACAAATCCATAAACTGAACCTGTCCATTCATTAGTACCGCTTCGTGTAATTGCACTTATGGCACCTCCAGCAAAACCTGAAATCTTAACATCGAAAGGCGATAAAGATACTTGGAAAGATTCAATAGCATCCACAGAGAAAGGGTTAACTCCAGTCTGACCTCCATTGGTTCCAGACCCAGCCAATCCAAAGACATCGTTATTAACAGCACCATCAATATAAATGGCATTGTAACGGTTATTTTGTCCTGCTAATGAAATTGAAAAACCATCTGTTCCTTCTGTAATTTGAGCCTGAGGCGTCAATCTTACAAAATCTGCAACCGAACGCGAAACGGTTGGTAATGTTTTTATATTTCGCTGAGTAATGTTTGTAGAAGATCCTGTCTTATTAGAATCGAAGATACCGTCTCTTGTACCAACAACTACAACTTCATCTAAGGCCTCAGCAGATTCAGCTAATTTTGTACTTATCCTCTCTGATTGTCCAAGCTGTAAATAAACATTTTCCCTAACGAAATCCTGGAAACCTACGTAAGTTATTGTCACTTTGTAAGGACCTCCTGAACGCATGTTAGAAATACGATAATAACCATCAAAATCGGTCGACGCACCATATTTAGTTCCTGTAGGAACGTGAACTGCAACCACACTAGCACCAGGCAATGGCTCATCATTATTATCAGTCACTTGACCTCCCATTGATGATGTAGTCACACCTTGAGCCATCAGCATGGCTGGAAAAAATAGCATTAACATAAAAGATAATACCAGCGTAATTTTTTTCATAATCAATACATGTTATTGGTTTGTTATATGGCTCAAAATTACGTAACCCCATGAGTAGAGCATTACCTAAATGTTAAGATATTTAACACTATTGTTTATCAAATATTGTCTATGTTAACTTATGATTAAGGGTGGTGAATTGACTTATTACACTACTGTTTTTCTTTAAAATGTGCGATTAAATGTTCAGTAGATGCGTCGTGTAAAGTTGTATTTGTTTCCGAATTTAACTCCTTAAGAATTGTTTTAGCCAATTGCTTGCCTAACTCAACACCAAATTGATCGTAGCTGTAAATATTCCATACGATACCTTGCACAAATATCTTATGCTCGTACATCGCAATAAGCTTTCCTAAGCTTTCTGGACTTAGCCTTTCTATTAATACTGATGTTGTTGGTTTATTACCTTGAAATATTTTGAAAGGAAGTAATTTGCTTTCTTCTTCTGATATCGGTTGATTCTCTAACTCAGACAATACTTCGGCCTCAGTCTTACCATTCATCAAGGCTTCTGTCTGTGCAAAATAATTAGACATTAACTTATTGTGATGGTCTTTGTTTCCATGAAGTGATTCTACAAATCCAATGAAATCTGCCGGAATTAGCTTTGTACCTTGATGGATCAACTGGAAAAAAGCATGTTGTGAATTGGTTCCTGGTTCGCCCCAGATTACTGTACCAGTTTGATAGCCCGTTACTTTTCCTGATCTGTCTACATATTTCCCATTACTCTCCATAATACCTTGCTGTAAATACGTAGCAAACTGACTTAAATATTGGGTATATGGTATTACAGCTTCACTCTCGACATTAAAAAAGTTATTGTACCAAACTGTTAATAATGCTGAAATTACTGGTATGTTCTCTTTAAAATCTGAATGCTTAAAATGTTCGTCCATTTTATGGGCGCCATGCAATAGACTTTCAAAGTTGTTATAGCCTACAGCCAAACTTATCGATAAGCCAACAGCACTCCATAAGGAAAAACGACCACCAACCCAGTCTTTCATTGGGAAAATATTTTCCTCGTCAATACCGAAAGCTTTAACACTATCAATATTTGTAGATACCGCTACAAAGTGTTTTGAGACTGCTTCTTGAGGTAACAACTCTAAAAACCAAGCTCTTATCGAATTGGCGTTTGATAACGTTTCTTGGGTCGTAAAGGTTTTAGAAACAATAACAAAAAGTGTAGTCTCAGGATTTAAACTTCTAATAATCTCATTGTAATGATCACCATCAACGTTACTCACAAAATGTGTATTAAGATGGTTCTTATAATATTGTAAAGAGTCTACGACCATGGCCGGCCCAAGATCAGAGCCTCCAATACCGATATTTACAATATCAGTAATTGCTTTACCTGTATAGCCTTTATGCTCTCCAGAAACAACATCCTCTGTAAACTTTTTAATTTTTGCTTTTACTTCAAAAACTTCTGGTATTACATTGTCTCCATTAACTAAGACTTTTGCAGTTTCTGGTGCTCTAAGTGCTGTATGTAAAACTGCTCTTCCTTCAGTAGCATTTATAATATCTCCATTAAAATATTTTGAAATAGCATCTTTTAAATCAACTTCATTGGCCAACTCAATAAGAAGAGCTAGAGTCTCATCTGTAATTCTGTTCTTGGAAAAATCGACATAAAAGTCCTCCCACTTCACTGTTAAATCTTTAACTCTATCTGGATTAGCGTCGAAAAGATCTTTAAGGTGTTTTGCTTTTATGGTTTCAAAATGCGACTGTAATTTCTTCCAGGATTCTGTTGTAGTGGGGTTGATAGATTTAAGTGCCATTATTGTATGTCTGTAATTGGATCTTCGGTTATTGTATTTTCAGTTTCTTTAGGTTCTCCTTCTAAAAAGAAAATATTATCCAGCCTCTGCTTAATTGGTTTAATATATTCTAAATATTTTGCTTTTAGACTATCTGAAATAGGTTCTGCTTCAGGTAATTTTTGTTTAAATGGGTCGACTTGTTTTCCATTTTTCCAAAAACGATAGCATACGTGTGGGCCACCAGTATTTCCTGTCATACCAACCCAACCAATAATGTCGCCTTGCTTAACATATTGTCCCTTCTTTACATTTTGGGCTTTCATATGCAAGTATTGCGTGGTGTATGTAGCGTTATGTCTTATTTTTACATATTTGCCATTTCCTCCTCGTCTGGTAGATTCAATGACGGTACCGTTTGCCGTTGCCATTATTGGAGTGCCAATTGGCGCTGCAAAGTCCGTTCCTTTATGTGGTCTCACTTTGTAACCGTAATAAGCAATTCGCCGTTTAAGATTATAGCGAGAAGATAATCTGCCAAACTTTACGGGCATTTTCAAAAAAGCTCTTCGTAGGTTTTTAGCTTTTTCGCTAAAATAATCTTTAACCCCTTTTATAGAATCAGTTTCAAATTCAAAGGCATAAAGCGAATCACCATTATGCTCAAAATAAGCAGCTTTAACATTGTCTACACCTGCATAAATAGTATCGTTAATATACTTATCCGTATAAATTACTTTGAACCTGTCGCCAGGCATGAGCCGTCTAAAATCTATGGTCCAAGCATATATATCATCGGCCATTTTGTATGCCAGTACTTGACTTAAGCCTTTTTGCTCTAATGTTTCGGAAATGTTATTCTCTATAATACCTGTCGCCGTTTTTTCGACATAGGTTATGGGTTTTGTCTTTGTATAGGCTTGAATAGAATCCTTAAAATCAATAACCACATAGTCTTCTAAATTCTGCTGATAAATGAAGGTGGTAGGCTTTTGAATACTGTCTCCAGCATTATCTTTAGAAAAAAGTAAGGTATAGGGTTTGCCAACTTGAAGTTTTGTCGCAATATCAAAGGTATCTTTTGCTTTTTCTGCGATTTGATAGATTTTTGGATAACCTATATTATGGCGTTCCAAAATAATTCCAAAAGTATCCCCTTTTTTTATGGTGTCTCTCTTGAACTCGTATTGGCTTTGATCAAAACCAAACTCTATAATTTTTTCTTTTTCTACCTTTTCTGCAATATCCTTTTTAGGTTGTATAGGAGGCCTATCTTCCTTACATGCAGAAAAAAGTACTATAAAAACGGCAATTGCTATTAATCGTTTTAAGTACATCAACTATGCTAATTATATATTATTTCCCCAATTTTTCAATTCTTCTTCCGTCCATAAATCCGGGAAGAAAATTCGTCTTTGATATTTTGGATGCATATACTTTTTCCAATCACTTCCTCCCGTGGCTTCACCATCGCCAATACCGCTATCTATGTAATGTTTAGCAGTATTATAATGCGCCATTACCCAAGTGACATTAACTGTATAATCAAAATGACGCATGGCTTTTACCAAGTCTTTATCTTTTTGATCTTCTTTTGGCAACTCTTTAAAACGTGTCCAAAGATTTTTGGTATTGTATGCTTCCATAAACCTTAAGAACTCATCTTTATAACGCTTTTCAAAATTAACTAAAAGCGTGGATTTTTTGCCTGTTTTGTGATCTTTTCCTGCTGCTTGCCAATACAAATGTTCAAAGGCATGTGTATAAGGTGTATTTCTATCTATATTTTCCCTAAATCTATAGTCTATGAGATTTATAAGTTCGGTTGATGCAAACTCAATAAGCCTGTACTGCGCACTTTGAAAACCACTGGCTGGAGTTAGAGTGTATCTAAACTTCATATATTGCTCTACCTCCATGCCATCTCTCATTATGTTAAAAGATGTGGTAAGCATATCGAAATAACGACTAATACGCATTATTTTACTTTCAAAAAAGACAACATCTAAGTTTTCTTTTTCAGCAACTTGTGAAATTTCCCAAAGAATCATTTTAAAAATGAGTTCATTGATTTGATGATAGGCGATAAATACCATTTCATCTGGAAGCGTTGTACGTTGAATCTGAAGGTTTAACAATGCATCGGTCTGTATATAGTCCCAATATGTAATCGGCTTGCTGTAAAGCAAGCCGTATAAGTGGTCGTCGGTATCTTGATCTATTTTGGTGTACTTCTCTTGAAGTGCTTTTATAATGTCTTCGTAATTAGGTTGTTCTGACATAAATCAATTATCAAAAATTATTGGAAAGTAGTGTTTTAAGCCCTTAAACTGAACTAAATCGGCTCTTAAGGATCCTACTGCCAAGTCTGCTTTTATCTTTAATGGAATTTTGTTTTTATCTGCACTTACCCATAGTGTTAAACTCTCTTCTTCCTTAAAAACACGACCAGCCATAACGTAAGGTCTAAATTTTAAGGCCTTTACCCTAACTCTAGAACCATTAATATCCACTTTTATAGTCTCTCTACCAAGGTATTTGAGTTTAAACCCATAATTTTCTTCATCAAAAAACATATTGGACCTAATTTCATCGCCCTTATTTAAAGATTCAATATCTATTTTGTTTCTGAGATAATAATACATAGAAACCATATCTTGAACATCCTTTTCGGTAGTTACGGTTGTTACTTTTTTGTGTTTCTTGTTATTTACTGTTGCCTTCTGCTCTTCATGATTAAAATCAATTTCAATATCTTTTGTGTAGCCTCCTTCATCTACCTTTCTTATAAATTTATAAGGAACACCCGTTTCTGTATCAAAATAACTTTCATAGCGATCCCTAACTCTAAAAAAGGTATTTACTATTCCGGTAGTTTTGCCTTTTCCTACAACATGATAAACAGTCTTTCCCTTTAATTTTTTCTCTTCAACTTTTAAGGTTCCTTCACCGGCCTTAAACCACCCACTGTAGCTCATTCTAAACTTAAACCACTCTCCTGATTGAAAGGCAGTTTCTTTTTGAACGCTAGGAGCCTTAAGTCCAACTAAGAAAACTAATATGGTAAAAAAATACTTCATATTCTACAGTTCGTAAATTTAACTAATGTAACGTAATATCAATGTTACTATTATCTTAAATACAATTACTGTTCCAAATCTATCAAAACCCTGTAATACAAGCAAGAACCTTAGTTGTTCTTAAAAATTTTTCGATTAATGCTCACATTTTTGATATTTATCGATATTAAAGTAGAACAAACCAAAATACAGAAGACATTAATCAATGTTTTCTGTTATAAATTTTAGAGTTGGTTTTTTATTAGCGCGTTTAGAAGTAGGGATCTAAACGCGCTTTAATTTTATAGAGTTCCTCTCTTTGCTTGTTCGCGCTCAATGGACTCAAATAAAGCTTTAAAATTACCTGCACCAAAGCCTTGGGCTCCCATTCGCTGAATAATTTCGAAGAATAAAGTCGGTCTGTCTTCAACGGGTTTTGTAAATATCTGAAGCAAATACCCTTCTTCGTCAGCATCGACTAGGATAGACAACTTTTGAAGTTCGGCTATATCTTCTTTCATCATCTCCATATGGACACCTAACCGTTCTGGGATCATATCATAGTAGGCCTGCGGTGGTGGTGGTAAAAACTCAACACCTCTGGCTTTTAGTTGCGATACGGTTCTTACAATATCGTCTGTGGCAACTGCTATATGTTGCACACCCGAATCTTCATAAAAATCTAAATATTCTTCTATTTGTGATTTTTTAGCAGCTTCTGCAGGTTCGTTAATGGGAAACTTTATACGTCCATTGCCATTACTCATCACTTTGCTCATTAAGGCCGAATATTCTGTATGTATCTGTTTATCGTCGAAGGATAGGAAATTTACAAAACCCATAACATCCTCGTACCACTTTACCCAGGTATTCATTTGCCCCCAACCCACATTACCTACCATGTGGTCTATATACTTAAGACCTACAGGTTCTGGGTTATAATCGCTTTTCCATTCCACAAAACCAGGCATAAAGGTTCCATTGTAATTTTTACGTTCTACAAACATATGTACGGTCTCTCCATAAGTATAGATACCTGCTCTTACCACCTCACCAAATTCATCCTTTTCTACAATGGGTTCCATATATGATTTTGCTCCACGTTTTGTGGTTTCCTCATAAGATCTACGCGCATCATCGACCCATAACGCAATGACCTTAACTCCATCGCCATGCTTCACTATATGGTCATTTATTGGCGATTTACTATTTAATGGTGTTGTAAGCACCAAACGTATTTTGTCTTGTTTTAGGACATAACTAACGTGATCTTTTGAACCTGTTTCCAAACCTTTATAAGCATAGGACTGAAAACCAAAAGCGGTTTTATAAAAATGTGCGGACTGTTTGGCATTACCAACGTAAAACTCAACATAATCTGTTCCTAAAAGCGGTAGGAAGTCTTGAGCGCCTTCAAATATTTTTTCTAAACCGTAATTAACGGACTTTACTTCTTTTGCCATAATACGAAACTTTATTTTTTAGTATTTTGAATCTTAATCTTTCATAATTTCATCGAATGACTTCTCTTCGGTTTCATTCGTTTTTAATGTATCTTCTTCAATAATATAGGTGTCTTCATCCCATGAACCAGAAGTTGTATCAACCTCAATTTCTAAATCTTCAAAACTTCTATCATAGATATCATTATTAAACTCTTCAAGCATTCCTGATGATAACATTGTACCATAAAAAATCAGAATAACTATTGTTCCCAATAATATCAAACCATTTAAGACTATAGCGATGATATTTATAGTCTTTGCTGTGTTAACGTTACTTCTGGATTGATACGAAAACGCTTCAGGATTTTCCCCGAATTGCTTTAAGCTTTTATTAGCGGTTGTCAATCCAATAATTGCCATAATTAACGGGATTATGGCCGTAAGTCCATAGCAGCAACATCCTGCAAGACCAATAACCAATGCCAATATTCCTAAAATTAATGCTAAAGGATCAGCAGGAAGCTTATTCTGATTCATGTACATGGTTATCTAATTTAATATTATTCTAACCAAGACTTGTAATAATCCTCGTCAGCAATTTTTAAAGCTTCTTCAGTGACTTTTAGAGGCTTAAATGTATCTACCATTACTGCTAGTTCGTCAGTTTTTACCTTACCAATACTACGTTCCATTGCCCCTGGATGCGGCCCATGAGGAATACCGGCTGGATGCAGGGAAATATGACCTGCGTCAATATCATTCCTGCTCATAAAATCCCCATCGACATAGTATAGTACTTCGTCGCTATCTATATTACTATGGTTATAAGGTGCTGGTACAGCTAAAGGGTGATAATCGTATAATCTAGGTACAAAACTACATACTACAAATGCATCCGTTTCAAACGTTTGGTGTACTGGTGGCGGTTGGTGTACACGACCTGTTATAGGCTCAAAGTCATGGATTGAAAACGCATATGGATAATTATAGCCGTCGTAACCGACCACGTCGAAAGGATGTGATGCATATACCATCTCTATAATTTCATCTTGTTTTTTGATTTTTATTAAAAAATCCCCCGATTCGTTATACGTTTCTAATTCTTGAGGTTGTCTCAAATCGCGTTCACAAAAAGGTGAATGCTCTAAAAGCTGCCCAAACCAATTGCGGTATCGCTTTGGCGTATAAATAGGTCTGTAAGACTCTACAATAAATAAACGATTGTCTTCTGTATCAAAGTCCATTTTATAAATAATACCTCTTGGCACTAATAAATA
This sequence comes from Winogradskyella sp., assembly GCF_028282165.1. Lineage (GTDB taxonomy): Bacteria > Bacteroidota > Bacteroidia > Flavobacteriales > Flavobacteriaceae > Winogradskyella. The sequence continues at coordinate 81,042 of NZ_JANQIM010000033.1, read as the reverse complement.
ATCACCGTATTTAAAGTCTAAATTACCGAGATGAGTTCTTAGTTTCCCTGAGCCTTTATGGATAAAAATCAACTCATCAGCATCTGTATTTTTATAAAAATAGTCTTTGGTCGACTCTTGTGGAGCAGCTAAGATGATGTTACAATCGCTATTGGTTAAAACTACTTTCCTGCTATCTAGGTAATCGTTTTCGGGTGTTACTTTAAATCCATGAAAACGATAGGATTGCATATTATTGGCTTTGGCCACTTTGGGCGCTATACTATACTGTTTATTTATGGTCTTTACCTGTGTTGGTCGTTGCTCATGATAGCTATTGGTAGACATACCGTCAAACCCTATCGTACCAAACAATTGTTCATAATAAAAGTCGCCATTTGATTTTTTAAACTGTGTATGGCGTTTTGGTGGAATCTTTCCTAATTTATGGTAAAATGGCATTTTTTAATGATTTAAAAAGTTGAGTTTACTATACGACGAATCGCACAGACCTATTCTGTTTTAAAGGTACAAAAAATGCAAAATTATTCTGGGTTCCTTTTGATAAGGAAGTGCAAATGAAGTTTTATATCTGACCAGAAGGGTTCCATATAGTTACAAAGTTGATAATTTTTGGCTTAAAACCAAAATCCAAGATTAAAAAACCAATAAGCATTACCTGTATCTGGCGAGTAAGTATATTTAGCTTCCAAAGGCCCAAGAAACGTCTCTAGTGAATACCCTAATGCATAACCACTGAAATCTGGTGACGACAACCATTCGCCAGTTTCAAAAATTCCATCTTCAATATTAGCATAATTGGCAGCTAAGAGAATATGGTGCTTTTTAAAAACCTCGTAATCTAAAGTGAAGGTAGCTTTAACAAAACTGTCTCCAGACAATTCCAAATAATCGTAGCCATAGAAGGACTGGAAATTATTTATAAAATTATTGGCATAGCCTCCCAAACCAAAACCTAAAGCTGTACTAGAGTTATCTCCAATTTTAAAACCGCCACTGGTTTCTGTCTTCAGGGCCACATTATCTGTAAAACTAAAAGCATACCCTATATCTGCCTTGGCAATTGAGAATTGCTCAAAATCGTTATTGAAATCAGATGCATTGAGATACAGATGAAAATCTCCATTAAAGTAAAAGCCAGATTTAGGAAAATAAGGATTATCGTAATCATCAAAAACCAAGTTTCCAAAAACACTAAAATAATCTGTATTCTCAAAAGTAAACTCATCTCCTTGATTATCATCTATGATAGTTTCTGAGGTAATTTTAAGACGTTTGTGTTCAGCTCCAACCCTAAGCGCAAAATCTCTTCTAAAAATAGTCTGTAAATATATTTGGTTGGTAAAATCAGTAAGTTCTACATCAATTTTGTTTAAGCCTGTTAGCAAAGGGGAATCTTCATCTAGTCCCAATAAGGGATTTACATTTTTATTAAACTGATTGAAACGCGACTTTATTCCAATACTAAGATAGAACCCTTTGTCAATAAAATAATCAAAATTGTATCTGGAATTATCCCCCAAAATAATATCTAAGGAAGCTATGTCATTATTAAAAAGCAGTCTTTTTTTGGTAAAATTTGCTAATGCTGCACTCTTATACAGACCATCGTAATGCACGCCTAGCTTTAAAAAAGTAGACGCCTCGGATTCTCTAATATCGCCTACTAAATTGTAACCGGAACTCCCTGTACTTGGCTCTAAATAATACCTAAATGCCTCAAAATTATTGGTAGCTATAAGGTTATTTATACCTTCCTTAAAATCATCGTAGCTTATTTTTTCATTGTTTTTAAATTTAAGCTTACCTAAAATATACGACCTCGTATACCTTTCATTACCACTTATGTTAATTGAATTTATTTTTATACTATCTAAAATATGGCGTTTAGGTCTATTTAAAGGTGATATTTGTTGACGTTTTACATTCAATAGCTGTTCTATATTTGCTCTTGCCTCAGCCTCACCACTTGCAATAATTTCGCCCCCTTCATCAAAAGAAATGACAGTGAAGTCTGTAATGTCTGGTTTAATATAGACATCCGTTAAAGGCGCTTTACTCTTCATTGCATTAATCGTCCTAAAATTGTTAATCTGAACTAAGATCTCTGGTGCGGATTTCAAAGACTCCCTGTTTTTAAGCGCATCTTGCACATCAACACCGATTATAATATCCATGCCCTTGGCTCTAAGTTCTTCAACCGGAAAATTGTTGGTTACACCTCCATCGAGTAAGATGGTATCGTTAATAGTTACGGGTTGAAATAAAGAAGGTAGAGCTCCACTTGCGGTTACGGCTTCGGCCAACCTTCCTTTGTCCATAACGATAGATTCACCTGTCTCTATATTTGTTGCAATGCAAAAAAATGGAATTGGCAATTGTTCAAAATCCCTTATTTCATTAACTGGCAGCATTAACTGATAAAGTAAATTATATACATTTTGACCTCGCGATAGACCAGAAGGCAAATTGATTTTAAAGTTGTCAAATGGGAGACTTACAGCATACTTTTCAGCATTTTTACGTTCATAAAAAGGTTTTGACGATCTTGGGAATTCATCATTAATCAATTCATCAAAATCAATAGCACCAAATAAATCCTCTAATTGTTTCCCCGAATAACCAGTTGCATACAGAGAGCCAATTATTGCTCCCATACTAGTGCCTGCAACGTAGTCTATTTTTATACCTAAACTATCTATAACTTTTAAGGCACCAATATGCGCAAAGCCTTTTGCCCCTCCACCACTTAAAACTAACCCTACTTTTGGTTCTTTTTCTTTTTGAGCTTGTAGTTTATATGTGTTAGAGAACAAAAAACAAAGCAGAAAAATAATTGCAAAAGGTTTGTACTTTAAATAATATGTTTGGGACAATTTCAATTTATTCTTTATGATAATAATTATAGACTTTATTAGCACGCGAGACTCCTACTATAGCTTCTAGCTCATCTAATTTGGCATTCGCTATCCGTTTAACCGTTTTAAATTGTTTCATCAGGTCAACAATGGTTTGTTCTCCTACACCTGGTATATTCTCTAATTCAGTTGTTAAAGCACTCTTACTCCTTCGGTTTCTATGGTGCTCAATACCAAAACGATGGGCTTCATTACGTAATTGTTGAATGATCTTTAGCGTTTCACTTTTTTTGTTTAAATATAATGGAATTGGATCATCTGGATAGAATAATTCTTCTAAACGTTTAGCAATTCCGACGATTGCTATTTTTCCCCTTAATCCTAAAATATCAAGACTCTTTAAAGCCGATGATAATTGCCCTTTACCGCCATCTATAACAACTAGTTGGGGCAAAGGTTGATCCTCCTCCAATAAACGTTTATAACGTCTGTGCACGACTTCTTCCATAGATGCAAAATCATCTGGGCCTTCGACTGTTTTAATATTAAAGTGGCGATAGTCTTTTTTACTTGGTTTTCCATTTTTGAATACCACACAAGCCGCTACGGGATTAGTGCCCTGAATATTGGAATTATCAAAACACTCAATATGCCTTGGCTCTACCGATAAGCGCAGATCTGCCTTCATCTGTGCCATAATCCTATTAGCATGCCGATCTGGATCTACAATTTTTATTTGTTTTAGCTTATCCATTCGGTAGTACATGGCATTGCGCTTGGATAAGTCGAGAATGTTCTTTTTATCGCCTAGTTTTGGAATGGTGACCTTAATGCCCTCCCCTAAATCTAGTTTAAAAGGCACATAAATTTCCTTTGAATTGGAATTGAAGCGCTGCCTGATTTCAGTAATGGCGATTTCCAATAGTTCTTTATCCGTTTCTTGTAGCTTCTTCTTTATTTCCAAGGTATGGGATCTTATGATGGAACCGTAACTTAACTGCAAAAAGTTAATATAAGCATAGGTCTCATCGCTCATAATCGAAAACACATCCACATTACTAATCTTGGGATTAACTATTGTTGATTTGGCCTGATAGTTCTCTAAAATCTCTAACTTTTCCTTTATTTTTTGGGCATCTTCAAATCGCATAGCCTCAGCATACGCTTTCATTTGTGCCCTAAACTGTTGCAAAGAATCTTTAAAATTCCCTTTTAGAATTTCTCTAATGGATTTTATGTTAGAATGGTAAGATGCTTCTGTTTCTTTACCTTCGCAAGCGCCATTACAATTGCCTAAATGAAACTCTAAGCATACCTTATACTTTCCTGCTTCGATCTTAGCCTCAGACAAATCATAATTACAGGTACGTAAATGATAGAGTCCTTTTATAAGGTCTAAAAGGGTTCTAACCGTCTTCATGCTAGTGTAAGGACCAAAATATTCTGAACCGTCTTTAATAACTCTTCTCGTAGAAAATACTCTAGGAAAGCGCTCTTTTTTAACACAAATCCATGGATAGGATTTATCATCCTTAAGCATCACGTTATACTTAGGTTGATACTTCTTTATAAGATTATTTTCTAGCAAGAGTGCATCATTTTCCGTCTCTACAACTATATGCTTTACTTGTGCTATGTTCTTTACTAGAACTCTTGTTTTTCCATAATCATGATGCTTCGTAAAATAACTACTTACCCGCTTTTTAATATCCTTGGCCTTACCGACATAAATCAAGGTTTCATCAGCATCAAAATACTGATACACTCCTGGTTGATGAGGCAAAGTTTTTATTTGTATTTCTAACGAAGTTTCTGACATTAAATCAAAGGTAAATAAAAGTTATAAGTTATAGGTATCTTAAGTTATGAGTCTAATAAGTTTGACTAACTCTAAATACTTTTTAACTTTAGACACTTTAAGTGTTATTATGAACATTGTCATACTCTCCCGAAATGAAAATTTGTATTCTACGAGTCGTCTAGTTGAAGAAGGTGAAAAAAGAGGACACGATATGGAAGTCATCGACCCACTTAAGTGCGATATCATCATTGAAAGGGAGAAACCTACTATTTACTATAAAGATCGATATTTAGATTATGTAGATGCCATTGTTCCTAGAGTTGGAGCGTCCGTGACCTTTTTTGGTTGTGCTGTGGTAAGACAGTTTGAAATGATGAATGTTTTTACAACCGTAACTTCTGATGCTATTTTAAGAAGTAGAGACAAACTGAGAAGTTTTCAGCGCCTGTCTAAAGCTGGCATTGGTATGCCTAAAACCGTTTTCACTAATTACTCTAGAGATGTTGAAGAGGTTTTGAATCATGTTGGCGGACCACCTGTAGTTATAAAATTATTAGAAGGGACTCAAGGACTAGGTGTCGTTTTGGCCGAATCTAAAAATGCTGCTGAATCTGTTTTAGAAGCTTTTAATGGTTTACAAGCTAGAGCACTTGTACAAGAATATATTGCTGAAGCTAAAGGCGCAGATTTAAGAGCATTGATCGTAGATGGCCAAGTGGTTGGCGCCATGAAACGTCAAAGCAGAGAAGGCGAATTTCGTTCTAACTTACACAGAGGGGGAAGTGCCAACTTAATTCGGCTATCAGAAGATGAATTAAAACTAGCCATCAAAGCAGCACGTGCTTTGAAGCTGCCTGTTTGTGGTGTGGACATGCTTCAGTCAAATAGAGGACCATTGATTATGGAAGTTAATTCCACACCTGGCTTAGAAGGTATTGAAAGAGCAACCCAAAAAAATATAGCGAGGGCAATTATTACTTTTATAGAACGCAATCGAAGATAGATGAGTGAAAAAGAAGTATTAGATATACTAGGAGAAAAAGTAGCACTAGGCAAAAGTGCTAAAGTGAGTTTTAATGTTGCCAAATTACACACCCAAAATACTATTGATGTTCCGGTAATTATAGAACGTTCTAAAAAACCTGGTCCAACGGTATTGATAACAGCTGGTATTCATGGCGATGAAGTTAATGGTGTAGAAATTGTACGACAGATTATAGCCAAAGGGATCAACAAGCCAAAAAAGGGGACCATTATTTGTATTCCGGTAATTAATGTTTTTGGCTTTATTCATATGGACAGGGAATTCCCTGACGGTAGAGATTTAAATCGTGTTTTCCCTGGTGGTAAAAATGGCTCATTAGCAAGTAGGGTAGCCCATAAGCTTATGACTGAAATTGTGCCACACGCCGATTTAATTTTGGATTTCCATACGGGTGGGGCTGATAGATTCAATGCTGCCCAAATTAGAATAGTAAAAAATGAGATTGTTTTAGACGAATTAGCGCAGATTTTCGGTGCACCTATTGTTTATTATTCAAAAAATCTAAACAAGTCCTTTAGGCACACATGCTATAAACTGGGCATTCCTATACTACTTTTTGAAGGCGGAAAGTCTTTTCATATAGACAAAACGGTAACTAATACCGGTGTTAATGGCACAAAGCGGGTTTTACACCATTTAGGAATGCTAAACCGAAAATTTAAAGCGTCAAAACCAAAAAAGAATGGTATTAAAATAATTGAAAGCAAATGGATTAGGGCAAGTCATTCTGGGATGTTTAAGTCTAAGATCTCTGTAAATACCCAAGTAAAAAAAGGAGATGTTTTAGGACATATTACAGATCCTTACGGAAGCTTTAACCATTTTGTAAAAGCACCTAATAACGGTTATATTTTTAATGTGAACGAATCACCCATTATTTACCAAGGAGATGCTATTTTCCATATTTCAACAAAGTTAAAACTGTGACCAAATCTGAGCTTAGAAAGAAATACAAGTCGCTTCGAAAAGAAATGCCATTGGATAGAATAGAGGACAACAGTCTCGCTATTGCCAATCAATTATTGCAACTCCGCATTTGGGATAAGGAGTTTTATCATCTCTTTTTAACTATTGAAGAGCAAAAGGAAATCAATACCGAGTATATTTTGAATATTCTTGCTGGCAAGGATAAAAATGTTGTCATCTCTAAGAGTAATTTCGAAGATTTTAGCATGACGCATTATCTGCTTACCGATGGTACCAGAATAACAAAAAACGCCTATAATATTCCAGAACCTATTGATGGGATTGAGATTAAACCGTCTCAAATAGATGTCGTTTTTATACCCCTATTGACTTTTGATCAGCGTGGGAATAGAATAGGTTATGGTAAGGGCTTTTACGATCGGTTTTTGGCTCAGTGCAACCCTGAAACTATAAAAATAGGATTATCCTTTTTTGAAGCTGAAGAAGAGTACTTTGAAACCTCAGAAGACGATATTAAGCTGGATTATTGTGTGACTCCCCATCAAGTGTTTCACTTTTAGAGGCATCTTTGAACGCTTTCTTATTAAACACAATCAAAATACCAATCCCAGTACTGATGGCTATATCAGCAACGTTGAATACTGGATCAAAGAACGAAAAATATTTTCCGCCAAAAAAGGGTAGCCACTCTGGTAAAATGCCACTCCAAATAGGAAAATGAAGCATATCTACCACCTTACCATGAAACACTTTAGCATAACCTCCTCCTTCTGGTAAAAACGTAGCGACTTGCATATAACTATCGCTAAACAACACGCCATAAAAAACTGAATCAATTATATTACCCAAAGCACCTGAAAAAATCAAGGCTATGGCAAAAACAAGTGTTTTAGATTTCTTTTTTTTGATAACATCCATTAGCCAAAATCCAATTCCCGTAACCGCTACAATTCTAAACAAAGTTAAAATAAGCTTTGCAGACTTGTCTGAAATAAAAGTAAAGAAATCACTCAATTTTGTTCCCCAAGCCATACCGTCATTTTCAACAAAAGCGATTTTAAACCAAGAAAATACAGTAACATCCTCATTTAACACAAAATGCGTTTTGATATAGATTTTACTGATTTGATCAATAAGTAAAATAAGGACAATTACAATGAAAGCTTTCTTTAGGGACATTAAACGATTTTGGGCAAATGTAATTGATTATTCTTTTTAACCACAGCAATATTGCCACTAATAGATTTTAGGATGTACTTATTTTGGGAGTATTCAATGCTGTCTTTTTTAAAGTTATTTTAATAGCAATAGCTTCAATCTCTTTTATTAAGATATTTTGGACTTTACCAAAAGCTAAACCAAAATAAAAAAAGCCTTAAAACTATTGTTCCAAGGCTTTAATCTATATTTATTTAACATTTTACTTCTGCATGTTCTTAGCTTCAATGCTTAGTGTAGCATGAGGCACTAATTTTAGGCGTTCGGGATTTATCAGTTTGCCCGTAACTCTGCAAACTCCGTAAGTCTTATTCTCAATCCTAATCATGGCATTCTTTAAATCGCGAATAAACTTTTCTTGGCGAATTGCCAATGCAGAATTTGCTTCCTTACTCATGGTGGCACTTCCTTCTTCAAAAGCTTTGAACGTTGGAGACGTATCGTCTGTGCCATTATTGTGGTCGTTCATATAGGCACTTTTTATTAATTCTAAATCGTGTTCAGCTTTATCTATTTTTTCCTGAATTAAAACTCTGAAAGCTTCTAAATCTTTATCAGAGTATCTGTTTTTTGTATCTGTTGCCATGTGCTTAATGTTTTTGTATAAATAATTTGGTATTGACCTCATCAAAGGCAATTTCTATACCATCACTTAAATTATCAATAATCTTTAAATTTTCTGTTAAGGTTTCAGATTTAATGTAGGCTTCATTTGAAGCTATCGCTGCTGAAACTTGTTCATCATTTTGAAGCTGGACGTCTATACGGTCTGTAACTTCGAACCCTGAATCCTTACGCAAATTCTGAATACGGTTTACGAGCTCACGTGCAATACCTTCTTCGCGTAATTCTTCTGTTATTGTTACATCTAGGGCTACGGTTAATGGCCCTTCGTTAGCAACGAGCCAACCTTCTATATCTTGAGATGTAATTTCCACATCATCTAATACCAATGTAATATTTTTTCCGTTAACTTCAACGTCTAAAGTGCCTTTTTGCTCGATTTTTTTGATGTCTTCGGCAGAAAAAGCTCTTATAGTGTCAGAAACAAGCTTCATATCTTTTCCAAATCGAGGTCCCAAAACCTTAAAATTGGGTTTTATCTGCTTTACCAAAATATCTGAAGCATCCTCTAAGAGCTCTATTTCTTTGACATTTACTTCATGCTTTATTAAAGCTGCAACGGCTTCAATTTCTTCCTTTTGCTGCTGACTATCAACGGGAATCATTATTTTGTGTAAAGGCTGGCGCACTTTAATCTTTTCTTTGGCTCTTAACGATAATACCAAGGACGATATTGTTTGCGCGTTTTCCATTTTTCGTTCTAACACCTTATCAATTGCTGATGTATCTGCTGTTGGGAATTGAGCCAAATGAACACTTTCAAAACTCTCTTTATTCGTTACTGCATTTAGATCCAGATACAATCGATCCATAAAAAATGGAGCGATTGGTGCACCTAGCTTTGCAATAGTTACCATACAGGTATAAAGCGTTTGATATGCCGAAATTTTATCGCTTTGGTAATCGCCTTTCCAAAAACGCCTTCTACTTAAACGCACATACCAGTTACTTAAATAATCCTGGGTAAAGTTTGAAATAGCCCTAGCTGCTCGGGTTGGTTCATAATCTGCATAAAACTTGTCTACCTTTTCAATAAGTGTATTTAATTCTGAAAGTATCCAACGGTCTAATTCTGGCCGTTCATTTAAAGGAATATCATCCTCTGAATAATTAAATCCATCCAAATTGGTGTAAAGCGAAAAGAATGAATAGGTATTATACAGCGTTCCAAAGAATTTGCGCTTTACTTCCTCAACACCATCAATATCAAACTTTAGGTTATCCCAAGGATTCGCATTGCTAATCATATACCATCGGGTTGCATCTGCACCATGATTGGCTAATGTCTCAAAAGGATCCACAGCATTTCCAAGACGCTTAGACATTTTCTGTGCATTCTTATCTAAGACCAATCCGTTAGATACCACATTTTTATAGGCCACCGAATCGAATACCATTGTAGCTATAGCATGTAAGGTATAAAACCATCCACGTGTTTGATCGACACCTTCAGCAATGAAATCTGCCGGAAAAGCTTCGTTCTTATCGATAAGATCTTTGTTTTCAAAAGGATAATGCCACTGTGCATAAGGCATAGAACCCGAATCGAACCATACATCGATTAAATCATTTTCGCGCTTCATGGGTTGGCCCGTTGGTGATACTAAAACAATTTTATCAACGATGTTTTTATGCAAATCAATCTTCTCATAGTTGTCCTCGCTCATATTTCCAACTTCAAAACTTTGGAAGATATCAGACTGCATTATACCTGCCTCAACGGCAAGTTGCATTTCGGCTTTTAGTTCTTCAACCGAGCCAATACATTTTTGTTCTTTGCCGTCCTCTGTTCTCCATATCGGTAATGGTATTCCCCAAAACCGCGAACGGGATAAATTCCAATCATTTGCGTTTGCCAACCAATTTCCAAAACGGCCTTCACCAGTAGATTTTGGTTTCCAGTTAATGGAAGTGTTCAACTCATGCATACGATCTTTTACATCGGTTACCTTTATAAACCAAGAGTCTAAAGGATAGTAAAGTATCGGTTTATCTGTTCGCCAGCAATTTGGATAGCTGTGTTTGTATTTTTCGACCTTAAAGGCTTTATTTTCAATCTTTAGTTTAATAGCTAACTCTACATCTACAGATTTCTCTGGTACTTCACCATCTTCATAATATTCATTCTTCACATATTTCCCTGCAAATTCGCCCATTTCTGGTCTAAAGCGACCTTGTAAATCTACTAGTGGCACCAGATTTCCATTTTCGTCTTTTACTAACATTGGTGGTACTTCTGGTTGCGCTTGTTTTGCCACTAGGGCGTCATCTGCACCAAATGTTGGCGCTGTATGTACAATACCTGTACCATCTTCGGTAGTTACGAAATCTCCTGATATTACTCTAAATGCATTTTCAGGATGTTCATTTGGTAAAGCGTAGGCTAAAAGCTGTTCGTATGTAATACCAACTAAGTCTTCCCCTTTAAATGTTTTAACTATATAAAAAGGAATTTTTTTATCCTCTTTACTAAATCCTACTAACTCTGACTTTGCCTCAACTTCATTATACTTCCCGCTAAACTGCTTAGAAACTAAACTCTTGGCCAAAATAACATTGATGGGCTCAAAAGTATACTGATTATAGGTTTCAACTAACACATAATCAATTTTTGGCCCAACGGTTAATGCCGTATTACTTGGTAATGTCCAAGGGGTTGTTGTCCAAGCTAGAAAGTAAATATCATCTTCATTTTGCAAGAACTCTGGCAATGACTCTGGTTTTGCTTTAAACTGAGCTACTACCGTGGTATCCGTAACATCTTGATAGGTTCCTGGTTGGTTTAACTCATGCGAGCTTAGACCCGTTCCTGCTTTTGGCGAATACGGTTGAATGGTGTAGCCTTTGTACAAGAGGTCTTTATCATAGATTTGTTTTAACAACCACCAAACAGACTCCATATATTTGGATTTGTAGGTGATGTATGGATTCTCCATATCTACCCAATAACCCATTTTTTTGGTGAGGTCATTCCAGATATCCGTATAACGCATTACGGCTTTTTTACAAGCCTCATTATATGCTTCGATTGTAATTTTAGTGCCAATATCTTCTTTAGTGATGCCTAGTTCTTTCTCAACACCGAGTTCTATTGGTAATCCATGGGTATCCCAACCGGCCTTACGTTTTACCTGAAAACCTTTCATGGTTTTGTAGCGAGGGAAAATATCCTTAATAGCTCTTGCTAAAACATGGTGTACTCCAGGTAAACCATTTGCTGAAGGTGGCCCTTCAAAAAACACAAAAGGTGATTTACCTTGTCGAGTGGTGACACTTTTCTCGAAGATGTTGTTTTCTTCCCAATAATTGCTTATCTCATCAGCAACTTTTGGCAAGTTAAGTCCTTTATATTCAGGGAACTTTGTAGTCATATCATCAAATATCCTTATCGAATCGCGAAATTAATAATTTCTTACCAAAAGGCCGTTTATATCATAAAAAAAAGCAAACGATGTTCGTTTGCTTCTTTTTGTTAGGGCCATTAACTAATCTTGGTTAGTAATTTAATCTTACTCAAAAGTAGGTTGAATAATTTTTTTATTGATTAACATATGTTAATTAGGCAGGTCTTTTTTAATTCTGCTCAATTGAACAGCGGTGATGTTGAGATAAGACGCGATTTGGTATTGCGGGATTAAGCTTTCTATATCTGGTATTTGCTTTTTTAGAATTTGGTAGCGCTCTGTAGCATTCAATGAAATATGATCTAGATACTTTTTTTCATAAACAATGAATATATACTCCAATATTCTGTTATATATATTGCTTATTTCGATATTGGTTTTAGAATATTTTATGAATTCTAGAAAATTTATCTCATATAGGATAGAATCGGTCAAAGCTTGATGAGTTAGTAAAGAGGTTTCATTCTTCAATATTGAGGAAAAAGGACCAACAAAACTATAGGATGTATAAAGATTCTTTGTGATCTCCTTACCAGATTCTAGCACTTGATATGCCCTCATTAAGCCCGAACTTAGAAAAAAGATGTTATTACTTTTTGAACCTTGTTCTACTAATACTTCATCTTGTTTTAATGTTTTATAAGATGCCAGACTTTTTAAAATCGCATATGCTTCTTTTGAAACATGGAATTTTGATCTCAAAAAATCAAAGTTAGGGTCTTCCATGATTTTAAGAATTTAAAATTTTAAATATTAAGCTACTTAATTATTGATTAAATCAACATCTAAAGATAGACAATTAGTTGTTTTATTAAAGAAAAAAGACCATTCACCAATAATAGACAATACTCTAGTTAATTATTCAAACGCATCACAGTATTCTTGCAGATCTTTTGACTTATAAAGACTAAAAGCAAAACAGATATTTTTAAGTAGTTAAACAAAAAAGTTAACTAAATCCTCGATTTTGGAAATTTGCTGAATCTTAATACAAGTCTTCTTAAGAGCAAACTTGCTATACTTAGAAATAAAAATTGTTGAGAATCCAAGTTTTTCTGCTTCTAAAATGCGCTGTTCTACTCGCTGTACAGGTCTTATTTCACCAGATAAGCCTACTTCGGCAGCAAAACAATAATCATTCGGAAGGGCAATATCTTCATTAGAGGATAATATGGATGCTACAACGGCCAAATCAATTGCAGGATCATCGACAGTAATACCACCCGTAATATTTAAAAAAACATCCTTAGCTCCTAGGCGAAAACCAGCACGCTTTTCCAAAACTGCCAAAAGCATATTTAAACGTTTAGCATTGAACCCAGTTGTGGAGCGTTGCGGCGTACCATAAACGGCCGTGCTTACCAGAGCCTGTACTTCTATCATTATTGGTCTTAATCCTTCTAGTGTTGCTGCAATAGCGTTACCTGAAAGCTCTCCATCCTTTTCAGATATTAAAATTTCTGATGGATTGGACACCTCTCTTAAGCCTGAACCTTGCATTTCATAAATGCCTATTTCATTGGTTGAGCCAAAACGGTTTTTATGAGCTCTAAGAATTCTGAAAACATGATTTCGGTCGCCTTCAAACTGTAAGACAGTATCGACCATATGCTCCAATATTTTTGGCCCTGCAATATGGCCATCCTTAGTAATATGACCTATTAACAACACAGGAGTTGCAGTTTCTTTTGCAAACTTGATGAATTCAGCAGTACATTCCTTGATCTGTGAAATACTCCCTGCTGAAGACTCAATGTAATCACTATGTAACGTTTGGATCGAATCGATTATTACAACATCGAGTTCTAACTGCTCAATCTGTTTAAAGATATTTTGAGTTTTTGTCTCCGTTAGAATATAGCAATCATTACTTTGAGGGTTGATGCGCTCTGCACGCATTTTAATTTGTTTCTGACTTTCTTCTCCTGAGACATAAAGGGTTTTCTTCCTAAGCTTTAATGCCATTTGAAGTAGAAGTGTACTTTTACCGATACCCGGTTCACCCCCCAAGAGGGTTACTGAACCATGTACCATTCCACCACCTAAAACACGATTAAATTCGGAATCCTGAACATCTAGCCTAGCTTCTAACGAGGTGTCAATTTCATGAATTTTGAGAGGCTTTGAAACACGTTTTGTATTGGAAGAGGGTGATTTCCAATCGTTTTTTTCTGGTTTTTGTATCACTTCCTCAACAATGGTATTCCATTGTTTGCAAGATGTGCATTGCCCTTGCCATTTGGCATATTGTGCACCACAATTTTGACAGAAAAAGGATGTTTTTACTTTAGCCATGTTCTAATTATAAAACTAAATGCTTAGAGAAGTATTTTTAGAACTGCTAAATTAATACAATTTTAATTGATGTCTTTAAACCAATTTATGACAGCTAAAATTTTTAAAGTAGCCAATTTCGCAGAAATATTTGTAAGCAAAAATGTTCTCGCTCTTTTAAACAAAGCTTCAAAAAAGTAATCAGTTGATAGTGGTTTCTTCTTAATTTTCTTCATCGTCTCCCTCCTCGTTTTCATCATCGGTATCAACAACTGTGAGTTCGTCAATTTTAGAAAAAATAAAGTCTCGGTCAATGTGACTCACATCATTTAGTGTCAATGCAGATTCGTATAATTTCTTAGCTTTTTTATTCTTTCCTATTTTTTCAGAATGTTGGGCTAGGTAATATGTACCTAATAATGACTCGGGATTTATTTTTTTTGCAAGTCTCCCTATTTTCTCTAAAGACTCTAAATCGTTTCTTTCCTCAGCTACCTTAACAACCTTTTCAAATTCTTCATCAGTTATGGGTTTTTTTATACCAAACAATTCTTCAATTCTATTGTATCTATCTACAAGATACCTATCTAAAGTTCCCTCATAGGGAAACACCTTTTCCTCTAGTTCCTTTTCTCGAAGGGGCCTGTACAATTCAAAAATTTTGTCGAACGATCTCGCAATGGCACTGTTCACCAATGTATAGTGTGTATCGTTGTTAAAATCATCAAAGTAATATGTTAGATACTGGTTTTTAACTTGTGATATCTGTGAATTGGCATTTAAAACAGCTTCTCTTATGTAGGGTAAGTCTTTATCTGAGGTGGCCATGTAGTAAAAAATGTCGTCCTTAAAAAACTCCAAACGTTTTCCCAGATAGTCTCTAACAGTTCCTGATAAATCTGGACTAATACATACATAGGCATTAAAAAGTGGATCGTCTTTAAACAAGTAAGAATTGATAAAGTTCCCCATTAAATCGTGGCCTACGGCAACCCTAAACTTACTTGTATTGTATTTTTCATCTAAGTAAGGAATAAGTTCCTCAGCAACGAAATCATGAAAACGTAAACCAGACTCTTTGGGCAAGCCTGTAACTTCATCACAATAGCCATCGTAACGTCTTTCGCTGCCTTGTACCACGCCTACTATGATTGAACTTGGCATATCGTCGAAATACGTTTGAAAATCAACCTGACCTGCTATAGGTTCAAACAAATAATCACCATCAAAAACTATAATTAGAGGATACTTTAGTTCTGAGGAAGGGTCGTAGTTCTTTGGGAGCTTAATCTTTAATTTTCTTACTGTATTTAATTTTGATGATCGTATTTCATCATAACTAATTTGAGCAAATAAAGGCATACAAAGCACATATGCCAAAACTATTAGGGTAGTTTTTCTCATTTATAAGTAGGTTTAGCTTTGGATTACCAAACATACTAAAATATCGTTAAGTTGTAAATTTTTTTCGATGAAATGCAATCAATTATCCATTGCATCTTGAACTTCATACATTTTTTCGAGCATTACCTCTTTATCAATGTATTGCGAAGGTTGCATTAAAAGCCCCCCTTTGTAGCGCATTAGTGCTTTTTTAAGATTCCCTTCTTTTTCATAGAACATGCCCATATAATAGGCGCTCAACATAGATTTTGGAAACTCCTTTTTAACAAGTTTTGCTAATTTTTCTAAGGATTCTAAATCTTCTCTGTTTTTGCAAGCAGCGGCAATAGCTCTAATATCATTTTCAATTAGTTTTTTTTCAAACCCATAAAAATGCTCTATGTTTTCATACTTTTTTATGAGGTAATCATAAGGAGAGCCTTCATAAGTCAGAATTTTTTCTTTGTATTCCTTTCCGTTTATTGGTTTATAAATAGTGAATATTTCGTTTAGTGCTTTTGGGATTCCTCTTCCTACAAGCGAGTAATGATTAGCATCTTCAAAATCATCAAACTTATAATTCAAGTTTGTATTTTCAATGGTCTTAAGTTTGGCATCGCACTCTAGGATATCGGTTCTTAAAGCCCTTATATCTGCATCAGCAGTGGCCATGTAGTAAAATGTTTCTTGTGCTACAGTAGGCAATCGCTGGTATAGCCTATCGATCATTTCTGGCGCCAATTCTGGACTTAAGCTCACATAAGCTCGAAATAATGGAACATCCTTAAAAAGATAATAATTAATGAAGTTAGCACTTAAGTCGTGACCTACAATTACCCTAAAATTTGAAATCTTATAACTGTCTTCTATGTATGGCAAAAGTTCAGCACCGAGAAATTCATAAAAATCGGCACCTTTATCAGATGGGAAATAAGTATCATCACTGTAAAAAAAATCGTCTTCTCTTGTTTCATCTTGCTTTACGCCAACAACTATACAGTCTGGGATGTCTTCCCAATAAGCTTGATAATCTATATTGCCAGCTACTGGTTCAAACAGATAATCACCATCTAGAACTATAACCAAAGGATAACTACGTTCAGATTCAGAATCATAGTTTCTTGGCAGTTGAATTTTTAACTCGCGTGTACCATCGAGTTTATAAGAGTCAATGGTTTTGTAAATAGCCTGAGCCTGAAGGTTGAATGCTAACAGGGACAAGATGATTGACACATAAAAATTCCTCATGTTGTGGGTAGAATTAAAAGTTAAAGCAAGGTAAAAAATATTTCTATATTTTAGCTTTCTTTCTGTTGTAGATTGGCAGGTAAATTAAAGATAATCCTCCTAGAATTATGATAACTAATGTTTGGGTAGACCACATGATCCAACCAAAAGCCCTGCTTGGATCTTCGGGCATATTGAACAATAAAAAAGCAATGACGATCGCTTCTGGAAAAGAACCAATACCACCATTAGTAGCAGCAATACTAAAACTCGCCAAAATAAAACCTATTAAAACCGCTCCTATAGAAATGCCACTTAACTCTGGTAAAGCCTTTGTGGTGACATAAAACATCAAAACATACATCACCCATATAAATACCGTATGAAAAATGAACGCCCACTTTTTTTTCATTTTAAAAATACTTAGGGCACCTTCTATAAGACCATTGATAAAGTTCCTAACTTTTAAGGCAAACTTTGAGGCGCTTTTTTTGATGAAAAAATAAACTCCCGAAACAACGATCAGTAAGGCAGTCATCATAATTATTAATGACGAAGGATTGAACTTCTTCATGAGGTCGTCGTAGATAAAATCAAACTTTACAATAAGCGCAACACCAATGATTAAGAGTAGCATAATAGTATCAGCAACTCTTTCTGCAACTATGGTCCCAAATCCTTTTTCAAAAGGAACATTTTCATAATTAGCAAGAATAGATGCTCGTGCCACTTCTCCTGCCCTAGGAATGGTAAGATTAATGAGATAAGCTGAATATACCGCCATGAAGCTATTTGTAAACTTAGGCTTATAACCTAAAGGTTCTGCCATAAATAACCAGCGATAAGCCCTTGATGTGTGACTCAATATTCCAAGACTTGTTCCGAGAAACACCCAAAAATAATTAGCGTCTTTAAAATACTCTACAAGCTTTGACACTGAAATTTGAGATAAGGAGTACCAAACAAGTGCTATTCCTAACAGTAAAGGCAGTACAACTTTTAGGATGGATTTTGAGCTACTCAAAAAGTTTATTTTAGAAGATTGGTAGCCTCATCCGGAAAAACCAAAGATGGTTTAAACACTTTAGCATCTTCAATATCCATAAAAGCGTAAGTGATTAAGATTAAAACATCACCAACAGCAACCTTACGTGCGGCCGCACCATTAAGGGTGATCTCACCACTATTTCGAGGACCAGGTATACAATAGGTTTCTAAACGTTCACCATTATTGTTGTTCACAATCTGAACTTTCTCACCTTGTATGATATTGGCAGCATCCATTAAATCTTCATCAATGGTTATACTACCAATGTAATTAAGGTCTGCGCCTGTACATTTAACGCGATGTATCTTAGATTTTACAACTTGAATTTGCATGAGGCAAAGATAATTAATTTAAGGCGATATTGTCTATAAGTCTTATATCTCCTGCATATGCAGCTATAAATGCTCTATATGTCTTTTTTGTTGATTTACGTTTTACTGGCTTTAAGGTTTCTGTATCTGCAATAATAAAATACTCTAGTTCTAAGAGTGGTTGTTTTTTGAATTGCTTATCAACCCATTCCAATACAGAGTTAGCACTTTTTGTGCCAAATTTAATTTTGGCAGACTTTAGTGTTTTATAGATAAATGGTGCGGCTTTTCTATGTTCTTTTGTCAGTCTTGTGTTTCTAGAACTCATGGCCAAACCATCTGATGCTCTGTGGATTGGGCAACCAATTACTTTAACAGGAATGTTGTAAAGCTCAACGAGCTTTTTAATGATTTGCAATTGCTGAAAATCTTTCTCTCCAAAATAGGCCCTATCTGGTTTTACAATTTCGAAGAGTCGTTTTACTATGGTTCCTACGCCATCAAAATGCCCTTGTCTAAAGGCACCTTCCATCTCATGCTCCAGACCATCAAACTCAAATGATTGAGACCGTACATTGTCGCCATATATATCTCTTACCGTAGGCGAATAGACTATGATCCCCCTGGCATTTAATGCCTTAAGAAGCAATACGTCGGCTTCAAGAGTCCTGGGATATTTAATAAGGTCTTCTTGATTATCGAATTGTGTTGGATTTACAAAAATACTAACCACAACAACATTGTTTTTACTCATTGCTTTTTTAACCAAGGACAAATGTCCTTTATGAAGTGCCCCCATAGTAGGTACAAAGCCAATAGATTTACCATTAACTTTTAATTGATCTATGTAGTGAGATAATTCGGATTTATTATGAAAAACTTTCAAGGCAGTAACAAAAATTAACGCGTGCAAACATAATATTTTACTGGCAATCTGCACAAATTTTTGTAATTTTGCATGTTTTTTACTCTTAATTTTCAAAAGCAGCAGATTTATGAAAGATAAACGAATATTATACGTGTCATCAGAGGTCGTTCCATATTTGCCAGAAACAGAGATTTCTTCAATGTCATTTGAAGCTCCAAGAATGGTAAACAAGCAAGGAGGCCAGATACGTATATTTATGCCTCGTTTTGGCAACATTAATGAAAGAAGGCATCAGCTGCACGAAGTAATACGACTTTCTGGGATTAATCTTGTTATTAACGATCTAGACATGCCATTGATTATTAAAGTGGCGTCAATACCTAAGGAGCGTATTCAAGTTTACTTTATCGATAATGAAGAGTATTTTAAGAGAAAAGCCACCTTAACGGATGAAGATGGCAACTTATTCTCGGATAATGATGAGCGCGCAATTTTCTTTGCTAAAGGTGTAATAGAAACAGTAAAAAAACTCAATTGGGCACCAGACATTATACATGTTAATGGTTGGCTAGCATCATTATTACCACTCTATCTGAAAGAGTTCTATAAAACCGAGCCTTTATTTACCGAAAGTAAAATTGTCACCTCAGTGTACAATCAAAACTTTGATGGCACGTTAGATAAAGGAATGATAGATAAAGTTAGATTCGACGACTTGGATGGAGAAGCTATTAATCTACTTGAAAAGCCCAATTATATTAACTTAATGAAAATAGCAATAGATAATTCTGATGCTGTAATTAGAGGCTCTCAAGAATTGCCTAAGGAATTAGATAATTACATAAGTGAATTAACAAAACCTGTTTTAGATTTCCATCCTATAGAAGAGTTTGCCGACCCTTACACAGAGTTTTACAAAAATAGAGTCCTTAACGGTTAATACAACCCATGAAAAGAAATAAGATAGCCCTTCAAATTTTAGTATTTATACTCATAACACTAAGCTTTATTGCATGTGACAATGATTTTTCAACATTAGAATCGGATGCTATAAACGATGGTGTTGCAACCAACTTTGACATTGTAGATGACACGTACGACATTATTACATACACCAATACGCTTGGACCAGTACAGACCAATGGTCTAGTTCTTAACACACTTGGCCTGTATGATGATGAAACCTACGGAAGAGTAGAATCTGATTTTGTAACCCAATTGACTCTAACTAACTATGCACCTGATTTTGGTGATGATGTACAAATAGACTCTGTTGCTTTATATATCCCTTATTTTTTTAGTATCACAGAAATAGACGAAGATGAGAACATAATCTACGATGTCGATTCAATCATAGGTATGGAACCTATAAGCCTAAGCCTTTACGAGAGCAACTATTTCATTAGGGATTTTGACCCTAACGGTGAGTTTAGCGAAAGACAAGCTTATTTCTCAAATAGATCTGCATCACCTACTGAAATGATTTCAGATGCTGCTCTAGAACATCAAGAGTTAACATTTGTAGACTATGATGATGAAGGCAATATGTTTGTTGTTGATAATATAATAGAAATCAATGATGAGGGCTACATTTTAAGAGGTCCGGAGCCTCCTGAAGAAGAAGATGAAGAAGTAGAAGCTTCCATCACTAGATTACCTCCTGGAATGAGAATTATGTTAGAGCCAACATTTTGGCAAGACAAAATTATAAATCAACAAGAACAGGCTGTACTCAGCAACGAAAACAATTTCTTGGAATATTTTAGAGGGCTTTACTTTAAGGCAGAAACCATCAATGATACGGGTAGTTTTCTTTTTCTCAGTATGGCTTCTACTGCTACCAATATTACCATTTATTACTCAAGATTAACAGAATCTACCACAGACGATGAGACCGCAAGGGAACAGGCATCATTTGAGATGAGATTTGCTGGTAATAGCATTAACTTTTTAGACAATGATTTTAATATGTCTATTCCAGATGGTGATCCCGATACTGGTGATGCACGGCTGTTCTTAAAAGGTGGTGAAGGTTCAATAGCTAGAATAAAGTTGTTTAATGGTGAGGATTTAGATGATGATGACGACACAATGAATACTTTTGAAGAATGGAAGAACGAATTTGTTGAAACAGACGCAGAAGGTAAATTTGTTAGAGCCAAACGTTTAATTAATGAAGCCAATTTAGTTTTTTACGTAGATCAGGATATGGTTAACGGTGGTGAACCAGACCGCCTATACTTGTATGATATAGATAATAAAGCACCATTGACAGATTTTTTTATAGACATAACCAATAATACTTTACCTTCGTTTTCAAAATTGAACCATCTTGGTCCTTTACAACGTGTTAATGATGAGCCAAATGGAGATGGCATTAAATATAAATTTAGACTTACTGAACACTTAAACAATCTCTTATTGAGGGATTCAACTAATGTAGAGTTAGGTTTATCCGTTTCCTTAAATGTAAATTTAGAAGGCCCATCAGTGCAGAGAGAAGTACAAACAGCCGACGATTCTGATTTACGGTCACCGATAAGTTCAGTAATGTCACCAAGAGGTACAGTATTGCATGGCAATAACACTGAAGATGAAAGTAAAAAAGTGTATTTAGAAATATTTTACACCGAACCAAACAACTAAAAATTAACCTATGTGTGGGATTGTTGGATATATTGGCCATCGAGAGGCCTATCCTATAATAATTAAAGGGCTTCAAAGACTAGAATATCGTGGTTATGACAGTGCAGGTATTGCACTATACGACGGTAGCGATATTAAACTTTCAAAAACCAAAGGAAAAGTCTCTGACCTTAAAGAAAAGTTAGAAAGTGAAATTTCTACTATCGGTTCTTTGGGGATAGGACATACACGATGGGCTACGCACGGCGTACCCAATGATATTAATTCTCATCCACATTATTCTAACTCAGGTGATTTAGTCATAATTCACAATGGGATCATTGAAAATTATGATGCCTTAAAAAAAGAGTTGATTAAGCGTGGCTACACCTTCAAATCGGATACGGATACCGAAGTATTGGTTAATCTCATTGAAGATGTAAAAAAGAATGAGGACATAAAACTAGGCAAAGCTGTTCAAATTGCTTTAAATCAAGTTGTTGGCGCTTATGCCATAGCCGTTTTTGATAAGAACAAACCAAATGAAATTGTAGTAGCTAGATTAGGTAGTCCTCTGGCTATTGGTATAGGAGAAGATGAATTTTTCATTGCCAGTGATGCATCTCCTTTTATAGAGTTTACAAAGAATGCCATTTACCTCGAAGATGAAGAGATGGCCATTGTAAGAAGAGGCAAAGAGGTTAAAATTAGAAAAATTAAGAATGATGCCTTAGTCGATCCCTATATTCAGGAACTTCAGCTTAATCTCGAACAGATTGAAAAAGGTGGGTACGACCATTTTATGCTAAAAGAAATCTATGAGCAACCTGAGGCTATACTAGACACCTTTAGAGGACGATTGCTCAGTAAAGAAGCAATGGTAAAACTCGCGGGAGTAGAAGACAACATGAAAAAGTTCTTAGCTGCTGATCGAATTATTGTTGTAGCTTGTGGGACCTCATGGCATGCTGGTTTGGTTTCAGAATATATTTTCGAAGATTTAGCACGAATTCCTGTTGAAGTTGAATATGCGTCAGAGTTTAGATATAGAAATCCAGTTATTACTGAAAAAGATATTGTAATAGCCATTTCCCAATCTGGTGAAACAGCTGATACTCTAGCTGCCATTAAGCTTGCCAAATCAAGAGGTGCTTTTGTATTTGGTGTATGTAATGTGGTTGGTTCATCAATTGCTCGAGAAACCGATGCTGGTGCTTATACACATGCTGGTCCAGAGATAGGCGTAGCCTCTACAAAAGCATTTACTACTCAGATCACTGTACTTACTTTAATGGCGTTGCGTTTAGCTCGAGCTAAAGGAACTATCTCTAGCTCCGAGTTTAGACATCACCTGATAGAATTGGAATTGATACCAGGTAAAGTAGAAGAAGCATTAAAATCTGATGCTTATGTTCAAACCATTTCCGACATCTACAAGGATGCTACTAATTTCTTATATCTAGGACGTGGTTTTAACTTCCCAGTGGCTTTAGAAGGCGCATTAAAACTCAAGGAAATTTCATATATTCATGCTGAAGGTTACCCAGCTGCAGAAATGAAGCATGGGCCTATTGCACTTATTGACGAACAAATGCCAGTTGTAGTGATTGCTACCAAAAAAGGACACTACGAAAAAGTAGTAAGTAATATTCAGGAAATAAAATCTAGAAAAGGTAAAATCATTGGTATAGTCACTAAAGGCGATAAGAGTGTTAAGGAATTAGCAGATCACGTTATTGAAGTTCCAGAAACCATAGAATGTCTTACTCCATTACTTACTACCATACCTTTACAATTGCTATCATATCATATCGCAGTAATGTTAGGTAAAAATGTAGATCAGCCAAGAAACCTAGCAAAATCTGTAACTGTAGAATAGTAATCTATTCTTTATTCAATTAATCACGGAATTGTAAAAAAACTAAAAGGAAACTTTTCGCTGTCTTAAGGCAGCGTAAGTTTTACTTGTTGCCTTTAATAATTCAGCATCACAACCTGAAGTGTCTATGGTCTTCTTATTGCTGAAAGGTTTTACGTTAGAATAATCAAAACTCATATTCATTTCGCCTTCCAGATATGTTAAGACCTCTTTTGGTGTCTGAAGATAATCTTCATATTCTAAAAGCATAAATTCAGAATCATCTAAAGTCAGCAAATAGTTGTAATAATTGAGCCAAACAGCCAGCCAATAGTCAAGTTTATCTCGGTCATACTCGATAGCTTTAGGGGTATCTTCAAAACTAAATACCTTATGATTGCCTCCAAACTCATGATGCGCTAACCAATTCATGTAGGTTTCAATAAAATTATCATCATCGTCATGCTGAAAATCAGAAAACCTTAAATGCTGGTTCAATAGGGAATGAGCATGTTCCTCCGGTTTACGAAATAGGAAAATGGCTTTAAAATCTTTATTCAAAGCACGCAATGAAGGATACCTTAAGATAAGGTTATTGTTTTTAGACAAGTATAAATGATCATTACTTGTCCTTACCAAAGATTGGTATTTAAGATAGTTGTCATAGACCTCCTGATCAATATCGTGTTTGGTAAGTGTAGTTTCGTTAATGAAGCTGTCATTTAAAAACGCCTTGAAAAAATATTCCTCTAAAGCTTCTATGGTATTAAGGCCAAACATCATTTTATCACCATGCTTTCGCTCTTTAAGTTGAGCTTTTTTTGGATTGTAAAGTTTTTTCCAAAGGTTTGGCGCTAAAAGAAAGGGCATATTAGAATAATCCAAGGAGCTAAACGATCCGGCTTTAAAAAGTTGATCGGTTAAACTTGTGGTGCCTGCTCTCGCTAAACCAGATACAATTAAAAAGTTTGAATTATCGCTGACCTTTTCACCTTTCTTGAATTTTTTATCAAACGAAAAAAGAAACTTAGATAAATTGTAATTGTTTAGAATCAATTTATGTAAAAGCATAGAAGCTTCAGAGTAATTTTCAACCTTTTTCTTTTTCTTAAAAACAAAAGGGAGAATACTACCGATTGATAAGCTCACCCAAAACCATGCAGAGCTAAAGTCTAGATTTTCAAAAGGTATACCACTAAAAAAGCCATAAGCAATCATAGGCGATATGGTACCACCAAAAATAAGTATGAAGGCACCTATAGTTTTACCTAAAGAAATGAGCATCCGCTTTAGGGCAGCTATTAATTTACTTTGCTTTATGTTCTCATCTTCTTTAGAGAGTACTTCATTGGCAAGCCCTACAGAGGCCTCTAGCATCTCAAAAAATACTTTTCTGAGTACTATAATTAGTGTAGCCAAAATAACACCCGCTACACCTGCAATAATAAAATAAAGCATTATCCTTTCTTAAATAGATTACGAAAAAATCGTTTGATCGGAATCCATAACACTACTCCAAAGGCAAAAATTACCAATAGCAAAATGAATATAATAATAAGTAATGTTCCAAGTCCTAATCCAGGTCCAATATAACTAAGCATAACAGTAGATTTTTAAAAGTTTATGTCTGTATATATCGATGTCCAATTTGGAAGGTAATGATACCCTTCTATATCACTTTTTAAGGTGGTTTTTAGGACAACGCCATTTTTATTTAACACCCATAAAACTCCGGGTCCTTGTTCTTCTACAAACAGATCTCCATTGGGCAACAATTCATACAAGCCTTCTGCTTCGGTATAGATTTCATTTTTTATGAACTCTTTTTCGTAAAGCGCTTCAAATGAATCAGTTTCAAAGTTATAAATAAGCACATTTGAATGTACTATTTTTCGTTGAATAACGTCATTACTTGGTTTAAATTCAAATTTATTGTATTTAATATCCAAGCCTACAGTATTATTATTAAATAGGGCTATGGTACTGTCGGTCACTATATCAACATCGTGCTGATAGGTAAAAGGCCCTTCAATCACTTTTATTACTTTTCCTGTAGATGGTCTAAATTGTAATATCGCCGATAAATGTCTAAAACTTAAAAAAACATCACCTTTATTAAAATGGCGAGAACTGTCTGCAACAACAGGTTGTACATCGTTTAAATGAAAGGGATCTGTTACAAGACTTCCCTTATTTAGTAACTCGGTAAGATCATTCTCCTTAAAAATACTGGTGAGAGACTTACTGTACAATGTTTTTCCGGTATTAGCATCGACATTTAAGACCATATCGTCTCTGTAATCTATCTTAGTACCATCGACAGATAAGGTATTTGGCACAATTATGCCATCTTCGTGCTTTACAGCAGGTGTCCAAATATTACCCTTATGGTCAAAACTCATACCGTGGTGGACTATAAAATCCTTATTATGCCATACGACATTTGATGCGGAATCTAGTCTTATTAATCCAGGTTGCTCGTCGCAAGCGACAATAAGACCTCTGTCTTTCATCAATTTTGCCGGAAAAAGCCTGTCATTCTGACCTACTTTATGATGCTGAGAAAGATACTCAACAGGTAGACTCCAAGTTTTTATAATATCGTTTGTTCTGAAATTTTTCAGTTCGATCTTAAATTCGTTGCCATTTCTGTAGGTATAACTGCCATACAAGTCATAAGTCAATTTATTAATGTCTTCTTTGTCTGCTTCTCTAGTTTTTAGATAATATTCAGGCGCCACCAAGAAATGATTGTAGGCAGCTTTCATATTAGACGGTAATTCGGAAAAAGACTTGATGGGTTGGGTTAAAGGACCTAAAGTACGTTGTCCTAAAGTAACATTTCTAACAATGCCACTCCAAAGCATTAATATAAATATCCCAATAATAAATAATGCTAATTTTCTTATTGCTTTCAATGTAGGTTGTTTTTGGTGTTGATTAATAGCACGTTTATCTAATGCTCGTCAATATTAAATATAAAATTAGATTTTCATCAAATTATTCTATGTAAAGCAATTTTATAAGATGTTCTATCATTACAATTTTAGGATAAGCAATTTACTTGACATGCGAAAATTGAAATATTTCTTTAAAATTTACACTGTCAATTAAAGAAATGATAATTATTTAGGCTTTATTTTTTTAAAATATACTATGCGCGCATAATTTTATGCGAATTTTTTACAGACTTTTCATATATTTATTTAAATTGGTCGACTAATAAATATAACTAATTCTCTAAAATGAAGACAATCTTAAAGCTTTTTGCAATGCTTTTTTGCGTGGCGTCTTTTGCCCAGACCACAATAAAAGGTAAAATTACTGATGATACAGGGCTACCCTTGCCTGGTGCAAATATAATAGTGGTCGGAACCAGCACTGGTGCTGTTTCGGATTTTGATGGCAACTATATTCTAACAGTGCAACAAGATCCGCCATTCTCAATACGTGTAAGTTATGCTGGTTTTGAAGCACAAACTGTCGAGGTAACAGTCAAGGATCAAACAGTAGATGTAACGCTAAAGGAAGGCAATACACTGGATGAAGTCGTAATTTCTGCTTCACGAACACCAGAAAGAATCTTTGAATCTCCAGTAACCGTCGAGAGGTTTGGTATAAAAGAAATAAAAAATACAGCGTCTGTAGATTTCTACGATGGGTTAGAAAATTTAAAAGGTGTAGATATTAATACCAATAGTTTAACCTTCAAATCCATAAACACACGTGGTTTTGCCACATTTGCCAATACACGTTTTATGCAATTGGTAGATGGAATGGACAATTCGGCACCGGCATTGAACTTCCCCCTAGGTAATTTGTTGGGGATGACCGAGACCGATGTACAGAGTGTAGAATTATTGCCTGGAGCAGCATCTGCGCTTTACGGAGCAAATGCTTTTAACGGTATTTTATTTATGAGAAGTAAAAGTCCTTTTGACCACCAAGGTATAAGTGGATATATTAAACGAGGGATCACCTCCCAAGAAGCTATTGGCGATAATGACTATACAGACCTAGGTATTAGAATGGCTCATGCATTTAGCGATAAATTTGCTGTGAAAGTGAATTTTGGATATCTCAAAGGAACTGATTGGGCAGCTACCAATGCAGAAGATCGATTTAACAGAGGTCTTACTAGGGCAGATACAGATTATGATGGTATTAATATCTATGGCGATGAGGTAAGTACAAACATTAGAGATGCTTCCGGTCTTGGTATAATTCCTGATGTAGAAGTTAGTAGAACTGGTTACAACGAACGCGACCTCACCAACTACAATGCAGAGAGTATCAAAGCAGATTGGGGTTTATATTTTAGGCCTTGGGGGAATGATTTTGAAATCCAGTATGTAGGTAAAGTAGGTACGGGTAATACAATTTACCAAGGTGCAAACCGCTATAATATTGCAAACTTCTTCTTACAGCAACATAAATTAGAGATACGAAACGACAATTTTTTTGTAAGAGGCTATCTAACAGAGGATAAGGCAGGTGACTCTTATGACATGGTATTTACAGGAATTAACATCAACCGCGCATGGAAAAGTGATGGCGACTGGTTTGGCGATTATATACAGACTTACGCTGGTATAGAACTTTCTGGAAACCCACAAGGTTTATCAGAAGCTGAAAAACATGCTGCGGCGAGAGCTGCCGCTGATACAGGGCGATTGATTCCAGGAACACAAGAATTCCAAAATGTGTTTGATAGAGTTACAAATGACCCTGATTTATCAACGGGATCGCGTTTTCAAGATAATTCAAAGATTTACCATGGCGATGCCAATTATAACTTTGGTCATCTTTGGGATTGGGCAGAAGTACAAGTCGGTGGTTCTGCACGTCAATATGAGTTAAATTCTTTTGGTACAATCTATACTGACATCGATGGCCCTATTCGGTATTCAGAATTTGGATTGTATACCCAAATGCAAAAATCCTTAGAACTCTCAGATGCTGTAAAGTTAAAACTTACAGGGTCTATACGTTATGACAAATCAGAACTGTTTGATGGTTTTTTCTCACCAAGAATATCTGCAGGCTTTACGGTAAACGAAAATCATAACTTTAGAGCATCATTTCAAACAGGATTTAGAAACCCTACAACTCAAGATTTATATATAGGTCTTGATGTTGGACGCGCTATTTTAGTAGGTGGTGCTGCTGATAACCCAGCCAGGGATTTAAGAACATATAGTGTAGAAAATGAAACATTGAGCGAATTTGCAGCAGAAAATATTTTTGGGGGACAGCAAACAATTACAAGAGATGCAACAGGAGCTTATAGCAATTCTTTCTTTGCCAGTTCAGTTACAGATGGATTTGCAGAATCTGGAAATCCTGCAGATCTCGAAATAGCTAACTCAAATCTTGTACAACCTGAACAAGTGAGTTCTTTTGAAGTTGGTTATCGTGGTAAAGTAGAACGCTTTATCATCGATGCTTCGGCATATTACAATATTTATCAAGATTTTTTAGCTAATGAAACAGTTATAAATCCATTTTATGGAGATGTACAACTAACAGAAACACTTCCTGATGGTACACCACTTGCTGTTGCAGCTATTGCTAATGGCGACTTTCAGGCATATCAAACCTACACAAATGCTGATGAAACAGTAAACTCTTATGGTGCGGCAGTACAAGTGTCTACTAAAGTTCTTGATGGATTTGATTTAAGTGCCAATTACACATGGGCTCGTTTGGATTTTGATGTTGCCGAAAACCCTGATTTTAGAACGAATTTCAATACCCCAGAGCATAAAGTAAAAGTGTCTTTTGGGAAAACAGAATTATTCGAAAACTTTGGGTTTAATACCTCTTGGCGTTGGAGTGATAACTTCTTCTGGGAAGCTTCTTTTGGTGATGGCGAAGTACCTGCCTTTCATGTACTAGACGCACAGATCAATTACAGAATTCCTAGCTTAAAATCTACTATAAAAGTTGGTGCTACCAACTTATTACAAGACGAATACTTTACGGCATTCGGTACGGGATTCATCGGATCGATGTATTATGTGTCGCTAACTATTAACAACTTATAAGATTACATGATGATGAAAACATTTAAATATATACTCCTGTCGTTTTTAGCCATTGGTTTTATGGCCTGTGAAAATGAAACCTTAGATGATTTAAGGGATATTAGAGGAAATAATGAAGAGCCTGTTGTTTTAGACCCATTTACAGCTGGATCTTTAGATGTATCAAATTACGTTTCCATAGGAAACTCGTTGACCGCAGGTTTTTCTGATAATGCTTTGTATAGAGTTTCTCAAGAAAACTCAACACCAGCCATATTGGCGCAACAATTTGCAACCTTGGCAAATGGAGGCTCCTTTTCGCAACCACTAATGGACGATAATATTGGTGGATTACTTTTTGGTGGGACACAAATACTTCCTCCTAGATTTTATTTTTATGCAGATCAAGTCTCTGATGAGGAAAGCTGCCCCTATCCAGATCCTGATAATTCTGGACCTTCCGTATTAGGTGTAAACCCCGAGGATCCTAGTTCAACACCATTAGTGCCAACAACAGATATTGTTTCTAATCCTACCGGACCTTTTAACAACCTAGGTGTTCCAGGCGCAAAAAGTTTTCACCTATTAGCTCCAGGTTATGGAGATCCAGCAGGTGTAATTCCGCAGACTGCTAATCCATATTTTGTGAGAATGGCAAGTTCTCCAGGAACAACTGTATTAGCTGATGCCGTTGCACAACAACCGTCTTTTATATCATTATGGATAGGAAATAACGACGTGTTAGGATACGCCTTATCAGGTGGTGATGGTACAGACCCTATTACACCTTTAGCAGGTGCTCCAGGTGTTGGTTTTGAAGCAACATACCAAGCTATTGTAGGTACCATAGTTGGCAATGTGCCTGGAGTACAAGGTATATTGGCTAACATTCCAAATGTTACTGCAATACCGCATTTCACTGCTGTCCCTTTTAATGCTTTAGATCCTTGTAATCCACAAATAGCACCACAAATACCTGTATTGAATGCGCAATTATATGAGCCGTTAGATAACGTATTCACCGCATTCGGTGAGCCAGATAGAATAAATCCATTATCTAGTACTGAAGCTAACCCTGTTCTTATTAACGACGAAGATGCTACAGATAGAACTGCTGAAATTACCGCAGCTTTAACTCCTGTTTTAGGCCCTGAAACTGCAGCAGCCTTTGGTGCTATTTTCGGTAAAGCCAGACAAGCTACTAACTCAGATTTACTGGTTCTTACTGCAAGTTCAGCTATAGGTAGTACTGTTGCTACAGCACCACCTCCAGTGAATGTTAGAGGTATTAGTTTCCCTTTAGAAGATAATTGGGTGTTATTACCATCTGAACAAATGGAAATTGAAGACGCCATTACTGGATTTAACACTGTTATTGAAACTGTAGCATCGGCAAACGGCTTTGCTTTGTTAGATGCCAACGCTTTACTAGACCAATTGGCATTAATAGGTATACAAACTAGTGGCTTAGTACTAACCTCTGATTTAGTCACGGGCGGAGCATTTTCACTTGATGGTGTTCATCCAAACTCGAGAGGCTATGCGCTCATCGCAAATGAAATGCTAAAAGCTATTGATCTCGCCTATGGTTCTAACTTTGAAGCTTCAGGGAATTTGGTAGATGTTTCTACCTACAACACAAATTATTCACCATTTTTGCAGTAAAACAACGGTAATATTTTATATAAAAACACGCTTAGTAAAGGCGTGTTTTTTTTATTTAAAAAAGCCTTAATTTTTTAAATAATAACTCTATCTTTGCAGCGCGAAAAATGCACGTGCTCAGCTTCATTGGGCAAGCTGTTTTTTTCATATTTTAATTATTGCAAAACAAAAACATATAAGTAATGTCGAAAGTTACAGGTAAAGTTGCACAAATTGTAGGTCCAGTAATTGATGTAGAATTCAGTGCTGGAACAGAACTTCCAAAGATTTATGATTCGTTAGAAATTAAAAACCAAGATGGTTCAACATTAGTATTAGAAGTACAATCTCATATCGGTGAGGATACTGTACGTACAATCGCAATGGACTCATCAGATGGTTTAAGTAGAGGAACCGAAGTTCTTGCAACTGGCGCACCAATCCAAATGCCAATTGGCGAGGACGTTTATGGACGTCTTTTTAATGTCATTGGCGATGCAATTGATGGTTTGGGTGATTTACCTAAAGCCGGTGAAGCTGGTTTACCTATTCATAGACAAGCCCCTAAATTCGAAGAATTATCAACCTCAACTGAGGTTTTATTTACTGGTATTAAAGTCATCGATTTGATTGAGCCTTATGCTAAAGGAGGTAAGATTGGTTTATTTGGTGGTGCTGGTGTTGGTAAAACCGTATTGATTCAGGAGTTGATTAACAATATTGCTAAAGGACATGGTGGTCTTTCTGTATTTGCTGGTGTTGGTGAAAGAACTCGTGAAGGAAACGATTTACTTCGTGAGATGTTAGAGTCTGGTATCATTAAATATGGCGATGACTTTATGCACTCTATGGAAGAAGGTGGATGGGATCTTAAAAAGGTAGACAAAGCTGCTATGAAAGAGTCTAAAGCAACTTTCGTTTTCGGTCAGATGAATGAGCCTCCAGGAGCACGTGCTCGTGTAGCCTTATCTGGTTTAACCATTGCTGAATATTTCCGTGATGGTGCCGGTGACGGACAAGGAAAAGATGTATTATTCTTCGTAGATAACATCTTCCGTTTTACCCAAGCTGGTTCTGAGGTGTCAGCACTTCTTGGTCGTATGCCTTCTGCTGTAGGTTATCAGCCTACATTGGCAACAGAGATGGGTGCAATGCAAGAGCGTATTACCTCAACTAAAAAAGGATCTATTACATCTGTACAAGCCGTTTACGTACCTGCGGATGACTTAACGGATCCTGCACCTGCGACAACATTTGCTCACTTAGATGCTACAACAGTATTGTCTCGTAAAATTGCTGAGCTTGGTATTTATCCTGCTGTAGATCCGTTAGACTCTACATCACGTATCTTGACACCTGAAATTTTAGGTGATGAACATTACAATTGTGCACAACGTGTAAAAGAGCTTCTACAACGCTACAAGGAATTACAAGATATTATTGCTATTCTTGGTATGGAAGAATTATCTGAAGAGGATAAATTAGCTGTATCTAGAGCAAGACGTGTACAACGTTTCTTATCACAGCCATTCCACGTAGCAGAGCAGTTTACTGGTATACCTGGGGTATTGGTAGATATTAAAGAAACCATAAAAGGGTTTAACATGATTATGGATGGTGAATTAGATCACCTACCAGAAGCAGCATTTAACCTTAAAGGATCTATTGAAGAAGCTATTGAAGCAGGCGAGAAAATGCTTGCCGAAGCATAAAAATAAGTTCAGAGTTATAAGTTTAGAGTCCAGAGTACTCATAACCCATAACTCATCACTCATAACTTAAAAAGAATGTATTTAGAGATTGTATCACCAGAAGCCACTTTATTTAGTTCAGAAGTAGACTCTGTTGTTGTACCAGGTGTAAATGGAGAGTTTGAGATGTTAAAAGATCACGCTCCAATTGTTTCGATTTTAAAGGAAGGTACAATTAGGGTAAAGACACATACACAAAGCCATTTAGTTTTTGATGAGTTACACGCCGATGTCATTCCACACAGTGATGACAAGAAAGTGTTAACTATAAAAATAAATTCTGGTACTATAGAAATGAAGGATAATAAGCTAATTATCTTAGCAGACTAGGAATTATCTACAACGCATATAGAAAAAACCACAAGACCTAAAGTTTTGTGGTTTTTTATTTGACTCTTAATAGACTTAGCCTGTCGTTTGCATTTAATATTAAAAAGTATGGTTTCCCTTTAATAGTAATATGTTTAATGGTCTTAGCTTCTTTGTCAGAGATATTAACTAAGTTTTTATAAGTAGATCGTTTACCTCTGTTTTCTGTAAGAATATAGCCTTTAGAAGCATCATAGCGTATGGTTTCTACTTCAGCATCATAAACTCCGCCTAAACCTATTATTTCGAGCGTTCCATCTCGATTAAAATCAAAAAACTCAAAGTCTAAAGTAGGCCCAAACTGTGCTTCATTAGGAAGTGGATTAAATTCAAAGTTCATTTTTCCCATGTTTTCAATATAATAGGAGGCGAAAGTTGAAGCCTGTAAATGTAACGCATTATGTATTTTTTCCTTACCATACACATCAATGATGTTTGAATTGGCAAACTCACTATAGGTTCCTATCTTTTCATTCAAGAATGGCGTTTGCTGCGAAGAGCATTCTTTTCCGCGAATCGGGAATAAATTCCCATCCGATTCCTTACTTAGAGCCATATCATAACTGTCGTTATCATCAAAATGATTGGCATAAATATGAAGTGGTTTGTCTTCTGAAGGGTGAAACTTATTATTTAGTCCATAATTTCCAACAAAGTAATCATCATCGCCATCACCATCATAATCGATAGCTTTTATGGTTTGAAACCAACCGGACTTTTCATCATTAAGACGTTGGTCTTTAGTAAAAATTCCTTCATCATTACTGAAAAAAGTAACTGGCATCCATTCCCCAACAACAATTAAATCAACATCCCCATCATTATCATAATCTGAAAACACAGCATCATTTACTAAACCAAGTACTTTTAAACCCTTAGCTTTTTCTGAGGTGACATTGATAAACTTTCCTTTTCTATTTTCTAATAAATAAGAATCTGGGGCTTTCGGATACTCTCCAGGGATCACACGGCCTCCGACAAATAGGTCTAAATCACCATCATTATCGAAATCTCCGGCTGTTATGGCTTTTGTTACGGTTAATATGTTTGGAAGAGTTCTCTTAGAAAAATTTCCTTCCCCATCATTGATATACAACCTATCTTGAAGCAAACTACTATTTTTCTCTTGGCTATAATTACCCGATGTTACATATAAATCTAGATCATTATCGTTATCGGCATCAAAAAATAGAGCATTGTTATCATTATAAGCCTTATCTGTTTCAAATAAGTTTTGATTCGTTTTTTCAAAAGTTCCTGCTTTATTCTGAATATATAACTCAGAAGGGTAGCCCATTGTATTACCGGCAAAAAAATCATCTAAACCATCATTATTGACATCAGCTACTTGTAATGTGTTATCTATGGTAGATTGTTTTTGGGGTAACAATAGCTGCAAATCATAGTCATTAAAACTGACAGACTTGTGCATGTATCCTATACCCAATTCAGAAGGTAAAACAGTATCAAATAGCAAATCATCCTTCTCTGCAACAATACTCTTAACATAGGCATTTTCGTAATCTAGCCTCAATTTTTGATTGGCTTCAATATTGGTTAGGACTTCTGTTTTGTTATCGAGCCAAATGACTCTTAAACTATCTATATGCTCAGATTCTCCCAATCCGAAATTGACAGTATACCCTACAGAAGACTGATAGCCTCTGCTAACATAAAGTTCCTTTAACTGCTTGTTATGCTTTGTATAAGCTTCAACTCTAACTCCAATTCCATTTATATTTTTCTTTGGGCCTTTTAAATCAATGCTCAAATAGTTAGCCTCTGAATTATTTCTATAAACCGATGCTTTATCAGACTGGTTATTCAACACCAAATCTAAATCTCCATCATTATCTAAGTCGGCATAGGCAGCTCCATTGGAATTTACTTTTGCGGTGAACCCAAAATCAATCGAACGGTCTCTAAATGTGTAATCGGCATTATTTACAAACATATAATTCGAAAGCTTAACAGAAGGTATAATACTTATAGCTTCTTTAAAGGTTTGTTCTTTGCTATAGTCAGCATTTTTGCTAAGCATTGTCTTTCTAAAATCCTGATTAGCCAAGTCTTTCTCAATACCGTTAGTTACAAATACATCATTAAAGCCATCGTTGTTAAAATCTGCAATTAAGGGCGCCCAGCTCCAATCTGTTTTAGCAATTCCAGAAAATTGACCAATATCGCTAAATGTATCATCACCATTGTTTAATTGTAACATATTAGACATATATTGATGGTGATAACCCTTTGCCACCATACGATTAAACTTATCTATATCCATCGATGCCATATTTTCCTTGCCACGTTTTCTATCGGCAGCCAACATATCCAAAACAATAAGGTCTGGTAATAAATCATTATTGATATCAGCAAAATCGGATCCCATACTGTTGTTCGGAATATGCTTAAATGTCTCTAAAACAGAATTGGTAAATGTTCCATCTTTATTATTTATGTATAGGAAATCAGGTTCTAAAAAATCGTTTGCCACATAAATATCTGGCCACGAATCATTATTAAAATCGCCAATAGAAGCACTTAATCCCCAGGCTCTTATGTTAGAAATTCCTGATTCTTTGGAAACGTTTTTGAATATACCATTATCATTATTAAATAGAATATCCCTACTATCTATTTTTAAGCTTGCCTGTTGCTCAGGGCTAAGAATTAGGCTCTTACTATTAGAATCCGTACTGTGGTTTGCCAAATACATATCTAAATCACCATCCTTGTCATAATCAAAAAAATATGCTTGAGTAGAGAAGCTATATTCTTTTAGCCCATATTTTAAAGCTTCTTCTTTAAATGTATTGTTTTTCTGATTTATGAAAAGCTTGTTTTGTCTTAAGCTTCTTTCATTTAAAGATGCCGATTTACAGACATAGATATCCAACCAACCATCGTTGTTAATATCTATCATTGACACACCGGTAGACCAACCTTTATCATCTTTAACACCCGATTTATGGGTAATATCTTCAAATACAAAATTGCCTTTGTTTAAATATAATTTGTTCGAATCTTGATTCGAGGTAAAATAAATATCCTCTAATCCGTCATTATTTATATCGCCTACAGCAACGCCACCACCATTATATATATAACTGTACTTTAAAAAATTAAAATCTACCGTCTCCTCAATTTTATTTTCAAAATCTATATTAGAATGACGTTCTGGAATAGTTGTAAATAAGGTATGCAAATCGTCTTGATACGGAGCAGGTGTGTCTTTACAATTAAAACAGACTATAAATAGTAATATGAAATATTTTTTAGAGCGCATTAGTTCTTCAAAAGCTATAAGATATAGAATTTAAACAGAGTTTATCCTAATATAGCTTTTTAATCACATTAGTTACAATACCCCAAATTATAAAGTTATTCTCTTCTGAAATTTTAATAATTGGATAATCTGGATTTTCGGGTTGAAGCCATACTTCTCCATCAGATACTCTTAATCGCTTAACCGTAAACTCCCCATCGAGAAAGCATACGGCTATCTTATTGTTTTCTGGTTCTAAGCTACGGTCAATAACCAATAAATCATTATCATCTAAGCCAGCACCAATCATAGATTGTCCACTAACACGAGCATAGAATGTTGCCTCCTTATTTTTTACCAATTCTTCATCTAATGACAACCGTTGTTCCTTAAAATCATCTGCAGGTGAAGGAAACCCCGCTGAAATCCCTGTGTCGAAAAAGTTAACACCTGAGTCTTTGTTAGATTCTGGAATAAAGAATGTTAAATGGTTAGGTTTGTGCGTTATCATTTTACAATAATAATATCATTAATATTTGTCGTATATCTTGGAGAGAGTCTTTCTTGACGCATTTTCCATGTGCGTTCCAAATCTTGATTTCCTATCTTGATTTTATCACCTTTATACTTTTTATTTATGCTATCTATAGCAGACATCAAAGGTTTATGCTTGGGATCTTCTTTGCTAAACATGTCTAATTGATAGTTATCCGTTGGCACTAAACCAGTAACAATAACTCCTGCTCTTTTATATCTAATCCCCTTTTTAAAAATAGTCTGCATTGCTCTTACGGACGCTTTACTAATTAGTAACGAAGAATCTGTAGGGTAAGCAAAGCTCACCATGGTACTGGCACGGTGTTGTTCAAGATCCTTTTTATGTCTGTTACTGCTTAATGTTACTATAATCATATGGCAACTAGACCCTTGCTTACGCAATTTCTCCGCGCAACTCGTTGCAAAAGTAGAAATGCGCTCTTTTATATAGTCGATGTCGTCATACGTATAATCGAAGCTTCGAGTTGTTGCAATAGCACGTTTACGTGTTGGTTCTTCCAACTTTATTTTAGAAATACCCTCCAGGTCTTTTTTTAATTTCCATTCTGTAACGGAAAATGTTTTTCTCACCCATTCATCATCAAGCTGTGTGAAATCATAGGCTGTTTTACAACCTTTGGCTTTTAGACGCTTTTGTAAACCATGTCCTATGCCCCATACACTTTCTAACCCTATCCATTTCAAAGCTTTTATTCTAGATTCGTCTGAATCTATCACATAAACACTTTTTGTTTTATCAGGAAACTTACGTGCAATTTTATTGGCCACTTTGCTTAATGCTTTGGTAGGTGCAATACCCACACAAGTCGGAATTCCTGTCCATCTTAAGATACGTTGGCGTATTTGATTACCGTAATCTCTAAAATCATAATCGCCAAAACCCTTAAACTGAAGAAAAGCTTCGTCTATGCTATACACTTCAACATCTGGCGTGAATTGTTCAAGAATACTCATAACTCGACTGCTCATATCGCCATACAATGGATAGTTAGATGATAATACACTGATACCATTAGCTTTACAAAACCCTTCCCACTTAAAAATTGGTGCTCCAAAAGGCAACTCTAAAGCTTTAGCCTCATCACTCATAGAAATAACACAGCCATCATTATTGCTCAGAATGGCAACAGGATTTCCCTCCAAATTAGGGTTGAAAACACGTTCGCAAGAGGTGTAAAAATTATTACAATCTACTAAAGCATACATAGATTATAAAGATAGAGATTTTATATACATTTGTCACTAATGTCGCTTCCAAAAAAACTCTATAAAAAACTCGAAGACCGTAAGGCCAATAATGCATTTAGACAACTAGGCACGTCTAATACTCTTGTGGATTTTTCGTCTAATGACTATTTAGGGTTTTCTAAATCTGAAGTCATTTTCGATACTACCTATCAATATTTAACAGAAAAAGGCATCAAACAGAATGGCGCGACAGGCTCTCGCCTACTCTCTGGAAACCACAAGCTCTATAGCCAATTTGAAGCTGAACTTTCTAAAATCCATAACTGCGAAACGGCTTTAATCTACAACTCTGGTTATGATGCTAATATAGGCTTACTATCGTCTGTACCTCAACGAGGAGATATTGTATTGTATGATGAACTAGTTCATGCCTCCATCAGAGATGGTATTACTATGAGTCATGCCAAAGCATATAAGTTTAAACACAATGATTTGAACACTTTGGAAGAAAAATGTCAGACTGAGCGTGGTCGAAGCCTAAAAGATTCTGAACTCTATATTGTGACAGAATCCGTGTTTTCAATGGACGGCGATTCTCCAAACATTAAGGCTCTTAACCAACTTTGCAAGGCCTATAATGCCCATCTAATTATTGACGAAGCACATGCCATAGGTGTTTTTGATCAAGGTTTAGTAGATGAATCTGTCTTTGCCAGAATCATCACTTTTGGAAAGGCCTTAGGAAGTCATGGCGCTGCAATTTTAGGTTCACAAGATTTAAAGGACTATCTCATCAATTTTTCTCGTCCTTTTATTTACACTACTGCATTATCTCCACATACCTTAGCGACCATAAAATTTGCTTATAAAGCGCTAAATACCACTAATGAAATTAAAGCCTTAAAGAGCAATATTGCTTTTTTTAATGCTGAAATCAGTAGATTAAACCTTCAGGAGCTATTTATTAAAAGTACATCTGCAATTCACTCTTGTATTATTTCGGGAAATGATAATGTAAAACACATTTCCCAACAGCTTCAAAATAAAGGATTTAATGTAAAACCCATTTTATCACCTACCATTCCAAAAGGAAAAGAGCGCTTAAGATTTTGCTTACATAGCTATAATTCTAAAGCAGAAATTTCGGAAGTCTTAAGCCTGTTAGCTACCTTTGTAACACAGTCATGCTGAACTTGTTTCAGTATCCCATGACGATCATTTATGAACGAGACTTTTGTAACCATAGCTAGATTTCAATATTCATCCGAAGCCCAAATTATAAAAGGACGGCTCGAGTCTGATGGTATTGAAGTATTTTTAAGGGATAATATTACCATCGATACCGATCCGTTAGTGAGTAACGCTATTGGTGGTATAAAATTGAAAGTGCGTGCTGAAGATGAAAAAGAAGCAAAAAAGATTCTAAAATCCATTAAAGCCTATGCAGTTGATGACAACGGCAACCCAATTACCTGTCCTAACTGCAAAAGACATGAAGTAGAAATGTACTCATCAATCGATAGTTTAAAAGCTTTTTTATCATTTCTAATAGGTGTATTAACACTTACACTCCCTTTTCATACACGTTATAAATACGTCTGCGAAAATTGTAAAACCGAATTCCCTATAAAATGAAAACCTTTTTTGTAACTGGAATATCCACTGATGTAGGTAAAACCATTGCTTCCGCTATTTTAGTCGAAGCGCTTGAAGCCGATTATTTTAAACCTGTACAAGCTGGCGATTTGGATAATAGCGACACGCACAAAGTAAAACGTTTAGTTTCTAACCCCAAGTCCTTTTTTCATCCCAACAGCTATGCACTTAAAACACCTATGAGTCCACATGGTGCAGCCGAAATAGATGGATTGGAAATAGATACAAAACAAATAAAACGCCCAGATACAAAAAATCATCTCGTTGTAGAAGGTGCTGGTGGATTATTAGTGCCTTTGAATGATTCCGAAACCATTTTAGATCTCATTCAACCCAGTGATAAGGTTATTGTTGTATCTCGGCATTACTTGGGCAGCATCAATCATAGTCTATTAACGATCAATGCACTAAAAGAAAAAGGATTTGATGTCTCAATTATCTATAGTGGTGACGAACATCCATCAACTGAATCTATTATTGAAAAAATGACTAGTGTACCTGTTATTGGTAGAATCAATGATGAGCCCTATTTTGACCAAAATGTCATTAAGGAATATGCCGAGGTATTCAGGAAAAACTTGATATAGCAAATGAACAAGTACCTAATCAATTCGGAGAATTGAAAATTGAAATGCAGAATATAAAAATCAAATCGTTAAAAATTTTTGAAGCCTTGGAAGAAATTTAGATTTGATTTTTGGTTTTCATTCTGTTAGAAGAATGAAAAATTCCTCATTTCAATATGATTTTTTGGTTCGTTTTGTACTGCGCCTTCGCGTAGCTTCGGCAGAGCAAGGTCAAGACAAAATGAACTTAAATGAAAATAATCGAATACATCCATGAGATACTGAAACAAGTTCAGTATGACAAAAGAAAAAATGAAATTAAAACAACGCGATAAAAAACACCTTTGGCATCCATTAAAGCAGCACCAAACCCATCCTGAAAGTTTAGCCATTGTAAAAGCAAAAGGCTGCATGCTTACCGACGAAGATGGTAACGACTATATAGACGCCATCTCCTCATGGTACACTAGTATGTTTGGGCATTGTCATCCCTACATTATCGAAAAAGTCAGCAATCAAATGCAGCAGCTAGACCAGATTATGTTTAGTGACTTTACTCACGAACCTGCCATAAAACTGTCTGAAGCATTGATTACGATTTTACCAGAAGGGCAAAACCGAGTTTTCTTTAATGATAATGGTTCAACCGCTGTAGAGGCCGCCATAAAAATGGCATTGCAATATTACTTCAACAAAGGCGAAAAGCGTTCTACATTTATTGCTTTTGAAAACGGTTTTCATGGTGACACTTTTGGTGCCATGTCGGTTTCAGGACTTTCGGTTTATAACGGCCCTTTTGAAAATTTCTTAATGCAAATTCATCGTATCTCTGTTCCTAATGGCGAAAATATCAGTGACATTTTATCTCGATTAGAGACTATAATTTCTTCTGAATCTGTTGCTGGATTTGTGTATGAGCCTTTAGTGCAAGGCGCAGCAGGAATGAAAATCCATGATGCAGATGGTCTTAACGAGATCCTAAAGTTCTTCAAAAAGCACGATGTTTTAACCATTGCCGATGAAGTAATGACAGGTTTTGGTAAAACAGGAAAGCACTTTGCTTCAGATTATGTGGAAACTAAACCCGATATTATTT
Source organism: Winogradskyella sp. (assembly GCF_028282165.1). GTDB lineage: Bacteria > Bacteroidota > Bacteroidia > Flavobacteriales > Flavobacteriaceae > Winogradskyella. Next base: position 39,452 of record NZ_JANQIM010000033.1, on the reverse strand, counting down.
GTTTAAGCAAAGCGTTAACAGCCGGACTGGTTCCAATGGCCATTACGTCTTGTACCGAAACTATTTATCAGGCATTTTTAGGTAACACTATTGCCAAAGGCTTTATGCACTGCCATACCTATTCTGCCAATCCTATTGCATGTGCTGCTGCTTTAGCAAGTACCGAATTATTGCAGACGGAAGGAATTCAAAATAACATCAAACGCATTTCAGAATCGCACAAGACTTTTGAAAAAAAAATCCAACAACTTCCAAAAGTAAAATCAACACGAAGCATTGGCATCATCTTGGCCATCGACCTCAACACTAATGCCAATCGCTATGGTGATCTCCGCGATAAACTGTTATCATTCTTTATGACAAATGGTGTGTTTTTAAGACCTCTGGGCAACACCATTTATATCCAACCTCCTTATGTGATTACGGATAAGGAATTGCAGAACGTTTATCGGGTCATCGAAGATGCCCTAATTGCCTTCTAATGCTTTATCCAATAAATTAATGCGTTCTTCAGAATCTTTTATCGTAACATATAGTTTCTCATAATCCCAGGTATCGTCTAATTTTTCGCCTTTAACATATACAAATGCCTTACCATTTGGGCCTTTTAATGGAATTCTAAAATCGGCAGAACGCTTTCCATTCTTATAGTTCAAAGATCCTTGCATTATACCATCTGTTTCTACAGGCTCACCGATAATGGAAATAAGCCTCTCATTAGTTGATGCTTGTTCAACGGCATACTCATAGGGCTCAGAGCTTTTAAGCATTTTCATACCTCCAAAAATTGCAGCTCCAACACCAAAGACAAATAGTAAAATAACGACTAAGCAGCCACCGCCTAGAACCCAGCCCCAATTTCTGGCAAACCAACTTTTCTGTTTATAGTCTTCCATAGTATCAATCTGTTTTAAAAGATGAGTAATCTAAAATGAGATTATGTTACAATTTAATCATAAATCGCTAAAGTCGGTTTTTAAAATAGGGTATATACATTACTTTTGCCTCAAAGACAATATCCATTGAATACACCCATTTCTATAACCGCAATAGCTTCCATTTCACCTTTGGGTTTTAATAAGGATACCATTTGGAAAAACTATACTTCGGATACCCACTTTTTTACAACTAAAGATGGAAACCTAGTAGCAGAATTAGCTATTGAATCCAAACAAGAGATCGAAAAACTTAGACATTCTAACTCTAAATACAAGCAGCTAGATGATTCTGTTTTATTCGGCATATATGCTGCAAGAAAGGCCGTAAAAGAAGCTGGATGGTCTCCTGAATCTAATTTTGGAATCAATATAGGCTCTTCACGCGGAGCCACAGGCTTATTCGAAAACTATTACGAAAGTTTTTTGGATAAGAATAAAGCTGAGACTTTAAGCTCACCGACCACAACACTTGGCAATATATCCTCTTGGGTTGCCCACGACTTGCAAACCAAAGGCCCTGAAATTTCACACTCCATCACCTGCTCTACAGCCTTACATGCGCTTTTAAATGGCATGGCATGGCTTAACTCTGGCATGTGCGATAAGTTTCTTGTAGGTGGTAGCGAGTCGCCATTGACACCGTTCACTATTGCTCAAATGCAAGCCCTAAAAATTTATGCAAGAAAGCATCATGAATTTCCCTGTAAGGCTTTGGACTTTAATAAATCAGAAAACACAATGATTCTTAGTGAAGCTGCTGCTATAGCCTGTTTAGAAAAGGGAACAAAAGATAATGCTTTGGCAATTGTTATAGGTTTTGGTTATGGAACAGAATTATTAGAACATAATGCCTCATTGTCAACCAATGCGGAATGTTTTCAGCGATCCATGTCTATGGCATTAGGGGATACCAATCCCAATGAGATCGATATTATAATCACACATACACCGGGCACCATAAAGGGAGATATAGCAGAATATAATGCTATAAAACAGATTTTTTGTAACAAAGTTCCTGCTTTAACTACTAACAAAATACAAGTGGGTCATAGTCTTGGAGCTTCTGGAATGCTCAGTATAGAAATGGCCATACTTATGCTTAACCATCAAGAATTTATTGACATTCCTTATTTGGATCAACCGACTCCAAAAAAGATTTCAAAAATTATGATTAATGCCGTCGGATTTGGTGGTAATGCCGTGTCTGTAGTACTTTCAAAATGATGCATTTATGAATTTTTAATTATTGTTTAATCGCTAATTCACTTAATTATGTTAGACTGGTTTTCAAATTTAGAATTACTGCCTAAGATCTATTGGTCAATAGCCATAGTAGCGTCTTTGGTTTTTATCATCGTAATGATACTGGCTTTTGTCGGTGGTGATGCTGATGATTTAGGTGATGTGGATTCGGATATCGATGGTGATTCAGGCATTGGTTTTCAATTTCTGACGTTCAAAAATGTGGTCAGTTTTTTTACCATTTTTGGCTGGAGTGGCATAGCATGTCTCGATGCTGGGTTTTCAACTCCATTGACCTTAGTTGTTTCTACAGTTTGTGGATTATTAATGATGATAATCGTAGCTTCTTTATTTTATTTTATGAACAAGCTTACCGATAGTGGTACACTCAACTATGATAATGCCATTGATGCTGTAGGCGAAGTGTATTTAACTATAGGAGCCGACCGGAGTCGTATGGGCAAGGTAAGTGTTAATGTACAAGGTACTATGCGCGAACTAGATGCGCTCACGGATTCATTAACTGATTTAAAATCCGGAACCATCATAAAAGTTGTCGATGTTACTTCTAATGGCATCCTAATAGTAGATCATACACGTAAGCCTATTGAGCCTACAGAAACAAAAATTCAAGAACTAGATAGTGGAGAAAACCATTTATTAAATAGTTAAAATACTTAAATCAAAAAATATTAACCATTAAAATCTTAATTCCATGACATTACTTATTCAAGAAAACATAATGGAGGGTATTGGAGGCCCAATGGCCCTTATCTTTACAGCGCTAATTATTGTACTCATTCTAATCGTACTCATAAGACGCTATAAACGCTGTCCTTCAGACCGCATCCTCGTAGTCTATGGTAAAGTTGGTGGCGGAAAATCTGCAAAGTGTATTCATGGTGGCGCAGCCTTTATTATGCCAGTCATTCAAGATTATGAATATTTGGATTTAACACCAATTTCTATAGAAGTTAACCTAGTAAATGCTTTATCTAAACAAAATATTCGTGTTAATGTGCCATCACGTTTTACCATTGGTGTATCTACAGAGCCAGGCGTTATGCAAAATGCCGCAGAGCGTTTGTTAGGTCTGGGATTGCAGGATATTCAAGAGCTCGCTAAGGAAATCATTTTTGGTCAATTGCGTTTAGTTGTAGCTTCAATGGATATTGAGGAAATCAACTCTGATCGCGATAAGTTCTTAACCAATATCTCACAATCTGTAGAATCAGAATTAAAGAAAGTTGGTTTGAAGCTTATCAACGTAAACATCACTGACATTGTTGATGAGTCTGGTTATATAGAAGCATTAGGTAAAGAAGCAGCAGCACATGCTATTAATGCGGCTCGTAAATCGGTAGCAGAGAAAAATAGAGATGGTGCTATTGGTGAAGCCAATGCCGTACAAGATGAAAAAACACAAGTCGCTGCGGCAAACGCTAAAGCTGTTGAGGGTGAAAATACAGCTAAAATATCAGTTGCCAACTCAGATTCCCTTCGTCGTCAGCGCGAAGCGGAAGCGGAGCGTGTTGCAATAGCATCAGAAAAAGTACAAGCTGCAAAAGCTTTGGAAGAATCTTATGCCGCAGAACAGCAGGCGGAAGCAGCTAGAGCTGAACGCGAAAGATCATCTCAAATGGCTGATGTTATTGTTCCGACAGAGATCGCCAAAAAGAAAGCTGAAATCGATGCCGAGGCTGAAGCAGAGCGCATTAGAAGACGCGCCAAAGGTGAAGCTGATGCAATTCTATTTAAAGCACAAGCTGAAGCAAAAGGTTTGTATGAAGTTTTAACCAAACAAGCGGCAGGTTTAGATGAAATTGTAAAAGCTGCCGGTAATAATTCTAAGGATGCCGTATTACTTTTAATAGCTGATAAATTACCCGAATTGGTTAAAACCCAAGCCGAAGCCATTAAAAATATCAAGATTGACAAAGTTACTGTTTGGGAAAACGGCAATAGTAAAGACGGTAAGTCTTCAACCTCTAACTTTATATCTGGTATGTATAAAGCTGTGCCTCCTTTACAGGAAATGTTTAACATGGCCGGAATGGATTTACCTGAATATCTAAAAGGTAAGGATAAAAAAGAGATTGAAGCTGATGATGCTGAAATTGAAAAGTAAGATGATAAATAAATAGATTGAAAAATCCACTTTTAAAAGTGGATTTTTCTATTTTTACCACATAATCATTTTCTATGAGCGAAGTAAGACACAATTGGACTAAAGAAGAAATTCTAGAGATATACAATAAACCCTTAATGGAACTGCTTTATGAAGCAGCAACTATACACAGAAAGCATCACGACCCAAATACGGTTCAAGTAAGCACATTACTTTCAATAAAAACAGGTGGTTGCCCAGAGGATTGCGGTTATTGTCCACAAGCGGCACGTTATCACACCGATATTGAAGGTAACGACCTAATGAGTGTTCAGCAAGTAAAGGCACAAGCTCTTAGAGCTAAAGCTTCTGGAAGCTCAAGAGTTTGTATGGGAGCAGCATGGAGAAATGTAAAGGATGGCCCAGAGTTTGACCAAGTGCTAGAAATGGTTCGCACCATAAACAAACTAGAGATGGAAGTCTGCTGTACCCTTGGCATGGTTACCGAAAATCAGGCCAAACGATTGGCCGAAGCTGGATTGTATGCCTATAATCATAACTTAGATTCTTCGGAAGAATATTATAAAGAAGTTATTTCTACACGTGGATTTGAAGATCGATTGGAAACCATAGACAATGTTCGTAAAACGAATGTTACTGTATGTTCTGGCGGTATTATTGGTATGGGCGAAAAAGTTGAGGATAGAGCGGGGATGTTGGTGGCATTATCCACCTTAAGCCCACAACCAGAATCTGTACCCATCAATGCCTTAGTAGCTGTGGAAGGCACACCTCTTGAAGATCAAGAACCCGTTTCAATTTGGGATATGGTACGTATGGTGGCTACAACACGTATTGTTATTCCTGAAACTCAAGTCCGATTAAGTGCAGGAAGAACACAAATGACAAGAGAAGGGCAAGCTATGTGTTTCTTTGCAGGAGCTAATTCTATATTTGCAGGCGATAAATTGTTAACCACACCTAATCCGGATGTCAATGAGGATATGGAAATGTTTGAGCTTCTGGGATTGAATCCTCAAAAACCATTTATCAAAAAAATGCAACCTCAAACTATTGAAGCTGAGGATTCTAAATACCAAGCACTAGGCGAAAAGCCCAAATGGTCTAGGCCAGATCACAAAATTGAACGTAATGAACAGGCCAAACTAAAAGCAAAAGCAATAAAGTAATTCACTTAACAATAATTAAACTTTGGTAACGTTTTATTAACTTTGGCGCACTAAAGTCTTAACCGTTGCAATTGAACCTTAAAGACATACCTCGTGTTAAAACCATCACGAAGGACGATTTTATAAAGGACTACTTTAAGCCACAAAAACCTGTGGTTATAGAACGCTTTATAGAAGATTGGCCGGCCTATTCTAAATGGAACTTGGACTACATGAAAGAAGTCGCAGGTGATAAAATGGTTCCGCTTTACGATGACAGACCTGTGGATTACAAAGAAGGTTTTAACGAAGCTCACGCCACCATGAAAATGAGTGATTATATCGATATGCTAAAGCGCGAGCCTACCAAATTTAGAATCTTTTTATGGAACATCTTAAAGGAAGTTCCTCAACTGCAAAAGGATTTTAGTTATCCCGATTTTGGATTGCGATTAATGAAGACCCTACCCATGCTTTTCTTTGGAGGTAAAGACTCTTATACCTTTATGCACTATGACATCGATTTAGCAAATATTTTTCATTTCCATTTTGAAGGTAAAAAGCAATGTATTTTATTTGATCAAAAACAGAATAAATACTTATATAAAATACCACACTCCTTAATTACCAGAGAAGATATAGACTTCTATAATCCCGATTTTGAAAAATGGCCAGCATTAAAACATGCCAAAGGTTGGGTTTGTAATCTAAATCATGGTGAAGTACTTTACATGCCAGAAGGTTACTGGCATTATATGCGTTATCTTACACCTGGTTTTTCTATGAGCTTAAGAGCCATTGCTAGAAATCCAAAAAACTTTGGCAAAGCTTTATACAATGTCTTTTTGATGCGTAATTACGATAATTTGATGCGTCGTTTTAGAGGGCAAAAATGGATTGACTGGAAAAACGAAAAAGCGTTATCAAACACCAATCGCTCTGTTTGATTTTTCGCGATAATTTCAAGTTATAATTAAAAAAACTAAGAGGCTACAAGTGTTCATTTAGCTTTTCATAGATGAGATACGACTCCCATCCTCTGTAAAGCATATAATCTGCCACTTTCTTCTTCTTCCTAAGCATATTGCTTTCCTTAACGTCTTTAATTCGCTTCTTAATTAACTCTTCTAAAGTAAAGTGATATTCCGCTTCATCAATTTCCTTTAAGGCAATGTCAATTGTATACTTTGAGATTTCTCTAAACTTTAACTCCCTAACCAATCGATTCTTTCCCCACTTTTTTATTCTAAATTTTCCGCTTACGAATGCCTTAGCAAATCGCTCTTCATTTAAATAATCATTCTGTATTAAGTGCACCATAATCTTGTCAATAGCTTCTGGAATCATATTCATCTTTCTAAGTTTAGTCTTAACATCTTTATGGCAACGTTCTTGGTAGGCACAATAATTTTCTAGCGTTTTTTGCGCTTCATCGACAGTATAGGTTCTTTGTAGATTCATAGCGTCAAATATAACATTTTGTTAATATCTTACATTGCCTAACTCACTGTGAGTTAGGTATTTTTAATCTATATTTGCGATTGACATTAGTTAATTTAATCCCTATGAAAAAGAACTACTTATCCCTCATAAGTCTTCTCCTTGTCTTAACATTTGGTTATGGGCAAATTTATACTGAAAACTTTACTGGCCAAAATGGAAAAGGTGCCGTAGGTCCTACACCAACTATTGATGTTTCTGGTGTAACATGGTCAATCGATGTTAGTAGTGCTGCTTTAACAGCAACTACAGATTGGTTTCAAGTTGTAAATGAGGTTTTTGAAGCTAGGGATATAGATGGTAATGCAATTTGGTTATCGCCATCTATTAATATTTCATCTTACACAAATGTATCTTTCAGCCTTGGTGCTTCTGAACAAGGTACTATGGAGGCAGCTGATATTTTTAATACTGAATATAGAATTGATGGTGGTATCTGGACTGCTGCTACAACTAATGGAAATCTTAATGATGATTTTACTAGTGCAACCGTATCACAAACTGGTTTGTTAGGAAACACTCTTGAGATAAGAGTAACAATGAACAATAATGCAGGTGCTGAATATCATAGATTAGATAATATTATTGTGGATGGAACATTAGTTGGAGGAGGATGCAACATTTCAGACATTGCCTTAAGCAATACAGGCGCTTGCAACGATAACGGAACGGCATCTGATGCCTCTGATGACTACTACACCGCTGATATAACCATAACGTATAGTAATGCTCCTGCATCTGGCACTATTGATCTTACAGGTACTGGCGTTGTTGGTGGAACAACTTCTGCCGCAGTGGGTACATCACCTCAAACCATAATGGGTGTTCAATTAGCTGCCAATGGAAGTGATGTTGAAATCATAGCTACATTTAGCGCAGATGCAACTTGTAACTACACGGAAACTGTTGTTGGTTCTGGTGTGGCTTCGTGTTCAAGTAGTGGTGGCACTGATTGTGCTGATGAGTCTTTTGCTAATATCCCAACTACTTCTTCTGGTCAATATCTCGCTCGCACATGGACAGGTGATGATGGATTTACATGGAACGCCACAAATTCAAGAACGGACCTGACCATTAATGGCAGTGCCATAACAATGAACGATGACACTGCAAATACATATGTTGAATCTAGTTCAGTTCCCGGAGGTATTGGTGATTTAACAATCAGTACTCAGCGTAAATTTGGTGGTGGATCTGGTAACTTAAATGTATTGGTTAATGGTACAAATGTAGGTACTGTCCCTTATGATGATACTGTAACGACTACCACAATTACAGGTATTAATATTTCAGGCAATGTAGTTGTAACTATTGCTAATGATATTGGCGGTTCAAGTGGTGGTGGTGCCGATAGAGTTGCGATTGATGATTTATCTTGGACCTGCTTCTCTTGTTCAGGAACACCAGCTGACGCTACAAATTTTATGGCAGCCGAAGTTTGTGGTGCTGTAGATTTAACATGGGATGCACCTACTTGTGCTGATGAAGTTTTAATTATTGCCAGAGAAACAAGCGCCGTTACTGCAATACCAACAGGAGACGGATCTGCTTATACTGCCGATACACAGTTTGGAAATGGTACTGCATTATTAGCCGGCCAGTTTGCAGTGTACAAAAGTACTGGAACTTCAGCATCTATTACAGGATTAACAGGTGGTAGCACCTATCATTTCACTATATTCTCTAGAGTGGGTTCTACTTGGTCTTCAGGTGCTACAGCAAATGTAACCTATACAGGAACAATAGAGAATCCAACCTCTTTCACATCCTTTAACGATTGTGGCGATATTGGTTTACAATGGACCAATCCTACCTGTTTTGATGAAATTTTAGTTGTTGCCAGAGCCTCTAACACGGTTACTGCAACACCAACAGGCGATGGTTCTGCTTACACCGCAGATGCTCAATTTGGAAATGGAACAGCCTTATCAGCTGGTGAATATGCGGTTTACAAAGATGTTTCGGATAACGTAACTATAACAGGATTAACAGACGGCATTACCTACCATTTTGAGATTTTTACTAGAGTCGGTAATAACTGGAGTTCAGGAGCAACGACCTCAGCAACTGCAAGTTCAACAGCAACTTCAGGGCCTACAACATTTAGCCCTGGTGATATTGTGTTTGTTGGGTACGATAGTTACATAGGCGGTTCAACAGATCGATATTCATTATTAAATCTCGTAGATATTGGTGTTGGTACTGAATTTATAATGGCTAATTTATTATACGAATGGAATGCCGCAGCAAATGTAAGCACTAACCGCTGGTACGATTGTGATACTGATTTTGACTCTGACCCTCCTTATGCAGCAATAACCTATAATGGTTGTTCAGATATTCCTAAAGGGTCTATTATATGTATAGCGACTAATGGCAGTGGTAATATATTGTATATGACCGTAAATGGCATTAGTGTTACAGTAGGTGCAACTGGAACAGAAGACTTCGTGGTAGATGCTGTTAATGACACCGTTGGTAATATTAGTACGACTAATGCCGATGCTATGTGGCTAATGCAAGGAACATTCTCTAATGTTTTTAGCGACATTGGCGATGGTAATGACAACAATGCAGCTGATGATAGATACCGTACATTTACAGGAACTGTTCTCGGCGCTCTGCAGACCAAAGGAGATTTTAGATTGTTAACAGAAACAGGTGGAAACTGGACAGGAACTAATAGTGAGCGAAGGGTTTCAAGAATTCACCCTGATACTGAATGTGTCTTTCTCCAAACTGGCACTACCTCCTCTACACGCTTTTTTGGATATCATAATGGAATTACAAGTGGTACACAATATCAATTGTTAGCTGATATCACAGATCAATCTAATTGGGTGCTTCAAAGTGGAACTGGTGGTGTACAAGATTCTGATAATATAGACTTTTTATGCGGAAGTAGCTATACTATTACAGGCGGCGGAACAAATGCTGGGTTGTGGGTTGGCTCTACAAGTAATGATTGGTTCGACTGTACAAACTGGGAAAATTTTGCTGTGCCAAATGCCACAGTAGACGTTACCATTGATGTAACTGCCATTACTAATAGCAAAATAGATCATACTACTGCTAATGCAGCAAAATTTGGTGGTTTGGCTGAATGCAATAATTTAACCATTACTGATAGTTTTCTTGATATTTCTGAAAGTAACCTTAATATTTTAACTGTTAATGGTGACCTTACCATAAATGGTACTGGTTTATTGGATATGGATGACGGTAATAATGGTACTGATGATGGCGTAATCAACTTGTTAGGAAACTGGATTAACGGTATTGACGAATCTGCTTTTAGTGAGGGCAATAGTACCGTTGTGTTTGCTTCGACAACTCCACAAGCCATTAGCATAGGTGGACCACCGTTACCGCCACCTGGTCCTTTTGTAACCGAAGAATTTTATAATATTACTTTGGATAACGATTTTAATATTGACATCAGTGGTTCAAGTGATCGCACACTTTATGCTCATGGTAATTTAACCATTAACCCTGGTAGCACACTAACTGTGCAATCTGGTTCTTATGTACATGTAGGCAATATACTTAATACCCAAGGTGCTATTGTCCTTGAAGACAGTGCGAATCTAATTCAGGTTAATGACGTGAATAACACCGGTAATCTCACTATGCGACGTAATTACGATGTAGACAGTAGTCTCGATTACATCTATTGGTCCTCTCCTGTTGATGGTTTTAGTACTAACGATCTCCCTGTAAATAATAGTCATGTATACACTTGGAATCCTACAGCTCCAAATACTGGTAATGGGCAAGGAAACTGGGAATCAGCAGTTGCACAGACCATGGTAGAAGGCGTTGGTTATATAGCAAGATCACCTGGTTCTGTTCCAAGTACTATGGTTTTTCAAAATGGTGTCCCACATAATGGTGATGTCAATTTAAACTTATCACGTGGTACCGATGTTGCCAGTGATGATGATGATTGGAATCTGTTGGGTAATCCTTATCCATCATCTATTTCTGCATTGACGTTTCTTACGGACAACACCAATCTAGAGGGTTTTATCAATCTTTGGACACATGGTGCAATTCCTAGTAGTGCTATTGCCGATCCTTTTTATGAAAATAATGGTGGTTTTAATTACGATCCTAACGATTACATTACATATAATAGTACTGGTCCTACTACTGGTCCAGGTACATTCAATGGATACATAGCTTCTGGCCAAGGCTTTATGGTAAACACCATAAACGGTGCTGCTTCTAGTACGATTGCTGTTTCTTTCACCAATGACATGAGACAAAGAGATTACGACAATTCTAATTTCTTTAGACCTTTTGACTCTAATGAAAAACATCGCATTTGGCTAGATTTAGCTTCCGATAATAATGGTGTTAATAGGGTTTTATTAGGTTACTTAAATGGTGCTACAAATGAAGAAGATAGGTTGTTTGATGCCTTGACTACATTTCAGGATAATGAACAGACCTTTTACTCTATAATTAATAACGAACCTTTTGTGATACAAGGTAGAGCTATACCATTTGTAGATACCGATGTTATTCCATTAGGGTATAAATGTATTGAATCCGGGAATTTAACTATAGCGATACATACGGTAGATGGTTTTTTCGAAAACGATCAGAATATTTATTTGAAAGATAATCTATTAAACTTAGTACACGACCTAAGTAATGCACCTTATTCATTCACCTCTGAAACTGGGGAATTTAATGATCGTTTTGAGATTGTATTCACACAAGAAACACTTTCTCTTGAGGATAGTACTATATCTCCTAATGAATTGACTATTAATGAGCTTTCAAACGGTAATGTACAAATTGAGGTTAGTGAGAACCTAACTATAAAAACTGTTGAAATATTGGATATTTTGGGAAGACAGATTTATAATCTTCAAGGGACAAGTTCCGCTGAAATATACAATTTATCTAAACTAAGTAATACCGCTTATATTGCCAGAGTAACATTATCCAATGGACAGGTAATTAGCAAAAAAGCTATTAAACAATAGTAGTAAGCGTTATGTAATACCATATTCACTTTAAAGGGAGCTAAGTAAGTGTCCCTTTAAAGTGAATATTTAAGGGCTAAAATCAAGTTCCTTCCTGCCGCAGATATACCAGAAGAGTAAGGTCTATAACGCTGATCAGTAATGTTCTCTAAACTAGCGGTAAGCGTAAACTTTTTGTTCCAATAGTATTGCGCTCTAAGATTTAAGGTATGCCAAGATGGTGCATAGGGATTTCCATTTGAATCCCTAGCATAGAGATAATCTTTAGATGGTTCTGAAGGGGCTAATTGATTAAACGACAACTCGTCATTATAAACCAAAAAGGCATCTAAGAGCAATTTATCCTTTTCCCATACTAAGTGTGTTCTGCCAAAATTAGGAGCTACATGTCTTACAGGAACCTCTATGCCATTGTTATCCTCAGTTCCACCAATGATATTGTATTGTGATCGTAATTTCAAATACTCGGAGAAATTGACCTCCGCTCCCACTTCAAAACCATATATCCATGCTCTAGATGCATTTTGAATAGCTTGAACTGTACTCATTTCGCCATCATAGATAATTTCCGTTTCCCCATTTAGCTCAAAATCTCTTTGTATTAAGGCGTTATCTAAAAACGTATAATACGTTGCCATATCAAGGATGAATTTGTTATCAAAATTCAATTTTAGTCCAAGTTCACCTCCATAGGCATATTCGGCCTTTAAGTTATTATTTGGTACCACTACCGAGCCGGGTTCAGAATCAAATACTTTACCTATATCATCAATATTAGGAGCTCTAAATGCTGTTGAAGCGTTCAGTTTCCACTGAATCATATTACTGGGCGACCAAGTAATACCAGCCGTTCCAGTAAGTGCACCCGTATTAACTCTTGTATCATTGAACGGAAGGTTTAAAAAGACATTATTCTCAGTAAAATCAGCATTAGCTATGACATGGTTATATCTCAATCCCGATTGAAATACAAACTTAGGATTTGGTTTATATTTAATACTTGTATATGCTGCAAAAGACTGCCAGGTAGAACCGTTTGGATAGCGAGTGACATTTGGCACTGCTGTATTTGTCTCAATGTTTTCTTCCTGACCTTCAGAACCAACTGTATTATAAAGGTATTCTAAGCCATAAAAAACACTGGTTTTTGAACTTAGTCTCTTTTCTAAATCGAGGTTAAATGAAATCGCATCTACATTTTCTTCTCTCACTTCTCTTAGAGGTGATTGAAAATCTCTATCTCTTCGGCTCTCCTTGAAGTTTTGATAGGCTATAGTAGCCTGAATCTTATTGTACAAATTAGAACTACTACTCGTCTTTGTGACTTGAGCATTTCCCATAAACCATTGTTGCGGACCATAGTCCCATTCAGCCGAACGAAGTGTTTCTCCTCTTGGTCTTAATAATCGATCGTATCTTGGATAATCTGAGGTCGTAGTAAAGTATAGGCCAAAATCAAAATACAGACGGTCTGAATGCTCATAATGCACTTTCTGCATCAAATTAATTTGACTGTAAGCCGTAGGCTTTTGAATTTGAGGGTCGCTATTGGGAACAATGATATCTTCACCATTTTGTCTAATAACATATTCTGGCCTTAAATAATCATCTGGACCATGACTTCCCATCCTTAAATCATCAAAATCCATATAACTCACATTAGTCAAAAAAGCCCATTTCCTATATCCAAGGTTTAAATCAAAATGTCCGGTTCTTTCATTATTTGCTGTGCTATATCTTAGTAAGGTGTTAACGTTTAATAACAATTCGTCCTTATAAGACAACTGTGGTTTCTTAGTATAAAAACTCATCACACCACCGATAGCATCACTACCATAAACCACGGAACCTGCACCTAGAGTGACTTCGGTACTTTGCACTGATAATGGGTCTATTGAAATTACATTTTGAAGATTACCACCACGGAATATGGCATTATTCATTCTAACACCGTCGACTGTAATTAGTAATCGCTTTGTAGAAAAACCACGAATCATAGGGCTTCCACCACCCATTTGACTCTTTTGAATAAAAATGTTTCCTGAATTATCTAATAAATCAGCACTTGTTTGTGGATTTGCCAATGTGATATCTTTGGCACTAATATTCACTATAGATTGAGGTATATCGCGTTTACTTTGCTCAAACTTAGAGATAGAAATTACAATTTGATCTAGCCCCTCAACTTTGGGCGTTAAATAAATAGTGTAATCATTTTCTGCAATTTCAAACTTTCTCAGTTCTAGTTTTTCATACAATAGATTCTGAAAGTAAATAATTTCCCTATCGTTAAATTTATCTAAACTGGCTTTGCCATCAATATCAGTAACCACATATTTGGTTTTCTTTAGATTATATAGGGCTACCTCAGGAATAGGTATGTTGCTACCTTTTTCTAAAACAGTAATTGTCTGGGAAAACGACACCCTTAAAAAAAGAAACAAAACAACACTAAAAATGATATTGCACTTCACTTTTATGCGCATCTTCATCAAAATATCTTCGTAAAAAATTACCTAATGAAATACATCATTAAGCACTTGCAATGATCTAGGTTTTTTAAAACCGTCCAAATGTAACTCAAAATAATACAATAACATATTTAAAAACTCTTGTCTTCGTTTTGCATTGATTTTTATAGTACTTAACGCATCAAAATTTATGCCCAAAAGTTGTTTCAGTAGTGTTAAATTTTCTCCAGCTATTGAATGAATTCCAGAGTCTGAAGCTTCAAAAACCCCAGTTTCTAGATTAAAATAGGGATAATTTATATTTAAATGTTCTGGTTGAAACCCTAAGTAGCGTGTTAGCCTCAACAAAAAAAGCAAATGGAAATTTGAATACTGTTCTTCACTATCTAAGTATTGTAATGCAGTTTCTATGTAGTTATAAAGCGCCTCATTTTTTTCCTCTTCACGAAGCACAGTTGAGAGAATTTCAGATAAGAACATAACCATTGCACTTTTGTAAATATTGCTATGAAGACTCTTGTAAATATAATTTAGTCTTACCTCCTTAATGTTTTGAAGTTGCCTATTAGGTTTAAAATTTTCTTCTATTTGGAGTTGTGATAGAGGTTGAAAATAAATTATCTTTGTTTGGCTTTTTTTAGATTTTAAGACGCCTCGCAAAATATAACTTACCACACCTCTTTGCTGTGTATAGCACTTAACAATAAGATCGTTATCCTTATATTTTAGTTTAGATAGAACAATACTATTGTTTTTTGCAAGCATACCTAACGAACGATAAGAACCTTAAGAACTTTAGTCTCAAATGAGTCTAAATCAGAAATCATTACTAAATATACCCCTGTTCTTACTATTGAATTAGCTAAGTTTTTGCCATTCCAAATAGCCGTACCTCCATCAATGGCAAAATTATAATTGGCACTAGAGGACCTTAAGTTAACATTAGACTGTGCTTCTGCTACTAAGTTGCCTTCAATATCGGTAATTTTAATATTAACCCTTTCTGTAAGGCCGCTTATCTTAACTCCTTTATTAATATCATTTAGGTCATTAAACCCTAATATATTATATTCTGGCCGTACAGGGTTGGGATATACAAAAGCGTTCTCAAGGGTCTCCTGCGGTCTCGATCCTCCTGCACTAAAAGCCAGCATGCCCCTAGTTGTAGCGATGTAAACAATACCATTGTCTGGATCTATAGATATATCATTGATTCTGTTAGAAGGTAACGGTGAGCTGTCTGTTGTAAAGTGAAAAATAGTATTTTGCCCATCTGCCGAAAAATAAAAAACTCCTGAATCTACAGTTCCTATCCACTTATTATTAGAGCCATCTACTTCAATATCAGTAATGGTTTGTCCTTCTAGTAACTCTTGTGGGATACCATCTTCCAAGACAATGATTGAGTTTAATGTAGGATTGGGATCATCAAAAAAACCTGTTGTATTAAATAACACCCTTAACCCAGAAAATGTACCTATCCAGAGTTGATTTCTATTATCCACGGCTAACGAAGTTACCCTAGGGAACGGAAGGTTTTGTTCTTCTGAAGCAATATTTCTCAGAGGATTGTCTCCTATGTTTTCATTAAAAGCATAAAGGCCATTAGAGTAGCCACCTATCCATTTAGTTCCATTATTATCTATGTCAATGTCAAAAAAACCAAACTCATCCGTAAGCGCGTCTTCAATTATGGCAGAAAAATCGTAGCCCTGCCAATTACCAGAGTTTGGATCGTAAGACTTTAAAGGATTTGGAGCTCGAGCTGTAAGTGACCATAAAACCCCATTGCGATCAAAAATAGATGCAGTAACCCTGAGGCTAATAAAATCTGGTGATCCAGGAAGTATTAAAGATTCTAATCCGCTATTATCCTGATTATATAAAATCGTAGGCTCAAAATTATTCACTTCTAATATTCCATCTTGACAAGAACTGATAAAGACTTGATTTGGATTAAATGGATTAACGGATATCTCAGACAGGTTTCTTGCTCCCAAAACACTATCAAAGGGTATGCTTTCCCATACGTCATCTCTATAATAACTTAATCCTCTTGATCTAAATGGTGAAGGATTTATGGATTCAGTATAATCCCCAAAACTTGCCCATACGGTGCCTGTCTCTGCATCTAAACGAAAAACTTCATTAAATAAAGGCCCATTAGGTTTTATCTCTGTAAAGAATGTATTGTCAGAGGTTGAACTTCTTAATACTCCAAATTCAGTAGATCCTATAAAAGTATTATTTTCTATAAATGTCGCAGCGGTAAAACTAGTATCGAATTCTTCTGTAGGCTGATAACTATTAGCCAACATTATATTTTCATCATAGACATAAACAGTATTTGCGGTTGTAACGATATAATTAGCCCCAGAAATCTCTGTATCTTCTGGTTCCAAAGGAAAATTGAATATAACCGTTACATTCGCCCCATCTATCTCTAGCAAATTCCTATTAAATGCAATACTGTATATCTTTCCCGAAAGTGTATTTACAGTCCTGAAATTACCGGCCAAAAACGTTTGCCACTGTTGAAAATCGATAAGATTGGGGTTATTTAAATCCGCTCTTTTTAATCCGTTGCTGTCTCCACAAGCCGCAAAGATTTCATTATCAAGAACAGTAACCTGATTGACGTTGATTTGGGCACCTCCATTACCCAAAAAATAAGTATCTCCAAACTCTAATCGGTCTAGATCATATACTGACACACCAAAATCTGTTGAAATATAAACGAGTCCCTGATGTTCATAGAAATGATTAATGCGCTTATTTACTGGTGTAATATTATCCTTTTCCAAAATATCAACGACTGATAATACAGTTCCATCCGTTTCAAAATAAACTTCTATTAATCCTGTTTCGTAGCCAATGATTAAATATTGAAAAAACTCACTGTAAGCTATAGTTGTAATTTGTTCACCAGATAATCCTTCAACGGTAGTAATGGTATTTAGTTCTTGTGTTTGCAAATCGTATTCAAAAACTGCATTCTGTGCCGCTGCATAAATCTTATTGTTCCCATTTACTACATCTACAATATCATTATAAGAATAATGGGCTTGCCATAATGAAGAGAAATCTTGAGAATAACCTTTCAAAAAAAAGATGGAAATCAAAAAAAAGAGTAAAACCTTAAAATCCGTTTTAACCATTAAGAATTTGTTTTGTCAAATATATTAATAGTAACGATAATATGCCTTTAATAATATGCTAACTCAATAAAAAAAAGCCCTCAATAAACAATATTAAGGGCTTGCTTTTTCTTAATAAGAAACTATTTATACAACGCCTTGCGCCAGCATTGCATCTGCTACTTTTACAAAACCTGCTATATTAGCTCCTCTGATATAATCTATAGAACCGTCATCATTTTTACCATACTTAACACAAGAATCGTGTATATCTGCCATGATGTCTTTCAATCTTGCATCAACTTCTTCTCTTGTCCAACTTAAGCGTAATGAATTCTGACTCATCTCTAAACCTGATGTAGCTACCCCACCAGCATTAGATGCTTTTCCAGGTGCAAATAATATTTTAGCCTTTTGAAATTCATGAATAGCATCTGGAGTAGATGGCATATTTGCTCCTTCCGAAACACATATACAACCGTTATCCACTAATTGTCTAGCTTCTTCGCCATTAAGTTCATTTTGAGTAGCACAAGGCAAAGCGATATCGCATTCAACTGACCATGGTCTTTCTCCGGCTACATATGTGGCGTTAGGATACTTTTCAACATATTCTTTAATACGCCCTCTTCTTACATTCTTCAATTCCATGACAAAATGTAATTTTTCATTGTCAATACCTTCTTCATCAACGATATATCCTCCTGAGTCAGATAGCGTTAGTACTGTAGCTCCTAATTCGATGGCTTTCTCGGCAGCATATTGGGCAACATTTCCAGAACCGGAAATCACAACTTTCTTACCATCAAAAGAGTCGTTTTTAATTTTTAGCATATTTTCAGCAAAATACACAGTGCCATATCCTGTTGCTTCAGGTCTAATTAAAGAACCTCCCCAAGATTGACCTTTTCCTGTTAAAACACCTGTGAAGGTGTTGTTCAATTTCTTATACATTCCAAACATATACCCAATCTCTCTAGCTCCTACACCTATATCACCCGCAGGCACATCTGTGTTATGTCCGATATGTCTATACAACTCAGTCATAAATGCATGACAAAAGCGCATGACCTCATTATCAGATTTTCCTTTAGGATCAAAATCAGAACCTCCTTTTCCACCTCCCATAGGCAATGTAGTTAAGCTGTTTTTAAAGACCTGTTCAAAGGCCAAAAACTTCAAAATACTCGCATTTACCGTAGGATGAAAACGCAATCCTCCTTTGTAAGGGCCAATGGCCGAATTCATTTGCACCCTATAACCTCTATTGACTTGTATTTCGCCAGAGTCATCTACCCAACTAACTCTGAACGATATCAAACGTTCGGGCTCTACCATCCTTAAAAGAATGTTTTTTCCGTGATAAATATCGTGCTTAACGATATAAGGTATTACGGTTTCTGCCACCTCCTGGACAGCCTGTAAAAATTCAGGCTCGTGTCCATTTCGCTTTTTTACAAGGTCTAAAAAAGCATCAATTTTATCTTTCATATAAAAAATTGTTAAGAAATTGTGATTTATAGGGTGCAAAGATACATTATCTACAAAAATAATACCTGATTTTTTTCATATTCTCAAAAATTTTTCAATATTTGAGAATTGCAGTAAAATTCTTATCCCTAACAAGAAAAATGCATTTTGTCCGTTTTATTTTGTAGTTCGTCGACTTTTTATATATTTGTTCGGCAACAGCTTAATCCTATTTGTCATATGGCGATACACGTTAGAAAACTACTGTCATTGTTTGTGCTATTAGTTACAATACAAACAACATCTGCCCAATTGGGCTTCTCTCACGAAATAGGTGCTTTTGTTGGTGCTGTTGCATTCCAATCTGATTTTGGCGTTAGAAGCGATTTTGAAACAAACTCTGGCAATACAGGTATTGCCCTAGGAATTGTACACTACATAAATTTCGCTTATCGTGCTGATTGTAATTGCTATTCTACAGACACCTATTTTAATGACCACTTTAAATTACGAAGTGAGATTTCTTGGAATAAGACAACGCTTAATCATTTTGGAAAATGGGTAGACGATGCTAGAACTAGTGATAATGCGGATCGATTAAGGGCTCACTCTGGTGAAGCCCAAAACTGGGATATTGGTATGCAACTAGAATATTTTCCGAGAAGTATTAGAGCGTTTTCAGCAGGTGCATATTCTTTTGCGCCTTTTGCGGCTCTTGGAGCCCATTATGTATCATTTAATCCATCTGTTGAAACTACCTATGGTGACGGCAATATTTCTAATAATAACAATTTTTACAGCTTTTGGGATGATGCTTCTGGTGGAGATCCTTTTATTAGTGCAGAATCAGGTTCTACATGGTCTGTCGTTGCTAGTCTCGGGACACGTTATAAGCTAACTATACTCTCAGATTTATTTGTTGAGCTTAGGTGGCAATACTATTTTGACGATTTCGTTGATGGCTTGGATCATAAATTATCATCCAATAAAGCAAATGACTGGAATTTATGGTTAAATTTTGGCTATATCTATTATCTAGATTAAGACCTATCTAAAAAAAGATTGAATAGAGAAATTCTATCTTTTTAAAAATATTTATCCAATCGCTTGTTTTAGATCTGCTATTAAATCTTCTTCATCTTCTATCCCAACGCTCAATCTTATTAAAGAATCTACAACTCCTGTTTTTTCTCTTTCCTCCTTTGGAATACTTGCATGTGTCATACTTGCAGGATGCCCAGCCAAAGATTCAACGCCCCCGAGAGATTCTGCCAGCGTGAAAATTTTAAGATTTTCTACAATTCTAATGGCTTCTTCGTAGTCATTCCCTTTAGTAGTGAAAGATACCATACCGCCAAAATCTTTCATTTGTGATTTTGCAACATCGTGGTTGGGGTGAATTTCAAAACCAGGCCAATATACGTTTTCGATCTTTGGATGACTCGCTAAATATTCTGCGACAGCTTTTCCATTCTCACTGTGCCTTTGCATACGAATATGTAAGGTTTTTATCCCTCTTAAAACCAGGAAAGAATCTTGTGGTCCACATACTGCACCGCTTGCATTCTGAATAAAATAAAGTCTATCGGCCAAGTCCTTATCTTTTACAACTAATGCTCCCATAACAACATCACTATGCCCACCTAAATATTTTGTTGCAGAATGCATAACAATATCAGCACCTAGATCTAATGGTTGCTGTAAGTAAGGTGTAGCAAAGGTGTTGTCTACAGCTAATAAAATATTGTGCTTTTTAGCAATCTCAGAAACAGCTACAATATCTATTACATTCATCATCGGATTTGTTGGTGTCTCCACCCAAATCAACTTAGTATCTGGAGTAATGTATTGTTCTATTTTGCTTGCATTTTCCATTCCGATGAAGTGGAACTTTATTCCAAACTCCTCATATATTTTTGTAAAAAGCCTATAAGTCCCTCCATATAAATCATTAGTAGAAACCACTTCGTCTCCTGGCTGAAGTAACTTTAAAACAGCATCAATAGCAGCCAAACCAGAACCGAATGCAAGTCCATAATTTCCATTTTCTATACTTGCAAAAGCCTTCTCCAGTGCATTGCGCGTAGGATTATGGGTACGGGAATACTCATAACCCTTATGGCCTCCAGGCGTAGATTGGGCATAAGTCGACGTTTGATAAATTGGAGGCATTACCGATCCATAAGCCGGGTCGTGTTCTTGGCCTCCATGTATGGTTTTTGTATTGAATTTCATAATTTGATTAAATTAAAATGCCTTAGACGTTGTATAGAAACAAACTTTACAAAAAGGTGTTTTTTAAAGCAACAAATTTAACTCATAATTCGTTGTATTCAAATCTGTGTAATACCTTTATAGTAACCTTCTTAAAATCTATTACTTGTGAAACGCATTACATTCATTTTGGTACTTTTTTGTTTTTTGAATTCTTGTAAATCTGAATATGAAGCCATAGCATTTGCTACAGTTGCTATTGAAAACACTTATGAAGCACAGATATCTGCAAATCTTGATAGGGCAACCGGTAACGATGAATTGAGTAAAAAAATAAACACACATATTGATGAAACGATAGTCGCTTCACTAAGTGATACCATAAATAAGTCGAATCTTGAAACTATCTTAAAGGATTTCAACCAGGAGTATTTAGACTTTAAAAACGACTTTCCAGAAGCTTCAGAAGCTATTTGGGAGCTTCATATTGAGACAGAAAAAACCTATCAAACTGAAACCATTATTAGTATCGCAATTAGCACTTATGAGTTTCAAGGAGGCGCTCATGGGAACGATAGAATTTCATTCTTAAATCTCAATGCTGAAACTGGAGACATACTTAGTCGAGATCAAATGATTAATAATCTAGAAGACTTTAAAACCTTAGCTAAAATCCATTTTGAAAAGTCACTGAAAAATAGAGAGGAGTCAGCAAGAATGGAAGACTTTTTCTTTGGGAAACCATTTCAACTACCTGAAAATATAGGCTACAGTGATGACGGATTGGTTTTACTATACAATGTTTATGAAATTGCCTCTTACGATCAGGGTTATACAGAATTTGTGATTCCGTTTGAAGAGGTGGAGCCTTACTTAAAACTCAACTAGTCTGCTTTTTTGTTATTTGTTTAATTATAGGCTCTACCGTTAAACCTTGCCCTAAAATGGAAACAATTACCACAATATACGTAATGACCAAAAACAGTTCTCTATGCATTTCTTGGGTTAAACTTAATGCCAAGGCAATTGATATACCTCCTCGTAAACCTCCCCAGGTCATGATTAAATTAGTTTTGGGCACAAAGTCTAATCGTTTTGCAAAGAATTTTATAGGTAGCCATAGTGACATGTAGCGGCACATTAAAATAATCGGAATGGCCAACAAACCAGCATATATATATTTCCCTTCAAGGGTTAGCACCAACATCTCCATACCGATCATAATGAACAGTATGGTGTTTAAAAGTACATCTATCAACTCCCAGAATTTGTCAACATAGGCTTCGGTAGTTTCGGACATTGCTGTATGGCGTACTGTATCATTACCTACAATTAATCCGGCTGTTACCATGGCTAATGGTGCAGATAAATGAAATTTATGTGCTAGCATGGTACCACCCATTACCGCAGAAATCGTAAGGATAACCTCAATTTCATAATTATCTATGGATCTCATTAAACGGTAGGTTATCCATCCTAAAAACAACCCCAACGCTAAACCTCCTATGACTTCCTGACCAAAAAGTGTAGCAATATCAGAAAATTCTACGGGGGCATTTGGTTTTGCAGCAATGGCAAATATGGTTAAAAATACAACTACTCCAACACCATCATTAAACAATGATTCGCCGACAATCTTGGTCTCTAATTTTTTGGGTGCACCTGCTTTTTTTAGAATACCTAAAACAGCTATAGGGTCTGTAGGAGATATTAAGGCGCCGAACAACAAACAATTTATGAAAGTCACCTCTAATCCGATCCAACCCAACACATAGAACATAATGATCCCGACTAAAAAAGTGGACACAAGAACACCAAGGGTTGCAAAAGCTAATATAGGGCCTCTTTGTACTTTAAGTTGATCAAAATTGGTATGCAAAGCACCTGCAAATAGTAGGAAGCTTAACATAATATCCAATAAAACCGTCTCAAAATCTATGCTATTGATAAACGCCTTTTCCCGTAGCAAAAGTGTATTATCAAATTGTGCTATCCCAACTAAAACCATTGTAAAAACAATAGTAATCAGCATAAGACCTATAGTAATAGGAAGCTTTAAAAAGCGTACATTGATGTACCCAAAAATAGCAGACAGAACAATTAGAATCGTAGCGATAGAATAATATTCCATAGAATTATATTTTTCTTAAATGTAACTATTTTTCACATGAAATAAGGTTACTTTGCAGTCTTAAATTTAATTAGATTTCATATGGCAAAAATGTATTATCTAAGCACATGCAACACTTGCACTAGAATTATAAATGAACTAGAACTTCAAGATGATTTTCAGCTTCAGGATATAAAAAATGAAGCTATTACTATAGACCAAATTGAAGAAATGAGATCTTTAACGGATAGCTATGAAAGTTTATTTAGCAAACGTGCAAGGCTTTACAAAGAACTCGATTTAAAGAACAAATCCCTTTCAGAAGAAGACTATAAAAACTATATCTTGAAGCATTATACATTTTTAAAGCGTCCTGTAATCATTTTTCAAGATCAGATTTTTATTGGTAATTCCAAAAAAACAGTAGAAGCTGCAAAACAAGCTATGCATGAACAGTAGAGCATTTGCCATATTTGCGCTGTTTATGGTACAAGTATTATATGGGCTCAACTACACCTTTGCGAAGGTCGTTATGAATGAAAATTACATTAAACCTTTTGCTTTCGTTGTATTAAGAGTAGGAGGAGCTGCTATTCTGTTTTGGCTTTTTAGCTTTCTATTACCTAGAGAAAAAATTGAACGTAAAGACTATTTTCGATTTTTCGTTGCTGCAGTTTTTGGGGTGGTCATTAACATGCTATTGTTCTTAAAAGGTTTGGAGCTTACTACACCTATACATGCTTCTGCCATCGTAACGATTACTCCTGTTATTATCTTAATCCTTTCAGCGGTCATCCTAAATGAAAAAGTAACTGCGTTAAAGGTCATCGGTATATTCTTGGCACTATGTGGCGCATTAGTGCTTACAGTTTATGGTAAATCGACTCGAAGTGGCGATAATGTGATTTTAGGTAATACTTTTATTTTTATTAATGCCATTTCATACAGTATCTATATAATCTTAATAAAACAGTTGACCAAAAAGTATCATCCGTTTACATTCATAAAATGGTTGTTCCTTTTTGGCTTTTTTATGGTCGTCCCTTTTGGATATAATGAATTATCGGATATTCAATGGGAGACCTTTACGCCCTATGTGTCGTTCTCAGTAGGTTTTGTAATTGTAGGTGCGACTTTTGCAACCTACATTTTAAATCCTTTTGCCTTGAGTAAACTAAAAGCATCTACAGTCGGTGTTTTTATCTATTTGCAACCTGTAATTGCTGGGCTTTTTGCCATTATTATGGGTGTAGATGCTATCGATGTTATTAAAGTTATTGCTATGGCCTTAATCTTTTCTGGTGTGTATATTGTATCTATTAAACCTAAAAAAGTTTAAGTTTGACCTTAACTTCCAAAATATTTCGGGCCGTAGACGATATCCCAAAACACTATTGGGATAGTCTTAATTGCACCACAAATATTTACTATTCGCCTGAGTTTTTAAAAGCATTTGAACTTGCCAATACGGATATAGCATTTAACTACATCCTTATACTAAAAGACAATGAAGCCGTAGCATTTGCCAATACACAATTGGTGACCATAGGTATCGAAACCATTACCAAGAATATTAAGATGTGGCCTAAGTTAAGGCGAATAGTCAATAACATGTTTTGCAAAAACAGCATAAAGGTTCTGTTTTGCGGCAATGTCTTTTTGAGCGGTGAGTATGGTACATTTTTAAAAGATGGAGAACCAAAAGTAGAAACATTTATTGCTATTGCGAAGACTGTAAAGAGGTTGTATAGATGCAAACGGCTTCATGCCATTTTCATAAAGGATTTTGAAGACGAGTCGCTCTATATTACTGACCATTTAAAATCATTCGATTATGCTTCTATGCACGTAGAGTCAAACATGATAATCTATTTAAGACCAGAATGGCAATCCTTCAATGACTATACCAATGCATTAAAATCCAAGTATAGAGTTAAGGCCAATAGAGCTGATGCTAAAAGTGAAGCGCTAGAGGCTAAACTTTTTAGCGAAGATGATATAAAAAAGCATAAAGATGAGCTTCAGGCACTGTACCAAAATACTATTGACAATGCGGACTTTAATGCTCAAATCTTAAACCTAGACACTTATATACATCTTAAAAGCACCTATAAAGATAAGTTCATTGTAAAAGGCTATTTCTTAAATAATCAATTGGTTGGATTTTTATCCGCTATGCAAAATGGTGATCATCTCGATGCACATTTTATAGGTATTGACTACTCTAACAACAAAACCTATGCGATCTATCCGAGAATCTTAAATGACTATGTAAGGATAGGTATCGAAACAAAATCCACTCAAATTAATCTAGGTAGAACGGCTTCTGAGATTAAGAGTACATTAGGGGCACAACCTAAGACATTAACTTGTTACTGTAAACACAAACACTATTTGCCAAATCAGGTTTTAAAGCCTTTTATAAAAAATGTGCAAATAAAATCTTTTAAACAGCATCAGCCATTTAAATAGTTTGCACACTTAAAGGTTTTGGTTGTACGCCATGTTTCCTAGTATCGGCTTTAGTAAGAATTTTAAAATCTTCAGATTTTGGGAATTTTTCTGCTAAACTAAGTAATGGTTTTGGTAAGGCTGTAAGTTTTCGAGCCTTTAAATCTATCCAAGCACCTTGCATTTCACAATAAGCAAGATTATCTCCATTTTCGTTATAAAAATCATGTTTAAACATAAACAGCATACCGTCTTCGCTTAAACCAGAAACCTCAATAGTGACAGTTATTGGCGCACCAATAAAGGATTCTTTAAAATAGTACATATGTTCGTAGAAGACTACAGGACCAACATTATATTTTCTAATTTCTGGCATCGAGAAACCATGTTCGCCAAAAAAGGACATCCTTGCATGACTCATAAAATTAGTATAAGCAGAATTGGCCAAATGACCATTAGCATCAACATCGCTCCACCGTATTTCAAATTGTTTTTTGTACATTTTTTTATCTTATAACTATGTGGCAAAGTTAGAAAAAATATTATGCACGCATAATACTTTACAATGATTTAACAATCATTTGATGCCAAATCTATTTTGTACCTTTGCGCAACTTTAATCGCATCATATTAATGATACAGTCCATGACGGGTTACGGGAAGTCTGTTTTACAGCTCCCTACCAAAAAAATATCTATCGAGTTAAAATCCCTGAACAGTAAGAATTTAGATGTCAATGCTAGGATGCCATCGATGTACCGTGCCAAAGAGCTTGACATCAGAAAAGACATTGCTAAACATCTTATTAGAGGAAAGATCGATTTTTCACTATATGTAGAAATTACCGGAGAGGATACAAGTTCAAAAATCAACAAAACAGTTGTTAAAGAGTATATAAAACAACTCAAGGATGTTGTTGATGGAGATACGACTGAATTACTAAAAATGGCCATCCGTTTACCAGATGCCGTAACTACAGAACGCGATGATATTGATGAAGAAGAATGGAACGTCATTGCC
Organism: Winogradskyella sp.; assembly: GCF_028282165.1. Classification (GTDB taxonomy): domain Bacteria; phylum Bacteroidota; class Bacteroidia; order Flavobacteriales; family Flavobacteriaceae; genus Winogradskyella. The sequence goes on along the minus strand of NZ_JANQIM010000033.1, from coordinate 12,626 downwards.
AATGGTATTAAAGATGCCATTTCTAAAATTGTAGCGTATAGAGAAGATGAAGGTAAAATATTAAAACAAGATTTTTTAGAAAGGATTGCTACTTTAAAACAATTACTAGAAAACGTTATTGACATGGATCCTGAGCGTATCGAAGGCGTTAGAGCTCGATTAGAAAAAGGCATTGCAGAAATAAAGGAAAAAGTAGATGAAAATCGTTTTGAACAAGAACTGGTTTACTACATAGAAAAGTTTGACATTACCGAAGAGAAAGTGAGACTTGATAATCATTTGGATTATTTTACCAAAGCTTTGAAATCTAGCGATTCTAACGGAAAAAAGCTTGGTTTTATCTCTCAGGAAATAGGGAGGGAAATAAATACAATAGGTTCAAAATCCAACTACGCTCCTATGCAAAAACTAGTGGTACAAATGAAGGATGAACTCGAAAAAATTAAGGAACAATTGTTGAACGTACTCTAACCAAAACAAAAACTTAGTGTCAAAAAAAACAAATAAACAAGGTAAACTCATTGTCTTTTCAGCCCCTTCGGGTTCTGGAAAAACGACAATTGTACGCCATTTGTTAAAACAAGAAGAACTTAATTTAGAGTTTTCTATTTCTGCGACTTCTAGGAAAAAACGTGGAAATGAGCAACATGGAAAGGATTATTACTATTTATCTCTTAAAGAGTTTAAGAACAAGATAAAGGCTGATGAGTTTTTAGAATGGGAAGAGGTTTACAGGGATAATTTTTATGGTACATTAAAGTCTGAAGTAGAACGTATATGGGCAAAAGGGAAACATGTCATTTTTGATATTGATGTTTCTGGTGGTTTAAGAATAAAACGCAAATTTCCTGAGGAAACTCTAGCTGTATTTGTAAAGCCACCTGATTTAAATGAATTGGTTAGACGCTTAAAGGAACGTGGTGAGGAAAGTGAAGACAAGATAAGTATGCGCGTAGCCAAAGCTCCTGCAGAGTTGGCTACAGCCCCCCTATTTGATGTTATTGTTGTTAACTCTAATTTAGACCATGCGTTAGAGCATGCATATCAATTGGTTTCTGATTTTGTAAATGAATAATTATGAAGGTTGGACTCTTTTTTGGCACATTTAACCCCATACATGTAGGACACTTAATCATAGCTAACCATTTGGCCGAACATAGTAATTTAGACCAAGTTTGGTTTGTTGTAACCCCTCAAAGTCCCTTTAAGAAAAAAAGTAGCCTACTAGATAACCATCAAAGACTAGAGATGGTTTATCGTGCGACAAAAGATTATACCAAGTTATGCCCAAGCGATATTGAATTTGGCTTAAAACAGCCCAATTATACAATTGACACGCTCGCTTATTTATATGAAAAATTCCCTCGGTATGATTTTGCCTTGATTATGGGAGAAGATAACTTAAAGAGCTTTCATAAGTGGAAAAACTACGAATTCATTTTAGAAAATCATAATATTTATGTTTATCCTAGATTGTCTGAAGGAAAGGTCGAAACCCGTTTTAATAACCATCCAAAAATTTTTAACATTTCTGCTCCAATAATAGAGCTGTCTTCTACGTTTATAAGAAAAGAAATTAAAGCTGGTAGAAGTATTCGCCCTATGTTATCCGATAATGTGTGGGATTATATAGATGAAATGAACTTTTATAGGCATTTTAAAATTTAACAAAAACAGTTTCTTTTCTTTTCAAAAGAATAACTAATTTTAACTAAAACAAAGATTGAAAAAGAGATGATATTTACTATAGTTTTATTAGCAGCTGTTATTGCCCTAATTGTATCAAAAATCAATACTATTTTATTGAGAAATAATTTGAGTGCTAGCTCAGAAAAACGAGTTCTGATTGCTGGTGTTCTTCTTATCCTTTTATTAGTAACAAATGTAACATTACCTTATCCTGAATCTCTCTATTGGTTTACAGGACTGAGTGTGGTGTTTGTAAGTATCGTTTTAACTTTCAATGTGCTTAAAAAAGAAATGAAAAGGTTTTTATCCCTAGACACTAAAGATAAAATAGTAAATGTACTTTTTTATAGCCTTTTAGTTGTTATCACCAATATTTATCTCTAAAAATGATAGAAAGCATTCTCTAGATGCTCTATTTTAAAATCTTCTTTTTCTTTTACAATAGCAACTATATCAAACCGAACTTCAACATCCAGATCGTTTTCAACTACATATTCATTAACCGCCTTGACTAAATTTTTAATCTGTTTAGGCTTTACAAAATCTTGTGGATTCCCAAAATCTGCCGTAGAACGTGTTTTCACCTCAACTATAGCCAAAATATCTTCTTTTTGGGCAATGATATCTACTTCAGCTTTTTCAAATCGATAATTACGCTCAATAATAGCGTAGTTTTTTTCAATAAGATACTCGATTGCTAATTGTTCGCCTTTTTTGCCAAGTTCATTGTGTTGTGCCATATCTCTAAAATAGAAAAATAGTATTACATTTAAGTCATAATCAAAATACTTAGATTCATCAATTCAATTTTCACCTTTCCATTTAGTTGTAATGAAAAAGCTCGTTGTTATTGATATTTTTTGAATGTTATGCAAAGTATTCTTAATATTCTCATTTTAGTTGGCGCTATACAAGGACTTATTACTTGTTTTTTATTACGGCAAATACGATCAAACGTACTCGCTAATAAGCTACTTTCTTGGCTTATTTTATTTATTTCACTCGCGTGTTTAAATATTTATTTTTTAGAAGCGGTAGAATTCACCTCAACCATATGGATTGTTTTGGGCTCCATCTTGCCTTTGGTAATCATAATGCCCATTGGACCATTAGTGTACTTCTATGTTAAATCGATTTTATATCCCGAATTTCAATTAAGTAAAAAAAATAAGGCTCATTTCTATACAGTCATCATTGACCTACTTCCTTATCTAATCTATCTCATTTTTATCCTTGGAAGTCTTTTTGGATTAAGCAATACTGATAAAAGTAAACATCTGGTCAACTTCGTAGACAACTACAACAAGTTTGCAGATATTCCACGTTGGATTTCTTTGGGAATCTACCTAATGATTTCTAGGAAACTCTTAATTAATTATAAAGGAAAAGACAAGGACTTCTTTATTTGGGCAAATCGGTTTACGATAGGCTTTACCGTATTTGCGTTAATATGGTTATTACATTTAATACCTTACATTATCCCTAATTTATCAGATGACCTCTTAAGCTATGTTGGTTGGTATCCTGTTTATATGCCTTTAATGGTTCTAATCTATTGGCTCGGTATTAATGGCTATATCATTAGTTTTAAGCATCGTAGAAAAAGTCGTAAGGAATTGCAATTGCCAGTTAAGCTTGTAGAAGACACTTCTACAGCACTAGAAAAAGCAATGATAGTAGACCGCTTATTCTTAAATCCAACATTAAAATTAGACGATATGGTCAATCATCTTAACATCCCCCAAAAAGTTATCTCTTCTGTTTTGAATCAGCATATTGGAAAATCATTTAACGAGTTTGTAAACACCTATCGTGTTGAAGAATTTAAACTAAGATTACTTAATGAAGATTCGAAAGACTTAACCATTACCGGAATTGCCTTTGAATGTGGTTTTAATTCACAAGCCACATTTCAAAGAACGTTCAAATTACTGACCAATCTCTCGCCTAAAGAATATCAAAAAATACACCTTAAATAACTCTCAAATCTAGATTTGAATAGATTTACAATGTTCTCATAGACTTATTTTGCACTCAATAAGCATAATACTTTACATAAATGAAAACGACAATATTATTGATAGGTCTAATACTATCAATCCCTTTACATTCTCAGGATTTAGAAAAACGAATCCAGCAAGTTGAAAATAATCTTATTTTTCCTACATTAATTACAGATACTTCTCCTTTAACTACTAATACAATTTATGACCAATTAAAAAAACATAAAATCCATGGAGCAAGTATTGCAGTTATAAATAAGGGCAAAATAGATTGGTCTAAAGGATATGGTTATTGCAATCAAGACAAAACCAAGACTATAAGCACTCAAACGCTATTTCAGTCAGCTTCAATAGGTAAAATTATTTCCTCACTAGTCTCACTGAAATTAGTTGAACAGGGTCAAATAGATTTAGATAAAAATGTAAACCTTTATTTGAAGCGATGGAAACTAGAGGAGAATAGTTTTACTAAAGATCAACCAGTAACCCTAAGACATTTATTAACACATTCTGCAGGATTGACGGATGATTATGGTTTTTTAGGGTATAAACCTACAGATGATATTCCTTCACTACTTCAAATATTAAACAATGAATCCCCTGCCAAGACAAGGAAATCGCTCTCCATTAAAACCAAACCCGGAACTAAAGAACGTTATTCTGGCGGGGGTTATTTAATCATTCAATTGTTAGTGGAGGATGTCAGCGGAATACCTTTTGAAGAATATGTAGAACAACACATTTTTGAGCCTTTACAAATGACAAATTCAACTTATAATTATAGCCCCGATATAAATTTAGGCAAACCTATTGCTGATGGGCATCTTTATAACGGGAAGTCACTAAAGAAGAAAAAATACCATATATATCCCGAAAAGGGTGCCGCTGGACCATGGACAACTGCCGAAGATTTAGCAAAATTGGTTATTGGAATTCAAACTAATCGAATATTAAATAGTCAACTGACTCAAGAAATGATGACGCCACAGATTAATAACAAAGGCTTAGGTGTAAATCTTAAAGGTATAGATAAGGCATATATGTTTTGGCATGCAGGACAAAATTTAGGGTATACAGCCTTAGTCTATGGCTCAATAGAAGGTGGTGATGGTGCAGTAGTTTTAGTTAACTCTGATGGTGGAGAACAGTTTTTACAAGAGTTAATGTCTAGTATATCAACAGTTTACAACTGGCCCGTTATGAAATCCTATAATACCATAGAAATTTCAGAGCAAGAAATAGAGCTTCTAGAAGGTACTTACGAAAATCAAGGCACTCGTTTGTTCATCAAATTGAGAAAAGGAAAATTATTTGTACAACCAGAAAACTCAAAAGAACGAGTACAATTATATAAAATACAAGAAAATCACTTTACCTTTAAGGGTGCACAAGACTTTTACAAACTATCCTTCAAATATCAAAACAAGGTGGTTACAGGTTTAGTCTATGCAGAAAGTATTGGGAAAATACTAACTCTAAAAAAACTATAACTTATTAACCACTATATCAAAACTACTCTTAAAACATTATGAAAGAGAAATCTTTTCGTCTTTGAAAAAGTAGAATAATCTAATTAAACACCACTAAAGATTCGGTCTTATTAACCTCTAATTGAATAGTCCTACCAAAAATCAGTGCTCTATTATCATTTTCATGCCCTGCTGGCATATTAAAGGCAATTGGAAAATCGTATTGAGACAAGGCATCAAGAACAAGCTGTTCTACAGAGGTTCCCCAAAGCGTGGTGTTTTTTCTAAGTTTAGTCATATCGCCAACTATCAAACCTTTAAGATTATTAAAATAGCCGGCACGCTTCATGCTCTGCAGCATTCTATCGATATGGTACTTATATTCACCTATTTCTTCAATAAACAAAATTTTTCCAGAGGTGTCTATACTCTCTTCAGAACCCAACATTGTGTGAAGCATTGTTAGATTTCCACCAACAAGTATACCAGATGCCTCTCCTGTTCTATTATAGTTAGAGCCTTTTAAAGTATAATTTGCAGGGTTTCCGAACAAAGCAGATTTAAATGTATCGATTGATGTTTGAACTTCACTTAAATCCTTAGTTAAGCTCACGCACATTAAAGCATGAAGCGATTCAAAACCTTTATTATGCAACTGATTATGCAATGCGGTAATATCACTGTAACCTATAACCCATTTTGGCTTATCCTTAAATTTAGTATAGTCTAATTTATCTAAAATTCTTACTGTACCATAACCCCCTCTAGCACACCAAATAGCACTGATTTTAGGATCGTCCATAGCGCGTTGTAAATCCTCACAGCGTTCATCGTCCGTACCTGCAAAATGATTGGCTTTACTGAACACGTGTTGGCCAACAACAGCATGCAAACCCCAACTTTTTAGTAAATCTATGGCCTGTTGTACTTCGCGCTCTCGATTTTTCAAAATCCCAGAGGGAGCGACAATAGCAACAGTATCACCTTCTTTTAAATAAGGTGGTTGAATTAAATCCGTTGTCATTTCAGAATAGTTATCAATTTCATTTTGAGTATAAAGCCGATTAAATAAGCCAAAATTAATTGTAAGGATTATAGGTAAAACTAGACTTCTCAAAATCATAAAAACAGCTTTTTGTAAATGTACATTTTTTTTTAGAACTGTTTTTATATTGCGTACTTTTGTAGCTTTGAAAATATTGAAATTATGTCAAAACGATATACCATAACAGCAGCTTTACCTTATACTAATGGCCCAATCCATATTGGTCATTTAGCTGGTGTTTATGTCCCGGCTGATATTTATTCGAGATATTTAAGACTAAGAGGAAATGACGTGGCCTTTGTTTGTGGAAGTGATGAACATGGTGTTCCTATAACTATTAAAGCAAAAAAAGAAGGTGTATCGCCTCAGGCCATCGTTGATAAGTATCATGCTATAATTAAAAAGTCATTTGAAGACTTTGGCATTTCGTTTGACAATTACTCGCGCACCTCAGCTAAAATTCACCACGATACTGCTTCGGAGTTTTTTAAGATCTTATATGATAAAAACGAATTTGTTGAAGAAGTTACTGAGCAATTATATGATGCCGAAGTCAATCAGTTTTTGGCAGACCGTTTCGTAATCGGAACATGCCCTAATTGTGGTTATGAAGAAAGCTATGGTGACCAATGTGAAAACTGCGGCACGAGTCATAATGCAACGGATTTGATAAATCCAAAATCTGCAATTACAGGAAATACCCCAACTTTAAAAGAAACCAAACATTGGTTTCTACCATTAAACAAGCACGAAGAATTTTTAAAAGAATGGATACTTAAAGGCCATAAAAAAGACTGGAAGCCTAATGTGTATGGCCAGGTAAAATCATGGATAGATGATGGCTTGCGTCCTAGAGCAGTAACCAGAGACTTAGATTGGGGAATTCCGGTTCCTGTAAAAGGTGGAGAAGGTAAAGTGCTTTATGTATGGTTTGATGCACCTATAGGTTATATATCTTCTACAAAGGAATGGGCAGAACGTGAAGGCAAAAATTGGGAAGACTATTGGAAAAACGAGGAGACTACACTTGTACATTTTATAGGTAAGGATAACATAGTCTTTCATTGTATTATTTTTCCTTCTATGCTTAAAGCCGAAGGTTCTTATATATTGCCAGAAAATGTGCCAGCTAATGAGTTTTTAAATTTAGAAGGCCAAAAATTATCGACGTCCAAGAATTGGGCTGTATGGTTACCAGAATATCTTATAGATTTCCCTAACCAACAAGATGTACTGCGCTATGCCCTGACGGCTAATGCACCAGAAACAAAGGATAACGATTTTACTTGGAAAGATTTTCAAGCCAGAAATAATAATGAACTTGTTGCTATTTTTGGGAACTTCGTTAATCGTGTTGTTGTACTGACCAATAAATACTATAACGGTGTTGTACCACAACCATCAGATTATAACGATGTTGATGAAAAGACCTTAGCCACACTAAAAGCATACCCCAGTGTAATCTCTAGTTCTATTGAGCGTTACCGTTTTAGAGAAGGAAGCCAAGAACTGATGAATCTAGCTCGTCTTGGCAATAAGTATTTAGCTGATGAAGAGCCCTGGAAAACCATAAAGACTGATGAAGAGCGCACAAAGACCGTGATGTTTATCGCCCTTCAAATTGCATCGGCTTTAGCAGTTTTATCCGAGCCCTTTTTGCCATTTACCTCAAACAAATTAAAAGGTATTTTAAATTCTGAAGATAATACATGGGATAGCATCTCAAATAATGAAATTCTATTACCATCCGGACATTCCATACAAACAGGAAAACCAGAATTGCTATTTTCAAAAATTGAAGATTCAGAAATTCAAAAGCAGCTAGATAGACTAGCCGCTAACAAAAAAGCTAACGAAGCAGCTAAAAAAAGTATAGATCCGCAAAAAGAAGAAATTACCTTTGATGACTTTACAAAATTAGACATCAGGGTAGGTACTATTTTAGAGGCAGAAAAAATGCCAAAAACCAAAAAGTTATTGGTTTTGAAGGTAGATACAGGTATAGATGTACGTACTATAGTTTCGGGGATAGCCGAAAGCTTTAAACCAGAGGAAGTCATCGGTAAACGTGTGACCGTTCTAGTAAATTTAGCACCACGAAAACTGAGGGGTGTCGATAGTCAAGGTATGATTTTAATGACCGAGGACGAAAATGGAAGTTTAGTCTTTGTGAATCCTGATGCTAACAAAGCTGTAGACAACGGGCTTAAGATTAGTTAGTTAGAACTTTGCAGTAACAGTACAATAAATCGTTTAAGTGGATTAGCAATATAATTGATAATGAAAACATTGCATTGAATTCTTAAAGTTCTCAAAACTTAACCTTTACTTAATCCATCTATCTAAAACCAAGAATGAATAAAACCAAAACACTTTGTATTTTTACAAAATATCATTATTAATTATAACAATAGTATCATGAAACGACTACTTTTAGGATTTTTGACCATCTGTCTCTTATCATGTGGTGCATCAAAAACAGTACGCGATTCCCGTAAAATCATAAAAGGCAATTGGACCTTAGATAAAGTGACATCTTCAGTCATTGGCGAACTAAAAATAACCTTATTAAACGATGCCAGCAAAGCCTGTTTTGAAGGGAGTTCATGGCAATTTATTCCTAACAATAATACAGGCAACTATACCTTAAGTGGCGCTGACTGTGACGGCGTACAACGTTACTTTGTATTTACTATTGATGAAATTGACGAAGTCACGGGTCTTTATGATTTCCTATTAAAACCAACAGACCAACGCGGCAAATCAGAAACCAATAGAGGTTTTAGGCTTAGTCTCACGTCCTTAACCGACACCAGTATGCAATGGGAACAAACCGTAAGTCTAGAAGGCAAACCTGTAACGCTAAAAATGAACTTTTACAAGCAATAAATCACAACACCCATGATGGGTATAATTAATATTAAAATTTTAACCAGATGAAACTATACATAAACAAAATCGGAATTGTAGCTCTTGCAGTAGTAACACTTGTAGCATTTACCAACTGTAAAGCTGTAGATAATGCTAATAACAAACAAAAAGGTGCTGTTATCGGTGCTGCTGGTGGTGCTATTTTAGGTGCTATTATTGGTAATAACGTAGGAAAAGGTGGTAATGGTGAGCTCGGTGCGGTAATTGGTGGTGTTATCGGTGGTGGTGCAGGTATACTGATTGGTCAGAAAATGGATAAGCAAGCTCAAAAAATTGAAGAAGAAATCCCAGGTGCAGAGGTAGAAAGGGTAGATAATGGCATTGTACTCACTTTTGATGAAAAAAGTGGTGTATACTTTGATACTAACAAATCTTATGTCAACGAGGCCTCAAAAGTTACTTTAGATAAACTAGCAGGAATCTTTAACGAGTATACGGATACCAAAATTTTAGTTGTTGGTCATACTGATAACACGGGTAGCGATGAATACAATATGGAACTTTCCAAAAAGCGCGCCTATTCTGTAACTAATTATTTAGTAGAAAAAGGTATAAGTCAAGGACGTTTTACCACCAATTGGTATGGCGAAACCCAACCCAAATACGACAATGCTACTGCCGATGGTCGTTCTAAAAACAGACGCGTAAATATTGCTATTTTACCTGATGAAACTATGATTAATGAAGCAAGGGAAGAAGCTGGGAATTAGGCTTCAACTCAATAATTTAAAAAAAGCAAGTTAAAAAAACTTGCTTTTTATTTTTAGGTTTTAACTCAATGGGTTGAAGAATAGTTGATTTAATTATTAGTCATTAAACTAGTTCCCTCTCAAATTTTATTAAACTCATATTAAAGTTCTTCTTTATTACTATAGTTTTCGATATTTTTATAAGAAAATCGATTGCTATGAAAACGAATTTTACGCGCTCTTTTTCCAAAATTGTTTTTAGTCTTTTTCTACTACTTATCAGTCTTTCTGTCTATTCTCAAGAAGAACTAGATATCTTAGAAGCTTATGAAGAATATACAGAAGCACCTCGTGAAGTTGTGTACCTGCACTTAAATAAGTCTACTTATGTCATTGGTGAGATTATTGGGTTTACTGCATATGTCCTAGACAAAAAGGACAAAAGACCTTCTGCGCTTACTACAAATCTATATGTTAGCATAGAAGATGATGCCAAAAATATTGTAAAGCAAAAACTCATTGAAGTACAAAATGGTGTAGCCTCTAACACCATTGAAGTAGATTCTTTGTTTGCTCATGGTAACTATCGAATTAAAGCATATACTAATTGGATGAACAACTTTAACGAGCAAAATCATTTTATCGAGACCATAAAAATTAAAGACCAAAAGGTTAGAGATATCACCGAAAATGAAACAACAAATACTATAGATGCGCAATTCTTACCAGAAAGTGGCCATTTATTGCACGGTGTAGAAAATACAATTGGTGTCGTCATAAAAGATAAAAATGGTTATGGAATTCCATCCGTTAGTGGGGAAGTGATGGATGGAGATGGCAATACAATCACGTCATTTAAAACCAATCAATTAGGTATTTGTCGATTTGCAATAGTCGCGGATATTAGTCAAAATTACACCGTAAAACTAGATAACCAAGATATTATTTTGAATCTTAATGAGATGATGAAAAGCCATAGAAATGGCGTTATATTATCAGTTAAAAGGTTAAAGGATAAGTTTTTTGTGTCGGCAATTACCAACGCTAATACTCTAAATTCAATTAAGAACAAGCGTTATTCATTGGTTCTCCATAATGGAGATGATGCTAATCTTATAGATATCTATTTTACTGACCATACCGTAGTTACAAAAGTTATTGAACTTGACAGTAAACCTGGTCTTAAGATACTTACACTTTTTAATGAAAATGATCAACCCATTGCAGAACGCCTTATATTTAATTACAAAGACATACCTATAATAAAATCCCAAACTGAACCCTCTATTACTCAACTAAAGGATTCTGTTACTATTAGCCTTAACTTTAAAACTATCGATCCTAGTGCAGAGCACAATATAAGTGCTTCTATATTACCACAAGGCACTAAATCGTATAAAAGCGATCACAGCATAATAAGCTACAACTATTTACGTCCTTATGTTAAAGGCCACATCCAAAACGCAAAATATTATTTCACAAATATTGACGAAAGAAAAAAATTTGAGCTTGACAATCTACTCATTACCCAAGGTTGGAGTAGCTACGACTGGAATACCATATTTAAAGGCAGTCCTGATTTGTCTAATGATTTTGAACAGGGCATCATCATAAAAGCTAACTATGCATCAAAAAATCTAGACGAAAGCGGCACGCCCAATAGCCTAGCGTATCATTTTAACAATGAGGGTTTTTTAATATCGGAAGCCAATTTAGATCAACAGAGTTACGTGATAAAGCGTTTATTCCCAGAGGAAGGTAACACTATTAAACTATCTGAAATTACGAGCAAAAAAGAATTAAAACCCGCTAATGTATATCTACAATTTTTCCCTAGAGAAATTCCAAAATTGCGAAATAGTCGTTCAATCGCTTCCAATTTAAAACCCAACTATAAGCAAGATACAAAAGAAGAAAGCAACGACAATACGCTATCTTTTGAGACATTGAAAAACATACAAAAACTAAACGAAGTCATTGTAACGGCTAATCCTGATTTATTAAGAAGAGAGAGGGAAAACGAACTAAAAACTGGAAAATATGGCAGAGTGAGTGTTATTAATGAAGATGATCAAAACACATACATCAGGTTATTAGACTATTTGGAATATAAAGCATGGAATCTCGCTACAAAAACAAGTGGTCCTAATATAACTACATCGAGATTAGCAACTACACCAAACTCAACTGCAATAACTAATCCTTTTTTAAGCCAACTCGTAAATTTTGGTGTAAATATTTTTTTAAACGATGCATTATTAGTTGATTATACACGTATTGAAGAACTTTTCTTAACAAATGTGGACTATGTAGAAATCAACAGATTTGGCGTTGGGGACGGTATGCGAAGCCCTGCTGGGTTTATTAAGATATACACCAAAAATCCAACCGGCCCACTTAATCTAAACAAAAATGCCAAAGCTTACGGATTCCCTTTAACGTTTAGCAAACAAAAGCAATTCTATGCACCCAAGTATAAATACTATAATGACGATTTCTATAAACACTATGGTACTATAGATTGGAAACCTAATCTAAAAGTAGATAGTAATGGAAATATAACCATGAAAATTGCGCAACCAGAAGTACCAATTACATTATTTATTGAGGGTATGGCAAATGATGGATCGTTTATTTTTGAAGAGGAGCCCATCTTATTAAATAAAGGTTAAAAACAACTGAAAACTAGACTTTTGTAGAATTTTTTGTGTATATTCTTACAAGTTTCACATTCATAACCATCACATCATGAAAAACCCTTACTTCGCTAAGAGGCTTAAACATTTTTTGTTGATTTTCT
>NZ_JANQIM010000011.1 GCF_028282165.1 Winogradskyella sp. | reverse complement strand
CGCTAAGAGGCTTAAACATTTTTTGTTGATTTTCTTCTTTAGCTCTTGTATCATTTATTCCCAAGAAAAAGACATTATTGCTAATTATAAGAGTTACACAGAAGCCCCTAGGGAAGTGGTCTATCTACACCTTAATAAATCAACATACGTCAAAGGAGAAGATATTGGTTTTACAGCATATGTATTCAATAAGCAATCCAAAAAACCGTCACTTATTACTACCAATCTCTATGTTAGCCTAGAAGATGAGAACAATAATATAGTGGAACAGGCACTTTTAAAGGTAGAAGATGGTGTGGCCTCCAATGTCATCACTATAGATTCAACTTATGCCCTTGGCAACTATACCATCAAGGCCTATACCAATTGGATACGGAATTTTAACGGACAGGGTGCTTTTATTGAACCCATAAAAATTGTTGAGCCGAATATCAAAAATGATACTAATGTTACTCCGGCTAACGAAAAAATCGACGCCCAGTTTTTGCCGGAAGGGGGTCATTTACTCCATAATGTAGTTAATAGTGTGGGTGTAGTTCTTAAAGATTCTAATGGTCTTGGTATTGCTAATGCCACAGGAAAAGTAATGGATAAAAACAATCAACTTATTACTGAGTTCAAAGTAAATCACCTTGGCATTGGACGGTTTTTACTAATGGCGGAATCTAACAATAGTTACACAATTGAGATAAATCACGACGACAAAGAACACCATATGGGACTCAATCAAAAAGTAGAACCTTTAGGTGTAACACTCTCTGTAGTTAGCCATAGAAATAAAGCCATAGTTACATTAATAACCAATAATGAAAGTTTAGCACAAATAAAAGATAAACCTTATGCTTTAGCATTACACAATGGTAAGGAAATTGATATTATTGATGTGGTTTTTAAGGATGAAACCACTATTATAAAAATGTTTGATCTTAATACCTTACCTGCTGGAATAAACATGTTTACTTTGTTTAATGAAAATAAACAGCCTATTGTAGAGCGCTTACTTTTTAACTACAACGGTATTCAAACTATTAAACCACAAAAGGTTGTAGCTAGACAAGTTCAGGATTCTATTGAAATAGAACTTAATATTAATCAAATTGACCCAAGCCTTTTCAATAATATCAGTGTGTCCGTTTTACCACAGAAAACAGCATCTTATGGCCACCAGCACAACATAATATCGCATACATACCTTAAACCTTATGTTAAAGGACCTATAGAACAAGCAAAATATTACTTCACAGATATTAATGAGGAGAAAAAAATGGAACTCGATAACCTACTTATAACGCAAGGTTGGAGTAGCTACGATTGGAACAATATCTTTAATAATCCTAACACTTATCCTCATCCGTTTGAACGGGGCATTACAGTAAAAGCAAATTTTCCCTCAAAAGATCTCTCCAAAGATGGAAAACCAAACTATCTAATGTATTATATTAATGATGATAGCAATTTTATGGTTTCTGAATCAGAACTAGGCCAAACTAGCCATCTGCTCGAAAGCTTGTTCCCAAAAGAGGATAATACGTTAAATATCTCTAAGGTTTCTAATGATAATAAATTGGATGTGCCATCATATTACCTTCAATTCTTTCCGAGGGTTATCCCTAAATTAAATACTAATGATATCGGTATGCAAGTTGTTGATGTGATAACAGAAGAGAAAATTGATAATTTTCTTGGAGGAAACCTTATCGTTAAATCCTCAAAAAATATTCAACTTTTAGACGAAGTCGTTTTGAAAGGCAAGATTGATCGAAAGTTAGAACGACAAAACGCATTACGTGCTAGAAGTTTTGGGAGGGTTTTTGTCGTAGATGAGCAAATGGACAATTCGCATACTTTTCTCAGTACTTTTCTTGAATCTAGAGGTATGATCGTAGATGAAGAGAAAGGCACCTTTACGGCAAGCTTTCCAACAGGCGTCAATGGACCCGCAAATATGTTTTTTGATGATGCGTTATTAATTGATACCGGTATATTAGTTAGATATTTTCTTTTTAACATCGATTATATTGAAATCAATCGATGGGGATTAGGAGATGGCATGAGAAGTCCCAATGGCTTCGTTAAAATATACAGTAAGGATTTGTCTCATCCACGTTTTCAAAAAGAAACATCTAAAGAGTATAAATTTCCATTGACGTTTAGCAAAAAGAAAAAGTTCTATGCTCCAAAATATAGATATTATGGTGATGATTTCTACAAACAATACGGAACTATAGATTGGAAGCCTAATCTTTCCTTAGATGTGTCTGGCAAAATCAAGTTCAATATACCAGAGCAAGATGTGCCAATATCACTTTTTATCGAGGGTATAGCAAATGATGGGGCATTTGTTTTTGAGGAAAAATCAATATCCTTAAATTAGACAAAAATTTGCCTATTAGTGCATGCTAAAAGTAGCATTTCACCCTATCTATAAACACCCTCTTCCTCAAGGCCATCGTTTCCCCATGGAAAAGTATGAGCTGTTGCCCGAGCAATTACTTCATGAAGGGACTTGCAGCCTTGATAATTTTTTTGAGCCTAATAAGCCTAATGATAAATACTTATTAGCAGTTCATGAACCGGAGTATTACTATGATCTAGTTAACATTACTTTAGATCAACGTGCCGCTCGAAAAATCGGATTTCCGTTGAGCGAAGTTTTGGTAGAACGCGAAGTTATTATCGCAGATGGCACCATGAAAGCTTCAATGTTTGCCCTAAAACATGGTATAGCCATGAATATAGCCGGAGGCACACACCATGCCTATACCAATCGTGGTGAAGCCTTTTGTTTACTCAATGATCAAGCCATTGGCGCACGCTATTTACAAAACAAAGACTTGGTGGCTAAGGTGCTAATTGTAGATTTGGATGTACACCAAGGTAATGGTACCGCTGAGATTTTTAAGAATGACGACTCCGTTTTTACATTTTCCATGCATGGCAAAAGCAATTATCCCTTTAAAAAGGAACTGAGCGATCTGGATATCGCTTTAGAAAATAATACAGATAATGAAGCTTATCTCAAAATTCTAAAGGAAACTTTGCCTAAGCTCATAGATGAACAGCGACCAGATTTTATCTACTATCTATGTGGGGTTGATGTTATTGCTTCCGATAAATTAGGAAAGCTTGGCATGACCATAGAAGGCTGTAAAGACCGTGACCGTTATGTACTTCAAACTTGTAAAGACCTTGGTATTCCTGTGATGTGTAGTATGGGAGGAGGCTATTCACCAGATATAAAAACTATAGTCGATGCACATGCCAATACGTTTCGTTTGGCACAAGAGATCTTCTTTTAATCAAAAAGCGCAAGTGAGTCACTTGCGCTTTTATTTACACCACTATTTCCCAGAGAAAATCTCCTTTAATTGTGTTACCATATTTCCATTACCAGAGACTGTGATTTCACCAATTTTTTCAGCGATTTTTTCAACATACTCCATCTCTTTTAGTTTGTACAACATGGCATTCTCCTCCATCAACTTTGCTGTGTTTAACAAACTACGAGTAGAAGCTGTTTCCTCACGTCTCATAATTACATTAGCTTGCGCTTTCTTTTGTGCAACTAAAACTTGGTTCATGATATCTTTCATTTCACCAGTTAAAATTACATCTCTTATACCGCAGTTTAGAACGGTAACACCCAACTTAGAGGCACTTGCTTTCACATCTTTAAATACAACCTCGGCAATATTGTCTTTACGTTCTAGCAATTCATCTAAAGTGTAGGCACCAATATAAGCACGCAATACTAATTGCATAGTAATGTACAATTGCTTTTCGTAATCCTTGTTATCTAAAAGTGCTTTTTCTACATCGATAACTTTGTACTGTGTGTAAAAGTTAATTCTAATAGCAGCCTTATCTTTAGTTAACAATTCCTGACCTGCAATTTCTAATTGTAACTGACGTAAATCAACTTTAGCAATCTTAATAGACGTATCATTTCTCCAAAAACGGTATGTACCGCCTTCTAAAGTTTTTGTATAAACATCATCAACTAAAAGTACTGCTTTTTCATAAGCTGCAACCTCAAATGTTCTGATGTACTTACTAATCTCGTAATTACTAAATAAGGACTTGTCTAGGTTTTCTGTTATATAGATCTTGCTCAAATCTACGCGAACATATTTGCGCTCAATTAAACCTTTCCAGTACACATAGCGTCCTGCTGATAGAACAGACTTAAAGTTGCCCTTTTCGTAGAGTAGTACCAATTCGCCGTCCTTTACCTCAACAACATCTAGCATGTTAGCCAAAACCTCATCTTTTAATAAGATCTCTAATGCTACTGGTGCTATAAACATGGTTCCCAAATCATACGTTAATACGCGTTGCTTGAACCCTAGCCAGTGTACTCCTTGAGTAATTACCTTTACGTAATCGCCTCCTTTGAATACTAAGCCTACTTTTCCAACATTAATTCTTACTCGTAACATTGTTCTTAATTTTTAATTAAACATCATTTTTTGCCAATTAAGGCGAATTGGTAATACATGTAACGGACGGATTACCAGCTTCAAAATCGTACTGACGAGCTCAATAAAATTTGAAGTTTATCTTCATTTTTAAAATTCATTTTTATAAAATAGTAGATTGCAAATCATCTCATCCGTACGGAACAGCTGATAGTAAACTCTACCATGTTTAGTGTATTAATTGCCAGATAAAAGCTCACAAGTTTTGGTCTTGCTTTCGACCTTTAATCAATACAGTAATCACTTTATGAGATTACAAATCAGAAATTCAAGGTACATCTCAGATTGCCTATAATTTGTCATTCCTGCTGACGCAGAAATCTAAAGCCAATCTACAATCTACTATTTTGTCATTTTTTATGGAGCAGTGTGACAGACTGCGGCTATCAGTTTTACAAGATGATAAGCTTTGGTGGACATTCTCTGCCCTAAAGCTGCATTTTAAGTGCAGTGTCTACTCTACCAATTGAGTTACAAAAGCCAGCGAGATTTCTCTCGAGCTAATGACCGGATTCGAACCGGTAACAAAACAATCTATTGTTCTGACCTACTGAACTATCTCAAACGAAATGAGAGTGGGAATCGAACCCACGACCTATAGAGTCGGGACTGTTATTTGGTTAACAGACAAACCTTCAAGTCTAGTTGTATATAAAACCATGATACATCACTGCAATGTTTTACACAATAGTGCCATACAGAAACACTCAACAAGACCAGCTTGATATCTTACTATATTTGCACCTCTTATCAGATTACTCGCGATAATTTTAACAAATGTGCTCGTGAATGCTATGCATTTCGAAACGAAACATCTATTGAAAAAATGTTTCTCTTTTTGCTAAAAAGGTGTATATTTTAAAAAAGCGTTCTGAGAATACCTCCGCTTTAGAATAAGCTTTCCTAAGATTATAGCCGTAGCCCTTCCTTAGTTTTCCACGCTCATCCCATTGCTAGAGAATCGCGTACTTATCCGATGCCTTATACACTGTAGCTGTTCGGCAACTTAGACTTGGCTTGCATAGTGGCTCTAAGGCCACGCTTTGCAATTACAAGGGTTGGCTCCCTCACCATTCATAGACGTCCTCTCCCTGGAGGCGGCCTATTAGAATGTTCACCACACAGTAAAGGTTTGCGGCCTCTACTGCCCCATATCTTGCAATGGGTTTAGGCAACTACTAGCTGCTACAATGCCCGAAGTCTTTTGCAAAGTGTTCTACCAATTGAACTATATCCATCCTGTTAGAATACTGGGACTCGAACCCAGACATAAACTGTCTTGACCTAGGAGAAGGGCTTCGGAAATGGCTTCGTAGATTTTTGCCTACAAAATACCAACCTTCTCCATGCATGTTTCCCAACATGCGGTACGTTAAGCTACCGAACCATTTCTGGCCGGGCACCTTTTATACTGCAACAAGCTCCGCAAGGCTGGATGACCTATACGTAACCTATTACTACAACTTTTCCTATTGATGTCTCCATCTCAAGCCTCCAACCTTTTGGCTATAAATTCTAACTCGGCCTCAGCGGTCGCCCCTGGCGCATTATAATTTATGTTTGTTGCTTGCTTACCTGCACTATTTTCATAAGAAAACAGTCTCCACCTGTAGTGTCTACAAGCAGATTTATCCTTGTTACCAAGTTTATCTAAGGACGATAAGCCGCCCCATCAACCTTTAATCGAAATTAAAGCATGATGATTTTTATTTGTTATGAAATCCAACGTATGGATTTCATAATATGTCAATGACCGTCATTTAAAACAATCAGCCTGGAATCTGAATGCTTAAATGTTCTTACTTCAATGTCTATCAAGATTCGAACTTGATCTTAGAGGATATACCTCTCGTGCGAGCCATTACACTATAGTCATCTTGGTAAACCAAGGCAAAGCTGTTTTTGCCTTGGTTATAGTTCTCCTTTCTTTTTAATTACAATAAATTATTTAACCTATTCTGAAACCAACTTTTTTGTTGCTTTTCAGTTTCCTTCTTAGCTTCATTTTCGACGACTTTGGTCTCATTTGCTTTTGCTTGTCTCTTTTTTTTAATTCGAGAAAGCATGGCGTCAACAAAACTGATGAAGTCATCATTCAAAGCCAATTGCTTTGCCTCTTTAAGGACTTTTTCTGCCTCTTCATATTTAAATAAGCTTTCAAACAATTGCCCTTGAGTCAAGGCAATACTTGCCTTACCAACACCCTTCAATGTTTTAGCAAAGTCGATCAACTTTTGAGCTTCTTCAAAATCCTCATTGTTAATCAATACTCTAACATAATCTGGGTAGATATCTGGTGACGCTATGTTGCTAGCCAAAGCACGCTCAAAATAACTTTTAGCCGTTTCGTAATCACCTAATTGTTCATAGTGCACTTTTGCCATTAAGTGCAAAGCTTTTACATTCTCTGGGTCATAAGCCAAAGCGTAATTCAAGGCTTCAACCGCTTTTTCCAATTCCCATGGATAGGCTTCAATAGCTCTAAACAAATAGGTGTTATATAAATTGTTTTCCATCATATTATTAGTTGTGCTAAACTTGTGTTCAGCATGTTAATACTGTTTTAAATACACCATATTCTTACTGATGCTCTTAAAACTGTTCAGATCTATTAAATACTAATGCTTAGAAATATAAAATCCGAAACAGTTGGTTTTGCTTCGGACACTTATTTGGAAAGTAATTCTACAAATAATACCGAAGCCTCTCAAATGACCCTAGGCCATCACTAAAATGATTAAATGCTACTATGTACGTTAGCATGACTTCTTCGTTTTTGTTATTATTAAATATTTGCAGATGGTTTATTCACTTCTGCGGTGCAAAGATGAAAACAATTTTTAAAAAAACAAATAAAAATTTAATTTAATTTATTGATTATCAAATAGTTATATAAAATTCAAGATATAGAAACTCCTGTCCGCATGATGCAGATTATTGAAGGTTTAACGCAAGCTTCTGTTTTTCAAATGCTTAATCTTCAAAGGCTATTATTTTATATTTTAAAATCTCGTTTCAAATTATTTGTAATTTTTTTACTTCATATTTGGTTTTTCATGATCATACGTTTCCTATTCACACTCAAATGATCTGTTGTATACAAAAAAAGCGTCCTTATTTTTGGACGCTTTTCAATCTATTTATGATTTTCTACTTAATCTATTGCCGGTAAAATATTACAAATAGTTACATAACGTCCTTGACCGTTGAAATAATTCAATACTATTTCCACGATAATCCCACTGACATGCCAGTGATTTTGGTGCTCTATGTACTATTGTTTTTATCATTTGCATTGCAAATATGCCATAATATTTACCTAAAATCCAAATTTTTCTGGTGTTAGTACTCTAAAACTACTTCAAATTAGATTAAATATGAATAGGCTACTATAGCTTTTATTAACTCTATTTTAAGGATTTAGTCATTATTTTTGTAAAAAATTGAAATTATGTTATCAAAAACAATAGAATCTGCATTAAATAAGCAAATAAGAATAGAAGCCGAATCATCCCAAGTGTACTTAGCCATGGCGGTCTGGGCAGAAGTAAAGGGCCTTGAAGGTATCTCTAACTTTATGTACGA
Source organism: Winogradskyella sp. (assembly GCF_028282165.1). Classification (GTDB taxonomy): domain Bacteria; phylum Bacteroidota; class Bacteroidia; order Flavobacteriales; family Flavobacteriaceae; genus Winogradskyella. The sequence goes on along the minus strand of NZ_JANQIM010000011.1, from coordinate 164,791 downwards.
CCAATCGGATGAGGAAAGAGAACATATGCTTAAACTGGTAAAGTTTGTTAATGAACGTGGTGGACACGCACATATCTCAGAACTCAATGCACCCAATGTAACGTTCAATTCCTTTCGGGAAATGTTTGAAAAATTATTGGCACACGAAATTTTTGTTTCTGAAAGCATCAATGAACTTGTACACATATCGCTCGAAGAAAAAGACTATGCTACCCACAATTTCTTACAGTGGTACGTTGCTGAACAAATTGAAGAAGAAGCAACTGCACGTACTATTCTTGACAAAGTAAATATGATTGGCGACGACAAAGGTGGTCTCTATTTGTTTGACAGGGATATACAACAACTAACTGTAAACTCAGCAGTTGAAACTCCAAGCGAGTAAATTTTAATAATAATTATGAGAACTGGTAATTAGTATGCACTGTTACCAGTTTTTTTATTCTGCAAATGTTAAAGTTTATTTAGAATAAATAAAAATAGTTACTTTTGCGCCATTGTTTCAATAGCTATGGGCAAAAAAAAGAAAGACAAAAAACTTAAAAAAGAGCGCATCAAAGTTCTTCAGTCATCGGGTTTAGATAGTCTTGGTAAAGTGAAGTCTAAATGCTGTAAAAAATATAAAAAAGCAGAACACAAGCGTTGCAGAAAATGTCCTTGCTTTGATCTATTGAAAAAAGTGGCTTAAGCCTAAACTCTTTTTCATCTATATTAAAGATCAACCCGTTAAAATTTAGTAACTTTAAGACTCGTAAAATCTAACGATAGCTATGGCATTTAAGCAAAAGTCTTGCGAGCATCTTAAAGCGATTACCACAGTAAAAGAGCCAAAAACCTATGAATGTGAAACCTGTATAACTACTGGAGGTACTTGGGTGCATTTAAGGACTTGCCAAACCTGTGGCATTACACTTTGTTGCGATAGTTCGCCCAACCAACACGCTAGTAAGCATGCCATGGCTACCCAACATCATGTGATCGCTTCTGCAGAACCAAAAGAAAAATGGTTATGGTGTTATGAACATAAATTGATTAATACTTATTAAAATTCCCAATGACAGATCCAAGATTCCCAGAATTAACACAACGCCAAATAGAATATCTCAAACCTTATGGTATCATAGAGCATTTTGAAAAAGAAACCGTTGTCTTTGCAATAGGCGATTTACAATATGATTTTTACGTGATCTTAGACGGTGAAATCTGTGTTAAAAACCGATATAATAACGATGCTATTGTTGTCACCCACAAAAAAAATGAGTTTACGGGCGACAGCAGTATGCTATCAAATCGTAGTGCTCAATTTAATGGTTACGCAGCAGCAGGCACAACAGTTTTGCGCATAAAGCCAAACAAGTTGAAAGAAGCGATTGCCAAATATAGCGACATCAGTGATATCTTATTAAGTGCTTTTATTCAGCGCCAAGAGACCATGCTCAACGATTTTGTGGGTGGTATGAAATTAATAGGTTCTGGTCTATCAAAAGACACCTATCAGCTTAGGGATTTTATGGAAAAAAATCATATATGGTATAACTTTCTAGATACCGAAACCTCTGAGGAAGCTTTGGAGTTACTAGAGACCTTTAATCTCTCCGAAGCGGATTTACCCTTATTCATTAGTAGTGAAGGCGATATCTGCAAAGAACCTACTCTAGATCGACTCGCTGAATATACAGGTGTTTTAATGGATTTTGGTGATGAAGTATTTGATTTATTGGTTATTGGAGCTGGTCCAGCAGGATTGGCAGCTAGTGTTTATGCAGCATCTGAAGGGCTTTCAGTGGTTACCATAGATAGTAATGCTCCTGGCGGGCAAGCAGGTAAAAGTTCGAAGATTGAAAATTATCTTGGTTTTCCCACAGGAATTTCGGGAACAGACTTAGCCAATAAGGCCTATGTACAGGCCCAAAAATTTGGTTGCAATATTTCCATTCCCCATAAAGCAGAACGTGTGGAGCATAACGGCGATTATTATACTTTGTATGCTTCAAACAACAAAGTCATAAAATCTCGAGCCATAATCGCAGCAACAGGTGCAAACTATAGGCAGCTACCTATTGCCAATATTGAGCAATATGAAGGTAGCGGTGTGTATTATTCTGCTACTGGAATGAATGCATCGTCGTGCAAAAATGAATTGGTCGGTGTTGTTGGCGGTGGAAATTCTGCCGGACAAGCAGCTTTATTTTTGGCAGACCATGCCAAGGAAGTTCATGTTATTATTAGAGGCAATGACCTCGGTGCAAAAATGAGCGACTATCTGGTACAACGTATTGAAGCATCGGACAATACCTTTGTACATAAGCAAGCTCAGGTTACAGAATTGAACGGTGAGCATCACCTAAAATCAGTAGTACTTACCAGTGCTGATGGTACCAAAACACCTATGAATATAACCAATTTGTTTACTTTTATTGGTGCAAAACCATGCACGGAATGGCTTAAGGGTCTCATTGACACTGACGAGCGCGGTTTTATACATACTGGTGCTATGGTAAATCCAGAAAACTTATTGCAGTGCCCTATTTACAGACGAGAAAAACCACAATCCTTAGAAACCAACATCCCAGGGTTTTTTGCTGTAGGCGATGTTAGAAAAGGATCGGTAAAACGTGTGGCCTCTGCAGTTGGTGAAGGTTCGATGGCCGTAAGCCAAGTACACCAATATTTGGCAAATCTCAAAACCTCTGCTGTTGAAAGTTGATCTGTTTGTAATGAATGCATAACAAATCAGACCAAAGCTTCATGCAATTACACTTTAAAGAATTTACCACAAATGCCTTTTTCAAAATAGAAAGTAATAGGCTTTTAGAGCAATTTATTCAACCGAAGCAAACCGAATTATACACTTTTATTTGGACAAAGAACCAGCCCATTGAGGTGGTCATAGATAGTATTCCCATATCTGTAAAACCGAATAGTATTTTGGCACTTACACCCATTCAGTATTTGCAAGTTATACAACCTAATGATGTAGTAATATATCAGTTTAACCGTGAATTTTATTGTATTAAAGACCATGACCATGAAGTCAGTTGTGTTGGTATTCTCTTTTTTGGCAACTCCAATATTCCTATTATCCATTTAGACGATGCAGAACAGCGGAAATTTGAATTGTTGCACGAGGTGTTTATAGACGAACTTAATACCAAAGATAATATCCAAGCCGAAATGTTGCGCATGCTCATGGCGCGTTTTATTATTAAAAGTACACGTTTGTTAAAGGCTAAAGCAGGTCTAAACGAAACCGCTAAAAGTAGTAAAGTAGATTTATTGCGTTCGTTTAACTTTCTGGTAGAGCAACATTTTAAAACAGAGCATGGCGTTGCTTTTTATGCACAGCAATTATTTAAATCTCCTAAAACACTATCTAACAATTTTGCCAAATTAAATAGAAGCCCTCTTCAGATAATCCATGAGCGTATTATTTTAGAAGCAAAGCGATTGCTCATTTATACCGATAAAACTGCCAAAGAAATAGCATACGAAGTAGGCTTTGAAGATGCATCTCACCTTAGCAGACTATTTAAAAAATACACATCTCAATCACCTTCAGAGTTTAAAAAACAACTAAAACCAATAGTTGAGGAAAAATTGACAAGTTAAAGGGCAAATTCTTCATTTTATCACAAACGATTCTCTTCCATCTTTGCACTGTAATATTAAACAATGAAAAGATGAAACCTAAGAACAAATCTATATTCAATCTTATTGAAATATTTAGAAAAAGTCCCAAACGCATTATAGGTACTATTATTCCAAAGACACATTGCGAACGAAAATACATTCACGATTACTATTGCGATGCTGAAAAACCGCACATTAGCAACTAGGGAAAAAATGACAAATATTTGGGAATAATAATCATTTTATAAGACCTCACTTGGTTGCAACTTTGTACCAAACAAAAAAAATCAATTCCGATCGCTATCGGGAGAATTTGAAAATTCAAAATCAAACAAATAATCGTTAAAAACAACTAAAAACTGAAAATTATGAACACATTTAATGTACCAACAAGAGAAGAAGTAAGTGCTAACAATCAAGCTATTTTTGATAACCTAAATAACGCACTTGGGTTTGTCCCTAACTTATACGCAACTTATGCACATAGTGATACAGCCTTAGAAAACTATTTAAATTTCGCCAATGCAAAAACGTCATTGTCAGCAAAAGAAAAAGAGGTAGTTAACCTTGCTGTTAGTCAGGTAAACGAATGTATTTACTGTCTTTCTGCCCATACTGCCATTGGGAAAATGAACGGGTTTACAGATGAACAAATCCTAGAATTAAGAGCTGGATACTCTTCCGTAAATACAAAGCTTGATGCCTTAGCACGATTAGCTAAAAATGTTACAGAAAATAGAGGTCGTACTGATGAAGTCGTTTTAGAGAATTTCTTTAACGCGGGTTATACAAAAGCTAATTTAATCGATGCCATTTCCTTGGTAGGTGACAAAACCATCTCTAATTACATTCACAGTACCACACAAGTACCTGTTGACTTTCCTGTGGCACAACCATTAGAAGTTCAGTCCTTTTAAATCATGAAGAGCACGGTCTTAGGGTACCGTGCTCAAGTATAGTTATCTAAATGGAGAAGATTCATATTAATCCCAAACAAACGATCTCGCTTAGAAAACTACATGACTTAAACCTATTAATTAGTTAATCTAATGTAAACAAAATGAATTTATAAAACAATTTTTAAATATTTAATCATGAAAAGAATCATTTCAATACTAATCATAACTTTAAGTTTTACCTTGACAAGTAATGCACAAGAGAGCATGAAAAAAGAAGCTATGATGAAAGAAGACACAAAAGCAACTGTGGTATCTCTAGAACAAACAAAAGGAGAGTTTACACAAAAGACCATTACACTTGCTGAGGGATCTTACATTTTCGAAATTTCTAACAACAATGTAGGCCATCAAGTCGGTTTTGTATTAGCTCCTAAATCTAACCCTGAGGCTCATATTAAAACAGCTTACGTAACAAAAGCCGTAGACAATAATTCTAAAGAAACGTCTAATATTACAACTTTAGAAAAAGGAGAATATGTCTACTTCTGTCCCTTAAATCCAACACCACAATACACACTAATTGTCGAGTAAACGAGATTCAATTTTAAAAACAAATAAGCGCGACCCTTAATCAAGGTCGCGCTTATTGCTAAAGGAAGCCAAGTAATTTACGAGCATTATATTATTCAACTCGAAAGAAATCTACTTTGACTCTTAGGTCTGGGCTTCCATAATTAACCACTGTAGTATTATATTTGTAATAATCATCCATCAATTCTTTTCCCGCAGAGTAAAAGTCGGTGTAAGAGCATAACCCTACCTGAAGCGTCTTAGGCAAATCATTTCTCACAAAAGTCTCAATAACGGTCCACTGGTCCTTCTCATTGTACCTGTAAGATAACGTAAATACTCCGCCTTTTCTATCGGCTTTTAAGCTCACCCAGTCAAGTTTATTAGGATGAAGTTTCAATTTAGATTTACTATTAACTGTCGTTTTGGTTTCAAAAACTGGTTGGACCAGATCTCTCGCAAATCCAGTAGTCAAGAACATCCAGTTTTCACCATTAGGGGTCCAGGATTTAGGCGTAATATCTCTTGGTGCTCTTATCATTATTCCTGAGAGCGACCAGGTTGCTTTTGGAACCTCCGAATTAAGACCACTTATTTTTAATCTTGTAGTTACTGTAAAATTCCCTGTCAATTCCTTAAAAATAAAAGGAGCATGATAATCTGCATACCATCCACTTGTATTGGGTTCCATAACAAGCATTCCGTCTTCAATCTCAATACTTTTCATCATATCTGGCCATTTCTCTTCTTCATAAAAACGCTTCCAATTTTTCAGGGATTTTGAATCGGAAAATTCATCTGATAGATCTAATTTCTGATTCACAGTTAAAACACTTAGTGTAGAATATCCTGTTAAGGATATCAATATTCCTACAATAACTAGTTTGAGTTTCATGCTAAAAATTTTATAATGGTAAATGAGTCAATAATTGCTGTTTCTCTGATTTTTGTTATAGATATTAAGACATTTTAAATGTACATATTGGAATTAGAAATTCTTTCCAATGTTATAAAACTGAACTCGGACCCATAGTAAATATTACGTGGTACTTTTTGTTGGATAACTATCACAAACGTTATTTGGCTAGTCATTTTGATGAGTGTAAAGAACGCCGTTGGGGATGAACACCGTTTATTTTCATTCTATATTCAAATACGATTCCCCTTAGTTATAAATTGGCAATTTATGAGTATTCTTATTGTGTTCTGTTTTATAAATTCAAACTTTGGAATTCAAAATAAACGTGTGCTAAAGAATTATTTTCGTGATGGTTTAATTAATTAAATTCTTTAAAATACAAGACCATGAGAATGAACTATTCAAAAAAAATAATCTTAATCATCTTTGTTTCACTAACATGCAGTTTTGTGGTGGCACAATCAAAAAAGGACAGTATAGCAATCAAAAACACAGTAAAAGACTTCATTGAAGGTTGGTACGAAGGCGATGCCAAAAGAATGGAGAACAGCCTGCATCCTGATGTTGTTTCAAAAATCGTTATTAGAAGTGATAAAGGCATCCGTTTAGGGCGTTTTACCGCAGAAAAGTTAGTAACACTTACAAGGCAAGGTGGTGGAACTGATGTCCCTAAGGAAGAACAACGCAAGAACATTAAAATACTGGAAATATATCAGAACATGGCATCGGCCAGAGTGCTGGCTTATGATGCTATGGAATTTCTGCATTTAGCAAAATGGGAAGGCGAATGGAAAATTATGAACATACTCTTTGAAAGATCAAAAAAATGAAAAGGCAGATCATGGGTTTAAGCAAAACAATTTGCAGAAACATATTGGTACTCGTTGTAATATTTGGAGTAATCTCTGCTTGTAAAGGGCAAAAGCACAAGACAACCATAGATAAAGGCCTTGGCATTTCATATCTAGATTCTCTAAGAGCAGATAAGAATATACCAGGAATATCTGCTGCCATTACAGTAGATGGTTCGTTAGTTTGGGAATATGGTTCGGGATACTCAGATATGAGCCAAAAAAAGGAAGCTTCATCGCATACGTTGTATCGTATCGCTTCTGTATCTAAATTAATTACCACAGCTGCAATTGCAAAAATGGTGCAAAACAATGCTATTAGTTTCTCGGATGATGCCAACCAGTATTTCCGGATATCTGATAACGAAATCAGTATAGCCAGAATACTTTCTCATACCTCCGGGATTAGACATTACTATTACAACGAAAAGATCGAGAATTATCCACACTATGATAAGGTAAGTGATGCTGTGGAGATTTTTATTGATGATCCGTTAGAATCTGCTCCGGGCGAAAAGTTTCGGTATTCAAGTTTCGGAATTAATTTAATTGGTGCGATTATAGAAAAAAAGTCTAAACAATCTTTTGAAGATTTTGTTCAAGAAAATGTGCTTCGTCCATTAAAAATGAATCACACGTTTATGAGAGAACCTAAGTCTTCGAAAGACTTATCGGTGTTTTATGAGAGTGACCAATCCGTTGTTTCTGAAATAGATCTAAGTTATAATATTCCCGGAGGAGGTATGTACTCTACAGTAAAGGATTTAGTGAAGCTTGGCGATGCATTTCTACAAAATAGTTATTTAAAAGAAGACATTAAGAACCAATTGTTTACCAATGCCAAATTGAATAATGGCGAAGAGGTGACTTACGGTTTGGGGTGGATCGTCCAGAAACTAAAAGATGGTTCGAAGGTATATTATCATGACGGACACATGGACGGAACGCATTCAATATTGGCAATTTATCCAAAGTTCAATACCAGTATTTCCATCATTTCAAACAAGGGAAGTAATTTTGGAGTTACTGAAGCCTTAGAACTTTTCTGTAAGGTAAACACTATCGATAATTGCCCCGAAATAATTGCAGATAACACTAATGACCCGGAATTAATCATGAAAACCTTTCAGAATTTGAGTTCTGGTTTTCAAGATTTCCAAAGTGCAATTGGTACTAAAGACAGGCCAAAAATTGAAGGGCTGATTTCCGATACTTTTAAGAGTGGTCTATGGCCTAATAAAAATACGTTTACCGATTTTTTAATGGAGATTGGAAATGAATTTGAAGTCTTTGAACAGGACTTTACGGTCAGGGGACTAGAAAATGGAGAAAATGCCTTTGTTAAAACCATCAGATTTCAAAATAAATACCCGAATAAAAGTTGGTTTTTAAAGTATGTTTTAAATGATAGCCAATGGTCTATAATTTCTATTGGAGAGTATAACTGACCTGATTAAAAACGAAGAAGAATCACATATGAATGGCGCTCATAGGTTTAACCATAGAATAAGATATTGTTCAATATAAAAATAAACGGATGACTAAAATTTATGTTTTTACTTTGCTGTTGTTCTCATTGGTTTCATGTAATCGGCCGATGACTAATGAAGCGTTGATTACAAAATCAATTGAATATCACGACCCAAATCAAAGTTGGCCCCTTTTTAAGGGCAATTTTAAAGTTGATTTAGCTGGGCAAGAGGTAGCATTGGTTATAGATAACGCTAAAGGGATTTTCCATTGGACAGAAACGCTCAAATCTGGAGAAAAATTGACGGGAGGGTACGCAAATAAGGATACTTGTATGGTAAAACTCAATGGAAAAGATATTTTACCGGAAGGGAAATTGGATAATTTTCTACTTGATTGTGAAAATATTATAGGACGGACCAATTATTGGATCTATATGTATGGACTACCCATGAAGCTAAAGGATGAGGAGGTAAATTTCATTGGTTTACCTCAATTAGTAACCTATTTAGATGAAGACCTTTGGATGATAAAAGTCAATTATAATATGGCCCAGTCTAAGGAATATTGGCAGTTTTATTTTGATCCTAAAAACTATTCCTTTAGAATTGCGAGGTTCTTTCATCCTGCTCTCGGGTCTGATAGTGAGTATATTATTTATTCAGAACCAGAACGGATTAAAGGGCTTTTAATTCCAACGAATCACTCATGGTATATGAACGCGTCTAAGGAATACATAGGCTCAGAAAAATTAGAAGTCGTTTCAAATCCTTAAACTAATGCAGTATAAAAGCATGTTGTGGCTTGTTAAAAGATCAAGTTTCTTTTAGAGAAGTCAAGGAAAATCAACTATTCAGGATTGAATAAAGTATACACTATTAACCGTTAAATCAATGATAAGTGCTTGCTAGTGAACAAAAAAAATATAATCTTAGTAAATAATAATTGAATTATATTTTAGATTAAACATAGTGGCAGATTTCTTTTCAGTCTTATACTTGGTTATATTTTGTCAAGGTATTTTCTTAGGAATACTACTTATCTGGCTAGCAAAGAAAAATGGTAAACACCAACTCTACCTAATTTCCTTATTGGTTTTTTGCATTAGCCTCCAATTATTGATCTATGGTTTGTCTTATAATAAGCTTATTTTAGGCACACCTCACTTAGCGGGTTTAGAGGGCCCTATCCCTCTTCTTTATGGCCCTATTCTATACTTCTACTTTAAGTATTCTGAACAAAAATTTAAGATCAAGCTTAAATCACTTGTTCATTTATTGCCATTTATATTGTACATTATTTATAGGTTAGAATTTTATTTTTTACCTGGAGAGGAAAAATTTTTTCTGTTAGAAAAAAGTCTAGACATTTCAAAAGCTGTAACTAGAAGTATTCCAATATCCTCATTTATTATTAGAGGTCTATTTATAACGCATTTGACGTTCTACATTTTTAAGTGTAAATCTATACTCGACAGTATACGCAAGGTAAAATCATCTGATCATCAGAATGAATTTGGTTTTCCATTTCAAATTAAAATCTTTAGAGGGTTTGTATTATACACTATTTTCTTTATTGTTTATAGTGTTATCTTATTGTCTGGCTTAGGTTTTTATAACTTGCCTTGCTATTTAACTAAGTGTTTAATGGCGTTCAGTTTATATTATATCGGTTATATTTTTATTATCCATGATGGTTTTAATGAACCGCTTAGGCATGTTATTAAATACAAAAACTCTCCGTTGTCGCAAGACGTTAAAGACGATATATGGAAAGAGGTTAACAGTTATTTGATTGATAGGGATATGTACAGGTCCTCAAATTTAAGGCTATCGGAAATATCCCAGGATTTGGGATATCCTGTTCACTATATCAGTCAGATCATTAATGAGAAAAGCGAAGATAATTTTTCTGCCTATGTAAATTACTTAAGAATAGAATATGCTAAGAATATCCTCAGCACAAAAAAAGATGTTAAAATATCGGACTTAATTATCGACTCGGGGTTTAACAGTAAGAGCTCGTTTTACACTGAATTTAAAAAATATACTGGGTTGACACCGCTTGAATTTAAAAACGCTTAATAAATTTTATCGTTTGGACACCTTTTGCGAATCCTTGATTCTAAATTCAAGACTTGTTGAGTAAACGATTTAATTTAAACATAAACAAGAGCGCCACTTAATCAAGGTCGCGCATGTTTCTCTTTTCTGATGAGCAAATAAATTCTTTATTCTATAAAAAAGCTTACTGAAAAGATGCCTAAAGCATCTATGGATATTACTTCCCAAGCATCAAAAGTTCGTTGCAAACAACCTCAGTAGTATAGCACTTTATGCCATCTTTATCCTCCCACGACCTAGTGGTTAGTTTCCCTTCTATGGCTACTTCCTTGCCCTTTGTAATAAATTTTTCTACAATCTCAACTGTTTTACCCCAAGCTACAATCTTGTGTCATTGATTTATATTTTACGTTTTCGCCTTGAGATTTTTCAGCTATGACTAATTGAATTTAATGAGACCACATACAAGTGAGTTTAGATGTGTTATACAAAAATTGTGCTGTCATTTGTCTTTACAACAACTGCAAGATATCAACATATCTTATGTAAATAGAGAATTATACGGCTCTAGATTCTGTAGCTAAACCTAATTTTTTATTTTGAAAATTTTAGTTAAGATATCATCCATGAGACACCATTTAGTAAGTGAGGATTGTAATAGATTAGCACCTACGAAAGCTGTAAACCAAAGCCAATTGAGATCGACATAAATAGCCAACAATAGACTTATTAGGATAAAACTTCCAGCGATTCCGCGAACGATTCTATTTTTCATGTTTTGTTTTTGGATTAAATGTGTTTTTCAATTGGCACCACTACTGCCTTTATGGGGTTACTGGTTTCAAGATGCTTATTAAACTCTCTAATGAGTTCAAAAAGAATATCCACCTTATCATCCTGCGTAAATGAAAATAGCAGGATTGATTCGGCTCCACCAGATTTGCTTGAAAACCAGCTATTCGTTATTAATAATGATTTCGCAGTTTTATAACCGTCAATCTCCGAGCCACTAAAACTCTCTATTTTAGCTTTTTTAAAAAGCTCTAAGACCTCATTATGATAATGCTCAACAGAAGTGACAATCAATAATTTCATTTATTTGTAATTTTTTCTTTCAATTAGATAATACACCAATGGTACAACTAACAGCGTTAACACTGTAGCTGTAATAGTCCCTCCCATAAGCGAAATGGCTAAGCCTTGAAATATCGGATCAAACAAAATGACAAAAGCACCTATTACGACCGTTCCTGCTGTTAACAATATTGGGGTTGTTCGCACAGCTCCAGCCTCGATAACAGCTTGTTTTAAGGGAATACCTTCTGTTAGCCTAAGATTTACAAAATCAATCAGTAATACAGAATTACGAACCATAATACCTGCTAAGGCAATCATTCCTATAAATGATGTTGCCGTAAAAAAAGCTCCTAATAGCCAATGCCCGATTACAATACCAACCATAGACAGGGGAATAGCCACCATCATTACAATGGGTGCTCTAAAGTTTTGAAACCAACCAACGATCAAGATATATATGATGATGATGACTCCCAAGAATGCAATCCCAAGATCTCTAAAAACTTCTAGGGTAATTTGCCACTCGCCATCCCATTTTACAGTGAAATTATCTTCAAATTCTGGCTGACCTAAATACTTTTCTTCTAGACTGTAACCTTTTGGCAGTTCAATGACTTTTAACTTTTCTTCCATGCCTAGGATAGCATATACTGGACTTTCTAGCTTACCAGCCATATCTGCCATGACATAAACCACTCTTTTTTGATTTTTTCTATAGATATTTTTTGCTCTGGTACGCTTATAGATATTCACTAAATCTCCAACAGAAATCATATCCCCTTGTTTTGACTTAATCTTTAATTGAGAAATGTCAGAAATGGTAGATTTTTCCTTTTCATCAAGTGCTAATACCAACCCTACCTGTTCAGATGAATATTCATTATACATAGTGCTAGTAGCTCTATTTGATAGTGCCATGTTCATCGTGAAGGCTATCTGTTGCGGAGCAACACCGTACAGCATAGCTTTTTCATTATCGACAACAAAGTCATATTCAATCTGGTCAGCTTCTACCATCCAATCGATATCCACGACATCTTTGGTGTTTTTAAGAATATCTTGAACAGTATTAGCCACTTCAATTTGCCTATCATAATCAGGACCATACACCTCAGCAACTATTGTCGACAAAACTGGCGGCCCAGGTGGTACCTCGACCAACTTTACATTAGCATTGAATTCTTCAGCAATTTTCTGAATGTCTGACCTCATTAGTTTTGCAATATCATGACTTTGAGAACTTCTGTCATGCTTATCGGTTAGATTCACCTGAATATCTGCCATGTTGCTTCCTCCACGCAAATCATAATGACGTACCAAACCATTAAAGGTGATTGGGGCTGAAACACCCACATAGCTTTGATAGTTTACTACTTCTGATCTAGTGGCTAGGTACTGAGCAATCTCTTTCGTCACAGCTAATGTGCGTTCCAAAGTGGTCCCTTCTGGCATATCAATCACCACCTGAAACTCATTCTTGTTATCAAAGGGCAACATCTTTACGGCAACAGATTTGGTAAAGAACATAGCCAGTGAGCCGATTAATAGTAACACCGTAATTCCTAGGAAAACCCAACGTTTGGTTCTGTTTTCAATCAAGGGCCGCTCAAGTTTATTATATATCTTATACACAAAGGAAGACTCCATTTGCTTAACTTCGTCTACTTCATGTGGCTTATTCTCTTTTTTATCTTTTTCGCGTAAGAATAGGTATCCTAAATACGGTGTAATCGTTAATGCAACAAAGAGCGATAGCAACATTGCTATGGACGCACCGATGGGCATAGGACTCATGTAAGGCCCCATTAAACCTGAAACAAATGCCATAGGCAATACCGAAGCAATTACAGTAAATGTTGCTAGTATCGTAGGATTACCTACTTCGTTTATGGCATATAAAGCAGCTTGCTTAAAGGGTAGACGTTTCATTTTAAAATGCCTATGCATATTTTCTGCTATTATGATGGAATCATCGACTACAATACCAGTTACGAATACCAAAGCAAAGAGCGTAATTCGGTTTAAGGTATAATCAAGCATATAATAGCTCAAAAGCGTAAGGGCAAATGTTACAGGGACAGATAAAAACACTACTAAACCGCCACGCCAACCCATAGCCAGCATTACAACTAGTGTAACCGCTATTATCGCACCGATTAAGTGCATCAATAGTTCTGATACTTTTTGAGAGGCCGTTTTTCCGTAGTTTCTGGTAATTTCTACGTGGACATCATCTGGAATTAAAGTACTTCTAAGTTGTTCAACTTTATCAATTATGACATCCGATATTTTCATCGCATCAGCACCTTTTCGTTTTGCAACAGAAATGGTCACTGCTGGATATTCTGATTTAAAATCGCTCTTTTTTTCACTAGCTCCACCAAACCCTAGCGAGACATAGTTTTTAGGCAATTCAGGCCCATCAACTACTGAAGCTATTTGCTTCAAATAGATAGGTTGATTTTGTTGTACGCCAACAACCAAATTCTCAACATCTTCTGCAGTTTCTAAAAACTTTCCTGTGCTTACTGCATATTCGGTATCACTTTTATCAAAACTTCCTGAGCTTAGCTGTTTGTTGTTAACCTTTATCATTTCAGCTACGGTCAAGAAATCCAACCCACTTGTTGCGAGTTTGTCTTTGTCTAACACAACACGCATTTCGCGACTACGACCACCAATTTTTTTTGTAATGGCTACATCATTTACTTTTTCAATTTCATCGGTGAGTTCTTGCGCTATGAGCTTTAGCTCGTAATCGTCGTAATTCTCACTCCATAAGGTAAGTCCTAGCATTGGGACATCGTCAATAGCACGTGTCTTTACCAAGGGAAAGGTCACTCCTTGTGGCATGATGTCCATGTGCTTGTTGATTTCATTGTAGAGTTTTACAAATGATCGCTCAATATCTTCCCCAACATAAAACTGAACTATCACCATACCCTGTTCTTTCATAGACGTAGAATACACATACTCTACTCCTTTTATATTTGAGATTAATTTCTCTAAAGGTTTTATGACACGCGATTCTACTTCTGTCGGGCTTGCTCCTTGATAGCCGACAAAAATATCAGCCATTGGTACATCTATCTGCGGTTCCTCTTCTCTGGGTATCAAAAATGAACTGTATACCCCAATAACCATAAACACTATCATTAAGAGAATAGTAAGTTTAGAGCCAATGAAACTCTTCGCTATTTTTCCTGCTAAACCGTCTTTCATTTTTTTAATGATATTTACATTGGTTATTCAATTGTAACTTTAGCTCCGTTGTATAGTTTTGCTTCGGAAGAAACTATGTAGGATTCATTGGTTGATAGCCCTGATAACACCTCTACATTATCTCCGAACACTCTTCCCAAGCGCAGCCAACGCAATACTGCCGTGTTGCTTTGGCTCACGGTATAAACGCCAGATAATTGACCATTGTTTACCAAGGCTTTGGTTGGGATTAATACCCTGTTTTTAGTAGCTGGAGTATTCTCTACTGGAAATTGAACCATAGCATACATTCCAGAAAAAATATCGGTATCTGTCTTACCTAAATTGATTTTTACCAAATATTGCCCTCCGGTATTTTTAGCTGAGGTACTTACTTCAGTAACTTTTCCTTTCACAGATTTATCTATTGATTTTATCAACACATCAACTTCAGTGTTATTCTTAATTCGTAAAATTTCATTTTCCGGTACCGTAGCGATTACTTCAAATTGACCTTGAGTTTCAACAGCAATTAAGGGTACTCCTGGATTTGCCATATCGCCTTTCTCAATAAATGTATTGGTGATAACACCAGAGAAAGGTGAGCGAATATTAGCATAACTAAATTGCGCATTTACCTCATTCTTCATTTGCTTTGCCACCTCCAATCTTGCTTTGGCCATCTCAAATTGAGCCATCATATCATCGAGTTCTTTTTGCGAAGCACTGTTTTCTGCAAACAGGTTTTGGAAACGCTGATAATCCTTTTTAGTATTTTTGTAAACCGCGGTAGCTTCGGTTATGTTTGCATTGATTTGTGCAGCCTTTGCTTGCAGATCGGTATTGTTTATAGATATTAAAAGTTGCCCTTTACTTACCTTATCTCCTACTTTAACATGAGTTTTCGTTACAAAACCCATCATCCTAGTGCTTAAATTAGCACTATTACTTGCTTGTATTTTACCGCTTACTGTTAGGAAAGGATTGTTATTATCAGTTTTTACGTTTTGAACCACTACTTTAACGGCGGGCGAGTCATCCACAAATGTCTTCTCTTCATTAGAACCACATGCCATAAATAAGAGCAAAGTCGCACACAGAACTGATTTATATATTTTTTTCATTACTTTCTCTTTTGTTGTTTTTGTTTTACTTTGAAAGGAATTTTAGATAGGATTGGGCATTGTTATACTCAAACACTGTTTGAAAATATTCTAATTGTTTTTGCGCATATAGCGTTTCTGCCAATAACAAATCTGAAGTCTTTTCTAATCCTTCCTTAAAACGATTAATCCTAATTCGCAGTGATTCTTCAGATTGAGACAGTGCCAACGCTGTTAACTCCAACTTGTTCTTAGTATCAATAAGCATCCTGTTTGCCTTGTTTAATTCTAACTGGCTTTGTGACCTATATTGTTTATACTCTAATTGAGATTTTTCGTAAGTAGCCTTACTTTTCTGTGCTTTGCCAAAGCGTTTAGAACCCTCAAAAATATTCCAACTTAGCTGTGCCCCAAATGTATATCCACTTGCATTGGCTTGAAAAATTTTATCATCAAATAATTCGTAAGAACCAAATGCATTTAAGCGTGGTAAAAATGACATTCTATCTGCTTTACTTATAGACTCATAGGCATCTGAAGTCAGCTCCATTGCCTTTACATCAGCTCTATCCTCAGAAACAGTTTGTGTATCTTTCAAACCATAGCCAATTAGTTGCAAGCTATCGGCTGGTTGATAGAGGATATAGGTTTTATCATCCATTAAATAAGAAAGATAGTTTGATGCATTTGCGACATTGCTTTTTGCGGTTTGCAATTGGTTTTTTACTTCCGTAACACGCACTTCTACTGCTAAAACATCTGCTCTTTGTAAATAACCCTGCTTAAATCTATCATTGGCTAATTTAAGATTGGCTTGTGAAGCTTCTAAAACTTTTTCTAGCACACTCACTCCTTTGTAAGTCAATTGTAATTGCATATAGGCTTTTTCTACCTCAAATTCTAAATACTCTTTAGTGCGTTGCTTTTGAAATTCCATAGCCTGCATCCTCATCTTTGCAGCTTTGCGCTGATAAATACCATCAATATTAATAACAGGTTGTTGGATTTCGAACTTAGTTGCATAGTTCTCTATTTGGCTAGGATCGTTCAATAAAAGCGGATTGAAATCACTTTGGGTCAAGATTTCTTGGTTCAATTTTGAACCAAAGGCCATCAATGGGTTGGTGGTAGCAATCGCCGTATGCGACGCCATTATATTAGGTAGAAAAATTGTATTGGTTTGGCGAAAATCGGCTTGAGCCTCTTGAAAACTTTGTTCCGAAATCTTTAAAGATGTATTGTTTTTGCTTACCCTACTAACTACTTCTTCTTTTGTAATTAAAGTGATTTGTTGTGCATTGGTTTGGTAAAACCACAATAGTGAACTAAATATTGCGACGGTTTTGTATTTCATGTTACAAAAAATATTGATACAAATTTAGTTTTGGAGTTTGGCATTTACAGTAACTCAGGTTACCTATGAAAAAAAAGCACCCATTATAAAAATGGATGCTCTTTTACTAACCAACCAAAATCACTGACCAATAAACATCAGTTTGTTCTTCTTGTGCCGCCATGTCCTCCGGCAACTACAATCATAATTTTTATACTTAGATAAATAAACTTGAAGAATTGTATTATAGGGTTTTGCATGCGATGCTTCTGTTTTTTTGATATTCTTTCCATGACTGATTTATTAGTTTTTCTATTTGAATCTTCTAGTTTTAATGCGAAATCTTCTTGTTCAAATTGATTTCCTATTCAGGAATCAACCACCAAAAGGGCTTCATTTTTGCTTTGTAAATAAAGGCATGGTGTAATGCTAATTTTAGCCAGTGGCCGGCCAAACCAATATCTCCAAAAGTTTTGCCCAATTTACGACCATGGGTATTTGGATACTTTTCAAAATCTGGGACAATAGGGTATGTTGTGATACTAACACCACTTCCTTCTAGCATACCAAAACCTGCTGAAGCAATACAAGCAGCTCCCATATTGCCTAGTGAGCCTTTATGGTGCAACGAGATGTTATGGCCATTTTTAATGGAGTCTATAATATTGTCGGCCACAAGTTTTGCCGTAATCCCTGAAGGCATTCCTGTGCGCGGAGGGGAAGGTGTTATCTGTGTACCGCTTTTACTTGTTCTTGGTTTTGAAATCGGATGTGGTGGCGCAAAAGCAATGCCTGGCGCAAAAATGTTGGGATAACTAGGGTTTTGATAGGTTTCTGGCCAATCTTGGACACGCCATTTTTCATAGGGTTTTGGGGTGTAATCGGCATCAACAATCATAAAACCTTTAAAGAGTTTGTTTGTGATATCGTTTCCTACTTTACTGAATGCTTTGAATCCATGACCAGAAAACGCTGGGATGAGCATGGCAAAATCGTAGGTTAGGGATTTTTGTTCACCATCAAGCGTTTCGTAATGTGCAACACCATCTTCAATCTTGTTAACGCCTGCGCCCAGTATCCATTTGATCCCTCTGTCTTCAAATATCATTTCGACCATTTCGCTCGATTTCATATTGATGTTTCCGTAGCTCATTAACATACCATCCATGCCAAAATCACCTAATCGGTATTCATTAGAAATCCAGGTAATTTCTGCCTTGTCCCTTATCTTATGTTTACATAGTTCTTTTTCGACGTTTAAAATGTACTCAAAAGCTGCACCCTGGCACGTAGATTTTGCGTGACCAGTACCGATTAGTATTTTCACCTTTTGCCCATTTTTCATACGTGTTATCTGTTCATTCAACGCATCCCACGCATGTTCTGCATGACCATAGGTACATACAGAATAGGCTTTGTTAATGCCTGGTCGTAAGCCTACTGTGGCTTCAAAATCTAATTTTGGACCTGTAGCGTTTATTAAGTAGTCGTAGGTTACCTTTTCTTGAGCACCCTTATTTTCGCCCGTAACAAATTCCACAACCACATATGGTTTTTCTTCATTTTCATCTCCTTCGGGATGAAAAGATATTGCTTTGGCTTGCTTATAACCAATACCTTTCTTTTTGTATAGAGGAGCTAATGGAAAAAGTACATCTTCAGGTTTCATTCTACCAATGCCTACCCAAATATTTGATGGTACCCATTGATAATTGCTGTTTGGGGAAACCACTAAAACTTCATGCTTTTTTGGTAGTTTTCTGCGTAAATGTGATGCAGCTACATGCCCAGCTATTCCTGCTCCTAAGATTACAATTTTGGACATAATAAATTGGATTTTAAACAAAGGTAGAATAGTATGGATACCGCCACAGTGACTTAGGTTACATAAAAAAGGGCATCAGTAATGACGCCCTTCTCCCATGAAACACTTAGTTATTGCTCATACCTAATGCTAATAACTTGTATCATCTAACTTTACCTTACCATTGAAAGTTCTATATAGAAAAAGGAAATACATTGCTAACAAAGGTGCTCCTATGAGCACTATTGTTAACATTATTCCTAAAGATTTTTGAGATGAAGCAGCATTGTAAATAGTTACACTATATTTTGGATCAATGGTAGAGGGTAACAAAACAGGATACATTTGAAAGGCAACTAACATGAGTAAAAAAGCCATAGTCAATGATGAGAATACTAAAGCATACTCATATTTCTTTTTTGAAACAAGTCTTGGTACGTTGGCGACGGCCAAGAACGCTAGAGCTGGTAAGATAAAAAATACTGGGTTCTCCTTGAATTTATCTGTAACCCCTGAAATATATATCAACGTGTAAAAGGATGTAAACGCAAAGCTAAGAATAAAAAAAATCATCCCCTTTTTCAATAAAAAAGTTAATCTGGCGTGTAAGCGTCCTTCTGTTTTCAGCAATAAGAAAATGGCGCCTTGGGTCATAAAAATGAATAACGTGGTTAATCCTACCATAAGGGCATAAGGACTTAAGAATGAAAAGAAAATACCACCTTGGTAGCCAAAATTTTCTCCAATTTCAAAACCTTGTAATAAGTTTCCTAGAACAACACCTAACAAAAAGGCTATTAATGTATTGGATACAAAATAGACAATATCCCAAGTTCTACGCCACCATTTCATTTCTTCGGCACTACGGAATTTTATTGCTGCGGAGCGTAACACAAGTAGCATCAAAAATAACATAAAAGGAATATACATGGCCGATAACATAGTAGCATACATTACCGGGAATCCTGCAAACAGGGCACCTCCACCAATGATGAGCCAAACTTGATTAGCATCCCAAAGCGGACCTATGGCGTTAATGGCTATGCGACGACTTAAATCTTTTTTAAAAAACAAATGCCAAGCTCCTGCGCCGTAGTCAAATCCCTCTAAAATGGCATAGCCAGAAAATAGAAGACCTACTACTAAATACCAAAGTGTTGGATAATCTAAACCTAAAATTGTTTCCATAGCTTTTCAATTTATACAAGTTGTAAGTCAGTTTGTATTTCTTCGTAAGGCCCTTTTTTAATTTTTTTGTTCAACGAATAGAGGAACAATAGAAATAATATAGTATATACAACAAAGAACAGAATTAAAGAGAATAAGATTTGATTAGACGACACCTCTTGTGAAAAAGCTTCGTTGGTTCTCAGATGCCCATATACTACCCATGGCTGTCTACCCATTTCCGCGGCAAACCAGCCTACCTGATTAGCTATTTGGGGTAGGAGTACAGAGAAAGCGAAAATCTTCAACAACCATCTTTTGTTAAATAATTTCTTTTTCCACCAGAGAAAGCTGGCATATATAGTGAGACCTATTAAAAACAGTCCTATGGCCACCATAATATGATAAAATTGGAAAACTGCATTGACTTGAGTAGGCCTGTCTTCTTTTGGAAATGCATCTAAACCTGTGATTGGAGCATTAAAATCTTGATGTACCAAAAATGATAAACCGCCAGGTAATTTTATTCCCCTAACCTCTTGTGTTTTGTCGTCTACCCAACCAAACAAATACAAATCTGCGGGTGACGAAGCTTCGTAATGGCCTTCCATAGCGGCTAACTTAGCGGGTTGATTTTTTGCAACTCCATCTGCAGAGCTGTGTCCAGATAAAAGTTGTGTCAAAGAGATAACAGTAGCGACTATGAGTGCTATTTTAAATCCCCTTCTGGAAATTTCAACATACCTTCCTTTTAAAAGATAATACGCATGTACACTAAGCACTAAAAAAGCTCCTGCCAAAAATGCACCTTGCCATACATGGATTATTCTATCAACACTAGACGGATTAAAGACCATCTCCCAGAAATCGGTTATTTCTGCCCGCGCATTTAATCCTTCACCTACAATGTGATAACCTGCAGGTGTTTGTTGCCAACTATTGGCCACCACTATCCAAACAGCGGAAAACATAGAACCTAAAAAGACTCCAATTGTAGAAATGAAATGTACTTTAGGTGATACTCGATTCCATCCAAAAATCAAAATACCAAGGAAAGTACTTTCTAATCCAAAGGCGAATAGTCCCTCAGCTGCTAGAGCACTACCAAAAATATCACCTACATACTTAGAATATACAGACCAATTCGTTCCAAATTCAAATTCCATGATAATACCAGTTGCAACGCCGATGCCAAAGGTTATAGCAAAGACTTTCAACCAAAAACGGGTCAGTACCTCATAATGCTTGTTTCCTGTTTTTAGATAGAGCCCTTCAAATATGACCATTAATAATCCTAAACCTATGCTTAAAGGTGGATAGATATAGTGAAAAGCAACAGTAAACGCAAATTGGATTCTAGCTAGAATTTCTGTATCCATAGGACTAAAATTTTAGTCAAAGGTATTTTGCAGAATACTATTTTAAAGCAACTGGTGTTACATATAAAGAAAATTAACTTTTAGCGCAACTTTAGTTACTTGATTTTGCTTCTAATGTGTATAGTTTTGTAATGGTTATAATGAGTTAAGGTCATGGTTTATTAAAGGTTGACTATAATTCATTTTCTTTATGTAATATGGGTAATTCTTTCTTTTAGCAACTACCTACTAATTGCTCTAATACTCAATTTGAATTTTTTATAGCTTTGGTTTCAATACGACTAATAAACGATCATTTTTATAAACGTAAAATCAACAATTCTCGGGTTGATTTTAACCCTAATTTTTTAAGAATATTTCTACGGTGAGTATCTACGGTGTGTTTGCTTCGGTTTAACTTTTCAGAGATTTGTGTAGATGTTAAACCTTTTTTCAATAATGCGGTAATTTCTTGTTCTGTTTTTGTTAAAGCACTAATACTCTTTTTATCATCTTCCATTAGATTATTTTTCTGATGAACGTTTCCTTCAACATCAATATATTTTATAGTATAACTAAACGATTCGCTCAAAGGAATGGTGGGAATCGCTTTCCAGTGGGCAATATCAAGTATAACATTATGCTCTGCATCAAATAACAAAGGTTTTATCGTGGCATGAGTGATCTGGTAGCGATCTTGCTTTCGGTTAAAAATTCGGGCGATATAATTAATTTCCAAGCTATCTCTAAAATCTTTAGGAATAGTTTGTAGATAGTCAAAAACCTGTTTTTGAAGTACTAAAACTTTAGAGCGATCTTCTGGATGGTGTAACTGCAAGCCCAATTCTATTCCATTGGCGTAAAAATTTTCGGGAAAATATCCACAAATAGCAAAAGCGTTTTTTGAAGCATATTTTACACTAAAATCCCTGTAATCTTGAATAAAAATTGCCCCTTGAATTAAGTTTTCGGCTTGATTTAGCCTCTCAACTATTTCTTGAAGTTTTTCATGATAATCATTAGTACTAAGTTTTAACGTGTCTTTCCAGTGGCTAAAAATCGAAGTAAACGTACTCACTAGCTAGTATTTTGGTACTCATTATTGAGTATTCTTTTTCTTGATTCAAATATAAGAATAAATCAGTGTTGATATTTGACAGCGTATATAAATAAAACCGTTTAAAACATAAATTAACCCCAAATATAAATTACGAAAACATGGATAAAGTTTTGCTTAGTATTATTGTATTCGCTTCTTTTTGTTTGAACTTAATCGCCCAGAATGTTGTTATTCCCGATACAAATTTTAAAGCCTATTTGGTTGGACAACCGTTTATTAACACAAATTCTGATTCTGAAATACAAGTATCAGAAGCACAAACCTATGTAGGACCTATCAATTGTTCAGGTTTGAATATTTCTGATTTGACAGGTATAGAAGCCTTTACATCACTCACCGCTTTAAATTGTAGCAGTAACCAGATTAGTACCTTAGATGTTTCGCTAAATATAACACTAACTAACTTAAATTGTAGCAATAACCTAATCACCAGTCTTGCATTACCCATAGGGTCAAACCTTACTACTTTAAATGCCTCGTCTATTTTATTGGAGTCATTAAATTTAAGTATGCTCACAGGACTAACTTCCGTAGAAGTACAAAATAATTCAATCATAAATTCTTTAAATGTTGCTAATGGTAACAACGAAGATTTTAATGATTTTGATGCATCTAACACTCCTAATTTAACTTGTATTGATGTAGATAATGTTTCGTACAGCGATGCGGTTTGGATTCCTTGGGGAAGTATAGATAGCGGAGACCAATTTAGTTTAGACTGTTCAACTTTAAGCACAATTGATTTTGATTTTGATTCAAAATTTAGACTATACCCAAATCCTGTCAAAAGTGAATTATTCATTGCAACGAAATTAATAATTTTGAAAGTTGAGATTATCTCCATTACAGGACTAAAAATCCTCGAAATGTATAATAATCTTGAACCAATTGATGTATCGAGATTACCATCAGGAGTTTTCCTTGTAAACATTATCACAAAAGAGGGGATTATTAATAAAAAAATAATAAAAGAATAGACTATCGCTGTTTTTATTATGAAAGAAAACAATAATAGGACTAGAACTATTTTGTAACTATTTTTTTTACGAATTCTACTCTTTTACTGTTTCCCCAATTTGAGATTTCTTTATCGACTAATTCTTTGTGTTTTTTACGGATATCTCTAAGCGAGTTTCCAACAGATCTTCTTAAGTATTCACTTTCGTCATCTCTGTTTGCGCTGATTAATGTAATAGCTATTTGAGGGTTTTCTTTAAAATAAGGTCTGCTTGTCCAAATTCTTAGTCCTTCAGTTACAGCTCTCTTTATGTTAGGGTTCTTATCAGATAACCATTTCTTAATCTTGGGTAAGCTATTTTCATAGCCTAAAGTTTTACAATAATGGTCAAAAGCCTTAGCCAACATTTCTTGGACTCTCCAATTTTCGTCTTTTCCAACTTCGGTTTCTAAAATATGTAAAGCATCTGTATTCTCTGTTGAAAGTTGTCCTAACAGATAAACTGCTAACATTCTTACTTGATAGGTTTCATCGGTCAAAAAGCTATTTGCCAAATCAAAGTGGTTTTGAGTTTTGTCTTTCAATATCAAACTTCCTGCCTCGATAATATGTTTAAAACCATGTTCGATTTTTTTTATTCTCTGAACCAGCTCCTGCATTTTACGTGATGCGTTTAAGGTTATTTCCGTATTTTCTCGCTATCCACTCTTCTCTCCCAAACTCTAAAAAACACAATCCATTATATGTGATAGAAGTATTAGAAAAGGGTACTTTGTTATAACATGTTATTCGATTAATTTGTCTAAATGCCTATCAACTTTTATTTCTAAGCTTACTAATTCTCCTTTATAAAAAACACTATTTATAATCCAAGGAATTGGCATTTTTCGTCCATCTTCTTGAGATTTAATATGATGTATTTCTATAGGAACATTCTTCTTTTTTGCATATGCTCTCAATAATTCGTTGGTGTAAAAATCAGTGAATGGGCAAGTATTAGAATAATATGCGGTGATTCCGTTATTGTTTGGACAAACACCAGATTTAGCAGTTTCCAAAAATCTTGGAAATTCAGCATTAGGATTTGTTCTAAATCCCCAAAGTTTAAAGTAAGGTTTTGCTTCATCAATGATTTCGAAACCATTATACTTTAAAAATCTTGGGTCAGTCATAAAAGGTCGTTTTTTATCACTTGACACCGCAATAACTCCATCCATGTTCTTTGAATCTTTCAGACATTGTTCTAAGAGTTTCTTTCCATTTCCTTTTCCTTTGAATTGTCCGGCGACCCAAAAACAATTGATAACCATAAAGTTCTTTCCTGTTAAGGGCAGCCAAGAACTCTCAATTGGAACATACTCAATAAAGACCTTTCCTCTAACATCAACTTTTTGAAAGTTGTAACCATTCTTAAACTCTTTCTTTAACCATTGCTTTTTCTTTTCATAGCCATTTCTACTTTTCTTATCGCTTATAGCACAGCAAATATGTTCGTCTTGTATATTCTTTTCAGTAAGTTTTAATATTTCCATTTTTTGCAAAAAAAGATGTTCTTTCTCAATACTATTTTATTGCAATCCATAATTCTGTAATTGAATCGGGATTGTCTGGGCCTAAATACTGCGCTCCATATCTCTCAAAACTTGCCCTTGCATCAAGCTGATATTCAGAGTTTGGTAACCATGTGCCATAGGCATAGTCAAATGACATTTGGATATTGCTCATTTTCCCTTTGTGTTTAAAGACAGCATATTTTCCACCTTCAATGGTTAAAGGCTTCAATCCAGCGGGTATGCCATCAAAACTATGAACCTCTACAGTTGCCCATTTTTCAAACTCCTTATCTTTTGTAAAACTCTCAATCTTAAAACTTGAATCAAATGGGTTCACTTCGTAACAACCCGTATTGGCATTATTCTTTATTTCTCCAATTCTTAACATAAAATCATTCCATAATTTTGGAATCTTGTTATTTGCTAACGACGTTAATATACTTAGCCCAACTAACTTTTTTTTATCAATATCTACAATTTTTGGCGTCATCGTTACATTACTTTTTAAATGATTTAATCTTTCGATTGTTAATCTTGCACGACCAAAGGCTATTTGGTCTTTATTCTGCATGCGATACTTTCTAGGGCTTGTACCGTAAACTTTTTTGAATGAACGGGTGTAAGCCTCTTGAGATTCAAATTGATAATCTAAGGCAATAGTCAATATTGAACGGTTAGAGTTTATTAAAGACTTTGAAGATCTTGAAATTCTTCTGCGTCTAAGATAGTTTCCAACTGTCTCTCCTGTTGTTGCCTTAAATACTCTGATAAAATGATACTTTGAAAAAAATGCTTTTTGCGCAATCGTCTCAACGGTAAGCTTATTCATGAGGTTATCCTCAATAAAGTTTATAGCTCTTTCAATTCGTTGATAATAATCATTTTTAACCATTTCTTTCATTGTAAAAATAGTTGAGAATATGATTGATTTTTTGATATTTATTGCTAAGTTATTGTTTAATTAATTTAATTAAAACACGCGTCTGTTCGTCGTTTGATTTTTTTAATATTCTCAATGAGTTTATCCATTTAATTCAAACTTTTACTTATTATGAACAACTTGCCAATGAAATAGGTTTCATATGGATTGAAAGGCCAGCAAGGTTTATATAGCCATTTATTTAGACCGTTTCTTTTAATAAAAAATTGAGGCGAAAACCACATTCTTCACCTCAATTTTTCTAAAAAGTAAGATTAAGATTAGCGAATACATTTCTACCTGGTGCAAATATAGGATCATTTGTTCCTCTCACAGAACGGTTGAGATGTTCATAGTAGTTCTCGTCAAATAGATTATTCACACCTGCATTAATGGATAGCTTATCAGATATTTCATAACCGATATTTATGTCTAAAAGGGTAAACGATGGGGTTACGGTTTCCCCAAATTCATTAGAAATTCTAGATTGTTCTGCTACATAACGGAAAGCAATTTCTGGGCTTAACTTATTCTTAAAGTAACTACCTGAAAGAACATATCTCAAATCCAAAGGTGCGATTTCTGGTAGGGGCTCATCACGTTCCATATCTTGACCATAGGTATATGCTATACCCAATTGATGTTGCAGACCTGCAAATAGTTTCTGCGACCAACTGATTTCAAAACCAGTTTTAAAAACTTCATCTATATTAATAAACTGTCTAACGCCCGGACTTGAAGGTAAGCGTGGATCGAAGTTGGGATTGATAACCGAAGAAATATAGTCTTGCAAATAAGACACAAACACATCGATATTGACTTTTGTTTTCTTATACGGCGTCCATTGTAAAGTTACATCAACCTGATTGTTGACTTCAGGATTTAGATCTGGATTACCTAACATTTCGAATGGGTCCTGACCTACGGGAAAAAAATTGATAAACCGTTCTGTAAGGCCGCCACTTCTTTGAGCACGTCCTAGCCAAAAGCCTGTTTTTACGGTAGTGCCAAAATCCTTAAGAATACCAACACTAAAACTTGGGTTGACTTGGGTAACTCTACTGTCTGAATATATTTGAGTAAACTCACCACTGGCATCATTAACTTTTGCATTGTTGAGTTCTAATCGTCCAGAAAATATGTAGTCAAAAGTAGATCCGTTTAGCTGATATTCTGTAAAAACTCCTGTTTTACTTATCCTACCATCTTGCCAAGCATTGTCCTCAAAAGTATTTCCTGCATTTGGTCCCATTAAAAACGCTCTCAGTCTGGTACCTTCCGCACCTTCTATACGTAAGTCAGCTCCTGCATATAAAGTACCTTTGGTAAAACGCCAAACACCTTCCGTTCTGCCACCATAATTAAAAGTTTTAGCCGCAGTTTCAGCATTGAGTGTGCGAGGGTCTAATGGCTTGAGCAAGTTGTTCATGAGATGATCGACAAAAGAGCCAAAAACCGTCGTATTCCAGCTTTGTAGTTTAGCTCTATTAAACTGGATATCATGTCTTACATTAAACATCCAAGTATCGTCTTCCCTCAAATCCATGGGTAAAGCAGGAAAGTCTGCATCTCTGGCACGATTATAAAGTGCAGATATCCTAAGCTGTTGCCTTGAAGTGATTTTAAATCCCATATTTGTCCCAAAGCTACCGCGTTGAAAATCTGCCTGTACTGTTTCGTCATTGCCTGAGGTATAATCATTGCCTTGAGACCACGAACCAAAAAAGCTAATATCATGCTTCTTACCACTGAAACCTATTTGACTCTCACCTCTTACAATGTCTCCATTGCTTTCGTAACCTGTTGATAGTCTACCATAAACATCATTTTCTATCGTAAAGCGAAGGTTAGTGGGCACAAAGTTTATGGTTGCTCCAAAACCACTTCCATAGCGAAGAGCATAAGGCCCTTTTAATACCTCAATACGATCTATCATATTAGGAGCCATTTGGCTTGTTGGTGGATCCATTCTGTTAGGGCAAGCCGCTGTTGCACTTTGCGCCCCGTTAAATACTATATTAAGTTGGTCATATTTAAACCCTCTAAAAACAGGGTCAAACCCATAATTACCTCCTTTACGAATACTGTTAAATGCTGGCAATTGGTTGAGTAATTGTGCCCCATCGTGTTCCATACGGTCTTGATGCTCTATGTTGAGCCTGCTCTCTGGTTGGGAACTCTGTTGTTTTACGCCTATAATAGTTACGGGATATAGATTTACAGTTTCTTTGTTTCTGTAAAACACTTTATTTTGGATGGCTATCTTAAGATCATTACCATATAACAACCATGAACCATAACTCATATGTGATATCGTTAGGGTTGCATTTTCAATAAAATCGAAACGAATCGTACCGTTTTCGTCCGAAATTCCATTTTGTTCGCCATACTCAAAGGTGGCTTGTACTATTGGCATGGCTGTCTCAAGGTCTAACAACCTTATTTCTTCTTGCTGAGTTTGAGCAAAAAGATGGGTAAATAGTGCACATAGTACTATGACTAAAATATATTTAATCTTCATTTTTAGTTTTATAATTTTATTAGAAAGTAATACACAACTAGAAGCACTACTGGAATACCAGAGTGCTATCTAAGAGTTTGGGTAGCAACACCCACTATGTTATACTAAATAGAATTTTGGCGGATGGAAAACATCAGGAAAATAGTTATAGTGATAAAAACAATCCCTGTAATAGGAAATCTTTTTTTCCGAATGACCGTCTGTTGAGATTAGGAGATGATATTTTTCAATTTGAGAATAGTAAACGACTTCATATCTGTCTTTTTCATTACTAGTTGGGACTTGATCTCGTTGCTGTTCTTCCGTTTTTTTAAGTTGCTCAGAAAGATAACACTTTCCGTTACAGGTTGACATTGGCTTCTCCTTATCTACACATAATACTTTCGCAATAAATTCCTGATTGATTTTAAAGTCGATCAAAATCCCGATCCTTATTAGGAAAGGCATCATTATAGCGGTAGTTACTATTATAGAAAACGCTTTTTTCAAACAGTTTTGAGCTTTATAAAAAGTAGAGATTTATGTTCCTCCCTAAATACCATAGAGTGGTCTGGTTTATAACTATTTTATGGCTTTAAAGATCAAACTTATCTATTTTTTAAACTATGATAATAATCATAAACTACAACTTATGCAGTATCCTAGCTTTTATTCTGTTTTTACGACAGTTCCTTCTTGGCAAGATACCAAGTTACTTTCTCAACGGAATCGTCTTCTAATCTTTTGTTGAGTTCATCCAACGATTTTGGTGGTGGTACAATGGCTTTGTCTCCCTTTTTCCAGTCCAACGGCATGGCGACTTTATATTTATCCGATGTTTGTAATGCCTCTAATGCCCTCAGAATTTCACTCATGTTTCTACCTACATTCAGTGGGTAATACATAATTAAGCGGATTTTCTTTTCAGGATCAATGAAAAATACGGCGCGTACAGCAGCTGTTTCACTTTCATTGGGCTGAAGCATCCCATAAAGTTTTGAAACTTTCATATCTAGGTCGGCAATGATGGGGAAATCAAAATACACCCCTGTGTTTTCCTTTACATTTTGTACCCATCCTAGATGCGCATGAATGCTATCGATACTAAGTCCCAATAATTCTGTATCAAGGGCATCAAATTCATCTTTTCTTATCGCAAAACCGCTCATTTCCGTAGTGCAAACCGGTGTAAAATCAGCTGGATGCGAAAACATAACAACCCACTTATCCTTGGCAAACTCTGAAAATTTAATTTGCCCTTTTGTTGTTAAAGCCTCAAAATCAGGTGCCTTATCGCCAATTCTTGGCATACTTTTTACGAGTTCTTGGTGAGTATCTGAGTTTTCCATAGTTATTTGAGTATTGTAAGTTACTTTTGTATAAAACTAAAGTGTAGCGAAGTAAATTGCAGTAACATTAGTTACAAACAACTAAAAAATGAAATATCTACAATATAGCGGACAAAAAGACGAGGACATTATTCAATTATTCAAAGAAACTTTTAATGATTCTGAAGGTGAAGATGAAGGAAAGCTTATTAGTAATTTGGTTAGTGATTTTCTTAATAGTGACAAACAAGAAAACATACGTGTATTTGTATCTGTTAATGAAGATAAAATTATTGGGTGTATTATTTTTTCAAAAATACAGTTTGAGCAACCTCATGTGAGAACGTTTATATTATCTCCTGTTGCAGTAGCTACTGATTATCATGGTAAAGGCGTTGGGCAAACACTTATCAACTTTGCACATTCAATATTAAGAGATGAAGGCGTACAGATAGTACTAACTTATGGTGATATTAATTTTTATTCAAAAGTTGGGTATTATCAAATTTCAGAAGAAATTATAAAAGCTCCTCTAAAATTGTCATATCCTCATGGGTGGTTAGCGCAATCCTTACAAGCTAAAGCGATACAACCTATAAACGAACAAACGTTTTGTGAAGCTCCACTAAACAAACAAGAGTATTGGTAAAGATTTTTTGTTGTAAACTTTTAGATATTGATATTAAAGGTGCCTTTTTATAACATGTATTAGGGTTGAAGTATCAACTATTCCTGATTGTTTCCATTTGATGGCGCCTTGTTTAAAAAGAATAAGTGTAGGGATACTTCTTATGTTGTAGTTAGAAGCTAACCTTTGATTTTTGTCAACATTAATTTTAATTATTGATACCTCTTCTTTTAGTTCTGCTTTAACATCCTGAAGTATTGGCAACATGGTTTTACAAGGCCCACACCATTCAGCAAAGAAATCTACTAAAACAGGTTTGTTAGAGCTTGTAAGTTCTGAAAATTTACTCATTCTTAGCGTCTTTAAATGTAATGCTCCAAATGCCTCTTACTTGATTTATCTTATAGCCTTTAGCCAGATCGTTAGGGTACAGGCTATTAATTGTAGCTAACACCTCAGATGTTATTTGCTCATTGGGTTCACCATGGCATTGCAGACACATAGTATTAGTTGTAATTGGGTAGTAAAATTGATTATATCCGTTCTTTTTTTCTACTACAGGCTCTGTTTTCTTGTCGTTTGCAATGAGCTCTTTAAAGTACTCGATTTTTTCTAGTTCTTCTATATTAGCCTTGTTGTTGGGATTTCTAGGTTTATCGCTTACTCTTTTTATAGTAGCGTTAAATTGGGTTGCCATGCTATCGGTTAGTGGATATGCTTTTTCATTACAAAAGGTTAAGGCTTCTAAAGTGCCTTTTGCTTGTATTGTGCCCATAAGATTCTTACCCAAAACCTTTTTAGTTCCTAAGGCATAACTAAGTCCAACATCTTTAACAGTCATATCGCTTACGCCAGCGGCTATCTTACCATTATTCTTATAGGGTTTTCTCTTCTTTTTGTGCCCATTTTCCCAATGTTCCTTAAACCAAGATGGTTCATCGATTTGGTAATCATAAATATACTCAGCGATCTGTACTATCTCTTCTTTTTTAAAAGGTTGATAAGGCATAACCCCAAATCTTCTTACCGCACCGCGCAGTTTTGCTCTATCCTTTGAGGGGTTTTTGAGAAAGTTCCACATTGCGTCAGTAAACACTTCTTTTGTTGTTTCATCGTCAATATAGTGGGCTTTAATGGCAATCATTGGTGGCCCGATTCTACCTTCTTTTTCTGCTGCTGATGGACTGTGACAAATGTAGCATTGAGTTTCCATCAATTTTTTACCAGAATGAATTTTTGTGGCTATTTCTTTTTTCTCTTCTGTCTTTTCATTTATAACAGGATTATAGGCTTCGGAGTTTCTATTATTGCAACCCGTAACTACTATAAGAATCAAAAAAAGGAAAGTTAGCGATCTGTTCATTTTAATTTCTGTTGCGATTAATTCTGTTAATATCTTAGCTCCAAGATGAATATCCCCCTCGAAGATCATAGATTTCTTGAAAACCCATTTCTAAAATCATTTTAGCTGCTTTTTGACTTCTATTTCCTGAATGACAGTAGAGAAACACAGGTCTACTTTTGTCTAGTTTTTTTAAAGCATCTACAAAGGTCAAGCGATTAAAAAAATCAATGTTTACTGCTTTTTCAATATGTCCAGAATTATATTCTCGGGATGTTCTAACATCAATGAGTTGAATATCTTTCTCATTGATTGCAGATTTAAATTCTTCAGAAGTTAGAATTTTTATATTGTTAGTCTCTTTTGTTTGTGATCCAAAAATTTTAAGAAGCGTCATAATAAATTAAGTTTGATTTGTCTCAAAAATAATATGCATTGGCTTCTTAGGCAGTAACATAGGTTACATATTATTGGGGTGAAACTATAAGCCGACAGTCTATTATTATCCTTTTCAAAGTATTATAAATTAAGGACCTTTATATAATTTCTGTGAAGATCAACATGACCTAGTCGTTCTAGTTTTTTCAATAATCTAGAAATAACCACTCTTGATGAGTTTAAATCGTAAGCTATTTCTTGATGAGTATTTTTGATGATGTCGTTTTTGACAATTCTTCTTTTTTCTTTGATGTAATCGAGTAAACGCTGATCCATTGCATTAAATGCTATACTATCCAAAGTATGGAGTAATTCATTGAGTCTATTGTGATAGCTTTCAAAAACAAAATTTCTCCAACTTTTGTATTTAGCAATCCATAATTCCATTTTTTGAATAGGGACTAATACAATTTTAGTGTCCATTTCTGCAATTGCTCGTATTTCACTTTTAGTATTTCCCATACAACAAGTCATCGTCATTGAGCAGGTGTCCCCTCTTTCTAAATAGTATAGTAGTAGTTCCCCATCATCGCTATCCTCTCGTAATATTTTTATGGCACCCGATATTAAGAGTGGCATTCCTCTTAAATATTCCCCAATATCAATCAATTTATGTCCCTCATTTACTTCTTTGAAGATTCCAACCTCGATTATTTCATTAATTAGAGTCTCTTCAAAATGTTGTCTATAACTCGTTTTAAATTCTTCTATCATTTGCTTGTGTTTTGTCAATGCCTAAAATCAATTAGTACAATTATGCTATTGCGAATTAGTTCAGAAAATTTCAAAACATCCGTAGTATTTAATATTTAGTACATTGATTAGAATATTACTGACCAAATAAAGTATGTTTAATAGCTTAAATACTAGGTTCATTAAAGCTTTAATTGATTTGGCTAAATTAAAACCTATAGTTGTCAATATTAGTAACTTCTGTTACAGAGAATGATTAAGTTTTCTATGTTAAGGGGACTTGAAAAATTTTACTTTAAGGGGGTTTCAATAGTTTAGGCAGGCTAGAAACCTGCCTAATTTTAATTCAAAATATAGCGATATTATTTACTCAACATTAGTAGCTCATTACAAACCACTTCGGTAGTATAGCGCTTTATGCCATCTTTATCCTCCCACGACCTAGTGGTGAGTTTCCCTCCTATGGCCACTTCCTTGCCTTTTGTAATAAATTTTTCTACAATCTCAGCTGTTTTGCCCCAAGCTACAATATTGTGTATTGACTTGTAGTTTACTTTTTCGCCTCGCTCTAAAACATGTGCCACTCTGTACAAAATCATTAGATAGGCAAACCCTTAATTCAGAATCAAATTCTCTAGCAAAAGTGAGGTCGTTGGAACCAATGAAACACTAGATGTTCCTAAATAAGTTTTTTGGACAGTACTTAATTTGGCACCAAACTGTATTTAATTAAAAATTTAATGCCCAATACCGCCGAAGCTTTTACCATTTTTCCGCATCCAAGAAAAGAATATTGGTAACCCTATCCCGATATTGAACTCATTTGATTCTTGTTTTTAGAACCTTATAAGACAAAAAAATATTTTTTTTGGAATTTTACTACATATGTAGTATGTTTGTTCTACTACACTTGTAGTATTAATTGTAAATAAAATGAAAATAGACACTTTACAACTAGAAGTAATGCAAATTATTTGGGAAAATCCAGATATTACGGTTACGGAGATTCAATCCATTTTTAAAAAACGTAATCGTCATCTTGCAATTACCACAATAGGCACAATTTTAAGAAGGCTAGAGAGCAAAGGCGCGGTTACTCACAAATCCCTTGGAAAAAAGTACATCTATAGTGCTCTGATCGACGAATTGAAAGTTAAAAGATCGATGCTCTCTAAAATTACGGATCAATTTTATAAAGGTAAAAGTTTTGATATTGTAAATCACTTAATCGATGAAGACATGTTAACCTCCGAGGAAATTGATCTATTACAAAAAAAAATCATAATGCTTAAAAAACAAGGAAAATGGAAATAATAGCTGGAGACTTTTGTCTATTAATTTTAACCTATTTGGTACATAGTACCATAATATATTTTGTTATAGTCCAGACTGTAATCAAGTATTCAAAGAATAAATCTAGAAATGAGATCTTTTTGTTATTGGCACTATTTCTTCCAATCTTAACCACAGCTTTTCAGTATTTCTTTCAGCACGAATTAATTAATGTCAATAATTTTGTATATGAACGGTTTCCAAATCATATAACTGAGAGTAACTTACAAAGCCATACGGCACAAAAGGTTAATACGATTAATTTGTCCTATATAATAGCACCTATTTGGTTATTGATAAGTCTTTTTTGGTTCTCGAGATTATATGTTAAACGAAGAACCTTTTTTCTGAAAATCAAAAATTTTAATTGTAAAAATGACGAAGGCCTTGTTTCAATTTTATTAGAAGTAAAATCTAAACTGAAAATAAGAAGATCCATAAAAATAGTGCGCAATAAGTACATCTCAAACCCGTTTGCAACCGGTCTTAATAAGATATTTATTCCCGAAAACCTAAATGAGCTTTTAGACAAAAAGCAATTAAAAAATGTAATAAGCCATGAATTGGCCCACTTAAAACGTTTTGACCCTCAGAAAGCCATGGTATACAATCTCTTAAAATGCTGTTTGTTTTTTCAACCCTTAGTTTTCATTATAACAAAAAAGCTACATCATCTTTCTGAAAATCTATGCGATGAATATGCTGTAAAGGTAACGCAATCTAAATCATCCCTGATAGAGTCTTTTCTTATTATCGCTTCGCAGATAAACGAAAAGAGAGTGTCAGAGTTGGTATTAAATATCGATAATTCTGATTTGGGAAATAGAATTAATCATATTTTGGGCATTACAAACATTAAGCCAAATAAAAACAGAAGACGAGACATCGTAATAAGCATATTGGCTATTCCATTATTTTCTTTTCTCTTACCATCCATGCAACATCCAAATGGTTTGGCAACCGATGATTTAACAGGCAATTTGTCTCAATCCGAGGCTGCAACAGAAGCTGTAACTGTTATTAATACTAAAAACAAAACCAGTAACCCTGTCCCTTCTCAAGATAGCATCTCCTCTGTGAAAAAGAGTTCTAAACCAAAGAATAGCAATACGGATAAAAAACGCTTTTTACCGTCTTTAAAAACCAGTTCTAATGACAAACCCAAGGTAAAAGTTATAATTATTAACAATGAACGCTATTATTATCTTGAAAAAAATGGCAAAAGAACATATTATAATAGCAATGGCGATTTAGTTGATAAAAATGGAAAACCTCTAAAAAAATGAAAATACAAAAACTACTTGCACCGGTTTTTATAATTATACTCTTAGCCTTATTTTCTTGCAGATCTGATTCGCAATTTAAGGATAATGAAATTATTGAGTTGCCGTTTGGTTTCACTAAAGGCTTTGGAAGCTATAACCCCTATGATGCATACAACCCTAGGCACGGAAGATTGTTCCTTAGGGAAATAAGCAACAGGAGTCCATGGTACAATACTATAATTACTACAACCGGAATTCCCGATACATGGGACAATGCCATAGTTTTGCGCATTCTTTTAAATCCACATCAGTTTGCATTTCAAAACTTTAATGAAGGTAAGATAGATAGTGTTTTCTTTGATCAACTCAAGGTGATGTGGAAGATCGACTCGGAAAACTCTAACACTTTTTATGACGAAAACCTAAAATGTTTTGTCCATATCGCCATAAATAAATCCGATGGAAATCAATTAGAATATATACTTGATGCGGATAATGATTTGGATTTCTCCAATAACCCAACAATGAAACCCATTAAATTGGTTGATTGGCAACAACAAAAAGATATTGACCCTAGTTATATTCATGAAGTAGAGTATCAATATGCAAAAACTGACAAAATCAAAGAAACAACAGTTCCCATGCTATTCTTCATTGACCAAAAAGGGCGGTTGTCGTACACAATCCATGAGCATGCAGAGGCTAAGCTTTTGGGCAAAAAAATCTCAATTAACTCCGGCTTTATCAATCTAACGTACAAGAATGCCACAATAGATATATTTGATACTGATGATAATCTAGGTTCTGAAAAGAACAAAAATGTCCATAAAAATCAATTTTTAAAAGTAGACAGCCAAGTTTTTCAATTCTTGGAAGTAGATCCCGTAGATCAAATATTACGATTAAGGAAAATGCCAAAAGATACACTTTTGTACTCAAATCAGGTTGGATTTTACGCTAATCCTATTGTGGAAAAAGAATTCGGCACCAATAACGATATCCGCTTATCCGATTACAGAGGTAAGTACGTTTTTATAGACTTTTGGGGAACTTGGTGCAAGCCCTGTCTTGAGGATATCCCAAATTTAGAAAAAGCATTTTTAAGTTCGGAAAGGTCCGAGATCGAATTTTTAGGGATCGCAGAAGACAGGCCCGATGCGCTTGCCAAATTCTTGAAAAAAAAAGGTCTCCTTTGGCCTATCATTATTTCTAACCCTAAAAACAAAATAGTAGATACATATAGAATTCAAGGATTTCCATCCTCAGTGCTTATCGATAAGGAGGGTATAATTATAGCAAAGAACCTTAGAGGAAAGGAATTATTGGACAAGATAAAACAACTAAATCTAAAGATAAAAAACAAGATGAGCTATTAATGCTTGAAATTTTTAAAAAATCACATCCATTTATATTCAACACTTATAGTGTTTTAATTATATTTAACCTATAACCACTTGGTTTTCAAAATCTTAAAATTGGCGTAAGGACTCTGTTCGCCCTGATTATATCAACTATAGTTGCCTTAAGTATCTATAAAGTTTCTGAAAAGCTATTTCCAAAAAAGAAATTCGGATTCGCTTTCTTTGGCAATAGTAATACTGCAATTAATAAAGTCTCAGAGTTAGAAGATTATTTGATGACGGGAACAAAAAAATAGTCTCTGTTAAGGGTTTTTATCATAATATGAATATTTCAAAAAAAACTGCCATATGGCAGTTTTCTTTTTATTTCCCCAACATCAAAAGTTCATTTACCATTACTTCTGTGGTGTAACGTTTAATTCCATCTTTATCTTCCCAAGTGCGCGTGGTGAGTTTTCCTTCTATGGCCACTTCCTTGCCTTTTGTAATAAATTTTTCTATAATCTCAGCTGTTTTGCCCCAAGCCACAATGTTGTGCCATTGGGTATCGGTGACACGTTCGCCTTGTGCATTTTTATAGCTCTCATTGGTTGCTATAGAAAATCTTGCCAAGGTTTTGCCCGATTCTAAATTAATGATTTCTGGGTCATTACCTAGGTTGCCAATCAACTGTACTTTGTTTCTTAATGTGTTCATGTGTTTTAAATTTTAATGCCTGCCTTTGTCGGCAGACAGGTTAAACAGTTAATACTATATCCTGTCCCGATAACTGTGGGATGCTTCAGGATCTTTTAAGTGATGTCAAATTTTAATAACATTAGACTGTATACAATGCAACTACTAATTCGACATGGCAAAGATGCAAAGGCCTACAAATGTTAGTCGGTAGTTACTCGTTTAAATTCGTTTGTAAATGTTTGTAGTCGTTTGCAATCGGATATAGTCTTGGTTAAAAGGGAACTATATATAAGTTTATACCAATAAGTATAGTTTGGGATATGGGATTATCCATTTTTTTTGAAGTACGTAAGCCAATCGATTCAAGTAATGCAGTACCACTAATTCGGTAAAGCTATTTGGGCTCTTGCCGACCATCCAAGGTCTAACTAAACTATTGCAGTCAATGAACTTGTTAATTCATTCCCAATTCGTCTAATATTGAGAACTCCTCTACCATCAGTAAATAATAGAATGATGGTCTTTGTTGTTTGAGGCTTTATATTTTGGTTTTTCTTCTGTCTTGCCTGGACTACACATAAAACAGCTACATGGCTTTCCAGTTGTTCTTAAAGCATGTTGAACTGTGCCTGTAAGATTGTAGTTCTTCAAACGCTTTTTGTATTTATAATACCCTTTTAGCCGTCGCTCTAATTTATTCATGAATCTAGCCTTCCTTTTTATCCTCTTTCGGTCGAGGAACGGATACCTTTAGAACGTCGTCCAAAGTGCCTTTTATCTTTAAGCTATCGTCTTTCTCGACTGGCTTTTTGTCTTTTTTACTCATAACACAAATTTACATAATAAATGACTAACCAAATATAGACCAGCCAAACCAAGAAACTATAAGTGCAATGATAATTGAAGGTATTGCAAATATAAATTGCGGTGTAATATTGTCGTCATCTCCAACGTAGGGATTGAAAAGATGTAAAGTATATACTAAGCCAATAAAACATGATATTACAATAGGAACTAACTTGCTTGTACCCATAATACCCATAGATAGCCCCATAAAGAAAGAAATTGCAGCTATTTCTATATATCTATTTAAAAAATCCTTTGGTTGTGGAGCCATGCATAAAAATAATAATTATCAATGATAAAAACGGCTTACTATTATTCAGCCGTTAATAACTTACATGGCAGAGTGCTCTCGCTATCCACCAAAAACTTTTCAAAACGCTGTTGGCTATCCAATGAACGCGTATTGAAACGTGCGCTATATTCATCCAAATAACGTTCCAAGTGCTTATCGCTAACTTGGTGGTAAATTCCGGCATCTATACACAACAAGACACAAGTAAAAATGGTATTCAATAAAGTATAGTGAATTTAGAAAAGCAATATTTGAAATTAATTTCTTCAAAAAAAGAATAACCTTTAACTTTTAAAGATCGGTTTATTCATATTAATAATGCTTTAAGGCTTATAAACTATACATTTAGCAATAATTATTCGTTAATCAATAAAGTAGGATTTTTTGAAGTTTTCCCCAAAAACATAATCTGATGATATTTTACAACAATATCTCGGTGATTAGTCCATTAACAATGCTTACGTATTGTTATTTTGAAAATACTCAATCATTGATGCAATGATCTAGTCTGGGTAAAGGTCTGCTACAAGCCGAATTTAGAATAAGGATAAGCAAAGTAAGATTTAATCTTTAGTCACTAATTAAACAATCTAAATAGCAAAAAACAATGAAGGCAACAGTTAAACATTATCTACTGCTACTAGTCCTTGTATTATGCAGTGGTAAGGTATGTGGGCAGAATCCTGTTTCAGAAAATATCAAAGTGACCACTATTCATTCCGAAATCCTTAATCAAGATCGCGAAATTCTAATTTTTTCAACAAAGGGGAATATCGACGATACTAACGATTTCCCTACAATATATCTACTCGATGGCAGGGAAAATTTCTTGTTAGTAGTAGGATTGATTTCAAATTTGGTTAGAGCTGATGTATTGCCAGACCTCAACTTGGTAGGAATTAATAATTATGATTATGATCGTGAATATGACTTTTCTACAAAGTCGTTAGAAGAGGTCCACTTTAAGACGGGTGGTGCCTCGAATTTTCAAAAATTCATTAGTGATGAACTTTTTCCATATATCTCCACTTCTAAAACCTCTAGCACATACAAACTCTTGATAGGACATTCTTTTGGTGGAAGCTTTGGATTAAACATGCTACTTGAAAATCCAAAAAGTTTTTCGTCTGCCATTCTTGTTGATCCAAGTGTTTGGTGGAATGATAGTGAAGTGATTAAAAGATTAAAAAACAATCCAAAAATTATTGATCAAGTTCCTGTTTATTATTCACGCTCTGGCAAAGACTCATTAAGTCTTAAACTTTTTGATTCACTTGAAAAAGTATCTGGAAGTAAAAATTCCATTTTCGACAGATACCCTATGGAAAATCATATAAGCGTGTTACCCTATTCAATAATCAAAGGGTTAAAGTATGTATTTGGTCCCTTTATCCATTTGGAGAGTCTCTACAATGATTTTGATTTTAATGAGATTAAAAAAACAATCCGTGAAGTAAACCGTCAATACAACACAAATATTCTTCCAAGGGTTCGACCTATTGCATCGGCAGCCAGAAACTTAACTAGAGAAGCGAAATACGATGATGCCATTTCTATGCTGAGCTATTTAGAAGAATTACATCCAAAAGACATTATGGTACTCAATTTTTTAGCTGAGGCTTATGAAAAAAGCGGAGATATAGAAAAGGCAAAGGACACTTACAATAGATCATTAAAAATAGCCAAAATGAAAAAATCTCCTATGGTGAGATGGATCGAGAAAAGATTGGCAAAAATAGATAACTAGAGCTATTCAATACGTTAAGTAAGAGGGTATTATAAGGTTATCAACTGTTGGTTAAAACGACTAAAAATGTTTAAGTCGTTCCGTTTTCTATGAATCAAGCACCAGCCTTTTTACGAATTTCTTTCCGATGGGCAAGTCCCCAATCAGCAAGATTGCTAATAACAGGCACAAGATTTTCGCAATACTCAGTCAATTCGTACCGTACCGATATTGGCCTTGTATCTAAAACAATTCTTCTTATAAGTAAGTTAGTTTCCATCTCTTTTAACTCTCTACTCAACATCTTTCCAGAAATCCCTTCTACAACATCTAGCAAATCAGAATAGCGCTTGCCACCAAAATAAAGTGCCACTAAAATATGCATCTTCCATTTTCCTCCTAATACATACATTGTATAAGCAATTGCACGAACCTTGTACATGCAAGCCTTTATTTCTTCCTTGTCTTCTGCCATAATAAGTCACTTAGTTACCTTAATGTTACTATTACTTTTTGTTACTTAATGACAAAAGTATATAAATACTGTAGATATTTGTATAAACAAAACATTAAAAATGAAAACATCAAATAAAACAATTTACTGGATTTTTACGATCTTATTATCTGCTTTGATGATTACATCGGTTGTTAGGTATATATTAGACTTAGAAACATTTAAATCGAATTTCGAGACATTAGGGTACAACGGCCGAATTGTAATTCCTCTTGCAATTGCCAAAATACTAGGCCTGATAGCCATAATAAGCAATAGAATTAAATTTCTTAAAGAATGGGCTTATGCCGGATTTTTTTTCAACTTTCTACTAGCCTTAGAATCGCACATAGCACTTAACGATGGGTATTTTCTCGGACCTATTATAGCACTCACCTTACTAATAGGTTCTTATGTCTTTTACCACAAAGTATATATCAATAAGATTAACCAACGGACTGAATAGTAATATCGCTGTTCTCGCTTACCCTTTGGTAGGAAGGGATCACTTCTGGGAATATCTATGGGATTTCTTCCCTTACCAAAAAAGTCTATTAGTAAAGAGGTGCCGATAGCACTTTAAGTCAGAAGACTATGAATCAAACTATTTTCAAAAGCTCTTCAATAGAAATATCTAATCCATTAGCTATTTTCATTAATGTAAGTAAACGCGGATTGGTTCTTCCATTTTCAATCATGTACAATTGAGTTCTACCAATCTCACAGTCAAAAGCAAAGGACTTTTGATCAATCCCCTTTTCTTCTCTTAATTGCTTGATTTTAGCACCTAATTTTTGAAAATATTTTAATTCTTTCGTGTTCACTATACCGAATATCTATAAATTATTCACATCTCGTATTCGGAATAATGAACACGCCGTACCCGCAATTAGACTTGAAGGAAATTGGCTAAGAGAACTAGGATTTGACATCGGAAAAGAAATTGAAGTCAAACAACAAAAAATAAACTCACCATTACATTAGCGGATATAAGAAAAGAGAACTAATTTCGTCAAACATTCTATATTGCTCATTATTCGAAAATTCCCATCCTAAACTTAAGATTCAGTTTTTATTGGCGAAATTTCTTTCGTTTCCGAAAAGACCTCTACGACTTATTTGCTAACTTAGTGCAAACGCAATACATCATATTCCAAACCACTTACTAAAAAAATGACCGAAGTTGAAGACCTAATATATCAATTTAACCATACCCAAAGAGAAATAATATTGTTTTTTCATAAGATGCTAACAACAGATTTTCTACTAACAGCTAAGATAACTTTCAAAAACCCTTGCTATTACAAAAACAGTTGGATTTGCTATTTAAAACCTATAGAGAATGAAAAGGTTGAACTAGCATTTATGAGAGGTAACGAATTATCAAACAGTCAAGGTATTTTAAAAAGCAACGGACGAAAACAACTAAGAAGTATCGAGATTTCTGATCTAAAACAAGCACCATTAGACCTTATAAAAGACATCTTAAATGAAGCTATATTTTTAGACGAAACAAAACCTTACGCATCTAAACGCAAACAAAAAAAATAACACTATAACCAACAAAACCCTTAAAAAAGGTTCTGTTCTCACAGATTCAAAGTTTTGTTTGTCTTTAAAAAGTAAAGCACAAGATCT
This sequence comes from Winogradskyella sp., assembly GCF_028282165.1. Taxonomy (GTDB): domain Bacteria; phylum Bacteroidota; class Bacteroidia; order Flavobacteriales; family Flavobacteriaceae; genus Winogradskyella. Next base: position 122,236 of record NZ_JANQIM010000011.1, on the reverse strand, counting down.
TTACGGTTTATACTTACATTTTTAAACAGCTTCAAAATATCTTTTTAAATGCACAAAAAAACTTAAAGTAGAAAAAAAGCACCCATAATGGGTGCTATTGATCATTTGTTATTAATAGGGGGATTAAAAGTCAAACAAGAAATAAAAGTAAAAAGTAAATCCCTTAATTACTATTTACGTTGTAAATGTAAGAAAAATATTAATATATTTTGTAGCTTTCCATAAATTATCTTAAGAATTAAAATTTAGATATAGACAGAAAAGAATGTATTAGAACTAAATAGCTAAATCGGAAACAAAGTGAAACCTACGCAGCTTCTTAGCTACATCTATCCCATGACTAAAACAATAGCGTCTAAATACAGTGGTATCTTAGAGATAACATGGCATAACGGTAAAAAATATCTCAATTCAAAAAACGCTAACTATAGTTATGGGTCGCTCCAGAAAATCTTAAAATTCGGAATTGAACAAACAAAATTAAAAAAGGTTAACTCCATTCTTATTTTGGGCATGGGAGGCGGTAGTGTTGTTGAAACCCTAAGAAAAGACTTTAAGTACAACAAATCTATTACCGCAATAGAGATTGATCCCGTAATCGTTGATATAGCCAGTACTGAATTTGGGATTTCAGAAGACGAACATCTACACATTCATTGTACGGATGCCTATAGTTTTGTTAAGACAAACAAAGAGCAATATGACTTAATTATTGTAGATGTATTTATTGATTTGTCAGTACCTGACCAATTTTTGTCAGAAACATTTTGGGACTTTTTACTCCGCTTAAAGTCCTCAAGAGGAGATATCATTTTTAATGCAGCAGTTAAGGACTCTAAAAATGAAAACATTCAGCAACTTATCGGGTATCTCAAAACAAAGATTTACAAGGTCGATGTTTATGAAAACGTAAACGACACCAACACCCTTATTATCTTAAAGTCGCTGTAAATGTTTCTAAACTTATATTTTGTACCTTGTATTTTATGAAGTATAATCTTACAGATGCTCTAGAAGTTTTAGAACAGACCCCAAGAACCCTGAAGTCTTTTTTAGGGCATTTATCAGACCAATGGCTCTACAATAACGAAGGTGAAGATACCTGGAGCCCTTACGATATCGTTGGCCATCTTATCCATGGTGAAAAAACGGATTGGATTCCTAGACTAAAAGTTATATTGGGTAATTCTAAAAACAAAACCTTTACGCCTTTTAACAGGTTTGCGCAATTTGAAAACTCTAAAGGAAAATCCATGGCACAATTACTCGATGAGTTTAGCGCTCTAAGACAAGTCAACCTCCAGACGCTAAAAGCACTAAATTTATCTAAAACACAGCTACAGCTTAAAGGTATACACCCAGAGTTGGGAGAAGTCAACCTATCGCAACTGTTAGCTACCTGGGTCACTCACGATCTAGCACACATAGCACAAATAAGTCGTGTTATGGCCAAGCAATACAAAACCGAGGTTGGTCCTTGGATGGCCTATATTTCAATCCTTAATTAATTATGATGCAAAGACAATGTCCAGAATGCGGTGATAGAATTATAGGCAGGATCGATAAAAAATTCTGTAGTGATGGCTGTAGAAACACCTACAATAATCGCATTAATAAAGACTCCAAAAATCTTATAAGGAATATAAATAACCGCTTACGAAAAAATTATAGGATTTTAGAAGCTTTGAATCCTAGCAAAAAGATTAAATGTTCTAGAGCTAGATTAATTGAAAAGGGATTCGATTTCAATTACTTTACTAGTATCTACACGACTAAAACAGGTAACACTTACTATTTTATTTATGACCAAGGATACCTACCATTAGAAGGTGATTATTATGCTTTGGTAAAACGAGATGATTAACCTTTGGTCTTGCTATTCCAGTTGACGCCTTTTAGCTGTAAAGCAGCTTTTAAAATATCTTTTTGGCTTATCTGGCCTACCAGTTTACCTTTTTCTACAATAGGGAAACGCCTTCTTTTGGAATTAAGAAACTTATTTGCAGCATCAAAGACATCCATATTACCATCTATAGTTTCAACGTTTCTTGCCATACGTTTTTCTACATTATCGTGCTCTAATGGCATATTATAGTAACGACTTTCACTAAGTTGTTTTAAGCAATCCCCTTCAGAGATTATCCCTACCAATTCTTGCTTTTCATTAACCACTGGCCCACCAGAAATCTTATATTTTATTAACGACTCAACGACTTCCTGTACAGATTGATCTGGTCTAAACGTTATAAGATTAGTTGTCATATAGTCTTTTACTTTTAGTGCTATTGGTTGCGCAGTGTTTTGTTGTTGCTTTCGCGACCCTTGAAAACTTTTTATTCCCATAACGTTTATTTTTTAGAGTGAATTTTAAAGTTACTGAAAATTAATTGTTTAGCAAAATGAAAGTCTCTTAAGCTAATGTTATGTATTTTTGGCTCTTAAATTCCGTAAGACATTTGAAAAAACAAGTCAGCATAATGGGGTGTGGCTGGTTGGGGTTTCCCCTTGCCACAGCTTTGATCGGCGAAGGCTATAACATAAAAGGTTCGACCACTTCAAAAGAAAAACTCCAAACACTTACCAAGGCATCTATTGATAGTTTTTTGATTCGCTTAGACAGTAAAGGGATTTACGGAAATTATACAGACTTCTTATCTGGCAGTGACATCGTCATCATTAATATTCCTCCAGGTCTGAGAAAAAATCCATCAAAAAATCATGTTGCCGAAATACGGCAGTTAATTGCAGCTATAGAAGAACAAAACATACCAAATGTACTCTACGTAAGCTCAACTTCTGTATTTAAGGACGAAATGCATTTTCCGGTAATTGGGCATCGTACCCTCCCCAATGGTATTTCAAATAGTGCAAAACAACTTATCGAAATTGAAAACATGCTTCAAGACAACCCATTTTTCAACACCACCATTGTTCGTTTCGGAGGTCTTTTTGATGCCCAAAGGCACCCTGCCAAATATCTTTCGGGAAAACAAAATGTTCTAAATCCTGAAGCTCCAATAAATCTTATTCATAAAGAAGATTGTATAGAGATCCTCTCGACACTCATAAAAAATAACGCTTGGAATCTTATTCTAAATGCAGTTTATCCTAAACATCCTATGAAAAAGGACTATTATTTGGCTTACTGCAAAGCGCATCGTTTAGATTTGCCTAAGTTTGATTTATCTAAAACGAGTACAGGAAAAATTATTGACAGTTCAAAATTGGAACAACTTTTGAGTTATAAGTATAAACAAGGCCTATAGAAATTAATAATTTTTTTAGACCTAATCCCTTTAATTTTTATAGATTTGGCCTTTAAAATTTAGAATTAATGAAACAGATTACAATTGCAGTTATTATGCTATTATCGGTAAGTGTTTTTGCACAGACCAATGCAGAACTGAAAACGCACTACGAAGCTTATTACAAGCAAATGAAAAAACAAGGTGATGTTCAAGGTATAATCAATGCCATTACACACTTAAATCTTTTAGAGCCTTCAGTAGCACGAAAAGATACATTGGCTTATTTATACCTATCCGAAGGTAAATATATGCAAGCACTAAATACTATAGGAGTAGAAAAAAATGCTACCGACTCTGATATGAATGTGGAAGTTAAAGCCTTATCACTTAAAAATCTCAATCAGCCAAAACTAGCTTTAGAGCATTATGAGGTATTGTTTCAACGCACTCCCAATGTGTATTTAGCCTATGAAATGGCCGATATGAAAATTCAGGTTAATGATTTGGCCGGCGCCAAAGCCAATATAGAATACGGTTTAACCAACGTAAAGGACGATATGAAACGTGCTTTTTATGAAACCCAACAACCTTACGAAACATCCATGAAGGCTGCCTTGTTATATTTAAAAGGCCTATTGACATTCTCGGAAAATAAAACGGCCAATATTGATGCATCCATAAAACTAATGAACGATGCCTTAGCTATTGACCCAAATTTTAACCTTGCCAAGGTAAGCAGACAAGCTTTAGAAAGCCAAAAAGCGCAAAAAGCAGCTGCTGAAAATAAAAAGAATTAGTTTTAAAATATTACACAAATAAAAAATGCTGTCTAAAATGACAGCATTTTTTATTTTGTTTTAAACTTCATTTACCAAATCCTTACACGGTCTTCTGGCGCCATATACATCGCATCTCCTTCCTTGATATCAAATGCTTCATAAAACGCATCAACATTCTTTAGTGGTTGCGTTGCTCTAATATGTCCGGGTGAATGTGGATCTGTATTAATTTGTGTTCTCAAGGCCTCGTCTCTTATTAATGTTCGCCATACCGTTGCCCAAGACATAAAGAAACGCTGCTCTGCGGTAAATCCATCAATATCTTCTGGCCTTCCATTTTCTTCAAAGTACAATTGCAAACCGTCATAAGCACCTAATACACCACCTAAGTCACCGATATTCTCACCTAAGGTAAAAGGTCCATTGACATAAACACTATCTAACACTTCAATTGCAGAATATTGATCAGCAAGAGCTTTACCTCTTTTTCCAAATTCTTCTAAATCTTCAGGTGTCCACCAATTTCTAACATTACCATCTGCATCAAATCGTGCTCCTGAATCATCAAACGCATGGGAAATTTCATGACCAATTACAGCTCCAATTCCACCGTAATTTACAGCTTCATCGGCCGTATAGTTATAGAAAGGTGGTTGCAAAATTGCGGCAGGAAAAACAATCTCATTGTTTAATGGATTAAAATAGGCATTAACCATTTGTGGTGGCATTCCCCATTCAGTCTTATCAACTGGTTCGTTTATCTCACTCAAGTTCTTCTTTTTCGCCCATGCACCAACAGCAAGCATGTTCTCCGCATAAGAATTCCCTTCTTTTACCTGTAGCTCAGAGTAATCTTCCCATTCGTCCGGATAAGCTATTTTTACAGTCATCTTGTCTAACTTTTCTATAGCTTTTTCTTTAGTAGTTTCGCTCATCCAGTCTAATTTAGTAATACGTGCTTGAAAAGCTCTAATAACATTGGCTATCATTTTTTCAGCTTTTTCTTTAGCCTCAGGTGGAAATTTTGCTTGCACATAAAGTTGCCCTACAGCTTCGCCTACACTACCATCTACGGTACTAAGTGCGCGCTCGTCTGCTGGGCGCATTTTCTTAGAACCATTAAGTGTTTTTCCATAAAACTCCCAATTTGCCTTTTCGATTTCGGTAGTTAAGTACCCTGCTGCATTGTCTAGAGTATTCCAGACCATTAGTGTTTTAATATCCTCAATAGGAGTAGACTTTAAGAAGGCATCCATGGCTTTCATATACTTTGGTTGCATCACAAGTAAAGTATCAATCTTTTTATCTATGCCCATATCATCCATTAGCTTCTGCCAATTAATTGCTGGTGCCATTGCCTGTAAATCTGTAACAGAAGTCGGGTTGTTAAAGTTTCTTATGTCTCTACTGGCTACTTTGTCTAGTCTTGGTTCTGCCAATTGAGTTTCTAAAGCCAATATTTTATCTGCAGCCGCTTTAGCATCAGCTTCAGAATAATTAATGTACTGCAACATTCTTGCGATATGCGCAACGTACTTGGTTCTAATTTCTTTTGTTTTTTCATCCTGATCTAAATAATAATCACGCTGCAATCCCAATCCGCCCGGAAACAACCAAGCTATGTTCATACTGCTGTCGTTAAGATCTGGATTGGCACCAATCCCTGCAAATGGTGCACCCACACCTAATGTTGTTGCAAAAACAGTTTGCATATCATTAAGGTTTGAAATGCCATTTATTTTATCCAATAATGGTAGTAGTGGTTTTATTCCTTCTTCATCACGAGCTACGGTATCTAATTCAGATTCAAAAATCAAAAGTGCTTTTTGCTGGTCAGATCCTTCTGTATAAGTGCCTAACTCTTTTGATGTCTTTAAAATATCCAATACATCTTTATTTGTAGATTTACGGAGTACACCAAAACCTCCCCAACGCGATTCGTCGTCTGGTATCGTATTGGTTTCCATCCATTTACCGTTAACGTATTTGTAAAAATCTTCTTTTGGACTTACACTTGTGTCCATGTTTTCCAATATAATCCCTGGAATTTTTTCTTCTGCCATTGCAGTGTCCTTTTTGGCTTCATCTTTACATCCTACAATAGTAAAGAAAGCCAAACCCGATATCGCTAGAACGCGACTAAGATTGGTTTTCATCATTTGGTTTTAGTTAATTCGAATTAAAAATATTACTAATAAGACCGATTAAACAGACCATTTGTTACAACTTAACAAAACTTTAAGATAGAATGTCTCTAATATTCTGACTTAATCTGATCATAAATATCCTTCTCTATTTTTTTATTGATTTGGTAGTTGAGATTGGAAAAAGCTACCAAAACTTCTTTTACACTTTGTAACTTAAGGCTATCAGAAATATTATCTAAAGTTAGGTTTTCGTTTAACCTTAGAAGTGTTGTTTCTACGATTGTGGTTCTAGATACTACAGGGTTTGTTTGCAGTGTGTCCGGGATTCTAAGCTTTAAGGTGTCTATAAACCCTTTCAAAAGTGCTTTATCACCATTAAAAAATGACAGATCTGCTTTTCTTAAATAGCTAACCTGTATAGCCAACTCTTGGTATTTATCCCAATTGGCAACAACTTTTTCTCCATTGGCACTCAATGCGTAATCTGTAAATTCAAACCCACTGATAGTCTTTTCGGTAATAGCTATTTTTTGACTTGTGGTTTCTTTATCTGTTGTCCCTGATGCCTCCTTATCACCACCACAACCCATCAAAAGTATAAAAAAGATATTTAGACAAAAGAGTCTTATTTTCATTCGTATCTATAATTTGGATTGTAAATATACTTAAACTATTATTTTGAGCTCTTAGTATATAAAAAACAAAGATTGCTAAATCTGTAGAAATAAGACCTTTTTTTTGAAAAATTTAATTTTTATGAGGCTAAATTCTTGTTATTTTTGATGATGCTATAATTAAACGATATGCCTTCTAGAATTTTAATTATTGGAGCCTGTGGACAAATTGGCTCTGAGCTTACCACTAAACTTAGAGAGATCAATGGTATAGAAAACGTGATTGCCAGTGACATAAATACCAGAAAATTGGATTTGGTTAACTCTGGTCCGTTTGAAATTATTGATGCCAAAAACTTTAACGCCATAAAAGACTGTTGCAAACACTATAACATAGATACTATTTATTTAATGGCTGCTTTATTAAGTGCTACAGGCGAAAAGTACCCTATGGAAGCTTGGGACCTTAATATGAATTCATTATTTCATGTACTTAATCTGGCCAAGGGTGGTACAATTAAGAAGGTGTATTGGCCTAGTAGTATTGCTGTTTTTGGGCCAACAACACCAAGAGAACTTACACCTCAACACACCATTTGCGAGCCTACAACGGTATACGGAATCACCAAGCAAGTCGGGGAACGCTGGTGCGAGTACTATTATAAGAAATACGGTGTTGATGTAAGGGGTCTTCGTTATCCAGGTATTATAAGCCATAAAGCTATGCCAGGAGGAGGTACTACAGACTATGCTGTAGAAATCTATCACGAAGCCATTAAGACTGGTAAATATGAGTGCTTTCTTTCTGAAAACACAAATTTACCTATGATGTTTATGGACGATGCCATTAAGGCTACTATAGATTTAATGGACGCTCCTAGTGAGGATTTAACCATTAGATCCTCATATAACTTGGCAGCCATTTCCTTTACACCAAAACAGATTTACGAAAGTATAAAAGCGCATTTACCTGATTTTACGATGACTTACCAACCCGATTTTAGACAAGCCATTGCAGATAGCTGGCCATCTTCCATAGATGATTCGGTAGCCCGAAGGGATTGGAATTGGCAGCATCGTTTTGATTTGGATGCTATGACCAAGGTAATGCTCAAAGCACTCAGAAAAAAGTATCATAACCTTATTTAAAGATTATTAAGCAGGCTATGCATAGCATTATTCCGACTAAAGCATATAAGCAAGCCTGATACTCATATTTTTTTTCCATCTGATTAGTTATTCAAAGCACGCCACTTTTGCACTTACGGCTTTTTTTCTGTTGGTATTGTGAATTTAAATATGGTTTCCTCTATCCTAAATACAAAGTTTAACCATATAGCTCTTTGAGTCATTACATTCATTACAGAGCTACTTGAAATCAAAAAAACTTACTTAATGTTTTTAAGAGTACACTTTCTTTTCAAACAACATCTTATATTCTATATCCATATACAGATTTAGAAGTTCTATATATATATAAAATACCTTTTCCTTTTTTCTATAAAGTTTTTGATGAACTCTATTATTAATATTATTTGCTATTTTCTCTACTTCTATTTGTAGATCTATACTATCAAAATCATTTGTATTTAGCATTTTCATTTGAAATACTTTTCTTAATGCATTGTACCAACAATTAGCCTTTAGTTTTCTTAGAACTATTCCTTCTGGCCTAATTAAATTAAGGGATGACTTAAACATCGCTAAGTCTTCATCTACAATTTTACGATTATTAAATCGCTTATACTTTTCATTAACTAGTTTTATGTCCCCGTCGGTGATACGATTTCTATTCAAAAACTGAGAATGTTTTTGTAGCATTTTGCTCTCAGAATTTACAATAAAGCTACTAATCATCTTTTTGAGATAACCAGAATCGTATACATTAGTCTTTATATGACTCAATATTAATGCTGCAACAGTACTGGCTTCTTTTTTAATAATGCTATCTAGATAGTCGTATTTTTTTAAAACTTGATTCTTAAATGCCAATTTCATTAAATCATAAGTATTTTTTTTACTTGTTTTTACAGTAATAACATCATACAATAATCTAAGATTGGATTTATCCATTTCTAAAAAATCAGATATGGTATTAAAATCACAATTATGAGCCAGTAGTTGTAAAAAGTAGGTTTCAACTTTTGAAAATTTTATTTTTTCTTCCATCTATATTTGGGGTTATTATATATTATAATCCGTACTTCTTATACTTACGCCATCTTACAAACTCACAGTCAATGACTTTTTTATCCTTAAAGGTGAGATACAGATATTTTTTAGACCAAAAGGTTTTGTGCGGCAGCTTATACCTCCAGATATTGGAATTATAATCATTGTATGCCTGGCCCAAAAGCTTTGATACCTCATCCATACTGAGGCTTACAAGTTGTTTACCACAATCTGCAGCAATCGTAGTCAATAAATCATGTTCACTGTCTTTTTTCATATTCTACAAGACATCATTCTTTTAAATGCAGATAATGTCTAATAGAGCATTTAATAGCAATACTCTTAAAGAAACTAGGGCTAGGACATTGAAAAAACCATTAGTTGGCTATTCCAAACAAATTTCTTTAGCAAGAAGCTGTATTAAGTATCTTAATAAAAGCATACTGAGTAAAGTAAGAATCTTACTTTAGTTCATCTTTGATGTTGCTTTACACAAAAATTGCCGTACAGATGATGAACATTAAAAAAGAAGCTATAACTATGATAATGAGCCAAACTACTCCTTTAAAACTCAGAACTCTTTTAATTATATTATTCATCTTTATATTTTCATAAATTCTCTCACTTGCTATATATGTTGATGTTCTATGACTATTACACATTAAAAACAGCCCTCTATATATCCATTATTACGTCTTTGCTATTAATCTTATATCTATTATCTAATGAAGTATATATGGAGTTTAACCTTAATTCTGCTATCTTATACTACACTTTAACATATTAAGAATTTCAGTAATACATCAATAAGAAGGCTGTATGTTATATTTTATTCTTTCATATCATATTCTCTGTACTTGTTGTCCATAATTTTTTTCTCGTTCATTTCTATAGCACTGCATTATTGTGTTATAATGACAAACTCACTTCTTCTATTTTTTCTATGATCTTCATCACTACACGCAACACCATTTGCGCATCTGTTAATCAATTGTGTTTCCCCATAGCCTTTTGCCGTTAAGCGACTTCGTGATATACCGCGCTTCACCAAATGATCTAAGGTTGCCTTTGCCCTACGATCCGACAATCTCATATTGTAAGCGTCATTACCCCTACTATCTGTATGTGATCTAATATCTATTTTAAGGCTAGGATACTGCTTCATGGCCACTACTAATTTTTCTAAATCAGCGTAACTTTCTTGTTTTATAATAGCCTTGTCTAAATCGAAATAAATGATAATGTTAAGAAGTGGCGCGAGGTCTGGAAGACCCGTTTCGGTTGCGCTATTGTCTATTGTTGGTTCTGGCTTCAGCGCTATATCAACAATATCGATATCCTTATCTCTGCGCGAAAACGATTCGTCGGTTTCATATTCTGGTTTTATAAACCGTAATCTAAAATCTGAGTCACGATCGGCTTCAAGATTATAGTCGCCATTTCTATCGGTCTTAACGGTTGTAATCGCATTATCATTTTCGTCGAGCAAAATCACAGAGGCATTTACCAAAGGTGCTCCAGTAACACGATCCGTTACTTTTCCTTCTATTTTACGTTTTAATAAGGTCTTAATCGCTTTGGTCTCTACAAATCTGTAGATATCATCGTAACCATCTCCGCCAGACCTGTTTGAACTAACGTAGCCCAGCTTATCCTTTATGGCAAATGCGATATCATCAAATGATGAATTTATGGGCTTCCCAACATTTAGAATATCCTTAAATGCCCCTTCATTGGTCATTTTTGAATAGTACACATCGTAACCCCCTAAACCATAATGTCCGTCTGAAGAAAAGTACAAGTCGTTATCTGAAGTGATAAACGGAAAAGACTCCCTCCCTTTAGTATTTATAGATTCTCCAAGGTTGATGACCTTACCGAGAGACCCATCCGCATTTACGCTTACCTTAAAAATATCGGTCTGTCCCAAGCTTTGTGGCATGTCGGACACAAAGTACAATGTCTTACCATCTGCACTTAACGTAGGATGCGCATTAGAGTAGTTATCGCCATTAATGGATAAATCTTCTACATCGGTCCATTTGCCATCTACCAAATGGGCTCTGTAAATCTTTAAATGCTTGGTCTCGTTATTGCGGCGTTTATGCTTTGGAGTGGTATTTGTTCTGGTAAAATACATGGTATTACCATCTTTACTAAACGTAGCACTGGTTTCGTGGTGCCTTGTGTTGATGTCTCCCTTGAGCTTTACGGGGTCGCTGAGGGAGCCGTCTTCTCCCCTCGTGGCCTCGTACAAATCCATAAAGGCCAAACCGTCCCAAGCGCTGCGGCGTTTAAACAAGGACACCGTATCTTTTGTAGAGGCGAATACCACTTTGTCGTTACCTAAAAAGGCCGTTCCAAAATCTATACCTTCAGTATTGATCTCGGCTCTGGTAAGCTCATAGCGCCCAGAGTTTTCTTCAATGAGGTCTAGATAATCTTCTATCGATCTTGATGAAGCCTTGGTATTAAGCCCTGCTTTTTGCAAATAGGCATTGTACCATGTTTTTGCTGTCTCGTCCTCTCCCATAGCTTTTAAAGACTGGGCATAACGCAAGTAGTAATGCGCTTCTCCTATATTGGCATTGTAAGCAAACAATTCCTTGTACCACTTTAAGGCATCCTGGTAATTGGCATTAAAGTAGTAGGTATTGCCCAGTTTTTTAAACAACTCCTCGGATTTGTACCCCGATTCCGCTACTTTTAAGTACACTTCCGAAGCATCTAAATAAGCCAATCTATCGTACTTTTTATCTGCCCTTTCTATTCTGCCTTCTTGAGCTAGGGTTGTTGTTATCCATCCTATCATAAGGAGAAAAACAATGCTATATCTTATGGTTATTTTCATGATCTACCGTATTAAAAATTAGAAGAACCTTGGGCTTACGACTCTTTTTGTTCTATTGATAAGCTCAAAGCGTAAAAAGATCTCATGAGACCCGGAATTATAGTTGCCCAAATCCGTGGTGTCAAAATCATAAGCGTAGCCCACCATAATTTGGTCGGTTACCTGAAATGCCGCCAATCCACTTACAGCAGCATCCCAACGGTAGGCCGCACCAAGTGTAAATTTGTTATGGAATAGTACATTGGCGGTAAGATCTACTGCCAAAGGTGCCCCTGAGGTTGCTTTACCCAAAACGGCAGGTTTAAGCTTTACATTATCACTTAAATCGAACACATAGCCCGCTATGGCATAAAAAGTAGCACGCTCGCTAGCGGTAGATACTACAACATCGTCGTAATGATCGGTCTCTAACAAGTTGGGTACCGAGACCCCTATATACCACTTATCGCTATGGTGCCAATATACCCCTGCACCTACTAATGGTGATAATTGGTTGTTAACGTTCTGTGCATTGGGATCTGCCGGATTAAAATTTAATTCTGAAAAATTAACGTCCAACAGGTTAAACCCGCCCTTAACACCAAAGGCCAACTTGGTGTTTTCTGAGATTTTAATGCTATAAGACACATCTATGGCCAATTGCTGTTCTTTTGACGGGCCAATCTCATCACTAAAAAATGAGAAGCCCAATCCTACTTTTCGTCCTACAGGTGTGTTTAACGAAAAGTTAAGGGTCTCTGGTGCGCCATCTAAGCCCACCCATTGGTTTCTGTACAGCCCATTAATGCTTAGCATACCCCGATTGCCTGCATAGGCCGGGTTGATGGTCTGTGTATTATACATGTATTGTGTGTACTGGGAATCTTGCTGTGCATGCCCAGAAAAACCCATGCCAAAAAAGATGAGCAGCATCAATACAATTATTATGTTATTATGTTTTATCATCACTCTATTGCTTTAGTTTCCGTTGATATACAGATACCCAGCCTTTTTAAACTGCTGCGTATTAGTACCCTCCTGATAATCAAAGGTTAGGATATAGAAGTACGTTCCTATTGGTAAATGATCATTACCTACAGTGGCTCTTCCCTCAGAAAATCCATTAAACATTTTATTGCCCTCGTCGTAGTCTTGCGCTTCAAATACCTTTACGCCCCAACGGTTAAATATTTTTACATTCATGTTTTGGGCACAACTGGTATCGTTAATGGCCTGTCGTATTTCAAAGACATCGTTAATACCATCATCGTTAGGAGTCAATAAATTGTATATGGTAAGGTCGCATGGGAGTATGGCCGAGCGCTTTACACGTCCTAGTGTAAATACACCGTAGTCATCTACAGCCGTAGTAACGGTTTGGTTGGCCTCATCTATAACACCACCTTCATCTATCCATAGCTGTAGGGATGGGTCCCAGCGTACAATATGTATCCCTTCTAAAGGGGCTTGCAAAATATCTGCTGGCGTGGTGTTGTCGTCCCATGTAAGGGTTACCAGAACATCGCTATCTCCGGTGCTACGCTCAACGGTCCAATACTCTGCTGTATCTACGAGTACCAAATTTGGACCTAAATTGCTTACCGGATAATTGGTATTGGTATCCTCAAAAAAGTATTTTGCCGTAAAGACATCATTGGCTGTATCGGGTGCGCTTATAGCTGCATATCTAAACCATTGGGCATCACCGATAGGATACTCAAAACTGGTATCTCCATTTTTTTGCACCTGTCCGTCTACATGGCTCCCATCATAGGCACCCATATGCGAGGCGTTGTTTTCAAAAATGACCAATCCGCCAAAATCATCGTTTTTAACAATCCCCTCATTAAAGTCTGCCTCATTGTCTATGCTTATCTCACTACTGAGTTCAAAAGAAGCTGTACTGCTTGAGGGGTTGTTAAAACGTACATCATAAAAATAGCTGATGTTTGCCCCAGAGAGCTGCTGTATGGCAGTACCCTCAAAACGGGTATACCCTGTATTGCCTGGGGTAAAGTCTACTATACCATTGTTTGCGAAATGGCTGTATATAAAGGCTTCACCATCATTTATAAACGTACCCGAAGCGGTATTCTCAAAGGCAGCAACCGTAGAAAATTGCGTATTGGGCATAACATATAAATCTCCAGTATTTATGGTTTGGCTATGGGCTATGCCATAGAGACCGAGTACTGTAAAGATGCATATCTGTATTTGCGTTTTCATTTAAGTTATTGTTTTGTGTGTTAATAGCAACATAAAATAGACCTGTGGTTGTAATGCGCATAAACGCTTAATTTAAAAGGGGCTTACTATTGGTAAGGCTCCAATTGTACAAGATGTAAGCCCCTCACCTACTTTTGTTGTTTAAAGTAAGGCAGCTATTAATCTAGGGTATATGGCATTTTTCATCTGTTTTAGTTTAAATCCTTAGGTCTTATAATGTTTAGTGTCTGTTGCAAGGGCCGTACCCTTTGCATTGTATCCTCTTGTATTTTGTTTAGTGCTCCCATGCTTAAAACAGGTCTTAATTGATCTTGGTAATGTTTACATTATTTCTATCGAAATAGGCAGCTTCAATTCCAAGATATACATCACGATAAGGAGGAGGGGCTGGACTTGTTTCGATTGTTTCGAATAACAATCTTTGATAGGTAAATGTTATGGTATCCCCAGGGTTGGCCGTATAGTACAAACTGACCGTTTGCGCAAAAAAACTTGTTATTCCCGGCTGATATATCTCAAGTACATCCTGCAGAACGCCATTGACATAGACCCTAAAATATATAGAGATCTGAACAACCTCATAAGAATAAGAAGGAATAGGTGCTGTCCCATTGTTCAATGCGAAAAACGTTCTTAGAGTGGCTTGGTAATTCCCACTTTGTGGCGCCGTAATGGCAGGAAAGGGAAATAAATATTCCCCGGTGTCCCTATATCTTTGTTCGCTAATGGCTTGGTACCGCGATTGGTGGCTTTGTAATGCTGTAGACAGATTACTCCATTGTGCTCCATCAAAATAGACCAGACCTTTATTTAGAGTCGGCGTTATATTGGTATTGTAAACTACCATTCCCTCAGTAGGTGCATTAATGGTAGCAACATCATTATAGGCCGTTAATGCCACTCTGGGCGGTAAAAAGCCTTTATCCGTAGCCGATACATTTAAAGCCGTGTTGGCCCCAATCGTTTCTGTGCCTATACCAACGCCGCCATCGGCTCCAAATACCACCTGTGTTTCTATGGCAGCAGGGTTAGCCTTGTTGTTAACAAACCGTAAATCACCATTGACGGTACTATTATTAACCGCATACCAGGTATGTACTGGTGAGCTTAAACCCAAAGCAGAATTGCCGGCGGTATTGGCAATAACAGCTTGCGCATCTTGCGCGGTGTTACCTACCACTTGTAGCCCCACACTTGGGGCCGTTGTGCCTATACCCACTTTGCCCATGGTATAGATGTCTTCGGTATTTAAAGTGGCAATGGCATTATCATCTGCCCCAAACCAAGGCTCTGCTCCTGTAATATTAGATACCGTACCATTTTCGCTGGTATAGGTATAGGTGCCATTGCCGTTATCTACCATAGTGGTTACGGTTTCCGCGCCCGGTGTGGCCGTGGTCGTGGCCGTACCATCCTCACTGGTGTAGGTGTAGGTGCCATCGCCGTTATCCACAAAGGTGGTGACGGTTTGGGCATCATTGGCATCAAAGGTGGTGGATGTGGCATTCTCAGAGGTGTAGGTAAACGTACCGTCGCCATGGTCTACCAAGGCCGTTACCGTTTCCGCGCCCGGTGTGGCCGTCGTTGTGGATGTACCATCCTCACTGGTATAGGTGTAAGTGCCATCGCCGTTGTCCACAAAGGTGGTGACGGTTTGCGCACCGTTGGCATCAAAGGTGGTGGATGTTCCATTCTCCGAGGTGTAGGTAAACGTGCCGTCGCCATTATCTACCAAGGCCGTTACCGTTTCCGCGCCCGGTGTGGCCGTGGTTGTGGACGTGCCATCCTCACTGGTATAGGTGTAGGTGCCATCGCCGTTATCCACAAAGGTGGTGACGGTTTGGGCGCCATTGGCATCAAAGGTGGTGGATGTGGCATTCTCAGAGGTATAGGTAAACGTACCGTCGCCGTTATCTACCAATGCTGTTACCGTTTCCGCGCCCGGTGTGGCCGTAGTTGTGGCCGTGCCATCCTCACTGGTATAGGTGTAGGTGCCATCACCGTTGTCCACAAAGGTGGTGACGGTTTGGGCACCATTGGCATCAAAGGTGGTGGATGTTCCATTCTCCGAGGTGTAGGTAAACGTACCATCGCCGTTATCTACCAATGCTGTTACCGTTTCCGCGCCCGGTGTGGCCGTAGTTGTGGCCGTGCCATCCTCACTGGTATAGGTGTAGGTACCATTGCCGTTGTCCACAAAGGTGGTGACGGTTTGGGCATCATTGGCATCAAAGGTGGTGGATGTTCCATTCTCCGAGGTGTAGGTAAACGTGCCGTCGCCATTGTCCACCAATGCCGTTACCGTTTCCGCGCCATTACTACTCCCCACTCTTACCCATTGTGTACCATCATTGTAGTAGTATCCTGGGGTAACGTCTCCTGCTGTAGCGGTATTATAGACGGTCATTCCTTCTTTATGGGCGCTTAAAGGTGCCGCTGTAGTGGTGTTGGTTAGTGCAATACGAGGCAATAACAAGCCTTTGTCCGTGGCTGAGACTTCGAGCGCAGCATCTGGATCAGGTGTTAGGGTGCCCACACCTGTTCCATCTTGTGCTGCAGCTACGCCACTTAGGGTGAATGCCAAGATTACAATAATTTTTCTCATAATATTTATCTAATGTTTTTTGAAAGTCTTATGGATCACATCTAACTCGATGTTTTTAGTTTTGTATCCCTAAGGCTTTTTCAATTTTTATTAAGCGTTGCTCTAACGCTTGGTTTTCTTTTTCTAATTTTAGTATCTGTTTTTGCTGTGCTATGGTATGTAGGAACAACTCCTCAACCTTTTCTAGCGTCTGTACCGAAAGGGCAGTGATATTGACACTGTAGCCCTCTTCTGTTTTTTCTAGGTCTCCAATGCTTGTCACTCCCGGTAAGTGTTTGTGCAGCTTAATGAAGGCATCTACCTCCTCAATACTGCTAAAATTGTAGTCTTTATTGATAGTACTTTCTCCATCTACATAGTCTTCAAATACATAGTCTGGATAGGTCGTAGTACCAGATTGCAGATTACCCGACGCCTTGATGTTGCCAACCACATCGAGCTTTTCCGTTGGTGCAACAGTACCGATTCCCACATTACCTCCTGAAGTACCCGGTGGCACTACAAAATTGGCCACTGAAGTTAAAGAAGGGGCGGCCGATAGACCGTCATAGCCTACAGATATATAATCTGAAGCTTCATCGTAGTATATTCTTCTATGGATACCGGTATCATTGGTTCCTGCGAAATTTATGTATCCGTTTACGCCGCCACTGGCAGCATCCTGCGGACGTCTTAAAACGATGCCCCCATCGCCTGACGCCGAGGTATATGAACCGCCCGTACCGTTTGACGTATTTTGAATTAAACAAGTCGATCCCGTCGCTTTTGAGATATTTAAATCCGTCGCTGGTGTAGTGGTACCAATACCCACATTACCTAAGGCATAGATATCCTCGGTATTATCGGTTGCTGGCCCGTTATCATCGGACCCAAACCATGGTTCTAAATCGTTGGTGTTTACTGTGGTGGCCGTACCATTCTCGCTGGTATAGGTATAGGTCCCATTGCCATTGTTTACCAAGGTGGTTACAGTTTCGTTAGCATCAAAAGTGGTTGATGTGGCGTTCTCCGAAGTATAGGTAAACGTCCCGTTACCGTTGTCTACCAAGGTCGTTACGGTTTCTGCGCCCGGTGCGGCCGTAGTCGTGGTGGTCCCATCCTCGCTGGTATAGGTATAGGTGCCATTGCCATTATCGACAAAGGTGGTCACGGTCTCGTTAGCATCAAAGGTCGTTGATGTGGCGTTCTCCGAGGTGTAGGTAAATGTACCGTCGCCGTTATCCACCAAGGTGGTTACGGTTTCCGCGCCCGGTGTGGCCGTAGTTGTGGTTGTACCATCCTCGCTGGTATAGGTATAGGTGCCATTGCCATTGTCTACCATTGTTGTTACCGTTTCTTGAATAGAAACAACATTACCTGTACCATCATCATGAGTCGCAATTTCGTTACCTGTCACTACTTGAGTCATTACTGAAGTATTTCCTAAAACACTCAATGCTCCTCCATTACGTAATTGGCCTGTCACCTCATCAGCAACTACCAATACATCATTAGCATCAGCTACAGGTAAATCTCTTACTCTAACCGTACCATTTACATCAAGTTTGTCTGTAGGATCTAAAGCTCCAATAGCTACATCGGCATTTTGGTGTACATATATTGCTAAATCATCAAACAATGGAGTATTAGTAGACGATCTATTTTGCGTAACATCTTCTCCTGTATTGGTAGCACTAATTGAAAGCCCAAGTATTCCAGGGCTTCCAGAATATGCTTTTCCGATAAAAAACTGTCTATTAGGAGTAGAGTTATCAACAAAATGAATTCCAGAAGATCTTAAGGGATGGGCATTTTCAAAAACCATTTTTGCAGCTAAATTGACACCACCGGTATTATTAGATTTTAACCTTAAAGAAGTAGCTCCAGTGAGCGGGGCAATGTCTAGATTATGACTTGGTGTTTCAGTAGCGATCCCCACATTGCCCATTGTGTATATATCCTCTGTATTGTCAGTCGCTGCTGCATTATCATCAGTACCATACCAAGGTTCTGGCGCTGTAATATTAGATACGGTACCATCCTCACTGGTATAGGTGTATGTGCCATCGCCATTGTCTACCAATGTCGTTACGGTTTCTGTTCCACTCCCTACTCTCACCCATTGGGTCCCATCATTGTAGTAATACCCAGGAGTAACATCCCCTGCTGTAGCGGTATTGTACACGGCCATCCCTTCTTTATGGGCACTTAAAGGTGCCGCTAGGGTGGAATTAGTGAGGGCAATACGCGGCAACAACAACCCTTTATCTGTAGCCGAGACCTCAAGCGCAGCATCCGGATCTGGTGTTAGTGTGCCTACACCAGTTTGTGCGCTAGCCATTGAACTACAGATAATTAGAGCAGTTATATAAATTATGTTTTTCATTTTCTTTATTTTTTAATTTTAATCTTAAAAAATATCTTACTGCTATATTTTTAGCATATCTAGTCTCTGTCTATCCCTAAAGCCGCTTCTATTTTTGCCAAACGGGCCTTAAGGGTTTCGATCTCTGCGTTTTTAGACTCGAGCGCTTCTTGTTGTGATTGGAGTGCTTTTTCTTGCTCAATAGTATGCAGATATAACTCCTCTACTTTTTCTAAAAGCTGTACCGATAAATTTGAAAGATTAAAGGAATAGCCCATCTCTGTTTTTTGAAGGTCCTTAATAGAGGTGACGCCAGGCAAGTGCTTGTTGCTCTTAATGTAGGCATCGACTTCTTCTAAAGATTTAAAGCTATAGTCTTCCTTGATGGATGAAAAGCCGTCAAAATAGTCTTCGAATACGTAATCTGCATAGACACTGGTTGTGGTACGTATAGAACCCTCAACCGCCAACATTTCATTGGCCGGTACACCAAACATGGTATTTCTACCAATGGCCACGCGACCTAGGGTGTAGATATCCTCGGCATTATCCGTAGCGCCTGCGTTATCATCCATACCAAACCAAGGCTCAATGCCGGTAAGGGCAATGGTAGGGTTATCATTATCTTCATTGGTGTAGGTCAGTACTCCTGTAGCGTTATCAAGAGCTAAGGTGGTATTGGTTTCGGCATCGCTCACCACACTGCTAATAGGGGCAGATAGTACAAAACCATTGATATCCGTATACAATACATTGTTTACGGCGGTGGCGCCACTGTCGTCGCGAGTATTGGGATATTGCACAAACCGTACATTACCATTTGGTAGAAATGCTACTCTTCTGTTAGCGCCGCCAATACTTGGAGCATCAAAATTCAATTCCCCCGCAAAAGAGTTCAATGACCAGGTACTAGCGCCAGACTCTAAAAAACTAATAGCAGGTTGGCCAGAATTCAAAAACATACCACCAGGTAATATTTGCGTTAGAAAATCATTATCTGATCTGGTTAATAGAATTGTACTATTTAAAATGTTGGCAGCATCTCCTTCTAAGTGAAGTCCTGCAGATGGGCTATCTATATGTATCCCTACATTTCCCATGATGTAGATGTCTTCCGTATTGTCGCTAGCCGCAGCATTATCATCCACTCCAAACCAAGGTTCTGGTCCTAAAATATTGGAAGCTGTACCATCTTCGCTGGTGTAGGTAAATATACCATCACCATCTATATCGTTTAAAGTGGTTACCGTCTCTTGTATTGAAGTGACGTTACCATCACCATCATCATGGGTAGCAATTTCGTTACCCGTTACGACCTGGGTTACAACTGAAGTGTTTGCTATAGCTGAAACATCAATCACTGTGGCTACACCATCCTCATCGGTATAGGTCATTGTGCCATCGCCGTTGTCTACTAAAGACGTTAAGGTCTCTAGATTGGCGATATCAATTACTGTGGCTGCACCATCTTCATCCGTGTAGGTCATTGTGCCATCGCCGTTGTCTACTAAAGACGTTAAGGTCTCCAAATTAGCGATATCGATTACTGTGGCTGCACCATCCTCATCTGTGTAGGTCATTGTGCCATCGCCGTTGTCTACTAAAGACGTTAAGGTCTCTAGATTAGCGATATCAATTACTGTGGCTACACCATCCTCATCTGTGTAGGTCATTGTACCATCGCCATTGTCTACTAAAGTGGTTAGGGTCTCTAAATTAGAGATATCGATTACCGTGGCTACACCATCCTCATCCGTGTAGGTCATTGTACCATCGCCATTGTCTACTAAAGTGGTTAGGGTTTCGTGGGCAGCAATCATGGCTGTAATATCTATTACGGTATCTACGCCATCCTCATCGGTGTAAGTAATGGTGCCGTTACCATTGTCTACAAGTGTGGTTAATGTTTCGTTAGTGGCAATCATGGCTGCAATGTCTATTATAGTCGCTACGCCATCTTCATCGGTGTAGGTCATTGTACTATTGCCATTATCCACTAAAGAGGTTAAGGTTTCTAGATTGGCGATATCGATCACTGTAGCTACACCGTCCTCATCCGTATAGGTCATTGTACCGTCGCCGTTATCCACTAAAGTGGTTAGGGTTTCGTGGGCATCAATCATGGCTGTAATATCTATTACGGTATCTACACCATCTTCGTCCGTATAAGTTATGGTGCCATTGCCATTATCTACGAGTGTGGTTAATGTTTCAAGGTTGGCAATATCGTCGCCGTTGGTTAGTCTTTGCCACTTAGTATCGTACCAATAATAATAGCCGGGTGTGATGTCGGCCGCAGTAGCTGTATTAAACACCAAAAGGCTTTCTACGTTACCATTGGTTATGGTGGCCGTATCTGTACTGCTCGTTAGTTGGATCCTTGGGATTAAGATCCCTTTGTCGGTGGTTACAATATCCAATTGTGCGGAGCCATCTGGTAATACTGTACCAACTCCTACTTGTGAATACGCATTATAACAGAGCAAAACTGTTATAATTACTATGAGTTTTTTCATCTCTCTTAAGTTTTAAAAAGTTAATTTTGAGCTAATAGTTTTAGCGAAGATTAGCATTAGTAAAATCATAGACAATAGCCTGGGAAAGAATGGGAACATACAGGTATAAACGGGAATGCTTTTAGTTGAAATTCAATTTTTTTCGTTTTGTTTTTTCCTCAAAAACACCTAAATATCCCCTATTGTTCATGCCTAACTTATGCAGTAAATACGGCTACGCAAGATGACGATACGATGACATGGAAACGTGTTGATCTACTAAACATTTAGATCGTAACATCCAAACATTAAATTATCTTGTTTATTATGGATTATATCTAAATGTTTAGTAAATATCGTAAGGTCATATGGTCCATGTAGTGAGTATTGATTCCACATGAGGTGTACAGGCAAACTACTATTAATTTGATGAGCTTTATGAGAATTGAATGTGTTGTTTTAATGTATGGAGCTTGGATCTAGAAATCGGAATTTTTATAGCGTTGTCCAATATCAACATTGCCGTTCTCGAATTGCCAACAATTTCCGTAACTCTATTGGTATTAACAATAAATGAATTATGGCATCTAAAGAATTCATCGTACCTGTTTAACTGTGATTCTATCTTTTTCAGCGAGGCCTTAATTTCCTTTTCTTTTAATTCGTTATTGAACATATAGTTCGCCGTGGTGTATTTCCCCCTACTTTCAAAATAGAGCAAAGTATAAGTATCTGGAATGATAAGCTCTTCATTGGCCCTATCTCCTGATATAACTATTTTGTTCTTACGGTGTATGCTGCTACTTGCCTCTTTAATTTCTACAACCTGCCTGTAATAAGTTAAATAATCCATCATCTTCAATAGAATATACAATGCATATCCCATGATAAAGTTGACATAAAAACACAGCTCAACGTAATCATCGGTAAGAGAAACTTTGGAGAATGCCTTACTCGATAAATAAGCATACCCAACAGTAACAAGGCTTGAAACGAATAACATAAAGGTAACAAATACCAATTCCGTCTTAAATCTCCACTCCTTTAAAAAGAGCAACATTAGGGGTACAAACACCTTGATGGTGAGTACATAAACTACTAGTGGAATTGTAGCAAAAAAAAGCGAAAAAGCAACTAACCAGGGCCCACTAAGTGCAGCGAGCGTAAAAGGTTTTATAAGCCAAAGAAAGAAAAATATGATGGCAGATAACAAACAGGCAGAACGTATGGGCCTGAAATACGAAAAAAACACAATCGATTCCGTATTCAGAAATGAATACAGTTTATTTAACCACTTCATTATATTATGAAAAAGCTTCACCATGATAGTATAGTCTAAGTCTGTTTAAGCTGAATTTAAAAGTTACATAGTACTTAATGTTCTTTATACTTCTTCACTTTTAGATGCAAAATATTGTTTGGCTTTATCTATACAGTAATGCTTCCAATACTGAAAAATCCTATTACCGAGTAGTTACAGAAGACACAGTGCCCCCTCCGAGTAATGAAAAGAAATTCTTACCTAATCACCTGTAAATCATATCGTTAAATATAAGTTATTATTTGCTATAGTTTACAATACTTAAACATATTTTCAGGAAAAATCAGTTATAGTACATAACGTGATACTTCTTTAAAGGCGCTAGGGTATAAAATATCAAAATCCCTCTTTTTTAGATCATCTTTATAAAGAAAAAGGATAGTTTGATTTGACCTGTTACTTCACTCCAGTAAGCTTTATATACTTTTGAAAATCAATAAGTTCGTTTAATTTTACTCTGTGTTTTATTGCAGTGTGCTCTATCCCATTACCCGAAACTCTTCAATAAAACCCTTGCTTGAAGGTAGCTTTTACCTGTTCTGAAGTTTTTCTTTTTCTCGAAATGTAGATTAACAATTTCACCGAACTTGGTGTTTTGTTCTAATTGGTAAATAAGCTGATTAATAGCATTATACTGCCCTTGGAGGGTAAAATCATAGGTCTTTACAGTAAGATCATTTTTGGTAATGCTATGAGGCTCTAAAAAACTAACGACCTTTAAGTTATTATTTTCGGCATAAGAATTTATAACCTTTAACAGGTTGTTTTGGATAGACGAACCATCTAACTGGTATTTAGTTAAAAGGGAATCGTAATACACTTCCTTTTGTCTAAGCATAGACAGTTGCTTAGGTGCATTTTTAGACAATAGAACTTCTTTAGAGAGCGTATTATATTGTGATTTTTGTTCTAGCGTTTTGCCAATAGCTAGCTGATAACAAGTGTATAGAGATATTATAAACCCAATGATAAGCAATATGTTTTTCTGCTTTTTAGTCATCGCTTAAGATCATTTCAATTTTAAAATCAGAAACTTTTGAAGAAGCACTACCATAATCTATAATATCTATTTTGGAAACCCAATCCTCAGCTTCCAAACTACTTATCCAATTTGAAAATGCCTCGCTATTACTAGACTCCCCTACAACTTCAATTATATTAGTTTTAAGTTCGATGGCATTATCTGCCTTTATACGTTTAAGTAAAGGTTGATAATTAAACCTGTTTAGTAAAATAGAATTTGGTAAGCTATGAATGACCTTGTTAGTGTAATACGAACTTTTAGACCCACTACTTTTTAAAAGGTCATCGACCATTTTCTGCTTCCTAGACACTACCTCATCTAATTTCAAAATCTGATTTTTAGTCGATTGATTAACTTCAGACAGCTGCCGTAATTCATCAACCTTATTAAAATAATGATTGAAAAAGAAGAAGTTAATCAATAATAGGCCTAAAATGAAAAGCCCTCCTGATCTTAAAAATAGATTGAAAAATCGGATTTGTTTATATTCATTTTTTAGTTCATTAGCCTTACCTAAAAAATTAGTTTTTACATCGTTATTATTCAAAACGGTTTGTAAAGCTCCAGAGAAGGACAACAGTTGTTGGCTAGTTATCCTTAAACCATTGATATGGTAGGTTTCTGATGAAGTCTCTGTTTTTTCAATATAATTAACGCTACCGCTCTCTATTATAACCTTTGCATTTGAAGTATAAACCTGATTTTGGTCTATGAATCCCGAAATGCTACCCACTAAAGCACTTCCTAAAGAAATATCGATAACCGCTACTTTTAATTCTGAATATCTTTTAATGATGTCTTCTATATAATCTTTGCGACATAACGCAACGTAGTGCTTTGTTGCTTCAGACAATACCTCGTAATAAAACTCGTCTAAATTTATATTTGGGAAAGCCTTGTAGACTAATTTTAACCCATCTTGCTGTTCGCTTTCAATGGTCTTTGTCAATACCTTATCATTATTTAGCACAAGGTAAATATGTTGATTTTTAGGTAGTTTTTGTACAATGGCTTCTATAGAATGATCTTCAAAAAAATCATCTACCAACAACTCTTTTTTAGCTTGCCTTAATAATGTGACATTAATGCTGTCTTGTCCATTTTTGGAAGTATGTTCCACACCACAAAAACGACGACCATAGTTGAGATATTTTAGTAAACGATCTCGCATTAATTAATCACTGTAGGTTTAATCAATACCGTTAGTTTGGCCTTTCTCCCTTCTCGTACACGTTTACTGAACAACCACTTTATTATGGGGATCCTCGCTAAAAAAGGCACGCCAGAACCAGAATTATTAGTAGACTGTTCTTCGAGGCCTCCAAGCACTACTATATCTTGGTCCTTGACCCTTATAATGGAACTGAACTCCCTAGAATTGATATCTGGTGGTGCATCTTCGGATATGCGATTACCAAAGTTAGACTGTACAACAAAGATGTCTAAGGTAACTTGTCCGTCACCAGAGACCAAGGGCTTAATGGTTAAACCTAATTCAGCATCAATAGGAACAAAATTAACTGCAGTTTGTGTTACTGGATTGTCAGAGCCAATTACAGCTTGATCCGTGATTGTATAATAGGATGTTTGCCCATTAGAAAAAGTAGCCCTATGTCCATTTAATGTTGATAATTTTGGTGTTGATCTAATTTTTAGGTCACCATTACTCTCCATGGCTTTAATTGTAGCAAAGAAGTTAGGGACTACACGACCAATGTTAAGTGATCCAAAACCATCAAAACCGCCTATTATTCTGTTGACTGTATTAGCGCCCAAGGTTAAATCGGTTTCTGGAAAAATACTTCCTTGGGTTGTTGTAGGCTCTTCTCCGATACCCCAACTTACACCAGTTTCTACACTAGAAGTTCTGTTTACCTCCAAGATCATGACTTCTATCAACACAACGGGAACAGGCTTATCGATTTTTTCTATAAATTTTCTAAAGCGTTCAATATTGGCACTTGGACCATTTACGTAAAAACTATTGAGTTCAAAATCGACTTTAATATCCAAATCTTGTTTTACTTCGTCGGGAAGGATATTTACCAAGGCTTCTGCCTGATTAGAATAGGAATTAAAATTCCCACTCTGATTTGTGTTTAGCTGTCCTCTATTCTGATTAGAATTAAAGTTATTGTTCGTTTGATTAAGATTTCTATTATTGAATGCTGTGTTATTAAACCCCTGATTAAACCCTGAGTTAAAACTACGACCAGCACTTCTGCGACTTTGTCCGCCTTGTGGGTCTGATAACAATTCTACGGATCGGTGTTGCAAATGTATAATTGCTATTTCTCGTATGCTTAATTGATCTTCTGTTCCGAAGTAATAGATATTGCCCTCTTTTTTAAAACTAAAACGTCTGGATTGAGAACCTCCCTGAGCGTTTCTATTTTGATTTGAATTGGCATTTTGGTTTACAGCAGAAATAGGTTGCGATTCAAATAGCTTAACCAGTAAATCATCAAACTTTATCGCCTTAGCTTTAAATGTAGCAATTCCTGCTTCGTCTAGAGGTGTGGCTGTAAATATATCTATATTGAGCGCATTACCTATGTCATTAATGATGTCTACAATTGGTGTGTTTATAAAATCTACCTCAAGAAGTTGTTTTTCGGGGTTTTTGATTTTAAAGAAAAAGTTAGAATTACGCCGTCTCGCTGGTCGCTGTCTTGGCTGCGCATTGCCTTGGTTAACGACTTCATTTTCAGCATCATTTTCAAAAATATAAAACCCTTCTTTTGATTTTTCCATAAAGAGGTTGTTAGCCAAGGCTAGATTTTCCATAGCTGAATCAAAAGGAATTTGTTGAATATATGCTGTTATAAGATTGTTCTCTAGTCCTGGTGTAAAAACTAAATTCTTACCAGACTCGTCCATTATACGCTTAAAGACATCATATAATTTATCGTTTTTAGCATCTATGGATATGGTATTATCATTGGGATTATAGATAATGGGAATAATGCGCTCTTCTGGTTGCTGAATATCCTTTATATAACGTTTTACAGACATAATGGTGCCTGTAAAGTCTATTGTTAAACTGTACTCTTTACATAAAAACACCAAAAGATCAGAGACGATAACATTGGGAAAACTAGGTGAAATGGTTTGATTATTGAGTTCTTCCGAAGGGTTAATGTTAAGCTGATGGACGTCGCCAACAGCCAATAACAGGTTGGCTAAGGTTAAATTAGTAGCATTGATTTCCGTTTTAAAGACATCATTTAAGCCAGAAACCTCTGTTGAAAGAATCTCTAACTGATTTTTAAGCTGTTCTATACGCCGTCTTTCATCGTCTTGGGCAAACGAAATGCTAACGCTTAGTAGTAGTAGTAGATATAGTATTTTTTTCATGGTATTTCCCACGAAAGGGGAATCAATTTAATTAGTTCTTAGTTTTTTGTCAATCCGAAAGCAAAGCATAAACTTCATCAACCGACGTAATTCCTGCTTTAACGAGTTCTATGGCATTACTCTTTAAAGTCCCTATATTGTGCTCCTCAATGTAAGCATCTATTTCTAAATCATTTTGCCTAATATGGTTAATTAACGTTTTGGTTATAGGAATAATTTCGTAAATCGCTTTTCTACCTAGATAGCCCGTGTGATAACACTTGTGGCATCCAACAGCCTTAAAATGTGTTTTTAAATCTTTTGGAATCTTAAAATTAGAAGGAAATGCGTCTTTTGATACACTAACCTCTTCCTTACAATCATTACATAGTTTTCTCACCAAGCGTTGAGCTACGCTAACATTCAGTGTACTCGCAATTAAAAATGAAGGGATTCCCATATCTACTAATCTCGAAATGGTTGCCCATGCCGAATTGGTATGTATGGTCGATAACACCAAGTGACCTGTTAATGCAGCTCTAATTGCCATGTTGGCGGTTTTAGCATCCCTAATCTCACCAACCATAATAATATCTGGGTCTTGCCGTAAAAAGGTACGTAAGGTGCTTGCAAAGTCTAGCCCTATATTTTCTTTAAGTTGTACTTGATTAATCCCCTCTAGCGTATATTCGATTGGGTCTTCTATTGTTAGGATATTGGTCTTATCATCGTTTAAAAGCTTTAGGGTCGCATATAGTGTTGTGGTCTTACCAGAACCCGTTGGCCCAGAAATAAGGATAATACCATTAGGCTTTTTTACTGTTTCTTTATAGGTTTTGAGCTCCGAAGCAGTAAACCCTAATTCTTCCAAATTAATTTGATTGGCATCCTTACTCAATATTCGAAGTACTATTTTTTCGCCATGTAAGGTCGGTAATGACGATACACGTATATCGAACTCATCGGTATTGGTCTTAACCGTAATACGACCGTCTTGCGGTAATCGTTTTTCTGAAATGTCGAGCCCAGCTTTGATTTTTAATTTATTGACAATTACAGGATATTCCTGTAGGGAAATAACAAACTGTTCTTTGAGTTTACCATCCAATCGTAGACGCACTCTGCATTTATGCTCATAGGGCTCAAAATGAATATCACTACTACCCACGTCCTTGGCCGTAAGCAATAATTTTTCTAAAAAATCAGTACTGTAATGCAAATCTTCCGATTCACTTTTGTTGCTCTGCCTAAAGTTAACCGATAAGTATTGTTGTATGTTTTCCGTGCTATCTTCAATAAGTTCAATGTTCTTATTGAGTACGATTTCGAGTTCCTGTTTTAAAGACTCTGAAACTTGATCAGACTTAAAATGCAAGGTGCCATTTTGTGCTTCTACAGGTATGATTCTATAATGGTAAGCTTGCTCGCTAGACACAAGTTGTAATAAATCCGTTGGTATGTTAAAGGTATCTCCCAAAATTAAATTGAATACACTGATTTTAAGATGCCTGTCCAATGCGATACATAAGCTATCGCAAAAAATAAGCTTAAATATCCAGCCAAAGGCACTGTTTTATGTTCTACCGATCTTCTTTTTATTAAGAGATGAAGTGTTAAGGAAAAAATTAGGCCAAATACGAATAAGACCAAAAAAGAGATGCTAGAAAATGTAAATGCCAAAGCAAAGAAAAGTAAGGTGTCGCCCAGACCAAAGGTCTGTGATATAGATGTATTTAGCTTGAACTTTGAATAACCAAGAACAACTAAAACAAGAAACAAAACAAAGGCAAAGTTGATAATTAAAGTTGTTTTAATAGCTTCATAAAACATATTGTTATACAATAATATGCCCGAACAAATTGCTATTACAGGAAACAAAAACCAATAAACTAACCGTTCTTTAACATCTTGATAAAACACGAACAATAAACTCATAATCAAGACAATTTTTACAACAATCACTAATCTTTTACAATTTGTTTTGGAGCACCGTTTTCATCGATTTCCCAAACATTAAAAATCCCGTCTCCATCAAAATCTTCTACTGCAGTGGCTCGTGCCTTAAAACTATTATTCGTAGCACTTAAGATTTCATAGCGATAGACAGCTCTTCCCCCTTCATTTACTGTTTTTGGTGCCTCAAAATCTATTTCACTCAAGTCAAGGGAGTATTTTGAGTACATGTAACGATATGTGGTCTGGGAATTATAAATGTGGTTTAATTGCAATTGTGCTTCCGTACTTTTGGCCTTGCTTATCAACGGCATTAAATTGGGCAAGGCTAACAAAAGTAAAATACCGATTATAACCAAAACGACTAAAACCTCTTGAAGATTGTAACCTGCGACTTTCATAGTTTGAAAAATTAAATTAACTAATATAGTGATATGTTTTTATGAGCATTATAAATAGACCTTACAAAAGGTATGGCGCACCCTTACTTTTTGTAAGGTTTGTAGCTTAAAGAAATCCTTTTTTTTCGGCTGATTTTATTAAGGCCTGATCGTCTTGTTTTTGAGTTTTAAAAACTTCTTTGAGATAGCGTTTTCGGCGTTCTATTCCAGCCTGAGATAAAGGTACTGTTTTTTTTAAATCTTTTGTCTTTGTGCCTTTTGCTATTTTATAAAGCAATAATTTGTCGGTTTCGTCCAAGCTAATTTTGCTCGAAAAATTCTTACGGATTAATTGTAATATACTCGAGCTGTAAAAAGGAATGCCGTCTAAAATACTATAAACAACATCACTAATGGTTTTCATTCCTACATCGCTTTTAAAGAGTAAACCATCAGGATTGATATTGTGCAAAATATCATGGAACAAAAGCGCATCATAATGCCCAGTGATCATGATGGTTTTAGTTTTTGGAGACAACTCTTTAAAGATAATAGCCAGTTCTTCACCATTGGTATATTTTGAGTCTTCAGAAGGCAGCCTAATATCCAAGAATACAATGTCGTAGGGATTCTTAGGCAATTGACTTTTAAATATTGATAAAGCTGAATCACCACTCTTGGCATAATCTATTTTAAATGTTAGATTATCGTCCTGCAGGCTGATTTGCTCTAAAGAATTCTTGTAGGCATCTAAGATAATCAGATGGTCATCTACTAGTAATATATTGATTGGCTGTTTCATAAAATAGCAAATTAGAAATTACACTTTTTAAAAAGAACTACTAGTTTTAATTAAGGGTATCTAAATATAAGGTTTTTATCACAACAGTAAAACCTTACAAAAAATAAGTTTTAACCTTACTAAAAGTAAGGTGTATTTCAAGCGTTTTTGAAAATTCGTTGATTAATTTTAACATCTAAAATCAAATCAGTTAATCCCTACATGAACAAACTCTCATTCTCCTTAGCCTTATTGGCTCTAGTTCTTTCGGTATTTACTTTCTTTTATTTACAATCCTCTTCAGAGCTGGTGTATGTCGACGTCAATCAATTAATGGAAGGCTACGAGCGCACTAAGGTGGTTAGAACGGAATTTGAAGCAAAAGCAAAAACCCTTAATGCCAATGTGGACAGCTTAATGGTCGACTGGCAAAATGAATTAAGAAGCTATGAAAAAGAACGCTCTAAACTATCTAAAACAGAATTAGAGCTAAAGCAAAAATTATTGGGCAACAAACAACAGCAGATCAATAATTACCAACAAGCCATACAAAAGCAAATACAGGATGAGGATAAAAAAGCCACTCAAACCGTTATTAATGATATTAATGATTACGTAAAGCAATACGGCAAGGATAATGGTTATAAGATCATCTTTGGTGCTAGTGGTGGCGGTAATATAATGTATGCGCACGATGCTACAGACTTAACAGATGAAATACTTAAAGGACTGAATGCAGAATTTAAAGGTGCGAAATAATATCATTCCTTCAATTTTGTGTTGCTTAAAGTCTCAGCGATGGTGCAAGATAGAAATTTGCTTATTAATAGCCTGTGTTATAAGCTGCTTAGGATGCAGCCATAGCACGTTTGATTCCGAAAGAGAATTAATGAATTTTATACAAGATGATTCTAATGGCTATATGCAACGCAAGTCAGTGAATGGTGTGGAGTTTAGCTTAATGTATAGGCCAACAGATCTGTTGGTTAAGCAAGAAATTGGCAATGGAGGGGTGACAAAGAATAGACTAAAAGAACTTAAAGACAAATACGGCAAGTACATGTACTTTAATCTTAGCATGAGTAAAAACAATCAAGAGCTTCTCAGTACTGCACCAAAAAACCAAAATGAGTTTGGTGACATGGTTAACCAATTGGCATTTAATATGAATAAGAAAGTACATCTATTTACAAAAAGTAAGGACACTCTAGAAGTATTGGATTTTGTTTACCCAAGAATGTATGGTATGAGCAGTGCAACAACTATAATGTTTGTATATCCGAGAAATGAAGAATTGCTCAGTAAAAATGATGTGCTAAACCTCACAATAGAAGATTTAGGCCTTTATACTGGTGAAGTAAAGTTTAAAATAAATACAGATAAAATCATAAACGAACCGCGATTAAATCTTTAGTTCATGAAATTTATTCTATTACCATTAGTCCTTTTATTCTATAGCTATGGCCTATGGTCTCAAAGCTTTGATTACGGTATTACTTTAGGTGGTAATCTTTATGAAATTCAATCAAGCGGTGGTTTGCAAAATGAATCTGGAACAACAAAATTTAAAATATATGTTGGTGGCTATGGAGACTATCAAATCTCTGACAAAATAGGTGCCATACTGTATGTTGCTTATAATCAAAAAACATTAAATGTAGGTGGTGATGTTGATTTTTCATTTATTGACTTTAGCCCAGCTATTAAATACGTCCCAGGAAGTTCTTACAGCAAAGGTTTCTTTTTTGAGTTAGGCCCTAGATTTTCTCTACTATCAAGTGCAGAAGCAAATAACACAGATGTAAAATCATTATATGAAAGCACAAATATTGGAATACAATTAGGGATAGGATACCATCTTTTAGATTATCTAGAATTGTTACTAAAATTAGACTATGGTTTTACGGCTTTATATGATGTTGGTGGAACAGATAGAACCATTTTCGGTGGAATACTCACTTTAAACCTTGACATTAATAAGATTTTAAATACACTAAAATAAGATAAATATGAGACCCAAACTTTCTCACAGAATTATAGCTGTTTTTTTAACACTAAATTTTCTGACTACGCTATTTCCGATAAATAGTCTATGGGCCAATAATAACGGTCCTACAGCTCCCGAAGCTGTAAGTTTTGAACCAGTAGATGCCACAGATATGGTTAGTTTAGTCACAGGAGATTTTAGTTATGTGCTTCCGCTATTGAATGTTCCGTCTCCAGAAGGTGGCTATCCTATTTCTTTAAACTATCATGGCGGTATCGCTTATGATCAAGAAGCCTCTTGGGTAGGTTTAGGATGGAACATAAATCCAGGTGCCATAGATCGAGGAGTCAATGGGTTTCCAGATGATTGGAAAGGTGGACTTGTAAGAAACCGAAATTACTACAACTATGAAGCTCATAACGTGGATATAGGAATACAAGCAGGTATTTCCGAAGCGGTAACTATAGATGTAGGGATAGGATTTGGTTGGGATTCGAATGGGTCTAGAAGCGGTATGATAAATCTAGGCGGCAACATAGGTAAGAAAGACAGTAAGTTTCATTACGGAGGCAATGTTTCATTAGGATATAGTAATACTCAAGGTATTATTGCCAATATGGGAGTTGGAGGGTCTTATGGCAAAAAAGGTGGTAATAGAGCTGGTATTAATGGATCTGCTGGCACAGGTGGAGTTGGTATCGGTGCGAATTATTCGATAGCTAATGAGGTAACTAATAGTGATGGAAAAGCAAGTACTTCATATAATTCATTAGGTATTTCTTTGTCTTCAAATGGTGGGTTTTCAGGGTCTTTTTCCAGTTCAGCAGGAATTGGAAGTGCTAGTTTTTCAATAAATAACAGTCAATCTGGAAAGCTAACGGAAACAAGCTTTGGATTTAATATTCCTATTATTCCAAAAGTACTTTCATTAAAATTTCAAAAACGAAAAGTACAATATGAACTTGATGAAACCTATGCTAATTTTGTTTATGGCCCATTGTACTATAATGAAATGCCAAATCTTCAAGGTTTAGATGATTCTTATGCTACTGTTTTAGGTGCAGAACATGATAGGGATTACTATATGGACGCCTATGAACAGCAATTACCTCAATCACAAAAGGAATTAGTAGAATTTAAAGACGCCTTTGAAAGACAGAAATATGCGTTTACACAACCTTCTTATGATTCCTTTCAGGTTAACGCCCAAGGGCTAAATGGCCAAATGCGACCTAGATTGTTAGAAAATGGTAACCTAGTCGCAAAAAGCTTAAAGTTAGAATATAATTCTGATAAAACAGGTGCAGGAATTAAGTCGGGCAACGCATTTATACCCGTTAGTGGTAATCTGTCGAGTCAAGACATACTTAATATTTACAATAATTGTGCGTCAGATATATTAGCCAGTACATTAATCCCCATTGACGGTTTTGAAACATATACCGAGCAAAGTGCCATTGTGAATTGGAACTACAATCATGGCAGAAAATTCACTAATACATTTGGAGGATTAGGAGCATCTGCCAATGACCCAAATAAAATCAATTTTTATTTTGACAATAGTTATCCATCAAGTTTAATTGTTAATTCTTCAACAATACCTTCTGGTTCAATAAATGGCAGTAACATTAATAGTTATGTAGGCAATTCTAATAATAAGATAAGTTCTCGACAAGAAAACATAAACTATGTTGAGACCTTTACAAATGAGCAAATGAGTAGTACGACATTTGCTTCCCAAAATAATATTTTAGAACCGTTTAATGGGGATAATATCTATAATAGACAAGCCGATGCTGGATACACTCCAGAAGGAATAGGAGGATTTAGAGTAACTACACCAGATGGCAAAACCTACCATTACTCATTGCCAGTCTATCACTTTGAAGAGTTTTATAGGCAAAAAAAGATGAATCCCGATACTTATGAGTTTTTCTCAGAGCATAGTTTTTATCACGAGCAACGTAAAGTAGAACCTTATGCAACGCATTGGGTACTAACTGCAATTACAGGACCAGATTACTATAAAACTGATGCTAATCGAAAATATCCCAATGAGGATGATTATGGGTATTGGATAAGATTCGATTACGGTAAATGGACGGATGGTCATGTATGGAGAAGTCCATATGATGGCTATGTTGATCTAAACTTAAATCAAGAATGGGTTCAGAATCAAGCCACTCAAGAGTATGGTTGGGGTAGAAAACAATTAACCTATTTAAACAAAATCGTTACCCGAACGCACACAGCGCTTTTTGTAAAATCGGTTCGTGAGGATAGTAAAGGTAAACAAATAGGTGTGCCTAATGCAACTATTTCAAATCCAAATAGATTTCCATCTTTTGAAGGAGATTACAGAATTTATTACCCGATACAAAGTGGTCTAAAGTTAGATGAAATCATTTTACTTAAAAATGAATACGACAACTCCTCAAGCCAAGCACAGATCCAATCCATAATTTCAAATCCTAGTTCTTCAGTCACTGTTCCTTGGGTAAGTCCGATGAAAAGACCATATAACTCCAACAACAATCAAATTACATATACCATTAACAATCAGCAAAATGTTCTGGATAATGGGGATTTTGTTTTAGATTCTAATAATGAATATGCGATTTACAATAACGCTTTAAAAATAATAAAGTTTGATCAGGATTATAGCTTAGCTACTAATACCCCCAATTCTTTTGCCCCTGCTCAAAATGGAGTTAATGCAAAAGGTAGATTAACACTAAATTCTGTAAAAACTTTAGGTAAAAAAGCCTACGACTATATGCCGCCATATTCATTTTCGTATATCGGTAAAAATATAGCCTATCAACCTTGTCCATCATCTAGTAATTGTGATAAGGATGCTTGGGGATATCATAATACCATTCCTGAATTGTGGAGTATGAATGAGATTAAGACGCCTACAGGATCAACCTTAGAAATAGGTTATGAAGAAGATGATTACTGGACAGAAGCCTTTGCAAGACGATATTGGGATGATTTTCTGAAGTTTAAAATCATACCTAGCCCTTCATGGAGCGCAGGATCTGAGTTTTTATTGGAGATAAGGAATGATGACAATGCATCAAGTCAAGTTACGGTTAATGATTTTAGGGATTATTTTGTGGAAGGCGAAGCTACAGCTATTGAATATTGGCTCTGTATTATGAAAAATACGTGCAATTTATTTGGATGTGAAACAGACAGAGAGAAGTTTAGCATGCCAGCAACTGAGCTTATTGTAGAAGAAGTAACCGCAAATCGATTATTACTGAAAGGTGTCTTTGGACAGGATATGAATATTTTAGAATTGGATAGAGCTTCTGATGCAGCTGGGTTCTTCTCATATACTTATGGTTCTCATTCCAATCAAGGATCCAACCCACCTCAAAAAGAATTCGGTGAATGTCCATCATCTGGCGGCTCTAATTACCATAGACACGGTATGTATTATAATCTTGTAGCTAATAAAGTACCTGGCAGTGGTACTGGAGGTGGTGTGCGGGTAAAAACAATTACTGCAATTGATGAAAATGCTAATAGATATGCTATAGAGCACTCTTATCAAGACCCTATTAAAGACAGAACATCTGGAATTACTTCGTTTGCACCAGTAAAAGGAGTTAAATATGTTGCTTACCAAGCAGAACTGCCAGGCCCTAGAGTGACTTATGAATATGTTACAATTAGAGAGGTTGAAGGTAATTCAGGCAATTCAACTTTTAACGGTGAAACGGTTTTTCATTTTAATGTACTTGAACCTGCAACAGATATATTTAAGAAAGACATCACTATTGGAAACCTATTTAAATCGACAGTTGTTGAGAATACTAATCTAGACCCAAGTAAGAAGTTAAAAGCAGCGGATATTTATCTTGAGGATAATACAGCTATGATAGGTTCAGTTCGAAGTAAAACCCTTTATAACAATTATGGGCACTTGATTACTAAAGAAGAGAATATTTATAAGCCTATAGAAGAACTTAAGAACTCTGACAAAGGTTCTATTCAAGAGAGTTTCCATAGTATGAAATCTATCTATAACTACGATCATGACTATGTGAAGTTCAATACGGGGTTCGATCTTTATTTTGTAAATTATAAGCAATCTGTTGAATGTAACTATAATAACACCTTAACAGCAAGGGATCGCTATCTCAATGTGTCAACGAAAATAACGTATCCTGTATATCAAGAAGCTTCAATTAATTATGGTAACGGTTTTAAAACTACAACTGAGTTTTCTAGCCCGGATTCTAAAACCAATGAGTTTTTAGTCGCAAGGACTACTCTTGCAGATGGTACACAGGTCATAAGTAAAAAAGTTCCAGCTTATACCAAATATCCAGAAATGGGTTCTAAAGTCGATAACCCAACATACAAAAACATGTTAACCCAAGAGGCTATGGTTGTAGCTTCTACGGGTGGCCAAACTTTGAATGCCAGTATAACAACTTGGAATGACAGGTGGCATTATAGAAATACCGATGGTACCAAAACTACTGAAAGTGGTGTATGGCGTAAGCATAAAAATTATGTCTGGAAAGATGATATAAACCCCGTAACAGGGACGTACAATACGCCAGTTAGTAGTGCCGTAGATTATTTTAATTGGGGAGTAGGAGAACCAACAAGCGACAAATGGCAGAAAGCCTCTGAGATTACGGAATATACGCGTTGGTCGAGTCCTGTGGAGACCAAAGATATAAATGGGAATTATGCGTCATCAAAAATGAGCGATAATTATTCTAAGGTTATAGCTAGCGGAAATGCGGCACAAAATGAAATGTACTATTCAGGTATGGAGTATACTGAAGGTGGTAATTATTTAGATCCTGAAATAATTGGTGCTTCATATCAAAGCAGCGCTATGGCACATACCGGAAAATATTCTGCAAAATTAGAAACTAATAATGCTATTACTGTTGCATTGAATCACGGGCAAATGAGCTCCGACAAGTATAAATTATCTGTTTGGGTGGATGTAAATAACTACCAAAAACTGATGTTCAAAAAAGGAAGCACTACAGAGTCTTTTAATGGTGAGACTGTTTTTGCTTGCGAATGGGTACAACTTAATCACTATTTTAATATTCCAGATAATAGTGCAACTGTAGATTATGGCGTAATTAATTTAGATAACACGACCTATGTCGATGATTTAAGAATACATCCTGTATATGCATCTATGAATAGCTATGTTTATGATTTAAAAACTGATGAATTGACATATATTTTAGATGCGAACAATATGGCATCAAAGTTTGTATATGATGATGCAGGACGTTTATATAAAACTTACAAAGAAATCGAAACACCATCGACCCAAACGTCAACCTTCGTAAATGGAGGTTTCAAGTTAGTGAATAAATATCGTTATAATTATAAAGATGGTCCTGATGTGCTTGCCAATTGGCCTGTACAAGAGGAATGTCGATGCTGTAATGATGATGGTCAAGATTCACCACCTGATCCATCCGATGATAATGACCCCGTAATTGTTGGTGATGATCCTTGTGACTTTAAATACGAAAGTTTGCTCTCGGCTACTATCGAAGCAAGTAGAAGAAGCAGTTTAATGCAAACTTTTATTATTAATCATCCTTGTATTAAGAATCCTGATGTGTTACAAGCTGCAGGTTTATCGCCTATTAGATGGCGTTGGATTACAGATTATACAACAAAGACATTCTCAGAGTATGTAGATGGGGGAATAGCTCAACAAGTTCCTTTTGCAATCGTACCTTGTAAGTCAGGAAAAGGACAATTTAATAAGGCCTGGATAGTTGAGGCGCTTATACCAACATTAGATGGTAAGCCAGTTATAGTTAAACAAGAAGTCATAGAGTCTGGATGCAAATTTACCCTTTCTAACGAAAAGTGGGCAGATATTGAAATATCTACCGACTATGGTGCTTGTTCAGAGCAAAATAAATATCGCTTCAGACCTTATGTAATAAATCCTTTGCACGAAAACTATAGTTATCAGTACAGAACGTTCAATCACATTTCGGATCAGTGGTCTTCTTTTATGCCTGTTAGCAATAATAAGAATACATTCTGTGGCGAAATATTTTATGTCAGAAACCAGAAATGCAAATCTGGTTACTCAAACTATCAGACTATTCAATATCGCGTTTTAGATAATGAAAATGGCGATCTATATCAATCCAATCCTATGGATGTGTATTTAGACTGTACCACTGTAACCGATGAATCTAAGATTCTACCACCGCTAGGCGAGCACGCCGAATTCAGCGAATCAGGTACGGTTGTAGAAAAAGATCGAGATGGAAAAATAGTTAATGTATATAACATTAATAAGCAATCAGGGAATTTTAATGTAATCAAACACTAAATATGAAAGTTATGACTAGAATATTGAAACATCAGATAGTACTATTATTAGCATTATTCATTTTAGGGTTTTCAGAAGCTCAAGAACAACCTCCAATACCTCAAGATAATATGAATTGGATAAGTAATATTAGTTACGATATTACTGGAAATACAATCGGTAAGGGTGTTACCTTTTTTAATACCTTAGGAAAAGGTACACAAAGCCAATCATGGGATATATTAACCGATAAAGTATGGAACTCACAGGTATTATACGATTATCAGGGCCGACCTGCTTTTCAAAGTCTAAGCGCACCACATGGTACGACATTTAGATATAATGGTGATTTTATTCTGGCTAATATTTCAGGAGGTACACCCTATAACACAAGTTATTTTGAAACTGATGAAGATAATCCAACAGCAATATCTACAAGTAATCCTAATACTTTAGGCTATTATTATAGTACAAACAACACTACTAATCCGTACCAAGATGTTACTGATTATCCTTTTTCAAGAACGGTATTTAGTAAGCTAAATCCTGGAACTTCCAAAAAAACACTAGGCGGAAACAAAGTAAATGGCGAATGGTTACAGACATATAGTTTTACCATGCGTGCTGGTGAAGCATTAAGCTTTGCCCAAGCATTTAATAATTCATCCTATAAGAATCGGCGTATTACAAAAACAGTAAGTAGAGATATCCACGGTGTTGAAACCGTTGTATTTGTAGATAGCGATGGTAATACTTTAGCGGCTGCTCGGAGTGGTAACGAAGATTCTGGCGTAACAACCAATGTAAGAAACAATGAAATTAGCATAGGAGATCAAGGCTGGTTAGACATTCATATTTCTAAAGGCTGTACACCAACAATACATCTTAGAAGCACCAATACTACAAGCACATCAACAGGTGGTAATAATGGTGGTAATAATGGTGGAAACAATTCCGATTGTAACGACCTTACAGTGAGTGATGAAATATTAGCCATCCCTGATGAGGATATACAAGATTGTTTTAACTTAAATCGCATGGCGGTTTATGAATCAAATCCTGAAAACGCCAATAAAAGTATAGAACAAAAAGCAGAAGAGTTAGGCAAATTATTACATGCCAGGTCTACATCTACGGATGTTAGTTTACCAGAAGGTATCTATTATCGTATCTACAATCTAATTACTGAAGAGGTGATTATGGAGGTCTCCTCAGGCACACATACCTTACCTGAGGAAGGCTTTTACAGAATTGAACTACGTTACGGCTATGTAGATGGTTCAGTTCATTATTCTTTTGACGTTAATGAACGACCAGGCTATTTTGATTTAGAGAATAGAGACTATTTAGTAGATCATTGTCAGAATTATTATGACTACAGCTTAAATTATTATGATAAATCCGGTCGATTATTAGAGTCCACACAACCTAACGGAAAGGATTTTAAAAGTACCTTCAAGTATAATTCATTAGGGCAGTTACTCTCTACAAGTAGCATAGATGAAGGCGAAGCACGCTTTGCTTATCGTAAAGATGGGCAAATCCGTTTTTCACAAAATTCTAAGCAACAGTATAATGAGGAATTTTCATATACCAATTACGATCGTTTGGGACGTCCTGTAGAAAGTGGAGTCTATCGTGGTGGTGATATCTTTATTCCTAATGTAATCGTTGCTGCAGATGGTACAACACCTTTTGATCCCCAAGAAGCACAGTCAGGACCTATAACCGCTATTCATAATGAGAACATACAAATAAGCGGCTTTTGGGGTATTAATGGCAATGGCTATAAAAGCAATGCAACAGAAGGCTCATTGTGGAAAAGTAGTTTGGCCTCAAGTCAAGCGATACAAGATGAAGGGTTTCTTAGATTTCGATCAAACTTTTCAACGAATATGATTCCCGAACTTCCTGATGATCCTATAGATCCTGATGACCCTTTAGATCCTGATGACCCTTTTTTAGATCCAGGCACTGATACAGGTATTGGTGAAGATGAATCAAGTACAAATATTGGTTCTACCCAAAATAGAGTGTCTAATGGAACTAATTCACTAGTATTAGGGCGCGTTAATGAGTTTTACAATGTTATTGTAGGCTTAGTAGAGATTAGTAAAGATGCCGATTTTGTGACTAATGATGTCTTCCCAATGACCTACGGGATTAACTTGGTAGCCAAGTTCAATAATACCACAGGTAATGTCACCTATCATACCTATATTATGGAAGATGGCCAACTACTTAGTACCACTTTTACAGATTTTTTAGGTAATACCATAGAAACATTAACGGATTTTGGTGCGTTTGATCCTAATGGTGAATATAGTGTACATCGTACTGACACTCAGATTCACTATAAATTAAATGGTACAACGTTTCACAGTAGTGCATCATCTACGTCTCAGGCTCTAGTGGCGAAGGCCTTGTTTAACAAAACAGAAAATGGCGCCATGTATATATTACTTGATGAAGTTTTGCCACCACCGTCCGCTAATCCATTTGAAGGTATAGTGGATGACAATGATGGATTAAACGACTCCAATTGCTTTGAACAACACTTTACAGAATATGATAGTCCT
This sequence comes from Winogradskyella sp., assembly GCF_028282165.1. GTDB lineage: Bacteria > Bacteroidota > Bacteroidia > Flavobacteriales > Flavobacteriaceae > Winogradskyella. The sequence goes on along the minus strand of NZ_JANQIM010000011.1, from coordinate 81,084 downwards.
GATATAGCACTAGCAGATAGGCTTGCCCAATGTGGTTTACCACAGCGTACTTACAAACAGACCTTTTTATCAGGTAATGTCTCTAAGACCTATACCTTAAAACCAGAGACCAATATCACATGGTACAGTTACGATGTTTATGGCCGTGTTAAATGGATCATACAACAACCAACAGGTTTAGATTGCTTAAAAACTTTAGATTATATATATGATACTGTAACGGGTCAAATTATTCAAGTCGATTACCAACGTCATAGTGCCACGGAGCGTTTTGTACATCGTTATACCTATAATGATGCTGGTCAATTAGTCACCGTAGAGACATCTACTGATGGCATAAACTTTAAAGAGCAAGCAATGTATAAATACAATGAAGTAGGCCAACTCGTGCGTACGGAACTAGCTGAGAATCTTCAGGGGATTGACTATGTATACAATTTAAATGGACATCTTAAAGCCATTAATCATCCGTCTTTAACACCAGCAAACGATCCAGGGAATGATGGTGCAAATGGTTTTATGACTGATGTTTTTGGTATGGCCGTACAATATCATGATAATGACTATGCACGCGCATCTACACCTACATCTTTAGCAAGTATCTCACCATCAACACCAAATCAGTTTAATGGTAATATTCAAGCCATTCAATGGCAAAATCAAAATGGCGGTGCCAGTACGTATAGTTATGCCTATAATAAAAACAACTGGCTTCAAGAAGCCCAGTTTAATAATGCAACTGTTTCATCAGGAGATTATAACGTTAATAATATTACCTATGATGCTAATGGAAATATTAAGACCCTAAACAGAAACGGATATACCGATGCAAATGGTACCAATGCCATGGACGCGTTTACCTATCACTACAAAAGGGGCAGCAATCAATTAACTACCGTAGAGGATAGCAACGATAACCCAGATCCTAATCGTTATAACGATCTTAAAAACCAAGCAGAACTTAGTTCTATAGATGATCCTTTTGGTATCTTAATGCCAGATAATTACACTTATAATGATATAGGTCAAATGGTGATCAACGCCCAAGAAGGTATAGGCTATGAGTATAATGCCTCGGGATTAGTAACCAAGATTAAGGCATTTTCACAGACAGCAACAAACAACTACCTTACTTTGGCCGAAGAAGATTATGAAGATGCTACCTGTACTAATGGAAGAACCACGGCTACCATATGGTTCCAAGATGTGGTGAGAGGGTCACGACAATTAGGCCGTATTAGTTTTGCAGATCAGATTGACCAAAATGAAGACTTTGAAGATGAAGAATGTATGCGTGTATTACTTTTAGATGGTGAGGCTAGTATTGTAGCATTACCCGAATACTGTACAAGCTTTGATTCTGATAACGATAGCCAATACAATAACAGACACCAAATCAATTTTTATGATTATGCCAATGATAATACTTACAGTACCTCTACACGATTTAATGTGGTTCCTAATGCGTATCACAATTTAGATTTAGATGTGTTGGTATTGAAAGAACAAACAGAACGCATTTTAAATAACACAACAAGTGTTTGGGAAACACAAACCACACCAATTAGCATTACTAATGCCACGGTAGAAGTTATCGAGTACGCTATTGATGGTTCTGGCACGGCAACGGTATTGCAAAGTGTGAATATAACTCCACAAATAGGCGATACAGAAATTTGTAACCGTAGCTTAAATAGTATCAATCTTAGCTTTGTACCAAGCTCACAGAAAATAACATTACGATTAACTGTAGTCAATAATGGTAACTCTCCAGGCTTAACTTTAGGTACAGATTATAGTAAAATTCATCAAACTATTGAAGTTGACAATATAAATCTACAAGTAGCCAATGAAGATAAGCTGGCGTTCTATTATGATGATAGAGGGCATCGTATACGTAAAGAAGTATATGCTGAAGGTATATCTCAAGCAGATATTACATACTACATTAGAGATGCAAGTGGAAGTGTTATGGCCATTTACAACCAATCTACCCAGGCTACAGGTTTAGATGCATCCATACCACGTGAACACCCTATCTATGGTGCAAGTCGAATAGGCATCCATTACAAAGATGGATCAGAAGATGGTCTAGATGCCTACCAACTCACAGATCATTTGGGCAATATACGTGCCGTAGTTATAAAAAGTGGCACTAATGCCTTATCTTTAATTAACAAAACCGATTACTATCCCGGTGGAATGCCCTTACCAGGACGTAACGTTGTTGGTGATTATAGATACGGTTATCAAGGAGAATATGCGGAAACAGATAAAGAAACTGGTAAGCCTGCTTTTGAACTTCGTCTTTACGACCCTAGAATAAATAGATGGTTGACTACAGACCCAGCTGGTCAATACCATAGTCCTTACATGTCGATGGGTAATAATTGGGCAAATAGAGTTGACCCTGACGGAGGTACAGATTGCCCAGACCCACCGTGTGTAAAAACAGAAACCTTAGATGAAGTTGTTGTTGTTGCAAACCCAAAGCTTAAGAAGTTGTATGACCAAAGAAATTCTTTGATGGAAAAACTAAATGGTTTAAATTCACAATTACGTCATGCTAACCGCCTAGAGTCATTAACTAAGGATTTAACACAACAAGATGCGATAAATGGAATAGCAACATCTGTATTAAAAAAATTCAAAGAACTTTCGCCTGAAAGAATGCAAGAAGTAATTAATGACCCTAAAAAATTAGAACTTACCATTAACGATTATATAGTGAGACTGACAGCTTATTATGATGAAGAAGAACAAGCTTGGGGTATAAACTATACTACAAAAGATGGGCAAGGTATATTAGAGGATTTATCTTCTACAAAAGATGTTATTGTCCTAGCAGCTAATTTATCTTCTAAATATGTGAAAGTTGCAACAGAAGCATCTCATAAAGCTTCAAAAGCTAATTTATATAGAGTTAAGGCAAGAATAAAAAGAGTAAAACAACAGCTTCAAGATGTTAATGATGAAATACATAAGTTAGAACCTAATCGTGGTTTTAAAGGTGGCTTTGGCTTTGGAGGTGGCAGCTTTGGAGGTGGAGGAGCTGGTGGTAGCTGGTAGTAATTAAATTTTTAAGATTAAAATATGAGTCATAAAAGATATTAAAATAATAGAAACCTATCATAGTGTTGTTAAGTATAATTCTCTTGGGTATCGGGTAACGTAGCAAATTAGTTGATAACAAACCTACGAACTGTAACTAATTGAAAATCAGTAATTCTAAGATTTAAGAATTACTGATTTTTATCGTTATGTGATATTATTGAATAAAAGAATGTTTATTAGAAATTATAAAATAAGGGTTTTTAAAATAGACGTGTAGTAAATTAGTGGATGGAAAAATCTATTGGCAGTAGTTGCGAAAAATAGTACTAATGCTTTATCTTTAATCAACAAGATGGGCTACCATCCTTTTGTTATGGTTATATCCCGCTAGCGCAGACTTGTAGTCCGTGCAAACAATAATAATTTATAAGTCGCCTTTTACAGCAGCTTTTTTATGCTCTACAACTAAATGATATTTTATCAAAGACATCCTTCAATAAGGGGAAAATTCATCAAAGAAATTGATCCTAAACTTATAGAGCATCAGATTATAAAATTAATGTAGCTCCTATATTTCCAAAATAATTGAATTCATGGCAAGAGATATTAGAAAAGATGAAAAGGAAATAATTAATGCTTTGCTAGACAAAGTTTCTCTGTCTCAACTCAAGATTCAAGAAAGTGCTGTTGTCGAAGATTTGAAAGATGGTCAAATGGGAAGCATCCGTTTTGTAAATAACAATTCCCTAAACAGAAAATACGGTAAAAGATTAATAGAAGTAGAATATGTGGATTTAGATAATATCCCTGTATATATTTCTTTAACACTTGACAACAAGGATAAATTATATGAACTCGATATTTGGAAAGTTGATTTTAATCCATTGATTAAGTATCCTACCCCACATGAATTAATTTTTATTCATAGTACAGATTATTAGCACATAACATTAATGTGGTAGTTTTTTTCTACTTTTAAAAAGTTCTTTAAAAACAATATAGGTGATACGATAAAACTAGTGCAACCGTTCTTATAAGATGAACTTTAATATTCAACAAAAAAATTCCTACATATTTTGATAGCTAATTGCACAACAAAACCCATAGCTGTCGAGATATTTTTTATATTTACTAAAATCTAAACACTATGTTTAAAAAGCATCTGTTTTCTCTATATTTACTGATATGTCTTTGCTATAACTGCAAATCCATATCAGTAGCTAACGAGTCCCAAACTAAAACGACCCAATCCATAGAATTAGGAATTATAGGTGAAGATAAGCTGTTTCTTTTAGAAGAGGATTACAATAGTATGGCTATACCTTTATATACCAAACCCATAAGGCTAAGCGTAAGCATGCAGGAGTTTAACAACTCTAGTTTTAAGGCGTTTACAAGTGCCAATAACAAAAAACAACAATCTTTTAATATCAGCTATGCAGATTCCTTAAAAAACAAGCCTAAGTTTCTTAAGCTAGAGTTAGCCGACAGAGTTACCGTTCTCAATATGCTAAATGATAAGCAGAATAGTAATGTGAAAGATTATTTGCGTAATAAGAAAAATGCCCATCTTATTTCGGCGTTGTCAATAGCGTTAAGTAACGAAAAAATGAATGCGATATTAGACGCCGATGTTCTTTTCTTAGAACAGGATACTAACAAAACGCTTGTTTTAAAAGCATACCAGAAGAATCAAGTCCTCACCAGTCTCAAGTTTCACGATGGCGTGGTATTTGCCTATCAGGCCTCAAATTTTTGTTGGCAAGAAGATGATAAGTATCAGCTAAGTATTGTAGATATTGTTGAGAGTACCGATAAATGCCCCAATAGCACCTATAGAAATGCAAAACGTGCTAAAAAGAACATCAATTACTTTAAATTTTAGTTATGCGGTTTTTAAAATTAATTTTTGCTGTTATCTTACTCACAAGTTGTGAAGAGATTATAGAAGTTGTAGATATTTCTGATGAAACGGTAGTCTTAATTGCGCCGGTAGATGATGCCGTTATAAATACCGGTTCGCCATCCTTTTCATGGCAAGCAGTTAAAGATGCGGAGCAGTACAATATACAAATTGCCAGCCCAACATTTAATGAAGCGACTCAAGTCGTTTTAGATTCATTGGTAAGCACAACTAATTTCATTCAAGTCTTAGCCGAAGGAAATTACGAGTGGCGCGTTAAAGCGGTTAATTCTGGTTATGAAACCGATTATGTCACTACCGGGTTTTCAATAACTCCTGAAGCTACTGTAGACATCTCAAACGAAACGGTTACTTTGTTGACGCCTGCCAATAATGTGACTCTACAAGAGGGCAACGTTGTTTTTTCTTGGGACATAGTGGCTAATGCAGATGAATATACCATTCAAATTGTACACCCCAATTTCGCAAGCGCCGTTACACCCATTGCGAACACCACTGTCACTGCTACGTCCTTTACGGCATTGAACATGACAGCTAACGAGTATGAATGGCGGGTAAGTGCGTCCAATTTGATTTCCGAGACCGAGTACACCACGCAAAGCTTTACCGTTGAAGAATAAAACCAAGACATATCTTTTGCTTGCAGCGGTTCTAGGCATCTGGGGAACTGTTGCTTTCAAAATAGTCAACGGTATAAGCCCAGATCAACCACAAACTACAGCAGAGAGTTTTGATGTAGCCTTTAATCCTGAAGTGCAAAAGGATAAGGATACATTTTCAATACAGACGATAGACAGAGACCCTTTTTTGGGGACATTATCGGCCAAAAAACAAGCTTCAAAACGCGCTAAAAGTATTAATGTCAAACCCAATACATCTGGAGTTGCCATGCCAATAATTACCTATGGTGGGTCTATTCAAAAACAAAACTCAAAAGAGAAAGTTTTTGTGGTGAATATTAACAACAAGCAGTATTTGCTAAAGGTAGGGCAAGTAATTAATGATGTTAAACTCATAAGAGGTAATAAAGAATCCATCGTTATTCGTTTTAATGGAACAAACCAAACAATAAAACTTTAACCATGCTTAGGTTAAGGGTAACGGCTGGGGCATTACAATTGACTACATTTATCATAGTGGTCATTGCTTTATTGCTTACCGCTTTTATTCTACTGGTAAATACGCACAAGCAATTTCAAATTCAGTCCAATTTTATTAAAGAAACCACTAAGCAAAGTGATCACGGAGTTAATTATGCTCTTCGGAACGCTATTCGTTTGAATGACACAACAACGATCAACCTGAATGATGAAGACTATAAAACCTTAAAAGTTTATCGTAGCTTTTGGGGAGTTTTTGGGCGCGTGTTGAGTTCAGCAAGTATAAAGAAAAACCGTTTTCAAAAGGTAGCTCTTATTGGTTCTAAGCAGCCCAAAAATAACAGAACAGTCCTATACGTGCAAGACAATAACAAACCTTTGGTATTGGTCGGTAATACTAAAATTGAAGGGCTTGCCTATTTGCCGCGGCAAGGTGTAAAACCAGGTTATATAGCCGGGCAGTCGTATTACAGTTCACAATTAATTTACGGACCAGCTAGAGTATCTTCACTCTTGCCCAAACTATCATCTGAAGTTGTCAATAATATATCGCAGTTAGAACACATAAACTCTACACTATCACTACATCAGTTTTTGAACATGCAGGATGGAAACCAATATAGTAATTCGTTTTTAGAGCCACTTCAAATTGTATTTTCTAATAGCAATATAGATTTGAGAGCAGTTGAACTTACTGGGCATATCTTGGTGCAATCAAAATCTAAAATCGTTGTTCATCCATCGTCAAACTTAAAAGACGTGATACTTCTTGCACCTGAAATTGAAATATTGCCCAATACGGTTGGAAATTTTCAAGCAATAGCTTCAAAAGAGGTTATAGTAGGTGAAGATGTGCAATTGAATTATCCCTCTGCTATAGTTGTTAGAGAAAAACAAGATGTTCAACAAAGTGGTAGTGCCATAAGTTTAATTGAAGAAGAATACAAAATTACTATTAACGAAAATACAGTCGTTAAGGGATTAGTCTTGTTTTTGGGACAAGAGAACCCAAATAACTATAAACCACAAATCCTACTCAAAGAAGGTGCAACTGTTTACGGTGAACTATACAATACTGAAAACACTGAACTACAAGGTAGTGTCTATGGCACGGTATACACCAATGATTTTATCGCTAATCAGTCGGGTTCCATTTATCAAAACCATATTTACAACGGGACGATAACTATCAATGAATTACCTCAGCAATATGTAGGATTGTTATTTAACGATTCTAAAAAAGATGTATTGAAATGGCTCTATTAAAAAAGCTAAATAGTGCATATAAACTAAAAGGTTCTACCCTAATGGAGACCTTAGTGGCAACCATCCTTATCGTTTTAATATTCATGATAGCAAGCATGATATTAAATAACTTGTTTTCAAACACCATAAAAAACAATACACAAGCCATAGACCATCGACTCAACGAATTGCAATATTTGCAACAACATGAGCAGCTACTGCTACCCTATACAGAGACCTATAAAAACTGGACTATAATAATTGATAACTTTAAAGAAAATAACGAAACTTTGGTTGAGTTCGAAGCTATAAACTCTAAAACCAAAAAAACTATTACTGTTATTAAAAGTGAAGAACAATAGAAAAATAAAGTCATTTACATTAAGTGAGATTATTGTGGTTCTCATACTCACCAGTATTGTGGTTGGCTTGGCATTTTCGGTGCTAGGGCTTGTTCAAAAGCAGATGTTGGCCATTCAATCGAATTACAACAAAAGCTTAGAACTGCAAAAACTAGAAACGAGTTTATGGTTAGATTTTAATCGTTATTCTAGTATTCACTATAATACAATAGAAAATCAGTTGGTTTTGAAGCACGAATTAGATTCTGTTTCCTATACATTTTCAAGAGACTATATCATTAAGACCCAAGACACATTTCAAATTCCGTTAGAAACAAAACTGCTTTATTTTAATGGTGTATTATCAGAAACCAAGAAAGTAGATGCCATAAAATTGAGAACAACCAAAGTCTATCAAAACCGAGAATTATTTATCTTTAAAAAAAATGATGCCTCAACATTTATGGATTAATGGGATTTCAATTAGAGAATATACAAACTGTTAAAAAACAACATCATAAAAATGATGACAAAACCGCTTTTCTTCAAAAAGAAATCAACCTTTTTGGCAATAGTTTCTCCAATAAGATAAAAGAAGATTTTTATACAGAATTAAGTGTATTATTAAAAGCGGGCATTACACTAAAGGATGCTTTAGAGCTCATTGAAAGTGCTTTAAAAAAGAAAAACCAGAAAGAGAAGCTTAAAAATATTTCAAAAGCCATAGTATCTGGTTCAAGCCTATCTGAAGCCACAAGCCATCACAAAGAGTTTTCAGAATACGAATACTACTCACTTAAAATCGGTGAAGAAACAGGAACACTTATAGAAGTGACAAAACAATTAGGTGAGTTTTATGCCCGAAAGAACGAACAGCGACGCAATTTGGTCAGTGCATTGACGTATCCAACCATTATATTAGCAACAGCCATTTTGGTGGTCGTGTTTATGCTAAACTATGTTGTACCCATGTTTCAAGATATTTTTGAGCAACAGAAAGTAGAACTCCCAGCTATTACTAAATTCATTATTAACTGTTCGCAGTTTCTAAAAAGTTACGGTTGGTTCTTATTGTTAGGGCTTATAATCGTCATAGGTTCTAGAGCGTTGTTTAATAAAAAACAGTGGTACAAAAAGATAAAAGACAAATTCATTTCTAAGTTACCCTTTATTGGTGAGTTTGTAAAAACAGTATATCTCTCCCAGTTCACACAAGCAGTAAGTTTGTTAACGGCATCTAAAGTGCCTGTAGTCAATAGCATTCAGCTTGTAAAGCAAATGATTAATTTTTATCCACTGCAAAATGCCTTAGCATCCGTTGAGCAAGATATTTTAAAAGGGAAGTCTTTAAGTAATAGTTTAAAGCCTCACCCCCTTTTTGACGATAAAATGGTAGCCTTGGTTAAAGTAGCAGAAGAGACGAACCAAAATGAGTTTATCTTTCAACGCTTAAATGTGCAATACAATACTCAGGTACAACAAAAATCTAAACTGATTTCAACATTGCTAGAACCTGTGATCATTATGATTGTTGGGTTGTTAGTTGGTGTTATCTTAATAGCTATGTATCTACCAATGTTTAAGCTCAGTAGTGTTTTGGGTTAAATTAAGTACCTACTAGAAAATCAATTCTTAAAATCCTTTCCCGTTAATTCAAGACACTTTTTTTACTTCCAATTTTGTCCAGTTTTATAGGGGAAGTCTTCTAAAGATACGCGCAACCCTAGTTTAGCCTTCGAAAATAGTGATTATCTCTGATTCACTACAAAATCACGAAGCAAATGAAATATCTATTTCGCTCTATACATTGTTGGGTCTTTTGTGTCTCTTTATGGATATTTACTCCTATACAGGCTCAAGAGTTAGACCTACCAGCTTACATAGCCTTGGTCAAAAAAAACAACCTCGATTTAAAACAGAGTGCCCAACAAATCCTCATTGCTAAGGAAGAAACAAAAGTGGCCAAAGCTGCTCTCTTGCCAAACGTTACTTTGAGCGGGTTTTACCAAAGGGATTTCAATCGAAATTTTCTCTTTATCAATGATTTTGATGGAAGTGTCACGCGCTTTAGAACCAACTTTAACAATAGTGTTAATGCCAGTGCCGAACTTAATCAGACGGTTTTTGACCCAGCAGTTTTTTCAGCCATTAAAATTGTAAAGCTTGCTGAGGAAATCAGCGGTTTAAACGATCAACATCTAGCCAATGAATTGATAGCACAAGCTTCTGCTCTGTATTGGCAAGCCATTTTTACCGAAGCTAGTATTAAAGTGCTAGAAGAGAATTCTGGTTTGGCCAAAGCACAATTGACACAGCTCGAAAAGCTTCACGAAAAAGGAACGGTAAGTGATCTGCAACTACAGCAAACCAAAATTCATTACCAAAAGACACTTCCGCCACTTAAAAATGCCAAGAACCAATTAGCACAATTGATCAACGATCTTAAAATACTGGCTGATCTTCCCGTAACAGAGGAATTTGTGCTGGCGGACGACCTTCAAACCATTGGTTTAAGTCACCCCTTGCTTACCGATAACACTAACCTCGAAGAACAACCACAACTAAAAACCCTGAAAAAAGAACTCGAAATTGCGAACAGGCAGATCAACATTGAAAAGAAATTCTGGATGCCAAAATTTAATCTTGCCGCTGCATATACCTATGACGCCCAGGCTAATAACTTTAGCTTTAGCGCTAACGAAAATCGCCTATTTATCATGCAACTGGGCGTCAGCATTCCCATATTTTCCGGAGGAAGCAACAAGGCAAAAATTGCCAAGGCAACAATTGAAAAGGAAACTGCCGCCCTTAATTTTTCAAAGACCAAGCGAGAACTAAGCAACCAATTGCAAACAGCACAAAATAACTATCACAACGCTGTTGCCAACATTGAGACCTTTAACCAAACCATTCTTTTGAATGAAAGTGAAATTAATATTTTTCAAAAGCAACTCGATCTTGGTGTGGTTACCCCTTTGGAATTTAAAGAAAGTCGTCTACGGCTCACCCAATCCAAATTAGACTTGCTCAATGCCTATTTGGACTTGCACATTGCGCAGCTTCAGATGTTGCGGATTACAGGCAAAATAAACTAACCCGTTTAACCAGAGAATAACTATCAAAAATGAAATCAACAAAAAACATAGCATTGATAACCTTAGTCAGCTTACTAGTACTAGCCTGCGACTGGGAATATCCTCAACAAAAACCTATCGAAGAAAAGCCTGTTCGAGTAAAGACTATCACCTTAAAAGAAGAGGTTTTCTCCGAATACAAAACCTACTACGGAGAGTTGAAATTTTCCCAAGCCACTAGTTTTGTAGCACAACAGTCAGGTATCGTTACGACACTTAAAGTGAGTCCAGGCCAAAAAGTACGTCGTGGTGAAACCATTGCGACATACCCTCCTATCAATCATCAATTGCAAATCGATCAGGCAAGGATTGCCCAAAGAAAAACAGAACAAGATTATGTGCGCCAGCAAGAATTACTAAAGGCAGGCGCTGTATCCAAAGTTTCTGTAGACGCTTACCGATCCGAATTGGAAGTGCAAACTAAAGTCGTTCAGCAATTACAAAATATAAATACGATTCGTGCGCCTTTTTCGGGTATCATAACTCAAGTAATGGTTAACATCGATGAGGAAGTAAGTATGGGGCAAGCCCTGTTCAGTATGGCAAAAACAGCCGACGTAGAAGTTGATTTTTACGTTTCTCCCCAAGACATTAATAAAGTAGCCATTGGTGCTACAACTCACTTAATGATAGCGGATAAAAAATTAGAAGGGAAAATTACCAAGACTGCTATTCAGCTAGATCCAAAACGCAAAGCATTCCAGGTCACTGCATCATTCAAAAACAGTGGTTTAACATTTGCTGGAAGCCATGCCAAAGTTGAGTTGGAGACTGGGAAATTGCCCTCTAGTATTTGGATTCCAGTTATTTCTTTAAAACAACTGGGAAGCCGACATTATGTATTCCTTGTAGATGACGGAAAAGCCATTGAAAAGACTGTAAAAGTAGGGCAACGTAAAGAAACCTCCGTACAAATAATAGATGGACTCAACGTTGGGCAACGCCTAATAACCGATGGTTCGGAAAAAGTCGAAAAAAACACCTTGGTGAAAATCATCCAATAAAAAATACAACTATGAAGGTTACAAATTTTGCCGTATCCAGACCGATCACCACAGCTATGGTATTTTTAGCACTCTTGCTATTCGGGTTTATGTCGTATGTAAAATTACCTGTAAATCTTATGCCCGAGGTGAATTTGCCCGCCATGGTCATCATCACCGATTATCCGGGTGCTACGCCTGGCGAAGTAGAGACCGAAATTACCAACCTGCTTGAAAAGGAGGTGGCGACCATTAATGGACTCAAACTAATGCAATCCTATTCCATGCCCAATATGTCTATGATCATTGTTCAGTTTGAATTGGATAAAGATCAGGACAAAGCCATGGCCGAATTGCGAAACAAAATTGATTTGGTGGTTTCCTTTTTACCTAAAGAAGCCAAGCTTCCCTTTGTACGCAAGCGTTCAAAGCCCTTGTTGGCACCTTTTAGTATGAACAGTAATTCGGTAGTGGATATGATTATCACCGGAAATGTAGATGCCAACCAATTATATCAGCTTTCCAGACGGAAAATCAAAGATAAGATCTCTCGTATTGATGGGGTCACCAAGGTTGAATTTAACGGAGGCAAACTACGTGAAATCCATATTGAGGTGGACAAGAGCAGCCTGTACGACCTAGGTATGAACATCACAGATGTGGCCACGCAATTAAAAGACAATAACATCGATATGTCTGGAGGCGACATCGTAAAAGGGGGACGGGAATCCATCATTAAAACGGGAAGCAAATACAAATCGATCGAATCGGTAAGAAACACCTATATCACTACGCCTTATGGGGAAAAGCGAATTACGGATTTTGCTGTGGTGAAAGACAGTTTTGCCAACTTTAAACGAGATGCCTTCTTTTATGACGGAGTCGCAGACAAGGAACTGAACAATATTGTGGGCATCAGCGTGCAAAAGAGTAGTACGGCCAATGCCGTATCCATCGCCAAGGCAGTAAAAAAGCTAATTCCCGAAATTCAAGAAGACCTACCCGAAGGCGTTACCTTAAGTTTGCCTTTTGATTCTTCGGAATATATCGAAAGCTCGGTAAATGATGCTATGTTCAACGTAATTTTGGGCATCCTGATTACGGGCCTAATCTTGTTTCTATTTGTCAATAATATCAAGGCAACCGTTATTGTGAGTATTTCCATTCCAGTATCGCTCATCATCAATTTTCTAGCAATGCGCCTTTTTGATGGGTCGCTCAATATGCTTTCACTGATGAGTTTTGCCGTTGCCATTGGTGCCTTGGTGTCTAATTCCATTGTGGTTTTGGAGAATATTCTTCGTCTAAAAAAAGAAGGTATCCCCATAAAAGAAGCTTGTGTAAACGGTACACAAGAGGTCTTTACCGCTGTATTGGCTTCCACGGGTACGAATCTGGTAGTTTTTTTGCCTATAGCTTCCATGAATTCCATCGTAGGTGCATTTTTTAGGGAGTATGCACTCACCATTGCCTTTGCCACTATCTTTTCGCTCATTGTTTCTATTACCTTAACGCCAATGCTGGCCTCGCTTTTGTTAAAGGATAATGCAAAGCCTTCCAAATTTTCAAATTGGATCATCAAATCATTTGACAAGCTGCAGGCTGTCTATGAAAATTCCCTAAAAAGGTTAATGTCTCGAAAACGCAACCCTATCATCTTATTTCTAGTGATGTTCTTTTTCTTCATTATGAGCATGGGATTATTAGATGCCATTGGATTTGAATTTGAACCAGAATCTGACAATGGCGATTTGTTTGTAGAGCTTGAAATGCAGCCAGGGACTTCACTTCAACGAAATCGTGAGATCACCAAATTGGTCGAAGAAAAGATTGCTTCCTATCCCGAAGTACAGGCAGTATTAAGCACTTTGGGTAGTAAAAATTCCTTTACCACGGGTTCTAACTATACCAATATTTCAATAAAACTGAATAAAAACTCAGAGCGTAGCTTATCGAATAGCGAAATAGGAGAACAATTATTGAATAATCTCAAAGAAATCCCAGAAACAAAATCCGTGGTAGCCACTGTACATTCTGATGAAAGTGGGGATTTGGGATTCTCACTAAAATCCGATAACGCCATAAAGCTCACCGAAGCCAATGACCAGATACTAAACCTTTTAAAGGATGTAGATGGTTTGATTTCGTATGAATCAAGTTTACGAAATGGCCCTCCTTTGCTTCAATTTAAACCCAAAAAACGCTTATTGGCAGAATTGGGTATCTCTTTAAATGAACTCGCATTGGTAATTCGGAGTGCCATTACAGGGATTAAGGCCACAGTGATGAGCGAAAACGATGTGGAATACAATATTAACATTAAGCTACCTGTTAACCAAGCCAACTCAGTAGCAGAGATTATACAGCTTCCACTGCATACCGCTACTGGGATATTTACTGTAGGACAGTTGGCAGAGATTGCTTACGAAACGGCTCCCGCCCAAATTCTTCATAAAGAAAAATCGAAAACAGCGGAGTTTAGTGCTACCTTGGCACCAGGTCATATCTTAGGAGATGTAAGAGCAAACATTGATGCAAAGCTCGAGGATATTAGTTTGCCTTTGGGTGTTGATTTTCAGTGGAGTGGAAATGTGGAAGAACTGGATAATACGGTTGAAGATATGACCATTACCTTTCTATTGGCATTGGTACTTATGTATATGCTGTTGGCCTCATTGATGGAAAGCCTTTGGCAACCTCTAGTCATTTTTACGACGGTTCCCATGGCCATGATTGGGGTATTCATCATTATGTATTTAGCAGGGACGACGATGAACATTATGTCCTTGATGGCCATTATTACTTTGCTTGGATTAGTGGTCAACGACGACATCCTTATCCACGACTACACGGAACAGTTGATGAAAAAGAAGAAAATGGACATCTACAACGCTACGATTCTTTCTGGGAAAACCAAGATGAAGGCTGTGATTATGACCACCGTAGCTATCATCTTCGGAATGCTTCCCAACGCTATCGGGCTGGGTGATGCAGGTGCCGAATACCGAATTCCTATGGCTATTGTTACTATTGGCGGGATGATCACGTCCACGGTACTGACGCTCTATTTAATTCCCTCATTGTTTTATGTGATACGAAGTATAAGACTCAAAAAACAGTGAAGAAGGCCTCCAAGATTGACCTCTTAAAGTTTGCTGTGGTGATGCTTGTTTTTTTAGCAGGTATGGTCGTCATGCATCTTTACCGTATTCAAAACACTTGGATATGGATTGGCTATATCAGTCTTTGGTGGGTGACCGAAATGGTCATTATAAAAAATGTTCATTTAAGGCTATGGATTTGGGTGCTAATTCTTGGTTTCATCTTAGCTATTAATGCTGTTGTGATTTTTTGGTTTGTGTGAGAAGCCTCAGCACGATAAAATAACAGTACAGACAACTTGTAGGTTAGCGGCTTAATACTAACTTTGTTCTTATGAACGCCTTAAACATAGCTCCCTTACTAAGTCTTACTGTTGGGGTATTTTTGTTTGTCTTTATCCTATTCCGAAGATCAGGGCTGGGGAGCGACCGAAGGATTCGCTACTTACTGGCAACCTTAGTTTTCTACTTCACATTAGTGTCTTTTGATTATTATATGACGTTAAGCGAAGGTGGAAACGACTGGTATTTTGGAATTTCCTATTTGTTCTATCACCTTGTCGGATTTTTGTTTTACTACTTTATTGTCCTTTTGATAAAACTGAGTATTTCATTTAAAAAATGGATGCTTATCGTTATTGGTATTACCCTATTGCGATGGATTTTCTTTTATCCGCTTTTTGAAAATGAAACTATGGATGAACTCCTGACTTTTTTAGAAAGTTCAGAGTATGATGAGTGGCTGTTTTTGGAGTATCTAACTGTAAGTTTGCTAAATGTTTTTTTCTTCTTTTTGGCATTTTATCGATTTCGGCAGGCACCTACGGCGCTTATCCTAAACAAAAACGAAAAATTACAATACCGTTGGGCAAAGTTTATTTTAATCGCATTCGTTGTTTTACAATTGGGAATGTTTATCAATCTTTTTGTAAACGGCTATAGCTTGGATACCTATCAGCTTTCAATGAAGTTTGAATCGCTATTAATTGCGGTCTTCTTTTTCATTTTCACGTTTTCCATGATGCATTTTCCAGTGTTTGCCTTTTCAGGAGATTTCGAGGATTTGCCAGAAAATACCAAGAAGAAATACGCTAAGTCTTCCTTAAAGGACTCTTCCGAGCTTTTTCGTCAAATTAACACATTGGTACAGGAAGAACGTCTATATCTTGATTTTGATCTAAAACTAAATGTGCTTTCTGAAAAACTAGGTACTTCAGTTCATCATGTTTCGCAAGCAATTAATCAAAATTCGGGAATGAGCTTTCCTGATTTTATCAATAGCTATCGGATAGAAGAAGCCAAAAAGAAACTTCTTGTGCCTAAACCCGACACTATTTTTGCCATTTCGCTGGATGTGGGATTTAACAGCAAAGCGGCTTTTTACTCTGCCTTTAAAAAAATGACTTCCCAAACCCCTACTGAGTTTAAGAAAGCAGCTAAAAGAAGCTGAAGACCAAATTGTGTCCTGTTTTATAGGGAAGCACATTTTTGCAGATTTACTACCATACTTTTAGAGTAAAGATTAATAATCAAAAACTACATTATGAATACTCTAAAAGTAATTTCGGCATTCGCTTTGGTGCTCGTATTCTTTACTACCACTATGAGTGCCCAAACAAATCATCCGTTACTTGGAAAATGGGAGGCGACTTACACGGAAAAGAATGAAAGTTACCAAGTTATATACGAATTTAAAATAGAAAATGATAGACTAAAGTGCTATACGTATAGCATTGAAAAAGATAAAGGAGAAGACGAAAAGTACAGCTCAGTCATTATGAAGAAAGTGATATTTAAAGGAACAAAAGGAACTGGAGTTTACATTTTTGAACATGAAGGAAAGAATTATGAAGTTCAAGCCAACCTAAAACTAGAAAATCATAATACCTTAAAGATAAGTTATACGGCCTGGGGATATAGCGATAGTGAAACTTGGAGACGTGTGAGGTAGTAATTTAATGTACTTCAAAGTATTAGAAAGAAAAAGCCCATCCTTTTTCAAGAATGGGCTTCGTCGCTACGCTCCTCAGTCCCGATAGCTATCGGGAGGGCTCACTTCGACGTCGCTCAGTACGGGCTTCTCGCCCAGTTTTTCCAAAAAAGAAAACCCATCCTTTTTCAAGAATGGGCTTCGTCGCTACGCTCCTCAGACTGGGCTCGAACCAGTGACCCTCTGATTAACAGTCAGAAGTTTTCATTTATATTCCTTTATATATGTTTATTATTATTCTGTTATACAGTTATTTAACAAAAAATATCTTCTATTCATATATCTTTATTTGTGCAAATTATGTATAATTGTATGCAAATTTTATGCAAATATACATTTTGTGATGAAAAAAGAATTTTCGATTTCAATATACTTAGACAAACGAAGTATAAAAAAAGATGGTAAATACCCTGTAAAATTAAGAGTTTATTGCACAAGGTCTAAAAGACAAAAATTACTCTCTACAAAATTTGCTTTTACAATTGAAGAGTTCGAAGCTGTATGGCTCTCACCAAAACCACGAAAGGAGAATAAAGATTTAAGGTTAAGACTTCAGGGGTTAGAGAATATGTCCAATAAAAAGGCTGCTAGTATTAGTCCTTTCTCTATTGAACAATTTGAAAAGGAAATGAATTATAAACCCGATTCAGGACAGAAAGTTTATTTCCATTATAAAGATTACATAGAATTCTTAATCAAAAATGACAGGTTAAAAACAGGTAAAAGTTATAAGTATAGCGAAGACAAGGTTAAACAGTTTGTAGAAACACATAAGAACAGAAACTACCTTGAATTGTCCTTTTCTGATATCGATATACATTGGTTAAACGAGTTTGAAATGTATTATAGTAAATCCTTAAGCATATCCTCGATAGGAATAGTTTTAAGAAGTCTTAAGGCAATTTTCAACAAAGCTATAAGCGAAAACAAAATTGATGAAAAGAAGTATCCCTTTGGCAATAGAAAATACAAAACACCTTCCGCCAAAGGCGTGAAAAAATCACTTAATTCAAAACAGTTGAAAACACTTTTTGAAGCCAAACCTAAAAGTCCTCAACAGGAAAAAGCCAAAGATTTTTGGTTTTTATCCTATAGTATGTCAGGTATAAATATTAAAGACATCGCCATGCTAAAATATGAAAACATGGATGGTGATACCATAAAGTTTTACAGAGCTAAAACAAAATTTTCTTCAAGAACCAACCTAGAAAAAATAACTGTTTATCTCAACTATTTTAGTAAGTCGATTATTAAAAAATATGGTTTATCAAATCAAAACCATGAAAACTATATTTTTGATATAATTTCAGAAAGCATGTCTTCCGATGAGAAAATGAGAAAGATTGAGAACTTCACTCGATTTATAAATCAACACATTAAAAAATTATCCCAATCAATCGGGCTTCCAGAAGACATTTCTTCATATTGGGCTAGACATAGTTTTGCAACGACTTCTATTAGAAAAGGTGCTTCTATGGAACTAATGCAGGAATCTTTAGGTCACAAGAATATTAAAACAACTCAGGCTTATTTTGACGGATTTGAAGATGAAACAAGGAAGGAATTAGCCAGTAAATTAATGGATTTTTAAATATAGCTTTTATGACAACTAACATTTTAGAACATTTAGAAAATATAAAAATTTACACCGATTACATTAATTCCGGATTAGATACAATTGAAATGTTTTGGGAGGAAATAGACAAAGGAAATTTTACCCTTAGAGAGAGTGTGAAAACAACAAAATTCGAAGTTAATAATAGAGATTTCCAACCATCTGAGACTGAACTAAAAGAATTAGAGCAAGAAAGAGAGAGAAAAGTAAATATTGATTTTTCAGAAGAATATATAAGAGGAATTAGAAATAAAATAGAAACTGCTTTAGACTACGATCAAGCTATTATTCCAAGCGCGATAGAATTGCAAGATATTTTCGAGAACATAATACAAGAAAATGGAAATCTAAATGAATATTTAAGCACATCTCACGAAGTATTTAATAGATATGCAAATATCATTGGTAATGACTTACCTAAACATTTTTTCAGAAAGCTATCTCAAATTGAAGTGAATGAGCCAATTAAGGGCATAACTGATAAAATAAATCATATTCACAAAAATGATTTTAGTGTTTTTGAATGGGCTACCATTTTTCACTATGCAAATGAAAAAAATCTACTTGAACCTTTCAACACTAAAAAAGAAGCTTGGGGGAATTTCATGGTTATTCATAAAATTGACACTACCTTAAATTCATTTAAAACAAATTATTATTCAGTAAAAAGAAGACTCTACAAAAGACAAGATTACCCCATTGCAAAGTTTGAAAAAATAATACCCTTCATTGAAAAAAATTATCAAAAGGCACTTACTTCACTTATAAGCGACAAAAATATTTTAGAAGAAGAACAGGCAGAATAACTACAATTCCATTGTTTTGAAGTAGGGAGTAACCATTACGTGACCCCTTACCTCATTTTTTATTGCACCCATTGTTTAACTAAAAAGAAACAACAATGGAGCAAGTATTTATTAATTTATCGTTATCAGAACTCGAACCAATTTTCAAAAAATGGGTTAAGGAAGCAACACAAGAATTGAGTTTTGAAAAAAATGATACAAAAAAAGAAACAGGAGATTTACTAAGCATAAAACAAGCATCCGAATTTTTAAATCTCGCAGTACCTACAATTTATGCTAAAGTAAGTAAGAAAGAACTTCCTCATATGAAAAGAGGAAATCGACTTTACTTCTCAAGAGAATCTCTTCTAAATTACATAGAGGGAGGGCGCATCCAAACTATTGCAGAGATAGAAGGAGAAGCCTACACTTATCTTAATACAGGAAGGAGGAACAATAATGCCTAATTGTTTTTTGAACGTTACCAAACCGACTGTGATTGAGGAAATAGACATTTACACCTTTCTTGATAGAATCAAGAACCCAAATACTGAGGTCAAATCTATTATTAAAAGGGCAAGAGATTTAAAATCTAATGGTAAGGATGAA
Source organism: Winogradskyella sp. (assembly GCF_028282165.1). Lineage (GTDB taxonomy): Bacteria > Bacteroidota > Bacteroidia > Flavobacteriales > Flavobacteriaceae > Winogradskyella. Next base: position 61,203 of record NZ_JANQIM010000011.1, on the reverse strand, counting down.
GGCTATAATGTCCTGAAATGGCAAATCCCCTGCTATACATTAAATTTTACCTTCAGTGTTTATAAGAATAATCGCAACATAAAAGAGCCTACTGGATTTTTATACATTGACATAGACAACAACACCAAAATTGACACAAATAATCCACTAATATTCGCTAGTTGGCTCTCACTTTCAGGAAAAGGAAGAGGGTTGTTGGTCAAAGTTGATAACCTAACTTTGGACAACTTCAAATTAACATATGAGTCAATAGTCAAAGAGCTTGGAATTATAGCCGATAAATGCGCTAATAAAGCTTCACAGTATTGTATTCAAAGCTATGATAAGGATATATATATCAATAATAATTCTTTAACTTATATAGCAAGCACTAACAATCTATATACCCCCAATACGGATGTATTTATAAAAAAAAGAAAGGATAACTCCGATTTGGGGGAAAATAACAATTGGTTGTATGATAATTTTGCTGATTTTGACTTTGGCGGAAAAGAATACTTATTTTTCCCTGAAAAGAAAATTCTAACTGCACTTGCCTATATCCCAAGCTATATACCTATTGGGAATAGAAACCAAATTTTATCTGCATTAGCTTACCAAATGAAAGCTTTAAACCCAAATAAATCAAACAAGGAACTTCTTCGATTAATTTACAGCATTAATAATTCAAGATGCGAAGAGCCTTTAAAAGAGAGGGAAGTTTTAAGGATTCTCTCAAAGGTTTTTGAAAACAAGGAAATAACTCCAATTTTAAATAGGGAAAGAAGGGTAATATTCAATCCTAAATCAAACCTGACTAGTTTGGAGAAAAAAACTATTACGAATAGGTTAATGGGGCAGCTAAAACAAAAAAAGACCATCGAGGAAATAAATGATTGCATCCACAATTGGAATGTAAACGAGTTAGGTAAAATAACTCAAAAAAAACTAGCCAAAGTTTCGGAAAAAAATATAAAGACAATCGAGAAGTACTACAAGAACTTTCATGAATTAATATTAAAAAAAAATCAATCTATTCTTTTTAATAGGTAATCATTGCTGTCTACCATTTCATGACATATATATTTTTTAAATAAACTCTTTTCTTTTTCAACGTGACTATAAGTAGTCAAAATTATTTGACTCTTATTCTCACTTATTTTCTCGATTAAACTAATGAATTTCTTTAATGTCTTATTATCTAAATTTTGCTGTTTAGGCTCATCAAAAATCAAAAGATTTGGAAACCTGATATTTTTATCTTTTTCCTTTTTTACAGATGTTTGTAAAAGACTTAAGTAGTAACTTAAAATTATTCTAACATTATCACTTGAACTGACAATATTGTAAATATCATAAGAATCTAAGTAAGGTGTATAGTTATCGTTTTCATCAATTTTAATTTGATTTATTAAATACTCTTTACTTCTGAATAAATCTAAGCCTCTTACATTATTTCGAAAGTTATCGACTATAGATTTTAAAATTTCTAAATCTCGTTTTGTGTATTTAAGGTCTTTTAGTTTACCTTCAATTGTCTTCTTCTCAGACTCCAACTCGGCTAACTCTTCTCGAAAATATTCAAGTTCCTGCCATTTCCTAGAAGCCCACCTATACCTTTTCATCTCCTCCCTAATATCATCCAATTCTAAAACTTTTAATCGGACTTTAGACCTATTAGAATCAGAATAAGTATTTATACTATGCTCTATTGTTTCCTCTACATCTTTAAGTTTGGCTTTTTGGTCTGCAATAGAAACTCTAACCTTTTTCAGCTCTAATTTCTTTGATTTTAAAACCTCTTTAAAAGATTTCTCTTCATCCTCTAAAAAAGCTAAGTTTTGGTCAGGGGAAGAAATTTTTCTCTTTAATTCTGAGTGGCATAATTTACATACTCCTTCTTCCTCTAATTTTAGCTCTGATTCACAAACTGGACAAGTATTTATATTTAATGACAAAGCAAGGTTTTCAATTTTCTTTAACTGTTTATTCTTTGCTTTATTTATATGTATTCTTTCTATGTAATTAATATATCCGTCTATTTCTGAATTTAACTTATTTGCCCTGTCAACTGATTTACGGAGTTGATAGTCTAACCTTCTAAGTTTTTGTCTCAGTCCTTTACTTTCATCTTTATCACCTCCATCATTTTGATTCAGATTTTCAAGGTTTTGTAATTCACGATTATACTTTTTCTCCAAATAGTTTAAGCCATCATGAACACTAGTTTTTCCAATATCATTTCTATTGACTAATAATACGTCTTCATCTTTTTCTCCATTAATCCCAACAATAACCTCTTCTTCCCTATCATTTAGAACTGCTTTTTTCCTTCTGATTTTCTCTTGTATTTCTTTTTTTCTAATTTCAATAAGGTGAGATTCAAACCTATCTAATCCCATTAAGTATTCAAATGCAACTCTTCTAACATCCCTAATTCCATAGCGAGTGACTTGCATAGATTGAATTTGAGACCAACCAGCTCTTTGTTCAACAAAAAATAAAGGCGTTAAGTTTTCTAAGTATAGTTTAGAAATGCCACCGTCATAAGTAGGGACTTCTAAAAAAGGTATATCTAAAAACTCATAAAGAAAGTGCTGTAAACCGCCTTTTGTAGAAACTCCGTCTCCTGAAGCAACGTAGTAATCAATTTTTTTTGTGTCGTTAAAATCTCTTATTTTACAATCTTTAATGCCTACTACGTTTGTTTTTCCAATAATACTCCTAGCAATAGATATTATTTTATTGCCATTGGAGATCTCTAGTTGAACATAAGATTGTGATATTTTTTCCCCTTCAATACTATCATAAAACTCAGGTTTAAATGGGTTTTGAGCAGATTTGAAAATTCCAAATGATTTTTCTAAACCTAAGGTATATAACATACCTATAATAATACTTGTCTTTCCTAAAGAATTTGGCCCATATACGATATTAAGACCCCTGTCAAACTCAATATCCGCTCCAAATTTAGAGCCAACAGATGTACTAATATTATATTTTAGTCTATTAATGAATAAGTTTCTCATTCTCTTTCCAATATGACTCTGGGATGACTTTTGTTATTATATGAATTGTTTTGTCTTCAGAAATTGTTTTACCAAAAATCTCTAAAAAATTAGCTTCATTGGGGAAAATTTCATCAAATCGTTGTGAATAATCAATTCCTTTATCACTAATTATTGCTCTAGGGTTCTTTTCACTTTCAGTAAAGACAATAAGCTCTCTAACTAAAAGAAAAAGAAACATATCGTTAAATCTTAAGTCCCAAGGCAAACTTTTGTATTGAACAATATTTCTGTCCATTTCTACACTAGAGGTAGAATTATAATTCTTTATTTTATTTATTATAGCTTTATTGTCTTTAAAATACTGCAAAATGAATTCTCTTTGATAGGTGGTATTTCTCAATAGAAAATCCATGCATGAAATTACGTCTTTTGATAACCCTCTTTTTGTGTTGAGCATTTTTAATATTAGCAAAACTCTATGCGCCCTATAATTTAATCTATCTTCAGGTTGAATATAATATGGTCTCTCCAAATTTATTCTTACCTGAAGGTTGTTTTTTTCTATTGCTGTAATTAAAGTATTTATATCTTTCATATTATCTTCTCCAATCTAAAGGACACTCCGCAGCCAGTTCCATAACTGCACCGTGCAATAGTTTTTCTTGGCTACCGCTTAACGAATTACTTTCATAAAAACTTATAAGTGATGATTCTGCATCTTTGAAAAACTCATGGAAAAATTTTCTTGGTGTATAATCTGGATCAGATTGAAATTTATTAGTAAGTCTATACGCCTTAATTCTTAAATCATCTTGCCAGTCTAAAATTTTCGCTCTTAATACATTATTCAAGTCTTGTTGTTCTTCCAAGAATATCTTATAGTTACATCTAAGTTGGTGGTATCTTATTCTCTCTTCACTAGAGGGGCTTAATGCATCTAATTTTTCATCTAAAGAGGTTCTCATACCTTCTTCTTCTTCAGGGGTATCATCCGAATCCGAAATTGATATGATATTGCTAATCGAAAGAGTTTCTTTTTGGTTAAGAATTGTATTAATTCGAGCTTTAAACTTTTTTAAGTATGTATCTCTATCTAAATTAATTGGACAGTCTTCATCATAAACTATTTTGTAATATTCTTTATCTAGCGAAAATAAATTATGCACATCGGAATCAGGTGTCAAAAACTTAATAGGAAACTTATATGAAGACTCTAACTGTGCTTTCAAATTATCATCGATATTACTTATATCCTCTTTTGGAGATAAGGCTATAAAACCATCTGGAACATAATTTGAGCCATTTAATTCGATAACCTTTTTAACTATTTGAGTAAATGAAAGTTTTGTTTCGTAGTATTTACATTCTATAAAAATACTTCTGTCAATTCCGTTATCATCTGTGAAAGACACTTTTATATCAAAGCCATTTTGAGTGCCTGATGTTTGGTTTCTAACTTCTAAAACATCAAACCCTATTTCTTCAAAAACCTTTCGAAAAAACGGCTTAGTGTAGCTTTCAAATTCTGTTCCTGTAATTGGCATTTTAAAATTTTGCAAATAGATTCCTAGCCATTTAAAATGGTAAGAATAAAAATCTATTAATTAGGAAGGGTAGGTAAATATACACATAAATATGATTTGAAAACATTATGAAAGACTTATAGTCTATAATTGCTACATTTACAATTGATATAAGAAATACGAAAGCGTTAAGCTATTAGTTTGTGATGTAAAATCGCCAAATTTTTAAGCAACAAAACTAATAAGTCTGATGCTCTCGCCAGTTTTGGCGTGAGTTAGTACTTATTTGTTGCTAGGTGTTTGGCGATACCTTCATCACTATAAGGCTTGAAACCTCACGCTTTTTTCATTTAATAAAACAAGTGCTTTGAGGTTTCTGCATTTGATTTTTAAAAGATGAAACAAAAAAATCAATTGAATTTTGGGAAGTTTATGCTTTATACAGACGTTGGTATAATCATTTATACTGCTATTGGGTTAATCATATACGGAAACCGCTTATTATGATTGTCTTAAACGCAACAGAGTTCAATTTACCACCTGAAATGAAAAAACTTCAAATTCTAGCTATAATAGTTGTTATTGGAATTGTTTTTCATAGACACGTAATCATGAAAAATAAAGGCATTAATAACACCTACGGCAATCGTACATTTTTTTATTGTATCTATGTAGTATTAATATGGACATTATGGCTTATTATTAATAGCACTTATTAGGTAATTTAAGAAGATAAGTATTGCTAAAGATTTAGATACTAACGGACTCAATAAATTGACAATCAATATTTAAGTAGTATAAATTATGACGTTTTTTACTACTTTTTCTTAAAAAAAGATTCATATTTTTAAGGATATTAGTGTCAAATATTAAGGCATTGGATATGTAAAATTAAAATTTGATTAACCTTAAAATTCGTTTATTTGGTAGCTTATTTTGTAATAGGAGGTATTGCTTTAACAGCTATTTCTGTTTCGGCATATTCAAATGCTAAAAAGAAAAAAAGACTTGAAGAAGAAGCACGTCAGCAAAGAATTGAGTATTTGCTAAAATGCGAAGAACAAAAAAAAAGCCTACAAAAACAACTAGATGAAATCAAAAAATTCAATGTTGATTTTGATGAATTCCGTAACCGAAAAAGTTTTTTAGCAAACTATGATTCATTTAATTTTAAGTCCAACTATACGAGCTTATTTAATAAGCTGAAAATAACTGACTATAAAGACTTACCAGACTTCCAAAATGAGATAAGACTAATAGATACTTTTATTTCTGAATACTCAAATTTCGAGGATTTAATTAAAGTCCGAAACGACACCTTTGTTTCTGATGAAATTGAAAAAGTAGATGAATTGTTAAGCGATGTTGAAGGGAAATCTTTAGACGAACAGCAAAGAAATGCCGTAGTTACGAATGAAGACAACAACTTAATAATTGCTGGAGCAGGCTCAGGGAAAACACTAACAATTGCAGGTAAGGTTCTTTATTTAACCAAAAGATTAAGAGTAAATCCAAAAGAAATATTGCTTATTTCGTTTACTCGTAAATCTTCTGATGAAATGGCAGAAAGAATCCAGAGAAAAATGGATATCTCATTACCTGTAAAAACATTTCACAAATTAGGTTTAGACATTATAGCAGAATCTACTAATAAGAAGCCATCAATTTTTAGCTTATCTCAAAAAGAGATATTACAACTTTTATCTTCTTTCATATCTAATGCTAAATCAGATGATGACTATTTTAATAAACTGTTAGACTTTTTAGCCTATTATTTAAAGCCATATAAAGACATTCATGAATTTAAGTCAGATTCTGAGCATCAAAACTACCTTAAAGAACAAAAACTTGAAGGTTATAAAATAGTTGATAGGGTTACTAAAGATGGTGTAGAAATTAGGTATCGTGAAAGATTTAAAAGTCAAGAAGAAGTATTAATAGCAAACTTTTTGTTTAGAAATAAGATTGAATACAAATATGAAGAAAGTTATCAATACAAAACCGCAAGTAAAAAGTTTGGTCAATATAAACCCGATTTCTATCTCCCTAAATATGATATTTATGTAGAGCATTTTGGAATTGATGAAAATAACAATGTGCCGTCTTGGTTTAAAGGTAAAGAAGGTATGTCTGCTAAACAAGTTTATAATCAGGGGATTGATTGGAAAAGGAATGAACATAAATATAACGGCACAACACTCGTTGAAACGTATTCTTGGGAACAGAAAAAGGGGATTTTATTACCAAACCTAAAAGATAAATTAGAAGAGAAAGGTGTGGAATTTAACCCATTTTCAGATTATGAGCTTTTGGAATACATAAAAGAGAACACACCTGAGGATATAGATGCGTTTACTCAATTAATCAATACATTTTTAGTATTGTATAAATCAAATAATGAATCAATCAATAATCTTTCATCAAGGGCTAAACAAGAAGATAACAAAAGGGCAATGTTGTTTTTAAAGTTGTTTGTGCCAATTTTAAAAAATTATGATAACTATTTAAAGGAGCGTAAGGAAGTTGATTTTAGTGATATGATTAATATAGCTACAACATTAATTTCAAATAATAATTTTTCCTCTCCTTACAGATACATTATTATTGATGAATTTCAAGATATATCTCAATCAAGATATCTATTGATTAAAGCGTTATTAGATCAAAAACCTAATACTAAATTATTTTGTGTTGGTGATGATTGGCAGTCTATTTATCGATTTGCAGGTAGTGACATTGGCGTTTTTACTGGCTTTTCTGAATATTTTGAAACTTCTACTATAAAAGGCTTTAAAAGAAAAACTAAAAAGTCTTACATAGAGCATACATATAGATTTGATAATAAACTTATAGAGCTTTCAAGTAACTTTATTTTAAAAAACCCTAATCAAATTGAGAAATCCCTAAAAAGTAATAAACAATCAGTTTTAAGCCCACTAACAATACATAAATACTATGATGCTGAAAGAAATGGAAATGAAGCATTTAAGGCTTTAAATAACGCACTTGATGAGATTAATAAGAATGAGAAAAATAATAAAGTTTCAATATTGCTTTTAGGACGTTATGATTTTGAAAACCGAATTATTGATGATTCGAAGCTAATTTCAAAACAATACAATAAGTTATTAAATAGATATAACTATATATATAAAGAGGAGCATAACCACCAAATAAGCTTCCTTACTGTTCATTCTTCTAAAGGCTTGGAAGCTGATTATATTATTGTATTAAATGGAAATTCAGGCACTTATGGTTTCCCTTCTGAAATATCAGACGACCCCCTACTAAATTTCCTATTGTCAAAAGCTGACCAATTCCCAAATGGTGAAGAAAGGCGTTTGTTTTATGTTGCATTGACAAGAGCAAAAAAGCACGTTCACATTTTATCTAGCCATGAATATCCTTCAAAATTTATAACTGAAATTGAAGTAAATGAACCAATTACCACGTTAAGGTGTGGGTGGTGTGACAACGGCAAATTGGTTGAAAGAAAAGGCCCCTATGGATATTTTTATGCTTGCAATAATCATCACTATTGTAATTATACCCAAAAAATTAAAGCAGAGGATTTAACAATAGTTGCAGATGAATTCTCGGATAAAAAAGATTTTGAAAATGCAATTAAATACTATTTAAAATCCTTAGAGATTGAAAATAATAATACCAAAGTTCAATATAGTTTAGCAAGGGCATATGAGCAAAACAACCAACCAAATGAAGCCATAGAATATTACAGTAAATCACTTGAATCAGATCGTTCTAACATTTATGCCTTTTACTGGCGTGGTAGTGCTTATTATGACGTAAATAACTATCAAGAAGCAATTAGTGATTGGATAAAATTTGATGAATTTAAACCTGGCAGCAATAATGTTTACTATTGGGTAGCAAAAGCAAATTATCGCCTAGAGCAATATCATACTGCAATAAAATACTTGAATAAAAATCTTGAAATAAATAAAGACGATAATGAAAGTATAGAACTAAGACGAAATTGTTTAAATAGATACAAAGAGGTTATTCAAAAAAAAGAAACTCATCTTAAATCAAATAGTTTAGGTGATATTAAAAACTTACTACAATTAGGTGTTACTTATAATCTTAATGTAAAATTTGAGTACCATAAATCAATTCAATTTGATGGTGGAGTTCAGAGTTTGAGGACGATTAAACCATCAGAATTTAAAACTGTTGGTAACTCATTATGTATTGTAGGCTATTGTTATATGAGAGAAGAAGACAGGACGTTCAATATTGAAAGAATGTCGAAATTAATTTTAAATCCAAATAAAATTGAATATTGGTCGAATGAATGACTCCTTTATTGTTTAATAAGTATAGTATTTTATCAATTGATAGGGCTGAATACGATGTGCTAATGATTTACATTTTTTTAAAAACGTCCTTTTACTGTCCAAAAAAAATAAGGAGCTTTTACAGAAAGCGCCCTTGCCAAAGTAAATACCTACCCTCTTCTGAGAGAAAATTTTCAAAAAGAAAAGTCAATTATTTAAACCCCTGCCCCTTTGATTTTGAAAAAAATCATAATAAATTTTTCGCTTTCATCACTTTAAACCCTTTATTCATAAGCTATTAAGCCGACTGACATCTATTTTATTAATAAATGATTAGTCTCTATCTATTCGTAGGTCAATTAACTTATTAAAGGTAAAGGTAGATTTTCTATTCAAATTATCGTAGAGAGTAAGAGATGAATTAAATACCTAATTTGGGGCAACAAACAATTGCTGAACTTATAACTTTCATTTAAATTTTATAAAAGAAATCAATTAATTAACTCATAAGAGAGTTCAACCATTAATAGGCAATATTAGATTGATTTTATGCAAATTGTATGCAAACAGAAAACAACAAAGCCACTCAATTTCTTGAATGGCTTATTATTGTTGCTCCTCAGACTGGGCTCGAACCAGTGACCCTCTGATTAACAGTCAGATGCTCTAACCAACTGAGCTACTGAGGAATGTCAGAATATTTTTGTTTAAGCTTTATTGTAATTTCAGGATATGTTTTTAAACTCTGAATATACGTTTTGCTTTTCATTTTTTTAATATGAGTTTCTATTTTTCTAGCTTGATTTCTATTTTCACATTCGATACTGTAAAATAGTTTCCAATCTTTTACTTGACTTGTAAAAGAAGTGCCATAAAAACCAGAATTATGCTTTTTAATTCTATTATCTAAATCTATTGTTTCACCGATATAGTATTTATCTAAAGAATTTGAATACATTACATAAACATAATTCATAAACTACTAAAGAACTTTTTTTCCAATTTGCTCTAACCTCCCGATAGCTATCGGGATGAGCTACTGAGGAAAGTATATTTTCGCATTAGCGAGCGCAAATATAAATTATTTTTTAATCTCTACAATATGAAAATTCAATTTTTTAAGTACTATCGCTAAAATTGTTTATCGCGTCACAGCCTTAAAAATATCATTCCCATTGGCAAATAAAACCAATGCTATTAAAATAAAGAATCCTATGATTTGTGCCCGCTCCAAGAACTTTTCACTTGGCTTACGTCCTGAAATCATTTCGTATAATAAAAACATCACATGGCCACCATCTAACGCTGGTATTGGCAAAAGATTTAAAACCGCTAACATAATAGACAAAAATGCAGTTAATCTCCAAAACGCTTCCCAACTCCAAAAATCAGGGAAAATATCATAAATCGCCTTAAACCCACCAAGTCCTTTATAAGCACCTGTACTAGGTGTAAAAATAACTCTTAGCTGATCAAAATATCCTGTTACCTCATTAACAAATTTGTCTACACCTCCTCCAAAACTTTCTAAAAATGTGTATTTTTTGCGACTCACACCAAAATATCCCAGTTCTTCAAAACGTTTTTCTGAAAAAGCCGGAAAAACACCCATTTTCCCATCTGATGATATTTCCAGTTCTCTACTTATTTTTTCCTCTTCTCTCAAAAAGGTTGCACTAACTGTTTGGTTAGAATATAGTTTCAATCTAGATTCGAGTTCGTCAAAATACTCTAATGGTTTCCCTTCTATAGCCAATAAAATATCACCTTCTTTTAAATCTACATCCTTATTTTGAAGGGTATCATTCACCTTAGCAACCATAAATGGTACTCTAAGATTAAAAAGTGCTGCTCTTTTTCTTGAAGAAAGTTGCCCTAAAAAGTCTTCTGGGAGATCGATTTTTTGTATTGAGCCCTCTCGCTCTATGGTAAACTCTTCAGCGGTGATTATATTTCTAATGATATCTGAATGGGAATCTACAGATTCACCATTGACTTCAAGAACTTTATCTCCTGTCTTAAACCCTAGCTCTAGTAATAAAGGGTTTTCTATTCTATAACCATCCTTTAAACTGGCTAAAGGATAGTCTTTATCCCCGTAGAAAAACGAAACGCCAACAAAAATGAAATAGGCCAAAATAAAGTTAACGGTAACACCACCCAGCATAATGATTAAGCGCTGCCAAGCTGGTTTAGAACGGAATTCCCAAGGTTGTGGTGGTTTTGCCATTTGTTCCTTATCCATACTCTCATCGATCATCCCAGCAATTTTCACATAACCGCCTAACGGCAACCAACCAATTCCGTACACAGTCTCTCCTATTTTCTTTTTGAAGAGGGAATACTTTACATCAAAAAAGAGATAAAACTTCTCAACTTTAGTCTTAAACGCTTTGGCTGGTATAAAGTGTCCTAACTCGTGCAATACTATCAGCAGCGACAAGCTCAATAAGAATTGGGATATCTTAATTACAAATTCCATGTAGTCATTTTCAAATTTCGATTGACAAAAGTAAGATTTTCAAGGCATTTAGAAAACAAATGCATTTTTTATCGATTTATTTTTAACAATCATTTATATATCAAAAGTTTCAACCTTCATAATTGTGTTAAAAAGGTTCTAGAACATAGACTTGAATTGTACCTTTGCATTTCAAAATTTTAACTTAAGATTTATGTCCTTTCTTTCGTTTTTTAAGCGATATAAAAACTTTGGTATTTTCTTTTCTGTATTGTGTATAATCATCATAGCAATTATATACAATATCCTTAATGTTAAAAAGCCCTTACCAATTTATCAACCTGCAATGGTTAGTGAAGAATTAGTGGATAGTACTATTCAGCACCAGATGAAATACCATAGGATTGCAGATTTTAGTTTAACCAATCAAAATGGCGAAACCATAACCCAAGACACTTACAAGGATAAGATTTATGTAGCTGATTTCTTTTTTACGACCTGCCAGACCATATGCCCAATAATGACAGATCATATGTATAAAATTCAGAAAGAGATTATAGGTGATGATGATGTTATGCTACTCTCCCACTCGGTAACCCCAAAAATTGATAGTGTTGCGCAACTAAAAAAATACGCTAAAAAAAAGGGGGTTATAGATCGTAAATGGAACTTGGTCACCGGCGATAAAAAACAAATCTATGAGCTCGCCAGAAAAAGTTACTTAGCGGTTAAAACAGATGGCAATGGTGATGAGTACGACATGATACATACCGAAAATTTTATGCTCATTGATAAAAAGCGACAGATCAGAGGGTTTTACGACGGCACACAACCAGAAGACATAGAAAAACTCCTCGAGGATATTGAAACTTTAAAGGACGAATCTTAAATTCTTTACAAAGCGTTTTAGGCAATTAATATTTTAGCGTATTTTTGCTTCTTTAAATTTATTCTAAATAAGCATAAGTTGACACTAGCGGATCTCAAACGAGGGCAACAAGGCATTATTACTGATGTTTCTTCAAATCACATTCCATTAAAGTTATTGGAAATGGGGTGTTTACCAGGTAATTCCGTTGAGCTTGTGCAAGTAGCGCCTTTTTCAGATCCAATGTACCTTAACATTAACGGATCGCATTTGGCGATTAGAAAAGAAACTGCCGTTCATATTTTAATTGAGTGCGAAGATGAGTAAGCAGATCAACGTTGCCTTAATCGGAAACCCAAATACCGGAAAAACTTCCGTTTTTAATGCCTTAACAGGTCTTAACCAAAAAGTAGGAAACTATCCAGGTATTACGGTCGATAAAAAACAAGGCATCTGCAAACTCCCTCGAGGTGTTAAAGCACATATCATTGATTTACCAGGCACATATAGCCTCAATGCATCGTCTTTGGACGAGAATGTGGTTATTGAATTACTTCTGAACAAAAATGATAAAGATTTTCCTGATGTTGCCGTCGTAGTTACTGATGTCGAAAACCTTAAGCGAAATCTTCTGTTGTTTACTCAAATTAAAGACCTAGAGATTCCAACGATTTTGGTGATAAACATGTCAGACCGAATGGCCTACAAAGGCATTTCGTTAGATATTGAACATTTAGAAGAATGTCTTAAGACTAAAATTGCTTTAATAAGTACCAGAAAAAATACAGGTATTACTGAACTAAAAGAACTTATCACGAACTACAAAACGCTTTCTACAGAACCTTGTATGAATGCGGCATCTATAGATAAAGACTATTTTACTGCACTTCAAAAGGCATTCCCCAACCAATTGTTATACAAATTATGGTTGGTTATTACCCAAGATGTGAACTTTGGAAAAACCAATAGAAAAACGATTGAAGCCGTTTCAGATTTTAAAACCAAATCAGAAGCAGATTTAAAACGACTTCAACAAAAAGAAACCATAAAGCGCTATCAGTTTATAAATGATACGCTTAAAAAGGGGCAAACTATAGATTTAAAGGCTGCTAAGGATCTGAGAATTAAACTCGACAGAATACTAACCCATAAAGTTTGGGGTTACTTGATTTTTGGTTTGATCTTACTTCTGATTTTTCAGGCGATTTACGACTGGGCTCAAGTTCCTATGGATTTTATCGATAGTACTTTTGCGTCTTTAAGTGAGTGGGCAAAGGACACTTTACCAGATGGGGTCTTTACAAATCTTATTGCAGAGGGCCTTATTCCTGGACTTGGAGGAATTGTTATTTTTATTCCACAGATTGCCTTTCTTTTTCTATTTTTTTCTATTCTGGAGGAGAGTGGTTATATGAGTCGTGTGGTGTTTTTAATGGACCGCATTATGCGTCGATTTGGTTTAAGTGGTAAAAGTGTTGTGCCTTTAATTTCTGGAACAGCTTGTGCCATTCCTGCCGTTATGGCAACACGAAATATTGAAAGCTGGAAAGAGCGCTTAATCACTATACTCGTCACACCTTTTATGACCTGTTCTGCAAGATTACCTGTCTACTTAATCATCATTGCATTGGTTATCCCTGAAGGTCGATTCTTGGGTTTAAGTTATCAAGCCTTGACTTTAATGCTACTGTATTTAATTGGCTTTGGCGCTGCAGTTGGCTCCGCTTATCTTTTAAGCAAGGTCTTAAAAATTAGAAGTAAATCGTTCTTTGTCATAGAAATGCCAAATTATAAATTACCGCTTTTCAAAAATGTTGCCATAACGGTTTTAGAGAAGACCAAAACCTTTGTTTTTGAAGCTGGTAAGATCATTCTTGCTATTTCGATAGTGTTATGGTTTTTGGCGTCTTATGGTCCTGGTGAACAATTCAATAATGCAGAAACTATTGTTCAGCAAGCTAATCCAAATCTTTCCGAAAGCGTTTTAAACGATAAGATTGCTGAGCATAAATTAGAACATTCTTATATCGGAATTATTGGCAAATCAATCGAACCCGTTATACAACCCTTAGGCTACGATTGGAAAATAGGAATCGGTCTTGTCACCTCATTTGCAGCAAGAGAGGTTTTTGTAGGAACCTTAGCTACCATTTATAGCATAGGAAGTGCCAATGAAATCGATGATGAAGATGAGGCAATGTCCACCATAAAAAACAGAATGGCAAAAGAAGTGCATAGTGACGGGAGCAAGGTATTTACCCTTCCTGCTGGGATTTCACTTTTACTATTTTATGCGTTTGCTATGCAATGCATGAGTACCTTAGCCATTGTAAAACGCGAAACCAACTCATGGAAATGGCCTATGTATCAACTTGTTATTATGAGCGGAATTGCTTATTTTATAGCTCTAATAGCTTTTCAAATCTTAAAGTAGATGAATACGGTTATTCAAAATATATTAGTTTTTGCAGCACTCGGGTTAGCACTGGTTTTTTTATACCGAAAATTCTTTTGGAAACCCAAAAGAGCAACAACAAGTGACCCTGACAACTATCGGGGCTGTGGCAATAATGGTTGTGGCTGCCATTAGTATTTAATAGCAATATCTAAACACTGACATTTGTCAACTTTCTTCCTAAAGAATTTACTAACTTTGTTAAAGTGAGTAGATTGATTTCCATATTATTATCAGGATTTATACTTATTCAAAGCTTTCAGATAACTCTAGAAGATATAATGCAAATTGATGAGTTGATTGAGCATGCTAAATTTCATAAGCAAGAATATGGAGATAATTTCTTTGTTTTTCTTTCAAAGCATTATGGCGAACTAAAGGCAGAACACAGTAAAAATCATCAGGAAGAACAAACTGACCATGAGCAATTACCGTTTCAATTTCAAGGTCAGAGTACGATTGTATTTGCATTCTTATCATCCAATTGCAATACGGATTTTACAGAATTTAAAATCAATATTTCCGCAGAATCTAATTTTCATTATTTAAACCTATACGCCTCATTACACGAGGAAGATCTTCTTCAGCCACCTCGGCAAGCATAATTCAGTTTTACAAAGTATTCGTTTTTCTACTCAAAGGAACTGAGTAGGTCATCTTTTTAATTATGGATTATGCTATCGTATATCATTAAGTTCAGTTTACAGAATAAGATAATTATTCTCATTTTCACAAGTTTTATTATAGGATTTGGTTTGTACTCACTGACACAAATCTCTATTGGTGCAGTACCTGATGTAACTAACAACCAAGTGCAGGTCATTACGACATCCCGAAACCTTTCTACCCAAGATATGGAACAGTTTATTACCTATCCTGTAGAATTGGAAATGGCCAACCTTCCTGGGGTTAAGGAGATAAGATCGGTATCAAAATTTGGTTTGTCTGTCGTTACTATTGTTTTTAATGATGACATGGGCACCTACCTACCACGTCAGCTTATCGCAGAGAAAATAAAATCAGCATCAGAAAAAATCCCCAAAGGATTTGGCACGCCAGAAATGGGACCAATTACTACAGGTTTAGGAGAAATTTATCAATACATCCTAGATGTTGAAGAAACACATAAAGATAAATATACTGCACAAGATCTGCGCACCATTCAAGACTGGATTGTTAAAAGACAGCTTTCTGGTATACCAGGAGTTGTAGAAGTAAATACTTGGGGCGGTTTTGTAAAACAGTATGAGGTTGCCCTCAACACTAATAAACTCAACGCCATGAATATTACGGCTCAAGACGTATTTATTGCTTTAGAAAACAACAATAGTGTTGCTGGTGGCGGTTATATTGAGAAAGTAAATCAGGTTTATTTTATACGAGGTGATGGACTCGTATCTTCATTAGAAGATATTGGGAATATTGTTATTAAAAATGATAACGGCATCCCAATTTATATAAAGGATGTTGCCGAAGTTGGATTTGGAAATGCTACGCGCTTTGGAGCTATAACAGGGAATGGTGAAGGGGAAAAGGTTTTGGGGCAAGTTATGATGCTTAAAAGCGCAAACTCTAAGGAAGTGATCGATGCTGTAAAAGAACGTGTTGCTTCTATTTCAAAATCACTTCCTAAAGGTGTTGACATCAATGCTTTTTTAGATCGAAGCGAACTAATTGGTAGAACAAGTTACACCATAACTGAAAACCTAGTTTTAGGTTGTCTCATTGTTGTATTCGTCGTGGTGCTTTTATTAGGGAATTTAAGATCGGGGTTGGTTGTAGCTTCTATAATTCCGCTTTGCCTATTGTTTGCCTTATCGCTTATGTACATTTTTGGTGTTGATGCTAATTTGATGAGCCTGGGTGCTATTGATTTTGGGATTATCATCGATGGCGCCGTAATTATTGTTGAATTTGTTGCCTTCAAAATTACCAAGGAACATCTTCAATTTGCCCATCTAAATAAGCAAGAAACACAGCAGTTTAAAGACAAAATCACCTTTAGTAGCACTTCAAAAATGATGAATTCCGCCATATTTGGCCAGCTTATCATACTAATTGTATTTATCCCAATATTATCACTCAGCGGTGTCGAGGGTAAAATGTTTAGACCAATGGCACTAACATTTAGTTTTGCACTTATTGGAGCTATGCTTTTTTGCTTTACCTATGTCCCAGTTATAGCTTCTATGTTTCTAAAACCTGCAAAACCATCAGATAAAAATATTTCGGTTCAACTAATCCGTTGGCTTAATTCAGTATATGAGCCAATAATAAGTTGGTCCCTAAGTCGTAAACGAGTTGTGTTAAGCATTGCCATAACCTTATTGATCGGTGCGTCCTACCTATTCTCAACTATTGGTGGAGAATTTGTACCGACATTAGATGAAGGCGATTTTGTTATTCAACCTGTATTAAAAACAGGAACTTCATTGAATAAAACCATTGAGATTTCAACTCAGATCGAAAACATTCTGTTAGACAATTTTCCTGAAGTAAAACAAGTTGTGACGCGTATTGGTGCTGCTGAAGTACCCACCGACCCCATGTCTATGGAAGAAACTGATATTATTATAGTATTAAACCCGAAGAGCCAGTGGACATCTGCAACTTCAAAAGATGAATTAGCCGATAAATTTAAAGAAGCATTAACTATAATACCAGGAATGGAAGTTGAATTTACGCAACCCATAGAAATGCGATTTAATGAACTTATTACTGGTGTTAGAGCAGATATAGCCATTAAAATATTTGGAGAAGATTTAGATATCTTATCCAATAAGGGTAATGAAATAAAGAATCTTATCGAAAATGTAGATGGTGCTGCAGACATTACTGTTGAAAAGATTGACGGTCTACCACAAATGAGCGTTAACTATGATCGAGCAAAAATCGCCAGATATGGACTTAATATTAATGATTTAAACACAATGCTTTACATGGGCTTTGCGGGGAAATCGGTAGGCAGTGTTTTTGAAGGCGAAAAGCGATTTGATTTGGTCGTAAGATTAGAAAAAACGAATCGACAGGATATTGAAAACATAAAGAACTTATATATAGATACACCGAATGGTAGCAAAATTCCATTAAGTGAATTAGCCGATATAACCTATAAAAAAGGGGCTGCTAAAATTTCTAGAGACGATACCAAACGACGAATGGTTGTGGGCATTAACGTTAGAAATAGAGACCTGCAGTCTGTTGTTGACGATATAAAGGAAATCCTTGATCGTAACCTCAACCTGCCAGTTGGATATAACATTTCCTATGGTGGTCAATTTGAAAACTTACAAAGCGCAAAATCAAGACTTTTGGTTGCAGTGCCCGTAGCACTACTGCTCATATTTATACTACTTTACTTTGCCTTTAAATCCATTAAAGAGGCACTACTAATTTACTCCGCCATTCCATTAGCCGCAGTTGGCGGTGTACTATTTCTTTGGTTAAGGGGTATGCCTTTTAGTATTTCCGCTGGTGTCGGGTTTATAGCACTTTTTGGAATTGCAGTCCTCAACGGCATTGTGCTTATAGAACATTTTAAAGAACTAAAACAACAAGGATTTAATGATATGGAAACGCTTATAAAACAAGGCACAAAAAATCGTCTTCGTGCTGTATTATTGACCGCTACGGCCGCCGCTTTAGGTTTTTTACCTATGGCTGTTTCTACGAGTGCTGGAGCTGAAGTCCAAAGACCCTTAGCAACTGTAGTCATTGGAGGTTTAATAACGGCTACATTATTGACACTAGTAGTACTCCCAGTACTGTATGCATTTTTTAATAAACCAAGTCATTTCAAGATATCTAATACTTCAAAAGTATTGGTTTTAATCATCTTACTAGGTTTATGTCCTTTCATGTCATATGGACAAAATAACCCTAAATCTTTAAAGGACTTAATTACTATCGCTCTAGAAAATAACTCAGGTCTTAATGCCAGTCGTTTAAAGGTAAGTCAATCAGAACTACTGGTAAAAAGTGCTTTTGATTTTGATAAAACCGAAATCTATTATCAATACGATGAGAATAACCTGGCTATCAATGATCGCCCAATTGGCGTTTTTGGAATACAACAAGATTTCGAATTTCCAACCATTTATTCGGCCAAGAAAAAGGTGAACAAAGCACTTGTCAACTTACAAGCTACGCATCTGACTATTAATGAAAAATCTATTAAACAAAGCGTCGTTTCGCATTACTACAGTTATTTATATGCCAAAGAAAGAGTGGCCATCTATAGGCAATTGGATAGTCTGTACTTGGATTTTGCAAGAATTGCTAAAAGACGTTTTGAGCTTGGAGAAACCAATTATTTAGAAAAAATTACAGCGCAATCTAAACAAAGACAAGTGCATGTAAATTTAGAGCAGGCCCAACAAGAACTTAAAATTGCATTTGAGAGTTTAGAAAAGGTTGTACAGCATAAGGATACTTTAACAATTCAGGACACTATAATCGAAAAGGTTCCAATTCATATTCAAGACCTTAATACCAATCCAGAAATTGTCTACTTCAGCAATCAGCAAGACTTGCTTAAAGCAAAACTAAAACTAGAAAGACAAAGACTATTACCCGACCTTAGCCTTAATTATTTCCAAGGATCTAATTCAACGTTGAATCAAACCCTATATGGCTATCAATTTGGTTTGAAAATTCCGTTACTATTTGGTGCTCAAAATTCTAAAATTAAAGCTTCCAAAATTGCTTTAGATATTTCTAACGAAGAAGCCCAAGACTACAGAATACAACTCAACACCAAACTTGAAACCTTGCAGTACCAACTCATTCAGAATGAAAAAGCTTTGCAGTATTACGAAAATGAGGGCAACAATCTTGCTGATGAAATTCTAAAAACCGCTAATGTCAGTTTCAAAAATGGCGAAATCGATTTTTATCAATATATCATCAGTGTAGAAAATGCTTATGACATTCAACTAAAATACTTAGAGCATCTCAACAGTTACAATCAAACTGTTATCAATCTCAATTTTTTAACCTTATAAACTAACGTGATGAAACGAATTCAAAACAAAATAATTATAGGCCTCATTACTCTTTTGGCATTCGGTTGCAGCGATACAAAAAATAAAGCATCTGTGAATACAGAAATAGATCATCGTATAAAGATTTCAAAAAATCAATTTGCAGAGAACGGCATGACCTTCACACAAATGGAAACGAAGACTTTTCCTGTAAAAGTGAAAGTCAACGGAATGATCCATGTCCCACCAGAACATAAAGCTGACATAAGTTCCCCAATGGGTGGCTATATAAGAAAGGCGCCACTGATCGAAGGCGATATTGTTAAAAAAGGGACGTTCTTAGTCACACTCGAAAACCCTGAGTTTGTCACTTTACAACAAAATTATATGGAGTCCAAAGCTCAACTGAGTTACTTAAAAGCAGAATATGAGAGACACAAAATTATGAGAGATGAAAACGTGATTTCAGAGAAAAGTTTCATCAAAGCGCAAAGTGACTATAATTCCATTAAGGCCAAATACAACGGACTTAAAAAACAATTACAGTTGCTTAATATATCGATTGGTGCTTTAGAAAGTGGTAAGATGACCTCAACTGTAAATATGTATTCACCAATTAATGGGAGTGTAACCAAAGTAAATGTGAACAAAGGAAGTTATGTTTCACCAGCAACTTCCATATTAGAAATAGTCGATAACACGCACATACATGTAGAATTATCTGTTTTTGAAAAAGATATTTTAAAGATTAAAAAAGGCCAAAAAATTACTTTTTCTATTCCTGAAGCTTCTAAACAAACCTATGAAGCTCAAGTTCACCTCGTTGGAACTATGATTGAAGATAACAGAACTATAAAAGTTCACGGACATCTTTTGGATGATACTGTTAGATTTTTGCCAGGTATGTTTGTCGATGCTGATATTATTACAGATGCTAAATCGTCAAAAGCTATCTTAAGTAATGCTATTGTTGAAGAAGACGGAAAACAAATCGTCTTAGTTTTAGATGAAGAGACAAAAACAGATTATTATTTCACTAAGAAAAAAATAGAGATAGATAATGTTAGTAATGGATATTCCTCACTTAAACAGCACACCATTTTGAAACAAGGCGACAAAATTCTTAATGATGGTGCATTTGGTCTCATTGGGATTTAAGGTTTATCCTAACCCAACATCTAAAGTCATCATAATAATAAAGCCTCCTATAAACCCAAGTGTGGCTATATCTGTGTACTTGTCGCGCTGTGTTTCTGGAATCACCTCCTCTACCACGACAAATATCATGGCTCCTGCTGCAAAGGCTAGTGCATATGGCAAAATGGGCTGAAAAAAGGTGACAGCCAATGCACCAACTACAGCTGCCATAGGTTCTACAATGGCAGACATTTGCCCGTACCAGAAACTTTTAAATTTGCTCACACCGTGTCGTCGTAATGGCATAGAAACTGCAAGACCTTCGGGAAAGTTCTGAATGCCTATCCCTAGGGCTAGTGCCACTGCGCCTCCAATAGTGGCTTCTGGCACACCTGCTGCAACACCACCAAACAATACACCTACGGCCAATCCTTCGGGTATGTTGTGTAAGGCAATAGCCAATACTAAAAGTGTGGTACGACGCCATGGTGTTTTAACGCCTTCTTTTTCATCCTCTCTAAAGTTAATGTGTAGATGTGGTAACACTTTATCCAATCCAAAAATGAACAAAGCTCCAAGTGAAAACCCAACCACTGCTGGTATAACCTTTACAAAACCTTCTCCCTCACTCATTTCAATACCTGGTGCTAACAAACTCCAAAAACTTGCAGCTACCATAACACCTCCGGTAAACCCTAGCATACCATCTAACAAGGCACGATTCATGCCCCTAAATATGAAAACCAAGGAGGCGCCTGCTGCCGTTAGTATCCAAGTAAATAAAGAGGCATATAGAGCACCTAAAACTGGGTCAATGGTTTCAAAATATTGTATAATATTTTCCATATTCTTATATTTTTTTAACGTAAATATTTGAGGTAATGGCTTTAGACATCACCAAAGTTTTATCATTAATTTTAATTGTCATAGATTGGTCAAATTCTTCAATATCTTTTACCAAGATTTTTGTCCCAATACCTATACAATTTTTATCTAAGTATTTTAAAAAATTTGGCGTTGAGTCATTTACACCAACACATTGATAGCCTATGTTGCAAACACCTTGCGACAACATGATTTTATCCGTTCGTTGAATTTGTCCGTGCCTATCAGGAATAGGATCACCATGTGGATCATGGGTTGGGAAATCTAAAAATGCATCCAATTCATTTATGAGTTTATCAGACTCTATATGCTCTAATTGTTCGGCAAGATCATGGACCTCATCCCAATTAAAGTTGAGCTTTTCAACCAAAAACTGTTCCCATAGACGATGACGTCGTATCACCATAATAGCATGGCTCCTACCTTTCTCAGAGAGAAAAGCCCCTTGGTAAGGCTTATAAACCAGTAAGCCTTTCTCCGCTAATTTTTTTACCATATCAGTTACTGATGAAGCTTTGGTTTTCATTTTATCAGCAAGTGCATTGGTCGGTACGCCATTTTCATATTTGCTTTCCAGATGGTAAACAGCTTTTATATAATTCTCCTCTGCTAAAGTCACATTGATTTATTTTGTTGACAAATATAATTTTTTTATCCATAAAATTATTTTTAGATTTGTCTAAATTTTAATTTAGTAACCTCAAATCTTTAAATGTAAAATATACTTATTTTTATTTAGAATAAATAAAAATAAGTATATTTGCATCTCATAACTAACATCATAAAAATGATAAAGCTTAAACTTAATCTATTACTTACTTTTCTTACTATTGGGACACTTCAAGCCCAAACCGCCATGGTATCAGGTAAAGTAACTGCTGAAGACAATCCATTAGCATATGCCGAAGTCTTTTTAGAAGATACCGAAATAGGAACAGCAACTGATGGAGACGGAAACTATCTCATAAAAAACATCTCTGCTGGCACCTATACGATTACTGTAAAATACTTAGGTTATGTCACTATTTCAGAAAAGATTACTCTAAGTGAAGGGCAATCCCTAAAGAAAAACTTCTCCTTACAGGAAGATGCATTAAATCTAGATGGTGTTGTAATTACCGGTACGCGTTACTCACAGGACAGGGTTAATAATCCAGTAGTGGTTGGTGTCATCGATGCTAAACTGTTTAACGCTACCCAGTCCATTGCCATCTCTGAAGGACTCAACTTTAATCCTGGTGTCCGTGTGGAGACTAATTGCCAAAATTGTGGGTTTACGCAAGTACGTCTCAATGGTCTAGAAGGTGCCTATTCCCAGATCCTAATAAACAGTCGACCTATATTTAGTGCCTTGAATAGCGTTTACGGCTTAGATCAAATCCCCACTAACATTGTTGATCGTATAGAAGTTGTAAGAGGTGGAGGCTCTGCACTCTATGGTTCTAACGCAATTGCAGGTACTGTCAATATTATTACTAAGGATCCGGTAGAAAATTCATGGGAAATCCGTTCTAATACAGCTATCATTGATGGAGACGCCTTAGACCAAACCTTTAACATCAATGGAACTATCGTAAATGAGTCATTGACGAGTGGAATTAGCGTTTATGGCATGAGTCGTAACCGCGATAGTTATGATGCTGATGGCGATGGTTTTACGGAACTGGTGGAACTAGAAAATACAGTATTAGGGGCAAAAGCCTTTTTTAAGCCTGGAGAACGAAGTAAAATCACTCTAGATTTAAGTGCATTGGAAGAATACCGTAGAGGTGGCAATCGTTTAGATTTAGCGCCACATTTCACAGATATTACCGAAGAGCTAGACCACAATACCATTTTTGGCGGTATTAATTATGAACAATGGAGTAAGAATGAAAAAAATAAATTCTCTGTCTATGCGTCTACACAGAGAACGGAACGCGACAGCTATTATGGTGGTTTAGGCGGTAGTACTGCACCTGAAGATTTAGAGCTTGCTATAAATTCTTATGGATTTACCGAAGATTTTTCATTAGTAGCTGGAGTGCAATTCAATCATTACTTTAGTAACAATGATGTGCTTACAGCTGGTGTTGAAAACCAGAACTATGATACCGAAGACGAAATCGCAGGCTTTAACCGTCTGGTAGACCAAAACGTTAATACCACAGGGTTTTTTGCACAATATGAATGGAAACCAAGCAAAAAATTTACTGCTTTATTGGGAGGTAGATATGATATATCTAATGTGGATGGTACATACAGTGTAGGTTCTATCGATAGAACGGCCGATGCCAATTTGGATATTTTTAGTCCTCGTATCAGTTTGTTATATAAGCTAAATGAAAACTTACGGTTTAGAGGTGGTTATGCGCGTGGTTTCAGGGCACCTCAGGCCTATAATGAAGATCTACATATCTCATCTGCCGGAGGAGATCAAGTAATTAGTATCCTTTCAGATAACCTAGACCAAGAAACTTCAGACGCTTTCACGGCATCTTTAAATTATACCGAGACCAAGGGATTGACACAAGTTAGTTTTTTGCTCGAAGGATTTTATACTGAGTTATCAGACCCTTTCGCTACAGTAGTTACGGGAAATATTGGCAATATTATTTTAGAGGAAGTAGTAAATGGTGAAGGCGCCACTGTAGCAGGTGTTAATTTCGAAGCTGGCTACTCACCATCAAACAAGTTTACCTTTCAGCTTGGAGGGACTATACAGCAAACGGCTTTTGACGAAGACCAGGAGCTCTTTAATGATGGCAATAATGTTGTCGTAGTCGATGAATTTACAAGAAACCCAAATTTATACGGTTACTTTACATCCTACTTTAATGTGAGTGAAGCTTTTAAAATTGATTTGACCGGAACTTATACGGGATCTATGATTGTACCTCGAATTACAGGTGCAGATGGCTTTGTAGATTTAATAGACTCCGATTCATTTTTTGACGTTAACTTGAAGGCAAGTTATCATTTTAAGGTTGCTAATGATTTCCTCTTAGAGCTCAGTGGAGGTATACGTAATGTTTTCAATAGCTATCAATCCGAATTTGATCAAGGTCCTGAACGCGACTCTGACTTTATCTTCGGTCCAGCCGCACCTCGCTCGTTGTTTGTTGCTATTAAAATTGGTAACTTGCTTTGATGATACAAAAGCCAAAAACACATACACATTTAGGTTTCCTACTTGTTATTTCACTCTTCTTGTGCACTTCAATGGGCGCTCAGGAAAAGAAATCGGTTAACTGGATAACTTTTGAGCAGTTAGAAGATTCGCTTGCAATAAAACCAAAAAAAGTATTTATTGATTTTTATACGGACTGGTGCACGTATTGTCGCAAGATGGATAAGGTTGTATTTACAAAATCTGAAGTCATAAATCTTCTCAATACAGACTACTACGCCGTACGTTTTGATGCAGAAACCGAATTAGAAGTCACATTCGGCAGCAAAACATTTATTAATGATCAGGTCAAAAAATCAAGGAATCCAGTCCATCAAATAGCACAGTTATTAGCAACAAAGAATGGACAGTTTTTAGCACCAACGCTTGTCATTTTAGATAAAGACTTCAAGGTAACCGCTAGGTACTTTGAATATATGGATAGTAAAACATTGTTAAAAGCACTAAATCAAAATCCTTAAAGAAAAAACTTCATAGATAATAGTTTGATTTAGAGCTAATAGTTTTGTTTGGAGTATAGGATTTGAATATTTTTGTAATTTAAGATAACCAACTCAAAACATACGCTATTATGAAGCCAAAATTTTTAATCCTTATATGGATATTTAGTCTAGTCCTTATACAAAGTTGCTCTACAGTAAAAGTTTTGGATTCATGGAAAAGTGATACTGTTTCTGATGTAAAAGACAGAAATTTTTTGGTTGTTGCAAGGTCTTCAAATAAACAAGCACGCTTAGCTTTTGAGAATGAGATTGTAAAGCAAATGACATCCAAAGGTTATAAAGCCACAGCTAGCCATTCAAAATTTGGAGATATGAATCCAAATGAAGAACCCTCTGAAAGCAATAAGGGTAAAATCAAAAAGATGTTAGAGGCTGAAGGATTTGACGGTGTTGTACTTACCGTGATGAAAGACTATCAAGAAGAAACACGTGTGCAAAAAGAAGGTGGTTATTACGAGGGTGGTAATTATTATGGTTTTTACCCTAGATATTATGGTGGGTTCTACACCTATTACCGTCACCCAATGTCTATGCGGACTTTGGGGAATTATGTCCCTGAGACTATAACGACAACAACCTCTAAAGTTTACATTTTGGAAACTACCGTTTATGATCTTAAAGCACCTGAGGACAATCAACTCATAGCCATTGTGACTAGTCAAATAGATAATCCTGAAAGTGCTTCTAAAGCGGCTTCGGCCTATGTTAAAAAAGTAGCTGCGAGTTTAAGGTAATTACATCATTTTTTAAGACCAAATTGTATTAAGAACCATAAGCTTTCACTGGGTTTTTATGTGGTCGCCCCTAAATAGACCCTATCGATCTGCAATCAAATCCTTGATTTAAATTGATAAGCTCTGTTTTTAGTTCGTCTATCGTAACTTCTTTAAATTCTAAATCCAATTCTGAAACAGTTTTCGTTTTGACCTCCTTTTTACCTAAATAAATTTTATCCCCTTTCTTTTTGATCACCAATAAGATGACATCCTCATTTAATGGTACTTCCCCAAAATCCACTTGACCATTTATACTTTTACCCGGTAGAATTGAACTTATTGATTTGAAGATCATCTTTACATTGGCACCTTCTACATCTTTGATTTTTACCTCGTATCTTATCTTTCTTTCTGCACTTCTTACGAAGCGATCGCAATTAATCCAACCCAAATTAGTCGTTGCAAATGTGTAGCGTTCCAATTCCGTATTACTGATCTCAGAAATAGGTTTAGCTTCTAAGTCTTTTTGGAATTTTTTATCGCTTCGTAATACAACAATAGAATCACTTACTCCAATAGCAACAGTTGAATCGCTTTCTGAAGTTACCGCTGAATTCCTTGATCCTCTTTTAGTGTTTTGTGTACCTTCAAAGTAATAGGTTATCGGTAAACTATACTTTACAACAACGGGATTACCATTTTGTCTTCCTGGTTCCAATCTTGGCAACATTTCCAAAACTCTAACAACCTCATTAGCAATTCTTTTATGTGGCGCCCTTACTTCAATTTTCCCAACGTCTCCTTTTTTGTCAATCTCAAATGTTGTATAAATGTAAATCGCTCCTGTCAGATTTAACCTTTCTCCAATTGACGTGTTAAACTTTCGAGATATAAACTTTGAAATCTCGTCTTTCAAACACTTTCGTTTTTCGTCGTTATTAGTATCTTTTTCACAATTTGGATGGGTTGGCGCATCATCTAAAAACCTAAAATTAGTAGCATAATAATCTTCAATATCAGAATAGTATTCATCTACAAAACCAAATTCTTGAACTTCACTTTCTAGTTTTTTTGTTTCAGTTTCCTCCTTCAGTTCATTTAATTTCCAATTAATTATCCCTTCTAGTTCTTCTCCATTAAATAGTTGCATCCTTTCTTTCTCGCAATTATCGAAAATAACTTGTACCTCTTTTCCTGGTATCAACTCTAACTTAGAATTGCCTTTTCTTGCCTCAATCTTAAGCATGCCCCCTGTTTCAAGTAATTTATCATCAGATTTTGTACTCAAATTAGCCATAAGCATATCCGATAATTCATAGTATTCAGTCACTTCTAATGACACTTTACCTTTAACTTGTTTTTGAGTTTGAGCATCCATAAATGCATTTGCCGGAACTTTGATGATAGTCCCTTCAGTGCCTGTAAACTCATAGTTCTCTTCTGCATTGAATTCAACTTGCTGCGGTTCGCTTTTAATTATATCAAAAACCCCTTGCAAGCCTTTTGTATTTGTTTTTCTCGAATTAACCTTTTTTAGAAGTTTAGCATTCTTTTGATTCTGTTTTAATTCAGAGTTGATAAAAATTGTGTCATTTTCTATTTTATAGGTAACCCATTCAGGGAATGTAGATTTAAAATCTTCTTCAGTAAAATGCCCTATTTCCTTTTTAATCAAGGTATCCTTAATGACTTCGATACCTCCAAAAGCTTTTGTTAACTCTTTAATCTCTATTTGTTCTGTTATAATTTCAATCACAACATACTTTCTAATCGAATCAGTTGCTGCTTGTATAATCGTTGAATCTATTGTATTTTCAATGGAATCCTGACCTGAAGTATTTTTAGTTTCTTCATTTTGCAAATTTGAAATTAAGTTATGAGCCAATATCGAAATCAAAATAACAAGTATTGCAATAGCTATGTATTTCAACCATTTACTCGTGATAAATGTTTTTCTAGCTTTATCAATCTCCTTGAGCAATTCAACTCGCTCCATACCTTTTAAAATCAACACGTGTTCCTTATAACTAGTATTGAATTCTAAATCTGTTTGTAATCTTTCTTCAAAAGCCAAAATTTCAGATTCGTTAAGTTCTTTATTTAAATAAGCGTTTATTAAGTCTATAGTCTCTTCCATGATTTTGCAGAATTAAGATTGAACGGTTTTAATTTGTGTTCTGTAAATGTCTTTTGCCTTTTGTAAGCATTTGTACTTTTGGTTTTTGGCGACTTTTTCGCTTTTAAATTGCATCAAATCTGCAATAGCTTTAAAGGTCATTTTTTTAATGTAAAACCATTGAAGTAACTGTTGACATCGTTCTCCCAATTCGCGAAACGCTAGTTCTGCAAACTTATATTTCTGTTCTTCTAAAACTGCATCAAGTATCGCAACTTGTTCACTTTCCAAATCATGCAATTCTTGTTTTGAAAATTGTTTTTGGGTGTCATTCCAAACAAATCGTGACACTGAATAGAGATAGGTATAAAATGAAGATGTTAATTGGAAGTCTGATTTTTGGAGATTTCTGTAAAGAATAATCAATGCTTCCTGAAACACATCACTAGCATCTGCTTTTGTACCTCCTTTAGAAAGTACTAGTTTTTCAATTCTCGGATAGAGCCTGTATAAGGCTTTAAACGCCTTTTCGCGTTGCCCTTTTTTAAAAAGTCCCATTATGTTGTCGTCGCTCATAAGAGTGTTTTATTTATTAATGGTCATTTTATAAAAAGGTCACCTTATTTTCTTTAACCTAGTGATTTTAATGTTCAAAAAATACACTTTAAACCATTTATATACAAATCTCTAAAAATCAATATTTAACTCATTAATCTTTTCATTTATTCTTACAAATAAAGTACTTTCGCACAAACTCATTTTAATCTAATTTTGCTATTAATCTAAAACTAATAATCCCATGAAATTTAAAAACTTACTACCATTGCTTGTCCTAATTCTAGTCTTTAACTGCTCTAGCGATTCTGATTCAAATGATGATAATCCCAGTGATAATCCCGGTGATAATCCCGGTAATACTGTATTAATAGAAGAGATTATATATAACTATGTTAGCGACGATGATGTTTATATACAAAGCTTTAGTTATGACGGTAATAAGTTATTAAGTATTCTAGATTCAGAGCCCGACTCTGATGATACTTATGAAGCAACCTTTGAATACACAAATGATAGAATAACACGCATTGATAATTATGTTGATGGTGAACTGATGGAGTACGTTACATTAGAATATGGAACAGATGGAATTCTTTCTAGTTTCACTGTATTTATTTTTGATATTGATGGTGAAAATGTAGCCATTAGAAATGAATTAAATTATGAAGACGGAAGTTCTAATTTTGATATAGATAGTTATAGAGGAGATTTTACATCCCAAACAGAATTTTCTGGAACAACAAATTATACTGTACAAAATGGAAATATTTCAAGCTCTGCTTTTCCAGATACAGATTCAATCGAAAGTTTTCAATATGACACCAAAAACAGCGTATATAAAAACATTTCTCAAATAGAAACTATTATCCTTGTTTTCCATAATACCGAATATGGATTTGACATTTACGGGGCAAACAATAATATTACTCAATTAGATGATGACCAAGGAGGGATTATTTATACTGAGACATTTGAATATACATACAATTCTGACGATTACCCAGTCTCAGCAATGTATTATGATGATGGCGTATTGGACGTAAATGTGGAATTTTCTTATCAATTAAGCATTTCAGAAATAGATTAAAGGACCTTATAAACACGAGTTTATAAGGTTTTTTGTTTTACTTCTAACTAACCACTTTGCATGGCTTATTAGATTTACTTAAACCCTCTTTCTTCTTGTATATGCTCGTAGGCTTTTTGCACTTGCCTAAACTTTTCTTCGGCACCTTCTTGGTGTTCCTTTCCTAAATGGCCCACACGATCGGGATGATACTTCTTGGCCATTTTACGGTAAGCACGTTTTACCTCATCATCAGAAACGGACTTGTCAATTTCGAGAACTTTATAGGCATTATTTGTTTCATCATAAAACATGGCTTTAATACTTTCAAAATCCTTACTGCTAATCCCTAAATAGCCAGACATGGTATAGATTTGTCGTATCTCGACCTCGGCAATATGGCCATCCGATTTAGCGATTCCGAATAAGAAATGAAGCAATTGCAAACGTGATGCATGATCCATCATTTGTTTGATCTGCAAACATACCTGCCGCATCGATATATTTTGTTTAGAAACGCGTTTAAACAGTTCAAATGCATGATTCGCCCTTTCTTTACCATACATATTCCTAAACTGCTGACGTACATAATCCAACTCACGTTGGTCTTGCTTTCCGTCAGCTTTAATTATAATAGAAGCTAAGATTAATAAACTGACCTCAAAATCACCAGATTTAGTTTGAGCTCTTTGGTCTCTTCTAGTTTGTTTTGGTCGTTGACGATATGGGTCGCGGTGACGAGATTGTCTTGTTTGCCGTTCTCCCAATAAGGGTGTGCCATCACCTGATAGGTTATCTACAAAACTGCCTAGGGCCAAACCAATAATAGCACCTATTGGTCCTCCAAAAGACCAACCTAAGGCACCTCCAATCCATTTTGCAAAACTCATTTGCTTATTTTGTTTACAGTAAAAATCAAATATACTATTTGTTAGTCTAAATCATTCATAATTTGTTTCAATTCAAGCTATAGAAAATCTAAATACCGTTATACAAACTGACTACTGTTTACTAATCACTTACTACTATTTTTCCGTATCTTTACATTTTGATTATTATCGGAACAAAAGTGTTAATTAAAAAGAAAAAATATGTATCCAGCAGAATTAGTAAAACCAATGCGTGAGGATTTAACCAACGTTGGTTTTGAAGAACTACATACTACAGAAGCCGTTGATAGTGCAATTGCCAAGGAAGGTACAACCCTTGTGGTTGTGAATTCGGTTTGTGGTTGTGCGGCAGCGAATGCAAGACCTGGCGCTCGCATGAGTTTACAGAATGCAAAACGTCCTAATAACTTAGTTACTGTATTTGCAGGCGTAGATAGAGAAGCTACCGAAAAAGTAAGGGAATATATGGTGCCATTCCCTCCAAGCTCACCCAGTATGGCTTTATTTAAAGATGGGGAATTGGTACACATGTTAGAGCGTCATCATATCGAAGGTAGACCGGCAGAGTTAATTGCTGAGAACTTAATGGACGCTTACAACGAGCATTGCTAATCATTTACTGCAGCGTTATTGCAAGGTGTTGCACTGATCGTAGTCATTGAGTAAGACAGTACTTATAGCATACATGTCACCATAGCTTTAGTACAGACACAGCCAAAGTATCGAAATGTAGTCGAAGTGACTAAGGACGTCGCAATTTTGTGATGTTACTATAACTTGAGCGGATTACTTCACAGCGTTCACATTGAGCTAAAATTTTGAAACTAAACCACGAATTAATTCGTGGTTTTTTTGTGCTTCTACACCATTGATTTACTTTTGTAATATGGCAAAACTGTTAGCTTATCCTCTCTCGGTTTTATATTTTATCTGCTTTGGTTTAACTTTAGTCGTTTTTCACCCTATCCAATGGTTTTGCAAAAACGTTTTTGGATATAAAGCACATAAGATTAGCGTAGATTTGTTACAATTTTTTTTAATGCGCTGCCTTAATGTATTAGGCACTACATTTTCCTTTACAAATCCATATACTATAGAAAAGGGTATACCACTAATTTTGGTTTCGAATCACCAAAGCATGTACGATATTCCTCCTTTAATTTGGTATTTGAGGAAGCATCATGTAAAATTTATTAGCAAAAAAGAATTAGGCAAAGGTATTCCCAGTGTCTCTTATAATTTACGCCATGGCGGCTCAGTGCTTATAGATCGAAAGGATGCTATGAGTTCAATAGAAGCTATAAAAAATTTTGCAAAACGCATAGAAAAAAACAAATGGGCAGCAGTTATTTTTCCTGAAGGCACTAGAAGCAGAGACGGTAATCCAAAACCTTTTAAAACCAAGGGGTTATTAACTATGATAAAGTATGCACCTAATGCATTAATAGTACCGATTACTATCAATAATTCTTGGAAAACGTTGAGATATGGCAAATTCCCTATGGGCTTAGGAGCCAATATGACTTTTACGGTCCATAAACCCTTAAAGGCTAACCATTACGAAGATAAGTTAGAGCTCATAAGCCTTGTGGAAGCACAGGTAAAAAGTACGATTGAGTCATGAGTAGCGATACACTCATACACAACACAATCGCATTTGTAAAAGAAGAACTAAAACATGCCGAGGGTGGTCATGATTGGTTTCACACCCAAAGGGTGTACAATAATGCCAAGCTCATAGCAAAAACCGAGAATGTAGATGACTTAGTGGTAGTTTTGGCCGCGTTATTGCATGATATAGCGGATCCGAAATTCCATGATGGAGACGAAACCATTGGACCAAGAAAATCGAGTGCGTTTCTCTTAAGGCAAAATGTTGATAGTGAAATCATAGAACATGTATCTCTAATTATAGAAAATATGTCTTTTAAGAACTCTTTTGATTTACACACGTCTTTTAACTCAAAAGAAATGGAAGTGGTACAAGATGCTGATCGTTTAGATGCTATTGGTGCTATTGGTATTGCAAGGTGTTTTAATTATGGTGGCTTTAAAAACAGGGAGATTTACAATCCCGATATACCACCAAACTTAAATATGACTAAGGCTGAATATAAAGCATCAAAAGCACCAACGATCAATCACTTTTATGAAAAGTTACTATTGCTTAAAGACCAAATGCATACAAAGACCGGTAAACAAATAGCCATTGATCGGCATAAATACATGGAAGGTTTCTTAAAGCAATTCTATGCTGAGTGGGAAGGTGAAAAATGATACTGATCCAAAAAAATTGTGGTGTTAATTTTAATACAATTGAAGTAGTTGATTAAAAGGTTTTCCTTAAATTAAAGACGAGTTGTGTTTAAAATTGTTTGTGAAAATGAAAAAGAACAGCATTATATGTCTCTTTTGTCTGATTAGTCTTATTTGTTTTTCGCAAAATGAGACAAATATTTGGTATTTTGGACAAAACGCAGGTTTAGATTTTAATAGCGGCTCTCCAGAACCTTTATTAAATGGTTTGTTAGACACTAATGAGGGTTGTGCTAGTATATCTGATGCTGATGGAAATCTATTATTCTATACTGATGGCACGACGGTTTACAATTCAGTACACCAAATAATGTTCAACGGGAACGATCTCAAGGGAAATTTTTCAAGTACTAATTCAGCAGTTATTATTCCTAAACCTGGTGCATCTGGAATTTATTATATTTTTACCGCTGATGCAGCAGGTGGACCTAATGGCTTACAGTATTCTGAAGTTGATATGGCTTTAAACAGTGGATTTGGGGGGATTACAGCATCTAAAAATATCTTGCTAGCAACCCCTGTTACCGAAAAAATCACTGCAGTTAAGCATACTTCATTAGATGAATATTGGGTGGTTGCTCACAGGCATGGAAATAACGAGTTTTTAAGTTACCGAATTTCTGAGGAAGGTGTAGACT
Source organism: Winogradskyella sp. (assembly GCF_028282165.1). GTDB lineage: Bacteria > Bacteroidota > Bacteroidia > Flavobacteriales > Flavobacteriaceae > Winogradskyella. The sequence goes on along the minus strand of NZ_JANQIM010000011.1, from coordinate 27,632 downwards.
CAAACCCTATTATTAGTTCAGTTGGAAGTAGTACTGACCTGTCAAATTCCTTTACTACTATAGGTCAAATGAAAATTTCTCCAAATGGGCGAAAACTAGGTTTAGCAAATTTAGGATTAAGTATTGTTGAGCTCTTTGACTTTAATACCACCACAGGGCAAGTATCAAATGTAATTACAGTATCATCGTCAATACCAGCTTATGGCATAGAATTCTCACCAAACGGTCGGTTTTTATATGTTAGTTCAGAATTTCTCTACCAATACGACCTATCAGATTCCTCAACTTCAGATATAATTAATTCGCAGTTTGAGCTCGGGGAAGTTACAGGTTTATTTCCCACTTTTGGTGCGCTACAACTGGCTTCAAACGGAAAAATTTATCTAGCTGAACGAGATAATACGTTTCTGCATGTCATCAATGCACCTAATAGTTTAGGCACAAGTTGTAATTATCAAGAGACTGCCATTAGTTTAGGTGGCAGACGTTCTTTTTTCGGCTTACCAACTGTTATACAATCCTCGTTTTTTGTTGAAGGTTTTCAAACAGAAAACCTATGTATTGCCAATCCAACACAGTTTATTCTAAATCTATATCAGCCAACTGATAGTATTATTTGGAACTTTGGCGATGGCAATACGTCTACAGAAGAAAATCCGACACATACTTACAGTAGCGCAGGTACGTATAACGTTACTCTAACAGCTACTTTTGGTTCAGAGACTTCTGTAACAACACAGACCATAACAGTTTTTGACCAACCAACCATTACTCCTGTTGTACAATTAGATCAATGCGATGATGACACAGATGGCTTCAGCACTTTTAATCTTAATGAAGTCGTAGCTGAAATAACTAATAACGAGGCAACTGAAACTATTACATACTACGAAACACAGCTAGATGCCATTAATAAAGTTAACACAATTAATAATGTTTCAAATTATACAAATGCGACAGTAAATTCTGATACGATTTGGGCACGTGTAGAGAATGATGGTGGTTGTTTTGATACATCGCAAATAAATTTAGAAGTGTCTACAACACAAATACCCGAATCATTTGAGCGTGTATTTTACCAGTGTGATAATGGACTAAACAACTCAGATGGTATTGCGACTTTTAATTTTAGTGCAGCAACCTCGGAAATACAAGATTTATTCCCTGTTGGGCAACAATTGAATATTACTTTTTATACCAATGAGGCTGATGCCCTTGCGGAAACAAACGCGATTCTTGATATTTCCAATTATGAAAATTTAGAATCGCCCTACAGTCAAATAATTTATGTTAGAGTTGATAGTCTAATCAACAACGACTGCTTAGGTCTAGGGCCACATATTAGATTAATTGTTGAACCTATACCAGAGTTAAATTTAACGCCGGATACAATATCAATTTGTAAAGGTAGTACTGTTGAGCTCTCAGCAGATGAAGGTTTTAGCTCATATCTATGGTCAACAGGAGAAACTACAAGAATAATTACAGTAAACGAAGCTGGTCTGTATACCGTTACCGCTTCAAATACTTATGATGGTGGTTTGATATGTGGCATTGACAAAACAATCACAGTTGTAGAATCTGATAGTGCTAATATAACAGAGATTGATATCATAGATTGGACTCGGAACCAAAACATTATTACAGTTCTCGTAGAAGGCCTTGGTGATTATGAGTATTCAATAGATGGTATAAATTATCAAGATAGTAATATTTTTGAGGGCTTATGGGCAGATGAATATACTGTTTACATTAGGGACAAAAATGGTTGTGGAATAATTGAAAGAGACACATATTTACTGTATTACCCAAGGTATTTTACACCTAATGGTGATGGCGTGAATGATTTTTGGCAAATTAAAAATTCTTCAAAGGAACTTCAGAATGAAATATACATCTATAATCGCTACGGAAACCTTCTCGCTATAATAAGCCCTAATAATGCTGGATGGGATGGCACATATAATGGAAAAAAATTGCCATCAAGTGACTACTGGTTTACCTTAAAACGACAGAACGGCAAAATCTACACAGGACACTTTACCTTAAAACGTTAACTAATTATTAATTCTCCTTCGCCACTTCAAGTGCAGTTAGTTTATACTCTATAATAGCCATTTCTTCCCCATATTTAATGAGCTCATCTGCTGTTATATTAGACTTTGAATTTACCTTATCCAAGATATTTTGTCCTTTTTTATAATAGTATTCTATAGCTATGTCTATCTTTTTATCCATGATAATATGGTTTCTATTGCACCATGAGTTTTAATTCACTTCTATACTTTGACGCACTTTTACCTGTAAATTCTTTAAATACTTTATTGAAATGCGAAAAATTATTGAATCCGCACTCATAACTTATATCGGTAATACTCATCTGACTTTCGGATAAGAGCTTGGTTGCGTGCACTACACGATATTCATTTACGAGTTTGGTAAAGGTTTTTCCCGTAACTTTTTTGAAGTATCTACAAAATGCAGGAACAGTCATACTTACCTTGTCTGCAATCTCGTCTAGGCTTATATGGTCATTAAAGTTGTCATTGATATGTTTAAAAATTTTGTCAATCTTAGCACTATCTTGTGGTTCGGTCTCAAATGTATAACCATCTGCATTTAAAATCGTGTAATCTTCAGCCTTGGCAAGTCCATGTAAAATTTCGAGAAGAACCAATATCTTCTTAAAGCCTTCTTTTTCTGATAGCTTTTCTATCTTTTGTCCAATCTTCTTTTTGGTCTTAATACCAAATAGAATACCGTTTTTGGCACGTTCAAACAAATTATTGATGCTCTCCATTTCTGGAACTCCAAAAAAATGCTCCCCTAAAAATTCAGGTCTAAACTGAACAATAGTTTCTGTACCATTTACAGTGAGACGATCTGTAAATCCATTATGTGGTAGATTAGAACCAATCAATAAAAGTTGACTGTTATTAAAATACGACAAATGGTTACCTATATGACGCTTGCCTTTACCTTTATTCACATAGACCAATTCAATCTCTGGGTGAAAATGCCAAAAAGGTTTTTTTTCACCAATATAAGCCTCGTGCTTTATTACGCGCATGGAGCTTCCAAACTCTGGACTAATTTTCTCTAAAGTGGGTTTTCTAGTACTCATCATTTTCAGATTAATACAAAGTTAGTCGTAAATAAAAAGCAAAACCTATATACAATTATCATTAATATATGCTATTTTAACATTATATAAGTCAATATCTAAATATATGGTTAATTTAGAATATAAATATGCCAAAATCCTTGTTTTCTAACACTATCCTCTAAAATATCTTTGCAGTGTTAAATTAGTTTAACCCCAAAAAATGAAAACAATGAAAAAAGTAGTTAGAAACATTTTAGTAGTAGCGGTAATGTTGGGAACATATACAAGCTACGCGAATAAGACGACTAGTGATTTACCTACATCTTACGAAGTAAAAAAAGGCAACTATATATCGGTTACAGATGCATCAGGTAAAGAAATTTTTAGTGGAGAAATCAATTACAATGGAAATATCACTGAATTTTTTGATTTCACCCAATTAAAGGACGGTGTCTATACAGTAGAAGTCACCAATGCTTTTGAGATTGAAATCAACTCTGTGGAAGTAAAAGATCACAGTATTACTTCTATTGATAATACTAAAGCCAAGATCTTTAAGCCTGTATTTAGAACTGAAGACTCTAAAGTAATCATCTCAAAATTGGCCTTAGACGCTAAGGAGATGAAAGTTGAGCTTTATTTTGAAAATGATTTATTTCACTCTGAAACCATTACAGGCGGAAAGGTTTTAAATAGGGTCTATCAATTAGACAAAAGATTTCCTGGTGACTACATGGCAATTATTAGATCTAACGATAGAGTATACGTTGAACATTTTAGAATATAAATTGATTGTTTATATATTAGTTATTTATTAGTATTAAAGTGGGCTTTTTTAAGTCCACTTTTTTAATTAAAATAATTTCATTTGTCCATCTCTATATTGCTCATACAATTCCGTATTAAGCTTTGGCATAGTTTTGTTCTTAAAGTATTTTAATCTTGCCAATGCCACTAAATCATTGATTTGTTTTGCAATATGTCCCTCTCCTCGCATTCTTACGCCAAATCTGCTTTCGTTCAATTTACCTCCGTGGCAATTCTCTATTTGATGCAGCACTTTATCAGCTCTTTCCGGTAAGGTCTTTCTAATCCAATCGGTAAAGATTTCACCTATGGCACCATTTAACCTTACAACGGTATGGGCAATACTTAAAGCTCCTGCTTCAGATACGGCTTTGGCCATCGGCAAGATCTCATGGCTATTAATAGATGGAATTATTGGTGCCAACATTACGTTAACAGGAATTCCATGATGGCCCAGTTCTTTCACTACCTTAAGACGTCTTTTAATGGTTGCTGTCCTTGGTTCTAATATGCGTCTTGTCTCTTCAGACAATGAGGTTATAGATACATTGACTGAAACCAAATCATCTTTCGCTAATTGTTTTAGAAGATCCAAATCCCTTAAAACCAATGCATTTTTTGTAATGATAGCCGTTGGATGCTTATATTTTAAAAATACTTCTAGGCATTGTCTTGTAAGTTGAAACTTTTGCTCCGCTGGCTGATAACAGTCTGTATTACCAGACATCACAATTGGATGGGCTCTCCAAGTTTTCTTCTTTAGAAATGCTTGCAAAAGCTGTGGTGCACTTTTTTTTACCAAGATTCTTCTTTCGAAATCCAAACCTGCACTAAAACCCCAATACTCGTGGCTATTTCTAGCATAGCAATAGATACACCCATGCTCGCAGCCTTGATACATGTTCATAGAATAAGCCATGCCAACATCTGGACTTGTCACTTTATTGACTATAGTTTTAGGGAATACATCGAGATATAAGGTTTTATTCTTATCTGCCGTCTCTCCTTCTTTTTCGCAAAACTCCAAAAAATCATCTCGCATTTCGTGAGATAGCTCAAAAAAGCGGTTATGAACATTGCTTTGGGCTCCTCGACCTTTGATTATTCTTTTATTAAACATATTAGTAATTATATTTGTAAAATTACAAACAAAATACAATTATAATTATCACATATGTTTTATTTATCAACAAAAATAGAACATGTATACTGTAAAAAAATGATGAAAACCACGACTAAAAGTCGAGATAAAACAGGTTAAAATCGCATACTAATTAGTTAAAATACTTGTTTTCAATAATTTAAAAAGCACTGAAATTTGTAAAAAAATAGAATCATGAAAAAGAAACACTTCTTGTTATTGGTTTTGAGCCCTATTTTATTATTAGGTATTTTCTTCTTTGGCCCATTTTATTTAATTCATGTCATTGTAGACGGAAGATATTATAATGCCAAAGTACAGTAGAGTTGTTTTTTGAGCCTATCTGCCTGGAAAATCAGCTTTGCGTTTTTCTAAAAATGCTGTAGTACCTTCTGCAAAGTCTTCTGTCCCAAAACAGTTACCAAAAGATTTAATTTCAGTATCAAACCCATTGACACCATCTTTGTAACCTGCATTGACTGATTTTATGGCTTCTGCAATGGCAACTGAGGAATTACGCATAATTTTTCCAGCAATTTTTTCACAAAGTGGCAATAATTCAGCTTGTTCTACAACATGATTGACCAAACCATAACTTAGTGCTTGGTTGGCATCGATCATGCCAGCCGTCATTATCATTTCCATAGCTCGTCCTTTACCCACAAGTTGAGGCAAACGCTGGGTACCACCATAACCAGGGATAACACCTAAAGAGGTCTCTGGCAGTCCCATTCTGGCATTAATGCTCGCTACCCTAAAATGACAAGACATCGCTAGCTCTAGACCACCGCCAAGTGCAAATCCATTCACGGCAGCAATGACAGGTGTTCCAAGGTTTTCAACAAAATCGAATAATATGGCTTGGCCTTGTGCTGCGAGTTGCCCTCCTTCTTCTACGCTAAAATCAGCAAATTCGCTAATATCTGCACCGGCAACAAAGGCTTTTTCTCCACTTCCAGTTATAATAATAACTTTGGTATCTGGATCATTATTGGCTTCATCAAAAGCATCATGCAATTCTTGAATGGTGTCCTTGTTTAGGGCATTAAGCTTTTTGGGCCTGTTAATGGTAATGGTTGTAATTCCGTTTTGGTAGTCTGATAGTATATTTTCGTAAGCCATTTTTTGTATTATCTAGTTAAAGGTTAAAATCTTGTAATTTCGTTGCTGTTACTTTAGTTTCTATAAAATTTTTGTCTATTCGAATCTTTCGACTCTAGTTTATCCTGAGCGCAGTCGAAGGGCTCAAAACAGGCTAAAGTGAGAAACCGAAGGTTCAGCGTAGCTAAATCTCATCATACATCAAAATTATGAGATTCCACTTCATATCTCATTCGGAATGACAACCCACCCAACCCTAAAAAGAATTTTATTTAAGACTATGGATTTCTATTCCATAGTAGTTGATTTCTTTGGAAATGCAACAGTGAAAGTCGTTCCTTTGCCATCTCTAGTTGTAAAGGTAATACTTCCGTCAAAGGTTTCCACAATATTTTTTACCATAGCCAACCCAAGTCCCATTCCACTGGTTTTTGTTGTGAATTTGGGTTCGAAAATTTTTGATTTTGTTTCGTCAGAAATGCCAGAGCCATTATCCTTTACTGTAATCTTTACCAAATCGCCATCTGTAAAAACCTTAACATCAATCCTTGGGTCTATTTTATCCTTAGGCATCGCCTGAATACTATTCTTTACAAGATTGGTCACCACTCTAATTAATTGCGTACGATCAAATTTGGCGATAATTTCCTCTTCTTCAGCTTCAAACGAAATGTAATGTTCGTTAAAAATATCCAATGCTAGCCTAACAATATATACAACATCCAGTTCTTCGCTTTTTTGGGCTGGCATCTTTGCAAAATTTGAGAAAGCCGAGGCTATGGAACTCATGGTATCAATTTGCTGAATTAAAGTATTACTGAATTCCTGTACCTTTTGGTCTATGTTTTTATCTTCTGGATTAAATTTCCTTTGAAAGCTTTGAACGCTTAATCGCATTGGCGTTAAAGGATTTTTAATCTCATGGGCAACCTGTTTAGCCATTTCTCTCCAGGCTTGCTCGCGTTCACTCGTGGCCAGTTTTACGGCACTTGCTTCTAACTCATCAATCATACTGTTATAAGAGTTGACAAGGCTTTCTATCTCTTCACTAGTAGAGTCTATTTGAATTTTTTTGTTGCGCTTTTCAAGTCGTGTTTCATTCATTTTATCACTAATCGTTTTCAATGACTTTGTGATATACTTAGATATAAAATAGGCAAACACAATTGCCGCTAAAATCATAGCCAGATACGCATAACCCAATCGTAATAGAAACTCATTCAGCTCTTTGTTGAGAAAGTCATCATTCTCTAAATACGGTAAATTAAGAATGGCTAAGTTCTTAAACCTTTCATCAGTAATATAGGAGTATGACGATTGAAATGTCTGTCCGTTTTCAACTTGTTTTATAACATGACGATGTTCTAGAGTGTTCGACAATGCATTTAAAACTTCAGCGTCTAAGCATAGTTCGGTAGTATCGCGTTGAATTGTGCGCTTAGAGCTTACTAAAAGTTGACCTTCTAAATCGTACAGATTAATTTGAAGATTATGAATGGCATCAATATCAAAAATAGCTTCCTTAAAAATCAATGGCACATTCTCCGTGGTAACGGGATAGGTGGTTTCTTGGATGGTAAAATCTATACTTTTACGTATGGCCTTTTCTTTTCGCTCTAAACGTTCTTTGTGATAATCCCTGGCCTCTTCATTATATTGATAGATGGTAACCGCTGCAATTAAAATCGATGCTAAAAACACCAACAGAATCATGGCTATAAATATTCTCGATCTTAAGGATAGCTTTTTAATTTTCATCGTCTTAACAATGCACTAAATATAGCAATAATCGCACCAAAGGCACTACTTGCAATTTCCAATTTTCAAAAATCAAATCCCAATGAATTTATACCTTGGGATTTAGTGCTTGGGCTTTGTGATTTATTTAAGCTTCCGGATTTTTTGCTCGGATATTTTTATAAAGTCTAAACCCTAGCATTAGAAGAATGCCCAATACAATGATGCCAACGACACCATAAATCCAGTTGATAGCATTTTTTAGAATTGCCAAAAATACTACGGCAAACAGAATAAACGTAGCACCTTCATTCCAGATACGCATAAAGTTAGATGTCACCTTAACCTCGTCCTTTTGCAACTGCTTATAATATACATGGGTTTTATAATGGTATACAAAAAGCAGTAAAACGAACGCTAATTTTACGTGCATCCAACCTTGCTCTAACCAAACAGGTTGTAAAATAATTAACCAAATGGCAAATATAGTTGCCAATATGGCTGAAGGCCATGCTATGATATACCAGAGACGTTTGGCCATGAGCTTCAATTGTTTGCCCAATATTTCCTTTTCTGGCGATGGCTTATGAAACGCCTCTATCTGGTAGACAAACAATCTAGGGATGTAAAACAGGCCTGCAAACCAAGTAATAACAAAAATGAGGTGCAGTGATTTTATATAGTTGTATTCCATTAATCCTCAACAAATAAATAATTCAATTTTTTCTCATTAAAGGAAACATTAAACGCTTTAACTTCATCATTTAAAATGATATTAAATGCAGTTAGTTGTTCTTCAATTTTAGCAGTCAATTCATTTTTTACGGCAATATCTTGCTCAGTCGGAGCAAAGTCTCCCATTCGCACCAAAGAATTTAAGTGACCTAACTTATTGGTGAGCTTAATCGGGAAATTCAAGGGATCCTGATTACTTCTGTTTTTGGTTTGGTACAGTTCTTTTTCAATATTAGACAATTGCTCTTCTAAGGCTTTTGCTTTTTCTACTAAATCTTTCACAGAATCATCATCCTTATATTGCTTTTGAAAGGCCGCAAGCTGTGCGTTTATCTTTCTAATTTTCTTAATGGACTTATGGGCTTCATCCATGGTCTTGTTTACACTCTTGATAAATTCAAACTGCTTTTGCATATCTGCTAAAGTACTTTCTGATCTGGGGTCGGCAAGAATTGTAAACGCTTGAGATTGTTCTTCATCATTCACATTCAAACTTACTCTATATTTCCCAGGAATGGCTCGTGGCCCATCTAAACTGGCCCACCATAATATCATACCCTTCAGGCGCTCTGCTCCGTCATAGGTCATATTCCAAACAAATTGATTCGCCCCATTTTTTACAGTTAGCTTGTTCTCTTTTTCAGTTGTTGAAAAGGTCTTTATGGTATCACCCTTGGTGTCAAAATAGGTTAAGGATACTTTATCGTCTTCCTTGTAATCTTTCAGATTAAAATAGGTGATCACACCATTGGGATGATTGGTTCCTGTAGTTTTGCTGCCTTTTCTGCTTCCTCCACGAACTCTATAAGAATCCTTAGGTTTGAACAATACATCTTTGCTCAAATCTGCATCGTACAACTGATGTATAATCGTTAAATCATCAATGATCCAAAGGCTTCGTCCTTGCGTAGCGACTATGAGATTATCATCTTTTAGCGTTAAATCAGTGATTGGCACTACTGGCAAATTCAATTGAAAAGGCTTCCAGTCTTTGCCATCATTAAATGAAATGTACATCCCCGTTTCGGTACCAGCATACAACAACCCTTTTCGCTTTGGGTCTTCCCTTAAAGCTCGAGTAAAATGTTCCTCATTAATGCCGTTGGTAATCTTCTTCCAAGTTTTACCATAGTCTGTGGTTTTGTATAGATAGGGCGCGAAGTCTCCTGTTTTATACTTGGTTCCTGCCACATAACAGGTTCCTTCTTCGAAAGCGCTCGGCTCTATACTGTTGATCATCATCCATTCTGGCATCCCTTTGGGAGTTACATTATCCCAAGTCCTTCCTCCATCTTTAGTAACATGTATCAAACCATCGTCACTTCCCACCCAAAGCAAACCTTCTTTTAATGGCGATTCTTGTGCTGCAAAAATGGTACAGTAATATTCTACCGACGTGTTATCCTGAGTAATTGGACCTCCTGAGGATTTTAATTTTTCAGGATCATTACGTGTTAAATCCGGACTAATAATATCCCAAGACTGTCCTTCATTTTCTGTAACATGGACATGCTGTGAAAAGGTATATAAGCGATTGGGATTGTGCTTGGAAAATATGATCGGAAAATTCCATTGGAAACGGTATTTCATACCTTCTGCACCATGGCCCATAGGGTTATCTGGCCACACATTAATGGCTCTAACGGTTCCTGTTTTATGGTTAACACGTGTTAAAAACCCATCATAACTTCCACCATAAACAATGTCGTTGTCTTCTGGGTCGATAGCAATATGAGCCGATTCGCCACCGGCTGTGCTTTCCCAATCGTCTTCATCAATAGACCAACCATCGGTTCGGTGTGGAATTCTGATGGTTGAATTATCTTGTTGCGCCACGTAGATTCGATACGGGAATGCATTATCTGTTGTTACCCTATAGAATTGGGATGTAGGCTGATTGTGATAGGTACTCCAGGTTTCACCACCATCATAGGTAACCTGTGCTCCACCGTCATCGCCAATAATCATGCGATGTGGATTATCGGGTGCTATCCACAAATCATGATGATCACCATGAGGCGCATTGTAAGTACTGAATGTTTTTCCACCATCTGTACTTTTGTGATAACGTACGTTTAAAACATAAACGGTATTGATATCTTCCGTATCTGCATACACACGTGTATAGTACCAAGCGCGTTGGCGTAATTTTCGTTCGCTATTCACTTGTGTCCATGTTTCACCTCCATCTTCACTTCTATATAAGCCTCCTTTATCTTTATTTTCAACTATGGCCCAAACACGTTGATTGTTAACTGGAGAAACCGTAACTCCAATAATTCCTAGAATACCCTCGGGAAATCCTTTTTTGGTTGAAATCTCTGTCCAGGTCTCGCCACTATCCGTACTTTTCCATAGTGCTGAACCTTCGCCTCCCGAACTTAGACTGTAAGGTGTGCGCTGTACTCGCCACGTCGATGCATAAAGTATTCTTGGATTTGTTGGATCCATAATTAAATCCACTACACCTGCATATTCATTAGAAAACAAGGTCTTTTTCCAGGTCTTCCCACCATCGGTACTCTTATAGACACCACGCTCTTGGGTTGGTTTATAGATGTTTCCCAACACACCAGCATAAACTATATTAGGATTGGTTGGATGAATAGCAATACGCGGTACATGTCTCGATTTTGGTAATCCTGAAGCTGTCCAGGTTTTACCAGCATCAACACTTTTCCAAATACCATAACCAGAGGATACATTACCTCTTACCGTTTTTTCTCCACCACCCACATAAATCACATTGGGATCACTTTTAGAAACAGCGATAGCACCAATACTGCCACCAAAATAACCATCGGAGATATTTTCCCACTGGCGTCCGCCATTGGTTGTTTTCCAAATACCCCCTCCAGCAGAACCAAAATAGTATAAATTAGGTTGATTAGGCACACCTGTTACAGCTGCGCTGCGTCCTCCTCTAAAAGGTCCTAAAAGACGATATTCCAAAGCGCCATAATCTGACTCTTGAAAGTTCTGTGATTCTAGATTTAAACTAAAAAATGAGAGCAACAAAGCTGTTAGGGTAGCAAAAAACTTCATAAAAAATTAAGGTTAGTTATAGAATCCTAAAATTACGGATTAAAAATTATACTGTTTCTTTTGGCAATAAATTTAACTTTACTTCACGATGTAAAAAGTAAGTGGTGACTATAGTTGCCAAAACATCCGATATTGGGAACGCCATCCATACACCAAGCTCTCCATAGAATCGCGGCAAAATAAGTATCAAGGGTATAAAGAACAGCCCCTGACGTAATAGTGTTAACAATAATGCAGGAGTAGCTTTCCCTATAGCTTGAAAATAGGCAGCTCCGATTAATTGTATGCCAATAATTGGTGTTGCAGCAAACACCCAGCGCATAGCTGGAGGTGTTTCCTTAAGTACTTCAACATCTTGGGTAAAGAGGTGTGTAATAGCATCTGGAAATACCATGAGAAAAACAAATATGATTGCCGCAAGCCCTATGCCATATTTTATGGCCGTCATGATGGTTTCCCTTACGCGTTTGTATTTTTCGGCGCCATAGTTAAACCCTGCAATGGGCAAAAATCCTTGTGTAATACCATAAACAGGAAACAAGGCAAACATCAACATTCTCCCAACAATAGCATAAGCCGTAACGGAAGTTTCACCTCCCAAATCAAACAAAATATTATTCATTAAAAGATAGGTAACACTAACGATAGCCTGACGCGAAAGTGTTACAAAACCCAAACTTCCTATTTCTTTTACTATGGGTAGTTGAAGCCTATAAAAACAATCGGTAATGTGTAATTCTGAGTTTTTAGAAAAGAAAAACCAGATAATAAATGCTAAGCATAACACATAAGATCCTGTTGTTGCCCAAGCTGCACCATACATTCCTAAATCAAAAACCTGGATAAAAACATAATCCAGTACCAAGTTCCCAACCGAAGGAATCATCATGGCATACATGGCAAATTTTGGTTTGCCTTCAGCGCGAATTACTGTATTTCCCATCATACAGAGTGCCAAGAACGGAATACCATAAAGGACAATGACATAATATATTTTAGCAGGTTCAAAAATGGCTCCTTTACCTCCAAACGCTGGTATAATACCATCTACAAAGTATAAGCCTGGAATCACTAACGAAACTGTAAGTAAAAGCGTGAGTGTAATTTGGTTACCGAAAGTCGTTAACGCTTTTTTACGATTATCTGCACCTAGAGCTCTAGATATAATGGAAGCACCACCAGTACCGATTGCCATTCCTAGGGCTGCGATAAAAAACGAAACCGGAAGTACCACATTAATGGCTGCTATAGCGGTTGGTCCAATCCAATTCCCAACAAAAATGGTATCTACCAAGATATTTAAGGACATCACTAAAATGCCTATAGAAGCCGGAACAGCTTGTCTTATCAGTAATTTACCAATAGGTTCAGTGCCTAAATCTTGTGCGGTTACCTTAGCCATTAATCGGTTAAAGTGTTTTTTTAGCCGTCGAAGCCAAGCTAGTTTGGCCAAGTTGGCCATTGCTTGCCCATTCTTCAATCATGTTAGAAAGCACTTGGGCAAAATCATCACGATCATTTAAGCAAGGGATAACGGTAAAGGTTTCACCTCCAACTTCATGAAAAATCTCTTCTCCTTCCATTGCGATTTCTTCCAGGGTTTCTAAGCAATCGCTAACAAATGCCGGTGTAACGATGGCCATTTTTTTAACCCCTTCTTTTCCCATCCGTTCTATGGTTCTATCTGTATAGGGTTTTAACCAAGGGTCGAAACCAAGCCTGGACTGAAACGTGGTAGAATAGGTTCCGTTTTTCAACTTTAATTTCTTTGCTACGTTTATGGTTGTTATCTCACATTGGTGACGGTAGCAGAATTCGTGCTGTGGACTTCCTTTTTTAAAACAACACTTACCATTCATCTTACAGTTTCCATTAGAAATATCACTTTTACGAATATGCCTTTCGGGGACACCGTGATAACTAAAAAGAATATGTTCGTAATCCAAGCCCTCAAGACTTTCGGCTATACTTTTAGAAAGGACATTTATGTAGTCTTCCCGATGATAAAAAGCAGGTGTTCTTGTAATATTTACCTGAGGAAAATGTTCTGCTACCAATTCATCGACCTTAACATCGATAGTTTCTGTGGTCGCCATGGCAAATTGTGGGTATAGTGGAATAGTCATAATTTCGGTACAACCTTTATCCACCAGTTCCTGGAGTCCCTTTTTTATGGTCATACTACCATAGCGCATGGCCAAAGCTACAGGAAATTCTACCTGGCCCTGTACTTTTTTTTGGAGTTGCTCTGAGATTACAATTAAGGGTGAGCCTTCTTCCCACCAAATTTTTTGATACGCCTTGGCAGAAGCCTTAGGCCTTGTATTCAAGATTATTCCTTTTACCAACAGAGTTCGTGCCCAAAGCGGTACATCGATAACACGCTCGTCCATCAAAAACTCTCCTAAATACTTTTTTACATCTTTAGGATTTGGGCTGTCTGGCGATCCTAAATTGACTAATAAAATTCCTTTTGACATCGTTTTCTTTTTCAAAAGCAAAAATACAACCCTTTTGGGAATACCGTGTAATGCTAAGCATTGGTTTTATTTATAATGCTATCGCGGATAATGTTTTTTGTTTTTTACTGTTATTATTTTAACATAGAATATCCATAATATGAGTTTTTTAACGAGTTTTAAGTATTGTTTATGGCTATTTCTACGATTTAAATATCTTTACCAGTCCTGATTATTTAGCACGAAATGAAAAAAATTCTTACAGCCCTAATATTTGTAGTTTCAATTACATGTTTTTCCCAACAGAAATATCAGAGTTTACTTTGGGAAATTACAGGTAATGGCTTACAAAAACCGTCTTATCTATACGGTACCATGCACGTGAGCAAAAAAGTAGCTTTTCGCTTAGATGACGTGTTCTATAAAGCTTTAAACAAAAGTGAATGCATTGCTTTAGAATCTGACCCAACAACATGGCCAGGTTTTAATTACGATATGATGCTTAATGAAATGTCCTTTTACAATAGTTACAGGAATAACTTCTACACCGATCTTTTTAAGTTATCACATCCGGAGGAAATGGCTATAAGGGCTTCGGTTCGAATGGATAATGGCGCTGTAAATGCTTATTTGTACAGAAAAAATAATGCTGCAGACAATTTTGAAGAGGAAACGTATTTAGACATGTTTATCTATCAGGCTGGTAAAAAGAACGGCAAAGAGATTTACGGCTTGGAAGATTTGGCTGAATCGCGTTACTTAACTACAAAAGCGGCTTATAATGCTAACAAAAAAGATTTAGATCCCTGGCTTCAGAAACTTTATGCCAAGGAAAACCCCTATCTAATTCAAGAAAATCTTTATCGCGACAGAAACCTGGATCTTTTAGATTCAATAGGTGCAGGAGTCAACACAGAATTTTACAGGGAAAACATGCTCTTTATCCGCAATGAAAACATGGTAAATTCTTTAGTAGACCTAATGCCCAATAAATCTGTATTTGCAGGTGTAGGTGCTGCGCATTTACCTGGCGAAAAAGGCATGATAAATATGTTGCGCCAACGTGGCTATACCGTTAAGTCTTTAACATCGGAACAAACGGATTATAGCAAAACACAAAAAACCAAACTCGATAGCCTTTTTGTTGCTCCCCAACTAAAAGTACACAAAACACCTGATGGTTTTTTAGGGCTCAACACGTACGATGAATTACGTGAATTCTCTTATGCGGGCCAGAAGTATTATCTAGATCCCGATATGACCAATGGAGCTTACTTAACGGTTAATAGAATAAGTCGTTTTATGTACTTGCCTAACGAAAAGGATAATATGACGTTAAAGGATATCGATGATTTATTGTATGAAGATATTCCTGGAGACATTGTAAAAAAAGAAAAATTAAATGACCCTTATCCGGGTCTCAGTATCGTTAATAAAACAAAAAAGGGGGAATTTCAGAAGTATCATATTTACCAGACACCTTTAGAAATTATCATTATAAAATATGCTGGCCGTAGCGATTTTGTATTACAGCACGAAGCCAAGATCTTTAATTCTATTGCTTTAAAAACTCCTACCAATACTAGTAAAACATTTGTATCTCCAAACAAAAAATTCGAAGTCAATTTTCCTGAATATTACATCACAAGTAATATGGACAATAATGGCAAAAAACTATTAGAAGGCTACAAAGATGATACTTACTATTTTTTGCAGGAAGCTGCGCTTCACGATTTGGGTTATATTGAAGAAGATAGTTTTGAGGCTAAATACTTTCATCATGCACTTTACAAAAATTACAAGCTCGAAGAAGCTGATGGTGGATTTAAGAAAGGAATCTACAAAACCTATGAATCTCGTGCTGTTTTAGATTCCGTTTCTGGTAAGAATCTACATTTAAAAACTATCGTAAAAGACGGAAGCTATTATTTGCTGGGTTATGTTGGGAAAAATGAAACTGAAAAATCAGATTTCTTCAGTTCATTTAAATTCAACACCACTGATTATTCTGGTTTTGAAAAAGTTATCGATACTTCATTACACTTTTCTGTGCATACAAACGCCAAAGCACCAATCCCTAATCCTTATGGTTATGGTATGTATGGAGCCAAAAAAGATGCTAAGGATTACGAAGAGAAAACAAAAACAACAACGTATGCTACTAAGGCCAATGAGCAAATAGAAATTACCAGGACCAAGTTTCACGATCTTCAAATGTTCCATAATGTGGATAGCTTATGGAAAGACACGGAACGTAAAGTAAACTATGGTGCTCGTTACTATTCGCCTAAGAAAAAATTCAAAATTGGTAATCGTGCAACATCAAGAACAGAAGACATTTACACCTATAGCTTTACCTATACGGATTCTAACAGTGCCAAACAGGTAATGGTAAAAAATATCTTAAAAGAAGGTGTTCTTTTTGAACTTAAGACCTTAATAGATTCCATAAGTGGTCCGTCTAAATTTGTTACCGAATTTTACGATTCCTTTACACCCATTGATACCTTAATGGGCAAAGATGTCCTTAAGGACAAAACCCGACAGTTTTTTGAGGCGCTTAAGGAAAACGACAGTATTGTATTGGAGTCTTATAGCCTCATCAAATTTAAGCCCTACAATAGCAGGGATATTGTCTCTGTATTAAGGGATTTTGAATTTGACAAAGAACGCTTAAATATAAAATCGTATTTAGTGAGTCAACTTATAGACATCGACTTAAAGAATAATCTAAAATTTATTAAGCAGCTGTATTACGATAGTTATTCCGATCCCCAAACCCAATCTTCTATTTTAGAGGGCTTGTTCGACTCTAACAACAAGGAGAACTACGAATTGGCTATGGATTTAATGGAGCGCGATTTACCATTAGGTGGTATAGGCGGTATTTTTTATAATTATTACCGTAAGGATTCATTGGAGTTAAAGGCTGCGTTATACCCTAAAATTTTACAGTACAGTACCATTAACGAATACAAACAACCGCTTTACGATTTATTGGCACGTGTAAAAGATAGCGGTTATATAAAGACTAAAACCTATAGCAAATACAAGAACCAAATTATTAATGATGGTAAGATAGAAGTAAAACGTAGCTTAAGCAATACAGGCTATGGTTACAATTCGTATTCCGATGATCTGTCTACTTACGTCAATTTAATATTTCCTTACAGAAAAGAACGCACAGCCAAAGACTTTTTTGAAAAAATGCTCAATGTCGATGAAACCTCTGCATTGGTAAGGTACTATATTTTATTGGCTAAAAACAAGGAAAGTATCCCTAAACCACTCATTGAAAAACTGGTTGAAGACGAAGAGAACCAATACAAGCTTTTAGAGGAACTCGATGAAGCAAAACTGCTCAACAAGATAAAATCGCTTAATATTAGTCAGCAGCAATTTGCCAAGTCTAAACTATTGGCAAATGCTAATTACGAGAAAGAAAAAGACTCCGTGACCTACCTTATGAAACGTGATTTTAAAACCGAAAAAGGGAAGGATGCCGTGATGTATTTCTTTAAAATCGATAAGGACGATGAATACTCTGGCAAGTCTGAAGTACTGCACTTTATTTCTTTTATTAAGCCAAAAGACCCTAAACAATTGGTGGTAGATTATTACAATAAGTCCGATAATTATGGAACCACTATAGATGAAACCAAAGAATTAGAGGAACAATTTGTGGAAATCATCAACTTGGCCATTTATAAAGACCGAAAACGGGTAACACCAAGTGCGCGAGGTGATTATAACAATGGGTATTACGACTATTAAGTTTATTGACGACCATCAAGCCTTAGACAGAAGCTATAGCTGGTGGTGTGTTATTTGACCCATTATCGTGATCGTCTTTATATTTGATATATGCTTTTGTTATTTTTTTCAACTCTTCTTTAGAGTTGCTTGGCATGAACATTTTAATCAAAAACCAAATCTCATTTAAAAGATCTTCTGTGTAGTCTTTTTGGGGATCGTCAATATTATTTCGTGTTTCTTGGTTACCGGAAACTTTGCCTATTTCATCATAGGCCTCGATAAGCTTAATATACATCCAGTACTCTTTGCTTTTACCTTCACCTTTAACTTCGACCTGTTGTTGAAATCGTTCGTCTTTAGCAAACCTATTGATAAACCTTACTCTTTCTTCCTTCCAAATCTTATACCCCATACCTCCTAATCGCCCAACGGGTAAAATTAGCGTTCCACACCTGTATGGGTAAGACAATATCTGATGGTTAGTATCAATATTATTTATTAAATCAATGCTATCTTCAATTTTCTTTTTGCTAGTTTTAAAATTTTTGCCATTAGCAGGACTTAACATTGTCGTAGTAATTCTAAGATACTCTGCCTTCTTCCTTTTATGTTGATTATAAATGTATAGAGCGTCTCCATGAAACGTAAGCAATTTGTCAATATCGCTATTGTGATAAAAGTAAGGATGAACTTTTCTTATACCTTTCTCAAGGTCATCAAATTCTTCAATAGCGTCCTGATCTTCATTTGAAGAATCATTAATATCCATAATAAGCCTCTGGGATTTTAGCCTATCAAAACCTTCATTAATATCCTTAATCTGATCTATATCCTTAAAGACAGCATTTATAAAATCAAAATCTTCCCCAAAATTTTTCTTAATAGGGTTTTCATTAGAGGCATTCGTATCTTCTCTTTGATTGCCATTCGTTTTTTTACTCTTTGTGGAATCTGCTTCACTAAATATTCCTTTCTTAAGCAATGAACTAATCTCATCTTTCAAATTTGTGCACTTATTTTTCCCTTGTTCTCCGCCTTTTGTTTTTTCATCTTGGCCAGTGAAATCCCATAAGATTATATATTCTTCCAGATACCACAAAACTTCACAGATATCCCTGTAAATCTTATCGCCTGCCAAAAGCCTCTTTAATACACGGACATAGTTTTTGATTTTTGATGCTTTGTCTGGTTTTTCTGGCACTTCTTTTTTTAAGTCCTCGGAAATTTTGTCGAGAGCGACAAGTAAATTTTTGCTACTCTTATCCTGTCTGATTAGGTCAAAATTACTTTTGGGTGTAAAAAACGAATAAAAAACACTCTGCCTAACTGCTATGAATTTTGTTTTGTCTTCCTCTTTAAGCTTTGTAAAATTCTCTTTTTTAGACTTTGTTTCTTTTTCTATTAGTTTATTTAGATTTTGGACGGCAATGTCTATATATCTCACAACAATTTTCCATTGTTCTTGAAACAGTCTAATGTGCATGTGCCAAATTTCAAAAGATTTTTCAACAAATAAAGATTTCTGTCTCTTTATAATATCTTCACCAAATTCTTCGTCGATCTTAATCTCAGAAAAGATGTCTGACTGCTCTCTCAGTAACAATCTGCTCATGCCTTTGGCAATAACGTACTCATCTCTGGTACCGCTAAAATAATCTGAATTAGGGGTATTGCCTCTTAGTATTATTGAAATACCGCAAGGCCCTATCATTCCTTCCCTATAATACTTGTTTTGTTTTTCTAAAGGAGAGAACCTATGAGGCAGTGGAAAAATCTTTAACGCGTCAAATACTTTTTGGTAATATTTTTGAGTTACAAAAAATTTGGCTGCACCTTCTATTACGACATCGCATGAACCTTTACCAAAACCAGAATGCAATTTATACTCATTTTCACTAAGCGAGTGCCCTAGTTTGGTAAGAAACTTTTCATAAAACCCCGTCTTCTTTTCTTTAGCGAATTCTTCATTAATTGAGCTAACATACTTCTTCTTTTCATTAATGGGTTTCTTATTTTTTTCAGGATAATTTAGAGACTTTGAGCTTCCAGAAATAAAGATATTCGATCTCACTACAGCTCTTTCTATATCCTTTAAAACCCATGAAATCTCTTCATAAGACTCTACTTCTAGTACTTTTACTCCATAGTTAGATAAGTCATTGACCGTATAGTTAAACTTTAGTTCATCACTTCTACTGCTTCTGTCATCAGGGCTTTTTAAGATTGCATAATGTTGTCGCTGGTTAGAACCAAAATGATGACGCAATCGTCCAAGAATTGTTCTAAAGTTGATATCGTCAAAGCTAAAACCAAGAAACAAAAATGTGTTTTCGGACAAAGCATTTTCAAAAGCTTTCTGCATTTGGTTATAATTGCTTGTATAGCCTTCTATATCTCTTCTTGTTATAACTAAGTTCTCTGGAGATTTATCGATACAGCCGTGAATTTTATAGAGCTTTACCTGTTGGTATTTAGAAAATGTAAGGTCTATATCTCTACTTATAACATTGACCTCTTTTCCGATTTCCCGATAGGTACTCTCTATAAGGGTATCAAAATTTGAAGTCCATATTTTCCTTAATGGAAGCCTCGAAATAATTCTATGATTATCCGTAGGGCTATATCGCCCCTGTATTTTTTTTATTAGAATATTAGTGAGTGGAGTTCTTTGGCCATATAGCTGTACATATTGTTCTGCCAGTTGATAATAATCATTTACTTCTTCTATATTTTGCTCCATAGCCTTTGCTATAGGAGCCATAAGATTACTCCAGCTGGGAATACCGGCTTTTTGCGACATGCCTGCACCCAAAAATATCGTTCCAAAACCATTGGAAAGAACATCTGTATAATCCCTAATTAATTCATCTCGCTCAATACTTTTTTTGTACTCCATTGCGCGTTTATAGTCTAAGTTATGTATAAAATGAACTATTAATTAAGGGAGATTATAAATATATAAAAACTACGTTAATTAAATGATTTTCAAATGAAAATAAACAAAATATTATCCTAAAATCTTTGCTAGATCGCACAGATTACATCCGAGTGAAGCAAACGGATAAATACCTATTTATTATAATAGTAGTTTTATGAATAAATTCGTGCTAGTGGGTGTTCTATTTTAGGTCACTATCTTAAGGGCTTATGCCATTTACAATATTTCCTGTAATAACATAAACTTTACCATTTTCCGAATTCGCAACTGAAAGCATTATTTCATAATTATCATCATAATAATACTTGCCAAAAGACAAATCATACTCTCCTAGATGTTTGTCATAATTATCTATATCTTTCAAATCCATGCTTTTAAAAGATTCTTCTAGCTCGTCAATCAAATATTTATGATTATTAAACGGATAACTATTTAAGGTTAAAACAAATCCATCGTTTTTAATAATTTGATAAGTGATTAGAGCATTATTATAGCAATATTTCTTTTTGATTTCATTTTCTGAACACAATTCTAAATTCCATTTTTTAATGAAATTCTCTGAGTGTTCTTCGGAATCAATAAGTTTTAATAGTTCCGATTTACTCATTTGAAAATCTTTCTTTTCGTTAATGCATGATATACAAATAATTGATATAAAAACGGCAAAATGTCTAAATGCTAATCTTCTCATTGTTTAATTTGATTTAATGAATCCTTATAAGACCTCACTTTTTCCCAAAAACAGCCTGTACTTAGCTGGTGGGTTGTACTTTTTATAATCTTTAATAAAGAACTAATATACTTAAAGCAAAAAACCAACAATTAGATTTCACTCTAACTATTTGGTTTTCTATTATTTAAATTACCTCATAACCTCTTTTACTACACTCCCACTTGAATTTAGCACATTTACTAATTCATTTCCTAGTTTGAGGCATTCCCCATCCTTTTAAGAAATTCGTTATCACCCTTGTAAATAATATAACCATACTTGATTAGTTCCAAATCCAAAAAATTTGAAGAAAGGCACGGCTGTTCATCCCTTGTCTCTTTATCATTATTGGGAATACAATCATATGTAATGGACCCATTATAAATCTTATCATTAGTTCCTAAAATATGAACATAAACATCTTTGTTCAATATTTTTGATTCTAGATATTGAATAGCCTTACTATGTTTACTATGATTCTTAGGTAATGAATCGGTATCATTCAATTGGAGTATTATAGGAGAACTATCGCTTTTCTGTAATATTGAAAACTTGTTAGTTCCCAGGATTTCAGTAACAACTTCATTGATTATTTTTTCTTGAGAATTAACATGAGTAACACAAAAAATAACACATATTAGTAAATATAGTATATTATTATTTTTGATCCCATGCACTTGATTCCAACCATTTATCTTTCCACTCTTCCGGGAAAAATTTACTCTTTCTTGTTTCATATGAAATTTTTGTGTAAAAAATACGTGTTTTTCTTCCATCAGGTTTAATTAAGTAAATGTAATTTTCATTCTTTGGTTTTATTATACTGTCACCTATACTAGCTCTTTCAACTATTTCACGGTAAGGACTAACATTGATATAAGTCTCTGATATTCTTATTTTTAAGTGTGTGGGTTGCGTATCCCTTGGAGCGTATTTATCAACAATCACACCTTTGAAGCCCTCACTAATCTCGTTTACTATTATTTCAATATTTGATTTTCTTCCCAATCTGTTCAAACCAAAGAAAAAAACCAATACGATTAGCGAGGACACTATAATTAAGATAACCCTTTTAATTCTCATTTGTACTAAATATTGGTCCTCCAAATAATATTTTAGAACTATTCCAGAACATCTTAGCTCCTGCTTCAAGGCCAAGACCACCTCCCACACTATATGTTTCCCATGTAGTAGTACTTTTGTGACCTGGGTATCGTTCTCCTTTAGCGTTATCTTCGTTTGACCATTCATATTCACCTGAGACAACAAAACCTGCAGCATATCCTGCCGAATTACCCTCCATTCCTTTTGCATTTTTCAAATCAGTATTAGCATCTTCGTTAAAATACGAAACCGTACCGGCAGCGCCTATCTCAGCATCTAAACCAATCGTAGCACCTAATTTACCAAATACGTATGCATTTCCCTTATCTTCTCCACTAAGGAAATAGACTATGTCTGTTCCTGCTGTAAAACCACCACCTAGTGTTACTGAATATTCGAAAGAAAGCCCAACAGCACCAGGTCCCTCCGATTCTCCATCGGATTCGATTCCTGGGTCTACCACAATAGGTTCTGGTACACTGGTATCCGTATCTAATGTAATGACTACATCTTCGCCTGGTAAAACTATTCTACCCAACTCTTCTCCTCTATTATTCTCAACAATAATATCAGTAGGCCCCATACCTGTAGGATCAATAAACTTTAAAGGACTGTTATAAATATAATTATAAGGAGACCATTCATAATAATCCTCTGCTAATGGTTCAATATTCATCCACCTACCTAAACTTGCATCATAGTTCCTAGCATGAAAATCGTACCAATCCAAGCCAAGCTCATCATTAAACTCCTTCCCATTATACTTAAACTTACTCGCCACTGAGTTCACATTCGCACTCACCACGTCATTGTACCCCTTGTACTTCAGGCCAAAAGGATAGTAGTTATGCTCCTCAATAATATCCAGGCTACCATTATTGTCCATGTAGGTCAACCTAATGTTACCCAAATGGTCCTTGTATTGATAGGCATAGTTATAACTACCAGGGCCGTTACGCTCCACATAGCTCGGGTATCAGTATTATTAACTTTGTTCTCTAAGTCAATTTTATTGTCCTTACATTAAGTAAAAAACATAAACATATCATTATATTAACCGTTAGTTTTCCTATATTCTTCAAACCTCTTAACTGACTAGTAATTTTACTAATTCGATTTAACATATATATCCTTTTTGAGATAATGTCGAAATTCAATTACTCTCGTATCCATAGAATCATTCGATTTATACGCATCAAGGATTATTTGCTCATCAATTATTCCAACTATTGTATAATTACCAGATAACTTTGGTTGAATAAAAAAAGGGATTTCAATTTTTTCAAAATTTAATGAAGATTGATAGAACGTGTCACTTTGTCTAAGATGAACTTCATCTTCAACGCGGTTTATATCATTATACAAATTAATATATGCTGTAGCACCTCTTATGTCCATCTTAGTTCTCTTTATTGTATCATGAAGAATCTTATTCGTAAAAATTTTTCCAAAATTTCTTTCACCTATTATGAGAGTATCATTAATTTTTATACTAATACTTTCCTCTTTCAATAAGGGGTCGATTTTCTCATTTTTTTTAACTTCCTTTATACCATTTTTACAGTTCAAAATTGATATAAATATTATTATAATGGCAAAGCATTTTTTAATCATTTTTCCAAGTTTTATTTAAAATTATTATTGCCATCCCTAAAGCCATCGTCCGAGGTTACAAATCCCCGCTAGCGGGGATTTGTGCTTAAAAATTAATCTATCAACTAATCTGTACCATTACCGATAGACATTATATCTATCCTTTTTTGAATGTTTGTTAAGTATCTAACTATTTTGAGCGACTACCTGCTATTATTCCTGATATGGTAACGTAAAAATCTCTAAATACTACGTATAGTTTATCTCCTTCATAATCTTTATCAACAAGTTCTGTAGTTTGATTCATGACTTGCATAAAATCCTTATACTCTAAATTCCAAACTGATTTATCATCATTAATAGGGAAGAATGCATCTCTATTAAAAAAAACCGAAAATACTTTTCCTTCCTTTTCATTTATTGACCATGGAAAACCATTTGCACCAGCGTAGCTATCATCTTTAGACTTGATAATAAGTCCATTCTCCATTAATTCTTCGATATTTGATCTTAAATTATAAGGTGAGAGATCATACATCTTATCATCCCATTTCCAAAAGTGTTTATGTATCTTTCCCATTAATCGAGCTTTTTTAATTCATTATTGACTTGTTCCTCAAAGGCTTCATCTCCTTTTTTAACAGCCTCTTGTGTATATAATCTACTTTGTGAAGTCGATGGGTCAATTCCTTGGTCTTTAATAGTTTGGCTATGGGCAGCGTCATAATCCATCCCGTTTGCCACGTGCTCACTTTCTCTAATTTCATGATTGAAATAATCATTATGAATATCAGTAGGCTCCATTTCTCCATTGGCAATTTTTTGTAAATCATCCAGCATAACATCATTTGCCATATCTGGGTCTAAGTTTAAGTCTGGATTTGATAAATGAGATTTAATCTTTTTTATCCCTAATTCTATGCCACTTTTCGCTAGCTTTCCTAAGTCTACAAAATCGCTTAAACCACCCGTAGCTTGAGAGACTCCTTCTTCTACAGCTTCTTTCAGTAAAAATGTCCCAACTGCTTTAAAGCCATAAACCACCGTCGCTACAGATGCGACTCCTAGGGCTGCAAGTCCTGCACCAACAGCAACTTCTGTTTTGGTCGTTCTTTCTCCCCTTGCTAATCTTTCTTCTTTTTGCCTGACTCTAAAATCTTCCCATTCCAATCCTTCCAACTCTATACCATCAATGACCCGATTTTCAGAGAAGTTGTAAACGCCATTATGAACATAGTCTTCTGCCAATGGGTCTATACTTATAAATCTACCTACAGCTGGGTCGTGCATTCGCCATTTAAATTGTATCCACCCAAGTCCTAAATCATCTTGGTGTTCTTGTCCTTGGAACTTCCAGCGCTGAGCCACACTATTCACATTCGCACTTACTACGTCATTATACCCCTTGTACTTTAGGCCAAAGGGATAGTAACCTAAGACCATTTTTTTGACCTTTTAACAATTTTCAATCGCTGTCTCTAGCTTTTATTACAGTATTTTTAAAGAACGTCTGTTTTTGTTAAGAATATTTAATTTACAATTATTATCCTTAATGTAGAAAACGGTAATTAATCTAACTACCGTTTTCAAATATTTAAAATCATGTTTTAACCCATGATCTTAATTTACTGCATTACCCCAATTTCATATTGCACTATTCATCTTTCCATACTTCTGAACCTTCTGCATCTAAAAAAAATCTATACCCACTTGGTAGAGCCAAAAATTTAGCTAAATCAGGTCTTCTTTTTATAACGTAGAACAAATAATCAATACTCAAAGAGTCTATATCACCATCATAATCATTCGATGTCAAATACCATCCTGACATATGCTCTGGTGAGTCATATCTGACGGCATTTACTTCTGAACCATCATATACGTCAGTGGTCAAAGCTATTTTTTGCCCTATTCTTGGGATACTAGGAGTTAACCCATATCTTTCACACAAACTAAATTGTTCTCTATAGAGCTTGATAGAATTCGAGAGACTAAATTGAAATAAATTATTGCCTTCTTTGTCAATATCTTTTAATTCCATTAGTTTAATGTATTCTCTATCAAATATAAACTGTAATAACCATGAACCAAACCCAAATGTCTGTCCATTTTTAATCTGACTATTACTGTCCACAAAATATTCGATGATATAATCAAGAACAAACTTTACATCTTCTTCAGTGTAATCGCCTTTATTGACAATAAATTCTTTCGTAAAAATCTTGTCAAGGCCTTGGGAAACAAAAAAATCTTTAATTTCAATTATTGAGTATTTATACATATTCTAATTATGAAGATTATTATCAATGTTAAATATATTATAACCTTTTCTTCTTAATGATGATACTGTACCACCTTGTGAAGCCGAGCAGCCTGCACAATGTGGATATAGTCTTTGCGATGTGCCGTTTGGCACTAATGAGCTTGGTGGCTGATGGTCTGGTGTGAAATTACCTGATGTCCTTCCTGAATTAGTTGTACCACAAGTATGACATCCTTCTGCAGAACCAATTTCATTTATTTTAGTTCTCTCAGCTTTTGTAAAAGTTTGGCTTTTACTTCTTGCGGGTATTGAGGAACCTACATTTTCGCCAGGGGTAAGAGTTGTTGTATTTGCATTAGGATTGACCCTTTTGGCTTCTGCAACTACTTGTTCAGATACCGACAGGTTATCTGCTTTTACTACAGCTTCAACTGCTTCGTCCCCACCACTTTTGAATACGTTACTAATTACCTTGCCTAGAAGAAGTGGTGCCTCGATTAATAATCCATCGCTAATCGTACTTGAAACCGCATCAAGCCAGTTGTCATAAACAACTAGGTCTTGTAGTTCACCGTCAAGATAGACCAGACTGTTACCATTTTCATCTAACATTGAAGTAACCCGCCCAAAGCCATCATAAGCACTTTCATCACCAACCATCATGGCAGTATTCTCCGCTTGAGAATAATAATTTTCCCAATCTTCTTCTGTTTGACAACTAGGACACCCTGCATTAGCACCAGAAGGATCAGCCCAAAAAACCGGATTATTATCGAACGCATTATAAGTGGAGAAATCATAATGTATCACTGGGTCAATGGAGGTAAACCTAGCAACTGCAGGGTCGTACTGTCTAACGTCCATCTCGTACCAATCTACACCAAGAGACTCTTCTAGTTCAATACCATTATACTTAAACTTCTGCGCAATACTGTTGGCGTTGGCAGATACGACGTCGTTGTACCCTTTATGTTTTAAGCCAAAAGGATAGTAGTTATGCTCCTCAATAATATCCAGGCTACCATTATTATCCATGTAGGTCAACCTAATGTTACCCAAGTGGTCCTTATATTGATAGGCATAGTTATAACTACCAGAGGTCTTGCGCTCTACATAGCCCTCGGGATGGCTAAAC
>NZ_JANQIM010000047.1 GCF_028282165.1 Winogradskyella sp. | reverse complement strand
AGGACCTACGATGCCCAGAGCAATACTACGAGGTTGGAATTCGGCGATACCGCCTCGGGACTTTACCTGTTGAAAATTAATGATATTTCTAAAATGATTATAATACATAAATAAACTATCTTATTTTAAACTGTTTTGGTCTATTATCAATTATGGTTTGAAATAATATTGGTTTTTATTCATTAACTGAATTATATGAAGTTTAACCATTTTTTTGAAAGCTTTTTTGGTTTTCTTAAATAGGTTACGACAGCATTTTGACGTTAATAAATACATTTCATCGATTTATGGTTTAGTCTTATTATTCCTATCAGAAATTAACATAATTTTAGAAGATTACTAACTTTAAATATATTTTTCATGAAAAGAATTACAATTTTTTGTTTTGCTTTATTTGCCTTATGTTGGCAAGGCCATGCGCAACTTATTCCTGATGATACTTGTAGCACAAGTTTTACAGACATAAGCGGTACAGGTACAGATTTAGCTTTAGGTGACGATGGTGAGGCCAATATTACTTTATCTTTTGCTTTTGAATTAGACGGTGTATCATCATCAGACCTACGTGTTGGGAATAATGGTGGTATATTATTTAATGCTACTACTGGTGACGTCGGTGTAGGATCGATTCCTACGGACCAAGGGTTTTATCCGTTTTCGGATGACATTGGCGCATCTTTTGGAGAAGTATATTGGGAGGAAGTAGGTACGGCACCTGATCGTATGGTTATTATCCAATGGAATGATAGACCGCATTATGTTGATTTTTCTACGGATACTGCTTCAGGAGCAACCTTTCAGGTGGTTTTAACTGAAACAACTAATGCTATATCTTTCATTTATTTAGATACGGATTTTGAAGATCCAGCTTACGATGATGGTGTTTCAGCTGGTATACATGTCATTGGAGCTAATGGAACTTACACGTACTCTGTAGATACAGCTTTAGGTGGTGTAACTTGTATCAACTGGACTGTTCCAGCTTGTCCTTTTCCTTCAGCATTAACAGCTACCAACATTATGACTGATAGTGCTGAATTAGGGTGGACAGAAACTGGTGCAGCAACATCTTGGAATATAGAGGTTGTAGATGTAGATGCCAATCCTCCAGGGAGTTCTACTGGTACACCAACGGATGCTGGTGTGACTAATCCTTATACTAAAATGGGGTTAACACCAAATACTAATTATGAGTATTATGTACAGTCTATTTGTGGTGGTGATACTAGTGATTGGGTTGGACCCTTTGCTTTTGAAACAGCTTGTTTAGATTTTACGCCTGATTATAGTGCGGATATGAGTGTAAATGTTCCTGACTGTTGGGCAGAGGCAGACAGTGGAACAATAGCTACAGGCCCAGCAGATTTAGGTTCTAGTCTTTGGTTTGGTAGTAATCATAATGGTACACCGAGTAATTCGGTCAATATGTGGTTGGCAGGTAAAAGTGATTGGATTATTTCTCCAACATTTGATTTGTCTGCTGCAGCACCAAGCGAACTTATTGTATATGTTGCCCTCACGGAAGGTCCCTCTAGTGGGGATGGAGCAGATTTAGGGTCTGATGATGCAGTATCCTTATTAATGACTACAGATGGTGGTGCAAATTGGACCACTATGCAGTCCTGGGTACAAGGAGATGTGCCTACAGATATAGGGGAACAAATAACCTATGATTTATCTGCAGTTACTGGTAATGTACAATTTGCCTTTTTAGCTGATGAGGGTAGTGTAGATGATCCCGAAGATGTTTATTTTCATGTAAGTGAATTTACTGTAAGAGAAACACCAGCCGGTGCTCCAGATTGCCCAGTAGTTACTGCAACTCCTGATCCTAGTTGTGGTAATTTTACAAATGATTTATCTTGGACGGCTAGTGGAGGTGCAGATGGTTATAACATCACTCTTGGTACAACACCAGGGGGAAATGATATAGAAGATAACACAGACTTAGGAAATGTTACAAGCTATTCATTTGAAGGTACAGCAAATACAACATATTACTATACGGTAACTGCTTATAATGGCTTCGGTAGCTCTACAGGTTGTACTGAAGGTAATTTTATGACAGCCATGGATAGTTGTTATTGTGTGCCATCAACCACAAGTACTAATACAACTACTTTGATTAGTGATGTTACTACTACAGGCGCTGTATCTGATATATCTAATACAGGTACTGGTTTGTCGATGGACCGATATGGTGATTTTACTGCAACTAATGCTGTAACAAGCTTCGCTGACGGTGCATTTGATTTTTCTGTTACTATTGAAGGAGGTACAGTGGGTTGTGCTATTTGGGTAGATTGGAATAATGATTCTACATTTGATTCTTCTACAGAAGTTGTATTTAATACAACAGCTTATGGAAGTGGACCTTTCACAGGAACCATTGCTGTTCCAAATGGTACTGCTAATGGTGATTACAGAATGCGTATAATGATAGATTGGAATGATCCTAACCCAGATGATGATGCCTGTGCTTATGCCAGTGACGGAAGAGGTGAAACTGAAGATTACACACTAACTGTGGCTGATGCTCCAACAGATGCATTGGATTTCTTCAATCTGCAGTTCCCAGGATCAGCAGTTATTACAATAGGTGAGTCTCAAATTATATATGCTCAAGCTTATGAAGCAGGTTTAACAGATCAGGGCAATGCAACTGCTTCGCCTGGTATTGAAGCTTGGATCGGTTACAGTGATATGGATACAGACCCTTCTGGAGCTGGTTGGACATGGATTGCTGCAGTACCAAATCCTGGTTATGATTTTGAGAATAATAATAATGACGAATTTCAAGTAGACCTAGGTGCAGAAATTACAGCAACTGGAACCTATTATTATGCTTCTAGATTTAGATTAAATAATGCAACGTTTACATACGGTGGTTTTGATACTGGTGGTGGAGACGGTGCATGGGATGGAGTGCAAGATGTTAGTGGAGTTCTAACTGTAAATCCAATTCCTAATGATGATTGTGCAGGAGCAATTAATGTTACGCTTGGTGTTGGTACTTGTGGTCCTGATGTTACTGGTAATAATTCTACAGCAACCGATTCTGGCGTAGCCCAAGCGAGTTGTACCACGTCCACTTACGCAGGTGGGGATATATGGTATACCTTTACACTTGGAGCAACAGATACTCAAGTTGATTACACTAGAAGTGCTTCTGCATTCTCAACTACGGTTGTAGAGCTGTATTCTGGTACTTGTGGTGCTCTAGTTGAAGTTGATTGTACAACATCTTCTAGTGAATCTTTTACAGGTTTAACAGGTGGAACCACTTATTATATGAGATTATATGACTGGGGTAATGATGATTTTGGTGATGTTACATTTTGTTTGGGAACACCACCAACTTGTTTTGAGCCAACAGATCTAGGTGCTTCTTTTTCACCACCAACTTCTGCGAATATTTCTTGGATAGCACCAACTGATGGTACAGCTCCTTCAGGTTATAATTGGGAAGTTGTTCCTGCTGGAAATGGACAAGGAATGGGAGTGATTTCTAGTGGTAGTACCGCTAACTTAACAGATACAGCAACTGGCTTAACAGCAGATACATTGTATGATTTATATGTGCAATCAGACTGTGGTGGTGGCGATGTAAGTGGTTGGACTGGGCCTTTCACGTTCAATACAGGATATTGTATTCCTGTGGGTACAAGTACTTCGACTTTTATTGATAACTTCAGTACTTCAAACGCTCTAGGGATGAATATTTCTAACTTGGGCTCAGGTTTATCGACTGATAACTATGTGAGTAATTTTGACACAATGGCTGTTAGTAGCTCCCCAGATAGTACTTTTGATTTTACTGTAGAAATTGTTTCTGGTACCGTTGGTTGTGCAATATGGATTGATTGGAACAATGATTTTGTTTTTGATGTATCCGAGGTAGTTTTTAGTACAACAGGCTATGGTGATGGACCATTTACTGATACTATAACTATACCAAACGGAACTCCAAACGGGGATTACAGAATGAGAGTAATGATTGATTGGAATGATAACAACCCAGGCGATGATGCACCATGTAGCTTTGGGGCAGGTAGAGGAGAAGTAGAAGACTACAAAGTTACTGTTGATGCTACATTATCTAATCCAAGTATAGATAGAGAATCTGCGTTTACATACTATCCAAACCCAGTAAAAAATACATTGACATTAAATGCTCAAAATAATATTGAAAATGTTATTATGTACAATATGCTAGGTCAAGAAGTATTAAGAGCTACACCTAATAACGTAGACAGCGAGTTAGATATGTCTGGATTACAAGGTGGGACTTACTTTGTTAAAGTAACTATTGCAAGTATAACTCAAACGATACGAGTAGTAAAGGAATAATGTAATTTTAAATAAATAATTAAAAGCCGCTTTTTTAGCGGCTTTTTTGTATATTATAAATTAAATAACAAAAAGAATTAAGTTCTGTTAATTATGTTGTCTTCAAGAATTTATCTTTTAGTAATAGCTTTTATAGGTGGTTTTACGGCTAAGGCACAGATTAGTTTTATAAACAATGCATCGCAATTAGGTATTAATGTTACATGCGGTAATACTTATCTGGGAAACGGTATTAGTTTCTTTGATTACGATAATGATGGTTGGGACGATATTACAATCGGATCTGCAGATGGAGATGAAATTCATTTTCTAAAAAACATCAATGGCAATTTCGTAGAGCAAACACTAAATATTTCAACAAACAATTGGCAAAACAAGCAAATCAATTGGGTAGATATAGACAATGATGGTGATAACGATTTGTTTGTGACGAGCGATAATAGCAGTGTTAAACTATATGAGAATTTGGGTAATATGATTATGCAAGATATTACCGCAACATCAGGTATGCTAACTGATGCATTTCCAACCTATGGTGCATCGTGGGGCGATTACAATAATGATGGTTTTTTAGATGTATTTCTGAGTATTTGGGACTTAGATGTGCCCAATATTCTATATAAAAACAATGGAGACAATACATTTACACTGGTAAATTCGGAAGCGGGATTATTAAGTACAGGGTTTTTATCGTTCTGCTCTGCTTTCTTCGATTACAATAATGATGGTTTTCAAGATATTTATGTATCTAACGATAGATCGTATAACCCAAATTTATTATACAAAAATAACGGAGACGGTACGTTTACGGAAGTAGGTGAAATCTCAGGGACAGATGTCACTATTGATGCTATGTCAGTTACAATTGATGACTATAACGCTGACGGTTGGTTGGATATTTATATAACTAACGATATTCCAGGCAATGTGCTCCTAAAGAATAATGGGGATGGAACTTTTACCAATATGGCACAGCAAACCCAAACAACTTTTAATAGTGTAGGTTGGGGAGCAGTTTTTTTAGATGCTGACAATGACAAGGACTTAGACCTGTACGTTAGTGGTGAACATGATGGTTCAGTTTTGGGTTATTTATCATCTGCATTTTATGAGAATAATAATGATGGGACATTTAGTATTGATAATAGTAGTATTCCCAACGATTTTGCGGTGAGCTATTCGAACGCAATTGGGGATACCGATAATGATGGCTATCCTGAGATTGTCGTAAATAACATTAATCATGATAATATTTTTCTTTGGAAGAACAATTCACTCCAAAGTAATAATTGGCTGAAAATAAAGCTTGAAGGTACCCAGAGTAACAAAAATGGAATAGGTTCACTTATCGAGATCTCAATAAGTGGACAAAAGCAATACCGTTATACCCTATGCGGTGAAGGTTACCTTTCTCAAAATTCTGCTACGGAAATTTTTGGTTTGGGAAGTAATACCACCATCGACTATGTTAAGGTAAAATGGTTAAGTGGAATTGAAGATATAGTTTATGGCGCAGATATTAATAGAGTGCTTCATATAGTTGAAGGCTCTACATTATCATTGGCAGAAAGTGATCTGGATACTATTGTAATCTTTCCCAATCCTGTAACCAATGTCTTAAATATATATGGTGAAACAGATATTTCTAAAATTGAAATCTATAATGCATTAGGCAATAGAGTGTTATCAATTAAAGGTAATAACGGAATAAAACCACTAGATTTATCCTCGTTAAACTCTGGATTGTATATTATTAAAATCTTTTCGTTCGATTCTAGTATCACTTCAAAATTTATAAAACAATAGTTTAAAAAGGCAAGTGTTGGTGAGCTATCTGTAAGTGCTTTTGTTTTAACTTTGCAACTTATGAAACTACTAGCTTTTTCGTTTATTATTCCTGTATACAATAGACCTGAAGAAATCAGGGAGCTTTTAGATAGCTTTACAAAGCTTAAAGGAGATTTTCAATATGAAATTGTTATTGTAGAGGATGGGTCTAAAGACACCTCTGAGGCAATCGTAAACCGTTTTAAGCAACAATTAAACATATCTTATTTTTTTAAGGAAAACTCAGGGCCAGGTGATTCCAGAAACTTCGGAATGAGAAAAGCAAAAGGAAATTATTTTATCATATTAGATTCCGACGTCATTCTACCTTCAAACTATTTAATGGAAGTAAATACTTTTTTAACTACCACATATTACGATTGTTTTGGAGGACCTGATGCTGCACATGAGTCATTTTCTAATCTACAAAAGGCCATAAATTTTGCAATGACTTCTTTTATAACAACTGGAGGTATAAGGGGAGGAAAACAACAGTTAGAAGACTTTCAGCCAAGAAGTTTTAATATGGGTTTATCTAAAAGAGCCTTTATAGACTCGGGTGGATTTGGAAAGATACATCCAGGCGAAGACCCAGATTTGTCTTTGCGTTTAAATCAATTGGGTTATAAAACAACTTTAATCAACGATGCGTATGTATATCATAAGCGTCGAATATCTTGGTCTAAGTTTTATAATCAGGTGCATAAATTTGGTTTGGTAAGACCAATTCTTAATCAATGGCATCCTAATTCAAAAAGTCTTGTGTATTGGTTTCCAGCATTATTTGTATTGGGCTTATTAGTTTCAATTTTACTTTTTATCTTTAACATTAAACTGCTTATCTATTTATATCTTTTTTATTTTGTAGTAGCATTTATTTTGGCATTAATTACAACTAGGAATATAGTTGTCGCATTTCAGTCGATTTTGGCAGTTGTCATCCAATTTTTTGGTTATGGATATGGTTTTGTTAAATCTACGTTTAGGCTACTGGTTTTGAGAAAAGAGCCAAAAGAAGCTTTTCCACATTTGTTTTTTTAGATGCGTATGAATTCTAAGAATAAATCAAACATATTTGGTACTCTAAAGAAGCAAAACGTTAAGCGCTTTAGTATTTTTATAGCTATAGCATTTATATTTTTAATTTTTTCGAAGCTTTCAAGTGATTATAAGCAGCCTTTAAAGCTTAAGGTCAGTTTGGATAATATTGAAGAAGAAATAATTCTTCAGCAAGATTCTTCAAATGTTATTGATGTCCTTGTGGAGGCTAAGGGTTTTGTCTTGCTACCGTATATTTTTAATAATTATAAGACGATTGTTATAGATTCAAAAACAAACATGACAACGAAGCCCGCTCACTATGTATTCGATGTACAGAAACACAAATATCTTATTCAAGGACAGTTAGGCTCATCTTACACACTTCTGTCAATTAGCCCGGATACTCTAATATTACCATATTCTAAAAGGGCTTCAAAGCATATCCCTATCGTTTTAAATACAGATATTGAGTATAAAACAGGTTTTGATATTAAGGGCGAATTTAGGTTAAATGTCGATAGCGTTAAAATAGTTGGGCCAGAAGACAAAATCGAAAATGTAAATTCTATCGCGACAAAGGAACTAAAATTGGCTAAAGTTAGTGGGGCCATTGATAAAGATATTGAAATAGATAAAATTAAAGATATCGAGGTATTTCCTAAAATTATCAACGTAAAAGCAGATGTTAAACGTTTTACGGAAGGAACGATAGAAATACCAGTTACAATAACGAATAAACCAGAAGGTATTACAATAAATTACTTTCCAAAAACTGTTACTGTTATGTATTATGTGGATTTGGACAGTTATAGTTCAATTTCAGCTAATGATTTTAAAGTTGAATGCAGTTTTAATGGAGTTGATAAAGAACAGACGTATTTTATACCAAAAATCACAAAAAGCCCTAACTTTATTAAGCGTGTAAATATTAAACAAAAGCGTATTGATTTTATAAAATTATAGAAATGATAGTAGTTGGCCTTACTGGAGGAATTGGTAGTGGTAAAACCACTATAGCTAAGTATTTTGAGTCTTTTGGTATCCCTATTTATATTGCCGACAAAGAAGCAAAGGCCTTAATGAACCGTTCTAAGGTAATTAAAAGAAAGCTAGTTGAACTTTTTGGACCATCTGCCTACAAAAAAAACGAGTTGAATAGGGAATATTTGGCATCAAAGATTTTTAGTGATAAATCCCTTTTATCTAAGATGAACGCCATTGTACACCCCAAAGTGGCATCTCACTTTAAACGTTGGTTAAAAAAACAGAAAGCACCCTATGTTATAAAAGAGGCCGCAATTATTTTTGAAAACAACTTGGAGTACCAATACGATTACATCATTACAGTAACTGCAGATAAGGATTTAAGAATAGAACGCGTTATGAGACGTGATGATGTATCGGCCGAAAAAGTTAAATCAATTATACGAAACCAACTTTCTGATAAAGAAAAAGTTGAAAAGTCAGATTTCATTATTGAAAACAATGATTTAGAAACGTCAAAAAAACAAGCACAAGAAATCCATCAAAATATTCTCAAAAAAATAAGCTAAACTAAGCGATTCCGTTTGTTAATGTAAGGTTAAACATAATTTATGCTAAATGTTAAAATGTTAAATTTGACTGATGGGTAAAAGACTATTCATCTTATTGGTTGTTTTAATGAGTTTGTCGCTCATTGGTATAATCTTTGTTCAATCATTTTTTATTAACAATAGCTTAGAAAATGAGGAAAAGAATTTTACCCTAAGTGTTACAAGAGCTCTAAGTTTTGTGTCTAGAGATATCCAAGACTATGAGATAAGAAAGTTTTACGGTTTAATTCAGCCTTATGTTGCTGATAATAAAGAGCCCGATTCTACGGCAATTAGACAACTCTATATTACTAGGGAAGACGACGTAAATGATAAGACCATTATTCATCGTAACACTATTTTAGAAGAGCGCTTCAAAGTGCCTTCATTGTTCTTTGAAATTGATGCAGACAGTATAGATGTTAGTAATTTTACAAGTGAACGAACTACAGATTATTATAATAGATCTACAATAGATGGTAATTTGGGTATTAAACCCACAAAAAGCTTGGTAGAGTTTTCTAACTTGTCAGAAATTGATAAGCAAGCATATGAAGATACGTTCAAAACCTTGTTGAGGGAAGTCCCTATTTACAAAAGAGTTACGGCATTACAGGTAGAAACCTTATTACGTCGAGAATTGAAAAGTGAAGGGATTGACCTCGATTTTGAGTTTGCAATATATGACGACGATTTGGCTACAAAAGTACAGACTCAAAACTTTAACAAGAGCAATGCGTATTTTGGAATTCCTATTTTTCTAGACAATAATAGTGAAAGCAATTACAGACTTTGGGTTGACTTCCCCAATAGGAAAAAGTTTTTATTGTCATCAATACTTTGGATGATATTATTGTCCATATTGTTTACGGGTGTCATTATAGTTGCATATTCAAGCGCTATATATCAGCTGATAAAACAACGTCAAATATCGCAGATAAAGACAGACTTCATCAATAATATGACTCATGAGTTTAAAACGCCAATAGCAACTATAAACTTAGCATTAGATGCCATAAAAAACCCCAAGATCATTGCTGATGAAGAAAAAGTAAAGCGCTATTTAGGTATGATTAAGGATGAGAATAAGCGCATGCATGCTCAAGTAGAAAACGTACTGAGAATTTCTAAGTTAGAAAAGAATGAACTCAATATAAGTAAGGAACGATTAAAATTACACGACCTAATTGGCAATGCAATTGCCCACGTGAAGCTCATTGTTGAAGATCGAAGAGGTTATGTTAAAACACATCTAGATGCTGCTAAATCATCTGTATTGGCAAACGAAACACATTTTACAAATGTGATAGTCAATATTTTGGATAATGCTATTAAGTACTCGGATGATGCACCAAAAATTGATGTATATACCGAAAATATTGGTAATAATATCATTTTGAAAATTGCAGATCAAGGCAACGGTATGTCTAAGCAAGTTGCTAAACGTGTGTTTGAAAAGTTTTATAGAGAGCACACAGGTAATGTGCATAATGTTAAAGGGCATGGGTTGGGACTGGCTTATGTAAAGCGAATAGTGGATGATCATCAAGGTCATGTGTCAGTAGAAAGTGAAAAAGGAAAAGGCAGTACTTTTGTTATAAAGCTGCCATTAATATCATAAAAACGAATTATGGAAGAACAAAACAAGAAAATTCTTTTGGTAGAAGACGATCCAAATTTTGGAACTGTTTTAAAAGATTATTTAATGATGAACGATTACGACGTTGTCCATGCCAAAAACGGAATGGAAGGTTTTGAAAAGTTCAAGAAAGACGATTATGATCTATGTATTTTAGACGTAATGATGCCTTATAAAGACGGATTTACACTCGCAAAAGAAATTCGTGAAAAAAATACAGATGTGCCTATTATCTTCTTAACAGCCAAGGCTATGAAAGAGGATGTACTAAAAGGGTATAAAGTCGGCGCAGACGATTACCTTAATAAACCTTTTGATAGTGAAGTCTTACTTATGAAGATCAAAGCTATAATGCAACGAAAAGCAACCGACTCTGTTGCTGATAGTAAACAGTTTGAGTTTAAGATTGGACGTTTCGACTTAAATTCGAAGCTTCGTTTCTTAAAATTTGATGGAGGTGAACCAACTAAACTCTCACCAAAAGAAAATGAATTGTTACGTCTGCTCGCATTACATGAAAATGATTTAATGCCTAGAGAGTTGGCATTGACTAAGATATGGAGAGATGATAATTACTTTACATCTAGAAGTATGGATGTATACATTGCAAAACTTCGTAAATACCTAAAACCAGATCCAAAAGTAGAAATCTTAAATATTCATGGAGAAGGATTTAGGTTAGTCATCAATAAAGACAGTTAATCCTCAAGAGATATCCGGCCAAGTGCCGGTTTTTTTATAACTGCTCTTTAACGTAACTCGTTATATTTTCTATGTTGGTTTTATAGTTAAACCATTTAATGGTCTTGTCTTTCCTAAACCAAGTAAGTTGGCGTTTTGCAAAACGTCTTGTATTTTTCTTTATTTCTGAAATGGCAAAGTCTAAGGTACAATGTCCTTCAAAGTAGTGAAAGAGCTCTTTGTAGCCAACTGTGTTAAGTGCATTAAGATGTCTTAAAGAAAATAGACGTTCTGCCTCTTCAACAAGACCTTCATCAATCATAATATCAACTCGTTCGTTGATTCTGTTATAGATTATCGCTCGCTCAGCATCCAATCCTACAGTAATGGTATTAAAAGAACGCTTTTTCTCAGGATTGGTCAAAAAAGAGGAATATGGTTTGTTGGCGCCCATACAGATTTCAAGAGCTCTAACAACACGTTGTGGATTATCGATAGCAATGGTTTGATAAGCTACTGGATCTAAATTTTTTAACCTCTTTTGTAAGGATTCTAGTCCATGTGCTTTAAACTCTCTATTAAGTTCTGTTCTAATTGTTTTATCAACTTCAGGAAAATCGTCTAAGCCTTTTGTAACGGCTTTAACGTACAAGCCCGAGCCACCGACCATAATGGCAAAAGGATTGTTCTTGTGAATATTTTCAATAATGTTGATGGCATCTCGTTCAAAATCACCTACAGTATAATTGTCTTTAATGGATTTGTGTTGTATAAAATGGTGCTTAACCGCATTTAATTCTTGTGCCGATGGTACTGCAGTTCCTATTTGCATTTCTTTATAAAATTGCCTTGAATCCGCAGAGAGAATTTCAGTATTAAAGTATTGAGCTAATTTTATACTTAATGCTGTTTTTCCGATAGCCGTTGGTCCTACTATGGAAATTAGAGTTTTAGTCATGATGTAATTCGTGTCCGCACTTATGGCAAAAAAGCGCCTCGTCGAGATGGTTGCCACAAAGACAGTTAGAACAAGATTGTGTATTTGTCTGTACGTTACGTTTATTAAACTTGGTCATTTCAGAAGAAACGATTCCTGTAGGAACTGCAATAATGGCATAACCCATAATCATTATAAAAGATGCAATAAATTGCCCTAGCGGCGTTGCTGGTGCAATGTCGCCATAACCGACCGTTGTTAAAGTGACTATGGCCCAATAGACACTTTTAGGAATACTTGAAAAGCCACTGCCTTCTTCGCTCTCTACCAAATACATAATAGTACCTAATATAATACAGATAATAACAACAAATAATAAGAAGACACCTATTTTGGCACGACTGGTTTTTAAGGCTCTCACAAAATTTGTGGACGCTCCTATATAACGCGTCAGTTTCAATATTCTGAAAACACGCATAAGTCTTAAAGCTCGTAGCGCAACAAGTGACTGGGAGCCAACAATAAAGAATGACAAATACATTGGGATTGTTGATAGAAAATCTATAATGCCATAAAAGCTAAAAATGTATTTACTTGGTTTTTTTACAGAAACAATTCTTGCGATATATTCTATTGAGAATAATATGGTAACTACCCATTCTGAGATATAAAAGAAATTATCATTTAAAAGTCTAACGAAATCTGACAAAAGCCCTTGAGGATTGATACGAAAATCCTCTGGTGTACAACCAGAACTACAAACACTCTCTAGCATCACTAATATGATACTGATAATAATAACTATCAATAAACTTACATCGAATATCTTTCCTAATGGTGTGTCGGCTTCATAAATGATTTCATGTAGTTTTGAGCGCCAGGTATGTTTTGTAGTGGGTTCCATTATTTAAAAGTACGAAAGAAAAGTTAGTTGCCTAAATTTACAATTTTTAGGCGTTTATTTCTTCGCATATAACTTTGAATAATGTGTTGCGTATCCCTGTTGTTCTGCATTGGCGTAATAAGTGATTCTAGAATTTCTCGATTGTTAATCTGATAGTTTAAGTCAAAAAAACCAATACCTCTAAATATGCCATCTTCTATAAAGATGACGCTTTTTTCATCGATATCTCTTCCTCTATCTATAAGAAGCATATTCTTGTTGTCGTAGGTGTTTTTTTCAATAACGGCTATGGCACGTTTATTATAGATTTCGGGTGCTTCTTCATTGATACAAGCTCCATTACAATCTTCGATTCCGTAATTAAAACAGCTACTCTCGGATTTCTGTAGGCCACATAATTTGTTGCAAAGTTGATAGGTTTCTACCATTTTATTCATAAACGAAATACCACTTTTTCTATTTGTAAATGTAGTGATGGGTTTTTCGTCTTTTTTTAATTGGCTTATTCGTAGATTTATGTAGCCATTATCGTCTATAAAACTGTACAAACCTTGTGAGAACTGGTTGCGTTTTAATGCTCTATTTAAAATGGGTTTGTTGGTTTTAATCTCTTCACTCTCCTTTAAAAGTGCTACAAGCTCACTGCCGGTTTTTTCATAAGTAACGGCAGCTACATGAACCTGTATTTTTTTTGATTTAGAATTCTTGTTGGTAAAATGTTGCGTGATACGTTTTCTTATATTGTTGCTTTTACCTATATATATAATATTTCCATTGGCATCATGAATGTAGTATACGCCTATATCGCTTGGTAATTCTTCAATAATATCCTTAAGGTTTGGTGCTAGTTTAGATTTTTTTTCAATTTTTATGGCCTGCTTGATAATTTTTTTATCTGAATCCTTATTAAGCAGCATTTTGAATAGCTTTACAGTAGCCAAAGCATCACCATTGGCACGATGCCTATCACTAACAGGAATACCAAGAGCTCGAGTTAATTTACCTAAACTGTAGGATTCCATATCGGGCATTAATTGTTGCGATAACTCTACGGTGCAGAGTGTCTTACGCTTAAAATCAAAACCTAAGCGTTTAAACTCGGTCTTTAAAATGCGATAGTCAAACTCAGCATTGTGGGCAACTATAATAGCATCTTCGGTAATTTCTACAATGCGTTTGGCTAGTTCATAAAACTTTGGAGCATTCTTTAACATATTGGAATTAATCCCTGTAAGATTAACAACAAACGGTTGAATTTCGCGTTCGGGATTAACTAAAGAAATAAACTGGTCGGTAATTTTGTGTCCATCAAAACGGTAAATTGCAATTTCGGTAATGCCTTCTTCATTATACTTACCTCCAGTAGTCTCTATGTCTAATATTGCGTAAATCAGTTAAAAGTTAAAAGTTAAAATATGAATTACTACCACTCACTGATAATGTCTTGCGCCAAAGATATTGCTACCTACACGTATCATCGTACTTCCACATTCTATGGCCAATTTATAATCACCACTCATGCCCATACTTATAGTTACAAGCTGGTTGTAATCGGTTTGTAATTTATCAAATGTTGTCTTTAGAAATTTAAATTCTCGTTCTACTTGCGTCATATTGGCTGTAAAAGTAGACATTCCCATTAAGCCTTTTATACTAACGTTATTTAATTCTAAAAATTCTTTAGAACTCAAAAGTGTAGAGGCATCCTCTGCAGACATTCCAAATTTACTGTCTTCTTCGGCAATTTTTATTTGAAGTAAGCAATTAATAATTCTATCGTGCTTTAGGGCTT
Organism: Winogradskyella sp.; assembly: GCF_028282165.1. Taxonomy (GTDB): domain Bacteria; phylum Bacteroidota; class Bacteroidia; order Flavobacteriales; family Flavobacteriaceae; genus Winogradskyella. The sequence goes on along the minus strand of NZ_JANQIM010000047.1, from coordinate 47,646 downwards.
GCTTGTTTATTTCTTTTAATAATTTTAAGCTATCTACACCATGGATTAGGCTCACGAATTCGGCCATATATTTTACTTTGTTTCGTTGTACATGGCCAATCATATGCCAGTGAATATCTTTTGGCATTTGTTGGTGCTTTTCAACCATTTCCTGGATTTTGTTTTCTCCAAAAATACGGTGGCCAGCATTATAGGCTTCCATTAAGTCACTTACAGGTTTTGTTTTGGATACGGCCACTAAAGTGATATGTTCTGGTATAGAGGATTTTATGTCTAAGAGATTTTGTTTTATGCTCATTTATTTCTTTTCCTTATTTGATGAGGTTTTGGAAATGCTTAGATACTGAAATACTGAAACAAGTTCAGCACAGGAAAGTTTAGAATAGCACAAGGCGTCAATATTCATAAATTGTAATTCCACTTCTTAACTTGGGTAATATGTAAGTGCTTTTTGGTGGCATTTTTAGACCTTCATCTGCAATTTCTTTCATTTGTTGCACCGTTGCAGGACACATTCCAAAACCTACTTTAAACTCACCACTATCCACACTGCTCTTAATAGTAATCATTTCGTGTTTGCCATGTACATACTCAATTCTATTGTCATTTCTCAAATCGTCAATACCTAATATAGGCTTCAAGATGGTTTTATAGAGTAGTTGTGCATCTAACTTATCTAGTGCTGTATTAAATTCATAATTGGTTTTCCTTAAATAGAGCGAATAAAACTCACCGTCTAGGTACATACTAAAATGATGAGGTTTAGACGGATGGTAGGGTACTGTACCACGATTTTCTATTCTAAAATTAGTATCGAGTTTAATAAGAAACGCTTCCTTTGTTAAACCATTTAAATCTTTTATGAGTCGGCTAAATTCCTGAATTACCAAGTCGGATTCAGGAATAAGATAAGACATAAAGAAGTTATAAGATTCAGTTCCGTCGTGATTGGCATTCTTTTCTTTTTCTTCTTTGTAGAGTAGAAATGATGAAGCCGATCTATGGTGACCGTCTGCAATATAAATGGTCTCCATTTTATTAAACTCTTCCTGAATGGTTGCGATAGTGTCCTCGTTATCGATTTTCCATAGATAATGTGTGTCTCTGTAGGTCATTGTAAACTCAAATTCGGCATGCGCTTTTTGAGCGTCTATGATAATGTCTGAGATAATATTATTATCAGGATAGGTTAGTAATACAGGTTCAGCATTAAAACCTACAGTGTGTAAGTAGTTTTTAAAAGTTTGCTCTCGTTTGGCTATGGTCTCTTCGTGTTTTTTAATAATATCGTTTTCATAGTCTTCAGCACTTGTAGCAGCAATAATTCCGTTAAATACTTGTTTGTGTCTGTTTACAATTTTGTACACATAAAGTGACGCTTTTTTATCAGTAATAAAAATACCATCCTCCTTAAATTCTAGATAGCGATTTCTTACCAATTTGTAACGTTCATTACCTGTAACTTCCTGAGAGTATTTATAACCAGGATTTACAATATGAAGAAAACTATATGGGTTATAGTCCATACGAGATTCGCGCTCATCGATTGTGTAACTCTGATAAGGACGAGCTGCCACCAAGCCAACTATTGCTCGCGTGGGTTTAACTGCTTTAAATGGAATGATCTTTGCCAATTTAATCTCTGTTTTTTCTAATAAAATCTGTTGGGTCTAAATACCCATTGGTGTCATCAGAATTGCTTCTGCCAATTTCCATATCTAAGGAATCTCTGATTTCAAAATGTAAATGGGTGTGATATAATTTATTACAAGTGATAATTGTTCCGATTTGTTCACCTTTTTTTATAAACTGATGAGGTTTTACAAGCAATTTGTTGCAATGTGCATATATAGATTCATATAAGTTTCCATCCAATAAATGCACAATTTTTATGACATTTCCCCACTTGCTCAAATACTCTTTTGCTTCACTTATGTAGCCATTTCCAATAGCGTAAACAGGTTTGTCCAAAAGTATTTCTTCTATGCTAACCCCGTTTGAGTTATCTCCTAGATTGTTTTTAGCTCCAAACCTCTGCATATTAAAATTCCTCATACCCATGACATTTAATTTTGTAACAGGGAAATCGAAATCTTTTGCAATGTATTGAGGATTGTTTGCGAATAATGATTTATAATCTACTTCTTTATCAGATTCTTTTTTTGATTCTACTTCGGTGTGCTCTTCTTCATAGGAATTAAAACCTTCTGTAGATATTTTTCTGTTTTCTTTACAGGAAAAAATTATGAGTGATAAAACTAGATATCTAAAAATCCTATTCATCCATTAAGAAAATTGCTTCGAAACCTTTTCAGCTTTTTTACTTTCAGAGTAATCATAAAAACCTTCTCCAGATTTTACACCTAGCTTACCTGCTCTTACCATATTTACTAAGAGTGGGCACGGTGCATATTTTGGATTCTTAAAACCATCGTACATCACATTTAATATAGATAAACATATATCCAACCCAATAAAATCAGCCAATTGCAGTGGCCCCATAGGATGTGCCATTCCTAATTTCATAACGGTATCAATTTCTTGTACGCCTGCTACACCATTGTAAAGTGTTTCTATAGATTCGTTAATCATTGGCATAAGAATACGATTGGCTACAAAACCAGGATAGTCGTTAACTTCGGTAGGAATCTTGCCCAATGTTCTAGACAACTCCATAATAGTATTGGTCACTTCGTCGCTTGTATTATAGCCTCTAATGATTTCTACCAATTTCATGATTGGCACAGGATTCATAAAATGCATTCCTATCACCATTTCTGGTCTAGATGTAACAGCTGCAATTTGCGTAATGGAAATAGAAGAGGTGTTCGTTGCCAAAATAGTATCCTCTCCACAAGCTTCATCCAACTGCTTAAAGATATTTAGCTTTAAATCTACGTTTTCAGTAGCAGCTTCAACCACCAAGCCTGCATATTCAACACCTTCCGTAATATTTGTAAACAAAGTAATATTGTCTAAAGTCGCTTGCTTATCGGCTTCGGTGATTTTTTCTTTGGCAACCATACGATCTAAATTTCTCGATATGGTTTCAACCCCCTTTTTAAGAGAAGCTTCGTTAATATCTATGAGTTGTACTTTAAATCCAGATTGTGCAAAGGTGTGGGCAATACCATTGCCCATAGTTCCTGCTCCGATTACGGCTACGTTTTTCATCTAAAAAATTTAATTTATGGTATTATGAGATTCCCAAACTTTGGGAACTAAAACTGATTAATAATCATTGTTGCTACACGCAATGCTTCTGTGCCATCATGTAAGGTCACTATAGGTTTTGTGTTGTTATTAATAGCATCTGCAAAAGTTTCAAGCTCATCGAGTATCGCATTGTTGTTATCTATTTCTGGGTTGTCAAAATATATTTGTTTTTTAACGCCCTCTGCATTTTGTAAAATCATATCAAAATCTCCCGGGTTTTCTGGAGCATCTTTCATTTTCACGACTTCGCATTTCTTTTCTAGGAAATCAACAGAGATATAGGCATCTTTTTGGAAAAAACGTGTTTTTCGCATGTTCTTAAGTGAGATACGGCTTGCCGTTAAGTTGGCAACACATCCATTTTTAAACTCAATCCGTGCATTGGCAATATCTGGTGTTTCACTAACAACGGCTACGCCACTTGCGGAAATGTGTTTTACGGGCGATTTAACAACGCTCAAAATGATATCAATGTCATGGATCATTAAATCTAAAACCACTGGTACATCTGTACCACGTGGATTAAATTCCGCCAAACGATGGGTCTCAATAAACATAGGATTATCGATCTTATCCCTTACAGCAATAAATGCAGGATTAAAGCGCTCTACATGGCCAACTTGCCCTTTAACGCCATGTTCTGCAACTAATGTCCTAATCGTTTCTGCTTCTTCTACTGTTTTTGTAATTGGCTTTTCAATAAAAATATGCTTCCCTTTATTTATTGCCTTTTTGGCACAGTCGTAATGCGAAAGGGTAGGTGTTACAATATCTACAACATCAACGGCTTCTATTAAGTCATCAATGGAATCAAAGTAGATATACCCAAATTCTTCAGCAACACGTTTTGCATTTTCTGTATCGGCATCATAAAACCCAACAAGCTCATATTTATCAGATTGGTTGAGTAACCTCAAATGAATTTTCCCGAGGTGGCCAGCACCAAGAACACCAGCTTTTAGCATGTTTTTCAGTTTTTAACAAAAATAGGCGTTTTGCATCAAAAATTTAAAAAAGAAGATATAAAAAACTGCGAATTCAATAATTGAATTTTGAGATAGGAATTTGCTTTTCTTTGGGTTAATTTTGTGTGAAACTAAACTAAGATTTGAAAGATACATTTAAGCATAAAGGAATGCGTCAACAATTGGTTGACTCCATTAGAAAACATGGGATTAAAGATGAAACTGTACTCAACGCCATTAACAAAGTTCCAAGACATCTTTTTATGGATTCTGGTTTTATAGATCATGCTTATGTAGATAAGGCATTTCCAATTGCCGCAGATCAAACCATTTCTCAACCTTATACTGTAGCGTTTCAAACAGAATTATTGCAAGTGAAATCTGGTCATAAGGTTCTTGAAATTGGAACTGGAAGTGGCTACCAATGTGCAGTTTTAATTGAGTTGGGTACTAAAGTATATAGTATAGAACGACAACAGCAACTCTTTAAAAAAACATCTAAATTCTTACCTAAAATAGGATACAGAGCCAAGAAATTAATCTTTGGCGATGGTTACAAGGGCTTGCCAGAAGAAGCACCATTCGATAGTATCATAGTTACTGCGGGTGCACCTTTTGTTCCTAAGCCTTTGTTAAGTCAACTCAAAGTAGGCGGGCGATTAGTAATTCCGGTTGGTGATGATGTGCAAACGATGACCCTTTTTATTAGAAAAGGGCCAAAGGAATTTGAAAAGCACGAGTTTGGTAAATTTCGATTTGTGCCTTTGTTGGAGGACAAAAACTAATTTACAAACTTTTTGTAGGCCTCTTCGCCACCAACTACAGGCAAAGTTAAAGTGGTTTTATCTAGTTGGACAGTTAACTGTGTTCCAGGCTCTGGATGGATAGTGAATTCTTGGTCGCTAGAAAAAATCATCAAGCCAATCTGCTGACCAGCTTTAATGATTTGATCATCGGGTTGCAATTCAAAATTCACAGTGTAATAACGACCAGGTACTAAATCTTCCTCATTAGTTAAGGACTTATGGTTTTTAGGATCTGCCCAGCCACGAGTTATGATATTATCTGTAATTTTTTTGGCACTATCGTTCCAAGGCAATGAGACTAACCAAACCGATAGATTTGCTGCTGGTTTATTGCAGGATAAAGTGATTTTTACTTTAGGAACACCAGAGATGTGGAGATCACTTTTTAGTTTTGGTGTTACATATAGTAATCTGTGTTTGGAGCTTTTGGCTTTAGCAAGGTCTTTTCCGGAAAAAGAGACATCGTCGCTAAACGTTTCACCAATCTCTACAATATTATCCTCTAAGGTCAACCCTCCGGAAGTTATACCACCAGGAGTAAGTTTCAAAGCCACATCTTGAGCACTAGGATTAGGATAATCTAAATAAGCAGTTGGTTGCTGTTGGTCATCATATTCTCTAACGATATATGCTTTATTTTTTTCTTTATCAACACCATTATCAATACCATGAAGGTATTTAGTAAACCATTTGTTCATAATCGCTACAGGAGGTGGGCCGCCATGTCCATTTTGATGGTAATAGATTTGATGTGGTAAGCCTTTTTCCTTAGCAGCTTTATAAATGCGATAGCTATGTTCTGGCATTACATTCCAATCATTAAATCCATGAGCCATTAGTAAGGCAGCTTTCATATTATCCATTTGGTTAAGGTAATCACGTCCTGCCCACCAATCATTATAATCTCCAGTCTGTCTATCCATATGATCCATCATTTCTGTATCACGTACTAATTTGTTATTGTATGCACGTTTATCTTCATCACCACTATGTATAAAATCATAAAGCACATCTATATCTTCGCCAAGATACCCACCAGGTGAACGTACCAGACCATAAGAACGGTAATAATGGTAATACGATGTATTTGGGGCAATAGGTATAATAATCTCCAATCCTTCTACACCAGTGGTAGCTGCTGCTAAAGGCAGTGTACCATTGTATGATGTTCCTGTCATACCTACTTTTCCTGTGGACCAATATGCTTTTACTTCTTCATTCCCATTACGTTCAGTATAGCCTTTAGCGCGTCCACACAGCCACTCGATAACAGCTTTAGGTGCTAAGGATTCATTGGAGCCACCTACTGTTGGTGCTCCATCGGACAAGCCTGTTCCTGGTGAGGAAGAATGTACTACAATATAACCTCTTGGGACCCATTTTTTGATATGAGAGTTTGAAATGATTGGTCGTTGTCCACGACGCTTTACCTCAGGATGCACACGTGCTTTGGATGTACCACCAAGTTCGCGTTTTACATCCCACATAATACCTTGTACATCTTCTGCAACTCCAGCAAAGTATGGACTCGTGACATAAATAACAGGAAGCTTTAAGTCTTCGGTTTCGGTTTGTTTTGGTCGTGTTACCGAAACATGCATTCTATCTAGTTCTCCATCACCATCTGTGTCAAATTCAGTTTCTACCCAAAGGTCGTGGCGTAACCATTGTCCAGGATTGTTAAAAGCTTCAACGATTTGTGCTTCTCCATCCTTAAAAACAGGAACAGCTTTTTCTTTTGCATTTTGGGCGCAGCTAAACAAAGTGAAAGTTAATGCTGCAATTAAGAACGAACAGGATTTAGATGTCATGAACATGATATTTTAATTTTTATAAAAATAAGGACAATAGATAAGTCCTCAAATACTTTAAGATAAGTTTCAGATATTAACTCGAACAGGCAACTTAATTATTTGGTGATAAAGCTATGTTTAAAAAAAATTATCTTGAAATTCCTGTGTTAGGAAGCTAATGGATATCCAATCATCGATACTATTTACTACTTGGCGATTTGTTACTTGGAGGTAACCACTTTTTCTGTGACTTAATGTTATTAGAGCTAGTAAATGAAATTGTTATAAATTAAATTTGAGAAGTTATTAACTGTATAAAATTATTAAATATGAAAAAAATTAGTTATTTATTTGCTTTTTTGTTAATTGCAGTGTCTTGTAGCAAAGAAGAAGTTGTTGACGAAAATGCAGCATTCAGCTCGGATGCAAACCCTGTATTTACAGGTGAAGTCGTAACCGATACGGGTTTGTTCGATAAGGTCTTTAAAATTTACGGAAATACACACCGTGCATTTGATCAAGCGGATAGCGATGGTAAATTTTATGAATTGGGCTTTGTTGTTACCGAGAATTCTCAAAACCCAGGTGAAGTCTATTTGAGAACAGGAATGGACACTTGGGAAAGAATGAATGAAGGTAGAGCAAGTAATATCGCTGGTTTCTGGGATACTTTATCTAAAAATAATTCTAAAGACGCTAGAATTATCCAAGCTGGGACAAACCCAAACAAAGTTTATTTATTCTTTGGTAACAATGGACGTAATTACAAAGCCTTTAGAGTAGATAGGGGTGAAGTATTAAAAGAACACAACCAGCCAGTTAGAACATTACCTGGCGGTTTTAAAGCTGGTAGTCTTTTCTTTCACAATACTGATAGAGCAGATTTCCCTGCTAATTGGTTAGGTGTTAAAGGTAAAAGAATATGGAATTTTGGATCTAGCCTAAGTAATACACCTTCTTTAATTCCTATAAGAGCTGGTGGATTTGGCGGTGCTGATTTAAATAAGAATATAAGACGTATTCAAGGTGATAATTCAGCTTTCGTAAGACGTATTGATATTGAAAGAATAAATGGTACAGTATTTACAGTTCAGAAAGAGCGAAATAATGGTATCAATTTCTATAAAGACTAAATAATAAACGGATTCAGTTTGTTAAACAAGAGTTGTTTAATAGCAGTAAAAAAACGGGAAGTCAATTGCTTCTCGTTTTTTTTTATTAAAAAACTAGCAAAGCTTCATCAGGGCACATACCCGGTAAGAGATTGGAAGACAACATTTGGCCGATAAACTCTAAATCTGTTGGACTGTAATTTTGGTTTTGTATAAACTGATTGAAGATACTTGAGTCATCCAATACTGTATCGTTAATTAGACCTAAGGACTGTGCCAATTCTTCGCGCAGCACATGTTGCAAATCTTCAAATTGTGTGAAGTTAACATTGTCTATACAAACGGAGGCCGCTACTATACGAAAATTGTTGTCCCAAAATATAGAGGTAAACCCACGTGATCCTTCTGCAAATCCTTCTGCCTGTGGTTCTATTTCGGCAACATATTCTTCTTTAGTACCAAAGAAAACGATCAAATCTGCCTCATTTTGTGAATTTACCTCAATAAGCTGTTGAGAGTTACCGGTACTATTCAATTCTGAAATAATACTATTTAATTCTTCGAGTAAAATAGAATCTACATTTCCTTCAATAAAAAAGTTTACATCGCCAACCCACTTTCTAAGACGCTCCGATCCATCACCAAATTCTTCATTGAAAGCCACATCATAAAATAGAAGTTGTGTTTCACTCAAATTTGAAATATCCACAGTTGCACAATTACTTCTACCCACTGGCTCATTGGAGCATCCTAAGCAACTAAATACAATAACTATAGCTGTAGATAGTAAGGATAAGTGATTTTTGATCTCCATAACAATGATGCTTTAAGTAGTTCCTAAAAATAAAAAGATTTGGTATGTTGAGCCTACTTATTTACTAAATTGTTTATCTGATTTTAAAAAGAAGAGACTCAGAAATCTTAATGCTCTATAAAGCTTTTATCTGGGTAGTTTTTGAGCGTCCAGAAATGTATACTTTCAATAATAGGATATAACGATTTTCCCTTTGGTGAGAGCTGATAAATGGTTTTAGATTCTTTTACAACCGTTTTTTTCAATACCATTTTTTCGTCAATTAGTTCATTTAGATTTTTAGTGAGAACCTTACTTGAAATGGAAGGCACATATGTCCTAATTTTTCCGAAGGTCAATGGTTCATCATATAGAAGACACAACAAAGATAATTTCCACTTTCCACCGAATTTAAAATCAAAAAATATTGTTGTGACTTGATCTGGGTTTTCTACAAAGGCTCTTGGCATTAAAACAACTTTTTACATAAAAATAGATTTAAGTGCTATCAATTCCAAAACATGCTGTTATTTTCTGGTTACCAATTGGTAACCTTAATAAGTAACGACCTTTCTACCATACTGTAATAAAGCTCTTGTTCTTAGACTAGATTAATTTTCTAGCCTATTAGCACGAGACCCTCTAAGAACAGGATCCGACACCAGGTGTAATATCCTCATATTTATTTATTCTTTATCTTATCAAAGTATTCTAATGCTTTTTTTGCAATGAGTGCTCCACCAGCTTCTTGCACAAAATGGCCGCCATTGGGAATTTCTAAAGGTTCGGGGCAACCTTTTATCAGTGTCTGCATATGCTTCATTACAGGAGGGCCAAGTAAAGGATCTTTCATGCCTACGGCCATAAAAGTTGTTCCTTCCCATTCATTTTTCCAAAATTCGGCAGCTCTTAATGAGGTTGCCACCCCCTCTAAATGCGGTTCTTCAGCAACTAATTGCGGGAATTTCCTAACACCAGCTTTGTATGTTTTATCGGGAAAAGGAGCCTCATATGCAGCAGCATCTTTATCAGAAATTCCTGGGGCATATGTTTTGAATAATTTTACTAAATCTACATTTTCAGGTTTTGTGATTTCTCCTTTCCATTTTGCAAATACAGGTCCTGCGGGTTTACCATTAATCAATGCCGTATTCATTATTATTAACCGTTTAAATCTATCCGGGATTTCCATTGGCAACGTTAAGCCCAAGAGGCCTCCCCAGTCTTGAACTACGAGGGTAATATTGTAAAGATTCAATCGCTCGATAAGTTTAAGTAGGTAATTACGATGAAAATGAAAAGTATAGGTTTCCTCTAGGATGGGCTTATCCGATTTTCCAAAACCTATTAAATCTGGTGCGATAGCTCTATTCCCATTTTTTGTGAAAACAGGAATCATTTTTCGGTATAAAAAGCTCCAGCTTGGTTCGCCGTGAAGAAGTAAAAATGTATCATCCGAATTCTTATCACCTTCATCTATATAATGAATTCTTAATCCTTCATATCCTTCTAAATCATCGATGTAATTTGGTTTGAAATCGTAATCTGGTAAATTCTCAAATCTATGGTCTGGTGTTCTTAAGGCTTCTATCATGACAACATGTTTTAATTATGGTGCAAAGCTAGCTTGCCAAAAGATTCAATTGGCAGACAAATGTCTAAAAAGAGATATTTTTTCTAATACGACTTAAATGGCGTTGGGTAACACCTAAATATGATGCCAAATAATGCAGTGGTATATCGTGTAAGTATTCAGGATTATTGATCAATAGATCTTGATAGCGCGTTTCGGCATTTTCGCGTTGCAATAAAAATAAGCGCCTCTCTATGTTAACAAATTCCATCTCGGCAATTTGCTTGAAAAAACGTCTCCAGTTTGGGTAATGTAATTCTAGATAATGGACATGTTCTTTAGAGATTAATAATAATTCCATTTCGGTTAACGCCTGTATATTTTCCTCAGATGGCTTTTCAGTAATCCATGAAGTATATGCAGTAACTAATGCATTTTTAAAAGTAAAACAGTATGTAACCTCTTCACCCTCTGATGAGTAATAAAAAGATCTGAGAATACCTGATTTTACGTAGGCAATCTGGTTACTAATTTGTCCCTCTTGACTAAGAAATTCACCTTTCTCCAAAATAGATGGTACGGCTAGATCTAAAAATGCTTCTATTTCTTTATTTGAAAGAATTTTGAAGGAATTAAGATATTCTTTTATCATGGGTCTTATAACCTACGGAAGTATTATTAGTCTTTTTTGGAATTTAAATACCTGCCCGGAATAGGATGCTCTTCAGATTCTTGCATCCAAAAGATATTGATAATCCACCAACGCTCACCATCATTTAACAGTTGGATGCTATTAATACCTCGCATAAAGGGTTCTTGGTCATTTTTATTTTGGAGGGATTTATAAGATACATAAGTACTGAAAACTTGAGAAATATTTCCAAAGGTATGTACTTCCCTGTTATGTTCTACTTCATGAAAACCGTTTTCTAGCAACCATTTGCCAGAGCTATAGATATAATCCTCAGGTGTCATATAACGTGCAGTATATTTACCGTCTTGGGTTTTTCCACTAGGAATAAGCTTCGCATCTTTGTGAAATAGGTATTTAAACAATTCCCAATCGCGCTCTACACCAGCATCACCAGAAATAACATCATAAAGGGTTTTAATTGTACTATCTAATGTTGCGACATGTTTGGCGTAGTCTTTGGTGTTTTCTTGGGCATTTAGACAAACTGAAATTAAAGCAAGTACTAAAAGAATATTTTTCATGATATTTAGTTTATAAGTGGATTCCTGCCTTGCACCTCCGCTAAAGCTATTGAGGGCTCGGACGCAGGAATGCAGAACAATAAAGTTAAAAGAATTTTAGCCCAAACAAAATCGTATCTCCTATAAAACCGCCACTCTGGTAGGAGCGTATATAGTCAAACCTTAAGAAACGGAATTTGCCCCAACCAATATTGTCAACACCAACAGTAAATTCGTGATAAGGTTTGCTATCTGGTGTAGCCAAATTATGTGCGCCTACAATGAGGTTAAAGTTGAGTTTGTTTAACAAGGGGATTTTACCCAAAATAAAACCATTAAAATCGTGCTCGGCATGCATCTCCAAATAGCTGTCGTTGGTGCTTAAATCGTAATACCCCAAATTGTTAAATACATCACTGTAGTTACCGCGTCTGCTTATATTAATTTGATTACCGTTAAAATGTTGGAAATCCATGAAAGCAATATTATCGGCATTAAAGAACTTACCCGTTCTTATGTTATATCTAAAACGACCCTTATCCGCAATATTAAAAGCTTGGTATATTCGAGCTTTTATTTGATCAAAATTATAATCGGAATTGGTGGCCCCAAATCCTTTTTCGTAGCTTAATACCAAAGTTGGATAGGCATCATTATCAATGTTGAATTTACTGTCTGGATAGCTCAAATACTTTTGCCCAAAATTAATTCGCCCTGTGACATTGAACTTTATGATGTTATGATTTTCAAATGGCGCGTCGGTACTTGTAGGATCTAGCGGATTATTACTCAGATATTCTACATCTGCCCTTGGGTAAAAGGTTTGGTCAGTGGTATTGAAAAGCGCATTTCTTTGCTCATAAGCTATATTAGAAAATAACCGAAATCCATTAAATAATTCTTCGGAATAATTCAATTGAATAAAACGACGTTCATAGAGTTTCATATAGTTTTCCTCAGCGAATAGCGTCGCAAGCGTATTCCCAAATGGCGTAATTGGATCTGCAGGATTGAATTGCTGAACTTCTTCGCCTCCAGATAAGGTTAAAAAGCGGCGGTTAGTATTGTTGAATTTGTACGTTAGCGATCCAGTAACACGAATGCGTTCATCCGAAAATCCATATTGAAAACCTGCATTTGCCGAAAAGTAGCGTCTAAAATCGTCGTAACGTTTTGTGTAGAATAAATTCACTTTTCCTGTGTAGCCTTGTACAGTGTTGAATTGAATCCCTCCTAAAGGAATATCAAACCCTAGACTATAATCTTTATGCGAGTTTTTGTAAGTATAGCCGAGGATATCTCCCAGTTTGAATTTATTTTCTACGCGATCTACGGAATCCAAATAGGTTTTAGATTCCCTCACAATTTGAATACTATCTTTTTTAATGTAGTCAGTACGTTCTTCTACGGTTAATGGAACAGGTCTTATCCCTTTCCAGAATAGAGTGTCTTTTTTATTGGCTTCATTTTCAAAAGCGACGAGTTCTGGCCCAAAATCGTCTCGAGTTAGACCAGAGTTAAATTCATAATTACTGTAAACCGCCGTAAAACGACCATCACCTTTAATACCAAGAAGACCATATTTAAAATCGATACTTTGCGAAATCAAAGCCCATAATTTATCTTTTTCAGAATATGAAAAGCTTTGCTTAAGGGATATCAAATCTACGGCTGGGATTCTTGATTGTGTTCCTGTGATATCCAATTCAATCGCATAAATGGTCCATTGCTCTTCGACGATATAAATGGTTCCTGAAAACACAGGGTCATTCTTACGTTTTGGTGTTACTGTAATTTTATTGATGAGGTTGCCGCGATCATCATAAAATATCCCTTCTAATCGATATCGGTAATAGCCAAAGGCATTATTGGCAATTGGTGATACTATTTCGTTTCCAAATTCAATGGTATTGTTATAAAAATTATAATCGACGTCTTGCGCATTATTAAAACTGAAACCATTGTCGTTACCGCTAACTTTAGAAGCGGTAATCTTTTCCTTTAGCAAGCCTGGTCTTAGGTATTGAATTTTTGAAATAGTTTCTGATAAATAAATAATACCGCTTCTTGTGGAATCTAGACCACCTCCTAAATCGCCGATGTCCTGACCGAGAATTTTTTCAGGAGCATCCTTTATTCGTATGAGACCTCTCGAATAAAAATCAGCTTTAAACGAATTAACTTTTTCAAGGTTCTCTTTTCGTTTGTCAATAGCTTTTCGGATTATAGCATTTGCAGGGTTTTCTTCAGTACTAACAACCACTTCATTTAATGAGACGGATTCTTCCTCTAGAGTAATGTCCATTTTATAAGGAAATTGGTCGATATCAACTTCCTTTTTAACTGTTTTATAGCCTAAATAAGAATATACAATGGTGTAGGTTTTAGGTTCTGAAATATTGAGTTCATAATAGCCATCGTCATTGGTCGTAGTACCTTTAAAAGTGTTTTCAATAATTACATTGACAAATGGAAGGGGATTGTTTTTGTTATCTGTAATGGTCCCAGTGATTTGAGCGGTAAGTACAGTGTTACATAGAATAAATAATACACTCAGTAAAGTTTTGTTCATGTATTGAAGTTGATGGTTATATATTTAGACGCTTTAATTCAACGAATGGTTGCCCCTATTGTTTCAAACATAGATTAAAATTACCTTTAGATAGGTTATAGCATTCTTAAATTTATCGAAAACTTTTCTTAATACGATCTAAATTACGTTTATTATCTCGATCTTTTATGGTTTCGCGCTTATCGTAGAGTTTTTTTCCTTTCGCCAGGGCTATTTCTAATTTTGCCAGACCTTTGTCATTAATAAACAACCGAAGCGGTATAATGGCGTTACCTTTTACATTTACTTCTTTTTCAAGTTTTTTAAGCTCACGTTTATTGAGCAATAATTTGCGCTCTGCTTTTGGTTTATGGTTGTAGTAATTGCCAAAGACATACTCTTCAATGGTCATATTGATTACAAAAAGCTCACCCATGTCATTGAACTCGCAAAAGCTTTCTGCAATAGAGGCCTTGCTCGCTCTGATAGATTTAATTTCAGTGCCAGTAAGCACAATTCCAGCCATATATTTATCTAATATCTCGTACTGAAATCTCGCTTTTTTGTTAAGTATGTTAACCGTTTTTTGCATGGGTGGCAAAGGTAATTGTTAAAGTTAAAAGTTGAAAGTATTACGTTAAAAGTTGAAATATGTAAACAAATCTTTAGTTTTACGACTTTCAATTGCAAATATAAATATGAAGCATATATACGTAATATTGTTAGTTTTTTTAGTTTTTGGTTGTAAACAAGAGACTAAGACTGAAAAGCTTTCTGCACAAGATATTGTAAATAAATCTATTGAAACCTCAGGAGGTAAGACCTTTGAAAATTCAGTTATTAGGTTCGATTTTAGAGACAAGTATTATGTAGCAAGAAGAAATAAGGGCAACTTTTCTTTAATTAGAATCTTTTCTAATGATAAGGATTCGGTTTTTGATTTGTTAACAAATAATAGTTTTGAACGTTTTGTTAATGGTAATAGAACAATACTCGAAGATTCTATAGCTAACAACTATTATGCTTCCGTAAATTCAGTGCACTATTTTTCTGTTTTGCCTTATGGATTAAATGACCAAGCCGTCAATAAAACCTTGGTAGGGGAAGAGCAAATAAAAAATAAAGATTATTATAAAGTTCAGGTAACTTTTAATGAAGAAGGTGGTGGCGAAGATTTTGAAGATGTTTTTATTTATTGGATTGATAAAGAAACATTTAAGCTAGACTACTTGGCGTATTCATATAATGAAGATGACGGAAAGGGGATGCGTTTTAGAGTAGCTTATAATGAACGTTATGTAGACGGATTACGCTTTGTTGATTACTATAACTATAAACCTGAAGACGACAATTTAAAGCTTCGTGATATGGGTAAAGCATTCGATAATAATCAATTAAAACTGCTATCAAAAATTGAACTCCGAAATGTTGAGGTTGAATTAATCGACTTTCAGTAGCGTAGATGTCTTAGAATCATTTGTTAGTGTTACGATATAGAGATTAGCGTTGTTGTCTTCCGTTATTTCATTATATTTTCTTTCTTTCAGCAAAGCATTAGCAAATAGTGGAGTTGTATTACTATGTCCCACAATTAATACGGTTTTACCCTTTGTAGTTTCCATAAATTCTTTGGAGTACATGTTATTTGGGTCATAATACGTAATTTCTACATCATGAGCTTTTGCAGTAGGTAGAGCAGTTTCCTTAGTTCTGTGATAGTTTGTAGAATAGACCATATCGAACTTTACATCTTTAAAGGTGCTAGCCCAATTTTCAGCTCTTTTTTTGCCAGCTTCTGTTAAATGTGGATCTTCATTGGAGTTGTCCGATCGGTCTTTTTCAGCATGTCTAATAAGATAATAGGTCGAAGGTTGCGATTCCGCAATAAATTTCTCCTCAAACGGCCCCTCCCAAATCACTTCTTCTATCATCCATTTACCATCGTCCTTTGATAATAATACATAATCCAACCCCCAAGCTGCCGTAACTTTGGCAGCCGCAATATGATTACTAATTTCTAGAACCTTAACGCTACGCATTTTTGTTTCGGTACGGGTTCGTCCTTTGTCCTTAAGGGTCTGAGCTAACTTAAGTGCATTCTCATAGCTTAAATGCTGATAGTATTTAAAATCTCCCGTTTCCTTGTCTCTTAAATAACCAAACTTATAGAGTCTTGGCTTTATGGCTGCTTTTAATTTTGTGGTATCACCTTGATAAAACCCATCAATGTAGTTATTTAGAGTTGCTTCTATTTGAGCTTTATCAGATAAATCTTGAGAAAATATAGTGAATGATAAAAAAAGCGATAGAGCGGCGAATAAAGTTTTCATTTTTAGAGTGATTGGTTATACACTCAAAAATAGACTAGAAAAAATGGTTTGGTTTTAAAAGTATGTTAAATAAGATTAAGCTAATTCTAAGGCTATTTCAATCATACTTTTAAAGGTGGTTTCGCGATCTTTACTTGTGGTACGCTCGCCGGTGACCAAAGAATCCGATATCGTAAGAATAGCTAACGCATTTACGTTGTGCTTAGCGGCTACGGTGTAAAGCCCTGCAGCTTCCATCTCTACGCAAAGTACGCCAAACTTAGACCATTTTTTGTAAGACTCAATATCGTCTTCATAGAATTCGTCCGATGATAAAACGTTGCCTGCTTTTATAGGTATATTTTTGGCTTTTGCAGCTTCTATGGCTTTAAGGAATAATCCAAAATCTGCTGTTGGTGCATAGTCGGCACCACCAAAACGTAACTCATTAACGCCTGATGTAGAAGAGGCGGCCATGGCCAAAACTACATCTCTAATTTGCACATCTTTTTGATATGAACCTGCACTTCCGACTCTAATCAAGTTTTTAACACCGTATTCTTTAATAAGCTCGTTTGCGTAGATAGAAATACTTGGTATGCCCATACCATTTCCCATAGCAGAAACACGTTTCCCTTTGTAGGTGCCTGTATAACCATACATAGCCCTAACTTCGTTAAAGCAAAAATAATCATCAAAAAAAGTTTCGGCTATCCATTTGGCCCGTAATGGGTCTCCTGGTAATAAAATAGTTTCTGCGATTTCGCCTTTTTTGGCGCCAATGTGTACACTCATGCTGTAAAGTTACGCAAAGTGTTTTAAACTAATATGCAGAATGGGAGGTTTGGTCGGTCATCATTGCAACTCCCGAAGACGCGCCAATTCTGTGTACGCCAACTTCAATATATTTTAAAGCGGTTTCGGCATCTCTAATGCCACCAGATGCTTTTATCTTTAATTGGTCTTTTACACTTTTTTTCATGATTTTTACTGCGGTCAGTGTAGCACCGCTTTTAGAGAATCCTGTTGAGGTTTTTACAAAATCTGCTCTTGCATCTATACATATTTCACAGGCTTTCACAATCTCATTCTTAGAAAGTTCACTGATCTCCAAAATCACTTTTAATGGTGTGAGTCCAATTGCACGTTTCACATCGCTAATATCCTTGAGTACAGCAACATGGTTTTTGCTTTTTAGGCGACCAATATTCATTACCATATCGATTTCTGAAGCACCTTGTTCAATAGCTTTTTTAGCCTCAAAAATTTTAGCTTCGGTCGACATAGCGCCCAAGGGAAAGCCAACAACGGTACAAACCTTAACGTCAGAACGTCCAAGAGCTTGCTTGGCAATTGGGACATAACTGCTGTTAACACAAACAGAATAGAAATTATATTTTAGTGCTTCTTCGCAAAGATTAAGTATGTCGGCTTCAGTCGTTGTTGGACTTAACAGTGTATGGTCTATGTATCTATTTAACTCCATTTATTATAAGTAGGGTTTTGACAAAAAAATAACTATAGTAATTCCCTTACAGTTTGAGGGAAAACTAGACAAGATTAATTGTGTCTTAAATTGTGTTGGAATTAAATAGCTCGATAAAATTAATGATTTATCCGTTAAAGTGTGTGTTAAAATTCAAAATTTATTGTGCATTTCATCGAAAAATATGTTTACGTCAATGCAAATACCTGTAATACAGAAACTTATTTTTAGTGTATTTTTTTAGTCGTAAGTGTAGACTATTTAAGTTTTTGATTCATGATATTTATCAGTATTTGAGGCATTTTAAGACTTTATTTTTGTGGGAAATTTAAAAATAACAACATGAAAAATTTATTATTATTTGCCTTATTATTGGGTTTTACATTTAACCTTAATGCACAAGATACTGAGCCCGACGATGATTTTAAAAAATGGCAAGTGAGATTAAGATTGATTAATATCATCCCAAATGAATCTGCGGATATTGAAACCATAAACGGTGATGTTGATATCAGTACGGCAATTGTGCCTGAATTGGATTTTACGTATTTCTTTACTAAACACTGGGCTGCAGAGTTAATTCTTGGTACCGCTAATCATGATGTTGATGCTGTAAATACAGATGTTGATAATATAGATTTAGGTGATGTGTGGTTACTTCCTCCAACTTTAACGTTACAATATCACTTTTATTCAGGTGATCTTAAACCGTATTTAGGTGCTGGTATTAATTATACTATTTTTTACGGTGTCGATGAAGGACCTACTGCCGATAATATTGAGTACGATAATAGTTTTGGTTTCGCATTTCAGAGTGGTTTTGACTACATGCTTAACGATAAGTGGTTTGTAAATCTCGATGCTAAATACATCTTCATCAACACTGAAGCAACTATAGATGCTACATCTGAACTTGGTGCTATCGTAAGAGCTGACGTAGATATTAATCCTTTTGTTATTGGACTTGGTATAGGTATGAAATTCTAACTAACTCAATTAATATAAACAGAAATAGCCTCATTTAATGAGGCTTTTTCGTTGGTGTTCTTTATATAGATTTCAATTTTAGAAGCACAACTTTCGTATGTTTACATTATTTATTGCCAATGGCACCACAATACTTTGTAATAAGATGCGTTTTATTTAAGAGTAAAAATTTTGAATACTATATTGCCAAGACATCAAAATCTATTGCAAAAGGAAAGCAACACGTCCAAAATCCGATAGCTTTTCGAATTTATTTCGGTGTTGCTTAAACCAACCAATCACTATATAGACTGTTTACAAGCGTTATTGTTACAGTCTGTTTATAACTCTTCTACAACTAGGTCGCCTTGATTTCTAAAGACTAGTTTATCATCGAACTCATCGAGTAAAATAATACTATCGGTTGTAACACGACCGGCTAATATTTCTTTACTCAACTGATTCAATACTTCTTTCTGAATAACACGTTTCACAGGTCTTGCGCCATACTCAGGGTTGTATCCTTTTTCTGCCAAATACGCTTTGGCTTCTGGTGTGGCATCAAAAGTAATGCCTTGCTTGGCAATCATTTTAGTGACACTTTTTAATTGAAGGCTAACAATGTCTACAATATTCTCCTTAGAAAGTGGTGTAAACATAATCGTGTCATCGATTCTATTCAAAAATTCTGGCCTAATGCTTTGCTTCAACAAGCCAAGTACATCCAATTTGGCACCTTCAATTGCTGTTTGAATGTCTTTAGTCGCTTCAAAACGCTCTTGAATAATCTGACTTCCTAGGTTAGAGGTCATGATAATAATGGTATTCTTAAAGTCTGCAATACGTCCTTTATTATCCGTTAAGCGACCTTCGTCTAATACTTGCAATAGGATATTAAACGTATCTGGATGTGCTTTTTCGATTTCGTCTAGTAAAACTACTGAGTAAGGTTTACGTCTTACAGCTTCTGTCAATTGGCCTCCTTCATCGTAACCTACATAGCCCGGAGGTGCACCTACCAATCTGCTTACGGCATGGCGTTCCTGGTATTCGCTCATATCAATACGTGTCATGGCGTTTTCATCGTCAAAAAGGTATTCTGCCAAGGCTTTTGCCAATTCTGTTTTACCAACACCTGTGGTACCTAAGAATAAAAAGGTTCCTATAGGCTTTTGAGGATTTTGTAAGCCTGCTCTCGATCGTCTTACTGCATCACTAACCGCTTCAATAGCTTCTTCTTGTCCGACGACACGTTTGTGCAGTTCGTCTTCAAGATTTAGTAATTTTTCGCGTTCGCTTTGAATCATCTTGGTTACAGGAATGCCTGTCCATTTGGCAACAACGTCAGCAATATCTTCATAGGTCACTTCTTCTTTTATCAAAGCTGTGTCTTGTTGTTCTACCAATTGTTTTTGATAGTTTTCGAGTTGTGCAGTAGCTTCTTTTATTTTCCCATAACGGATTTCTGCCACTTTGCCATAATCGCCTTCACGTTCAGCGCGCTCGGCTTCTAACTTAAAGTTTTCAATATCTTGCTTTATATTCTGAACGTTTTCTACGATTTCCTTTTCGCTCTTCCACTTGGCATTCAACTCATTACGCTCTTCCTTAAGATTTGCTAAATCAGCTTTTAAGGACTTTAATTTGGCTTCGTCTTTTTCGCGTTTAATGGCTTCGTGCTCAATCTCCAATTGCATTATTTTTCTATCCAGTACGTCTAGCTCTTCTGGTTTAGAATTGATTTCCATGCGTAATTTTGAAGCAGCTTCGTCCATAAGGTCAATCGCCTTATCTGGAAGAAATCTATTGGTAATATATCGGTTTGAAAGCTCAACAGCACCAATAATAGCTTCGTCCTTAATGCGTACTTTGTGATGGGTTTCGTATTTTTCTTTAATACCACGAAGAATAGAAATAGCACTTTCGGTATCTGGCTCTTCGACCATCACTTTTTGAAAACGACGCTCAAGTGCTTTATCTTTTTCAAAATATTTTTGGTATTCATCTAAAGTGGTGGCACCAATAGCTCTCAATTCGCCTCGAGCTAAAGCTGGTTTTAGAATGTTGGCAGCATCCATAGCACCTTGGCCTCCACCAGCCCCGACTAGGGTATGGATTTCGTCAATAAAGAGTACAATGTCGCCATCGCTCGTGGTTACTTCCTTAATTACGGCTTTTAAACGCTCCTCAAATTCACCCTTAAATTTGGCTCCTGCAATTAGTGCTCCCATATCTAAAGCAAAAATTTGCTTATCCTTTAAGTTTTCTGGCACATCACCATCAATGATGCGGTGTGCCAAACCTTCGGCAATCGCAGTTTTACCTGTACCTGGTTCACCCACTAAGATTGGGTTATTTTTGGTACGACGTGATAAAATTTGAAGGATTCTGCGAATCTCTTCGTCTCGACCGATCACAGGATCTAGTTTAGCATCGCGTGCCAACTGATTTAAGTTCTTGGCGTATTTATTTAGGGAATTATAGGTGTCTTCCTGACTTTGGGACGTCACCCTATCTCCTTTGCGTAAATCATCTATACTGGCAATTAGCGCCTTTTCGGTAACACCTTGATCCTTTAGAATTTGTGCTATTTTACTCTTCGATTTAAAAATTGCTAGGATAAGGTGTTCAATAGATACAAAATCATCATTCATTTTCTTAGCAATGATAGAAGCTTCGTTTAATGCTTTGCCTGCTTCGCGAGAAAGCATCAGGTCTCCACCAGACACTTTAGAGAAACGCTCTAATTCTTTATCTAAAATCTGATGTAACATAGATACATTGACATTCAGTTTTTTTAATAAGAATGGCAATACATTTTCATCAACATCGAAAAGGGCTTTAAAAATATGCTCATTTTCTATTTGCTGATGTCCAAAGCCTTGGGCAAGTTGTTGTGCTTGCTGTATGGCTTCTTGTGATTTAATGGTATAATTATTAAAATTCATACTAGTTATTTTCTTTTTTTATTGTCATTGAGAGGACTTAGGACGAAGCGATCTATTAAGAGATTCTTCGCTAACACTCTGAATGACAATAGCATTGTTTTATTGTTGTGTTTAACTATCTTTAGTCAATAATCTTACCATTGCAGGTCGGTAAGAAAAAAACGACAAAATGTCTGATACAGTGTGCTCTAGAGTGACGTTTTGTCCTTTTTAACCAAGTTATGCTATTACTTTATATTAAGAATCTTGTATTTTTTATTCTGCAACCTGGTCTAGTGGTTGGTCTTATTCCTTATCTCTTGTTAAGAGGCAGGTTAAAGTCAATTTTAAAAGATGATTTTAGCATTTTGAGTTATTTGGGAATAGTATTGATCATCTTTGGACTGTCCATAGCGTTGTATTGCGTTTATAGATTTATTATTGACGGTAAAGGGACTTTATCACCTGCCCATAAAACAAAAGCCCTTGTGGTTAAGGGTTTGTATAAATATAGTAGAAATCCGATGTATGTGGGAATGTCACTTGTATTAATTGGCGAAGTTCTTTTTACAGGTTCATTGCGCCTTTTGGTTTATACGGTTACAGTAGGTATTGCATTTCATTTATTTGTAATTTTTGTAGAAGAACCTAGACTAACTAGGGATTTTAAAGCAGACTATTTAAAATATATGAATAAAGTAAATCGTTGGGTTTAGTTATATAATGATTGTCACATCGAGTGATTTTTCGGAACGAAAAATAGTATCGAGATGCTAATAACGAGTTCTAGATATATCCTGATAGCTATCGGGACAGTCAGGACACTCGAACTGACATTGAAACAAATTGGAATATGTTTAAAAAAATATTTGGTACAAATAAAGCTTCAAAAGGCAAAAAAGAAGAAAAAATACTTCCGTGGATGGCACTTAATTCTGTAGAGCAACTTAACACTATGCAAGAGGCATCCAAAACCAAGACACAGCTTATTTTTAAGCACTCAACACGTTGCGGTATCAGTAGAATGGTAATAAATCAGTTTATAGAGTTGTACGATGAAACAACGAATGCAGATTTATATTACCTCGATTTATTGAGTTACAGGGAAGTGTCTAACGAAACGGGTTACAAGTTTCAGGTGATGCACCAATCACCACAACTCTTAGTAATAAGAAACGGTGTAGTTGTTGCCCATGCGTCTCATGGCGCTATCAATGATTTGGATTTAAGTAGGTTTGTATAAGCTTTAATTGATGATGCAAGACCTTTTGTACCATATATCTCAACATGCATACATTACTCCAGATTTGCAAAAGTCTATTTCTGGTACTTTCCAGTTGGTAGAGACCAAAAAAGGAGATATAATTCTACAAGAAGGACAGCGTGCCAAATATCTTTATTTTGTCGAAAAGGGCATGTTGCACAACTTTTATTTTCACGATGGTCGCCAGGTAAGTTCTTGGTTTTATTCAGAGGGTCAATTCATCACAGCTTGGTCTAGTTTTTATTTACAAAGACCTAGTTTCGAAACTATTGAATGTCTCGAAGATTGCATACTTTACCGCATCAGCTTTTCTGATTTTCAAAAGCTCATTGCTGATTTTCCTGCTTTTGGAAATTTTGCACGTTTATTGGCCGAAGATATATTAGCGGTTTTAGATGAATTTACTAAAAGCTGGTCTTTCCTTTCGGCAAAAGAAAAGTATCAATTATTGCTCACCCAGTTCCCACAAATTGAATTACGCGTAAAACTTGGTCTTATCGCTTCTTTTTTAGGAATTTCTCAAGAAACCCTAAGTCGAATACGGGCAGAGAAATAGTTTTTTTGATATAGCTCAAAAAAATACAACTTTTACATTAGTACATTGCGTACCTAAATTTAATATTTATGAGGTACTGGAAATCTATTATTGCTTTGATCATTATGCCGTTTGCTTTATACTATAACTGGAGCTCGTTTTATTTTGCTATTGTGTTTTTAATATGGAGTATTCAAGGTATTAGAGCTAAGACAGCCATTTTTTTAGACCATGTCCCCAAAGATGAAAGTCCATTTTTGTTTTGGTTGATTTCCGTGGTCTGGTTAGTACTATCGTTGTTAAGCTTTGTTTATTCAGAGCAAGTCATAAATTGGTACTATGGATATTAAAAAGGTATTAAAAAGGTATAAATTTCGGTTCTCGTTGACCTTACTTCTAATTCTTACGGAAGCTTTTATTGGTATTTTGGTGCCGCTGTTTATTGGTTATGCTGTTGACGGAGCCATACATAAGGATTTTACATCCATATACCATCTTGGAGGTTTGGGTGTCCTATTGATCGTTATTGGTGGTGTACGACGCCTCATGGACTCTCGTTTTTATGCCAAGTTGTATATTGATTTAAGCGCTAAACTGATGGTAGACAATTCTAAAGAAGTGTCTAAAAAAACGGCACGTCTAAATATGCTTAATGAAATTACCGAATTTATGGAAAACCAAATTCCTGAGCTAATTCAGCATACTATAGGATTATTTGGAGTTACGTTTATAATTCTCTCACTTAATGCCCATATATTTTTGCTGGCCTTGACAGTGAGTTTATTTGTGTTGATTGTGTATTGGTTGAGTTCTAAAAAAATAACAACTTATAATTCCGATTACAATAATGAGTTGGAAACGCAAGTGAACATCTTAAATCTACCATCACAAAATGAATTGCAAAATCACGTTACACGACTCACAAAAATCAACATAAAGCTTTCTGATTTAGAAACTATAAACTTTTCTTTGAGTTGGATGGCGATGATTGTTTTCTTACTGCTATCTATAGTCATTTCAATTTCAGAGGGGATTACAGAATATGGCGCCTTGTTTGCTTTGATTATGTATGTCTATCAATATATTGAAAGTGTTGTGAGTTTGCCATTATTCTATCAACAATGGTTGCGGTTAAAGGAAATATATAAGCGAATAAGTACTTTTTGATTTAAGTCAAAAACTAAAAGGTTTTGTTCGTTTAATTTTGAAGTATAATTAAATAACGTGTAATGAAAAAGTATCGATTATTGAGTGGAGCACTTGCAATTATGTCTTTAGTCTCATGCAAAAGTGATGCGCAAAAGCAGAAGGATGAGTTGATTGAAAGTCACATTGTATCAATGCGACAGGAAATGGACTCCATAAGGGTTGGCGCTTCTAAAGTTGAGGATAAATTAGATCAAAATAACCAGCAGGCTGACCAAATTATTGGAGTATGGGAAGTGAAAAATGAATATCATATGGGTATCTATGAAATCGAAAAATACAAAGGCACCTACGTTGGGAAAATTCATTATTATAACGACGGCACTAAAGAATACAGGGGAAACAATGCCAAATCCGATTACTTTTTGACTGATGTTATTTATGAAGACGGAGTTTATAAAAATGGGAAGCTCTTTATGCCAGATGGTTCTTACTATCAAGTTCTGATCAGCTTGAAGAACAATGATGAATTAGAAATACAAATGACCGTCGATGGAGAGCCTTATACCGAAATTTGGAAACGTCAAAAAACAACTGAGAAATGAAACCCAATACTATAATTTTTGCAGATTTATCTACGTATACCCCGAAACCTACGATCGCATTTTATGAAAACGTATTTGGTTGGGTCTATTATAAGGATTACGATTATTATGTGGCCTATAAAGGCGATAAGGATATTGTAGGCCTCTACGAAACACCAGACAAGTTTAAGCAAATGCGAATGCCTCATTTTTGGATGACCTACATTGAGGTGAATGATATAAAAAGTACCGTTTCCAAGGCTCGTGAATTGGGCGCTATTGTAGAAATGGAACAAACTTTAGAATGTTTTGGTAAGGTAGCTTTAATCCGAGATCCGCAAGGCGCTGGATTCACCATCTATGAAGGGGATAGTCTAAAATCTACACGAACAGAGAATGAAGCCAATACTTTAATTTGGAACGAACTCCATATATCTGATACTAAAAATATTATTCCGTTTTACGAAGGTATTTTTGATTGGTCTTTTGTGAAAACCAGTAACGACCATTTTGAAATCTATACCCAAAACAATAAACATATTGCAGATGCGGTACAGATTCCCAATGATTATAAAGGCAAATATGAATATTGGGTATGTACATTTGGTGTTAAGGATTTAAATACAACCAAGCACAGAATTCTAGAAAACGGTGGTAGTATGATTATTGATGAAGGGGAACGTATTCTAATGACCGACAATTCTAGTCAGGCCTTTTTTTATATTCAAGAAGTGGAATGATATAATACATTATAACACATTCCAACTAAAAGTACAGTCTCAAGCTTATAGATTTTAGATTAAGGTTTATTATTATTGACAAGTTTTAGGTTGATACCAATGGCAAAGAGAAAATCTCTTCCTTCAAAATAATATAGTTGTTGTACGTATAAAAATAATGAATGTAAAGAGAGGCTTAAGAAAACGAGATTGAATAGCTTTTTCATAATTGTTCGATTAGTTATTTGTAAAGTATCCAGAAGTCAAAAAAGTGTTATCGAAGCAAGGCGAGTTATGATGTGTCAGCGTTTGTGAATGGGCATCATAATAAAGCTCTAATAGTGCAAAAAACTTTAAAATTGATTAGCTTTAAGAATTGATTTTATAGTTTTAAATCGTAACCCATCAGGTTGTTACCTAAAATATTAGTGAGATGAAACGCATAATTATAGCCTATTTATATGTTTTTGGTTCTTTGTTTCTTTTTGGCCAAACAGATGAGATGCTGCCTCTCATATACCCACAACTTAAAACAGTCGGCACCAAAAAGATAAACTATAAAGTACTGGCCAAGGCTAAATATGTTAAGGACATCGATTTAAAAGCCTATTTCTTGTTAAAATATAAAGGCTGTGTAGAAGGAAACTGTGAAGATGGTGTTGGTGGCTACCTATTTATTACAGAGGATAAAGCCAAAGAGCCAGACGAAGCCGTAACAAAGAGCTTAAAAGAACGCAGAAGTTTGTATTTCGATAAAAAGTTTAAGGCTCAAGATCGTAAGAAAAAATTTAATAAGGACAAATATCTCATTCCATATGAAGACAAACTTCAAGAGCACAAAAAAAGAGTCATTACCTATGTTCTTTTGAAAGGTACGTTCTCAGACAATGGAGAGAAATTCAAGGGTAAGGCCTACGAATTTAAGGTAAATTACTTAAGGGATGGATACGACTTTATACCCGAAGTCAACGTAGACTTTACAAAAAATAATGAGCAAAATGCGATGTATGAAGGTGAAATGATACTTCGTTACAATAAAGAGTATACTAAATATGGTATAGGAAAAGATTTATTATTAGAAAAAGATCCGACTATAAAAAAAGTCACAGGTCTTTATGGTGGCTATCCCAGATTGATGTCCATGATTTATGAAGAAGGCCAACCTATACAATCGTTTACTGGCATTCCATCAGGGAATTTCTTTTCATCAAATAACAATAAGGATATTAAATTAAAAGGAAACTATGTTTTTGGTCATATTAAGTTCAGTGATGGTAGTTCATATATCGGTGGATTGCTAAACGATACCTATAATGGTACAGGCATACTTAAAAACCCAGATGGTACTGTCGTACAAGGTCTTTGGGTACAAGGAAAATTAGAAAAAGCACAGACCATCAATTTTCCTGATGTGTTTTTTGCTGAGGATCTAACGCAAGTACCTTACAAAACTATTTCTTTAGAAGAAACCTATAATCCCAAAGATTATTTTTACTTCGGAGATTTAAGTGATGGGAAACCTTCAGGTCTTGGGATGTACATTGCCACTACTCAACTTCAATGCTATATCGGTGACATTGATAAACGTATTCCTGGTAATAACTACTTTTATTATAGATCCGTTGAAAATGACTTTAGGTCTGGCGTACAACTCAACACAGATACTTGGTATGGGTTGGTCTACACATCTTCTGCACGTTGGGACGTGGCAAAAGAGCACTTTAAAATAGGGGAGATGCGAGCACTTCCAGACGATAGATCTTACGCCGTAATGTTTTGGCAAGACCCAGATAATGCAGATGCGGAACCCAATATAGGTTATGGTGATTCCTGCATTAAGATTCTTCCCAATACTGAGAAGGAACAAATGGGTTATTTTCAATATCCCAACGGTTGGTATCAAGATGTGGACGGTAAACATGCTTTTCTAACCAACTATAATCGTACTAGTGAATATATTTTCTACTACGGTATAGACAGTAAGTATAATGAATTTGCTGATGAGAGCGTCCTAAAGCTTATGACAAGTAACGATACCTTTTGTTCGCCAGTTTTTACGATTAAAAAGAAGCAAGCTATTATTAAAAGGCAACTCGATTTGGCCAAAGCCGAAAAAAAATATTTAAAGGAACTTGAAGCA
Organism: Winogradskyella sp.; assembly: GCF_028282165.1. Taxonomy (GTDB): domain Bacteria; phylum Bacteroidota; class Bacteroidia; order Flavobacteriales; family Flavobacteriaceae; genus Winogradskyella. The sequence continues at coordinate 19,567 of NZ_JANQIM010000047.1, read as the reverse complement.
TCAATTGCAAAAGCTGAAGCCGCTCAAAAAGCCTTTAATGACTGTTTAAAACCGCAAATTGTGATGAGCGGTAATCCTGCACAAACTCATACGGTATGCAATGGACATAGAACTTTTGGTGTAAGCAAATCCATATCGCAGATTAGCTCTGGTGATGTCATTCAATACAATGGTGCGATGTACCAAGTCAGTGGAAAAGCTTTCAATGGCTTGAAGGTATTGTGTGATTTGGAAATTAAAGGAAGTTCATTCTATGTGTTTGAAAAACTGAAAAATGCTGGCGATGCTCTCAGGAACTATTGCGACTGTGACGGTTATAAATATGTTACCCGATCGAGCCAAGTACCTACAGGACGAACGAGTGTGGTTTATGAAAATTCTGTGGTGACCATGGTAAAGCAACATACCGAAACGAGGAGCTATTCCTTTCGTGTAAAAACAGATTGCAAATCGGAGTGTGGTGGCGCAACCTGTTGGCCTAGTGCATATGCTAGAGGCTTTTGAGTTTGTTATTAAAGCTGCTTCTAAATTACGTAGTTCTACGTATGGATTTCTAAGAATTTAAAACCTAACTTCTTTTATTAGAATAAAAAACCTCTCATTTTGAGAGGCTTTTTTTATCAAGTTATCGCTTATCAATCAATTCACATTCCTAACCAAACGGATAAAGTTACTGATACGGATAGCGTCACCTTGTGGACCATGTCCTTCGGGATAATCATCTGGATTCCCAGTTTTTGGATCGCTTCTTTGAGCACCAGCACCATGTACATCTAACCAGTCACCATTAATAAAGCCCATGGCTCGCCCAAAGCAGAGATAAATGGCATAGGTACCACTAGCTTGTGATGTGGTGCTAAACGTTGTACTCGTCCAATACATTGGGTAATCGTCTTGTCCAGCTTCATTGGTAATCTGTGTGGAATTAAATATTCCATCTATAGCAGCCGAATTGGTCGTTGCAGGCGATCGTGAATAATCGATAATACTTTGCAGTTCCTTGGCATCCGGTAGTCTCCAATCTGAATAGCCTCCAAACTCATGATCTTCCGCATAGGCGAGAGCATCTTCCCATAACATGTCAGTTCCCTCATCATCTTGCTTCCACATGAGTCCAGTAGCATTATCGGTAATGGTACCATCTCCATTATTAGAAAAGGTGTTGCTCCCATAAGAAGTATTCCCTCTTACATAAAGTACATAAAACCTATTAGATTCACCTGGACTTATAGGATTAAAGTCGGTAGGATACCCCTTTATTCTGCCATCTGCGAAGTTAAAACCAAACATGGTCCTATCACCGTTCATGGTTGTACTTGTGTAGATGGTAGATGAGGCGAATTGCGCATCAATAATTCGTTCACCAGCATTTAGGTCACCATAGGCAAATTCAAACACGTCAGTATCGATATAGGGTACGGCATTTCCTTGTTCGGTAGCTAATACCTCAGGTTCAGCACCATAGAACATAGCCAAAGAGTACAATTCTTTTATCGTTGGTAATCTCCAATCATCATAGCCTGCAAAAGTGCTGGTGACTGCACCACTTTCGGCATCTGTTTGCGATATTTTGTCGTTGTTGTCGATAACACCATCATCATTGAGGTCAGGACTTTGCGTCCACATTAAGCCTGTGACCATATCGGTGACCGTGCCATCACCATTGTCTTCATAGTTCGCTCTCGTACCCAAATAGTTGGCGTTTTGACCAAAAAAATCAGAACCAGAGGAGGGTGAGGAAATGATGCCTGTATTATTATAAGACAGAGTTTGCTCTGTACTCACAATGGGGTAACCCGATATCTCAGGGAGGTTTTCTGTAGTGGTATTAGTAGTGGCATTAGATTCATCGTCTGTTGAGCAAGAGTTTAGAACCAATACTACAAATAACATGGCGAAATAATTTCTTCTATTCATCATTTTGTTCATTTTTTATATTGATATTAGTTGTATATAGATTTAGATGAAGAAGGGAAAAAAAACTTGCGCAGAACGAAATTTTTTATGTTTCCATGTTTAAAACCCAATGAAAATATTGGTCTTATTTAGAAACATTAAATCGATAACAAAAAAGGTTTTACAAGCTACTTGATATTAACGTAGGAACCATTCAATGTTATAAAAGATAGATATTTACCATTAGACATATATAGGTTGATTAACCATAAAGTCCAAACTTTGTTGGTTATTGAACTATAGGTAAAAAAAACCTCTCACGGTCATTGAGCTTGTCGAAATGTGAGAGGTTTTTTTATTTATTAACTATTCAACCTATAGCGGCTAATGATGTTCTTTAGTTGTAACTTTAAATCTTCACCAGAGTCGTAGACCATTTGCTCATCGGATGGGAAGGCAATTTGATCTTGTCCCAATAGCGCTCTGTCATTTCTGTTTAACGCTCTTCGGTCGCCTCTAAATCGTCCAAAGACATTCTCAAAAGTAAAGCCACTATCAATCGGAAAAGCATCAATCACCTGATTTTGCTTAAGATCTTTATATACCACTTCAGCTACCACTTGTGCGGATTTGGTCTGTAGCACTTCAAAAAAACGTGCTCTCACATTTACAATTCTATCGACCTTAATGTCATTGCCCAAGCTGTCCTTGGCCACATTTCCGTTTTCGTCCAACACGTATTCCCAACCATCAACAATGTCGCGTTCTCTCAACAACTGCCTCTCGTTAATACGTTCTGGTGATATATTAATACGCTTTAGTTGTAGCTCCATCGCAAAATCGTAATCGATATTTGTATCAGCATTGGCGTGATAAGTAGTCCAAAACTGATTTAGTCCGTAAGTATTGAAATCCAAAAGCTCAGCCTCCAATCGTTGCGGTATAATTTGATGGGTTTGGTTCTTTATAGACACATGGACATAATCCATACCCGTAGCATGGGCTTCTTGCATTAAGGCTCTGACGTCTTCAAAATTTGGATTGATATTGTCCACATAATCAAACAGCCTATAGGCTTCACGAGCATTGAATTTATCTTCGGTGTCCAATAAATCCAAGGCCTTGTCCATTAAAAAATCAGAGGTTTTATACCTGTATTCTACCAATTCGCTACTATAATCATTAAAGGAAAAGTGTATGGTTCTACCTTCAATTCTCAATGGCATCACACGTTTTATAGCATTTTGTCTAGCTTCCAGATCTGTGTAGGCTTCGTAAATGGTTCTGTATAACTCAGGATTGCCATCTTCTTTTAGATGCGCAATTTGTGCCAAATCTTCCGCTAAGACTTTATCGTAAGCATCCTTTAGCATTACTACATAAGCTTGCTTACGCTTTTTGTCTTTGTTGTTCTCTAGCTTTCGTAGGGCATCAGCTATGGCTTCATCATAGTTACCATGACTAATGGCTTGTTCGATTTGTTTTTTGGCACTACAAGATACGAGTACCGAAACAAGGACTGTTAAAAGTAAAAATCGTTTCATAATCTTGTATTATTTAAGGTTATACGAAGTATAAACCAAGTACTATGCCAAGTTTTTTATAATGCTGATTATTAATTGTTTGCAATGTTGAGAAGCAGTAATTAGTAATCAGGACGCAGTAGGCAGTAAGAAGTAAGAAGTAGGCAGTAATCAGTAATCAGTACTTGGGAAATAGGCAGAATGACAAAAGCTCGAAATTGATAACAACTTTGAGCTTCTTTCTTATATCTTAGTACTTCAAATTATTTCTTCTTTTTCGAATTAAACACCGGAAGCAACTGTGTTTTTACTTGTCCAAAACCGATACGAACATCATCATTTTCACAGTAACCTCGCATAACTACGGTATCATAATCATTAATGAACTTACGCTCAGTACCATCTTTCATTTTAATGGGTTTTGTGCCTTTCCAGGTCAATTCTAACATAGAACCGTAGGAATCTTCAGTTGGGCCAGAAATGGTACCGCTACCCATCATATCACCAGCATTTACTGGACAACCATTAACCGTATGATGCGCTAATTGCTGTGCCATATTCCAGTACATATATTTAAAGTTGGTTTTACAAACAGTAGTTTCTTTTCCACCTTTAGGGATAATGCCCGCTTCTAAATGAATATCGAAGCTGTGTTTGCCTTTAGTTTGTAAATAGGCGAGAGGTTTAGGATCTTGTTTTGGACTTTCTACTCTAAACGGTTCGAGCGCATCAAGCGTCACAATCCAGGGTGACGTGGCAGAGGCAAAATTCTTTCCTAAGAATGGACCGAGAGGTACATATTCCCATTTTTGTATATCTCTTGCAGACCAATCGTTAAATACCACTAATCCGAAAATGTATTCTTCAGCTTCTTCCACTGGAATGGGTTCTCCCAAATCGTTAGCAGCCGTTGTAATAAAGGCCATTTCCAATTCAAAATCGACCAGTTTACTTGGGCCAAATACAGGTTGGTTGGTGCCTTCAGGTAATGTTTGTCCTTGTGGTCTGTGAATAGGGATATGTGTCGTTACAATCGAGGAACTACGGCCGTGATAACCTACAGGAATGTGCAACCAATTTGGCATAAGGGCATTATCGGGATCCCTAAACATAGAACCCACATTTGTGGCGTGTTCTTTACTGGAGTAGAAATCCGTATAATCACCAACGTGAATTGGCATTTGCATTTCAATTTCATCTAATCGAAAACAAATGATCTCTTTATGTTTGGTATTGTTCTTAAGCGTTTCATTATTAGAATCAAAAATTTCCGCCACACGGTTACGGACAGCTCGCCACGTTTTACGTCCATCAGCAATAAAATCATTTAATGAATCCTGAAGAAAAATATCATCCGTTAAAGGAATACCATCAAAATAACCCAATTGATGTAATGCCCCAAGGTCTATGGCCGTATCACCTATTCGTGTTCCTATGGTAATGATGTCTTCTCTGGTGAGAAAAACACCGAAAGGAATATTCTGAATAGGAAAATCCGAGTATTTATTGACGTATAACCATGATGTTCTATTTGGGTTATTGGCTGATAATGGCATAGTTTTATTGTTGATTAAATGTTCATTAATTTCTATTCAAACCTACATAATTTTTAATATTAAAACTAATGTTTTAGTATTTTTGATGCTCATTTAACTATAGAGATAATTTATGCAACGCGACGAACAAATCTTTGAACTTATAGATGCTGAAAGAGAACGCCAATTGGAAGGTATAGAATTAATCGCTTCAGAAAATTTTGCTAGTGACCAAGTTATGGAAGCTACAGGCTCTGTCCTTACAAACAAGTATGCGGAGGGTTATCCTGGGAAGCGTTATTATGGTGGTTGTGAAGTTGTAGACGAAGTTGAACGTGTTGCCATAGATAGAGCAAAAGCCTTGTTTGGTGCCGCTTATGCCAATGTTCAGCCACATTCAGGTAGCCAAGCCAATACTGCTGTATTTCATGCTTGCCTTAAGCCAGGTGATACTATTTTAGGATTCGATTTATCACATGGTGGACACCTTACTCATGGTTCTTCGGTTAATTTTTCAGGGAAATTATATCGTCCTACATTTTATGGTGTAAAAAAAGATACAGGTTATATTGATTATGACATGTTATCTGATGTTGCCGAAAAAGAACGCCCTAAATTGATCATTGCTGGTGCATCTGCCTATTCTCGTGATATGGACTTTGCTAAGTTTAGGGAAGTTGCCGATAATGTTGGTGCTATTTTACTAGCGGATATTTCGCATCCAGCTGGATTAATAGCAAAGGGTATTCTCAATGATCCGATGCCGCACTGTCATGTTGTAACTACTACCACGCACAAAACGTTGAGAGGACCTAGAGGCGGCATGATACTAATGGGTGAGAATATAGATAATCCGTTTGGCATTACCTTAAAAAGTGGAAAGCTTCGCAAGATGTCTGGATTATTAGATTCTGGTGTTTTTCCTGGTAATCAAGGTGGTCCTTTAGAACACGTCATTGCTGCCAAGGCCATTGCCTTTGGTGAAGCTTTAACGGACGAATTTATGCATTACATGCTAAGAGTTAAGCACAATGCCGATGCTATGGCAAAAGCTTTTGTCGCCAAGGATTATCACTTAATCTCTGGTGGAACGGACAACCATATGATGCTGATCGATTTACGTAACAAAAATATCACAGGGAAAGACGCTGAGAATGCCTTAGTTAAGGCTGATATTACGGTCAATAAAAACATGGTGCCATTTGATACAGAGTCGCCTTTTGTAACGTCTGGAATTAGAATTGGTACACCAGCGATTACCACAAGAGGTCTTAAAGAAAACGACATGAGTTATATTGTAGATTTAATTGACGAGGTCATCAACAATCATGATAATGAAACCGTTTTAGAAGGTGTTGCTGAAAAAGTAAATGAATTAATGGGCGGCAGACCTTTGTTCAATGCTTAAGCATTGACGATAATATTCATAATAATACCTACAGATCGTTTTTTAGAGAAACAGTAATAATATTTCAATTAGTTACCTAATCCTCTAAAGTAATACTTTCATAAGCACCGGCATCTGGTTCTATGTTATCCCTTGGATTACTGAGTAAATCAAAACCTGAAGGGATTAAAGGTAGAGCTATACCATTTGCGCCAGAATCTTCTCCGATTCGCATAAGATTTTCAAAAGGGTCTTCAAACCTGGGATCTGTATTGAATACGTTATTCTCATAGAATACAGTATCATTAAACATATAATTTCCTGTACCACTTAGAGTTTCATTATCGAAACGAAGCAAACAATTGGTAAATTTATAGTTGAAAGTATTTCCTTCATTTTCTAATAAAAATTCGGGATTATCATTGCCATAAATAATACAATTAGTGAAGTTGGCTTCGGTTAAGTCATTAGTGAAAATGGTATTGTTTTCATCGACAATAAAATCATTTAGTAAAAGGGATGGGAAATCCCTAAAACTATTGTTCCAATAATTAGCAATGGTACAATGCGTAAAATTGTATTTTCCACCAAAAGTACCTGCAAAAGAGGATTGTCCTGTTCTATTAATGACTAGATTTTCTGCTAAAATGGATGTGGCCCTACCTAATATTCCGAAAGCACTAGAATTGTAAATCTGTGAATTGGTTATGGTCAATTTATCATTTGTAGCATCTTGATTACCTTCTGAAAGTATGCCAATGGTTGCATTTTTTATAGTTGCATAGTTGATCGTATTATTTTCGCTGCCACTAAATAACCAGATTGTTCCCCATTGACCAGGAACCTCTGAGAAAGCAGGTTCTAAGCGATCACCTTCCAGGATGACTTCGTTCTCTAAGACATCTTGATCTGTACTTAATGCGCCATTGATGTTCAGTGAACCGCCTTGAGTGACTATAATTCCGGAGTCAGCATGAAAATGCACTCTAGCACCAGGTTCCATTGTCAAGGTTTGTCCAGCGCCAACACCAGCATAGCCGTAAATAACATAGGGTTTTTCGTTAGTAAAGGTAAGCTCATCATTTTCGAGGAAACGTCCTTGTAATGTTGTTTCATCAGGTGTGCCGTCCCCATCCACATCAAAAGTTAAGGTTTCAATAATATTGGTGTCCTCATCTCTGTCTGCAAATATGAAAATAGCATCTTTAACTAAAGTCACCAAATCCACATCTTGTTGATTGTTGCCCGAATCAAACAGGATACGGTCTGTATATAAAAACTGTGTATCTGAGTTTGAAAGTGTTTCTATGTCTATGGTTGTTTCAATAAATATGAATAAGCTATCATTAGCCAGAAGTTCAATATTTTCGAAAAACTTTCCTTCTTGTGCTCCTTCTAGTCCAGTGGTACCATCAACATTCATTCTATAAAATGAGCTTGTTCCATTTTCTAGCTGAATGGTAGGGATGACGATGTCATCATCACTTCGGTTGTAAACCTTAAGGTTATAGGTACTAGAACCGATATTTGTAAACACAGTATCTAGGTAAATGGTATCTCTTTCAAATTGTAGGTTTCCTGTACTCGGTGAGAATTCAAAATCCTCACGGCAAGAACTCCAAAACACGATGATTCCTAAACAAATAAAGAACGCTAGTAATCGCTTCATAAAAGATAAATATATTTTGGCTCTAAAATATAACTTTTGAAGTTATGAATTATTATGTATTTGTATTAATTAAAGGATTATGTCACACTGAGCGCAGTCGAAGTGTAATGTGAAACATATTTGTTTCTACATTGTACCTCTGCTTGCAGGTTTCACCTAAGTAGTTAAAGTTATGGCAACAAGCTGGCGTAAGAATGACAGGCTAATCTTTTGTTGTCTTCTCTTCACCATATTCTTCGAGCAGGATTAAGAACAATTGGCTATTTACAACCAATTGTTCTAACAGCATCATCTTTTTTTCATCTTTCAATAATTCTGAACTTATGCCCTTGGCTTCACAAAAATCAAAAAACAGTTTTGTTTTATCTTCTGGAATATTTAAATCTTCCGTAACCAAACGTTTGTTAAAGAATGTGCTTTTACTAAATAAAGAATCTATTTGTGTATAGGTTAGGGATTTGTAAGTTGGGGCTTTAGGTCGTTTTCGCTTAAAAAGCTTTGCGACTTGCCCAATAAGATAGATGAAGTCTACGCCATAAGTTGCACCAGGAGGTTGATAAAGGTGCGGATTGCGTTTAATGTCTTCTTTAATTAAATTTTGAAGGTCTTCATTAAAGGTTTCTTCTTCAAAAACAGGTTGTTCGGGTTCTGCTTTAATATTAACTTCATCCAATTCACTTACAATTTCCTCTATTTCAAAAACATTAATAGAATTAAAATGGGTTTGATCTAAAACCACTTCTTTAGGACGGTAAAATAAGGACTGAAATGAAATGGTGTCGTTCACTTTTGCAGGAATACTGAAATTACCGTCTTTATCAGTGACTGTAAGTCTGTTTTGGGTTTTGTTTAAGACTTTAATATCCTTTACTACCGATTTAGAATTATACACTTTACCTTCAAGCGTTTGTCCAAAAACAAGACTGTTAATAGATAACAGACCTATAATAAAGAATAAGTGTTTCATGGTGATTGATCAGTGGCCTAAAGAACGTAGATTAAAATGAAACAGCTTTGCCTATTAAAAAAACTTTAACCTAAATTATTGTTAACTCATCAACGCTTTGCTTCGTCGAGCTAGTCTAAAGCAACTAGTCTAGGTTTTGTATGGCTTATTCAAATAATGCTATGATTTCTGGCGTAATTCTGGTAGGTCGTTTGCTTGCTGCACTTATCAAACACCATTTGGTTTCGGATGCTACAATAAGTTTGTCATTGAAGGTATTATAGATCTCAACTTGTCGAAATGAGAATAACCCTTCGGATTTGGACACATAGGTCTTGAGTTTTAAGACATCACCCAAAACAGCTTGATTTTTATAATCGATATGATGGCTCACCAATACCCAAAAGTACTTATCTAAAATGGTTTTAGTCGTATTTTGAAGCCAATGTGCTTCAGCCATATCTTGTACCCATTGTACATAGCGTACATTGTTGACGTGGTTGAGTTGGTCCAGGTCTTCGTTTGATACGGTAATAGTTTTCTCGAAAGTTTGCAAGGTCTACTACTGCTTTTTTATGGTTACTTCAAAAAGCTTATCCCAATTCTTACCAGTGACGAAAATGGTTTTGCGTTCTGGATGATAGGCAATACCGTTGAGTACATCTAATCGATCGTGTTGTTTTACATGTTTTAGTAAAGGTTTAAAGTCAATAACACCTTCTACACCTCCTGTTTTAGGATCTATAATAACAACACCGTTGCGTTGATAGATGTTAGCGAAAATTTTGCCGTTTATCCATTCCAATTCATTTAAGCTAGGGATCTTACCTTTTTCGGTATATACTTCGATATGGCCTTTTTCCGTAAGATTTTCAGGATTTAGTAGCCAAATCCTTTCAGTGCCGTCAGACTTATATAAGGTGTTTCCATCATTGCAAATTCCCCAGCCTTCTTTACTCTTTCCGTAGTTAAATGTACTCAGTTTTTCAAAAGAATTAATATCATATATAAAACCTCGTTTGGCTTTCCAGGTCAATTGGTATAATTTATCATCTAAAATGGTTAACCCTTCACCAAAAAAATTATCATTGAGATTAATATTTTTTAAAATTTCACCTGTTTCAAAATTCACTTTTCTTAATTTCGATTCTTTATACTGACCAGTACTCTCATATAATTCACCATTATAAAACTCTAAACCTTGGGTGTAAGATGTAATATCGTGAGGATAGGTGTTTACAATGTCATAAGTGTAGATAGAAGGGATTTTGTTGTTGTAAATTGTTATAGATTTGGTAAGTGTTTCCGTTTTGTCATCATAAGTTACAGTAGCTGTGAGGGTTTTTACGCCTAGTGTAGTGTTATTAAGAACTGCATTTTTTTCTATAGGTTGCCCATCTATTTGATAACTTACCTTAGTGATATTTAGTTTTTTAGGATTGATTATAGATAGGTCTAAGGTATCCCCCAACAAAAGAGATTTTACTTTAGTGTCAATGGCTAAGCCTGTTTGTTCGGAGGTATTTGTATTGCCACAATTGATTAGACTTAACCCTAAAAAGCAGAATATTAAATATTTATACAAGTGCATGGATTTCTAAAGATTTTTGGCAAGTTATTAAATATAATTCAGTTTAAAAATGATTGCTTAAATGGTTGTAAAAGTTTTAAAAGGTTGTATCTTTGCAGCCGGCAAGTCCTACACAACCAGCTCCTGCTTAATCCTCCAGGACGGGAACGTAGCAAAGGTACGCGGTCGTAGCGGTGTGATGTAGGTAGCTTGCCTTTTTTTATGACCTATCCTAAATTCTTTCCAAAGAAAAAGACTTCTTACTCAAACAATTTTTTGGAAAGATTAATTTTAGTTATTTTGGAATTTAGAGTTTGAAGTTTGTTATTTATTGTGCATCATGTCTAAAGTTGTTTTAATTACAGGAGGATCATCTGGAATCGGAAAATCCATTGGAGAATTTCTCCAAGCCAAAGGTTTCAAGGTCTATGGAACAAGTCGTAATCCTAAAAACTATCCTGATAGTGAGTTTCCTATTTTAGCTTTAGATGTAACTAAGCCAGAAACCATTTCTAACTGTGTTGCAGAACTACTAGAGAAAGCATCTAGAATAGATATTTTAATCAATAATGCCGGGGCTGGTATTACTGGACCGATAGAAGAAATTCCCGATGCAGAGATAAAACGTAACTTTGAAACCAATTTTTTTGGACCGATCAACGTCATTAAGGCTGTATTGCCGACGATGCGGCAACAAAATTCAGGTTTAATAATAAATATTACCTCAATTGCAGGTTATATGGGATTACCATATAGAGGTGTGTACAGTGCTAGTAAGGGAGCTCTTGAATTAATCACCGAAGCCTTTAGAATGGAATTAAAGGATTTTAATATTGAAATGACCAACGTGGCACCAGGTGATTTTGCAACAAATATTGCTGCAGGTCGTTACCATGCACCAGTTTTAGAAGGTTCTCCCTATGAAGAAAAGTACGGAAATTCGTTAAAGATGATGGATGCGCATGTTGATGACGGAAACGACCCTAAAGAAATGGCGGAGTCAGTTTATAGAATTATACGTACTAAGTCCCCAAAGATTCATTATAAAGTCGGTGCATTTATGCAAAAATTCTCGATTGTTTTAAAGCGGATTCTTCCAGATAAGGTTTATGAAAAATTGTTGATGAACCATTATAAGCTGTAGTTGTTTTTGGTACATTATTTGAGGTATATATTCTAAATCCGCGATTATGAGGTCTCTAAGAATTTTACCTTTTTTATTCTGTTTTTTTCTATTTGGATGCGAGGATTTTTTTGATTGTTTAATTGCTCGCGAGCCCTCAATTCCTGATAAAGAATTTCCCATTGCGTCAACAGAGTCGTTTTATTATGTTGATCTTACTGTAGAAATTGAAAATGAGCCAAGAGATGATGACTATGATTACTATTTTCATGTTCGAGGCTTACCAGAGGGTTTAGATTATTTTGTAAGCTATAGAACAATAAGTATTGAAGGGACACCTTTAGAAACTGGTATTAATAGAATAACGATTGATCTAGATGTTGAGGGCCCCTTCAGAAATGGTTTTGATGATGACTCCAGAGAGTTATGCAATTATAGTACCTCTAAGACTTTCCTTCTAATAGTAGAATAAACCATTCCTCATCTTTTAGTAAGTTGTTAATATATTTTAGGGATTTCTTTAAAGTCCTCCTGTTGATTAGTTGTACATTCGCGACAATTAAAACACAAGTAAATAGATTCTCTGTAGAGGGAAAATAAAACAAGCTTACTATGGAATTTTTTATAGACACAGCCAATTTAGATCAGATTAAAGAAGCCCAAGATATGGGTATTTTAGATGGTGTAACGACTAACCCATCACTCATGGCAAAAGAGGGTATTACAGGAGTAGATAATATTATGAAGCACTATGTAGATATATGTAACATTGTTGATGGTGATGTTTCGGCAGAAGTTATCTCTACTGATTTTGAAGGTATGGTTAGGGAAGGAGAAGTGTTGGCAGAGTTGCACGACCAAATCGTGATTAAATTACCAATGATAAAAGATGGTGTAAAAGCTTGTAAGTATTTTTCCGATAAGGGAATAAAAACAAACGTAACCTTGGTATTTTCGCCAGGCCAAGCATTATTGGCTGCTAAAGCAGGCGCAACTTATGTGTCACCATTTATTGGTCGTTTAGATGATGTTTCAACAGACGGGCTAAACTTAATTGCAGAAATACGTCATATTTATGACAATTATGCCTTTGATACGAAGATTTTGGCAGCTTCGGTAAGACACACCATGCATGTTATTGATTGTGCAAAATTAGGCGCAGATGTTATGACTGGACCTCTAAAGTCTATTATAGGATTACTAAACCATCCTCTAACGGATATAGGATTAGAAAAATTCTTGGCTGATTATAACAAAGGGAATTAAATTAAAACCTAAATACTATTTAAGCACCTTATTGTTTAGCGATAAGGTGTTTTTTTTGTAAAAGACTACCTAGCATTTCGGTAAAGTCCGATTTAAAAATATTAACGTTAGGATGCAATATCATAGCGTTTTCGTTAACTATGATGGCCTTATTTAAATAGTTCACCGCCAATACTTTTCTTGCTTCTTTAGGATATTTAAACTTATATTCATTATCCTTAGGGAAATCGTAATTGTTTATGATGCCTTTCCAGGATTTGTCATCGTTGCTATTAAGGTTTATTGACACAAAATCTACACCTGGAAATTCGTATTTCAAACTCTTTACTTTGTAATGACTGTTTCTGTACTGCATCTTTGAGTTAGAAGACCAGAAGTAAATAATGGTCGGTCTTTCTATGATTGCATTTAAATTTTGCTCTGAGTTGTCATAATTAATGATCGGCAAATTAGGAATAGGATTCCCTTGTCTTAGTAATTTTAAAGAAAACACCAACTCTTTCATACTTTCCTTATCTTCTTCATTGGTGCTTTTAGATAGAAAATAATTGAGCATTTCATTAGCATCTGACTCGGTATGGTTATGGCTTACATAATCTCTGGTCTTATATTTTAGAAGACTGTTCTTTAAGCTTTCATCAGATATAATGCTATCAATTAAATCTAATTTTGACTTATTGTAGTGCATGGTATGCCTATCAAATTTACTGTGATAGGGGTTGCTATCATAATAAACATGAGCAGCAAGGTTATCGATGTAAAAAAACAAGAAGCGATTGTAAGAATACAAATGACTTAAATTAACAGCGTTTTTATCTATAATACTTCTGTGCGCATAAAAGTCTTCGGGCAGGTCTTTAATATGTATAAGTTTGTTATTGCCAAAATAGGCGAAAGGATAAATTTCTTTATCAGCAAAAGAGTTATAGTTAATATTGGCTTCTATGATGGACTTAAAAAGTTCGGACTCTTGTTTGTCTTTTATAAAATCGTGAAACTTATCCAATTCTCTAGATCGCCGTTCTTCAATAAATTCATTGAACTGTTCAGGCTCCATTTTGGCATACCTCATTAGTTTTTTTTCTTCACGTTCATTAGACAGATAAGTCTCAATAAGATAATTGTTCTTTCTGGCGCCAACACCAGTAAACACCAGGGACTCATCGAAGTCGTAAGTGTTTAGTCTAAACATAACACTATCGTTTGGTTCCAAGAGAACCAATTGGTATTCACCACCGTGAGTAAAAGAGTATAAGCCAGGCTGTAAGTCTTTTATCTTGTATATAAATCTATTGTTTACATCTAAGGTCAAAGAATCCACAACTAAGCCTTCAGTATTGTAGAGTACAACGCTTTCATTTTTCGGATTTATAATTTCTCCGCCAATGTAAGCATGGTCACCTTCGCTGCCTGTATTCACTTTGCATCCAAAAGTTATGGATAAGAGGGCAAAAGAACATATGATGTATCTAATCAACATGCGCAATTCAACAATAGTTAGTAAGCAAAAATATAAGTTGCATTTTTGAAGTCTTGTTAATACCTAGTTAAATCTTGTTATCCTGCCTATTTATTTCGCCCAATCGCTTTAATTTTCTACTTTTGCCGAAAAAATAAAACCTATAAAATGTTATCAGTTTCTAATCTTTCGGTTCAATTCGGTAAACGTGTGCTTTTTGATGAGGTGAATACCACATTTAATAATGGTAATTGTTATGGAATTATTGGCGCAAATGGTGCCGGAAAATCTACTTTTTTAAAGATTTTATCCGGTAAAATGGACCCTACCTCAGGTCATGTACATTTAGAACCTGGTAAGCGCATGTCTGTACTAGAACAGAACCATAATAAAAACGATGAGGATACGGTTTTAGAAACCGTATTAAAGGGAAATAGACCATTATACGAGTTAAAATCTCAAATCGATGCCCTCTATGCTGATTATACGGACGAGAATGCGGAAAAAATAGGAGAACTTCAAGTACAGTTTGAAGAAATGAATGGATGGAATGCAGATAGTGATGCCGCAGCCATGCTTTCTAATTTAGGTATCAAGGAAGATTTACACTACACTTTGATGGGAGATTTAGATGGTAAACAAAAGGTTAGAGTGTTATTAGCACAGGCTCTATTTGGAAATCCTGATGTTTTAATTATGGACGAGCCTACTAACGACCTAGACTACGAGACCATTTCTTGGTTAGAGAATTTCTTAGCAAATTATGACAATTGTGTTATTGTAGTGTCTCACGATAGACACTTTTTAGATGCCGTTTGTACCCATATTTCGGATATCGATTTTGGAAAAATAAATCATTATTCTGGTAACTATACCTTTTGGTACGAGTCTTCTCAGTTAGCCGCTAAACAACGTGCACAGCAAAACAAAAAAGCCGAAGAAAAGAAGAAAGAATTAGAAGAATTTATACGTCGTTTCTCTGCTAATGTTGCAAAATCAAAACAAGCAACCAGTAGAAAAAAGATGATAGATAAATTGAACATTGCAGATATAAAACCAAGTAGTCGTCGTTATCCAGCTATTATTTTTGAGCGCGAGCGTGAAGCAGGCGATCAGATTTTAAATATTGAGGGGCTTTCGGCAAGTTTGGATGGCGAAGTTCTTTTTAAAGGTGTCGATATCAATTTGGCAAAAGGCGACAAGGTAGTGTTGTATTCTAAAGATTCGAGAGCGACTACCGCCTTCTATCAGATCATTAACGGAAAAGAGAAGGCAGATGCAGGAAAGTATGCTTGGGGCGTAACAACTACACAATCTTACTTGCCATTAGATAATAGCGAATATTTCGAAAACAAACTAACGCTGGTAGATTGGTTGCGTCAATGGGCCACAACCGAAGAAGAACGCGAAGAAGTTTACATAAGAGGGTTTCTTGGGAAAATGATATTTAGTGGAGAAGAAGCCTTGAAAACTGCAGATGTCTTATCTGGAGGTGAAAAAGTACGTTGTATGTTGAGCCGTATGATGATGATGAGAGCCAATGTGGTAATGGTAGATGAACCAACTAACCATTTGGATTTAGAAAGTATCACTGCTTTCAATAATGCCTTAAAAAACTTTAAAGGAACTGTGTTGTTAACCACGCACGACCACGAGTTTGCACAAACTGTAGGTAACCGCATTATTGAGCTCACTCCAAACGGCGTTATTGACCGCTACATGACTTTTGATGAATATATGAATGATAAAAAGATCAAGGAACAGCGTGAAAAGATGTATGCTGTGACGGCTTAATTATTTTTATAATCATTTCATAGGATTCATCGGTGATACTGTGATAGTCACCTGGTTTACTGTGGATATAATGTTGCTCGCTTTCAAAGTTACCTAATCTAATATACTCGTAAACGCTATTGTTGCTATTAAGCTTGACATAAGAACAACTGTCCATCCATTTTATTCTCATTAGTGTTTCAATGCCTAACGACTTTGTTAATTCATAATTTTTACCCTTCTCAATAAACCTGACTATGGTGTCAGTTCCATTTGTAAACGAACCATATTTAATTTTTGAACATTCAAAACCGTTTGACTTAAAATTGATGTTTTCTTTTTCTAAAATCGACCTATAAGTTGTCATCTCTTTCGGGTAAAATAATTATAGCTAAAAATCAGCAAAGGTATGATTAAACCCAACAAAAGTGATGATAGTTTGAAGCCTACAAAACCTATTTCAATATTTGATAAATTATTTATTTTGAACTCTTATACTATGCCTCCATTTCAGCCTTAATCTGTTCTACAATGGCACTAGCTTTATCCAATTCATCATTATGTACAAAGACCTCTTGGTAACCTTGATTCATGGAGCCATATCCAGCTAAGCGTTGGGACTCGCCCTCATCTTTAATGATGGGAACAATGCCTATGTGTTCTAGCGCATTCTTTAGACGTGTTACTATAATAAAATTACCGTAATAAACTTTTGTATATTCTGAAGTGCTCATATGTTATGTATTTAAAGCTTTAATTTACAAAATTATAATTGGATAATTTGTT
The DNA here is from genome assembly GCF_028282165.1 of Winogradskyella sp. GTDB lineage: Bacteria > Bacteroidota > Bacteroidia > Flavobacteriales > Flavobacteriaceae > Winogradskyella. Next base: position 2,634 of record NZ_JANQIM010000047.1, on the reverse strand, counting down.
CGAATACCTAGAAAATATGGGATGTGAAAACTTTCGCGCTGTTAAAGTTTTCTAAACATACGTTTTTCGATTTAAAAAATAAATAATTGATATACAGAATATTAAATACCATTTTAAGTTCTCGCTTATAATATCCATAAGAATTGTTAATGCAAATAATATCCAAGTAAGAATTATCTTTATAAAACGACAAAAATTTATTGCTATGAGGACAAAACTATTATTATTACTATTATCGGTTGTATTAACTACAAGTTGTGCTGTTGTGAGACCAGGTGAAGCAGGAATTAGACAAAAACTTGGAAAATTAGACACAGAAGTCACTACGCAAGGCACCATTTTCTTTAATCCATTTACTACAAGAGTCATAAAAGAATCGATTCAAACCAATAATCTTGAACTTTTATTAAATCTGCCCAGTAAGGAAGGCTTGAGTGTAGAGTCTGAGATATCCATACTTTATAGATTAGAAGTAGATAAAGTGTCATATATATTAGAAAATATTGGACCAAATTATACCGCCGTTATTACTAGTGTTTTTAGATCTGCATCAGCAGATGTGTGTTCTAAGTTTTTTGCTAAGGATATGCACTCTGGTCGACGTTCCGATATTGAAGAGGCCATTCAGGTGAAAATGGCAGAGAATTTAAACAGTCAAGGTATTGTGATAGAAGCGGTGCTCATGAAGAGTATTCAGTTGCCTAGAGGTCTATCCTCGTCTATTGAGCAAAAATTACAAGCAGAACAAGATGCCATGCGTATGGAATTCATCTTACAGCAAGAACGATTAGAGGCAGAAAGAAAAATAATCGAAGCTGAAGGTGTGCGTGACGCTCAAAAAATCTTGTCCGTAGGGTTAACTCCAGCAATTATACAAATACGAAGCATAGAAGCCTTTATGGAATTGGCAAAGTCTGCCAACAGTAAAGTCATTATCACAGATGGTAAAACACCTTACCTGATCAATGCAGAAGAATCGAATGATTGATATTGGGAATGAAATTGATAAAATGATTACACTAAAAAAGGTCATACGTATTGTATGGCCTTTTCTGATTAAGTGTTATAATATTTGCTGTCCCAAATAGCAGCACTAAAGTTTTTTCCAGATAAATAACCGTAGTACATCACTGCAGCAACAACAGATTTAAATACAAAAAGGAACACGATTCCGGCATTGGCTGCTGTAGCCTTATTAGAAAAAACACCCTCTCGGATTGCAGCTGTTAGCACAATACTTAAAATAAACATACAAAAAACAAAGTTTTCAAAATCTCTCACTGGCCACATCAGAAGCTTCCTGTATGGACTGAGGTCATTTCCCCATTTATGAATCAAATAATAATAACCATTACCAATTGGTGCAAAAAGAAGCGGATCGTCATAATGCTCAAGTTTAAAAAGTTTAGCTGGCGCTATAATTTTAAATCCTTTGAGATTGGTATTGTGCTCTTTTTCGAGCTGTTTTATTTTAGATATGGCTTCATAGGGTAATTCACCTTTAAAAAGCTTTGTGTCTAAAAAGCGTAATCTGTAGTTAACACATGTCTTTTTAATTTGGCTTATATGATAAATCCGATCAGTCTCTAATAAGTCGAAAATAAAATTATTATGATCGGAATTGTTATTGCTAGATAAAGTTTTTAGAATTAGCTCATCTTTTTTATCATCATCATTAAGGATAGCTTTTACTTCATCTATAATCTTTTCTTCTGAATAGCCTTTACGTTTCAACGCATTCAGCTTGTTCTCAATGTTAGTCTTTTTCAATAGCATTTTTTCTTTTTTCATAAAATTAAGCTTACTCAGTTTTAGATACAAAAATTTAACAAAAGTGTTTAAGCTTTTAAGTTAAAATTAATTGATATCATGCTAAAAATTAAACAGTTCAACAACATTACCATTATTTGTAATTATTCTAAATAAATTAACAATAGATAAAATCTATAGAAAAATAAACATATAGTATGTCTGTATTTTAGTCTCTGGTCATTAATTTTATACTTTTAAACAAGTAAAAATCAACTCTCCAAAAACTAAAAAATATGGACAATAAAGGAAATTACAACATTAATAGTAGTGATGCTAGCAAATGCCCGTTTTTAAGTGGAACTCAGAAGAAATCGGCAGGTGGTGGAACCCAAAATCGCGATTGGTGGCCAAATGAATTGAAGTTAAATATTTTGAGGCAACATGCACCAAAGAATGACCCAATGGGTGAAGACTTTGATTATGCAGAAGCATTCAATAGTATTGATTATGATGCGCTTAAAAAAGACCTCACGCATTTAATGACCGATTCTCAAGACTGGTGGCCAGCAGATTATGGGCATTATGGTGGATTGATGATTCGTATGGCTTGGCATAGTGCCGGAACTTACAGAGTGGGTGACGGACGCGGAGGTGCTGGTACAGGAACACATCGTTTTGCACCACTTAATAGTTGGCCAGATAATGGTAACTTAGATAAAGCACGTTTACTGTTGTGGCCTGTAAAGAAAAAGTATGGCAATAAGATTTCTTGGGCCGATTTAATGATTCTTGCAGGAAATGTAGCATTAGAGTCGATGGGATTCCCAACATTTGGTTTTGCAGGTGGTCGTGAGGATGTTTATGAGCCAGAGCAAGATATTT
>NZ_JANQIM010000028.1 GCF_028282165.1 Winogradskyella sp. | reverse complement strand
AGAAACTGTTCCTTCCAGATGAACTTTCAGCCAGTTCAAGGTCGTCTCTGCATCATCAAAATTCAATAGCTTGTTCTCATAAAAAAAGCATTCTTTATTATTGTTGGTAACCAATAGGTCCATATCGCCATCATTGTCGTAATCAAAATCAAGGACTTCTACACCTGTGCCCAACTCATTTAAACCCAATTCTGCTGAAATATTCTGGAACGTAGATTGTCCTTCAACAAACAAGTTTTTGAAATAAAAGTTAGGTTCCTCATCTCTATTATTAATAAAATAACCATTCACAATAACTAAATCTTCATCACCATCGAGATCAAAATCTGAAAACTTAGTACCCCAAGACCATAAGGTATTATTAATTCCAAAAGCTTCAGCGGACTCAGTAAATGTCCCGTCACCGTTATTTGTCAGCAAAAAGTTTAAATCTATGGCCGTAATAAAAAAATCGAAATGGCCATCTAAATTATAATCACCTATAGTAATAGCCATATCTTCCCCTGTGGTGTTTATATTATAGCTTGGCGCATCTTCTGTAAAAGTATTGCCATTTTGGCTTATAAATAATTCATTAGGATGTCTTAAATCATTTGTAACATATAAATCAATAAATCCATTAGAGTCAAAATCGAAAGGTAACCCTACAAAACTTGCATAGTTCTCCGTAGTGGATATTCCCACTGATTCACTGACATCTTGAAATGTTTCATTACCTTGATTTAGATATAATGTATTTTGTCCACAACGTTGCCAGTCAGCAATAAAGAGATCCAAAAGACCATCGTGGTTATAGTCAAACCATGTAGCTCCCGTATTACCACATCCATTGATTTCAGTAATTCCAGAAGTCTGAGTTACATTGATAAAAGTTCCGTCTCCCTGATTACGCCATAGTTGTACCCTATCTAAAAAGGTCATAAATAAATCGGGGAACCCGTCATTGTTATAGTCACCCCAATATGCTCCATATTTAAAACCTGCTAATCCTAAAAAAGCATCAGCGTAAATATCATTTGGGAACAAGTTCGAAAAACCAGCTGCTTGGGTGACATCTGTGAACGAACCATCATTGTCATTGCGAAATAATCGACTTAATGATTTTGGTCTTTCGGAATTATCCTTTGCTTTAGCAACGATAAAAATATCCAAATCGCCATCACCATCATAATCAGCAGTGGCTACCCCATTATTTTCCTCCAAAACACCTAAACCAGCAACGTCTTCTACTCTATTAAAAGTTTGAGCTTGAACGGTGATGGTTGTTGCTAAAAATAAAAGTATTACTAAAAGCTTATTATTATTTAATTGTAAAGTTATTTTCATATAAAAACTCAGAAAATTTTAATTTATCACAGATATTTCACTATGCAATATAAAAAAAGCTGTCATACAAATTGCACAACAGCTTTTTAACGGATTAATTATATCGTCTAATTGTCGTCAACAAAAGCTTCCATCACAGCATCACTTACGCCCATATTACTAAAACCACCATCATTATAAAGATTTTGAAGTGTTACGCGCTTGGTTAAGTCGCTAAATAATGTCACTGTATAGTTGGCACAATCTAATGCCGTGGCATTTCCCAATGGAGACATTTTTTCAGCATAAGCAATAAAGCCGTCAAAGCCTTTTACACCACTTCCGGCTGTTGTTGGTGTTGGTGACTGGGAAATGGTATTCACCCGTACATTTTTATCCCTTCCAAAAAAATACCCAAAGCTACGTGCAATACTTTCTAAATAGGCTTTATTATCGGCCATGTCATTATAATCTGGAAAGACACGCTGAGCTGCCATATAAGTTAATGCCACAATACTTCCCCATTCATTCATAGCATCTGCCTTATACAACGTTTGCATTACTTTATGAAAGGACATTGCTGAAACATCGGTTCCTTTTTGTGTCCAATCGTATTTCTGATCTGTGTAATGTCTACCCTTTCTTACGTTTATGGACATCCCTATAGAATGTAATACAAAATCTAACTTCCCACCTAATATTTGCATTGACTTTTCTACAAGATTTTGTAAGTCTTCTTCAGATGTTGCATCTGCTGGGATTATCTGAGAACCTGTTTTCTCTGCCAATGTATTAATTTGCCCCATTCGCATGGCAACCGGTGCATTGGTCAATACAAATTCACCTCCTTCTTCATGAACGCGTTCTGCAGTCTTCCATGCAATAGAGTTTTCATCTAATGCTCCAAAAATAATCCCTTTTTTTCCTTTGAGTAAGTTATACATTGTCTATCTATTTTAGTCTGTTTTTGATTAGTAATTTATCGGTCAAATATAAGATTTAATTAAAGAAATAATGATAAGTTCCTGCCTATGCAGCAATGATCTGTTAATTCAATAATTGTTTGGCATGAGCCATAGCTGATTCTGTAATGTCAGTACCGCCTAGCATTTGTGCTATTTCAACTATACGCTGATCTTCATCTAATCGCTTAAGTTGTGTATGTGTGACATGGTCAATATCTGTTTTGAATACTTTAAAATGTGAATCTCCTTTAGCAGCTATCTGTGGTAGATGTGTAATACTAAACACTTGCATTCTTCCACTCATTTGCTTCATAATACTACCCATTTTATTCGATATTTCGCCTGAAACACCTGTATCTATTTCATCGAACATTATAGATGGTAACTGCATATATTCTGACAAAATAGATTTAATGGTCAGCATAATTCTAGATAACTCGCCGCCAGAAGCAGCTTTCTTTAATGCATTAAAGCTAGATCCTTTGTTTGCCATAAACAAAAACTGCAAACGGTCTTTTCCATTGACCAAAAAACTATCTAGAGATTCAAGCTCTATTTTGAATTTAGCATTTGGCATTCCTAACCCCGAAAGCATTTTCTCTAGCTTTTCTATTAATACAGGAATTATAGCTTTTCGCTGATTACTGATCGTTGTAGCGATTTGATTTAACTCTTTGTTGAGGTTTGAAATTTCTTTTTCTTTCTCTATAATGCTCTCATCTAAACTTTCGGTATTAGAAATCTTAGATTCAAGCTCTGTTTTTATCTCGATTAATTCATCGACTTCTGACACTGAATGTTTTTGAAAAAGATTATTAACCTTTTGCAGTTTCAAACTAACACGTTCTAACTCCTGAGGATCTGAGGACAACAACGCTTCAAGCTTATCCAATTCTGCAACGATATCATCTAACTCAACATTTACACTCGATACTCTATCCTCTAAAGACTCGTATGCCTTCCCAAAACCCGAAATCTTATTTAGTTCTTGTTTTATAAGATTTAATTGGTCCATAACGCCTTGATCTTCTCTAGAAAGTATAAATTTAGAACTACCCAGCTTCTCTCCTATTATTTCTACATTGTTAAGCTGCTCATATTGCGATTCTAAATCTTCGACATCTACAGATTCCAAATCAATTTCATTCAATTCTTTAGTTAGAAACAAATTATAATCATACTCTTTAATCAAATCAGCTTTAGAGGCTTTGAGTATTTCTAAAGACTTCTGAAGCGACTTATAAGTCATTAATCTTTCTGAATATAGCTCCAAGTTTTTGCCATTATCAGCCAGTGCATCTATAACTTTAAATTGATAATCGTCCTGAATTATTTGTTGTGTTTGATGCTGTGAATGTATATCTATAAGATGTGTGCTTAGAGCAACTAAACTCTCTAAAGTTGTTGGTACATCATTGACAAAAGCTCGAGATTTGCCTGAGGGTAAAATTTCGCGCCTTATAATCGTTTGCACATCATAGTCTAAGTCCAAAGACAAAAAAAGGGATTTTAAGTTATAGTTAGCAATATCGAAACTTGCCTCTATAACACATTTTTCATCTTTGTTTTTTACCTGACTTAAATCCGCACGTTTACCTAATACTAAGGATAAACCACCCAAAAGGATAGATTTTCCAGCGCCAGTTTCGCCAGTAATAATAGTCAATCCACTATTAAACTGAACACTAAGCTCGTCTATTAACGCATAATTCTTTATGTAAAGTGAGGTGAGCAAATAAAATTGTGATTAGTATTTACAAAAGTAAAGATTCTGAATCAAGTTCAGACTGGGAAAACTAAAATTATGAATTTATTAAAACTTAATATTCCTCCACTTTTGCGAGTGCATTGGAGCTATCTTATTAAGAATGTCAACGGCGTCTGCAATATTAACACTAGGCCCACCTGATAAGACATCCATTAGCTCATCTGATTTGGCATCAAAGAAGACACGCAATAAAAAAGAATTGGGACGTCTTCTATTTATCTTTTCCAATTCTGGAATTTGCTCAATAATCTTGGCCTTTCCTTCTTTGGGGTCATCTGCCATAATATCCAAACCACCAATATGGTAATTATACATTGTAGACCTAATCTCTTTAAACATTGGTGATAATAAGTTATCGATCAAAGCAAAACGCGATTGTAAGCCGTCTTCCAACTTCCACCCTTGCCCATTTAATTGCTGCGAATAATTAGCTATAATCTGTGCTTGGGCAAAATATTCATCTCCTCCATTAAGCGCAAAAGAATCTGCATCCATACCTAGAATCATAAATACATGAAATGATAAAACGGACATTAAATTAGACTCAAACTGAAGTGGATTGAATACTAAGTTCTGAAATTCCAGATATTGAAAATTAAAGTCTTTATCATTATAGTTATATACGGGAGAACTGTAGGTAGAATTAAAGATTGGTCGAGAGGATGACACTTGTAATGTAGCACTAAAATTATCATTTTCGTAGTTAGTTACATTTATGACCATACTACAATTAATACGTTCTTGAGGACTAAAGTTTTTATCTGTCCATTGCGTATTGTTTATAAATTCTGTCAGTTGTTTTTCGAGTGTCCTGAAAACAACATTATTGTCATTACCTGTTAACTGTGCTATAACATTCACGGTACAGTTCAACTCTTGCGAAAATGTAACTGTTGGCAATATAAGGGCAAATAAAACTAGTATTTTACGCATGTAATTGTTTTAATATCTGTTGTATTAAATCCTCAGCGACTTCAGCTTTAGATTTAAGTGGATGTTCTATAATATCGTAAGACGATGTTATAAATGTAACCTTATTTGTTGATACTCCAAAACCTGCGCCTTTATCTTTTAAAGAATTAAGAACAATCAAATCCAAGTTTTTGGATTTCAATTTTTCTTTAGCATGCTCTAGCTCGTTATTGGTTTCTAGTGCAAAGCCAACCAAAAATTGGTGCGCTTTAATATCGCCTAATGATTTTAGAATATCCTTTGTCTTCTCTAGCTCAATACTAAACGTTGTATCTTTCTTTTTTATTTTCTTATCGGCTACAAATTTTGGTCTGTAATCAGCTACTGCTGCGGAAAGAATAGCTATATCAGAAGATTTAAAGTATTTATGCACTTCATCATACATTTCTTCTGCACTAATTACAGGTATTACATTAACGGAGTTATGATTGATCTTTTGATGTGTAGGACCTGATACTAAAACCACCTTTGCACCCAAGTTAGCGGCTACTCTGGCAATTTCAAAACCCATTTTTCCGCTAGAATGATTACCTATAAACCTTACCGGATCTATAGCTTCATAAGTAGGGCCTGCCGTAATTAAAACTTGTTTTCCCCTAAATGGTAATTGACTCAGGATATCGTTTTCAACAAAATCAATAATGTCTTCAGGTTCTGCCATACGCCCTTCTCCAACTAAACCACTAGCCAACTCCCCTGTTCCTGCAGGAATCATTTTGTTACCATAAGATGTTAACTTCTCAAAAGATGCCTTAGTGGACTGATGCTTATACATATCTAAGTCCATTGCTGGGGCAAAATATACAGGACATTTAGCTGATAAATATGTGGCCAGCAAAATATTATCACAAACACCATTAGCCATTTTTGCCATAGTATTTGCAGTAGCGGGTGCTATAACAAAATAGTCGGCCCAAAGCCCTAGTTCAACATGGTTATTCCATACCTCATTGTCGTCATCCTCGTCTACAAAAGATGAATACACAGGATTTTTAGATAATGTAGAAAGTGTAAGTGGTGTAATAAAATCTTTAGAAGCAGGCGTCATAACAACCTTTACGTTTGCGCCTGCTTTTATAAACAATCTTACTAAACTAGCAGATTTATATGCGGCAATACCTGCGGTAATGCCTAATAAAATGTTTTTGTCTTTTAGAATAGACATGAAAGTTTACGCGATAAAAGAGATTTATATATCTCTAGGTTTTCCCTGAAATTAAAAGTTATTTCTTGTAAGCATCCCATGTACTAAAGCTAAGGTAGCTTATTCCTTGGTATCCTCAGTGTTTCTATGATAAATCTTGTCATCTAACCACTCTTTAATCGCTAAAGCATGTGGCTTAGGTAATTTTTCGTAAAACTTAGAAACTTCTATCTGCTCTTTGTTTTCAAAAATTTCTTCAAGACTATCATTGTAAGTTGCAAACTCTTCTAGTTTGTCTATTAACTCACGTCTTATGTCTGTATTGATTTGCTCTGCACGTTTAGCAATAACAGAAATAGCTTCGTAGATATTGTTTGTAGGTGCATCAACTTCATTTCTATTGTAAGTTACAGTGGTAACAGGTGCATCAGTCTTCTTTAAATCCATCTTTATAACGATTAACTTTTAGTACTAAATATTTTTAATTCTTCTTCTAATTCTGTTTTCATTCTAGTCGCATCGGCTAAAAACTCTGAATTAGGAAAGGCTTTCTTTAACGAATTAAAATAGGATATGGCTTCGTTAAGCCGTTCTTCTTTTAAATTGTTTACACTAAACATTGCCAAATTGTAAGCTGCATCCAATCTATAGTACATAGCTTCATTTCTCAACTTGGTCCCAGGAAATTCAAATAAAAAATTATTGAACGATTTAATTGCAGCTTTATAGTCCCTGATTAAATCATATTGCTTTGCGATTTCAAAGGCCTTTTTTTCGAGCTTAAAATCTAATTCCTTTACTAATGTATTGGCTTCTTGAAGGTATTCTGAATTTGGGTATGCATTAACAAACAATTGCAATTTCTCAATAGCTTCTATGGTTTCTTTCTGTTCTTTTGAATAAACCGGAGAATTGTAGTAATAACCCTTTGCAGACAAAAATGATGCTTCCTCAGCTTTTTCACTTTTGGGATATACGTCCGTAAACTTTTCAAAGTGGTAACTTGCGATATAGTAGTCTCCCATTTGATACGCACACATGGCATGCATATAAGTTAACTTTTCTGCCTGAGGTTTTCCTCTATACTTTGGAAGAACTTGATCGAGCAATCTCTTAGATTTACTCCATTTTTCTGCTTCATATAGTTCAGTAGCTAACGTAAACTTTTTAGACATATCATCAGACTTTAAAGCCTTCTGGAAATCGCTACAGGAAACCAATAAGATTGCTATGAATAGTATGTATAGTCCTCGCTTCATAAATTTTAAACAGGGTGCAAAAGTACACATTATTAACGGATTATAAAAACAAAAATTATATGCTAAAATAAACTTAGTTTTAAAGGCAAAACCTAATTTAAACTAAGTTTAACTTTTACCTAGGTCGACTAGTGCTTTATTAATGTCTTTTTTAAGCTTATCCGTCGCCTCTACTAATGGCAAACGCACATGGGATTTAGATATATTAAGCGCTTCTAAAACCGCTTTGATTCCTGCTGGGTTATTCTCTGAAAAAATCAAACTTGTTATTGGCATTAATTTAAAATGAAGATCGTACGCCTCTTTTGCTTTACCAGCAATTCCTAAACGAATCATCTCTGAAAATTCCTCTGGCAAAGCCTGCCCAATAACAGAAATAACACCTGATCCACCTGCCAAAGCTACACCCAAGGCCAAATCGTCATCACCCGACAATACCAAAAAATCCTCTGGCTTGGTTCTTAACAATTCTAGATATTGATGTACATTATTTCCGGCTTCTTTAACGGCAATGATATTGTCAAAATCCTTGGCTAAACGAATTGTTGTTTTTGGCTCCATATTTTTTGAAGTCCTTCCTGGCACATTGTATAAGATTATTGGCAATGGAGATGCCTCAGCAATAGCTTTAAAATGCTGATAGAGGCCTTCTTGTGTAGGTTTGCTGTAATAAGGTGAAACCGAAAGAATAGCATCTATAGAAGATAAGTCGGTGGTTTTTATTTCTTCGATGATTGACGCCGTATTATTTCCACCAATACCCAATACCAAAGGTAACCTACCGTTATTTACTTTAGATATAAATTGTATTAATTCTTTCTTTTCCTCTGAAGTTACTGTGACGCTTTCTCCTGTTGTACCACTTATCACTAAGTATTCCGTGCCATTCTCAACATTGTGTTCTACTAATCGTTTAAGGGCGTCAAAATCTATACTAAGATCTGATGTAAATGGTGTTATTAATGCAACTCCTGTACCTATAAATTTGGTCATTATAATTTGTTTAAAATGTTCAAGTATTTTTTAAATTCCTCCTTAAATATCTGTACCTCTTTTGGTTTTACATCTATAATTAAATCGTAAAGTCGCTCATCATTTCTGCTTAAGCCAACTTTAAGATTTGCTTTTGATGCTGCGGTTATGGTATTTAACTGTAAGTTTTCTTCTTTATAATAGCTGATTAAAACATCGTAAGCTTCATTAATAAACAATTGTAGCTCCGTATTATTTATCTTTCCTTTCCAACCAAAATCCTTTGGGCTAAAATAGGTTTCCCATTGGCTAGAGACAAACTTATCATCATTTGTAAAGGCCACAATTTTGTGTTTGGGCGATGTTAAATTTAACACTTTAAAATATTGTCTAAACACTTCAAAATCAATAAACTCATCAGCATTCAACAGGACTGCTATTGTCTTTACTTTATTACTGCTTACGGCAACTTTACGCGCAGACAACAATTTATTGACATATTTTTGATTTGATTTTTCCTTAAATGCTTTTAAAATCATTTATATTTAGCCTTTGTGCAAATTTAACAAAAGCCTAAACATTATTTCATCCCATTTGAAAGTTATACGATGATTAGAAATTCATTTTTAATTATTCTATTAATAAGTCTAATTACGTCTTGCAAAGAGCACCAAAGAATTGAAGGCAATCGCATAGAGATTGATGAAAACATTTCATCTAGCCAAACCATCGAAGATTATATTAAACCTTATAGAGCACATGTAAACAAAAATCTGGATAGTATTATTTCGTATGCTCCAGATACTTATTCTAAATCAGACGGTGAACTCAACACAGCTATTGGTAATCTTATGGCTGATGCCGTTTACAGTGAAAGCAATCCTGTATTCCATAAACGTACTGGAAAGAATATAGACTTTGTTCTGTTAAATCACGGAGGTATAAGATCCATAATATCCGAAGGCAATATCACTATGAGGACAGCTTACGAAATTATGCCTTTTGAAAACTCTATAGTTGTAGTAGAATTAAAAGGCATACAGATTAACAAAATGCTATCGTACTTATCCAAGGCAAAAAAGGCCCATCCGGTTTCAAAACAAATTCAAATTACATTAGATGATAATTTTGAAGTAGAAAAAGCACTCATTAACAACAAGCCCATTTCTAAAGATCAAACATATTATCTAGCTACAAACGATTATTTGTATAATGGAGGTAATGACATGACTTTTTTTCACCCAAATGATAGTGTCTATGGATTAGATTATAAAGTAAGGAATATCCTTATCGATTATTTCAAAAAAACCGATACCATAAATCCAAAAATTGATAGTCGTTTTGTAAAACTTACAACCGAGTCATGAAAAGAAGACATTTTATACAGCAAGCTACTGCTGCGGCTACAGTTTTAGGGCTAGGCGGCTTATCCTTACAGTCTTGCAACCCTAAAATTAAACATATTACCATTTTACATACCAATGATGTACACAGCCATATCGACCCTTTTGGACCTCAGCACAAAAGAAACCCAAACAAAGGTGGAGTCGCTAGGCGTGCAACGATCGTTGAATCCATAAGAAAAGAAAATCCAAATACTTTATTGTTTGATGCTGGTGATATTTTTCAAGGTACTCCCTATTTTAATTATTACGGTGGTGAGTTAGAATTTAAGCTCATGAGTATGCTTAAATACGATGTGGCTACTATAGGTAATCATGATTTTGACAATGGCATCGATGGTCTCTATGCGCAGTTACCACATGCTAAGTTTGAGTTTGTGTCTGCAAACTATGATTTTTCAAATACCGTTATGGATACCCACGTTAAACCTTACAAAGTTTTAGTTAGGGATGGTGTGAGAATAGGTGTTTTTGGATTAGGAATTCAGCTCGAGGGACTTGTACAAAAAGAATTATACAAGGAAACCATTTATAATGATCCCATAGAAATAGCTCAAGATATCTCTCGTGCACTAAAAGAAGAAGAATCTTGCGATTTGGTAATCTGTTTATCACATATTGGTTATCATTATAAGGATAATCCAGATATTGCTAGCGATTTAAATTTAGCCAAAGCTACTAAAGATATTGACTTAATTATTGGTGGTCATACCCATACATTCTTACCTAAACCAACAATAACAAAAAATAGAGTTGGACAAAAAGTACTTGTAAATCAAGTTGGTGCATACGGCCTTTATTTGGGTAGAATTGATTTTTATTTTGAACCTGGTAAAGAACTAAAATCAGACAGCACTACAATAATTGTATAAGCTTTTTGTAAGTAACTAAAATCGAAACGTCTAAGATTTCAACTAAAACAATACATATTATGAAATCTAGCAAAATCATTTTAATACTCCGAATCATTGTTGCAATCATCTTAATTCAAACACTGAGGTTTAAGTTTACGGCCCACCCAGACAGTGTCTATATTTTTGAAACCGTTGGTTTAGAACCTGTTGGTAGAATAGGTATCGGTATATTAGAACTTATTGCTGGAATATTGCTTCTAATACCAAGGACCATTTGGGCAGGTGCTTTATTAACGCTTGGACTTATTGGCGGAGCTATTATGATGCACCTTACACAATTGGGTATTGATGTTAAAGGTGATGGAGGTGTATTATTCTACACAGCTATTGTGACTTTTACTTTAAGCGCAATTATTCTTTATTACCACCGTAAGGCGATTCCCTTCCTTGGAAAAAAATTAAGCTTCTAACTTTTCATCGACATCGACGTATGTTGGTTCTGGACCTGTAAAATTTACTTGGGATTGCAGATAAAAAAATAAGAAGGCCACAACCAAAAAGAATGAATATATAAAACCAAGGTTTTTATCATTTTTTAAGATGTAGAAATATGCTAACTGAATTATTTCTGAAAAAACAATACAAATAGATCCCAATAGAAATAACATGGATTTATTATCATTTCTGTACATATAGTCTATTAATGCCACAGATAGTAGTGCCATAATCACAGCGTTATAAATAAACTCCAAAGTGTACTCGTATACAGAAAGTGCACTTTTAGTAGTATCGGTAACTAAAACAACACAAAAAATATCCAGCAGAAAAAGAATTAATATAGGTATGGCAAGTTCTTTAAAAACTGCCTTGATTTTAATTGATAATGCAATTTTTGCAATTAAAAACAAATATGAGACGATGTATAAAATATTAGCACCGTAATAGTAATAATCTATTTGCTCTTGTTGTATTATTGGACCGTACCACGACGAATAACTTAATAGATGTGCTAGAGTAAATGTAACTAAGAACCAAAAAAACATTCTCGACTTATTATTTGTCCACTTACAATACAAGACCGTTAACAAGACTAACATTAACGCACTCACTGCTGCTCCCTCTAGCTCAAATGCAAGTCCCTGAAGTACTATAAAAACTCCTCCTAAAAGTAATAGCCCAACTTTTATGATTCTATTCACTAACATTAATTAATCCCTTATTAATAAAGCGAATATAATATTATTTTACAATTAAACGATAAAAAATTACGTTTTATCGATGAAATGCATGTTTTTTTGTAAGAATTTATTTCAATAATTTCAAAAACTCTTGCTCAGAGAGAATCGTAATATTTAAATTTTCTGCTTTTGTACGCTTGCTGGGGCCCATTTTGTCACCTGCGACTAAATAGCTGGTTTTAGAGGATATCGATGACGACACTTTTCCGCCATTATCTTCTATAAGTTTTTTAAGTTCATTGCGAGACAAGGTTTCAAAAACACCAGAAACAACAATAGACAATCCATTTAACTTATCAGTTTGATTGGCTAATTTATCGGCCGAAATTTCAAGTTGTACCCCAAAGGATCTTAAGCGCTCAACAATGTTCTTATTTTGGTCGGAAGAGAAAAAATCAACTACACTTTCTGCTATGCGTTCTCCGATTTCATCTACAGTCACTAAATCCAATACTGATGCATTCATCAAAGCATCAATAGATTTGTAATGCTTAGCCAATTTCTTAGCCACAGTTTCACCAACATATCGTATTCCTAAAGCAAATAAGACACGTTCAAATGGAATTTGCTTTGAAGCTTCAATACCATTAACCAAATTTTCTGCACTTTTCTCTGCCATACGCTCTAATGGAATAACTTGTCCAACGCTTAACTCATACAAATCCGAATAATTAGCAATCAACTCTTCATTGACCAACAACGCTACGGTCTCACCTCCTAAGCCCTCAATATCCATGGCTTTCCTAGAGATGTAATGCTGAATACGACCAATAACCTGTGGCGGGCAGCCATTATAGTTTGGACAATAGTGTTTGGCTTCGCCTTCTGGTCTTATAAGTTCTGTCCCACATTCTGGGCAATGTGTTATATAAATTGTAGGTTGAGAATGTTTTGGACGTTTTTTTAAATCTACTGCAATAATTTTTGGAATAATCTCACCTCCTTTTTCTACAAATACCTCATCGCCTTCCCTAATATCCAATTTTTCAATCTGATCGGCATTATGGAGCGAGGCACGCTTTACGGTAGTACCAGCCAATTGTACAGGTTCTAAATTGGCAACAGGTGTTATTGCTCCAGTTCGCCCAACCTGATAGGTGATTTCATTTAATCTGGTGGAGACTTGTTCTGCTTTAAACTTATAGGCCATTGCCCAACGTGGCGCCTTAGACGTATAGCCTAATTCTTCTTGTTGATATAAACTATTAACTTTAATGACTACACCATCAATCTCATAAGGTAAGCCATGACGATGCTCGTCCCAATATGCCACATAGTCTAAAACA
Organism: Winogradskyella sp.; assembly: GCF_028282165.1. Classification (GTDB taxonomy): domain Bacteria; phylum Bacteroidota; class Bacteroidia; order Flavobacteriales; family Flavobacteriaceae; genus Winogradskyella. The sequence continues at coordinate 23,038 of NZ_JANQIM010000028.1, read as the reverse complement.
TCTTCGATAGAATTCATCAATTTTGCTTCTTTAGGAACTTTAAATCCCCATTCCCTTGCTTTTTGAAGTCCTTCAAATTGTGTAGAAACATTTAAGTTATTGCCTTTAATACTGTACAATAAACATTCTAACGGACGTTTGGCCACCTCAGCACTGTCCTGTAGTTTTAGACTTCCTGAGGCTGTATTTCTAGGATTTCTATAGGGCTCTTCGTCATTGGCGATACGCTCTTCGTTCATTTTTAGGAAGCCTTCTATAGGTAAGATAATTTCACCTCTAATATCAAAACGCTCAGGATAATCACCTTTAAGTTGCAAAGGAACCGTATTAATAGTCTTTACGTTAGTTGTTACCTCATCGCCCTGCACGCCATCGCCTCTGGTGACTGCTCTTAGCAACTTTCCGTTTTCGTAAGTGAGGTTCATCGAGGCTCCATCATACTTTAATTCACAGGTATACTGTACTTCGCCATCTACCAATTTTTTGATTCTGGTTTCCCAGTCTTGTAAATCTTCTTTTGAATAGGAATTATCTAAAGAATACATCCTAAAATCATGCACCACTGTATTAAAATTCTTAGTAATGGCACCACCTACACGCTGTGTTGGTGAGTTGGCATCAAAAAACTCAGGGTGCGCGTCTTCTAAAATCTGGAGTTCTTTCAACTTCATATCGAACTCATAATCACTAATGGTTGGATTATCAAGGATATAGTAATTGTAATTATGCTGACGCAGCTCGTCTCTAAGGTTTTGTATTTTTTGTTGTGTGTTCATCAAATTTAAATTTGATCATTTTTCTTGACTTAAACTTACCCAAAATAAAATTGCACCCAAAATTAATCTAACTGTAATAAAAATCAGAAATCTGCATCTGACAGGCAATACGTAGACCGAGATTAACTAAACCGAAAATCTTATGTAATTTGCTAATGTCTCCTTGAGTTACTTTCAGTTTTTATTCTTTTTTGAGATTTCTCACGTTGTTCGAAATGACAAAATATCTTTCTAAAAGTATGAATATGCAATTATAATTTGTCAATCCTAAAGCCCTTCCTTATTTAACCATTTTGGGGTTGGCAATGGAACGTAATTATTCATTTTATCCAATATACCACTTATCGTATTATCGATAACTACGGCATCTAAGTTTTCCTGTTTTAAAAAACCGCGTTCTACCATAGTTTTACATTGAGCGATTAAGGCATCATAATAGCCATTAATATTCAAAATACCAATAGGCTTTGTATGCAACCCGAGCTGTCCCCATGTGGTGATTTCAAAAAACTCGTCCATAGTGCCAAAACCTCCAGGAATTATAATAAATCCATCACTTTTTTCGTACATAATGATCTTACGATCGTGCATATTTTCGGTAACGATTAGTTCTGAAAGTTCGTTATGCACAATTTCTTTTGTTTGTAAAAACTTCGGAATGACACCAATGGTTTTACCATTACTATCCATTACTCCTTGGGCAACTTTGCCCATAATGCCAATCCTTGCTGCACCATAAACCAATGCGGTGTTCTCCTGTGCTAATGTTTCTCCTAATTGATAAGCTGTTGCAATAATGTCTGGATCGTTACCTTCGCTACTGCCGCAAAATACAGATATACTTTTCATTTTAATTTCCCATGAAAATGGGCGTCTTTTTGTTTTAGATTCCTGCTTTCACTTCGACTACGCTCAGTGACCACGCAGGAATGACAAATTAAATTATTTCCTTAGTGCTTTTAACATACGGTCATTACCATTTAAATCCTTCCGTAATTCAACATTTTGAAAATTGGCATCTATCAGCAACTGCTCTGTGTCATTGCCAAGATACTGGTTAATTTCAAAATATAAATGTCCTTGTGGTTTCAAATTATTAACAGTAAAATTCATTATGGCTTCATAATACATAAGAGGATTCTCATTTGGGACGAATAATGCTAAATCTGGTTCATTGTCTAACACATTGGGCTTCATTTCGGCTTTTTCCAACTGTCTTACATATGGTGGATTAGATACAATAATATCAAATTCCAAAATATCAAAAGACAAATCCCAATTGGATTTGTTTAAGATGTCAGCTTCAATAAAAGCGACATCGACATTATTAATATCAGCATTGTGTCTGGCTACTTCGATCGCTTCTTTAGATATATCCAGAGCAGAAACCTCTACATTGGGCAAGTGTTTTGCCAAACTTATCGCTATACATCCCGAGCCTGTTCCTATATCTAAAATTTTGAGCCGTTTGTTTTTAATATCAGAATGACTTTTAATAATCCAATCTACCAACTCTTCTGTTTCTGGCCTTGGAATAAGCACATTAGAATTGACCTTAAATATTAAGCCATAAAATTCTGTTTCCCCTAAGATATATTGTATTGGTTTCTGCCGCTTTAAATCTTCTAAGGTTTTAAAAAAGATATCGGTTTCAGAGGTTGTGAATGTCAACTCTGGCTCTAAAGTCAATTGAATCCTTGAAATATTAAGATAGTGCTCGCAGCTTAAAAAGAAGAAACGTTCCACTTCGGCTTTACCGTAAATAATATCTAGTTCTCTATGAAAAGTATGTTTAAGGTCTAATGCTTTCAATACTATAGATCTTTAAGCATCCAAACTGTGCAAGAATAGTGACCTGTATCTCCCATGGGCTGGTCTATGAACTCAAAACCTACTTTTTTATAGAGTTTTCGGGCATTATCCATATAAGGCATGGTCTCTAAATAGCATTGCTCAAAACCAACTTCTTTTGCAAATGCTAAACATTTTTGCATCATTTCGCTACCTAAACCTTTACCTCTCGCTTCTGGCATAAAATACATTTTTTGCAATTCGCACACATTACCTTCATAGTTATCTAACGGAGAAATTCCAGCACCACCAATAATGGCACCATCTTTTTCTACTACAAAATAAATTTTACGTGGTTGATTATAAGTTTCGGTCATACAATCCAAAGCACTATCTTCATAGGCTGTGCCCACCTTAGGCACTCCCATTTCTATGAGGACACTTCTAATCGCCTTAGCAATTTTAGGATCGTCCCTTTGTTCAATTTCTCGAATAACAATAGTATCTTTATCCACTAAATTTTTGATTTAATCCCAAATTTATTTTGGTATGAAGATAGCTATAATTATCAATGTTATGCTTAAAAGAACATTACTGTTTTTATTGTTTTTTTCACTGGTTTTCAACTGTACCGTTACTGAAGAACCAGAGTTTTTAGGACTCGACAATATAAAAGTTGTAGACTCTAACATTAAAAATATCACACTTAGTGCAGATGCATTATTCACTAATCCTAATGATGTTGGCGGCACGCTTAAAACCGATAATCTTAAGGTTTATATTAACGATACCGAAGTCGCCACTTTTGTTTCCGAACCCTTTGAGGTACCTTCTAAGGAGAACTTTGAGATCCCTCTTACAGTATCTATTGCTACAGATAGTATTATCGACAGAAAAAGCCTTGGTGGGTTGTTAGGAAGTTTAATTTCACAAAACTTGAAAGTGCAATACAAAGGGGACATAAAATATAAAGTTCTAGGGTACTCCTCAACTTATGGCGTAGATGAAACCCAAAACATAAAAATTAAGCTTTAGTTGCAAGTTCACGAGGATTATATAAAACGCTGTTTACAGATTGGCAAAAATGGATTGGGCACAACACGTCCAAACCCTATGGTTGGTGCAGTAATTGTTCATAATAACCAAATAATTGGTGAAGGCTTTACTAGCCCTTACGGTGAAAGTCATGCTGAAGTTAATGCCATCAACGCAGTAAAAGATAAGTCGCTGCTTTGTAAAAGTACACTCTATGTAACTCTAGAACCTTGTAGCCATTACGGAAAAACACCGCCTTGTAGCGATTTAATCATAAAGCATAAAATCCCTAAAGTGGTTATTGGTTGTATTGATGATAACCCAGAAGTTGCGGGTAAAGGCGTTGCAAAATTAAAAGCTTCAGGATGCCATGTTGTTATTGGAGTCCTAGAAGAGGAATGTAAAGCACATCATAAGCGTTTTTTTACTTTTCACAATAAAAAACGGCCTTACATTATTTTAAAATGGGCCGAATCTGCAGATGGTTTTATTGCCCCAAAAACAAAAAGTGAAAAGAAACCCGTTTGGATTACCAATATATATTCGAGACAGTTAGTCCACAAATGGCGTGCTGAAGAGCAAGCAATTTTGGTGGGTACAAATACAGTTGTAGAAGATAATCCAAGTTTAACGGTAAGAGATTGGAAGGGCCAAAATCCAACAAGAGTTGTATTGGACAGTTCATCTAAATTGAAAAAAGATTTTGTGGTGTTCAATAATCAATCAGAAACGATTAGAATTACCAACAGCGACATCGATTTTAATCGACCTATAGCTTCCCAAATATGTAAGCTATTATATGAGCGAAGCATCAATTCAATCATCATTGAAGGTGGTGCTAAAACTCTTCAGACGTTTATAGATGAAAACCTCTGGGATGAAGCGCGAGTTTTTACTGGAAAGGTTGAATTTAAAGAAGGTGTTAAAGCACCTAGACTTAATGGAAAACCAATTTCTGAAATTACATTTGTAGACGATACATTGAAAATTTACAGTAACAAAAAACAAGATTCTGAAACATCGCACCCAGATAGTTATCAGGTGCTGTCTAAATAGGGTTATTATGATAAAAACGTTAATATTCGATTTTGGTGATGTCTTTATTAATTTAGACAAGCTAGGTGCTATGCAAAATGCGCTTAAACTCTTTGAATTAAAAACATTTGAAGAGGATATGATAGCTACTAATATTCAGTATGAAATTGGCAAGGTATCAACTTCTGGCTTTATTGATTTCTATTTATCAAAATTTTCAAACTTAGATGAAACTCAAATTATTGACGCTTGGAATTTTGTTCTAAAGGACTTTCCTAAATATCGTTTAGATTTCATCAAGGATCTAGCTCAAAAAGGAGATTACAGGCTAATACTTTTGAGCAATACCAATACTATGCACATTAACTTTATTAAATCTGCTATTGACTTCTATGAAGACTTTAAAAGTTGTTTTGAAAAATTCTATTTGTCTCATGAAATACATTTGAGAAAACCTAACCCCGAAATTTTCGATTTTGTTTTATTGGAAAATAATCTAAATCCTAATGAATGTCTATTTATTGATGACACTAAGGAGAATACCGAAACGGCAAAATCCATGGGAATTCACGTTTGGAATATTGATGAAACAAAAGAAGATGTGGTTAATTTGTTCGACATTAAAAAAGACCTCTTTTGATATACCTTTTATTTAGCATACTCTCATCCACGGCCATATTTGTGCTATTCAAATTATTCGACAAATACAATGTTAATACATTACAAGCCATCGTTATGAATTACATAACGGCAAGTTTATGTGGGTTTCTCCTCTACGATCAGGAAATAAATATATCTAAAATGCTAGCTTCTACATGGTTTTTTGCTGCAATTGCATTAGGATTTTTATTTATTAGCATTTTTAATGTCATGGCTCTTACTGCTCAAAAAAATGGATTATCGGTTGCTTCTGTAGCAAGTAAGATGAGTGTTATTATCCCTGTTTTATTTGGGATTTTGGTTTATAAGGAGAGTATTGGCTTTCAAAAAATTACTGGTATTTTACTGGCTTTGATTGCAGTTTATCTTACCTCGGTAAAACCTAAAAATGACGTTGTTCTTACTAAGGCTATCTATTTACCCATTGTTTTATTTTTAGGGTCTGGAATTATAGATACGAGTGTTAATCATTTTGCCCCAGATGGCAATATGCCCTTATTCTTGGCCATAATCTTTGCAAGCGCAGGAATTATAGGCATTACAGTTGTTGGTTACAAAACCACAAACAAAAAACATCGATTGAATAGAAAAAGCCTCCCTTTCGGTTTTGCATTGGGTGTTGTAAACTATGGTTCTATGTATTTTTTGTTAAAGGCGCTTCGTGTTGATGGTTATGAGAGCTCATCTGTTTTTACGATTAATAATGTTGCTATTGTAGCCGTTTCATGTTTAATGGGACTTTTACTTTTTAAGGAATTAATTTCAAAAAAGAATTGGTTGGGCATTCTAATAGCTCTAATCTCTATTGTATTGGTTACACTCTAAAAAAACAAGCACAAAAAAACCCTCAACTAGATTAAGAAATCCATTAGAAGGTTTATATGTTATATGTTCACTAAGTGAATAGAAGTAACAACCTCTATACTTATACTCATTCCTTTATTACCTTTATAACATTAGTAGAATTAGATAATGAAATTTTCACCATATACATCCCTTTTGCTAAAGGTTCTAGGTCAATGGTATTTGTATTTGATTGAGTCATTACTAGTTTTCCGGTGATATTATAAATCTCAATATGCTCTAATGGCATATCTGAGTTGAAATTAAGAATCCCTTTTGTAGGATTTGGATAAACACTTAAATCCTTAACAGCTACATCATTTATCGATAAACGATTTGCACAGTCATCCGAAAGGTTATTAACATCTTCTAAAATACCTACGTTATTAAAAGTAACTCCATTGAATCCTGGGTAGTCCACAGGATAACGATGCGCTCTAAATGAACCATTTCCTGTCGGCTCGGCAAACTGATCAAAATTGGTGTTATTTCCAACTGGTATTCTGTAAACCCAAACTATATCACCCGAGCTTGTAATTTCTGAGATCCTTCCGATATCTGATTCATTGATGAGAGCATTTCCATTGGGTAGCATCTGAAGACCACATTGAGCACCAGCATGCATAACTTCGTTCATAATGGTACCATCCCATGACCAGAAGTAATCATCTGGCAAAAATATACCGGCATCCATACTGTATACCCCGTTGGTATCATTCTGATCGATGATATGTATGGAAGAGATCGTCATGTCGCTACCGTAACCATCATTGTTAAAAACCGACAATTTACCTTGATTTGGACCGTCCGTGATCCACTTTATATCATGTTGTCTACCCAATTTTCTATCCACTGCAGTACCTCGATCATAAGCTTCAGGATTTCCCCATCGCCATAAGAAGTCACCCCCTTTTCCATAAATACCACCAGAGTTTGTTGCGGCCTCAGCTGTTGTGGTACTATGATCCAATATAAATACTTCACTAAGATGTCTACTAGAAACTGCTATTTGATCTAAAATAGGATTATAATCTATCGCATTGGCATGTATAGGATTAGAACCATTTCCATTATCATAGTTGATATTATAGAGTTGGGGATTATCTGCAACAACACCAAAATTAGGTTTTGTATTATCAAAATCCTGAACGATATGATCTATCATTTTCCATTCCCAAGCAATATTGGCAGTGTCGGTTCCTACAGGTTCAATTTCTATAATCCGCTCTATAACAAAAGTTGGGTTACTGTATGATGTGTCCATACCTTCGGCAAACATTTCTACGTCAGTACGAGAGTCCCTAACTAAAACCAAAAAATTTCCATTTGGCAATGGTTCAATATCATGGTGTATTCTCCATCCAAAAGTTGCTTGGTATTCAATACTCCAGACCACATTATTATCCCAGTCTAGTATTGTAGCTTCCAATCCACTACTAACCAATAAATTACCATTCTCTAACAAATAAACATTTCTAGCATTATCTGATGATATAGTCCACTGATTAACAAGTTCGCCGCAATTATTAATTAATAAAACACGATTATCTGACGTAGGCTTTATAAGAGTATAGCCTTCTGACTTTTCTAGATTGATGTCATCATAAATCAATCCAATGGTTTCTTGACTGTTGATCCAATTAAAAAGGACCAACATAATTAATGCTGTAATTTTTTTCATCGCTTTCTTTTTTTCAAATATAAAGATTTTCGCAAAAAAAATGAATTACTTTTAATTTGCCAAAAAAAAGGGTTTAGTCATTACGATTATTTAGAACAGAATCTAATGTTAGAAAAAGATACCTTCAAAACAATATCTAAGCCAGCCCAGGGAGATATTTATAAAGATAAGAACAGTAAGTTTTACGGCTACTCCTTTCCTGTAACGAATGAAAACGACATCAAAAACCATCTTGAAACCTTAAGAAAAGAACATCATTCTGCTAGACATTGGTGCTACGCCTATCAAATTGGCACAGAAACTATAAGTTACAGAACCAATGATGATGGAGAGCCCTCTAACTCTGCAGGCATTCCAATATATGGACAAATCCAAGCCTTTGAGGTTACTAATATTTTAATCGTCGTTGTACGGTATTATGGTGGTACCAAACTAGGCGTAAGAGGTTTAATTAATGCTTACCGAACCAGTGCGAAGTTAGCCTTGGAATCGGCAGATATCATTAAAGAAACCATAAACTTGCTTTTTAGGCTCAATTTTAAATATAAAGACATGGGCAAGGTTATGCGAATATTGAAAGAAAATCGGGTAAATATTATCAATCAAAAGTTAGAACACGATTGCGTGTTAGAAATATCTGTCAGAAAAGGTGACGGTTCAAAAATTTTACAGTATTTCAAGGATTCTTTCGGCATAGAAATAGACGAATTATAACGAATAATTTTGCAGTTTGTCTAAAAGATATTTTGGGCAGCGTGTAGGTCTATTGCGTTTCATATCTATAAAGGCCAAAACTGTATTTCCTGTTGCCAATAATTCGTCGGACTCGTTTCGTAATTCATAGTCAAATTCTATTGACGCCGTGGGCATTTTTTTTAATTTAGTTATTACTTTAAGCCTATCATCATAACGTGCTGAATTTTTGTAATTTATATTCAATGAAATCACCGGAAGCATAATACCGTCAGCTTCCATAGCACTATAGCTTAGACCAAACTCGCGTAACCACTCAGTTCTACCGACCTCAAAATAAACCGCATAATTGGCATGGTATACCACGCCCATCTGGTCTGTCTCACCATAACGCACCCTTATTTTTGTCTCATTAAAATTCAATTTTATGCTTTTGTTTAACAAAAAATTTGTAATTTTCAAAGATTTTAAACATGGGGAAAAATTTCTAAATATTCAATGAAATTTGATTTTTTTTTTAAGAATTTTGTTCACATATTTGTCATGTTCAAAACCATAAGAGAATCCTAATTCTCTTTTTTTTTGCTAATCTAACTAACAACAAAAATCTAACTTTACGAATGGAGATCACAGCGCAATCTGTATGGAGTAATTGTCTCGAATTTATAAAAGATAATATACAACCTCAAGCCTACAAAACATGGTTCGAGCCCATACAAGCTGTTAAACTTTCGGGCAATGCACTAAGCATCCAAGTACCTAGTAAATTTTTCTATGAATGGTTAGAAGAACACTATGTTAAAATTCTAAAAGTTGCGTTGACAAAAGAACTAGGTGATGATGCCAAATTGGTCTATGTCATAAAGATGGAAAACACTTATGGCAATAAGCAACCTTTTACCGAAAGAATCCCGAGTGCTAACCGTACTCCTGTAAAATCACAAGATGTTGATGTTCCATTTAATAATAAGAGTCCTGAATTAAAAAATCCATTTATAATTCCTGGGATTAGAAATGTAAAGATTGAGTCTCAACTAAATCCTAGTTATACATTTGAAAATTTTCTTGAGGGAGATTCTAACCGCTTGGCGAGAAATGCTGGTATTGCTGTAGCTAATAAACCAGGAGGAACTTCCTTTAACCCGCTTTTAATTTTTGGTGGCGTTGGTCTAGGAAAAACACATTTGGCCCATGCTATTGGTGTGGATATTAAAGACAAATATCCCGAGAAAACGGTCTTATACATTTCGGCAGAGAAATTTACTCAACAATATATTGACTCGGTAAAAAAGAATAACAGAAATGACTTTATCCATTTCTACCAAATTATTGATGTATTAATCATTGATGATGTTCAGTTTTTGTCTGGTAAAACTGGTACGCAAGACGTATTCTTCCATATCTTTAACCACTTACATCAAAATGGCAAACAAGTGGTTTTAACAAGTGACAAGGCACCTGTTGACATGCAAGATATTGAACAACGCTTATTGTCTAGATTTAAATGGGGACTTTCTGCTGAATTACAAACACCAGATTTTGAAACTAGAGTGTCTATCTTAAAAAACAAGCTTTACAGAGATGGCGTTGAAATGCCTGAAGAGATTGTTGAATATGTTGCTAAGCATATCAAATCCAATGTAAGGGAATTAGAAGGCGCCATTATTTCGCTAATTGCACAATCGTCTTTCAACAAAAAAGAAATCACTATAAACTTAGCTAAGGATATCGTTGAGAAATTTGTAAAGAATACCAAGCGCGAAGTTTCAATAGATTATATACAGAAAGTGGTTTCCGATTATTTCCAAATGGACGTAAGCACATTACAATCCAAGACTCGTAAGCGTCACATCGTTCAAGCGCGCCAACTTGCCATGTTCTTTGCCAAAAAATATACCAAAGCCTCTTTAGCTAGTATAGGTTCTCAAATAGGCCAGCGCGATCATGCAACAGTTCTACATGCCTGCAAAACCGTAGACAATCTCTCTTCTACTGATAAACAGTTTAGAAAGTACGTCGAAGATTTAGCTAAAAAACTATCGCTTTAAACATATAATCATGACTCGTATTTTAATGGTGTGCTTAGGCAATATTTGTCGCTCGCCAATTGCCCATGGCATCTTGGAATCAAAACTCCCAAGCGACCATTTTTATGTAGATTCTGCGGGTACAGCAGCTTATCACGTAGGTAACAAACCAGATCATCGCTCTATTAATGTTGCTAACTCACATGGCGTTGATATTAGTGCTCAAAAAGCAAGGCAATTTAAAATTTCGGATTTCGACGAGTTTGACTATATCTATGCTATGGATGCTTCAAACTATAGCAATATTATTGGTTTGGCAAGAAACAACAATGATATTGGTAAAGTGAAACTTTTTTTAGAGGAAAATCCTTCCATTTCCAATAAAAACGTGCCAGACCCTTATTATGGTGATCTAAATGAGTTTGAATATGTTTTTGATTTAATTGATGAAACATCAAACTTAATTGCCCATAATTTATTGAGTACCAAATTGTAACATATTTCTTACCATTTATTTGATTTTTTTGTAACTTAGTATAAAATTCCCTTTTTTACTTATGCTATGAAAACTTTCACTACACTTTTGTGCTGCATTTGCGTTGCAATATGCCACTCTCAAGACTTAGAATTAGAACTTTTTGCCACAGGTTTTACTAGGCCAGTAAATATTAAACATGCTGGTGACGACAGACTATTTATTGTGGAACAAGATGGTATTATAAAAATACTTAACAGTGATGGAACAGTAGAAACTACGCCTTTTTTGGATATAGATAATCGGTCGTCTGGTACAGATACCGGACAAGAGAAAGGATTACTAGGATTGGCTTTTCATCCCGATTATGCTACAAACGGTTATTTTTACGTTAACTACACAGACAATATGGGAGATACCGTAGTTTCTAGGTTTTCTAGAAGTACCACTGATCCATCCTTAGCTGATCCTAACTCAGAATTAATCATCCTTACCTTTTTTCAACCATTTTCAAATCATAATGGAGGCGATTTAGCCTTCGGAGCAGATGGTTATTTATATATTTCTTCTGGTGATGGTGGTGCTGGAGGCGATCCTCAAAACAATTCACAAAACCTTGGAAATTTATTGGGCAAAATACTTCGAATAGATGTCAATAATTCCTCGATATCCAATCCTTATGATATTCCACCAGACAATCCTTTTGTCGGAAACCCTACTGCTAGCGACGAAATTTGGGCCTATGGATTAAGAAATCCATGGAAATTTTCTTTCGACAGACTTACAAACGACATATGGATTGGTGACGTAGGGCAAAGCGATTTTGAAGAAATCAACTTCGCCTCATCAACTGATGCAGGTCTTAATTACGGTTGGAGATGTTACGAGGGCAACAGTATATTTAATGATACAGGGTGTCCAAGTAGTAGCACCCTTACCTTTCCTGTGGCTCAATACAGCCATCTTTTTGATGGTGACTTTAAATGTTCTATTACAGGAGGCTATAGATATAGAGGCACAACATATCCAAATTTGGAAGGTTTATATTTCTTTGCCGACTACTGCAGTGAAGAAATAGGTTTCTTGAGATTTGAAAGTGGAAACTGGACCATGACTTTAGAGGGTTTCTCAGGCGATTGGGTTGCTTTCGGTGAAGATGTAAACGGCGAATTGCTAGTATCTAGCCTTTCTGGGAATATTTTTAAGATCATAGATGATGCACCTTTGAGTATAGAAGAAAACCAACTAAATACGGTTACAATTTTTCCAAATCCTGCAAAGGATGTGGTTCAGATAGACTTTTCAAATACCAGTTTTTCACATTCGACCAAAATTACCATTTATGATATTCAAGGAAAATCCGTAAAGGTACTGAACAAAACAGATGAAACCGTTCAGGAAATAATCACCTCTGATTTAAAAAGCGGATTCTATATCTTAAAAATTGAGTCTGTAGACGGTCAGCAAATTACAGAGAAGTTAGTTATCGATTAATATGAATACCAAAAAAGGATCACTATACTTAATTCCAACTAGACTTGGCGACAATCCACCCTTAGAGGTATTACCCATATCAATAAAAAAGGTCATTGAGGATATAAATTACTACATTGTTGAAAACGAAAAAACAGCACGCCGTTTTATAAAGCGTGTTTCACCAAACAAGTCACAATCCTCATTAGAGCTCAGCGTTTTAAATAAGTACACTACTGAAGGAGAAAGAAATACGTATTTAAATCCCTGTTTGGAAGGTGAATCCATAGGGCTGCTCTCTGAAGCAGGATGTCCTGCCATAGCAGATCCAGGCTCTGACATTGTTGGTTTAGCACATCAATTAAACATAAGGGTTATACCCTTAGTTGGGCCATCATCAATAATTTTGGGCTTAATGGCTTCGGGCATGAATGGCCAAAGTTTTAGTTTTAACGGTTACTTACCTATAGACAAAGGGGAAAGAAAAGCTAAATTAAAAGCCCTAGAAAAGATTTCGGCAGAGCATAACCAAGCCCAAATTTTTATAGAGACACCTTACAGAAATATGAAGATGATAGATGATATGGCAAGAGTGCTTCACCCACAAACTAGGGTTTGTGTTGCTTGCGATTTAACATTACCCACAGAGTTTATAAAAACTATGCCTGCTAGTGAATGGAAAACTAATGAAGAAGATTTACAGAAACGACCCGCTATCTTTATTATACAAAAAGATTAAAGCCTAGCTTTAGCTTTCTTATTTGGTTCTATAATAGACGTATCATAACCCGAAAAGCGTTTCATATAATACTTTACCGTTGTACCGTATGCATCCGCAAAGTTATCAGTTCCATAACTTCTCAAATACTTCTTAACACTCCCAGGGCCTGCTAGATGCGCTGCTGCCAATATACCAGATTCTGTAACTTTAATTCCACCAATGCATTTACCTTCGAAACGCTCAATATCTTTTCTAAGTACCCATTTATTTCGTGATGCATTGGCCATGAATGCCTTTTCTTGCAATTCTGGATTATATAAAAACTGATTTGGATTGTAGATTCCCAATAACTTGAGAGTTTCAGAACCAAATTGATATTTACCTAAATAACCTAGCGTATTAACCGTAAAATAGTCACCTCTCGACTCTTTAAAGGCTAAAGCCTCTTTAAATCCCTCAAAAGATTTCCCTAAATGCGGCGTGAACATGTTTGGCTTTATCTCTTGAGACTCTTCAGTCATAGCCAATTCTGCAGAAATATTATAATCTAAATCTAATCCTTCAGTAGAATATAAATCTGAATTTAAAGTGGAATCTGGATATAATGCCAAAGCAATTGAAAAACAAATTGAAAATGGCAGTAAAAAATTCTTAACGCTATTCTTAACCATAACAGCTAATTTTACACTCATAAAGCTTTCCCCAAAAGCTTTATAAAATTCGGCTGCAAAGATACGAAATTTATTTATTTTTTGAAAATCAATAGATTAAGTGTTATTAAAACTTGTTAAAAGTAGAAATAATGCAGCTTTGCTCGTCCCAGACTATTAAGCTCTAAAGCTGGAAAAGGGACTTTAATGACATTAAAAACGTCAAAAATAGTTTTTAAGACATTGGATTTCGTTTTAATTCGGCTTAAATCAATGTCCAAACTTAGGTAATACTGACGTGTTCTATTTTGGTTTGGAAATAGGGGATCATTAGCATCACCAGACAACATACCGTCAGCACCATACCCAAAAGCCAAGTTTAACCAATTGGGAATATAATCGGTCTTTAAGAATGCATTAATATTTGCACTCAACCAATAGGTTTGCCCGTTATAGTCTTTTAAAAATTCTTCAGTTAGACCATTACCTAGTTTATCTGGCCGTTGTTCTGCAAAACGTGTTCTGTGAAACGAGTACTTTAATAATATCCGCTGTTCTTGCCATAATAGTTCTTGGCCAGCGAATAAGCCTGTTCCCAGAGCATTAGCAGCCATATCGGCCCAAGAAAATCCCCATTCTTCAGAAAATCCATCCATGACTTCAACTGCTGTTAAAAAACCTAAGCCTAAAGATGACCCATAGATGATCTGACCTTTTTTACTGACGCCTGCCCAGTTTAAGGTATTGGCACTAAGCCTTCCTAATTGATAGGATGAAAATACATGGCCAATCTTATCCATTTGCAACCATTCATCGCTATCATTAATCGTTCTGAATTTAGAACGCGGATAATCTGAATACCACAGTTGATCTAATCCAACAAGTGTAATTGCCGCTAGAGAAGTTTCAGAAATCACGATGGCATTCCTCCTAGACGTATTTAAAGTATCGCTAGGTTTTAAAAACCGATTGAGTTGAGATTGTGAAAAAAGTGAACTAGAGACACTAACTAATACAATGATATAGCCGATACACCATTTCAAGATTTATCTATTTATACCTTGAGATGATAAATACCTTTGATAAGCCCTTGCATTTCTGTTGTGCTGCGCCAATGTCTTTGCAAACTTATGATAGCCCAAACGCTTAGCATCTGCAACAAAATATAGATAACTGTGCTTTTCAGGATTTAAAACGGCATCTATAGCAGACAAATCTGGCATAGCAATTAATCCTGGTGGTAAACCTACATTTTTATATGTGTTATAAGGTGAATCTATTTCCTTATGTACGTTCAACACGCGTCTAATGACCGTATTCTTATATTTTGGCAATTGATAGGCAGCATATTTAATCGTCGGATCGGCATCGAGCTTCATCCCTATTCGCAATCGATTCAAATAAACACCAGCTACTCTTGGTTGCTCTTCTTTTTGTTTGGATTCTTCATAGACTATAGAGGCAACGGTCATCACTTCACTAGGTGTAAGATTCAGTGCTTTAGCCTTAGTCTTTCTGCCGTCACTCCAAAATCTATTATATTCTTTTAGCATTTTTTTTCTAAAGCCTTCTGCAGATGTGTTCCAAAAAAATTGATAACTGTTTGGTAAGTACATCCCCAAAGCGGTGGCATTTGTGAATCCGTTGTCCTTCATAAATGTTTCATCTCTCATGGCTTTTATGAGCGACAAACTATCAGCTTCAATTTGCTTACTTATTCGTCCAGCCAATTCCTCTAGACTATGCTGATTATTAAAAGAGACTTTAACTGGCAGGTTTTTGCTTCTAATGGAATTGATAATATCGTTATTATTCATGCCTTTAGAAATCACAAAACGACCTGCTTTTATATTGGATGTATATTTCTTTTGGTTCGCTAAAGCATCAAACGCTTCCATATCCTGTAATAAAGGCTCTAGTTGAGCTCGTACCTCTAGATAATCGGCATCTGTAGGGATATAGATAAAGGCCTCGTCATTAGTAAATTTGGTATTAGGCTGAAACATAGCACCATAGATATAATAGGCTATGACACCAAAAATGACAAGTCCGATTAAGGCAATGGCCCAAAGTATCTTTTTTATATACATATACTAATTGTTAATACGCTGTAAAATAAATTCGTTTGAAAATGCCTTCCCATCAAAACTCCAATCTTTTTTTAATCCGATCTTTTCAAAACCATTACTTTCAAACAATTTTAAACTCGCTTGATTGTCTTCTGAAATATTGGCATACACCTGATGCAAATGAAGCACTTTAAAACAGTAATCGACTAAAAGCTTCAGAGCTTCCTTACCATAACCTTGATTTCTGTTGGGTGCTTCCTTAATTAAAATACCAATCCCAGCACGCTTATTCTTGACATCAAAATCAAAAACGTCGATTAGTCCAATGGTATTGTTGTCGTTATTACAAATAGCTAAGCGCAGCTGTTTGGCCTCAAAAATATCCTGCTTTGCATTTTCGAGATATTGTTTAATCAAAAATCTGGAATACGGTGTTTGTGTGTCGCTCAATTGCCATAATGCCATATCATTTTCAACTTGGTAAACAAAATCCAAATCTTCTGGCTCCAAGGCCCGTAAATAAATATGTTTACCTTTAAGTGTTACCATTCTATTTCACCTTTATAAACTTGTACTGCAGGCCCAATAAGCCAAACATTTTTATAACCATCATCATGTTCTTCAAAAGTTACCCGTAAATCACCTCCAGGTGTTTTTAAATCCACTTCATTTGCTTTAGTCTTGTTACCTTTATGCATAGCTATAGCAACGGCAGTAACCCCAGTGCCACAAGATAGTGTTTCATCTTCTACACCACGTTCGTAAGTTCTTACGGCAAATATGTTCTCAGAAACTTGCTCAACAAAATTCACATTACTGCCAGCTTTACCGTAGGGCGATCCATATCTAATTTTAGAGCCCATTTCTTTTACATTATAGGCTTTAACATCGTTAACCATCTCCACATGATGAGGAGAGCCTGTATCTAGAAAAAGATGTCTGTCAAAAACGTCAATTTTGGTTATATCGTTCATATGAAGATGCACAGTATGATCTTCAATTTTGGCTTTATGCAAGCCATCTATAGCGTTGAAAATGGCTTCATTGTCAATAATTCCGAGATACTTCGCAAAAGCTGTAATACAACGCCCGCCATTACCACACATACTGCTCTCATTACCGTCTGCATTAAAATAGACCATCTTAAAATCGGAATCTTTGTCATTTTCCAAAAGAATGAATCCGTCGGCTCCAATGCCAAAACGTCTGTCACACAATTCCGCAATACGCTTGGTATTATTTTTGCTGATTTTCTGTAAACGATTGTCAACGATGATGAAGTCGTTACCAGTACCTTGATATTTATAAAATGTCATTGCCATATTTACAGGCAAATATAAGAATAATAGCCTGTAAAATGAGGTGTTAAAACGCAGTTAAAGTTGGCGTTAAATAGTCGTTAAAATAGAAAATGAAATTCAATAAATCTCTAAATTTAAACGTTAAACAGTTGAACTTAAATTCTGAAAAATTATGAAGAAGATCCTAACTCTAGTATGTGTTTCAGCTTTGGGTGGTCTATTAACTTTAGGTGGATACAAACTTTTTGTCGAAGAAAAAAAGACAGAGGAATTGGCTGTAGAACAAGTTTCTGATTTACCAATTTATGTCCCTACAAATACAATTTCGAACGATTCATCTTATGACGCACCAAGTTTCGTTGAAGCTGCAGAAAAAACTATAGATGCCGTTGTGCATGTAAAAAATACAGCTATAGTTTCAGCACCTATGACCATGCAGGATTTGTTTTTTGGTCGTAGCTCACAACGTGCACAGGTTGGCACTGGAAGTGGTGTAATTATATCTCCTACAGGTTATATTGTTACCAATAACCACGTGATACAAAATGCTAATGAAATTAGTATTACCCTGAATAATAATAAATCGTACATGGCCGAACTTGTAGGTACCGATGAGGCCACCGATATTGCCTTAATCAAAATTGAAACTGACGAGGATCTACCCTTCTTGGCATTTGGTGATTCTGATAGTGCAAAAATCGGTGAATGGGTTTTGGCAGTAGGTAATCCCTTTAATTTAAACTCTACGGTTACTGCGGGAATTATTAGTGCAAAGTCGAGAGACTTAAGCGGTAGAAACACACAATCCTTTATACAAACTGATGCCGCTGTAAATCCTGGAAACTCCGGAGGAGCTTTGGTGAATACCAATGGAGATTTAATAGGCATTAATACAGCCATCTCATCGCGTGATGGTTCTTATATTGGTTATTCTTTTGCCGTACCTAGCAACATTGCGCGGAAAATAGTGAATGACATCATGGAGTATGGTAATGTACAAAATGGTATTCTTGGTGTGGTGGGAGGCACACTTAATAGTAAATCAGCTGAACAGTTGGGAACAGATATTACCGAAGGTTTTTATGTAAGTGAAGTTACTGAGGATACTGGTGCTGAAAAAGCCGGGATAAAATCTGGTGACATAATTAAGAAGATAGATAATGTAGAAATCAACAAATTTTCTGATCTATCAGGTTATTTAAAAACAAAAAGTCCTGATGATATTGTAAATGTCACTTTGATAAGAAATGGAAATGAAGAAATTCTTCCTGTTACATTATTGCGTCCTTCAACCACAATTATTGAAACTATTGGTTTCGTGAAGAATGCTTCCGAAAAGGATTTAGAGAAGTTTGGCGCAAGTTACGGTGTAAAGATTTCGGAATTTGATGAAAATTACAAACCTTATTGGAACAAAGAAGGTATAGAAGAAGGGAATATTATCACAAGAATTAATGGCAAAAAACTATATTCGGTCGATGATGCCCAAAATGCCATAAAAACCCGAAACTATAACGAACCACTTCAAATTGAAGTTATTAATAGTGAAGGTGAAAAAGTCGTTTATAATTTTAGATAAAACTCAACTTAAATAGGTAGAAACCACCCTTCAAAGTGCAATTCTTTGAAGGGTTTTTATTTTCGGTAAAAAGCGTTACGAAAACGTTTGAAATATGTATTTTTGCGGCGAATTTAAAAACCACTAAATCAAAACAAAAATGGGTTTTAACGACACTTACGAAAAAGAGTTAGCGTTTCAAGCAGATCGTCGCAGAGCTACGGTCGAATTTATTAAAACAGTAAGCGATCTTTGGTATGACGATTCTGTTGAACTTGTTCTGTTCAGAAATCAATTGATCGACATGAAAGTGAGCGAGATTCTGAACTTGCACGAATATGCAGGCGAATTTGTTCAAAAGCCAATCTCTATTTTTGATTCTGTTGAGATTGCTCAGGCCATCAAAAAGTTAAACTTGCAACCTGCCAAGTTAGACATCGGAAAGTTGACCTACGAGTATCATCTAGAAGATAAAAAATACGATAATGCTACTGCTTTTGTTGCAGCCAAACTCAAAGACGCAAAAAAACCGAGAGATATCGAACCAAAAGATGTAATTCTTTATGGCTTTGGTAGAATAGGACGTTTGGTGGCACGTGAATTAATGACACGCACAGGTAAAGGCAACCAACTGCGATTGAGAGCCATCGTTACTCGTGGCGAAATCAATGAAACTGTTTTAGAAAAACGCGCTTCTCTTTTAAGGAATGATTCCGTACATGGAGATTTCTCTGGTATGGTAAGTGTTGATACAAAAAATAGTGCACTCATCATTAATGGCACAACCGTTAGTGTTATCTCTGCCAATGCTCCAGAAACTATCGACTATACCAAATATGGTATTAGTAATGCTTTGGTTATTGACAATACTGGCGCCTTTAGGGATGAAAAGTCCTTAGGTAGGCACTTAAAAGCAAAAGGGGTGGATAAAGTGTTATTGACCGCACCAGGAAAGGGAGTCCCAAATATTGTACATGGTGTTAACCACTTAGAACACAATCCTGATGAAGTTAAAATCTTTTCAGCAGCATCTTGTACAACTAATGCCATCACCCCAGTTTTAAAAGCCATAGAGGATTCGTTTGGTGTAAAGTCTGGCCATTTAGAAACCATCCATGCATACACCAACGATCAAAACTTGGTGGATAACTTCCATAAAAAATACAGACGTGGAAGAGCAGCAGGTTTAAATATGGTTATTACAGAAACAGGAGCAGGAAAAGCGGTAAGTAAGGCACTACCATCATTAGAAGGAAAGTTGACCTCTAATGCTATTCGGGTACCTGTTCCCAATGGCTCTCTTGCTATATTAAACTTAGAACTAGATAAAAAAGCCTCAGTAGAAAGCATCAATACCATTATGAAAAAGTATGCGCTTGAAGGTGATTTGGTTGAGCAAATTAAATACGAAATGAGCGATGAATTAGTCTCTAGCGATATTGTTGGTAGCTCTGC
Source organism: Winogradskyella sp. (assembly GCF_028282165.1). Classification (GTDB taxonomy): domain Bacteria; phylum Bacteroidota; class Bacteroidia; order Flavobacteriales; family Flavobacteriaceae; genus Winogradskyella. Next base: position 2,795 of record NZ_JANQIM010000028.1, on the reverse strand, counting down.
GCCTTCAATCTATGACAGTAAAGCGACCATCGTGAGAGGTGACGGTAAAAATGTAATTCTGTACATTTGGTACGACAATGAGTACGGCTACAGCCATCAGGTAATTAGACTGGCAAAATATATTTCTAAAGTAAGGCGTTACGCTTACTATTAGAATGTACTGAAAAAGGAAAATAAAAATCTTGTCTTAGGGCAAGATTTTTTTTGTTTATAGCCGAGATGTTGAAAAATCAAATTATTTTCAACGCAACCTTTATTTGGTTTCTACATCTACTTACAGAACTAAATCGATCACCTATGAAAAAATATTCTCTGTTACTTCTAGTAACGCTTCCCCTCTATCTTCAATCTTGTATTGGATGGGGAAATGACGATGACATTATCGTGGATTTACCTCAAAATTCCTATGAACCAGTAATTATGCAACGCTCCGAATTTGAAAACACTACGGTTTTAGAAAGCGCACCAAAACCTATAGTGAACTCGGGAAAAATCTATGTAAAGGGCAATTTCATCTTTATCAATGAGGTCAATAAAGGGTTTCATATCATTAATAATTCCGATCCAACAAATCCTTCAAATATTGGTTTTATTAACGTATTGGGGTCTTCGGATTTAAGTATTAAAAACGATGTGTTTTATGCCAATAATGCCAGAGACCTCATCGCTTTTAAAATTGACGAAACTTCAGAAACCTTAACGCTGACCAAACGCTTAGAAAATGTATTTCCTCAAATATGGACACCAGAAGGGCCATTTTATTACCCTGTTGAGGATAACGAAATTGTAATAGACTGGCAACTTGCAGATTAATAACTATGAAATGAGCCAATAATAATTGATTAATACCCCCAAGATTATCATTGGCGAATTGCATCAACTTTAAACAAAACATATTAACATATGAAAAAAATATATACCATATTAACTTTCGCATTGATGCTATTAGGCTGTAGCTCTGATAGTACTTCAAACGATTCTTCAAATTCATTTACAGAAACGGGACAAGGTGGCTCTTTAGCCAGATTCTCGATCTATCTAGACTATTTATATGTGGTTGACGATAGCAATCTTAATGTATTTAGCATTGTAAATAATGAACAACCTGTTTTAGTGAATACCGTACCTATTGGCTTTAATATTGAGACCTTATTTAATTACAGAAACTACCTATATATAGGTTCTAGAAACGGTATGTTTATTTATAGCATAGCTAATCCAGAAACGCCGTCTTACCTTTCCGATGTGCAACACTTTACAGCCTGTGATCCTGTCGTTGCAAACGATACGCACGCTTTCGTTACCTTACACACCAATATTGGATGTGGCATAGATATCAATGTTTTGGAAATCTATGATGTTACAGAAGTTACAAATCCTATTTTAATCTCATCAAGAAATTTAGTTCAACCTATTGGGATAGGTTTGTATGGTAATTATTTGTTTGTTTGTGATGATGAAGTAAAAGTCTTTGATGTATCCGATCCAGAAAATTCAAACTTAGTAACATCAATAGACGTAGATGCTTTTGATGTGATTATAAATAGTGATATAATTGTACTCATAGGTGATAACGGTTTGTATCAATACAGTTTGAACAATAATAATATTAACAATATTAGCCATTTAAGCACCATAAACATCTAAATTCATATTTACACTCGTATATGAAATAGCCTCTCTTAATTGTGGGGCTATTTGCTTTGATAATTTATTTATAAAATCCTTATCTTGGCACCTAATTAATCTAATGCAACCAAAATTATTGAGGATGAAAACCTTAGCCAAACTCACTGTAGCTCTTGTAGTTACATTTAGCCTACACACCATTAATGCCCAAACCAATACTGCTAATACCAAAGATCTATATTCTCTAGACAGTGGTTCCATAGATAACCAATTTGAATATGTTTTTAGAAAGTCAGGTAACTTTAAGGGTACCAATGGGCAACCTTACGAAGCCGTAAAGCTAGCCTGGCTGTTAAAGCTAAAATCCAATGTTTTAGATTCCCTAAAGACCACTTATAAAAATCTAGAAGATTCCAAAACCTTGGTTGAGGGGCAAGCTAAGGAAATTTCGACCCTAAAAACGAAACTCGTCGACACGCAAACTACATTAGACCAAACCAATACCGAAAAGAACAATATGACTTTATTAGGTATGCAAACCAGCAAAACCAACTATAATGTCATTATGTGGACTATTATTGCGGTGCTCTTTGCGTTGTTATTGCTCTTTATCTTTAAATTTAAAAACAGTAATGCTTTAACTAAAGGCGCCAAACTAAAACTCGAGGAGGTCGAAACCGAGTTTGAGGAGCACCGACGCGTAGCCTTAGAACGTGAGCAAAAAGTAAGGCGCCAACTACAGGACGAGATCAATAAGAATAAGGCATAACACATTGTCAGACTGAGCACAATAGAAGTCTAAATAGAATTAATACCAAATCCGCAGTCATTGCGGATTTTTTGTTGTTAGTTGTAAATTAATATTATGTTTATACCTACATTTATATGCTATTTTATAAAACATAATACAATCAATAAACTACAACTAAATGAAAAAAACTATTTTAATTAGTCTACTACTTTCACCTTTTTTAGCTATATCTCAAATTACTTTGAATCAAACAGATGATTTTGAGAACTTTACTACTGAGAACTGGACCAAGGGGAACTCATCTTCGTTACCCAATCAAAATGTTGCCTCTGGCGGCCCCAACGGTGCCGATGACAACTTTTTAAGGGTAGTGTCCACTGGAGGCAGTGGCGCTGACTCCAAACTTGTAACCTTT
>NZ_JANQIM010000026.1 GCF_028282165.1 Winogradskyella sp. | reverse complement strand
TTTAACAAATTGAGAATTCCAATCGTTGTCTGCCATTAACTGTACACCACCTAATTCTTTATCTTTAACCATTTCTACCCAAACATTATGATCTTTTGCTTTGTCAATTGAAGTGCTTACAAAGGTTATGTTTTTGCCATGATATTGCTTTTCAAGTTCCTTTAATGAAGGTATTTCCCTAATACAAGGTCCACACCAAGTAGCCCAAATATCCATGTATACGTATTTACCTTTAAGATCTCTTAAGGATGTAGTACCTCCTTTATGATTTTCATATTCTTCAAACTCAGGTGATGGCATACCCTTGGCCAACTTACTAATTTTATTGTACTTGGCAGTTAGGTCATCCTTGAACTTTTTATCAGTAGACATAACCATTAATGCATTGAAATAAGCTTCGTTATGTTCGTTATTGGGTCCAATTCTAAAGCGTAAGTTATTAGCTAGATCTTCTTTGAGTAAGGGAAAGTCTTTATTGTTAATCTCGTTGAAAATTTCAGTAGGATTATCGCTATCATTAATTTTATTCATATAATAACCTTGTACTAAACTTTTATAACTATCAAGAGTTTCATAATCTTTTTGGTTATCAAAATTTACGGTTTTAAACATCTCCATAAATTCGTCGGAAGGCTTAAATTCTTCCTTTTTGGCATAATAAGCATGGTAAGATTTATAGTTAAAAAGATTAGTTAAATGATCATACTCGATATTTTTTTCTTCCAAACTTCTCAATTCGTCACTTATGTCCTTAGAGGCTTTTAAAAACTCTACTTTAGAGCTTTTGACTTCATCCATCATAGCAAGGAAATCATGCTCTTCCTTAGCAAACAACTCGGCATAATTAATATCTAATTTTTCTTCTGCCAAGTATTTGGCAGCTAAGAAATTACTATCTTCTGATCCGACACCATTATATGTTATGGTTTCATCAAATTCTTTAGTATCTAAAGATAGATTGATGTCATCACCAGGATTGAGATACATAGTAGAACTTTCTCTACCGTGTTTTATCCTATAATAACCACTTTTAATTTTAAGTGTGTCGGTAAATGTATCATCTTCGTTTAGATTAATGTCTATAATTTTTTCTCTTCCTTGATATACACTTACCACTTTATCTGTGGGATTTACAATTTTACCAGAGAATAAGGTGTAGTCAATCTTAGGTTCTTCTTTTTTGCATGCAAATAGGGATATTACAATGCAAAAGGCCAATAATTTTTTCATAATTGATAATTTGTTGAAAATCAAAATTAAAAATATTGAGGTTAAATCAAATAAAAATGGAATCATTAACATTTTGTTGACAAACCAAAAAAATATTCTCAATTTTGAATGACTTTAATTTACATATATGGACAACTATCATATCATTTCTTCAGACCCTTTAGATATTGTTACGATTTACAACATATTTAAAGAGAAAAAAAAGCTGAAATTATCCAAGAACTCTATAGAAAAAATAATGGTATGCAAAGCTTACCTTGACAATAAATTGACGAATACCAAAAAACCTATGTATGGTATTAACACAGGTTTTGGATCTTTGTATAATGTTAAGATTTCTGATAATGATCTCACAACACTTCAAGAAAATTTAGTGATGTCCCATGCCTGTGGTACTGGTGAACGTGTTCCAGAATCTGTTGTTAAAGTAATGCTACTCTTAAAAATTCAATCTTTAAGTTATGGGCATAGTGGGGTACAACTGAAAACAATAGAACGCCTCATTGATTTTTTTAATAACGATATATTTCCTTTTGTGTTTACACAAGGGTCTTTAGGCGCTTCTGGAGACTTAGCGCCTTTGGCACATTTAGCATTACCACTATTAGGAAAGGGAAATGTAGTCCACCAAGGTGAACATTATGAGGCATCTGAGCTTTTGGATAAATTTAATTGGGAACCCATTAAATTGCAGGCAAAAGAGGGTTTGGCTTTATTAAATGGTACACAATTTATGAGTGCATATGGCGTCTATTTATTATTAATGTCCCATAAGACATCTTATATGGCAGACATTATTGCAGCTATTTCTTTAGATGCTTTTGATGGAAGATTAGACCCTTTTCATGACTTAGTACACGAGGTAAGACCACATCCTGGTCAGCGAAAAGTGGCAAGACGTTTTAATGAGCTTTTAGCTGGTAGCGAATTAATATCAAGAGAAAAAGAACATGTACAAGATCCTTATTCTTTTCGTTGTATTCCACAAGTACATGGAGCAACCAAAGACACTTTAGACTTTGTAGAAAAAGTTATTTTAACAGAAATAAATGCAGTTACCGATAACCCAAACATTTTCAGTGAAGAGGATTTAATTATTTCGGGAGGAAATTTTCACGGCCAACCTCTGGCTTTAGCTTTAGATTATTTAAAAATCGCAATGGCAGAAATAGGGAATATTTCCGAGCGTAGAATTTTTCAGCTAGTCTCAGGTTTACGAGATTTACCTGCATTTTTGGTTGAAAATCCAGGTTTGAATTCTGGATTTATGATACCACAATACACAGCGGCTAGTATAGTAAGTGCTAATAAACAATTAGCAACGCCAGCAAGTGTAGATAGTATTGTATCTAGTAATGGACAAGAAGACCATGTAAGTATGGGGGCAAATGCAGCCACACAGGCCTATACCTTGATTAGAAATGTTGAGCGTGTTATTGCTATTGAGTTGATGAATGCTTCACAAGCCATAGAATTTAGAAGGCCTTTAAAAACATCTCCATTACTTGAGTCTTTTTTAGAATACTACAGAAAGGTAGTTCCATTTATGAAAGAGGACGAGGTATTGCACGACGACATTGAAGCTTCAATTCAGTTTTTAAATGATGTCGATATTGAGGTTGAAGAATTGTTTCTCAATAATTATGGAGTAGAAAAACACTAAACTCAGTAGTATTAAGACTTAGTGAGTTCTTTTGCCCAACTGATCGCTTCGTCAAGATTAGTAAATATCTCAAAAGGTTTGGAGTAGAACATTTGTTCTATTTGTGCATTGACCTTTGCTTTATAATTGTTTGAAACAACTGCAAAACCCTTTAAATTGTCAATTTTTGAGGTTTCAAAATAAATTTTGGGGTCTACAGAATAAGAATGTATTCTGTGAGCTATGTAAACAAAAGCTTGTTTAGAATAATAGGTATTGGTTATTTCCACCAAAATATCATTATACTCAGGTGTTATATTCATACCTTCTTTCATAACAGCGACAAGATAATTGTCATAAATCGTCATGTCACAAAAGTCAAAAGTTAGGGTTTCTTTCATGACTATTTGTACTTAATCAACGTTAAGATAAGAAAAAACTCCTTCATAAAGAAGGAGTTTTGCTATTGTTGTCTAAATGGTTTATGACTCAGTAGTCTTACCAGAGCTTTTAACTTTAATTTTAAGCTCATCATTTTTAGCGTCCAAATCCATAGTAATTGTGTCACCTTCTTGGATTTTAGCATTGATAATCTCTTCGGCTAGAGCATCTTCGACATATTTTTGTATGGCTCTATTTAATGGTCTAGCTCCATATTGTTTGTCAAAACCTTTTTCGGCTATGTAGTCTTTGGCTTTGTCAGTTAACTTAAGGTTGTAACCTAATTCTTTTATTCTCGAAATCAACTTCACTAATTCAATGTCAATAATTTTATCGATATCTTCTTTTTCGAGTGTATTAAAGACAATAACATCATCAATTCTGTTGAGGAACTCAGGGGCAAATGCCTTTTTAAGTGCATTTTCAATAACAGCTTTAGCATAATCGGATTCTTGGGCTTCTTTTGCCGAAGTTCCAAAACCTACACCGGTACCAAAATCCTTAAGCTTTCTTGCACCAATATTGGAAGTCATAATAATGATTGTATTTCTAAAGTCAATCTTACGACCTAAACTATCAGTTAAATACCCATCATCAAGAACTTGAAGTAGCATGTTAAACACATCCGGATGGGCTTTTTCAATTTCATCTAAAAGCACAACCGCATAGGGTTTACGTCTTATCTTCTCAGTCAACTGACCACCTTCCTCATAGCCAACATAACCAGGAGGCGCACCAATAAGTCTAGATACTGCGAATTTTTCCATGTATTCGCTCATATCTATTCTTACTAAGGCTTCATTACTGTCAAATAGTTCGTGAGCTAAAACTTTTGCCAATTGTGTTTTACCAACACCTGTTTGGCCTAAGAATATAAATGAACCTATCGGCTTGTTTGGATCTTTTAGCCCAGCTCTATTACGTTGAATGGCTTTTACAACTTTTGCTACGGCAGTATCCTGACCAATCACTTTTCCTTTTATAAGCTCAGGCAATTGTGCTAACTTATTAAGTTCGGTTTGTGCAATTTTATTTACTGGTATGCCAGTCATCATAGAAATGACATCGGCAACATTATTTTCTGTGACGATTTCTCTGTGCTGTCTGGTTTCTTCTTCCCATTTTTCTTGAGCGGAGGCTAGCTCTTTTTCCAATCGCTTTTCATCATCACGAAGTTTAGCTGCTTCTTCATACTTCTGTTTTTTTACAACACTATTCTTAGTTTCCTTTACTTCTTCTAAACGCTTTTCTAATTCCAAAATTTGCTTTGGGACATCAATATTGGTGATATGGACACGAGAACCAGCTTCGTCTAAAGCATCAATAGCCTTGTCCGGTAAAAAGCGTTCGGTCATATAGCGATTAGTAAGTTTTACACAAGCCTCAATAGCTTCATCTGTGTAGTCTACATTGTGGTGCTCTTCATACTTGCCTTTAATATTGTTTAATATTTCTATAGTTTCTTCAACCGTAGTTGGCTCAACGATAACTTTTTGGAAACGACGCTCCAAAGCACCATCTTTTTCGATATATTGTCTGTATTCGTCTAGTGTAGTAGCACCAATACATTGAATTTCACCTCTTGCCAGAGCTGGTTTAAACATGTTGGAAGCATCTAAACTTCCTGTTGCACCGCCAGCCCCCACAATGGTATGAATCTCATCAATAAAAAGAATAATGTCATCATTCTTTTCAAGCTCATTCATAACGGCTTTCATGCGCTCTTCAAACTGGCCTCTATATTTGGTACCTGCAACCAAGCTAGCCAGATCTAAAGTCACAACACGCTTATTAAAAAGGGTCCGTGATACTTTACGCTTTACGATTCTTAGCGCTAATCCCTCAGCAATTGCCGATTTACCAACTCCAGGCTCACCAATCAATAAAGGGTTATTCTTCTTACGTCTACTTAATATTTGAGAAACACGCTGTATTTCTTTTTCTCTACCCACAACAGGGTCTAATTTGCCTTCTTCGGCAAGAACGGTTAAGTCTCTACCGAAGTTATCTAAAACGGGAGTTTTAGATTTTTTATTTGTTTTGCTAGACTGGCTTCCTCCAAAAGGATTTTGTTTTGTATCCTCTTCTTCATCATTGATGTCATCATCAGAGAAAGATTCTGCTTTTGGTTCGTCTAGATAGTCTTCTTCACTTGTAATCATAGATTTGAATTCTTCTTTTACGTTATCATAGTCAACTTTAAGTTTATTCAATAACTTAGTCGTTGGGTCATTCTCGTTTCTTAAAATGCACAATAATAAGTGTGCTGTATTTATTGAAGTGCTTTGAAACAACTTAGCTTCTAAAAATGTTGTTTTTAAAGCACGTTCTGCTTGTCTTGTAAGATGTAAGTTCTTTTTTTCGTTAGATGTAGTAGTAATATTGGGATTAGCTGGGCTCAAAATCTCAACTTTTCGTCTTAAGTGATTAAGATCTACATCCAGCGAACTTAATATATCTATAGCTTTTCCGTTGCCATCGCGTAAGAGCCCAAGCATTAAATGTTCGGTACCAATAAAATCATGTCCCAAACGCAGTGCTTCCTCTTTGCTATAAGCTATAACATCTTTAACTCTTGGGGAAAAATTATCGTCCATAGTAAACTCCTTTCTGCATTAAAAATAGTAAAAACATATTATCTAACGGTCAAAAACCGTACCTTAAATTAAAGGCTTAAACGAATAGACTAAAAAAGCGCTTTAAATCAAAGTAAATTCTAGGATACTTATTAACTAAAAAGATATCAAAAATTGTTAATAAAAACTACTAAAATTGACTTCTAAATACGCTCTAAACACTACTAAAATAGTTATATTAGCACGTTTTGAAAACCTATAAAAACTAATTAAATTTATATATGGCAGAAGGAGAAAAACTCATTCCAATTAACATTGAAGATGAAATGAAATCAGCTTACATTGATTATTCAATGTCGGTCATTGTGTCACGTGCTTTACCAGATGTAAGAGATGGTTTAAAACCTGT
>NZ_JANQIM010000021.1 GCF_028282165.1 Winogradskyella sp. | reverse complement strand
CTTACGCGCTTTCTTCTGACCGAATTTCTTACGCTCTACCATTCTTGGATCTCTTGTTAATAGACCTTCTGGCTTTAATATTGCTCTGTTTTCAGCATCAACTTCGCACATGGCGCGAGATAATGCTAAACGTATAGCTTCCGCCTGGCCGGTGATACCACCTCCATATACGTTAACAGTAATATCAAAGTTGCCATCATTGTTAGTCATGACTAAAGGTTGATTCACTTTATACTGCAAAGGCGCAGTAGTAAAGTAATCTGCCATGTCTTTTTTGTTCACCGTAATGTTACCTTTTCCTTTGGCAACATATACACGGGCAACAGCCGTCTTTCTACGGCCGATTTTGTGAATTACTTCCATTAGTTAAATTCGTTTAAATTAATTGTCTTAGGCTTTTGAGCTTCGTGAGCGTGCTCAGCACCAGCAACAACAGTTAGGTTGCGGAAAAGTTGTGCTCCCAGTTTGTTCTTAGGCAACATTCCCTTTACTGACTTCTCTACCAATCTGGTTGGGTCTTTCTCAAACATTTCAGTAGCAGTCAAGCTTCTTTGACCACCTGGATAACCTGTGTGACGGACATAAGTCTTTTCTGTCCACTTGTTTCCAGTTAAGTTGATTTTTTCTGCATTGATAACAATAACATTATCTCCGCAATCAACGTGTGGCGTAAAGTTAGGTTTGTGCTTTCCTCTCAATAGTATTGCTACTTTTGAAGCTAAGCGACCTAAAGTTTGTCCATCAGCATCAACCAAAACCCACTCCTTATTAACGGTAGCTTTGTTAGCTGAAACTGTTTTGTAGCTTAATGTATCCACACTAATTTGATTTATAATTGCATTTTTTGATGCAATAGATTAAACATTCCTCTTCCAAAAAAGAGTTTGCAAATCTACGATAACTTATTGGATTGACAAACCTTGTCAAGGTTTTTTTTAGACTGAAAATCAGTAGTGTTAACCAAGTGTAAATATAACTTGATCAATTAAGGAAAATATAAGGTCAAATAAGGATTTAATCTAGCGGTACGATTAAAATCGGAACCTTTGTTTTTTTTACAAGACTGTCTGCAACACTTCCAAATATCGCTTTGTAAAATATACCATGTGTTTGGCGTCCTATTATAACGAGGTCAATGTTTAGTTTTTCGGTTTTTTCAATTAACGTATCTACCGTTGTACCTTGAATTAATAGAGCATCAGCCTCTAGGCCTTTTCGATTTAAACTTCTAGCAAAACCTTGAATTTGCTTATGTTCTTCTCTAAGTTCTTCGGCACGACTATCTCTTATAGATTGCGGACCAGCATCATAACCGATAAAGTCTGGATTTGGAGCGGCCACATGAATTAACCATACTTTAGAGTCAAACTTTTCTCCTATTTCGTAGGCCTTGTCTAAAAGTAATTGTTCATTACCCTTAAAGTCTATAGGAAGTAAAATATTTTTCATGATGAAAGGATTTACAATTAAACACCCGTGGTCGTATACACTCTTTGAAGGTAGCTAATAATTCAGTTTTAAAATATGATATAAATCAATGAAACCAAGAACAAGAAAAGACTGTTTTTTCAATTCGGCAAGGCATTATTACTTAGTAGCTCTTAATAATCTATCATTAATGGATTTACCGAGACCATAATCTGGTAAGCGCTCTGCGATAATGATGTCAAGATCTTGTTTATCTAACTCATGAAGCGCATCGTATAGTTTTGATGCAGCTTCTTCAAGGTTTTGGTCTTGTGTCAATACAATTTTGAAGTCAATAGCATCATCATTTAAAATATCATTGTAAAGCAATAATCCAATACGTTTCCCTCGGTATTCTTTAATGATTTTCTGAAGATTATCAGTTAATACGGTTTCTGTTTTTGGTGCATAGTGGCGCTCTAGCATTCCAGGTGCTTGAGGTGATACTTCTTTCTTATTCTTAATTTCGATTTTGCCAACCACAGCCTCTATGGCTTCAATTGAGGTTGAACCCAAGCGATAGATGATGGGTTCGTCATTTTCAAAACCAATAATGGTCGATTCAATACCTTTTTTGCTTGGACCACCATCCAAAACCATTTTGATTTGATTTTTAAAATACTCTTCTACATGTTCTGGTTTGGTAGGACTAATGCGATTAAATGGATTGGCACTTGGTGCTGCCACAGGGAAATCTAATTGATTTAATAATCCTAGAGTTTTAGGATGATTTGGAACGCGTACGGCGACTGTATCTTTACCAGCAGTGATTAAATCTGGAATAATGCTTTTCTTTTTTAATACCAAAGTAATAGGTCCTGGCCAAAATGCATCTGCCAACAGTTTTGCTTTTTCGGGAATGGATGCAACTATATTGTTTAAATAATCTACCGATGGAATATGAACAATCAGTGGATTAAAAAAAGGGCGTTGTTTAGTTTCAAAAATCGCCTTAATCGCTTTTTCTGAATAAATATTGCCAGCTAAACCATAAACTGTTTCTGTTGGAATAGCAACTAATTCTTCTGCACTCAATAATGCAATAGCTTTCGAAATATCTTTTGAGATTATAGACATCAGTTGTCCTGTAGTTTCTGCAAAAGTACTTTTCTTTCTTTAGATTTAAACGACGAACCTAATTTATCTAATAGTTCTAGCTTTGATGTAGCTTTAAGGGGTTGTTCCTGTTTTATGAGGATAAGAGACATATACCATAAAGTTTCGTCGGTGTAACTGAACTTAAGATCTTCTAAGTCCTTAAGTGTATTTAAGGCTTGGTCAAATTTACCATCATTTAATAGGGACATGGCAAAGTAAAACTTGTAGTTGGGATTGCTGTTAGTTTGCAGAAGTTCTTCAAATGCCTTCGTAGCTAAACTATAATTGCTAGCTTCATAAGCTTTGAATGCATTATAGGTATTGGTTTCTTCAGAACCTCTTACTACGGGTTGCTCTACATTTGGATATACCTCATAAAATTCATTATATAAAGAACTTGCACTGGGCTTTAGTAAAAAGGGTAAGCATAGGGCTATAATTAATACCGCGGCTACCAGATAATAAAAGGTTGATGATTTATACCAGATGATTTTTTTAACACCCTCTTGTTCGTCAATAGAGGTTAAAAAGGCTTTTAGTTCTTCTGCTTCGTGAGACTTAAACGCCAGATTTAAATTTGAATATTCCTCGTACAAAGCTTTAAAATCATGATCAGACTCAAGCAGAAGCGTAAATTCTTTTTCTTCTTCCTCGGACAAGCTTTGCCTAAAATATTTTTTTAATAAGTCCTCTTTATTCATCACTTATTTGGTACTAACTAATGATTTTATACGCTTCATGCATCTCGATTTATGACTCTTTACAGTATTAGCATCTTTGTATTGGGTTTGCTCTACAATTTCCTGTACGGTCAAATTCCTATAATAGTACAAGCGCAATAACTCTTTACAGCTATCAGAAATGTTTGCTATAAGTTTTGAAAGCTCTTTTTGATAATAATTTAAGCTGTCATCATTGAGTTCAATGTCTTCAAAATCTTCAATGTTGTTTTCAATTTCTATCTGTTTGTTTTTTGACTTACAGAGTTTATAAATCTTATGTTTTCCAATACCAAATAAATACGTTTTAATACTACTCGATGTAAGCTCCAATTGCTGCATTGTAAAATTTTGGTACATCGCTATAATGGCATCTTGGTATACGTCTAGGGCGTCATCATTTTTTAACTCAAAACGCCTGCTATAATTTATAAACTCTGATTTATAAGTTTTGTAGACAAACTCAAGTGCAGATTTATCCTCAGCTCTAAGACGCTGTTGTAAATCATCTTCTCGAATAGTCTCTGCCATTTAGTTCTTTTTGATTTGGAAAAGTTAACAGTAGATAACAAATATAATTTTTTTTGAGCTGCTGTTAACCTTTCGATAAGCGTCTGTACTAAAAAGTGTTAATCTAATGTATCTCAACTATGAAATTTCAGAAAACACTCTGCCTTGTTTTACTCGCTCTTTTAACTGTTAGTGGTGCTGAAGCCCAGATCTTTAAGAGGTTAAAAGATAAAACAAAAGAAAAGTTAGAACGTAAAGTAGAGCAGACGATTGATAAGGAAATAGATAGTTTTTCTCTCAAAAAAAACAAGAATAAAAAACAGCAAAATCAAAAGGAACAAGATGTTGCTGATAAAACACCCTTAAATAGCACAAGTGGTTCTGCGATACTAAAACACAGTTTAAAGTATGGTAACTATATCATTGATGAATTTGGAAAAGCAACGTTAGAAAGAACCAACAAGGCTGTAAAAATATTTGGTTCATGGGTAACGCACGGTGCAGATATTCACGATGGTTACGTTTTGGAGATTCCTAATGGTTATGAGCTTTTATTTGAAGATGATAAGCCAAAGCAAACTCAAATTGTCCTAAGCATACCTGAGGAAGCCACATTAAAACTATCATACGATCCCATATGGGAACCAGAATTAGAGGATGAGAACGGATTTTCATCGGCAGTAACAAAAGACTACCAATCCTATAATCTCGAAGCCGGAAAGGTGACTATAGATGTAGTAAGCAAGGATAATATTCAATTCTCTTTTTCTGGAGAGATTCAGTTAGAGACACGAATTAAAAACCCAAATAATAGTGAGGACGAATACACATCTTCATATGAGTCCGCAAATTTAACTGGAGCTATAGATGTTGGGCCCATTCAATTCTTTGATAACAGAATAAAGGAAAAACCAAGCAAAGACACACAAGAATTTGATATGCCTTTGATTTCAGGAGATGCCCCAGCTGCAGGCGTGTATCATTTTACTTTCGAAACCGAGGTTAATATCACTGATTTGGATGAAAACGAAACCTATAAGATCTCATACCTCATGAACCCGGCAGCTAAATATATTGGAATGAAAGCCGACATGTCGGCGTATAGTGATGAAGAGGTTCAAGGTGAATCTATAATTGTTATGGATGGTGATGATGTGCACATTTTTGTTGAAGCTGAAGGCATGAAAATGCGAATGTCTCAAGGTATGATGGGCAGTCAACAAATGCAGAATCCTAGTAAGGAAATGGCGAACTACGATTATACAAATCTGACTAAAACTGGACGAACAAAGACAATTTTAGGAGCCAGTTGCAATGAATATATCATGTCTGATGATAAGGTAAAGATTGAGCTTTGGGCCGCGCCAAGTGTTAATCTGCCCAACTGGTTTATACAAAATAACAGTATTCTAGAAGGTCATATTATGGAATATACCATTAGCTCTAAAGACGGCAATGTAAGAAGTGAAACAACAGCGATAAATGATCATATCAGTAAAAAGATTAACCCAAAAGAATATCGAAAGATGTTTTAAACAACAATAACCTCAATAATTAATCATGAAAAAATATTTACTCCTTTACACTTTAAGTTTCTGTGCATTATTTGCTGTAAAAGCACAAACAACATTTGTGCCTGATGATGCCTTCGAATCTCGACTTATTCAATTAGGCTTAGATTCTGGTCCACTAGACGATCTTGTTTTTACAGCTAATATTAGTGATCTGGAAGATTTTGATTTTGGTAACTTCAATGTTACTGATATTACGGGTTTACAAGATTTTGTAGCATTAAAAGACTTAAGACTAGATGGTGATATTGTAGACCTTAGCCCAGCGGAAGGTTTGGTGAATTTAGAAGTCCTTTCTATAAATGATGTATTAGACACCACTTTTGATTTTAGTGCCCTGACCAATTTACAATACCTCTACATTGACGAAGTTTCTATGACGACTGTTGATTTTACTAGCAATAGTGAGCTTATAGAACTTAGTATAGAACAAAGTGGTGTTACCGAAGTGGTCTTTGGATATCATCCGATGCTAGATGATATCTACTTTAATATTACAGATATTGAAACCTTAGATTTTTCTGGATGTGAGGCTTTGAGAGTCTTGCTTATAAATAGCACCAGTGCACTTACAGATGTAGACTTATCTCAAAATTTGCTTTTAGAACGTATAGAATTTGATGACAACCCTGTGTTGCCAGTTATGGATTTGTCTACCAATACTGCTTTGAATGATGTTCGTGCAGAAGACAATCTCTTATTAGAGACCATTTTTATTAAAAACGGGAATAATACAAATATTGGTCAAAACTTTAGAGTTAAAGATAACCCTAACTTAACCTGTGTAGAGGTCGATGATGTGGATTGGAGTAATACGTTTTGGGGATTTACAACAGACAATTTCCAAGGATTTAGTTTGTCCTGCGGAAGCCCTAACACTACCGTAATGATTCCAGATCCCAATTTTGAACAAGCCCTTATAGATTTAGGAATCGATTCAGACGGTATCATCAATGGTCAGATATTAGAAAGTGATGCTCTAGGGGTTACCGATTTGGACGTGAACAGTTATAATATTTCTAACTTAACAGGAATTGAATTCTTTACGGATTTAGAAGTTTTGACAGCCTTTAATAATAATATAACAGCCGTAGATCTTAGTCAGAACACACAGCTAACAACCATTCTTTTAGCTTTAAATGATCTAACAGAAATTGATCTGTCCAATCATCCCAGTTTAATAAGTTTAAGTCTTAACGACAACAACTTAAGTGCCATCGATCTATCTAATAACTTGCTATTAACCCAATTGTTTTTAAACCAAAATAACCTTTCTGAAGTTGATTTATCAATGCTCTCAAATCTAGAGAACTTAGGATTAAGGTCTAATGCGATTGTTGAATTAGACCTTAGTCAAAATCCAAATATTACAACTTTGTTTTGTGATGATAATGCGCTTGTCTCGTTAATAGTAAATAATGGAAACAATATCAACTTTACAAATTTCGAAGCTCAAAACAACGCGGAACTATCCTGTATTCAAGTCGATGATGTTAGCTATAGCAATACTAATTGGTTAAATGCAGAGCCACAATTCAACTTTGATGCTCAAGTTACATTTGGTTTAGATTGTGCACCTACCAACGACGATTGTGCAGAAGCAACTACATTGACTTTGGGCGAACTTACGGCTGGTACTACGATCAGTGCGACCTCTTCAACAAGTTTTCCGAGTTGTCAACCCGATAGCATTGTGCTTATTGATGTTTGGTACCAATTTACGGCCCCATCTTCTGGTATTGTAACGGCCATAGCAAGTGCAGATCTAAACAATCTTAATGTCAATGTGGCTATATATAATGACTGTAATGAGGCACAACCCATTAGTTGCGATTCAGGGACAGTTGAGGTCAACAATTTAGTCCCTGGGCAGACCTATTATGTGCAATTATGGATTGGTGGTAATCTTGATGAGCGTTTTGCACAAAATATTAACCAAGTCGGGGATTTTACCATAGAAGTTTTTGATACAACTACCTTATCGATTGATGAAAATGTTGCCCTATCCGATGTAAAGCTCTTTCCAAATCCAGCGGCTTCGGAAGTTGACATTCAGACACAATCTATTATAGATAGTGTGTCATTATTTGATATATCCGGGAAGCAGGTGTTGTCTATAAATGCTTTAAATACCCAAAACCATAAACTAAACCTACAAAACCTATCCAAAGGCTTATATCTCATACGAGTTAAAAGTCAAAATACAGTTATCAATAAGAAGCTATTAATCCAATAAAGTAACAATTATGAAATTAAGACAGATCACCGTGCTTGGTGTATTGGCAATACTATTCACCTCTTGTTTGGGGGATAAAAAAACGGTAGATATCTCAGAAATGGGAGATATCAGTTTTGTAAATAAAAATTTTAAAAACAATCGCATTAATTATGCTGAAGGCATGAGTGCTTGTGACAAGTTGAGTACTCAAGACATTGCCGGTATTTATGGAGTTTCTCCTGATGAAATTTTATTAGATGACCCTCTAAAAAATCAGCACAGACGCGCTACTTCAACACCCGTTTGTTCTTTCTATGTAAAGTCTGGAGATTCTGATTTTTTATGGTTACGTGGCTCTATTTCTGTTTCTAGAGAAATTGGGAAGGATGAATTTATGGGCGAAGTACATGAAGCTACTGGTGGTGGTGAAAACTGGGAAGAAGCTTGGGCCATGCAAAAATCAATATCTAAATCTTCAGAGTGGGTGGAAAATCTGGGCATGGCTGCCGTATGGAACGCTAACAATAAAGAATTGAAAATAAAGTTCAAGGGTTATACTCTAAATGTGTATCCGCCAAATAACAGATCTAACCAAGATGAGGTTGCAAAAAATAGGGATTACAAAAAAGCGGCTATAGACATTGCTAAAGCTGCCGGATATATTAACTAAAAACCATCGAAAATGAGACGATTAAAATATATGCTAATAGCGATGTCTTTAATGTTGGCATCGTGCGCAGGCGAAAAAGACAGTTCTAAAAATGATACTCAAACTAACAGTGATGTGCTTGAAGCCAGTGAAAGTAAAATAGACATTGAAAAAATAAAGCAAAGGCTATGCAATGAATTCCCTAAAGAACTGGTCTTGTCATATAATCCAGGTGGCACACATATAGATATAGAGACTGTTGATAATGGCTCGGGAGGCATATTACACTGTAATGCAAAATTATTTTATGGTAAGAAGGAACATGAGTATTGGAAAGGACAGGTTTCTGCTCATATTAACCAGATGCTAGATCCTTTTTGGCAATATAGTCCAGAAAGAAATGCCACACTATATCACAAGGTAGAGGGCTTAGGTGATAAGGCTGTTTATATCTCTAACATGTATCAGTTACAAATATTAAAAGAAGGGGTTTTGTATACCATTACACCGCCTTATCATGGCAATACCACTACTAGTGGAAAGGAAAACAAAGCCATTGCCTTAGAAATTGCTAAACACTATAATTTATAAAATACAGATTATGAAATTAAAGGGAACATATACAATTGTACTGTTTTTAACATCCCTAATGCTTGGAGCCCAAGGGTTTGTAAAAGTAGGTGGGCAGGCTACAGATATCGCTATGAGTCCAAAAGATGGAAGTGTTTATGTGGTTAACGCCTCTAAGAATATTAAAAAGTACGATTCTAGAAGCAAAAAATTTTTGGTGTTTGGTAAGCAATCTAAAAATGCAACATCAGTTGCTGTGCATACCAATGGCAGTGTTTATATGACCTCTACTTCAAACGAAGTATACATCGATGTCAACGGTAGATGGAACAAAATACCAGGGTTAAAAACCAAAGAAGTAGATATTGATAAACAGGGAAATATTAGAGCTTTGGATTTATCCGGAAAACTAAAAAAGTTGTTTCAAGGCCAATGGAAAGATCAAAACCTGGTGAATAGAAATACCTCTGGGTTCAACCAGGTATTAGGAAAGGATTCTAAAACTCTCTTTGCAAGATTTAAGGATAATAAATTCAAGCAGTTTAAAAGTGGCAAATGGAATACCCTTAGTGGAAGTCCGCTTAAAATCACAATAGATGACAAAACGGGAAAGGTCTATGCTGTAGGGAGAAATAAAGGTATTTATGAATGGAAAAGCACTTCAAATAAATGGATATTGCTAAAAAATACAAGAAAGGATTTTAAAGATATCGCTGTACACAATGGTAAAATATGGGCTATTGGTACGGATAAGTCTATTTACTATTATGACAAGAACAAAAAACCCACCACACCTAAAGATTACTCAGGGACGTACAGGGTTACATTTACAAAATTGTACATAAGTATGGAAAACAACAAGAGGCCATTTAGCTCAATTGAAATTTTCGGAACTATAGGAGTCTACGTAAGTGCAGAAACAAAATCTGGCAACTCCCAATTGATGCCACTTGATAATAATAAAAATAGAGTTTGGGATGTTAGTAAAAGCAATCCGCGGAAGACAAAGGATATTCAGAAAAAAACTATCAATTGGATCCATCAGACCAATGATAATGATAAAAAATTGTACGGAACTCGTGAAGTTAGTAAAGAAATAGATATTGGAATAATACGCGAATTTAGAGTTGCAGGCGAAGCTGCAAATGAAAGTTTAACTTTTGATATTCAATCAGATCTTACACAGAAATTATTAACTCATGATGATCCATTTAGGTGGCGGCGAATAAAATTTAAGATAGATGATCTCCAACTAGGTAAAGAATACTTTAGAACAATGTCTCATCTAAATGGGTTAGGGGGTTATCTCTCTGCGTTTATAGGGTTCAAAATAGAAAAACGCTAATTCATGAAAACACTAAGCACAAAAATCACGGTACTATTAGTAGTGATACTGTTTACAAAAGTAGGGATCGCCCAAAATCAGGTTAACGCCAATGGAACGTCTTTCAATTCAAATTTAGAAGTGGTAAAAGCACAGATTTCTAAAGAGAAGTTATCGCTAGTCCTTTATGAAGTTGACAAGTCCGATCCCAAATATCAAACCGATAATTGTACTGATTGCCCCGATGGTAAATCTTTAATCTTGGATGTGGATTTTAAACGAGGATTTAAATTCCCCATAGAAGAAACCGATAGTGTATATGTCCGTGTTAGTAATTTACAAGAAAGTCTAGCGGAGTATAAGTTTGCATCTCAAGAGATTGATGAATATGAAAGTTCTAGAGACAGAGCGGAGGAAGCACAGCTTAAAAGTAATGCTGAGGTTATCAAAGCAAAAAGTATGGCTATTTCCAAACAATTACAAGAAGGTAAAATTACGCCCGATGAAGCTCAAAAACAGCTCATGGCCTTAATGGAACCTCAATTCGAGGCTTTGGAAAACTCTGCGGCAATGAAGAACCTTGAAAATATAGATGAATATCAGGAACGATCAACCTATTCGATAAATTTCTATAATAATGAAACCCTAACCGATACCGAAACTTTTTCGGGATACCTGTACATTAAAACATTTAACGAAACCACATTTATAGCTGAATATAGGGGCGAGCTTATCGAAGAATGTGTTGAAAAGCGTGCTGCAAGCTCCATTGAAGCGGAGCAAAAATGTAAATCAACTCTGTCTCAATACTTGCCAGATGCAGAAGTATTGAGCGAAGGTCCTGGCGCTATTCTTATCAATGTTAAGATAAAAACGTTTTTAAATAACAGGTAATTCACACTTCTGAATAAATAGAGCGTTTGTGATAACGTTCTATTTATTCTAATTTAGGGTTTTCCAATCAATAAAAATCAAATTGAGCTCTATATTAAAGCTAGGTCTTATCATATGTATTACACTTCTCAATTTCAGTAGTGCCAATGCTGAAATATATACTAGACCATTACAAGATTCTATAATACAACAACCAAGTGATAAAGCTAGCCAACTGTTGGCCAATAAGCAATATGACGATTTACTGGCCTTCTGTAAAGCGCAAATAACTAAGCTTTTAAAGCAAGCGCAAAAAGACAGTTTAGAGATAGCCATGCTGTACAAGTATGAGAATAAGGCGTATTATCAACAGGAAAATTATTTAGAGTCAATTAAAAGTGCTAAAAAAGGAATAGCATTTTGCAACAATACGGAAGAGGGACGGCAACTAAAAGGAAAATTGTATAGCGATAAAGCTTCTTCCGAGACCTATTGTAGCAAAGATAAAAGCACATTTAATTCGACTTTAAATGCCATTAAATACTTAAGAAGTGTCAAAGATCCAGATTACGATTATTTAATTACATCCTATAGATATTTATCAGAACAGTGTGCCTATCATGGCAATTTTGATGATGCTAAGATGTACCTAAGACAAGCCGAAGAATTGTATCATAACAATAAAGAAGCTGTAGATCTAAGCGTCACCGATGCAAGTGGCTATATTTACAAATACGATATAATTTTAGACTACAGTAGAGTTTATCAACTCTATAAATATGGCAAAACAGCGGCCGATAGCTTATTGATTGAGCAAACACTCAGAAATTTTGAAGCCTACAATAAACGGTCGAATTTTCATAAAAAAAGGGATGGTGTATATTATACAACAGCACTCAGTCATATAGGTGACTGGTACTGCAGTAGAAAGCCAGAAGCCGAAACTTCAAAAGATGATTTAGAAAAGGCATCTCAGTACATCAACAGATCCATTGATTTGATGGAGAAAAAAGGTTATGGTGGGGTGATATTGTCGATCAAGTACAACAGAGTTAAACTATTAGTACGAACTAATGAATTGGCAAAAGCAGAATCTCAGATTAATGAACTTCTTGGTGCCCTATCACTATCGGATAGAAGACGACCATTTTTTTTAGCACAAAAGGGTTTAATAAAAGCGAAACAAAAACAAAAAGATTCTGCTATTACCACGTTTTTAAATGCTATTGGAAAAGTACATTCCGACTCTATTCAGCTCACACCGTCTTTAGACAATTTTAAGCCGAGTGGTGTTTTTGGTCATACCAATTTGCTTCTTAGGATTTCAGAAGAACTTCATAAGTATTTCCCTAAAGATTCTACGGCCCAACAAATAGTAGCCAAATTATATCCTTTGGCATTTTATCAGTTCGAAAACAGCTACGACAAAAGAAAATTCAATAAAACCCAAGAAACATTCCTAAAAAAAATCATTCAAGGCATTTTAAGAAGAAAAAAGTTAGGGTATAATAAAGACATTAAGCACATTGATCTTTTAAATCGTTTTGAAAATATACAAAATCAACTGGCTTGGCAGAAGTTTAATCAGAACCGTCAAATCGACAATTTTCCAGAGCTCGATTCACTTCAATTTCGAAATTACGAGCTACGAAGCCAAATAGCAGATTTAAAGTACAAAGCGCAAATCAGTCAGGCAGATTCTCTGCAAACATTATTAAGTCAAACCGAAAAGTTGACTAAGGAAATGTTTCCTAATTTGGAGTTGTTTGATGAGTCAAACTTTAGAGTTGTCGATTTAATGCAACAACTACAGCCACATCAAATGGTTATAAAGTATGTTGTTTTTGATGATGAGATAGCAATTTTCACGATTTCTAAAGATGTCGTTGATGTTATTCTAAAACCATGGTCGGAATTAGACCAACAAAGCGTTGAAACCTTTATGGCAATGCTGAAAACAAAAGCATTCGATGCAAAACAAGCACAAAACTTAGCAGATAAGCTTCTGCCAGAGATTGATGATATGGTCACCCACGTCATTATAAATCCAGATGAAATCTTAAATAAGCTGGCCTTTGAAGTTTTAATGCAGGATGATACTAATTTGGTTGAAAACTTAAGCATAAGCTATACCTCTAATTTAGTCTTTGTGTTTCCTTCGGTATTTCAAGAACAGCATTCCAAAGAGCTGGCCATCTACGCACCCGAATATCCACGATCTGCCAATATGTTGCAGGTAAGAAGCAAACCCAGTTTTTTGGAAGGCGCGCTAAAAGAATCTGAGTTGATCAGCCAAATGTTTTCGTCTAGTTTATATAACGGTAAGCAACTTACCAAACAAGATTTTATTGAGACAGCTTCACAATACAAGCTTTTACATTTAGCCATGCATGCAGATGTGGACCCCGCACTTTCGGGTATCAGTAGATTATTATTTAGTGATGCATCGTCACAAGCTGATGACTTGTATTTAGAAGAATTATATGGCTTAAATCTCAATGCCGATTTGGCTGTGCTAAGCGCTTGTAATACAGGTGTTGATGAGAGCAATAAAGGGAGTGATATAGAATCTTTTCAGCGGGCATTTACGTTTGCAGGTGTACCTGCCACGATTGCAAGTCTGTGGGAAGTGCCAGACTGGCCAACAAAGGAGATAATGGTTGGTTTTTACTCTAATCTCAAAAAAGGACAAACCAAATCGGAGGCACTCAAAAACGCCAAACTCAGCTTTTTGGAAAATCACAAAGGCACTAAGCTGGCACAGCCTTATTATTGGGCAGGGTTTGTGCTCTACGGTTTAGATGAGCCCGTTAGCACTAAAACCATGAGCCTTTGGTACTGGTTGGTTATTGCTATCGTCTTATTGTTTATTGGTCTTATGTTATACAATCGTCAAAAGAACAATGGCAAAGTATAGTTTATAGTTATTTGATGTACTCCTTACTCCTGCCATCAGTGTCTAAGTCTAACTATAGATTTTTTGATGAATATTTCCAAAATATACTTTCTTAAGTAACTTTTTTACAAATGCTTTAAAGCATAGTTGACTAAGCCCGTGTTACTTTTTATGCCCAATTTTTTGTGTATGTTTTTTCGATGGGTGTCAATGGTATATTTGCTCAGATTGAGCTGATTAGCCATCTCTAGCGATGTTCTGCCTTTTACAATAAGCTGAAGAATTTCTTTTTCCCTTTTGGTTAAGTAAGATGCTGTAGATGCTATTTTTTCCTGTCGAAACCAATTTTCAATCTCTTTAGGAATAGTATCGCTAAAAAAATAATCGCCCTTCATAAGGGTATGGATGGCGGAGATCAACTCCGTTTTTTCAACATTTTTAGTGACATAGCCTTTAGCACCGGCATCTAGCATCTCTATCACATCGGGTATTTGATCGAACATGCTAAGTGCCAATACCTTAATATTTGGATAATCTTTTGTTATGGTTTTTGTTAAAGAAACACCATCTAACACAGGCATTCTAATGTCTGTAAGTATAATGTTTGGCGAAAGACCATTTTCTAAAAGTTTTAAAACCTCTACACCATTATTGGCTTCACCAATGGTTTCAATTTCTAGGGCTTTAGCTAATATGGAATTTAAGCCATCAATAAAAAGTTGGTGGTCGTCTGCTATAATAACTTTAATTCTCATAAAGGAATATTTAAAATTATAGTGGTGCCATTACCTTGAGACGAATCAATAACCAACTCACCATCAATTTTAGTGATTCGTTTTTCGATATTAATTAAACCAATTCCGGTCTTCACAGCGTTGATATCAAAACCTTTCCCGTTATCCTCAACCACGATATTGAGTGTGTTATCGTGTTCAGAGAATTG
Source organism: Winogradskyella sp. (assembly GCF_028282165.1). GTDB lineage: Bacteria > Bacteroidota > Bacteroidia > Flavobacteriales > Flavobacteriaceae > Winogradskyella. Next base: position 100,222 of record NZ_JANQIM010000021.1, on the reverse strand, counting down.
TACAATGGCTTCGGTTGCTGAGGAATGTTTAATAATGTTGGTCAGTAGTTCTTGGATAATTCTAAATATCTGAATTTCGAGCGTGTTTTCAATCCGCTTGTTAACGTCTACATTAATAACCTTAATATCTATTTTTTTTGAATCTGAAATTTGTTTTGCAATACTTTTTGTGGATGGAATGAGACCTTTGTCGATCTGAGCACCAAAGTTTTTGTTTTTTGAAATACTTCGGATTTCGTTGTAAGTATCGTTCATTAGTTTTTTCAGTTTGTTATAAAAGCCTGAAAAATCGTCCTTATTATCATAGCTTTCGAGATAAAGCTTTAGTGTGGCGACCTTGCTTCCTAGGTTATCGTGCAAATCAGAAGCCATTTTGGAGCGTTCTTCTTCCTGAGCATCTAGTATAGCATCAATACCATCTAATTCTTGTTCATGGAGTTTTTGCTCCAATTCCTGTGCTTTAATCGTATGCTCTTGTTCTAAGATAATACGTTTTCTACGTGCATTTTTTAACTGCAGGTAAATAAATAAACATAACAGACACAATACAACCAAGGTAGCAAGCAACAGATTGCGGTTTTGTTTACGCTTATAGTTAGCTTGTAGGTTTTCTGTTTGAAGTTGTAAAATTTCCTTCTCTTTCTTTTCAGTTTCATATTTGGTCTGAATGTCTAAAATGGTCTTTTGGTTGTCCGCACTGAGTAAACTATCGTTGAGTGTTTTGGCTTTTTCTGAAAATTCTAAAGCTTTGGGAAAATTATTCAATCCTCTATAGGCTTTAGATAAATTATTGTAAACAAAAACCTGTTGCTTTCCTTTTACATTTACTAAAGCTTCATTCAATAAAGAGGTAGCCGTTTTGTAGTCCTTGTTTTTGAGATAGATATAACCCAGATTACTCTTTGTAATCTCAATTCCTGATGTTAAGTTAAGTTCATTTTTAAGAGCGAGGGCTTTTTCAAGATACGCTTTGGATTTAACAACATCGGTTTCTAAATAGATATTCCCAAGGTTGTTGTATGTCATTGATAATGATCGCTTATCATTGACACTTTTAGCTAATTGTTCGGCCTCGTTGTAATAGTTAATAGCTTTAACGGTATCTCCTTGTTTGTAGTGTTGGGTTGCCAGGTTTGGTAATGTAATCAACTGAAATTGGGTAAGGTTATTTTTGTTAAATATCTCTAAGGCTTTTTCGCTATATTCTATGGCTTTTTCAAAATTATCCAACTCAGCAAAGGCACTCGAAATATTACTGTAGCATTTGGCGGCATTGAGGTTATCATTGCTGGCTTCAAAAAAAGAGGCACTCTCCGTTAATGTTGAGATGGTTTTCTCATAATTTCCTTGTCTTAAATAAATAGCCCCAAGACTTATATTAATAATGGCCACACGTTTTTCGTCCTTATGTTTTTCTAATAGTTTTATGGCATTTTTAAAATATACAGTTGCAGAATCTAATTGGTTAGTAAAGAACTGAAAACGCCCAAGTTGATTGCTGGTTTCAGCCAAAAGGGAATCATTCTCTTTGAATTTGTAAGCTTTATAGGCGTAAGCTTTTCCTTTGTTTAAATCGATACGCTCATGGAGTTTTGCTAATATCAAATGTGTTTTAGCAACTTCAAATGAATCGTTTGTGTTTTCAATGACATTAATCAAGCTATCTATTTCTTTGGTTTGGGAATGCATCAAAGACATAGACAGACCTAATAGTATAGCAAGGAGATGCTTAGTCATAATGAGTTAATAGCTAAGTACTAAAGTTACTAAATATTTTATTCCAACTATTTGAGGTCAATAGAGTCGTATTCAAAAGTATCTTCTTATGCCAAAATCTTATATACCTACAATTAGGTATATGATAAGCGATTTCGTGACGATAGCTTTATACCATTAACCAAAACGCTATTAATTATGAAACTCAAATTACTTGTATTAATACCCTTACTTATTGTGTTGCAAGGTGGTGGTTGCAGTAGTGATGATGACGATGGTGGCGGCTCTATTAATGACAATTTTGTTACGTTTCTTGGCGAAACCACAGAAGCTACAGGCGGCTGTAATGTAGAATCCCAAGGTGGATTAGACATTACTTGTGTGTATTCTGGATTTTATCAGTTGGATGGGTTGACTTATGGTATCGCTGTTAGTCACGAAGGGACATGTCGATCGGCCACGTTTAATCTTAGAGATGAATTAAATGACTCAAGTGATGCTTTTTTAGTCCTACAGATAACAGACAACGGGGTTGTGGTGGAAACTTATGTGAGTATTTCTGGAAGTGTAGATTTAGTTGATGCTGGTACAGTCAGCAGTATGCGGTTTGAGGGAACAATGAGAAATTTGGCAACTGATGAAGAAGAGACAATCGAAGGGTTTATAGAATGCCCAATTTAAAAGTCTTAATTAATGAAAGCATTTAAGCTCTTAATATTAATTTGCCTCTTATTGTTTTTTGCTTGTGATGAGGTTGAAGAATTACTTGAGCAAGAGATCGATGTTGAAACCACATTTATCACAGAGTTGGAAATTAACGTTCCTAATGGGCCAACCCCAGAAACGGCTATGGATTTTCAATCCAATACAGGCTTATGGGATTTTAGGGAAGATCCTAATGTAATGGAATATTTAGGTGACTCAGACGAGATTACCAAAATTAGAATTAATAGCGTCCGCTATTTTTATAAAGATGTCGTCGGAAACCCAGATGCTTTTGTTGAGGGCGAAATCGTAATTGCAGTGGGGCAAGCTGGCGAGGAATACGAAACAGCAGTAGTTAATTTATCACAAGCCGATTTTAATAATACCTTATTTACTTTAGAGGGTGATTTTACCAACGTCAATACGGCACTGACACAACTTAGAGCCATTGCTTTTTTCTATTCAGGATCGGTTTCTGATAATCCTGTGCGTTTTGTAACCGATGTTTCGATTAACTGTACGGTGACCATAAAACCAGATATATAAAAGATTAATCAATTTATAATAACCATGAAAACCATAAAATATCTATTTGCATTTTGTCTTTGCTTCACACTATTTTTAGGGTGCGACGAAGAAGAAGACGAGAATGAAGAACCCGACCGCGTGAATGCATTGGCACAGTTTAATAATGATCGAGGCATAGGTGGATGTTTCCCAAGTTATGCAGTAACCTTTGTAGTGTCTTATCGCGATATTCAGGCGTTTATTGATTTGCCTGCTCAAGGCACAGGATTTCTTAACTTGTTGGTGGAAGATGGTGAGTCTATCAATGTTCAGGTACGAAGACAAACGGATGATGCGGTTGTCGCCGACGCTAATGTGTCTGTTCGGACGGACTCTAGACCAGAATCCTTAGCGGATGAGCCGCGCATTGTAAGCTTTTGCGAAGTCTTTGATCTAAGCTTTCAGAATTTTTAACTCAAAAATAGAATATAGGCTATTAATTAATCGACCATTATACTTCCCTTTAAAAACAGAAAACAGGTATTGTTTTCTGTTTTTTTACTATCAATGCGCCTCCAGCCAATTATCACCAATGTCTAGATCAACATCTAAAGGCACAGCAAGCTCATAAGCATTTTCCATTTCTGTTTTAATCAGCATTTTAATGTTTTCCAATTCGGGCTTGTAAACATCAAAGACCAATTCATCATGCACTTGCAACAGCATTTTTGTTTTATACTCGCCTTCATTAAGTCTTTTATGAATATTAATCATGGCAATCTTGATGATATCTGCCGCACTACCTTGTATCGGTGCGTTAACTGCATTTCGTTCAGCTGCACCTCTTACCACGGCATTTCGGGAATTGATATCCTTTAAGTAGCGACGTCGACCCAAAACCGTCTGTACATAACCATTATCCCTTGCAAAATCCACCTGATCTTGAATGTAATTTCTGAGTTTTGGATAAGTGGCATAATACGTTTCGATAAGTTCTTTAGATTCTGAACGTGTTAAGTTCGTTTGGTTACTTAAGCCAAAGGCAGAAACACCATAGATAATGCCGAAATTCACTGTTTTAGCATTACTACGTTGCTCTCTGGTCACTTCAGAAATTGGCACATTGAATACTTTTGAAGCTGTTGAGGCATGAATATCTTCACCATTCTTAAAGGCCTGTATCATGTTCTCTTCTTCGCTTAAAGCGGCAATAATCCTCAGTTCTATTTGCGAATAATCCGCAGCAAGTAAGGTGTAGTCTTCATTCTTTGGCACAAAAGCTTTGCGGACTTGTCTTCCACGTTCGGTACGAATAGGAATGTTCTGTAAGTTAGGATTATTACTGCTCAATCGGCCCGTTGCTGCAACGGTTTGCATATAATCTGTGTGAACACGTCCTGTGTTTTCTTCGACCTGTTGAGGTAGCGCATCGACATAGGTGCTTTTTAATTTTGAAAGCCCTCTGAAATCGAGAATATTCTGAATAATCTCATGGTCTTTTGCCAGATAACTTAATACATCTTCTGCTGTTGAATATTGCCCCGTTTTTGTCTTTTTGGGCTTATCGACCAATTTCATTTTTTCGAAAAGGATGACACCCAATTGCTTTGGTGAAGCAATGTTGAATTCCTCACCAGCGGCTTCATAAATACGTTTTTCGAGATTCGCAATATCAGTATCCAACTCTTTCGATAATAAACCTAAAAAGTCTTTGTCTAAATTAATCCCTTCCAATTCCATATCCGCTAAAACCCTCAACAGTGGAATTTCGATATCATCGAACAGCTTTTGGGTATTGGCTTCGCTGAGTTCTTTTTCAAAATGTTCCTTTAATTGAAGGGTTATATCTGCATCTTCAACGGCATATTCGGTCTGCTTTTCGAGAGGAACGTCGCGCATTGATAATTGATTCTTCCCTTTTTTGCCAATAAGCTCTGTGATTGAAATAGGCGTATAATTCAAATAAGTCTCCGCCAGCACGTCCATATTATGACGCATATCCGGATTGATTAAGTAATGCGCTAACATAGTGTCAAACAGCTTGCCTTTAACTTCAACATTATATTTAGCAAGCACTTTAATATCGTATTTTAAATTCTGGCCTATTTTCTCAATGCTTTCACTCTCAAAAAAAGGTCTTAATTCTTCAATTAGCGTTTGTGCTTCACTTCTGTCTTCTGGGAAAGGCATGTAAAACCCTTTGCCAGCTTCCCATGAAAAAGCTATGCCAACCAATTCTGCTTGTAATGGATTGATACTGGTCGTTTCTGTATCAAAGCATACCGAAGATTGGCTCATTAAATTCTTCACAAACAGTTTTGTGGCCATTCCGGAAGCGATACTTTGATAAAAATGTGACGTGGTTTCCGCAGTTTTCCTTGTATATGCTGAAGATGTTTCAGTAGCTGAACCATTGGAATCCCCAGTGGCGAATAACGAAAACTGACCTGCACCAGCAGCTTTTTGTTCTTTGGGAGTAACTTTTGGTGTTGTTTTTGGTGCTTCTTGTTTTTGAGTAGGTTCAGCAGTTGTTGTTGCAGGAGTTTCAGTAGCAAAGGTTTTTAAAAAATTCTCGGTGAGTCGTCTAAATTCCAGATCTTGGAAAATTTCTTTCACCTTCTCAATGTCAGGATGGTCCAATTCAAAATCCTTAGCGTCAAATTCTACAGGGACATCTAGCATTATGGTCGCTAGCTTCTTAGATAATAGACCAAGCTCACCATTGGCTTCAATTTTTTCCTTCATTTTCCCTTTCAATTGATCCGTGCTGGCCAAAAGACCTTCCATGCTGCCAAATTGATTGATGAATTTTTTTGCAGTTTTTTCACCAACACCAGGCAATCCCGGAATATTGTCGCTAGAGTCTCCCATCATGCCCAAAAAGTCAATGACTTGCAATGGGTTCTCCACTTCAAATTTTTTCTGAACTTCTGGTATTCCCCAAGTTTCATAACCGCCACCAAAAACAGGTTTATACATAAAAATATTATCGGTTACTAATTGTGCAAAATCCTTATCTGGTGTCACCATAAAGACTTTGTAGCCTTCTTGTTCTGCTTGTCTAGAGAGTGTGCCTATAACGTCGTCTGCTTCATAGCCTTCCTTCACCATAATTGGAATATGCATGGCTTCTAGGATATTACAGATATGCGGAATTGCCGTTCTAATACCTTCTGGGGTTTCATCTCTGTTGGCTTTGTATGCTTCGTACATTTCAATTCTATCCACACTTCCACCTTTATCAAAACACACAGCTAAATGGTCTGGACGCTCACGTTTTATGACATCTAAAAGTGAATTCATAAAACCCATAATGGCAGAGGTATCTTCACCTTTGGAATTGATTCTTGGATTTTTTATAAAGGCATAATAACCGCGAAAAATAAGGGCATAGGCATCAACTAGGAAGAGACGTTTTTGGTCTGACATGTATTTAAATTTTGAAGTCTATAAAACTACAAAAAGTTGAGTGCTTATTTTACAAGCACTCTATAATTTTCAATATTTAACCAAAAAGGAAGTTTTCCGAAATGCAGTTAATATGTTGATCGTTAGTTTGTTGTTTTTCCAGTGATTAAATATTGTTCGAGCCCCTCAGATAAATAATCACCTCGATTACTATTGGTGAAAACAATAAAACCTGAGTTAAGCTCTGAATACATTTTAAACAAACACTTAAAATCGCCATTGTTTCCGCCATGCCCAAAAGAAGGGCCAAAAGGTGTTTTTTCCATGGATACACCCAAGCCAAAATAGCTTTCCCAACCTTCTCTTAGGTCATCATCATCTACTACGGTATGGACTTTAAACATGTCTTCATAGGTCTCTGTATTTAGTACTTTTCGTTCTAATAGACCTAGGGCAAAATTAGAAAAATCCATTGCTTCAGTATGCATACTCCATGCCATACCTGGTCCATCAGGTAAGTTAGCTGAGCTTGCAAATCTTCCGTAATGGCCATTAGCCACATGGGTGCGCATATAATCGTTTTCGGTAAAATAGGTGTTTTTGATTCCGAAAGGATCCAATACTTCTTCTTTTACAACATCTTCAACTTTTCTTCCGGTTATTTCGATAACCACACGCTTTAAATATTCAAATCCCTCACCAGAGTATCCATAACCAGTTCCAGGTGTGAATTTGATATCAATTTTACCATCAGGATTTTCCCAAGCCCAATTAGGAAACCCAGTTTGATGCGTTAGTACATGTCTGGCTGTAATTAATTTGTAGCGCTCATCGTGGGCTATATCTTCAAAGGGTAAATAGGTGTATAAAGGCGTATCTAAATCAATAATGCCTTTCTCAGCCAAACGACAAACTGCAAATGCAAATACGGGCTTAGTAATGGATGCTGCTTCAAAAAGGGTCTTATTATTAACAGCTTTACCTGTAACGCTATTCTTGTTTCCATAGGTTTTGTGATAAACCACTTTGCCGTCTTTTATAATGACTAAGGAAACCCCTGGAATGACGTAAAATTCTTGGTAAGTAGCAATGAAATTGTCTAGCTCTGAGGGATTCTTCGGATCAAAGTCGTAAATAGTCCCTTTTTCAGGTATGATGTCTAGCGGAGTTCTTATTTTAAGCACCAAATCTTTAGCTTGATTGGTTGTACCTGGTTTGACTTCGAAAAAAGCTTTACTGTTTTTTAGATCAATGTGATTACCACTACGAAATTCCCAAAATGACTCTGCTAAATATTGTCCTTTGGGTAACATCGTTGTATAATTACCTAGGGAATCAACTTCAGCCACAGTCCATTGTTTGGGATTACTTTTGTTTATTAACGTCACTCTATCAGGAAATTCATCAATGGTGGTGTCTTCCCAAGTCAATTTCCCACTAACTTTTGATATTGTGGTGCCTTTGGCAACAGGAATGACATCCCCTAAACGTGAAGCTGACTGACTTTTCCCACCGTTTTGTCCCCATGAGATGAATGAAAATCTACCCTCTTCATCATCTGGGTCTTTGTCAGCCAAAACATGGTCTATACCAACGCTTTTGTTGAGTTGCAGATGTTCACCCAAATCAATCTTAACTTCATATGTGATGGTATTTCTGTTTCGCGACATTTGTATCGTCACCTTATCCCAATTAAAATCTTTTATTTCTGGATCCCAGCTCGCTGTATAATCATAATCTCTTTTAAAGTTTTCGCCAAATTGAAAGAGGTTAACCCCTGAGCCGTTCCATTTATGTTTATAATCTACATACAATGCATATGAATCTTGTGTAATCCATGTGGCATTTTCACTTGTGTCTACAACATGGTTATCATCCATTACTGTGACAAGAAGATAAAGGGCGCGTTCATCCATATTGTACCCAACTTGAAAATAAGCTTCAAAATCTTCTTTTTTTGGGAGCTCTCCGTAAGGCGTTGTCGCAATGGGATACTTTTCTAGTGCTATAGGCCAATCTTTGGAATCACCATCAACGGTAATAGGGTCCATTGGATAAGCATAAGCTAAAGCACCATTAGAAACCATAATACTAGATGTTGAATTAAGAGCTGGTACTTGGGGAAAAGTAAAAACAAAAAATAAAAAGAATGAAAATTTGAGGCCGCTAGATTGTGCAGATGAAAACATAATTGATGGAAAATTAGAGTTAATGTCTTATAGATAAATTGAAAGTCAATTTGTTACAGTTTGCAACCAAATTCATAAATTTTCAAAATAGTTAACTTATTTTTGAAGCTTTTAAGACCTTATATGAAAAACTACGCAATTGCTATACATGGTGGCGCAGGAACTCTGGTAAAAGGCATGATGACACCAGACCTTGAAGCAAAATATAAATCGGCGCTAAAAGAAGCCTTAGATAGTGGTTATAAAGTACTAGAAAAAGGAGAGTCAGCCATAGATGCCGTTGAAGAAGCTGTTAGGTTACTTGAGGATTCGCATTTATTCAATGCAGGAAAGGGTTCGGTCTTTACAGCTCAAGGGACTCACGAAATGGATGCAGCCATTATGGATGGGAAAACATTAAACGCAGGAGCAGTGTCTTTAATTACGGGAATTAAAAACCCTGTGTCCTTGGCCAGGGATGTTATGGAAAAAAGTGAGCATGTGTTTTTGGCTGGCGAAGGCGCGATGCAGTTTGCTGATAAACTTAACTATAAATTAGAAGATGCTGCTTATTTCTATGATGAATTTAGACATCAGCAATGGTTAGAGATTAAAGATACGGACAACTTTCAATTAGATCACTCCGTCAAGAAAGATTCAAAGTTTGGAACAGTAGGTGCAGTAGCCTGTGATAAAAACGGGAATGTGGCAGCGGCCACATCCACGGGCGGTATGACCAATAAAAAATGGGGACGTGTAGGTGATAGCCCAATGATTGGCGCAGGAAACTATGCCAATAACAAAACCTGTGCGGTAAGTTGCACTGGTAGTGGCGAATTTTTTATAAGAGCAGTTGTGGCTTACGATGTGGCCATGCTTATGGAGCACAAAGGAATGAGCCTGCAAGAAGCTTCAGAGGAAGTCATAAACAAACGAATTATAGAGATCAATGGTGACGGAGGATTAATTGCGGTTGATGCACAAGGTAATATGGCGATGCCGTTTAATACCGAAGGTATGTATAGGGCTTGTAAATCTTCAAGAGGAAAGGAAGAGATTTCAATCTATAAATAATGGACGTAAGACATTTAGGCAATACTGGTTTTAAAGTCATTATGGAATGCTTCCTCAGTGCATTTGAAAATTATTATGTGCAGATGCCAACAAATCATGATTATTATAAACAGCGCTGGAAAGCAGCTGGAGTACAGTATGATTTATCGTTTGGCATGTTTGACGGTGAGAGGTTAGTAGGTTTTATCATTAATGCTATTGATAAGCGGCAGGGTCATTTAACGGCATATAATTCAGGAACTGGTATAATTCCAGACTACAGAGGACAACGCATTGTAAAAACGATCTATGAGTATGCCATTCCAGAATTGAAAAGAAAAGGGATTGCTAAATGTCAGCTAGAAGTCATTACAGAAAACGAAAAAGCCATTAAATCTTATCAAGGAACTGGTTTCGGTATTTGTAAACATTATAAATGCTATAAAGGCACAATTTCATCTCAAGGCCAACAGGATTTTAATTTGAAAAAAGTAGAACACCAGTCCATAGATTGGCATATAATTCCTGACCAAGACTTGTATTCTTGGGATAACCAAAAGGAAAGTTTGGCAAAAGGTAATTATGAATATTATCAACTATTCGTTAATAATACAATTCAATCCTATTTTGTAATGGATTCGGCGAGTGGTTATGTAGCGCAATTTGGAGTTTTAGAAGATAGTCATAAGCAATGGGAAACACTCTTTATGGCTATTAAATCCATTAATCAAAATGTTAGAATCAATAATATTGATGAGAGGTTAAGAGATAAAATTAATGCCGTTGAATCCCTAGGACTGCAGAACTCATTCAATCAATATGAAATGGAATTATTTTTGGATTCTGCAATTGTCTAAGTTAGATAAATGGCGCTTCAATTGGCAGTACTTTTACCTTTTTCTTTTTAATATTAAACTGATCGCTATTGGACAGGATATGTGTTTTTAAATTCACAAGAGATAAAGGAGTGCCTTCTTCCAAAAGCCTATGATTATTATGTTTTAAGCTTCTGGCATCAAAGACAATGACCATTCCAGAGCCAATAACTTCAAATCTATTGTTTTTAATAATTAGGCCAGTGTCCTCAGCCAAACCTAATCCAATGAGTTTGGGATATTGTGCCACGGCTTCAGTAACACGTCCAAATCGTCCGCGACGTATAAAATGGGTGTCGATTATAAGTTCAGGGATAAGACTCAGCCCTTTGTACATTTTTACGGCACCTTTAATGAAAGATTCTGATGCACTTCCCCCGGCAATCATTTGGTTGGCCATAGCCATTGCACCAGCACTTGTACCTGCAATAACAAAGCCCTTCTCGTTTTGGTAGCGGTCCACTAAAATTTTATGGATAGATGTACCCCCTATGTTATCTGTTATTTTAGATTGGTTACCACCAGAAAACATAATACAATCAGCAGTTTTGATTAGAAAAATAGCTTCCTTAGATTCAGAATCTCTTTTAGATCTAATATCTAATATTGTAACATCTTTACATCCTAAAGTTGAGAATGCAGTGATATAACTTTTGCCAACTTCTTCAGGAATGCTAGAGGCAGTTGGGATGACAACAATTTTAGCATCCACACCACCAGCTTCTTTAACCACATGTGCCAATATCCCCTCTTCAATAAATTCTAGTGTATACATTTCATCAGCTTCTATGCCTTTGTCTTCGTTTCCGCCAATGGGTATTAAAGTTCCTTTTGCCTTATGCATAATTTTCGATCTAAAAATATTGAGTAAAAATAAACCAAATTTTCTATTGAAAATGCTATATTTATAATCTTTCACTAACTAAAACCAACACAAATGGAGATAAGAAGTATAAATGCTATGCGTGGGCCAAATTACTGGTCTGTAAGGAGACATAAGTTAATTGTGATGGTCTTAGACCTTCAGGAAATGGAGGAGAGACCTTCGGATAAAATTGAAGGTTTTTATGAGCGTATAACAACAATGTTCCCAGGAATGTATGAGCATCGATGTTCTGTAGGGGAGCCAGGCGGTTTTTTTCAGCGTATCGAGAGAGGCACTTGGATGGGTCATATTATTGAGCATATTGCTTTAGAAATTCAAACTTTAGCAGGCATGGATGTGGGCTTTGGAAGAACGAGGGGCTATGGCGAATATGGAGTTTATAATGTTGTATTCGCTTATATGGAAGAATCCGTTGGACGCTATGCCGCAAAAGCAGCAGTAAGAATTTGTGAAGCTTTGATAAGTGGAGAAGACTATGATTTATCAGAAGATATTCAGAGAATGCGCGAGCTTCGGGAGGAAGACCGTTTAGGGCCGAGTACAGGTTCTATTGTTGAAGAAGCAGAAGCAAGAGGTATACCATGGATTAGACTCAATAAATACTCCTTATGCCAATTAGGTTATGGAGCCAACCAAAAACGAATTCAAGCGACTGTTACAAGTGAAACGAGCAGTATAGGTGTTGAGTTGGCCTGTGATAAGGAAGATACCAAATATCTGTTAGAACAAGCTGAGGTTGAAGTGCCAAGAGGAGATATTATTCGTCGAGAACGCAGTTTGGAAGAAGCATGTCGTTATGTAGGCTTTCCTTTAGTGATAAAGCCTATTGATGGCAATCATGGTCGAGGTATTACAGTCAATATTCAGAATTATGATGAAGCACTCGAAGCATTTAGACATGCCAAAAATAGCTCAAGAAGTGGAGCTATCATCATCGAAAAATTTATTGTTGGTGAAGATTATAGGCTATTAGTGATCAATCATAAATTAGTGGCTGCGGCGCTTCGTTCACCAGCCCATGTAATTGGAGATGGAAAATCAACAGTTCAAGAGTTGATTGACGAAGTCAACAGAGATCCGCGTCGTGGTTATGGTCATGAAAAAGTACTAACACAGATCACAGTAAATGAATTGACCCAAACCATAATCAAAGATGCTGGTTATGCATTAGATTCGGTAATACCCGATGGTGAGAAGTTGGTTTTAAAAGATACGGCTAATTTGAGTACTGGCGGTACAGCCGAAGATGTGACCGATATCGTTCATCCCTCCAATATTGCTATGGCAGAACGTATTTCTAAGATTATAGATCTTGATATTTGTGGTATTGATGTAATGACCACTGATATATCCAAGCCTTTATCTGAAACAGGCGGAGCGGTATTGGAAGTTAATGCAGGGCCAGGATTTAGAATGCATTTGGCACCAACAACAGGTTTACCTCGTAATGTTGCGGCTCCTGTAATAGACAAGCTATTCCCGCAAAAAGGCGATACAGGTCGAATTCCAATTATAGCCCTTACGGGAACTAATGGAAAAACCACAACATCGCGTTTAATTGCTCATATTGCAAAGATGAAAGGTTATCGTGTCGGCTATACCACAAGCGATGGTGTTTATATTCAGAATAGACTGCTGATGACCGGCGATTGTACGGGTCCATCAAGTGCAGAATTTGTGCTTAAAGACCCTACTGTAAATTTTGCGGTTTTAGAGTGCGCACGCGGTGGGTTATTGAGAGCTGGATTAGGATTTAAAAAATGTGATGTTGGGATAGTAACTAATGTCGCAGCTGATCATTTGGGGTTAAAAGGCATCCATACCGTTGAACAATTAGCAAAAGTTAAGGGCGTAATCCCTGAAACTGTATTACCAGATGGTTATGCCATTTTAAATGCCGATGACGATTTAGTATATGACATGCGCAGAAGCGTGGATTGTAATGTGGCATTGTTCTCAATGGACGAAAACAATCCTAGGATAAAGGCCTTACAGCGTCTTCACGGTATTACAGCAGTATACGAAAATGGATATGTCACCATATGTAGAGGGGAATGGAAAATGCGTATTATGAAAGCCGAGAACATTCCATTGACCTATGGTGGAAAAGCGAAATTCATGATTCAAAATGTATTGGCGGCAATTTTAGCAGTACATGTACAAGGCATTAGTATAGAGGATATGAAAGCAGGTTTGGAGACTTTTATTCCATCTGCAGCTCAGACACCAGGGCGATTGAATTTATTTAAGTTTAACGACTTTAATATTCTATTGGATTATGCACATAATGCTGCAGGTATGCGAGCACTTCAAAAATTCACTAACGAGCTTGATGCTACAGTGAAAGTGGGTATTATTGCAGGTATTGGCGATCGTCGAGTGGAGGATAATAATGAAATGGGGTCTATAGCAGCCGAAATGTTTGATGAAATTATAATTCGTCAGGATAAGCATTTACGTGGTAAAACCGAGGAAGGACTTATTAAGATGCTCAATGATGGTATTAAAATGAAAGATCCTAACAAGAAAACGACCATTATCCCATCAGAAAGGGAGGCTATTACGCATGCCGTTAAACATGCTGAAAAAGGCTCGTTGATTATTCTTTGCAGTGATGTTGTCCCTGATGCCCTTGAATTAGTTAAGGAACTAAAAGAAAAAGAAGCCAGGGGAGAACTTAATTTAGCATAGTACTCTATTGTATGGAAACAAAAAAAGGCCAAAACATTGTTTTGGCCCTTTGATGGTTAATAGCATATTTATTGATTAGCAAAGCTTTACAGTTTTTACTTTTATTTGTAAACTCTTTCTGTAAGCTTTAATGCTTATAATTTCGTTACTCTTTTTACGGTTTATTTTTAAAACCTTAGCCTTTACTTCAGCAGAAATAAAAGTTTTCTTTACTTCTGGCTTTTTAGCTTCAGCAGTCTCAACAAGTTCTGTCTCTACATTACTAACAACATCTTGCTGAGCAAAACCTGCTAGAGACATTGTTAAAAATAATATGATGACTAAACCTTTTTTCATGACTGTTAAATTATTTTTTGTTTTAACTTCGGTTCAAAGAAACGCAGGTTTGTTTGTTCGTTATGAAATTTTTGGATGAAACAAGGGGATAATTAGATAACTGACATCAGTTAACCAAAAACATCGACGAAATACACAAAATGGGCTTGTAGCCCTTTAAAAGCGTTGGTTTTATAGATAAAAAACCCTAAGATTTAGACCAAATACACGAGTTTGTCAATAACATCGACGAAATGCACAAATTGATTTAATTTCATAAGTGAAAATGGAAGAATACGATAAGACATATAATGAGAATCCCTACTTTGAATTGTTTCAAAGGCAAAAAACAAAACAGCTTAGCATTGGTCGACATTCTTATAACTATAGAATAAAACAGCTAAATAAGCTTAAGATAGCCATTGGAAAAACTTACCGAGATAGAATCTTAGAAGCCTTACGTAAAGACTTAGGTAAACCAAAAGTTGAATCAGAATTAACAGAGGTTTATCAGATCATCGGAGAAATTAAGCACGCAAAAACCCATTTACACAAGTGGATGCGTAAACATAAGGTTAAAACACCTTTGTCTATGTTAGGAGCTACATCACATTATATTTATGAACCAAAAGGCGTTTGCTTAATCATCTCGCCCTGGAATTTCCCTTTTAACCTAACATTCGGACCACTGGTTTCAGCAATTGCAGCGGGTAATTCTGCAATTATTAAACCTTCGGAAATGACTCCAAGTTCTTCAGCACTTATGGCAGAAATAGTGGCACAGGTTTTTAAAGAAGATGAAGTGGCCTTAGTTGAGGGTGAAGTAGAAACCTCTACTCAATTATTAAAACTACCATTTAATCATATCTTTTTTACGGGATCTCCAAATGTTGGTAAGATTATTATGACAGCTGCAGCTAAACATCTCACATCAGTGACTTTAGAGCTTGGAGGTAAATCACCAACTATAATTGACGAAACAGCAAATATTGATAAAGCTGCTAAAAAAATTATTTGGGGAAAATTTATGAATGCTGGCCAGATTTGTGTGTCACCAGATTATGTGTTGATAAATAATAGTATTAAAGACAAATTTGTTGAAGCTTGCAAGAAATGGCTAGGCCATTTTTATTCTGAAAAACCAGAAAATTCTGATTCTTATTCAAGAATTGTAACTCAAAAACATTTTGAACGCTTAAAAGCACATTTAGATAATGCAAAAAGCTTGAATGCTAAAATTGAGATAGGAGGACAAATAGATGGTGAATCTAAATATATTTCACCAACCATTGTTTCAGGATTAAAAGAAAGTGCGTCATTGCTTGAACACGAAATATTTGGCCCAATCTTACCTGTTGTAACATATAATGATTTAGGTGAAGCAATTGATTATATCAATTCAAAAGAACGTCCCTTAGCGCTTTATATTTATAGTAAAAGTAGAACTAACACTAAGAGAATCTTAAATCATACAAGAGCGGGAGGCACTTGCATTAACAATAATGTAATTCATTACTCTAATCATAACTTACCTTTCGGTGGTATAAATAATAGCGGTATAGGTAAAAGTCATGGGTTTTATGGATTTAAGGTGTTTAGTAATCAGCGCGCCGTTGTAAGACAACACACCTATGGTATTAACGAATTACTGTTTCCTCCATATACCCGCTTCAAGGAAACACTAGCAAGACTGACCATAAAATGGTTTTAAATAAAAAGCCCGCTCTCTACTGCGGCTTTTTTTTGCAACTGCTATCGGTTGCACTCAAAACATAGTTGAGTTATTTGTTACTCTCTAAAGTAGTGAGGCGTGCTTCTATCGCCTCAATTTTGCTAAGCTTTGCTCTCAACGTTTCATTTTTTTGTTTTAAGTCATCCACTTCTTTTTTAAGTTCTTTTATGGCTTCTATTACCAGTGGATCGTAATCGCCATAAGCTGTTTGTAGATAGCCTAAGGCATCTTCCGAAACCTTTTCGGGGAAAACTCTTTGTAGATCTTGTGCGATGAAACCATATTGAATGCCAGTTGGTCTTTGGGTGCCTGTTCGTTGGTCATTCCATTCATAAGTAACCCCTTGTAGTTGAGCTATCTTTGTTAGGGCTTCTTTTCCCTTAATAGATTGTATATTTTTCTTCAATCTTCTATCTGAGTTGCCTATAAAAGCTCCGGCCGTACTTTTTGAGGCTTCTCCCTCTACTTCTAGGGCATTGGTAGCAGGCGCTCTTCCAATACCTAATTGGTCATTAATTCGAAGTATATCGTTATCAAATTCTCCATAGATTAAGGCATTGTCAGCATTCTCATTGCTATTCTCGAGATAAAAGCGGTTGCCGTTGGTTTCGTTCTCTCCAGCACTATTGCCTATAAATATGCTTCCTGAGGCATCGTAATTGAGATAAGCTGCATAGTTTCCAATAACAATGTTGTTACTTCCGGTGCTGTTATTTTCTACAGCTGAGTTTCCTATGACTATATTTTGAAAGCCATTGATATTCCTTCCAGCAAAGCTCCCAATGGCAATATTTGAGCCACCTGTAGTGGTGTTAGACATGGCACTTAAGCCAATAGCAATATTTGAATTGGCTATAGTAGAAGAGGCCAAAGCTGTATTGCCTAGAGCAACATTGCCTGATCCGGTGGTGCTAGAGGTCAAACTCACTTCCCCAATTGCAGTATTAAAGGAACCCGTTGTATTACTACTTAAGGCAGAACTTCCAACTGCAGTATTTAAGAACCCCGTTGTATTACTACCCAATGCTGAACTTCCAAATGCAGAGTTTTCACTACCTGATGTATTTTGAGCTAAGGCAGAATTTCCAACACCAGTATTTCCTCCACTTCCTGCGTCATTGTCACCAGAATTGGCGCCAAGATAGACTGAAAATCCATCAGAGTTGCCATCTGTTAAATCATTAATCTCATTAACACTTGTTATCACTGATGAAGGATCTGCCCAAGTGGCATTGCCATTGGCATCCGAAGACAGAATGTAACCATTAGATTCGTTGCCGTCTGAGTATTGAAAGTTACCTTCAACATCTAAAGTGGCTGATGGACTACCATGTCCTATACTTAGCTGACCAGCATCGTCTAGAACAAAAAGATTAGATGCTGTAGAAGAAGCGATATTAATACCTACGTTAAAAGCAAGGTCACCAGTTGATGGTGCGTTTCCGCCAGCACTGCCATCGTTATATGTGCTAGCTGTAGAATAGTATCCATAAATTGATTGAGATAACCATACACCATAGTTTGTATCCTCTATTTCAACAGAATAATTAAAACCTGTTGCTATTGTAATCCCTGGGTTAAAGACTACCCGTCTGGTGCTTGGTGAAGCTGAGTAGCTTATAGAAAGCACACTTGTATATATTAAACTTCCGTTTTGTCTTATGGTCACTCTAGTATCTTGATTACCTGTACTTGAACCTCTTGCGTAGAATTCAATATAGTTTAATTCACCTGTTTGAGTCGTTATAAATGATTGAGTCATACCGCCATCGATTGCAGCATTTAAATTGGTTGTAGCGCCTGAAATATTTGATACTATTTGAGTAGGACTAAGTGTTGTGACGTTTCCAGTAGCTTCAATCACATTTTTTCCACTAGATACACCAATATCCAAAGTAGCATTAGGGTTAGTTTCGTTTAAGCCTACATCACCATCTTGATCTAGTACCATTTGCTGAACATTATTCGTTCTAAATCTTATAGCTTGGTTATTGGTGGTACCAATAAAATCGGAAGTGTTGATATCATTTCCTGTTTTTGTCCAATTATCATTTGTAATCCCACTAGTCATCTTAATCCAACTCGTTGTGTCATTATCCCAATAATAAAAACCTTTGCCAGACTCACCAGTTCCTGTGTAAAATACTAACATACCATCTTGGTTTGTGGTCATAGATGCAGTGGTGGGTAAAGCATCTACCCTAGGGATTAATATGCCATCCAAATTTGTGGGAGAACTTGTACTAGAGGCACTAATATCTAATTGTGCTTGCGGGTTGGTATTACCAATACCAACTTGTGCTGGTAACACTCGGAATAATAAAGCAATGATGAGGGTGAGTAAAAATCGTTTCATAATTTGAATTGTATTGGTGAAAGCGTCACGGTATGTTGCTTTAGTGTAAATCCTTTAAGTACTATTCTTTTATTGTTACTCCTTATATTTTGATTAAACAAGACTTCTCCTTTTTTAGATAAGATCGTTACTCTAAAATCACCATCGTAGTCGGTTTGTAATTCTATATAAGGCATTTTTTGGTTAGAAACCATAAGGATTTTCTGTGAAGTTAGTTACAGAAAAAACTTAAAATTCAGCTATTTGGTAGTTTTGCCAAATTCTTTAGCTAACGGTAAGATTTAATTAGTGAATGAAAACTACAGAAGATTGAGTTGTTGCATTAACCTATCCTTGTGCGATTTACTGTAGGGTATTTTATGATGTCCTATAAAAATATAGCCTTCGTGTATAGAGTCTATTTTAGAAAAATTAATGACGTAAGAACGATGCACTTTAAGGAACTTTGAAGGGGGTAGTTTTTCTTCAACACGTTTGAGTGTATGGCTTATAAGATGCTTCTTAGTGGATGTATACAAATTACAGTAATTATCGTAAGCTTCAAAATAGAGAATATCATTCTGTTCTACCTTAATAAGTTCACCTTTATTTTTTATAAAAAAGGATTCACTTTTTTGATTTACAGAGATATCTGAATTTGTATTTTGATATTTGTGATAGGCTAGTTCAATATTAGTGGTAAGCGTATTTTCATTAAATGGCTTTACAATATAACCGGATGGATTTGTTTCTTTAACACGCTCAAGTGTTTTCTCATCAGATAGGGAGGTAAGGTAAATAAAAGGGATATCTATTTTCTTTTTTAGATAGCTTACAAGATCTATACCGTCCATATCTCCCTTTATCATAATATCAACCAAAACTAAATCGGGCTTTAGGTTTTCAATATCAAAAATGGCCTCTTTAGCTCTAAGGCTAATACCTGTAATAGAATGCTTTTCGTTTTCTAAAATTGCTTTAATGGTCTCTGCAATTAAAGGCTCATCTTCTACAATATGAATGTTTAATGATTTCATTATGTGTGTATAATTTCAAAATCATGAATTACTAATTGCGCGTGAGTGCCTTTTGGTAAAATTGCTTTAATATTGAATTGTGCATCTAATTTTCTAGATAAGGAATGAATTAATTTAAGTCCAAACGATTTATCTTTTTTTGTTTCATCAAAACCAATACCATTGTCAATAACATTCAATTTAAGAATGTCTTTTTCTTTGGCAAAGCTTATACTCATTTTTTTATCGTCACTTTCAGTATTAAATGCATGCTTAATTACATTGACGATAAGTTCATTTAAGATGAGGCCAACGGTCGACAGTGTATCTACACTTAGCACCATGTTTTCAACATCTAACTGGTATTCAATATGTTGTGATTTTAGTTTATGGCTACTAAAAACATCATCAATTAAATCGGTGAAATAGCTTTGGGTTTCCACCCCGGTAATGTATTTTCTGTTATATAGTTTTTGATGGATTAGTCCCAAAGATCTTACTCTAGATTGGGCATCTTTAAGCGTGTTCTTTGCTTCGTTGTCTTCGATATTTTGACCTTGTAAAAAAAGCAAAGAAGACACCATCTGCAAACTATTCTTTACCCTGTGGTGAATTTCCTTAAAAAGGGTTTCTTTTTCTTTTATGGTTACCTCCAATTCATCTCTCTGTTCTGCTAGTTTAAGTTTTTGTTTTCTATTTCTATAGGCGAAGTAACCTAATAGAGTTGCTACCATGAGTCCTACTAGAGCAAGAATTGAATATAGTCGTTTTTGTTGTTCTTTATTTTTATTTTCAATTTGCAAAAGACTTAACTCTGCATCTTTTTGTTGTGATTTGTATTTGGCCTCTATATCCAGAACAATTTGGTCCTTTTGTTTTTCTTTAATTTCTTCAAAAATCTTTATGTAATCATTACGATAAGTCAAAGCGGTTTTGTAGTCTTTTGTTAGTGTGTAATAATCTGCAATATTTCTAATAAGTAGGCTTTTGTCCCTAAGCCCTTGAGCATTGATAGCAGCTTTAGCCCTGTTAAGAATAGAAGTCATGCCGGTAGTATCCTTTGACTTCACTTTTGCATGGATGTATAAATACAAGTTTAATTCCGAATCTGGATTGTCTGGGTGTTGTTCAATAGACTTGTTTAAATAATATAGAGCCTCTCCAAATTTTTCTTGCTTCACATACAGATAACCTAGATTAGCATAGGTTGAATAATCGAGATCTTTTCTTTCGGGTATTTCGAGACTAGCTTTCATTAATTCTGCAGCTTTATTAAAGTTTTCTAAGCTAGAATTAACGGAGCCCAAATTAATAATACATTTTTTTTGAAGAACTTTATCCCCTGAGTCTCTTGCCAGTTCTAATGCCTTTGTGTAATATTCTAACGCACGGTCATAATTGTCGGAAGTGTGAAACATCACTCCCAGAGAATGGTGTATGGAAGCCTCGTAGTCTAAATTATTATCCTGGCATACTCGTATGCCCTCAAAATAGTGTTTACTTGCCTGGGCGTAGTTGCCTCTAGCGACCTCATGGAATATACCTTTGGTTTCAAGGGCTATAGCTTCACCTAAAGGATACGCATTGTTTTTGGAGAGTTTTAGAGCTTTATCTGCAAAAAACAAAGCACTATCATTTTCTTCGAGAATAAATTCCCAAGATAAATCAGCATAGAGCTGTATTTTTTGAGATATTTTTGTGGTGGTATCAATAGCCTTTAATAATTTTTCTTTTTCTGAATTAAGCTGACCTGTAGCTTTATTTACAATAGAAATAAAAACCAAAGTCATTATTTTTAGCGTTTTGCGCATAGGCTTTAAAGGCATTAATCTAGATAGTTGAAGACAAGTAGACTATTATTAACTAAGACTAACTTAAATTACTAAATAAATCCAAAACAAAAAAAGCCGCTCCCTACAGCGGCTTTTTATCTCTAAATGTTTTAATCTAAAACTAGATTAATAGCTACGTAAAGTTAGTAGAATCGTATTTTGTAATCAGCTTTTTTTAGTGAATGGACACTTTTCTTTAGTGAAATAATCAAAATTCTGTAGCGATAATTTTAAAAAAGAAAAAGTCGCTCCCTACTGCGACTTTTTCTATTGTCCGACAAAACTTTACGGCGTCGGACTCAAAACATAATTATTATATGAATTATAAATCAACTATAAACAGTTTATTCTTTAGTATTGGAAGCTATAGGGTTATTAACTGTTGTTCCAATCATGTTTTTTTCAATGGCCAAAAGTCTAGCTTCTAATTGAGCCATTTTATTGAGTTGCTCTTTTAGAGCAGCATTTTCTGCTTCTAGCGTCTCAATTTTTGAGTTTAACTCTTGAATCGCTTTTACGGTAACAGGAATGATTTTATCATAGTTGACTGACCATAGTTCTTTGTTTTCATTCTTTGGAACAAAGGTGGCTTCGGGCAGAACTTCTGCTAGCTCTTGAGCAATAAACCCAATAGTTCTAGTTTTGCTATTTTGATCTAATTGAAGCAATCCGTTGTCAAATGAAGAACTATGATGCATATATGATTTTGGTGTCATCTTTAAGATGGTTTCTAAACCATAAGGTATGGTTTGTTGGTTTTTCTTTACCCTGCCATCACTATAATTAACCCATGCATTGGCGCGTCCTTGACCGACGGAAGCTGTTGCGCTATTGGGTAATTCTAAGGCATAAGTAGGGTTACTATCATTAATACCCACGCGTCCATCACCACGAATATGAATAATATTACCAGTAGTGGTATGGTTAATGTTAAATCGGCTCTCAGAAGTTGTATTATCTGCTCTTCCAAAAAGGAGCCATTCGTTGGTTGTTTCGATACTATTGGTCATTCTTATTCTAGCACCGTCGTTAGCTTGAGTTTCTGATAATTCTATATGTGAAATTGTGGCACCACTATTTCTTGTAACTTCAACTTGAGCATTTGCCCTAAGAATTTCATTGTCCATTTCGCCATAGATAAATGATGCTGTCCCATTGTCAGCGTTGTCAATGACTAATTTGTTACTCCCAGTCATGGATAGTCCTGCAGCATGTCCAATAAAAATATTTGATGAACCATTCATATTTTCTCCTGCTGTATGTCCTATAACTACATTAAAGCTACCATTTACCAGATTCTCCGCAGCCTGTTCACCAAGGCTCGTATTTCCATTTCCAATTTGTAGATCCAGTAGTGAGCCTAGACCTAAAGCAGTATTATCTCGTCCAGCTGTGAGGGTTGATAGTGTGAGTCCGCCGATTGCTGTGTTGTCTACACCTGTAGTCATTGCAATCCCAGAATTTCTTCCAACAAAGGTATTTCTGGTTCCCGTTGTCACTGCATTACCCGCATTTTCACCTATCCATACAGATTGCAATTGCGTTGTTTCAATCTGTCCTTTAGCCGTAATACGAACTTTTTCGGTATTATTGGTTCTAATGGCTAGGTCTTGATTGTCGGTGGTACCAATAAAGTTAGTAGATGGATTGGTTCCGGCATTTCCTGTGGTCGTCCAATCATTACCAGTTCCATCTTGCAAAGAAGCTAGGTTAACAGTTTGTAGTGGTTGTCCATCATCTTCTAAAGATAATCTTAACGTAGTACCAGATAAGCTAAAGTTGTCTATAGTTTGATCATCTGTATCCGTAACCACTAATGACGGATCCACCCAACTGACGTTTCCAACGCCATCAGAACGCATGATTTGCCCATTTGTTCCTCTTGATGCTGGCAGTGTATATGTATTGATGGTGGTCGTTCCTATTGAAACATCACCTAAAAAATATCCGGCGAATCCGTTAGTTGTTTGCACATTAGAATAAATACCATACTCTGTACCACTGCCATTAACAGGAATAGTAACTTCTACTCCATAAAAGTTGAAGCTTCCAGAAGCATATTTAGCTATATCTACTTGCGTATCTCCATTATTATTAAATGCAGAGATCGCAGATCTGTTGGCTAAAGTATAGACGCTGTTAACAGAAACATCAATTGAATTGCCTCTTTGGGCTCCATGATTTACAGTAATGACATTATCGTCCGAATTAACATCGTTTCCAATCCTGACTGAGTTTTGATTTCCTAGCGAATTAACGCTGAACAAATAATCTGTAGGTGTAGTAAGCCCCAAACTAAACTCGCCGTCATTTTGAATTCTAAAGGCTTCAGTACCATTGGCTGAATAGGCTGTGGTAGTTATGGTTGGGCTAAAAAAGCCGGTGTTTAAATCAGCGAAGCGAATACTTGGGTCTGCTGTGGTGCCAGCGTCGAACTGAATCTCGTCAACACGGTTATCACCATCAGGATTTAAAAAGTAAGATACATTGTCCCAATCGAAAATACGGTCGCTGATGTAAAGCTGATTGTTAGTAGCATTGGTGTCACCAATATAGACGTTACCAGATTGACGCTCAATATCTCCGCCTACTTCTATCCAATCGGTATCCGTAGTATTAATTGTTTGAAACGATATATTTCCTGCACCATCCGTGGTCATTACCTGGCCATTGGTACCATCGGCGCTAGGCATTAAATAACGATTAGAGGACGAATTACCTAATGATGTTCTTCCTATAAAATACCCTGCAAACCCTGAGGCTTTTTGAACATCGCTATATATGCCATAATGGGTTCCACCAGCGGTACTCGCAATTAATGAATATGTTCCGTATTTTGCTCCAGAGCCTGTTCCTGAAATTGTATTATACGTACCATATCTTTGACCATTTCCACTAGAATCAAAATCATTATATACGCCGTAGAGACTTCCTGTAATTGTAAATGCTGGGGGACTTGAATTAAAAAAACCATAATTAGTATTAGTTGTTCCTCCCGTCCAATGGTTTTGTACACCTACTCGTATTGAAGGCGTTCCAAAATTACTGAACGAATTAAACATGCCGTACCGTGATCCGGATCCTGTAGTCAAAAATTCATTCCGAACACCTGTTACATTATTAATATCGTCACCTTCGAGTCTATTATGCAATCCTCTAAGTAAAGCAACATCTGATACCGTTGTTTGGTTATAGATACCATGCATGGTACCACTACCTGTGCCTGTACCCGCAGATGTTAAATAGATGCTTTGGGCGTGTTCGCTAAAATTACTAGTTACCTGAAGTTTTCCATTGGTGACGCTATTTAGACCAATTCCTACTGCTCCTAAAGTATAAATATTATCGTTAATATTATCAGGTGGATTAAAGCTTCCTTCTTCGTACCAATCGTTATCGGTAACACCAGAAATAATTATCCAACTTGTTGTATTGTTATTCCAATAATAAAACCCTTTTCCAGAGGCACCTGTGCCCGTGTAAAAGATAAGCATACCATCTTGAGCCGCTGTAGGTGAAGTGGATGGAAATGCACTCATTCGTGGGATTAAGATACCATCGTTATTGGCAGGAGTCGTAGTACTACTTGCAGAAATATCTAAACTTGCTTGTGGGTTGGTATTGCCTACACCCACTTGCGAGTATCCTACAAATACTGATAGTAAAAAGGATAAACTGAAAAGTAACAACCTAGTTTTCATAATTCATATGTTTTGAGTTTGTAGTTGTTAAATCGTTCGAAGAAGTTTGTAGAGAAACGATCTGACAACTGTAATAAACTGATTAATAGCTATCTAAAGCTAGTTCAAAATCAAAGCCTTGGGTTGTTGTTTTTAGTAAAGACCTGTTTTTATTTAGTGAATACAGCTAAGCTTAATTATATGCTTTTTAACTTGCTCACGACTAAGCCTTTTTGGGAAGCACTAACAGGAATACTGTCAGTTTTTAGGGAAATTGTGTTTTTGTCAACACTTAGTATATGCTTGAGATTGACTACATATGAGCGATGTGCTCTAACAAAGTCACTGCCTTCTAGTTGCTCGGAAATATGTTTAAGTGTATGAGGTACTAAATAGGTTTGTGTTTTGGTAACTATATAACAATAATTATCATAAGCCTTGAGATAACTTATTGTGTCTTGATTGATTCGGTGTAGCCGCCCTTCGTGCTTTACGGTTAGAAAATGCTGTTGGGAATCGTTGTAATTATGCCATGCTAATTCGATATTAGTTCGTAAGCCTGTTTCAGTAAAAGGCTTTACAATATATCCTAAGGGGTTGGTTTGCTTAACACGTTCGATGGTATTTGGGTCTGTTTGGGAAGATAAAAACAGATAAGGTTGTTTTTTCTTGTCTAACTCTGTTGCCAAATCCACGCCGTCCTTGTTACCGGATAATTGAATATCAATTAACACTAAGTCTGGTTTTAAACGTTGAATATCACTTAAAGCCGTATAATAGTCTTCAGCATCACCAATGGCATAAAACCCTTGTTTTCTTAAGGCGACTTCAATTGTAGAAACAATAATTGGTTCGTCTTCAACAATGTAAATATTTAGGGATTTCAAGACCTTTTTTATTTTTGAATAATCTAATCAATCACTAATTTACAACTATCTTTTTTTAGTAAAGCCCTTTGTTTTTTTAGTAAATGTTGTTTTCAATTAAAGCAAGGTGTATTTTCTCATTACTAATTTGGCTTCGGTACCTTTATTTAGGATAGAAGAATAATCTAGTGTAGCATTAAGCTTTTTAGAGAGGGCTTTCATTAAAGTAATACCAAACGATGTATTTTTTACTTCACCTTCAAAGCCTTTGCCATTGTCCATTACCTTAAGTTCGAGGTTGTTACCTTGTTTATTAAAAAGGATGTCTATTTTGCTCTTTGAAGTAACGTCATCAAAGGCATGTTTGAGGGTATTCACAATAAGTTCGTTTAAAATAAGTCCTACGGGTGTAATGGTTTCAATATCCAATACTAAAGATTCTATGTCTAAATGGTAGGCGATAGGTTCGGATTTAAATTGATGACTCTCAAATATATCCCTTACCAAATCACTGAAATAATCTTTGGTATTTATACCAACCAATTCATCTTTATTATAAAGTTTTTGATGAATTAATACCATAGAGCGCACCCTGTTTTCAGCTTCTTTGATAGCGATCTTGGCTTCTTTGTCTTCAACACTTTCGGATTGAAGGTACAACAGGCTAGATACAATTTGAAAGCTATTCTTAACACGGTGATGTGTTTCTTTTAGAAGCACATTTTTTTCGTCTATTGTGGCTTCGAGTAGTTTCTTTTGTTTAGCTAATTGTATGTTCTTTTTTCTGTTGTTGTAGAATAAGATTCCAAACGCTAAAGCTGTTACAATACCTATTGCTAATAGGAATAGATATAATTTTTGCTCTCTTTCCTTTTTTTTAAGCTCTTCTTCTGTTTTCTCGGTTTGGTACTTTGTTTCTAGCTCATAGACCGTTTGGTCTCTTTGTTTTTCTTTAATGGTTTCATAAGCCTTTAAATAGTCATCCCTGTATAATAATGCAGTTTTATAGTCACCGATCATTCTATAATAATTGGATAGCGACATTATTAATAGGCTATTGTCTCTTAACGACTTGTGTGTTTTTAAAAAAGATTTTGCACGTTCTAAAACAGGTTGCATAGCCGTGGTATCTTTTAATGCAATTTTTGCATTTAAAAGATAGGTTAGGTTTTCATCAGCACCATAATTATCGGCATGCAGAGCTGTTGCCAATTCCAAATATGGCAAAGACTCTTGGTATTTATCTTGCCTTATGTATAAATTGCCCAAGTTAGCATAGGTGTCGTAGTTTAAATCCTTGAGAATGTTAATCTCTAGGCTCTTAAGCAAGAGTTTTTCAGCTTTATTGTAATTTCCAAGGGAAGAGTTTATAGTGCCCAGGTTAATTAAGCACTTTTTTTGAAGTCCTAAATCGTCTGACTTTAGAGCTTTACTATAAGAAATATTATAATATTCTAAAGCTTTTTCATAGTTATCTGACGTATGAAACATCACTCCTAAAGAATGGTATATTGATCTGTCGTAATCTAGATTATGCTTTTCGCAAATCGATATACCTTCAAAATAAAGACTACTGGCTTTTTCGTAATCACCTTCTACAATTTCATAAAAAAGACCACTTGTTTCTTTGGCAATGGCTTCCCCGAGAGCATAGTTGTTGTTTTTTGAAAAATCTAATGCCTGCTTTGAATAGATCAAAGCACTATCGTTCTCTTCGATAGTATATTCCCAAGCCAAATCCACATAAAACTGAACTTTTTTTTCTACACTATTGGTAGATTTTATGGAGTCCTTTAGTTGATCTTTTAAGGATACATTTTGAGCTATTGAAACGGTAGAGACAAAAATAAAAATCCAAAAATAGTTCAATGTAATGAGGTTAGCGGTTAGCACCAACAATTTAAGAATTTTCTTCCTTATTAAAAAAATCGGATTGTATTTGCTCATTTACAGTATTTTACAGTGTGCTCATCGCTTTAGCTGCCGCGTTGTCAGCATATCAGGTAGCAATAAATAATGGTCAGAAAGACTTTTCATTTTCTGACTCAAAACGACAGATTCATTTTATCCTGAACTTATTTCAGAATCTTTTAAATTTAATTTGAATGTAATTAATTTTAATATTCAACCCCTTGTTTGTCCAAAACAGTTTTTGTTCTAAAAGCATAAAACAGTAAATAACCAAAACATGCTACGGCGATCCAATATGACGACTGAATTGTATACACGTCAGCTAATTTTCCTTGAACAGGTGGAATAATGGCACCGCCTAAAATCATCATGATTAAGAAGGCAGATCCTTGGGACGTATATTTTCCTAATCCCGCTATGCTTAATGTAAAAATACAGGGCCACATAATGGAACAGAATAAACCGCCAGATAGGAATGCAAAGAGAGCCACATTTCCAGAGGCAAACAGACCGATTAACATTCCTAAGATGCCCAAAACACTAAATATTTTTAGTGTTTTTACAGGTCGGTCTTTTGCTAAAAAGAACCCTAATATCTGAACAGCTATACAGATCGCAAAAAATAGAATTTCATTAGTTGAAAATTCATTCCCTGCGATATAGTTTACGGCAAGGATAACAACAAAAGCAATATAAGGAACGAGAATTAATAGTACCTTTTTAAGGCCTTTGCTCGGACTGAAGACAGTAATAGATCCAACCCAGCGACCTATCATTAGACCTCCCCAATATAAGGAGATGTATATGCCCAATTGAGAATCGTTTAGTACTGGTAAACCAAGTGCATTTAAGCCAGTATTCCCAACGCTCTGCTTTAATAGTTCACCTAGATTACTACCTATAGTAACCTCGACACCTACATACATAAAAATGGCTAGCATCCCTAAAACCAATTGCGGATACTTCATCGCTCCCCAACCTTCTGGTTTTTTAGAGGCACTTGAATATGCTACAAATACAGTAGCAATAACAGCTAAAAGTGCAATAAATAAAACAATTAATCTTATGTTCTCTACGTTTTCGATTGCTGCTGTATCTTGAGCATAAGTGTTAAAAATATATCCAAAACAGCCTATAATGATAAGCGTTAATAAGATCAATAAGTTTTGGGCTTTATTTGCGGGTTCAAATGCCGTATCTGATTTGAGTGCAGGTAGTTTTTTTGAAAAATAAAATAAGGCTGCTGCGACCAAAAACAATAGACCCACACCCAAATACAAGGTCTGTACCGTAACCAAAGTGATTTCATTATTTGTAATCATTGAAGCTAATTCATCTGTACTCCAAGATGCAGAACCAAAGATGACCAAGCTGACTACAATGGGTCCTATGGTTGTACCAAAAGAGTTGATGCCTCCTGCCAGATTTAAACGATGCGAACCCGTTTTGGGATCGCCTAAAGCAATAACGAACGGATTTGCTGCAGTTTGCTGTATAGAGAACCCCAAAGCGACTATGAAATAAGCAATAAGAACCAAATAGAAAACACCGGTTTGCCCTTGTTCTGCACCCGCGGTAGCAGGATACATAATAAAAGCACCAATAGCAGATAAGAGTAGGCCATATATAATACCATTCTTATAACCCCAATTGTTCATAATATCTTTTTTAATGGAACCAGACATTATAAATAGCAATAAAGCACCTATATAATAGGCACCATAGAATGCAAAATCTACCAATTGCGATTGAAATTGGTCAATGTTAAAATAGGTCTTGCAAAATGGAATAAATACGCCATTGGATGCTGCTATAAATCCCCAGAAAAAGAATACAGTGACTAAGGTGGCTAGCGCTGATTTGTTGTTTTGGTTGTTCATAGGTTATTTGATGTTAATTGGTTTTATGAGATTTCTCGTTGTCACTCGAAATGACAGTCTAGTTGAGTGTCTTTAAGTTTATTGATAATTTCCATAACTGAAAACCGAATATTGATACTGATTACTTAATAATGATTTCATCCACAAAAATCCATCATCTATCCATGTACTTATAACCCAAATGCCTTTTTGGGAGTATACCAATTGAAGTTTAGAAGGCATTAGTTTTAAGCGTCTAAACATAAATGAAATTCATTATTGGTCTCAGCCTAGCGCAAGATAAACAATAAAACCTTTAACAATTTCATAAGATAAGTGGAAAAACTGATGCTTAACTTTGACAATTAAAAATTGTTTATGATTCGCTGGATAATCTTTGTAGCAATTATTGGAATTGCCGACTATTATGCTTTTCAATCCTTAAAAACTGTAACAAAGAGTAATTGGTGGTATGCACTGTATTGGTTTTTTACCATAGCTGTAATAGGGAATTTTATTTTTCAGTTTTACGGATTTAACAGAAGTAGTGGTTTTTCGCAAGCCAATTCTTTAGCTGTAGGTTTTTTAATCGCTTTAGTAGTTCCAAAGCTAGTATTAATTGCCGTTATGTTCACGGAAGATGTATTTAGAATACCACAAGGGATTTATAGCTATTTTATGCAAGATGATAGTGCTAGCGGCAGCCAAATAAAACACCTTCCATCCCGTAGAAAATTTATTAGTCAAATTGGTCTTGGATTGGCAGCAGTTCCGTTTGCATCAATTCTTTATGGAATGTACAAAGGGAAATACAATTTTAAAGTTTTAAAATACACACTGAACTTTGAAGATTTACCTCAAGCATTTGATGGATTTAAACTCACTCAAATTAGTGATATACATTCGGGCAGTTTTGATAATTTGGATAAAGTAGCATACGCTATTGACCTCATAAATCAACAAAAAAGTGATGTCATATTGTTTACAGGAGATATGGTAAACAATAAAGCTAAAGAGATGTTGCCGTATGTTGATATTTTTAAAAAATTAGAAGCTAAAGACGGTTTGTATTCAGTATTGGGAAACCATGATTATGGTGACTATGTTAGTTGGAACTCAGAAGCCGACAAAAAACAAAATCTCGAGGATTTAAAAGCACTTCAAAAAGACATAGGTTTTGATTTACTGTTAAATGAAAACCGTTTCATTGAAAAAGAAGGTCAACGCATAGCTATTATAGGTGTAGAAAATTGGGGCAAAGGCGGTTTTAAAAAAGCAGGTGACTTAAAAAAAGCTTCTAGCCTTGTAGATAAGGATGATTTTAAGATATTGCTCAGTCATGATCCCAGTCATTGGGATGCGGAGGTGGTCAATGATCAATATCATTATCACCTAACGTTAAGTGGTCATACCCATGGAATGCAATTCGGGATCGAAATCCCAGGATGGTTTAAGTGGAGTCCTGTAAAATGGCGATATAAGCAATGGGCAGGGATTTATGAAGCGCTAGGGCAGTATATTAACGTCAATAGAGGATTTGGTTATTTGGCATTTCCTGGGAGAGTAGGAATATGGCCAGAAATAACAGTAATAGAGCTTAAAAAAGGAGCAAAGGAAGCTTAATTGCTAACAATTGTTTATTTTTATGTAGCTCATTATAAACTTGCTAGATTTTTCTATTAAAATTTTATGTAGGTTTGTATAGCTCATTTGACTAAAATAACTAAGATATGTCAAAATTTGGGGAATTAATAGATGTCGATATTCCAGTGTTATTAGACTTCTATACAGAATGGAACGAGCAATCCGTAGCTATGCACCCTGTACTTCGGGATGTCGCTGCAGCATTGGGTGACAAGGCTAAGGTTATTAAGATTGATGTCGATAAGAATAAGGAACTTGCAGAAGCCCTAAGGGTTAAAGGTCTACCAACATTAATTATCTACAAAAATGGCGAAATGAAATGGCGTCATAGTGGCGAGCAAGATGCCAATACCTTAATTGGTATTATCCAAGAGTATGTTTAGAAAGCGCTTTAAACTTGTATCCCTTTTCGGTGTAATGGTCTAATACTTTGGGCAAAGTATATTTTAAGTTTCGAGAGGCCTTTATGCTATCGTGAAATACAACTATGCTACCTTCTTTTGCCGCCGAAACCACATTCTTAAAACACATGTCTTCACTTACGGATTTATCCCAATCATAGGAGAGCACATCCCATAGAATAATTCGATAACCTAGCTTTTGTAACTTTTTACTTTGCTTGGTTTTAAATTTACCATAGGGTGGTCTAAAAAGTTTTAGAGTACCTAAACTATGGTCATTTGGGAGTTTTGAATTTTGAACTTGAAATGTAATTACTGAATCTGTAAGTTCGATGTTACCAACATACATTTTGGTTTTTGTTTTCCATCCTTTTAGATGGTCATAAGTATGATTGCCAACACTATGGTTTTCCTTTAATATATTTTGAAAAATTTCTGGATTGGATTCTATATTCTTTCCAATACAGAAAAATGTTGCCTTAGCGTTGTAAGCTTTCAAAGTCTGAAGTACCCATTCTGTGATTTCTGGCGTAGGGCCATCATCAAAAGTTAGATAAAGTTCTTTATTAGAGGTATTGATATTCCAGACAAAATTTGGGAACAGTGCTTTTACAAATCCAGGTGTCTTGGCAGGAATAATTTTCATAAGTTCTATTCTTCGGGTGCTATAGAATCTTGAATGCTATCGTTTAATATAGAATTAATATCTATTTCCTCTCTTGGCTCAAATTCTTCTTCCGAAGGATCCATTAACAGCTTATTCAATAGACCTAAGTAACCATTATATTTATCTTTCTCTTCCATTGCAAAATCCTTGTCATTGTAAATAAACAAAATATCAACAAGTGCCCTATATCTTTGAATATCTAGATAGATGTCTTCAAATAAGCGGATCTGGTCATCTTCATCCAAACCTCCATAGTATATCAGATTTTCTTGATATATTCTAGCCACATCTTTGTAAAGTGCCCTGCCTTTGTCAAAATTGCCAGTTTCATAATAAGCACTTATATACGGTTCTAATAGCGATTGGAAGCCAAATTTATCTACAGGCATTTTTTCCATAGCCAAATCAGCAATTTCTTCTGCTTTGTCTAATTGGTCTTCATTGATAAGTGCCTCAATTAAGCGTGCTAGATTACCTCTATAGGTTATACCATTTCTTCGGGTTTCAATGTCGTGGTAGATGTCTTCTCCGCTTCCGCCCCAATTCCATTGTTTTACCATATTGTACATTAAGTCTGGGTCAACACGTCCCATATCATAAGGGTTGGCCCTGTCTACAGGTGTTTTAATAGGGACTAGCTTGTAACACATACCATCTAGCTGTAAATAGTCCTTAAGCCATACATAGTCGTCAGCACCAAAAGCTCCACCTGTAAAGTATATAGGTCTTTCCCAATTATTGTTAGCAATAATATCTAACATTAGCAATCTATTTTTGTAGATGTAGCTGCCTTCAATTTCAGCATATAAATAATCTTCGATTTTGTCTGCGTCCTTAGGTTTTACAATGCCGTTTTTTAAAACGACATCTTTATTTACAGGGATACTGATATGCCTTGTAGGGAAATAGTTGGTTTTTAAAATATGCTTGGGGTATTGGCTAGGATCTTCGCGCTGTGCTTTTATTACATATTCAAACTTAGTTTTTGGATCTTCATTAGCAACAAAATCCATAAAATCTTTAATAGGAAGTGTATCGTTGGTAATTTCCCGTCTTATCGTAACATCTCTATTCCCACCTCTATATTGATTATGGGTTAATTGTGATGGAATCGGATCGCTTTCGTAAGCCTTACGTTTCATTTGGTCAATATACCAATCCGTTTGAAAAAGGCTCGTATTAACCACACGTACATCGGTACGTACTCCTTCTATTTCTTGTAAATACCAAAGGGGGAAAGAATCATTATCTCCAATCGTGAAGAGAATAGCATTGGGCGCACAGGATTCTAAATACTTGCGTGCCATAGCATTGGCTGTATACTTTCCTGAGCGATCGTGGTCATCCCAGTTGTTTGCTGCTAGTATTCCTGGTACAATGACAATGCATGCAATTGTAATAGCTGGAGCTAACAATTTAGATTTGATGCTCGACTTTAAGAGGTCGTAAATGGCGTAAACCCCAAAACCGATCCAAATGGCAAATACATAAAACGAGCCTACCACAGAATAATCACGTTCACGAGGTTCAAAAGGTCTAATATTGGTGTAAAACTGAATGGCCAAACCAGTTAACAAGAAGAATACTAACAATACCCAAAAGCGTTTAGCATCAGTATACATTAAAAAGAAAAAACCAATCAGGCCAAGGATAAGCGGTAAAAAATAATAGGTGTTTCTGGCTTTGTTCTCAAGAACTTCGGTTTGTAAATTATCTTGGGAGACGCCTAAATGTATTTCATCAATAAATTTTATCCCTGAGATCCAATTCCCATTAAAATCATCAAATTTTCCTTGAATGTCATTTTGTCTTCCGGTAAAATTCCACATAAAGTAACGCCAATACATATAACCAAATTGGTACTGAAGCATATAGGCAAGATTATCTCCAAAGGATGGTTTTTCAATAACCAAATATTGTTGCCCATAGCGTCTTAAAAATTGGTCATAGTCTTCATAGTCTACTTCACCATTTCTTATACGCATTCTAAAATCATTGATCACTTGGTCGAATCGTCTTTTTTCCTGCAACGCATATTGACTGGCTTGTTCTTCACTGAGTCCTACACTAAGGGCTTCATTGAAAGCCCGAGTTTGAAGATTGGGATCTACCTTAAATTCAATAAGGCCTGTAAACATCATATAATTAGCAGCGTGCTCGCTACTCCACATTCTAGGAAGTAAGGAAGCATGGTCGTGGTTATAATTTTGTTTGCTATTCTCCCAATCGTTTATAATTACGTACTTACCAAGTTTTTCGTCCCGTTCGTAATTCTTTTTGTCATCTACAAAAGGTTCGTCTTTATCAGCGCCAGAATAGATTTCTGTAAACTGAGGCCCATAGAACAAATGTGTTTCGGGATATTGCTCCAAATTATAATAGGCTAATAATTCTCTTGCATCTGATGGGTCATTTTCATTAATGATCACATTGGCATTAGCTCTTATAGGCAACATCATCCAAGAAGAAAAACCAATGAAAATAAACATGAGGCATAGTACCAATGTATTAATATGAACCAACCCTTTCCTGCGTGTATAATTCAAACCTAGGTAAAATAAGCCAATAACGAGCAACCCTGTAATTATGGTGCCAGAATTAAATGGTAATCCCATGGAATTTACAAAGAAAACCTCTAGATACCCGAAAAGTTTAAGTGTGGATGGTAGCAGTAATTTGAATATAAATAACAGTATTGCTGCAGATACCACGTTAGCAATGATAAAGTTCTTAACGGTAATCGTTTTGTAATTCTTAAAATAGTAAATAAGCCCGATTGCAGGTATGGTTAACAAGCCCATAAAGTGAACTCCGAAAGACAGTCCAATGATGAAAGCTATTAAAATGAGCCAACGATTACCCCTTGATGTGTGCATATCCTGCTCCCAACGTAAGGCAAGATAGAACATCACGGCCATGATTAAGGTCGCCATGGCATAAACTTCGGTTTCAACTGCATTAAACCAAAACGAATCCGTAAATGTAAATGCTAAACTACCAACTAAAGCACTGCCCAAGACAGCCATACCTTTACTAGCACTAGAATCTTTATTGTATTTCACTAGCTTAACGAGTAACATGCTGATGGTCCAAAACATAAATAGAATAGTGAATGCGCTGGCAACAGCGCTCATCATATTCATAATCATCCCTATTTGTGAGGCTTCTAAAGCAAATATGGAAAAGAAGGCACCCATCATTTGAAACAACGGCGCACCAGGCGGGTGACCAACTTGTAATTTTGCAGAGGTTAAAATATACTCACCTGCATCCCAAAAACTCACGGTTGGTTCTATAGTGAGCGCATAGACAATAAATGCTACTGCAAATACAAACCATGCTAAAATGTTATTCCACTTTTTAAAGTTAAAATCCGTCATGAAAACCATACTTATTGATGCTGGCGAATTTACTAATTATTATAGTAATGCCTAAGTTTTTAAGTTAACGTTAAGTAATTTCAATTATTTTTTGGATTTTTTTTGCCCAAGACAAACTTTGTTTTAAATTTGCACCCTCTTTCGCACAAAATGTGCTTTAGTGGGTTCAACCTACAAATAGTTGAGTATTGGCCTATGGTGTAACTGGCAACACGTCTGGTTTTGGTCCAGAAGAGTCTAGGTTCGAGCCCTAGTAGGCCAACAGAAATGAAATCCTTGTTCTATTTTGAATGAGGATTTTTTGATTTGCAATATTATGATAAGGGCGAGAAGCCTGTGCTGAGCGCCGTATTGAGCGAAGTCGAAATACGTAGCCGAAGTGAGCCCTACATTGTTAGCTGTAGCTTTTAGCGAAAGCTAAGTAGGCCAACAGAAATGAAATCCTTGTTCTATTTTGAATGAGGATTTTTTGATTTGCAATATTATGATAAGGGCGAGAAGCCTGTGCTGAGTGCCGTATTGAGCGAAGTCGAAATACGTAGCCGAAGTGAGCCCTACATTGTTAGCTGTAGCATTTAGCGAAAGCTAAGTAGGCCAAGAAAAAAACCTAATCAAAACTGACTAGGTTTTTTTATTTGTCATATTTACTGTCATCTCTAAATCTTAAACGTAATCACAGGGCGATCGGCATGGTTCACCAAATCCTCACTAATGCTACTATTAAAGAAATGGGCTATACCTTGTCTGCCGTGTGTACTAATCCCAATTAGGTCCGCATCAATCTCTTCGGAGAAATTTAAAATACCTTGCTCCACACTTTTGTCATTATGCACATTAATTGTATAGTTTTCAAAAGTTTGCCCTGCTATAAAATCATTAATTCGTGTTCTGGAATCATAGGTGGTAATAAAGTTATTAGCCGTATTCACTAAGAGCAGGTGAATTCTGGAGTTAAAAAGCTCAGCAAATTTCACGGCTTGTTTATAAGTTTCTTTATTATCGTTTTTAAAGTCGGATGCAAACACAAAGTTCCTGATATTGAAACTATTATGCTCATTTTTAATGACAAGTACTGGTACATCCGAAGAGCGAACCACCTTCTCGGCATTAGAGCCAATAAACATCTCTCTAAGACCAGAAGCGCCATGAGAGCCCATAACGATTAAATCGATATCAAACTCTTTACAGGCCTCTTTAATCTCATTGAAGGTAATATCGGCCTTAACCGTTTCATGAACAGTAATCCCATCTAAGAAATCATTTTCCATAAGATCTTCAAACTTCCTGTGGGCAAGTCTCATAAAGAATAAGGCTTCAGGAACATCGCTGTGCGCATTTATAGGATCGATCTGTTGCATTGGGATTTCCATCATGTGCAATAAATAAATGTCAGCATTGTGTTTTCTTGCTAACATCGCTGCAACTTTCAACGCGTGCTCTGCTTGCTCAGAAAAATCTGTAGGGACGAGTATTCTGTTCATTATATAAATTGATTTTAGTTAGTCTTATAAATTTATGAAAATAATTCCACTTTTAACGACTTTGAAAAATCAATATAAAAGTTGTATATTTGCACCGTTGTTTACGATAATGAATAAGCGAGAGGACGAGGAGTCCTCTCTTTTTATATCAAGAAATGTTTAAGGAAACGGTAAAAGAGCTATTGGATAATGCATTAAATGAGCGTAAGGATTTGTTCCTTATAGATTTTGAAATCTTATCCGATAATACTATAAGAGTTGTACTAGATGGTGACAATGGCGTGTTGGTAGAGGATTGTATGTTTGTCAGTAGAGCTATAGAGCATAGCTTAGATAG
Source organism: Winogradskyella sp. (assembly GCF_028282165.1). Classification (GTDB taxonomy): domain Bacteria; phylum Bacteroidota; class Bacteroidia; order Flavobacteriales; family Flavobacteriaceae; genus Winogradskyella. The sequence continues at coordinate 62,757 of NZ_JANQIM010000021.1, read as the reverse complement.
AGACGAGCAAGACTTCTCTTTAGAAGTGACATCGAGTGGTGCTACATCGCCATTACTGTTTCCCAGGCAATATAGCAAACACATAGGTAGAAATTTAGAAGTAAAAACCCGCGAAGGGGATAAACTAGAAGGTCAGCTGGCCGAAGCTAATGAAGACGAAATCGTGTTAAAGTGGAAAGCAAGAGAGCCAAAACCTATAGGTAAAGGCAAAGTAACGGTGGCAAAAGAAGCAAGAATAGCCTTTAAGGACATAGAAGAAGCAAAAGTTAGAATAAAATTTTAATTCATATCAATTATGGAGAATGTAGCATTAATTGAATCATTTTCAGAATTTAAGGACGATAAGTTAATAGACAGAGTAACACTAATGGCAATCCTTGAGGATGTGTTGCGTAATGCATTAAAGAAAAAATATGGAGATGACGATAATTTTGACATCATTATAAATCCAGATAAAGGGGATTTAGAGATATGGAGAAACCGTATTGTTGTAGCTGACGGTGAAGTTGAGGATCCAAACCAAGAAATAGCCTTATCTGAAGCACAGAAAATAGAGCCAGATTTTGAAGTCGGTGAAGATGTAGCTGAAGAAGTAAAACTGGTAGACTTGGGAAGACGTTCTATTTTAGCGTTAAGGCAAAACCTTATTTCTAAAATACACGAGCACGATAACACCAATATCTACAAACAGTTTAAAGAATTAGAAGGAGAAATTTACACAGCAGAAGTGCACCATATTCGCCATAGAGCAATTATTTTGTTAGATGACGATGGTAATGAAATAATACTTCCAAAGGATAGACAAATACCATCAGATTTCTTTAGAAAAGGTGAGAATGTTAGGGGAATCATTGAAAGTGTGGAACTAAAAGGAAACAAGCCAGCAATCATTATGTCTAGAACATCACCATTGTTCTTAGAGAAACTGTTTGAGCAAGAGATTCCAGAAGTTTTCGATGGTTTAATTACTGTTAAAAAAGTCGTTAGAATACCAGGTGAAAAAGCAAAAGTAGCTGTAGATTCCTATGATGATAGAATCGATCCTGTCGGCGCTTGTGTAGGTATGAAAGGATCACGTATTCATGGTATTGTGAGAGAATTAGGAAACGAAAATATCGATGTAATTAATTATACCAATAACGTTCAGCTTTTCGTAACCAGAGCATTAAGCCCAGCACGTGTAACGTCTTTAAAATTAGATGAAGAGGGTATGCGCGCCGAAGTATTGCTAAAACCAGAAGAGGTCTCCAAAGCCATCGGTAGAGGCGGCCATAATATTCGTTTGGCAGGGCAGTTAACGGGTTACGAGATTGATGTATTTAGGGAAGGTGCAGAAGAAGATGTGGAGTTAAAAGAATTCTCAGATGAAATTGATGGTTGGATTATTGATGAATTTAGTAAAGCCGGTTTAGACACCGCAAAAAGCATTCTAGAACAAGATGTTGACGATTTGGTGAAACGTACTGATTTAGAAGAAGAAACAATTTTAGATGTCATTAGAATTCTGAAAGAGGAATTTGAAGACTAAATAACAGTTTAACTTTAAAATGAAGAAAGTTAGATTGATATAAACAGATTTAAGTATATTACGGCAATTTATGGCTCAAATTAGAATAAATAAAGTATTAAGGGAATTAAACATCTCTCTAGACCGTGCAGTGGACTTTTTAGAGTCCAAGGGCATCGATATTGAGAAAAGTCCCAATACAAAAATTTCGCAAGAGGTTTACGATACGCTATCTGATGAATTTCAGACGGATGCATCTAAACGTGAAAAAGCTCAAGAAGTAAGTGAAGCAAAACTCAAAGAAAAAGAGGAGCTTCGTGAGCAGCGCGAACGCGAAATTGAAGAAAAGGAAAAGAAAGAAGCCGCAAAAGATACCGTAGTTAAAGCTAAGGCCGAATTGACCGGTCCTAAGCAAATAGGGAAAATCGATTTAGACAAGAAGCCAAGAGCCAAAGTAGAGAAAAAAGAAGAAAAACCTAAGCCAAAGCCAAAGCCTGTAGAAAAAGTCGAGACTCCTAAGGTAGTCGAAGAAAAGCCTAAAAAAGAAATAGTTAAAAAAGTAGAGCCTAAAGTAGAAAAGCCAACAGAACCTGTTAAACCTAGGACAGACGAAAAGTTAAAGACACAATATCAAAAGCTTTCGGGGCCAACTACTACAGGTAAGAAAATAGACCTTTCTCAATTTAACAAGCCTAAAAAGAAGAAAGAAGAAAAAAAGCCCGATACGCAATCTAATAATGACGCTAATAAGCGCAAAAGGCGTCGTATTAGCAAAGGCGGAAACGAAGGAGGAGGAAGACCTAATTTTGATAACAGACGTGGCGGAAAAGGAAGAAGTTCTAGGCCAAAAGTGGTAAAGGAAGAGCCAAGTGAAGAAGAAGTACAAAAGCAGGTAAGGGAAACCCTTGAAAAACTTCAGGGGAAGTCCAACAAAGGAAAAGGCGCCAAGTACCGTAGAGAGAAAAGAGAACAGCATAGAGAGCAGTCTGAGAAAGAACTTCAGGCAGAAGCAGCAGAAAGCAAAATCCTAAAGGTAACCGAGTTCGTTACGGTGAGTGAAGTAGCGACTATGATGGATGTTGGTGTTACCCAAGTCATTTCAGCATGTATGTCATTAGGTATGATGGTAACTATGAATCAGCGATTAGATGCAGAGACACTCTCGATTGTTGCTGAAGAATTTGGATTTGACGTTGAGTTTGTCACTGCGGATATAGAAGAATCTATTGAGACAGCAGCTGATGATCCTAAAGACCTAAAACCGCGTGCACCAATCGTAACTGTTATGGGTCATGTAGATCACGGTAAGACATCGCTTCTAGATTACATACGCGAAGAGAACGTTATTGCAGGTGAGTCGGGAGGAATTACACAGCACATTGGTGCTTATGGTGTAGAATTATCAGACGGACAAAAAATAGCATTTTTAGATACACCAGGTCACGAAGCCTTTACGGCAATGCGTGCTCGTGGTGCACAAGTCACAGATATTGCCATTATTGTTGTTGCTGCAGACGATGCCATAATGCCACAGACCAAAGAAGCCATTTCCCATGCCCAAGCAGCTAGTGTGCCTATTGTTTTTGCAATAAATAAAATAGATAAGCCAGACGCTAATCCCGATAAAGTAAAAGAAGGCTTGGCCAACATGAATTTATTGGTTGAAGATTGGGGCGGAAAGATTCAGTCGCACGACATCTCAGCAAAATTTGGTACAGGCGTTAAGGAATTACTCGAAAAAGTACTTCTTGAAGCTGAGTTATTAGAGTTAACAGCCAATCCTAATAAACCAGCAAACGGAACCGTGGTCGAAGCTTATTTAGATAAAGGTAGAGGTTATGTCTCTACAATTTTAGTGCAAGCCGGAACTTTAAAAGTTGGCGATTACGTATTGGCAGGAAAAAACAGTGGTAAGGTTAAAGCTATGCACGACGAACGTGGAAACAATGTGCTAGAAGCCGGACCGTCTACTCCAGTATCAATCTTAGGGCTCGATGGTGCACCACAGGCAGGTGATAAATTCAATGTATTTGAAGACGAAAGAGAGGCCAAGCAAATTGCTGCAAAGCGTACACAATTACAGCGCGAACAATCAGTGAGAACGCAACGTCATATCACACTAGACGAAATTGGAAGACGTATTGCCCTTGGTGATTTCCAAGAGTTGAATATTATCCTTAAAGGTGATGTTGATGGTTCTGTAGAAGCTTTAACAGATTCGTTCCAGAAGCTATCAACTGAAGAAATTCAAGTGAATATTATCCATAAAGGCGTTGGTGCAATTACCGAAAGTGATGTACTGCTGGCTTCAGCCTCTGATGCTATTATTGTTGGGTTTAATGTACGTCCAGTAGGAAATGCAAGATCAATCGCAGATAAAGAGGAAATAGATATTAGAACATACTCTATTATCTATGATGCTATCAACGACTTAAAGGATGCTATGGAAGGTCTATTGTCACCTGAAGTGAAGGAAGAAGTTACAGGTACAGCTGAGATTAGGGAGACCTTCAAGATTTCAAAAATCGGAACTATTGCAGGTTGTATGGTGACTAATGGTAAAATCTTTAGAAATTCTGGTGTGCGAATTATTAGAGATGGCGTTGTAGTATTTACTGGCGAATTGGCCTCGCTAAAACGCTTTAAGGATGATGTAAAAGAAGTTTCCAAAGGATACGATTGCGGTATGCAAATAAAAGGTTATAACGATATCAAAGAAAGTGACATTATAGAAGCCTTCCAGGAAGTTGAGGTTAAAAAGAAATTAAAATAATAATTTCAAACTACCCTTAACTATATTTACTAAAAGATATATTTGTCATTTCGAACGAATGTGGGAAATCTCAATTCTACAAACGGATAGAGTGAGATTCTTCACTTTGTTCTGAATGACATTTTTTTTAGATGCAACCAACAAAGAAATACCTTTACTATAAACCGGCAAAAAAATATGCTGAAGGGCTTCTAGATAGAAGATCTTGCTTAATGATTCTTTTAGCAGAAGCGAAGTTAAGCCAAAGAGTAGCCGTAGTTCCAAGATTTCAATTAGGATCGCATCACAACCATGGCAAGTTAATAGAAAGCTATCTTATAGGCGAGTATTTTGGTATAGACCGATTGGATGTTGACTGTATTTTTGAAGAAGATTTTCTTCCCATTCTAAAAGACATACCACAAGATAAAATACTTAATATTAACGATAAAAAAAGTGATAAAAAGTCGGATGCAAGAGTTATTGTCAGAGATCTAAAGGACGATAATTTTTGGAATTTAAAACTGTATGATGTTTTTGCTCTGGCAAAACTATATCACGGTGTAGGTGTCAAGTTCGTAATTCCCGAAGTCACTCCAACCCAATATATTAAAGTGCTTGGAGACAACATTTTAAGTCGTTTGCAAAGACCAATAATTGGTTTGCATCTTAGAAGAGGCGATCGTCTCAACAAAAGGTTGAATGACAGTATGAATGAGGATAAAATCCTTAGTAAACTAAGTGGGTTTAATTATAATTCTGTCTATTATGGTACAAACGACAGAACCTATAAAATCAATGATAAAAGGTTTTTTTCGAGTGAAGATTTTAAGGATATTCTAGGAGAAATCAAGGATAACTATTTATTGTTTGCTATTGAAATGTATGTTATAGATAATTGCGATATTTCAGTAAGAACATTTAACGATTCATCACCCTTTTATCATATTGTTGATGAAACAGATAAAAACTATGCCATTTGCAATTACAGCATGCATGGTTCAAACAATAGCTTCAAAAAAATACCCAAACAGTTTATTAAATGTACTTACGAAGATAAAACGAAAAACAATAGAAAAGCCTTTGTAAGACCTAGACCTTTTATTCCCAGATTGATTAAAACTATCGAACGAAGACTAAAACAAGTATAATTACTTCTTCTTTTTATCTAACTTAGGCTGAAAGATAATTGCATTCATATACTTTTTCTTAATCTTGGCTAAAGCTCGGTCAGCCTCTAAACGTGTGGCAAAATTACCGACCCAAACTTTGTAATTTGGCGTGTTCCAAACAATCTCAACAGGCCATTCGCCATATGCATTTAAGAAGTTTAATTTTTCGCGTTGGGCTTTATCGGGATCGACACTTTGATACACCTGAATCTTATAAATCTTTGTGGTTTTTATGTCCTTCTTGTATTCCAATAATTTGTCTATATCACTATCCTGATCAACGGTAACCTCACCTTGTTGTGCGTTGAGGTTAAGCGATAGCAATAATGCTGTAAATACAATAGTAAAATATCTAAGTTTTATGCTCATAATCATCTATTTTAATGCAAAGGTATGTTAATCAACGCAAACGCCTAAAAAATGTTATTTAGAATTAGTATAAATTATATATTAACACTTCTCTAAGATTTCTAAAATCGACTTTATGCCTTACTTTTGCATGAGTTTTTGGAAACATGACTTATGTCATATTTGTCTGAAAAAATCGTACCAAAGTTTAGAAGATAATTCAACTCAGAATATGAAACAGGTGATCTACCGAAATTTAACCTCTAAGATACTCAGTCTAGGTTTTATTTTATTACTTACGTTTTCAACCTCACTTAATGCCCAAGACGGCGGTCCGCAAGCGGGAGATCCAGCAAACGGAAAATCATTATTCAATGCCAATTGTGCGGCGTGTCACAAATTAGATAGAGACATGACTGGTCCAATGCTCCGTAATGTCGAAGCAAGATTGGCAGAAGAAGGTTTAGATAGAGAATGGATAAATGCGTGGATAAGAAATAGCTCGGCTTTAATCAAAGCTGGAGACGCTTATGCGGTTAAAATATACAATGAGTGGAACCAAACAGCAATGAATGCGTTTCCACAATTGAGCGATCAGGATATCTCAGATATTTTGGCGTATACAGCACAACCGCCTCCACTTCCTCCAACTCCTGAAGTAGGAGTTGCAACTGGAGAAACTGCTGGCAGCGGTATTTCAAACAATTTAATCCTTGGTGCTTTAGCTGTCTTATTTGCCTTATTGGCCATGGCCTTGATTTTAGTAAAACGTACTTTAAATCGTTTTGCTGAAGCCAAAGGTATTGAGGCAGTAGCGGAAACTAAAGGTAAACCTATCTGGAAAGCCTTTGTGGAAAACCAATTTTTAGTATTGGTTACAGCTATCTTCTTCCTATTGGCAAGTGCTTACTTTGTGTATGGTTATTTTATGCAAGTTGGTGTAGACCAGGGGTACGAGCCTGTGCAACCAATTCATTATTCGCACAGAATACACGCCGGTGACAATGGTATCGATTGTAAATATTGCCACTCTTCGGCAAGAGTGAGTAAGCACTCAGGGATTCCATCGCTAAATATTTGTATGAACTGTCATAAATCAATTGCAAATGTGGCACCAGAAACTTTAGCTGAAGGAAAAGCTGAATATGGCGTTGATTACGATGCTGAAATTCAGAAATTATATGAGGCCGTTGGTTGGGATGGAACAGCATATACTGGCGAGTCAAAACCAGTCAAATGGATTCGTATACATAACTTACCAGACTTTGCTTATTTTAACCACTCACAGCACGTATCTGTGGCTGGTGTTGAGTGTCAAACCTGTCATGGTCCAGTTGAAGAAATGGAAATCATGTACCAACACTCGCCATTAACTATGGGTTGGTGTATTAACTGTCACAGAGAGACCAATGTAAAGGTTAAGGACAATGAATACTATACAAAGATTCATGAAGAGTTATCTAAAAAGTATGGTGTAGAGCAATTAACTGCGGCACAGATGGGTGGGCTAGAATGTGGTAAGTGCCATTATTAATTTTAACAAGAAGTAATTCAGAATTATATGTCATCAAACAAGAAATACTGGAAAAGTGTTGAGGAGCTAAACGACAATAGCTCTATTGTTGAGACACTACAACAAAATGAATTTGTTGAGGAAATTCCAACAGATGAGTTTTTAGGTGATAAACAGGCGCTTGAGTCTTCATCAACATCACGACGTGATTTCTTAAAGTATGTTGGATTCAGTACGGCTGCGGCTTCATTGGCAGCTTGTGAAGGTCCAGTGATTAAGTCGATTCCTTATGTGGTTCAGCCAACAGAGATTGTTCCTGGTGTCGCTAATTATTACGCAACAACCATTGCCAATGGTTATGATTTTGCTAGTGTATTAGTGAAGACCAGAGAGGGACGACCAATTAAGATTGAAAATAATACAGATGCAGCAACTAATGGTATGGCAAATGCCAGAGTACATGCATCGGTTTTAGGGTTATACGATAACCTAAGAGTAAAAACACCAATGAAAGATGGTGCTTCAATCTCTTGGGATACCTTTATGTCTGAAACAACTTCGAAGTTAAACGGACTGGCAGATGGTAAGCAAATTGTATTCTTAACATCAACATTACCAAGTCCATCAACTCATAAATTAATTGCTGAGTTTACAGAGAAGTATGGTAATGTAAAGCATGTGGCTTATGATGCTATTTCAGAATCGGCAACCTTAGATGCTTACGAAGCTAAGTACGGTAAAAGAGGAATGGCCAACTATGATTTTTCCAAAGCAAAGACCATAGTATCAGTTGGTGCTGATTTCTTAGGCGATTGGCAAGGTGGCGGGTTTGAGTCTGGATATTCCAAAAAGCGTATTCCAGATCATGGTAAAATGTCGCGCCATATTCAGTTTGAATCAAATATGTCATTAACTGGTGCCAATGCAGATAAGCGTGTGCCAATAACACCAAGTCAACAGAGAAAAGTGTTGGCAAAATTGCATAGTCTCATTGTTGGAGGTGCAGTATCGGTTGATTTGCCAGAAAACATATTAGAAGCTGTACAGAAAGCTGCTAGTGAAATAAAGAAAGCTGGAAGCAATGCTGTAGTAATTACTGGCATTCAAGATGTTAATGCACAAACGGTTGCATTAGAAATCAATGAGCACTTAAGTAGTAAAGCATTCGATACTGACACAACCATATTAACTAGACAAGGAAGTGATAAGGCTGTGATGCAGCTTATTGCTGATATGAAAATGGGTAATGTTGGAGCACTCATCATAAATGGTGTCAACCCAATGTACACTTTACCTAATGCATCAGATTTCAAAGAAGGTCTAGATAAAGTAGAATTGTCTGTTGCGTTCTCTATGAAGAGCGACGAAACAGCTTCAAATTGCAATTACATTGCAGCAGTACCCCATAACCTAGAATCTTGGGGAGATTTTGAATTCAAGTCTGGTCATTACTCAATGATGCAGCCAACCATTCGCCCATTATTCGACACAAAACAATTTCAGGAAGTGTTGTTGGCATGGAATGGAAATAACACATCATATAGAGATTATTTAAAATCTGTTTGGACAACAGAAATTCTTGACGGGACTTCATTTAATAAAGCTGTTCAAGATGGTGTTTTTGTAAGTTCTTCGTCTGCTGATACTGGAACTACAGAAGATACGTCTTCTTCTGAAACTGATGAAGAAGCAACCGAAACCCAAAGCGGAAATGCGGCAAGGGCTCTTGCTAGTTCCTCAAAGTCTAGTGGTATGGAATTATCATTGTATGCCAAAACAGGTATGGGTGATGGGCAACAAGCCAATAATCCATGGTTGCAAGAATTCCCAGATCCTATAACAAGAACTAGTTGGGATAATTATCTAACAGTGTCTAGAGCTGATGCTGAATCATTAGGTTTAACCAATGAAAATGTAGCTAATGGTGGCTTAAATGGTAGTTACGCTAAGGTTACAGTTAATGGTGTTACTGTTGAAAACGTACCAGTCATTATTCAACCAGGTCAGGCTAAAGGTTCTGTTGGTTTGGCATTTGGTTACGGAAGAACTTCAGATGCACTTAAAAACGAAATGAAAACAGGCGTTAATGCCTATCCATTATACCAAGACTTTAATACGGTACAAAACGTTACTGTTGAGAAATCTTCTGGCACGCATGAGTTCGCTTGTGTACAGTTGCACAATACCTTAATGGGTCGTGGAGATATCATTAAGGAAACGAGCTTAGAGATATTTAACACAAAAGATAAAGAATATTGGAATGCTATACCAAAAGTATCCAAAGATCACATAGAAACTCCTGTAACCTCTCCAGATGTAGATTTATGGGAATCATTCGATCGCTCAATAGGTCACCATTTTAACTTGTCAATTGACTTAAATGCTTGTACGGGATGTGGTGCTTGTGTTATTGCTTGTCATGCAGAAAATAATGTTCCTGTAGTTGGAAAGTCTGAAATGAGACGAAGTAGAGATATGCACTGGTTGCGTATTGACAGATACTATTCATCTCAAGAGTCGTTTGAGGGCGATAATGAGAAGAAAGACAATATTTCTGGTTTAGGAAGTTCGTTAAGTGAATTTGGCGAAATGGAGAGTCCTGCAGATAATCCGCAAGTCGCTTTCCAACCAGTAATGTGTCAACACTGTAATCATGCACCTTGCGAAACGGTTTGTCCTGTTGCTGCAACTGCACATGGTCGTCAAGGTCAAAACCACATGGCGTATAACCGTTGTGTAGGTACAAGATATTGTGCTAACAACTGTCCTTACAAAGTACGTCGTTTCAATTGGTTCTTATACAGCCAAAATGATGAGTTTGATTACTACATGAACGATGATTTAGGACGTATGGTACTCAACCCTGATGTTACGGTAAGATCTCGTGGTGTGATGGAGAAATGTTCTATGTGTATCCAAAAAACACAGAAAACAATTCTAGATGCCAAGCGTGAGGGCCGTCCAGTTAAAGATGGAGAATTCCAAACAGCATGTTCAGCAGCTTGTGGAAATGGTGCGATGGTATTTGGAGACATTAATGATAAAGAGAGTAAAATAGCTGAATTAAAAGAAGATAATAGAGCATATCACTTATTAGAGCATGTCGGTACAAAACCAAATGTAGTGTACCAGACTAAAGTGAGAAATACAGCTGAAGCATAAAATTAAAATTAAAGAATCAATTATATAATTATGGCGTCTCATTACGAAGCACCTATTAGAAGACCTTTAGTTACCGGAGAAAAATCGTATCACGATGTTACCGTAGACGTAGCAAGACCGGTAGAAGGCAAAGCAAACAAAGCTTGGTGGATAGTTTTCAACATCTCTTTGGTTGCATTCCTTTGGGGAATAGGTTGTATTATTTACACCATTTCAACTGGTATTGGAGTTTGGGGTCTTAATAAGACCGTAAACTGGGCCTGGGATATTACTAACTTCGTTTGGTGGGTTGGTATTGGTCATGCAGGGACACTTATTTCTGCAGTACTTTTACTTTTCCGTCAAAAGTGGAGAATGGCAATTAACCGTTCTGCTGAAGCGATGACGATTTTCTCGGTAATACAAGCGGGTCTATTTCCGATTATTCACATGGGTCGTCCATGGTTAGCATATTGGGTATTGCCAATCCCTAACCAATTTGGGTCGTTATGGGTTAACTTTAATTCGCCATTACTTTGGGACGTATTTGCAATTTCTACATATTTATCAGTATCCTTAGTATTCTGGTGGACAGGATTGTTGCCAGATTTCGCTATGATCAGGGATAGAGCAGTTAAGCCCTTCCAAAAGAAAATATATTCTTTATTAAGTTTCGGATGGTCAGGTAGAGCAAAAGATTGGCAACGTTTTGAAGAAGTATCATTGGTACTAGCTGGTTTAGCAACACCTCTTGTACTTTCTGTACATACCATTGTATCGTTTGATTTTGCCACATCAGTTATACCAGGTTGGCATACTACGATTTTCCCACCGTATTTCGTTGCAGGTGCAATTTTCTCAGGATTTGCTATGGTAAATACACTTCTTATTATCATGAGAAAAGTATGTAACCTTGAAGACTATATTACAGTACAGCACATTGAGTTAATGAACATCGTTATCATGATTACGGGTTCAATAGTGGGTGTGGCTTATATCACTGAGTTATTTATAGCTTGGTACTCTGGAGTAGAATATGAACAGTATGCATTCTTAAACAGAGCAACTGGTCCTTACTGGTGGGCTTACTGGGCAATGATGACCTGTAACGTATTCTCGCCTCAGTTTATGTGGTTTAAGAAACTTAGAACAAGCATTATGTTCTCATTCTTTATCTCAATTGTAGTAAACATAGGGATGTGGTTTGAGCGTTTTGTAATTATCGTAACGTCGTTACATAGAGATTACTTACCATCATCATGGACGATGTTCTCACCAACATTTGTGGATATAGGAATCTTTATCGGAACCATAGGATTCTTTTTTGTATTATTCTTATTGTACTCGAGAACATTCCCTGTAATTGCACAAGCAGAGGTAAAGACAATTTTAAAGTCATCAGGTGAGCGATATAAGCGTTTAAGAGAAAGCGGTGAAAGTTTAGTGGGCACAGGAGCCGACGAAAGAACTTCTAATGTTGGAGCAGCTGCAATAATCACAGAATCGAGTTCAAATGATTCGGTTGATAATTCTGAAAAAGTTAGCGATTTATTGGGAACGATAGGATCGTTTGATGCAGCATCAGAAACTGCCGATGATCTTAAGAAGATTAATGGTGTAGGTCCTAAAATGGAAGAGGTACTTAACAGTATTGGTATATACACATTCTTACAGGTAAGTAAGATGACAAAAAGAGAATATGATTTGTTAGATTCAATCACAGGGTCTTTCCCAGGAAGGGCAGAGCGCGATGATTGGGCAGGGCAAGCAAAGAATTTATTAAATAACTAATATAGTATATGGAAGCTTCAAAAGTAATTCATGCTATTTATACAGATGATGATGTTTTAATGTCTGCCGTAAAAAAGGTAAAGGCCGAAAAACATCACATCGAAGAAATATATACGCCTTTTCCTGTTCATGGGTTGGACAAGGCCATGGGCTTAGCACCAACACGTATTGCAATTACATCGTTTATGTATGGCTGCGTTGGTTTAACAGTAGCTATTGTTATGATGAATTTCATCATGATTAAAGATTGGCCTCAAGATATAGGAGGTAAACCAAGCTTTAGTTATTTAGAGAATATGCCCGCTTTTGTACCAATTATGTTTGAGCTTACCGTATTTTTTGCGGCGCATTTAATGGTAATTACATTTTATTTAAGAAGTAGAATGTGGCCATTTAAGAAAGCTGAGAATCCAGACCCAAGAACAACAGATGATCATTTCTTGATGGAAATTGCTGTTCATGACAATGAGAATGAATTAACGTCATTGTTACAGAAAACAGGAGCAGTTGAAATAAATTTAGTTGATAAAGACGAAGATGCACATTAGTATGAAAATAGCATTAAAATATATCGCAGTATTAGTAATGTTGGTAGGTTTCGTGTCTTGCCAAAAGAATTCTAGGCCAAACTATCAATACATGCCTAACATGTATGAGCCTGTTGGCTATGAAACTTATCAAGAGTCAGATGCCTTTGCAAATGGCGTTGAGGCACAATTACCAGCCGAAGGTACTATTCCAAGAGGTGATTTTATGCCTTATGAAATTGAGGATACTAATGAAGGCTATGAAGAGGCAAAGACAAATTTAGTGAGTCCTTTAGACTCTACAATGGTCGATTATGACGAAGGCAAAATCTTGTACGACATTTACTGTGGAATTTGCCATGGGACAAAAGGAAATGGAAAAGGAAAATTGGTTGAGCGCGAAAAAATATTGGGAGTTCCTAGTTATGATGACCCAGGAAGAGCGATCACCACAGGTAGTATTTATCATGTTATTTATTACGGTAAAAATACCATGGGTTCATACGCTAACCAATTAAACGAAAGTGAGCGTTGGCAAGTAGTGGCTTATGTTGAAAAACTAAAAGCAGATTTAGAAAAATAAGATTTAGATAAAGATTATATAATGGAATATAAAATTTCAAATCGATTAAGAATAGCTGCCATTATAATGATGGCTCTGGGCTTGATTGGTGTTACTTCAGGTTTTTTATCAGCCAATAGCGTTAAGACAGTTGAAGACGTAAAGGTACTTCTAGCAGAAGAGGCGCATCATGGTCATGGTGATGCCCATGCTGCAGATCATCATGGAGAAAGCCATAACGAAGAAGGACACCACGGCGCTTCGCATGACGAAGCTCATGGCGCTCATGCTGATGAAGGTCACCACATGAGTCATGAAGAGCATGTACTGCACCAAATTCATAACAGACCTTGGGCAGCATTGTATGTTGGCGCATTCTTTTTCTTTATGATTGCACTTGGTGTATTGGCATTTTACGCTATTCAATATGCATCTCAGGCAGGCTGGTCTCCAGTCTTGTTCAGAGTAATGGAAGGTATTACGGCTTACATGTTACCCGGTGCTATAATTGTACTTCTAATAGCAGTTGCTTCTGGCACTATAGGCCATTATAACATTTTTGTTTGGATGAACCCAGAAGTTGTTGAGCACGATAAATTGATTCAAGGGAAATCGGGCTACCTTAATATGACCTGGTTTATCGTAAGAGGTATAATTTTTATCTCTGGCTGGGCATTGTATAGACATTTCTCAAGAAAATTCTCCATTGCTCAGGATAGCGCTGACGACAATAAAAACTTTAAAAAGAACTTTAGAATCTCAGCAGCGTTCTTAGTTTTCTATATCTACACAGAATCTATGATGGCTTGGGATTGGGTAATGAGTGTTGATCCACACTGGTTTAGTACATTATTCGGTTGGTATGTATTCGCAAGTATGTTTGTAAGTGGTATTACCGTAATAGCAATGATAACCATCTACCTAAAATCTAAAGGCTTATTAGAATTTGTTAATGATAGCCATATCCATGATTTAGCAAAATTTATGTTTGGTATTAGTATATTCTGGACATATTTATGGTTCTCTCAATTTATGTTAATCTGGTATTCAAACATTCCAGAAGAGGTCACTTACTTCGTTACACGAATTGAGCATTATAAGTTACCATTCTTTGGAATGCTAGCCTTGAATTTCATTTTCCCACTGCTATTATTAATGAATAGCGATTACAAGCGAATTAACTGGTTTGTGATTATGACCGGAATTATAATTCTTTGCGGACATTACCTAGATGTATTCAACTGGATTATGCCAGCTACAGTAGTAGACAGATGGTTTATCGGTATGCCAGAAATTGGCGCTATACTGTTGTTTGGAGGTCTTTTCTTACTTGTAGTATTTACGGCTTTAGGAAAGGCGCCATTATTAGCAAAAGGAAACCCATTTATGAAAGAAAGCAAACACTTTCATTATTAATATTAAAATAGAACAGAAACGATAATGACAGCTTTATTAACTATTATAATTGTACTTTTTGTGGCTATTGCCCTCTGGCAAATGGTTAAGATTTTTGATTTAGCCCAAGTAGGTGCTTCAAATTCACAAATTGCGGATGATAAAGACAATAGAATCAATGGCTATTTAATGATAGGATTTTTAATTTTTATCTATGCCATTACTATCGTAAGTTTTATATATCTAGGCGATCTTCCACTAGTATCTAATTCGGCATCGGAGCATGGACCAGGAATAGATAACTTAATGATCATCTCTATGGTGGTTATTTTTATAGTTCAAATAGTGACTCAATTTTTGCTTCACTATTTTGCTTTTAAATACAAAGGAGAAAAAGGAAGAAAAGCACTATTCTATGCAGATAACAATACCTTAGAAGCTGTTTGGACAGGTATACCTGTAATCGTTCTGGCAGGTCTAATTATATATGGTCTTTTTACTTGGAATGACATTATGACGATTGATGAAGAAGAAGATCCAATGATTATAGAATTATATGCCCAACAGTTTAACTGGAAAGCTAGATATGGTGGGGATGATAATGTTCTTGGTAAAGCCAACGTGAGATTAATCGATCTAGATAGAGCTAACATCTTAGGTGTGGATGAAGACGACCCAAATGCACAAGACGATGTAATTGTAACTGAACTTCATTTGCCAAAAGGACGACCAGTATTATTTAAAATGCGTTCTCAGGATGTATTACATTCCGCATACATGCCGCATTTTAGAGCACAAATGAATTGTGTTCCAGGTATGGTTACACAATTTGCTTTTACGCCCACGGTCACTACTGAAGAAATGCGACAAACTCAAGATATGAAAGATAAGGTTCAAAATATAAATAAAATTAGAGCCGAAAAGAGTAAAGAATTAACTGCAAATGGGGAAGAAGCTTTAGAGCCATATGAGTTTGATTACCTATTGTTATGTAATAAAATCTGCGGAAAGTCGCATTATAACATGCAAATGAAGATTGTTGTTGAAACAGAGGAAGAGTTTAATGCTTGGATAAAGGAACAAAAAACATTTGCAAATTCATTAAATTAGTAAAAAAAAACAGAAAAAGAAATAGATTATGTCAGCAACAGTAGATACACACGTACACGACGACCACGACGTACATCACCATAAAGAAACTTTTGTAACTAAATACATATTTAGTCAAGATCATAAAATGATTGCAAAGCAGTATTTAATTACTGGTGTAATCATAATGGGTATAATAGGGATCATGATGTCTTTGCTGATACGTATGCAAATTGCGTGGCCAGAGCAATCAAATGTCATATTTAAAGCCTTGTTAGGAAAATGGGCACCAGAAGGTGTTATGGATGCCGATATTTATTTAGCCTTAGTAACCATACATGGAACCTTAATGGTTTTCTTTGTACTTACGGCTGGTTTGAGTGGTACATTTAGTAACCTATTAATTCCGCTACAGCTTGGTGCTAGGGATATGGCTTCCGGATTCCTTAATATGATATCGTATTGGTTATTCTTTTTATCATGCGTTATTATGATAGCCTCATTTTTTGTGGAGTTTGGTCCTGCAGCCGCAGGATGGACGATATACCCACCGTTAAGTGCATTGCCTATGGCACAGCCAGGTTCTGGAGCGGGTATGACCTTGTGGTTAGTATCTATGGCCATATTTATTGCGTCTTCACTATTGGGGTCATTAAACTACATTGTAACGGTATTAAACTTACGTACTAAGGGTATGTCGATGACGAGAATGCCACTAACTATTTGGGCGTTTTTCATCACGGCAGTCATTGGTGTAATTTCATTCCCCGTATTATTATCTGCAGCATTATTACTGATAATGGATAGAAGTTTTGGTACATCATTCTTCTTATCGGATATTTTTATTCAAGGTGAAGTTTTACACTATCAAGGAGGTTCGCCAGTATTATTTGAACATTTGTTTTGGTTCCTTGGTCACCCAGAAGTATACATCGTATTATTGCCAGCATTAGGAATAACATCAGAAATTATTGCTACAAATTCTAGAAAGCCAATATTTGGTTATCGTGCTATGGTCTTGTCTATTTTGGCTATTGCATTTTTATCAACCATAGTTTGGGGACACCACATGTTTATCTCTGGGATGAACCCATTCTTAGGATCGGTATTCACGTTTACAACATTGCTAATTGCTATTCCGTCTGCGGTTAAAGCATTTAATTACATAACCACACTCTGGAAGGGTAACTTGCAAATGAACCCTGCAATGCTATTCTCAATAGGATTGGTATCTACATTCATTACTGGAGGTTTAACAGGAATTATTTTAGGGGATAGTGCATTAGACATTAATGTACATGATACCTATTTTGTAGTGGCTCACTTCCACCTAGTGATGGGTATATCGGCTTTATATGGTGTATTTGCAGGAATTTACCATTGGTTCCCTAAGATGTTTGGACGTATGATGAACAAAAATCTAGGGTATATACATTTTTGGATAACGGCAATTTGTGCATATGGTGTCTTTTTTCCAATGCACTTTATAGGTATGGCTGGTCTGCCAAGACGTTACTACACCAATTCTAATTTCCCATTATTTGATGATACTGCAAACACACAAGTCGTAATAACTATGTTTGCCCTTGTAGCAGGTCTTGCTCAAATAGTATTTTTATACAATTTCATTAGTAGTATATTCTATGGAAAGAAAGCAGAACAAAACCCATGGAGATCAAATACGCTAGAGTGGACAGCTCCAGTAAAGCATATGCACGGAAACTGGCCTGGTGCAATCCCTCATGTATATCGTTGGCCTTACGATTATAGCAAGCCAGGACATGAAGAAGATTTTGTGCCTCAAAATGTACCTATGAAAGAAGGAGAAGAAGAGCTGCATCATTAGACAATGCCTGCGAAAGTAGGGCACCTCTCTTTAGAAATATTGAAAAGACCTTTGGATAGCGCCTATAGTTTCCAAAGGTCTTTTTATTTATATTTGTTGGGCTACTTTGTCATTTCGAATCGTCACACTAAGCCTAGCTGTGATGAACATTGGTCACTGAGCGTAGCCGAAGCATCGAAGAGTCGTTATAGAATCTTTATTGTTTAATTAAATAGGATTCCTGCTTTCGCAGGAAGTATCATGAACGAAAACCTAAATCCATCTAACGAAAATTTCAGTCCGGAAGAGCTCGATGTTGAAAAAAAATTGAGACCCTTAACTTTTGAGGACTTTACAGGTCAAGATCAAGTGCTGGAAAATCTATTGGTTTTTGTAAAAGCAGCAAATCTTAGGGAAGAAGCTTTAGACCATACACTGTTTCATGGGCCGCCCGGATTGGGAAAAACAACTTTAGCCCACATTTTAGCCAATGAATTAGATGTAAATATTAAAGTGACTTCCGGTCCTGTTTTAGACAAACCAGGAGATCTCGCAGGCTTACTGACCAACCTTGAAGACAGAGATGTACTTTTTATTGATGAGATTCATCGTTTAAGCCCTATAGTGGAAGAATATCTATACTCTGCTATGGAAGACTATAAGATTGATATTATGATCGAGTCTGGCCCCAATGCCAGAACCGTTCAAATCAACTTAAGTCCTTTTACTCTTGTTGGCGCAACGACGCGTTCGGGATTATTAACAGCGCCCATGCGAGCACGCTTTGGCATTAGTAGTCGCTTACAATACTATAAAACGGATTTGCTCACGACCATTGTGCAACGTAGTGCTTCAATTTTGAAGGTTCCTATTACCATGGAAGCTGCCATTGAGATAGCAGGGCGAAGCCGCGGCACACCACGTATAGCGAATGCCTTACTGAGACGTGTTAGGGATTTTGCCCAAATTAAAGGCAATGGCAAAATAGATATCGAAATTGCAAAGTTTGCACTTAAAGCCTTAAATGTAGATGCACATGGTTTGGACGAAATGGACAATAAAATTCTAACGACAATTATCGATAAGTTTAAGGGAGGACCGGTTGGTATCACCACTTTGGCAACAGCAGTTAGCGAAAGCGCCGAAACCATAGAAGAGGTTTACGAACCCTTTTTAATTCAACAGGGTTTTATAATGCGTACACCTCGTGGGCGCGAAGTTACCGAACAAGCCTATAAGCATTTAGGTAAAATTAAAGGGCCTACGCAAGGAGGCCTCTTTTGACACCCGTTGTAATGTTGAAGTCGTTTTAGCCCCCTGTTACCACATGGATAGTGATCAAAAAATAGCTACTGTTCCGTTAACTACATTTTTAAAGCACAGTTTTAAAATTGTAAAAAATCCACTGCCATTTCATCATAAAAACTTTGAAGAAAAAGGCGATATATTTTGTTTGAATTTAGGCTTTATCACTAAGGTCTATTTTTGCAGGGATGCGAATTTTGCAGAATATGTACTTCAGAAAAATCAAAAGAACTATACAAAATCAAAGATTCAGACCAAAGATTTAGTCAAGTATGTTGGTAAAGGGCTATTAACCTCAGAAGGAGAACATTGGCGTAAACAACGCAAGCTCATTCAACCAGCTTTTCATAAAAAACATCTCGAAACGTTATTAGATACCATTCAAACGGCCATACAGTTTGAGTATCAAAACATCACAGAAAATGAAACTTTGGATATTTTTCCCAACATCACAGAAAATGAAACTTTGGATATTTTTCCCATACTCAATAATTTGGCATTTCAAACGGTAGTGAAATCCTTGTTTAGTAGTGCAGTTGACCAAGATCAAATTGCGCGCTTGCAATACATTACAGAGGCGGCTCAAAAAATGTTGGTTAAAGAATTGCGTCAACCCTATTTGCGATGGTGGTTTAATTTCAACGGGACAATAAAAAAGTATATTGACCTTACGTTGGAGGCTAGACAGATGTTAAAGCAAATTGTAAAGCAACGGCAAGAATCTGGTACTAGACAAGGCGACTTACTCGATTTGTTGCTAGAAGCCCAATATGATGATGGCAGTTCTATGGAAGAAGAACAACTCATTGATGAGATTTTGATTCTCTTTACAGCTGGGCACGAGACCACATCTAACGCACTAACGTTTACCTTTCAGCTTTTAGCACAACATCCCGAATGGCAAGACAAGATTTACGACGAAATTTCACAAGTCAATGCCCAAACTACCCATCTGATGGAAAGGGTTATGGCATCCAGAGTGTGCCAGCAAGTCATCGAAGAATCCATGCGCTTATATCCACCAGCTTACTTTTTGGATCGTGTGAATAAAACAAACGATAGCTTTAATGGCTTTGAATTCAAAGCAGGCTCTAATCTTTTGTTTTCGGTTTTTGAGATACATCGACATTCGAAATATTGGGACGATCCAGATAAATTCTTACCAGAGCGTTTTGCAGATGGCAGTAGAACCTATTCTTCCCATTATTTTCCTTTTGGTGCAGGACCGAGAAAATGCATCGGAAACAACTTTGCAATGTTCGAGATGATTATCGCTGTAAGAGAATTGATTTCAAACTATTATATCAAGGCAGAGTTTGAAGAAATTGATATGACGCCTCTTATAACACTAAAGCCTAAAAATGCGCTATTGAGATTCAAGCCACGAGATGTTAATTAGCGCTAACAATATTTAAGCCGTTCAATGTCACTTCGAGTGGCACACTAGTAGCTTGATGCACTTAGACTCCGTTGAGCGACCACCTTCAGTACACTCCGATTGACAAAAATTTCTTATCCAATAGTCACACCAATCAAACATTGAAACACCATGAATTCGGTGTTAGTTCATCGATAATTTTTGCACCTTACATTAATTCAACTAATTTTTTGAATGTTTATCTATTTAGGCATATGGCGGAGAAAGTTGAAATTATATTTGAAAATACATAAAGCTTTCAAATCATGAATCACCTACGAATCAAGTTATTATACCTATTTGCATTAATTGCTTTCATGTCTTGTAATACCGATAAGGACAATTACGAGGACATATCCAGTGGTACCGAATTAGAAAACCGAATTATCGAATTATACGGTTCTAAATCCGATTTAATTCAACCTTTAGAAACCGATTACCTTTCAATTCCAAGCGATATCAACAATCCTATCACAGAAGCAAAAGTAGAATTGGGAAAATTGTTGTATCATGAAACCATGATAGGCTCTGATCCTAAAATGAATGAAGGGATGTACACCTATTCTTGTGCGAGCTGCCATCATGTAGATGCAGGGTTCCAAAGTGGTATTAAGCAAGGTATTGGTGATGGCGGACTAGGTTTTGGATCACATGGCGAAGGCCGAATAAAAAATGCACTTTACGCAGAGGCGGATTTAGATGTACAGCCTATTAGAACACCTACAACGCTTAATGTAGCATTTCAGGAAGTGATGCTGTGGAACGGACAGTTTGGTGCTGTAGGGCCAAATGAAGGCACCGAATCCCAATGGACGGTTGGCACACCTAAAGAAACCAATAATTTTGGCTTTGAAGGTGTAGAAATACAAGCCATTGCAGGTATGGATGTACACCGTTTGGTGATCATCCCAGAAGAAATTATCAATTCGTCATACAAAGATTTATTTGATGTGGCTTTCCCAGACATCGATGAAAGTGAGCGCTACACTAAACTCTATGCATCGCTTGCTATTGCAGCTTATGAAAGAACACTATTGCCAAATCAATCGCCGTTTCAGCGATGGTTAAGAGGCGATGATGATGCCATGAACGATGCCGAAATAGAAGGCGCCAAATTGTTTTTTGATAAGGCACAATGTTTTAGCTGCCATTCAGGGCCAGCGTTAAACGATATGAATTTCCATGCCCTTGGCATGCAAGACCTTGAAGGCGCTGAAATACTAACCACTATTGATGAAGCGACTAAAAAAGGAAGAGGTGGATTTACAGGCAATTCAGACGACGATTATAAATTTAAGACACCACAGTTGTACAATCTAAAAGATGTAGGTTTCTTTGGTCATGGTGGAAGTTTTGAAACTGTTAAGGAAGTTGTGGAATATAAGAATGAAGCCATTGTCGAAAATGACATAGTCCCCGCAGATAAGTTATCTTCACTATTTGTGCCGTTAAATTTAACGGAGACCGAAATAGACCAAATCACATTATTTTTAGAAAACGCCTTATACGACGATAATTTGCAACGTTATGTGCCCGAAACGTTACCATCGGGTAACTGTTTTCCTAATGCAGATTATATGTCGTCTTCAGATTTAGGTTGCGACTAGATTTATTTTTCAGCTTCTGTAAGGTTTTTGCATAGGGGCTGTCATTTCGAATCTTTCGACTCTAGTTTACCCTGAGCGTGTCACACTGAGCTTGTCGAAGTGCAGTCGAAGGAGGCAAGACAGGCTAAAGTGAGAAACCGAAGGTTCAGCGTAGCTAAATCTCATCATGCATCAAAATTATGAAATGCCCTGCCTAGCCGTTAGGCAGGCTCTTTGTGTCTCATTTGGAATGACAATCCAAACTCCAAAAAGAATTTCATTCTTAGTTTAAAACTGTAGATTTCTAGTTCATAGTGGTTTATTAAAAATAGTATTGTAATTTAGTTCTTTTAAGCGCTAAATTGAACAAAACAAAGTATACACAGTTAATAAAAGCCGAAGCAAAACGCCTTGGCTTTTTGTCTTGTGGTATTAGTAAGGCGGAGTTTTTGGAAGAAGAGGCGCCAAGGCTTGAAGCATGGCTCAACAAGAATATGCACGGCGAAATGCGTTATATGGAAAACCATTTCGATAAGCGCCTCGACCCTACCTTACTGGTCGAAGATTCTAAAAGTGTAGTTTCCCTATTGTTGAACTACTATCCTAGCGAAGTACAAACAACAGAAAGCTATAAGCTGTCTAAGTACGCTTATGGTACGGATTACCACTTCGTTATTAAAGACAAGCTCAAATCGCTTTTAGCCTTTATTAAAGACGAAATAGGAGATGTTCATGGCCGTGCATTTGTGGATTCTGCGCCTGTATTGGATAAAGCTTGGGCTGCAAAGTCTGGATTGGGATGGATAGGCAAGCACAGCAACCTGCTAACCCAACAAGTAGGCTCATTTTATTTTATAGCAGAGTTAATTATCGATTTGGAGTTAGACTACGACACACCGGTTACGGATCACTGTGGGACTTGTACGGCCTGTATTGATGCTTGCCCAACAGAGGCCATTGTAGAACCTTATCTAGTAGATGGAAGCAAATGCATTTCGTATTTCACGATTGAGTTGAAGGACAATATTCCAAGTGAATTTAAAGGCCAGTTTGACAATTGGATGTTTGGTTGCGATATATGTCAAGACGTTTGTCCGTGGAATCGGTTTTCTAAACCACATAGCGAACCCTTGTTTAATCCACATCCTGAGTTGTTGAGCATGACCAAAAAGGATTGGGAAGAGATTACAGAAGAGACCTTTAGGCAGGTATTTAAAAAATCAGCGGTAAAACGTACTAAATTCTCTGGTTTAAAGCGGAATATTAACTTTCTTCAATAAAGGTTTAGATAAAAATATTCATATATTTACGGAATTATAAATATGTATTTCATGATAAAAAATTACTTATTCGCGTTTGCGTTCGCATTAATTTCTTTTAGTGGTTATAGCCAGGTTACCGATTTGGTAGAACCAAAAAGCTGGAGCAATAATTTCTCTGATGATGAGATAGAGTTGGTTTCAATGCCTTTCGAGGATTTAGCTAAATTTATGGAAGAGGACTTAAGAAAGACTCAAGAATCTATGGCAAAACCTTACAGATTTGGAGCAAAATTACAAACAAATGTTACCAGACAAAGCCATGGTGAAAGTATCATTTTAGAGAATGATGATGTCATTTGGAGAGTGGGATTTGAGTCAGTTGGTGCGAAAACACTAAATTTCATCATAAGAGACTATAATTTAGTAGAAGGCGCTGAACTATATATCTACAATGCGGACAGAAGTATGAAAATGGGGCCCTATACAAGTAGTGAGAATAATGATATTAATGAGATAACTACATGGCCAATTGATGGTGATAAGGTTTACTTAGAGTTTTATGAGCCAAGCGAGGTTGCAGGTCAAAGTACATTTACAATTGCAGAACTGGTACATGGTTATAGAAGTATTCCTGCAAATAATGCATATTCAAAAGCACTTAACGATTCTGGTTCTTGTAATATTGACGCAGATTGTCCTTTAGGGGATAATTTTGATTTGCAAAAAAGATCAGTAGTAATGTTAGTGGCTGGCGGTAATGGCTTTTGTACAGGCACATTAGTTAATAACACATCAGAGGATGGAACACCATATATTTTAACAGCAAATCATTGTGGAGCAGGTTTTGGACAGGAAGCTCCTGTAAATGCTACTGCAAGCTGGGCATTTCGATTTAATTGGATTAGCCCAAATCCGTCATGCGCAACATTTACCCCCAGTACTAATGGACCATTTTTACAAACACTTAATGGAGCAATAGTCCGTGCTAGCGATGGTGACTCTGACATGTTACTTTTGGAAGCTACTGCAGCAAACGCCATACCTAGTGATTGGGATGTAGTATTTGCAGGTTGGAGTCGTTCTACTACCGTACCAGCGTTTACTACTGGTATTCACCATCCAAGTGGAGATATTATGAAAATATGCCGTGATGATGATCCTTCATTAAGAGTAAATGTGTCATTCAATGGGTTTACTAATCGTGTTTGGTTTATAGACGATGGTGCTAATGGTGGCTGGGAACAAGGTGTTACAGAACCTGGTTCTTCAGGTTCGCAATTATTAGATGCTAGTGGGTTATTAATTGGGGTGTTATCTGGAGGTAGTGCTGCTTGTGTTGGTACGAATGATAATAACGGTTTTGATTTCTATGGAAGATTGGATCGAGGCTGGTCCGATGTAGGTAGTTTTTTAGATCCAATAAGCACTGGTACCATTACGACCGATCATTTAGAAAATCTTTCTTTGTCTGTTGATGATTTTAACCAAACAGGGTTTTTTCAAATATATCCTAACCCAAGTAATGGTATAATCTATTTTACAAGTAAGTTGCAGTCGAATGAAAAACTACATTATGCTTTAACTGATGTACAAGGAAAGCTTGTTTTAAAGAGTACAATGGATTTAAGATATGGAGATCAAAATGAAATTCAACTTGAAGGTATTACGCCAGGGATTTATTTTCTAAGTTTTGAATCCGAAAATATAAGGGAGGTAAAAAAGATTATAATTAATTAAGAACATATCTTTCTGATATAATAAAAAAGATTGGGAAGAGATTACCGAAGAAACCTTTAGGCAGATCTTTAAAAAATCTGCCGTTAAGCGCACCAAGTTTTCAAGATTAAAAAGAAATATTGAGTTTCTGAAATAAAGTATTGCTCCTTTGAGGATTATCGAAATTAAAGTAACTTGTTTTATCTAAATGAAATAAGAGCTTGTCACCTTGAGCGCAGTCGAAAGGTCTTTAACATCTAGTTTCCAAATAGGTTTCGACTGCGCTCAACCTGACGTAAAATATTAATTAACTGATAATCAGTATTTAAATAAAAATCACGTTAAAGCAATAGCTTTAATTGAAGATACCGAGCGTAGCTCATAAGGGCGCTGTTATAAGAAGTATTAGGTTTCTAAAAGATTGATTTTGGCCTCGATTTGTATATTTACCTTATGAATGTAAGATTGTCCAAAGCACAAAAAATCAAAGTACTCAACTCGTCCGACATTTATAACGTGATGCAGCAGATACTGTTACGCGAGAATAAGATAAGACGTAACCAAGAACATTTTTGGGTCGCTGGCTTAGATAACAGCAATAAGATACTGTTTATTGAACTTATTGGCTTGGGTGCAGTAAATAGGGTCAATGCCAATCCACCAGATATATTTAGAATGGGCATTTACAAGTTGGCCGTAAGGCTTATTCTTGTACATAATCATCCTAGTGGTAATATTGAGCCTTCTAAAGCGGATAAGGAGTTTACGGATAAAATTTTAAAAGTGGGGCAGCTCATTAATATCGAGGTGATAGACCATTTGGTGATTTCGGAAGCGCAGTACACCAGTTTTGCGGATAAAGGCATTATAGACGACCTAAAAACCTCTGGTCTTTTTGAGGTTGTGTATAGCGATAAAAAAGCCCTAGAAGAATGGCGTATAAAAACGGAAAAGGAACGTACTGTTAAACTTGATATTGCTAAAAAAATGCTTTCCAAGAATTACGATATCGATACTATCAAAGAAATCACTGGTTTGACGAAATGGGATATTAGGAAGTTGTAGGGTGGATTTTAAAATTAAATGAATAAAATTTTATGAGATAGAGGTTTTTATATAGAACAAGTCATTATCAATCTCTTTAATTTCAGGGTGCTCAAGAACCATATCTACATCACTAACATTTCCACCTGCTCTCAAAACGATTTCTCTAATATAAGCTCTATCAATAGTTTCTATATATTCTGCTATCATTTCAGCTTTTATGATTCTTAAATAACTATTAATCATTTCACTTTTCTTAAAATTTACTTTATTCAGATTATTCTTTTTTATTTTTTTAATATTCCATTTAAGTATTTTTGAACAGTATTATTAATTTCTCTATCTGTTAATGAAGAATACTTTTCCATTATCTCTTTTTTAAATTCTAAAAGAGGTAAATCGCCGTATTTTACAACGTGATCGAATAAATCCTTTTTTTGCTTTCCATAATGAGCATAGAATGCTTTTAATCTTGGCTTTTTCGTCTTGTCCTTAAGTATCCTAAACAGACCTGTTAAAGAGGAAAGCTGTTTTCCATTTGTCAATTCTGGAATTGTTTTATTTTTAATAATATATTCATCAAATTTAGAGGGATAATACCTATCTCTTGAAATGAACTTTTTTGGTATAAGGATTATATGCTCTCCTTTATGAACAGGTAGTTTCATTTCCTTAACTTTCCATTCTTCATCTACTACATCAAAAACGTCAATTTTAACATTATAAATTTCATCTACACCATTTAGGATGCATTGCTTCATTGTAAATTCTGCAAATATTCCTCTACAAATAGATGCTATCATATCTGAAACATTGTCAGATCCGATACCATTAATAAGTAATTGGCTATAGCAAATATCTGACAGTAATGTCGTCTGAGCAGCTTTACTTTTTGAAAAAATGTTATAAAGGTGTTCTGCTTTTTCCCTTCCAATAGCTTTTCCATCGAACTTTTCATACCCATAACCCATATGTATTTCTTTAGGTTCGTGAAGATGCATAAGCAATTGAATTGCTTGCTCCTTTTCTTTATTTTTAATTAATACCAGTAATTTTTCAAAATACTTTTTTAATGTCACTTCGATATTGTAACTCATATCACAATCACTAGCTGATATCAACCACGGACTAATAAATAATGGGATGTCCATATCAACTAAAATATCAACAAACTCTAGTTGATTCTGTTCTTTTAAAATTTCAAATTGTTCTGAAAATTTCGTTTTTCTTAATACTCTTTTCATGCTATTAATCTTTTTTAGTTATCCTTTTGGAGGAAAAGGGTCTTTGTTTGAATATGTGTTTCTTTCTCTAATTTTACCATCCATACCATGGATGAATAATTCGGTTTTCTGATTTATTGCAATATTTCTTGCAATATCTATTGCTTCTTTCTGTGTTGGGACAACTTTTGTTGCTTTATTATTTCCTGCCCCTTTTACTGCCCAACCTTTTTCATGTTTTACTACATGTTGATTTTTTTTGCTCATTTTATTCGATATTTACGTGCTATATGTTTTATTTCTAATATTGATATTCTCTAAAAATACATTTCATGAGAAAAATTCGTGTAAACATACAAATTTATTTTAAAGTTTAAAAATTAATTTATAATTTTATGCGAAAATATCGTACATTTACATATATTTGTCGTCTAAAAGCAATTAAATAAGGTTAAATGCTCGTTAAATTCACAGTGGAAAATTATTTATCCTTTAAAGAAAGGACATCTATCGATTTGACAGCCACTTCTTTAACTCATCTTCGGAATGAAAATTTACAAAAGACTCAATTGAATAATCTAACACTATTAAAGAGTATGATTATTTATGGTGCAAATTCTTATGGTAAGAGCAATTTATTTAAGGCAATTAAATTCGTGAGGGGATTTATTCTAGACTCATCAAAGGATTCACAGTCAGATGAACCAATAAATATTGAACCTTTTCGTCTTTCTACTGAAACATTAGAAAAACCCAGTTTTTTTGAATTGGTATTTGTACATGATTCTGTAAAATTTAGATATGGCTTTGAAGTGGATACGAGCATAGTGCATAGCGAATGGCTTTTCGCCACTACTAAAAATAAGGAGCAAATATTGTTCGATAGAAATTTTCAAGATATTTCTATCTCAAAAAAATTTAATAGCGCTAGTAAAAACTTAACTACTATCACGAGAAAAAATGCTTTATTTATTTCTGTTTGCGCACAATTTAATATTGACACTGGTATGTCAATTCTGAAGGCATTAAGTAATGTGCAATATATTTCTGGTACAGAAGATAGTTTTATTATGGATTTTACTATTGAAATGATGGAAGATCCTCATAAAAGAATCTTTGTAGAGAACTTTATAGGAGGTGCGAATCTTGGGTTCGACGAGATTAGAGTTGAAAGGTTCAAGCTTACGGAAGAAATATTGGCTAAAAATAAAGTTCCTAAACAAATAAGAAAACTTATACTCGATTCTGATGAGGAAAATAAGGTCATTAGCACAAAACATTCAGTTTATAACAAAAATAATGAAGAAGTAGATAGCACTTATTTTAATTTAATTGCCAACGAGTCATTGGGTACGCGAAAATATGTAGCCCTTGCAGGGCCAATTATTGACACCTTACTTAACGGTAAAACGTTAATCATTGATGAGTTCGACGCACGTCTGCATCCTCTTTTGAGTAAAGCCATAATTCAACTCTTTAACTCTGAAGATAACAATCCTTATGGTGCACAGCTTATTTTTGCATCCCATAATTCTTCTTTGATTAATCCAAAAAGAAAACTTTTTAGAAGAGATCAAATAATTATTACTGAAAAAGATAGATATGGTGTTACAACAATGGAATCTTTATTCAATAAAAAAATCGACGGTAAAAAGATTCGTAAAGATGCCTCATTCGAAAAAGACTATTTAGAGGGGAAATATGACGGAATCCCTGATGTACAGATATCTAATCAGTTAGAGCTATTTAATTAGTGTAGTATTCACATACTTACTCACGCGCACAACATATTAGAGGTGTCCATAATCTCGTGAGCTCAATTTCAATTACGCTCTTTTAGACCAGTTTAACCAGAGCTATTTAGCTTTTCAAAATTCAAATATTTAAAATAGTTCATATTATATACAACAATGCATTACGTATCTTTGCTTCTTAATTTCGTCTGATTATGAGCAAAGAAAGCAAGCGTATAGAGGCCTTAGTCTATCATGCTAAGCCCACACCAGGGAAAATCAAAGTGGTACCAACAAAGAAATATGCTACACAGCGTGATTTATCGTTAGCGTATTCGCCTGGTGTTGCTGAACCTTGCTTAGAAATTGACAAAGATGTAAATAATGTTTACAAATATACTGCTAAGGGTAATCTGGTAGCTGTCATTTCTAATGGTACCGCCGTTTTAGGTCTCGGTAACATTGGTCCAGAAGCCTCAAAACCTGTTATGGAAGGTAAGGGCTTGCTATTCAAAATATTTGCAGACATCGATGTTTTTGACATTGAGGTAGATACAGAAGATGTAGAGACCTTTATTGAAACAGTAAAACATATAGCGCCGACCTTTGGTGGCATTAATCTAGAGGATATAAAAGCACCCGAAGCCTTTGAGATAGAACGCCGACTTAAGGAAGAACTCGATATCCCAGTAATGCACGACGATCAGCATGGCACGGCTATTATTTCTGCCGCGGCATTAATAAATGCATTGGAAATCGCAGAAAAACGTATTGAAGACGTAAAAATTGTAGTCAGTGGCGCAGGTGCTGCTGCCATATCGTGTACACGATTGTACAAGGAATGTGGTGCAAAGGCCGAAAATATCGTGATGCTCGACAGTAAAGGGGTGATTAGAAAAGATAGGGCTAATCTAACCTCGCAAAAAACGGAGTTCGCGACAGACAGGGAAATAGATACGCTAGAAGACGCTATGAAAGATGCCGACGTGTTTATTGGCTTGTCTATGGCAGATATTGTATCGCCCGAGATGCTTAAAACCATGGCAAAAAACCCCATTGTATTCGCTATGGCAAATCCAGATCCAGAAATCAACTACGATTTGGCCTGTAAAACACGAGACGATATTATTATGGCCACAGGCCGTAGTGATCATCCTAACCAAGTGAATAATGTATTGGGATTCCCCTTTATTTTTAGAGGCGCTTTAGATGTAAGAGCGACCAAAATAAATGAGGCCATGAAGATGGCAGCCGTAAAAGCCTTATCTAGATTGGCAAAAGAACCTGTGCCAGAGCAGGTGAATATTGCTTATGGCGAAACACGATTGGCGTTTGGTAAGGATTATATTATTCCAAAGCCATTCGACCCAAGGCTTATTGGCGAAGTGCCGCCAGCAGTTGCCAAAGCAGCCATGGAAAGTGGTGTAGCACAAGAAACCATCGAGGATTGGGATGCCTACAAAGAAAGTCTTTTAGAACGTTTAGGTTCTGATAATAAGGTGGTACGTTTACTATTGAATAGAGCCAAGACCAATCCTAAACGCGTTGTTTTTGCTGAGGCCGATCGCTTGGATGTTTTAAAGGCAGCGCAAATTGTTCATGATGAAGGAATTGCTAAGCCTATTTTATTAGGTCGAAAGGAAACTATCGAGGCCTTAATGTCTGAAATTGAATTTGAAGCCGACCTTCCCATTATCGATCCAAAATCCGACGAGGAAACCGATCGGAAAAACAGATACGGCGATGCCTTTTGGCAAATGAACAAACGCAAAGGGGAAACGCAATATTCGGCACGTAAGGTAATGCGCGAGCGCAACTACTTTGCAGCAATGATGGTGAATAAAGGTGATGCTGATGCCTTAATTTCTGGATATTCGCGCAGTTATCCATCGGTAGTAAAACCCATGTTAGAACTTATCGGTTTGGCCAAAGGTGCTGCTCGAATAGCCACTACCAACATTCTATTAACACAAAGAGGCCCCATGTTTTTAAGTGATACGGCCATAAATATCAATCCAACTTCCGAAGATTTGGTCACCATTGCTAAAATGACTTCAAAAACGGTGAAGCTTTTTGGAATGGATCCGGTGATGGCCATGATATCCTACTCCAACTTTGGTTCTTCAACTGATGCAAGTGCCCAAAAGGTCAATGAAGCTGTGAATTATCTCCATAAAACCTATCCAGAGATGATCGTTGATGGTGAATTACAAACCGATTTTGCATTAAATCCTAAAATGTTACAGGATATTTTCCCATTTTCAAAATTAGCAGGCCGAAAAGTAAATACCCTTATTTTTCCAAATTTAGATTCAGCCAATATCACGTATAAACTGTTAAAAGAACTCAACAAAGCCGAATCTATTGGCCCAATTATGATGGGTATGCGCAAACCCGTACATATTTTGCAGTTAGGTGCCAGTGTCGATGAGATTGTAAACATGACTGCCATTGCCGTAATCGATGCCCAAGAACGAGAAAAAAGAGCACGAAAATAACATTGGTTAACAGGGTATTATTCTACCTCTAAATGTAAATAATTTTATTACATTTGGGGCTTTAACCTATGATATAGATTTATCGGATTTTTATGGCAATGCACAACAGTCATTTCAATCTTTCGATAAGTATGGATTAGCGTTAATCTAAGCAGATAGCTAAAATTTATGATTACGCATATAGAGGGCAAACTTGTTGAAAAAAATCCTACAGATGTTGTAATAGATTGCAATGGTGTAGGTTATTTTATTAATATATCACTTCATACATTTTCTCAAATTCCTGATAGAGAAAATCTAAAGCTATATACCTATCTCCAAGTAAGGGAAGACGCTCATAGTCTTTATGGATTTTCATCAAAGATCGAACGCGAAATATTTAAATTACTGATTTCTGTTAGCGGCATAGGCGCTAATACAGCACGTACCATGTTGTCTTCATTGACTCCAGATCAGGTAAAAGAAGGTATAGCTAGTGGTGATGTAGCATTAATACAAAGTGTAAAGGGTATCGGTGCAAAAACAGCACAACGTGTCATCATTGATTTGAAAGACAAAGTGTTAAAAGTATATGGCTTAAACGAACTTTCTTTAGTACCAAACAATACGAATAAAGATGAAGCGTTATCTGCTTTAGATGTTTTAGGATTTAATAAAAAACAATCAGAAAAAGTAGTAGATAAAATCATAAAAGCCCAACCAGATGCAGTCGTAGAGCAGATCATTAAAGAAGCTCTTAAAAACTTATAATGCAATTGAACAAAACTAACTATAATCAATTAAAATCAATCAGTTTTTATGTCTCATTAGTGCTTATAATGCTAATGGGTATGTCTGCCTTTGCCCAAGAAAATGAAACAGAGCAAGATTCTACAAAAACTTCGTTCGCATTAGGGAAATTAGAAATGCCCAACCCTAGTAGCATAGTTTCAAAATATACCTATGACCCTATTTTAGACAAATACATTTATACCGAAAAAATAGGGGATTTTAATATCAATTACCCTTTGATTCTTACACCGGAAGAATTCCAGAAATTGGTATTGGAAGAAAAACTAAAAGCGTACTACAAGCAAATGATAGACGCTGCTGCTGGACAAAAAGAGGGTTCAGAAGAAGATCAGAAGAACTTATTGCCAGAGTTTTATGTGAATTCAGGTTTTTTTGAAACCTTATTTGGAGGCAACACCATAAATGTTATTCCTAGTGGATATGCCGAAGTAGATCTAGGTGTATTATTTTCGAGACAAGATAATCCGGCCTTTTCTCCTCAAAACCGTACGAATTTCACTTTTGATTTTGACCAGAGAATAGGATTGAGCTTATTAGGTAAGGTAGGAACAAGACTCCAGGTCACCGCCAATTATGATACCGAGGCCACATTCGATTTTCAACAACTCGTAAAGTTAGAATATACACCAACCGAAGATGATATTGTTCGAAAAATAGAAGTCGGTAACGTTAATATGCCCATAAATAGTTCGCTCATTACGGGTGCCCAAAGCTTATTTGGTGTTAAAACAGAATTGCAATTTGGCAAAACGAGAGTAACGGCAGTATTCTCGGAGCAACAATCGCAATCGAGATCCGTAGTGGCACAAGGTGGCGGTACGTTGGAAGAGTTTGACTTTTTTGCAAGAGATTACGATGAAAACAGACACTATTTTCTAGCACACTATTTTAGAGATAATTACGACAGAGCCTTACTTCAATATCCATTTATAGACAACCAAGGTCTACAAATAACAAGAGTAGAAGTTTGGGTAACCAATAGAAATAATCAAACAGAGAATGTTAGAAATGTGGTTGCTTTTCAGGATTTAGGAGAGTCTGAGGCAGATAACATTGGGTTAACCCCTTTACCAGGCGGCTTTGTAAATAACCCTGGAGCATTACCAGACAACGGTAATAACGATTTTGACCCAACCAATATCGGAGGCGCCGGTTCTCTTTTAACAGAAGCTGTGAGAGATATTACTAATGTTGAAGCAGGTGTTTTGGTCAATGTACAAGAAGGGTTTGATTTTGGAAAGCTTGAAGCAGCGCGTAAACTTCAAGAAGGTCAAGATTATGTATTACATACAGAGTTGGGATACATTTCTTTAAATCAGCGCCTGCTAAACGATGAAGTTTTAGCAGTAGCATTTCAATATACAGTAGGAGGGCAAGTATTTCAGGTTGGTGAATTTGCCAATGATGGTGTCGATGCCACTGAAGTCACCGATGGAACGAATAATAATCAGGTCGTTAATAACCAAAGTTTGGTCTTAAAAATGTTGAAGAGTGCTGTGACACTTGTTGATCAACCAATTTGGGATTTAATGATGAAAAATATTTATGATACTGGTGCCTTTCAGTTAAGTCAAGAGGATTTTAGGTTAAATATTTTTTATACTGAAGCCTCTCCAGTAAACTATATAGTTCCGGTTGAAGGAACCACGTTTCCAACCTTTGGAAATAATACGCCTTTTACCGGCGACGATACCGAGATTAGAGAAACGCCTTTGATTCGACTTTTTCATTTAGACCGACTCAACTTTAATAATGACCCACAGGAATTAGGGGATGGTTTTTTTGATTATGTACCAGGCTTAACCGTACTCACCCAAAATGGTAAAATTATTTTCACAAAGGTTGAACCGTTTGGACGTTACCTGTTCGATGTTTTAGATGATGATGGTAATCCAAATAACAATGACGCGGATTATGAGCAAGATATCTATACCAATGAAAATCAAGAGAAGTACGTATATGACTTACTCTACAAGTCTACGAAGATACAAGCCTTAGATGAAGCTGAGAAAAACAAGTTCCAAATCAAAGGACGTTTTAAAAGTAGTGGTGGTGATGGCGGTATACCTATAGGCGCATTTAATGTCCCTAGAGGTTCGGTAAGGGTTACAGCTGGTGGACGTGTCCTTGTAGAAGGTATCGATTATACGGTTAATTATCAGTTGGGTCGTGTGGAGATCTTAGACGAAGCTTTAAAGGCATCGAATACGCCAATTAATGTTTCTGTTGAGAATAATGCTGTTTTTGGGCAACAAACAAGACGTTTTACAGGGATTAATGTAGAACATCAGTTTAATGAGAATTTTGTGCTAGGTGCTACACTCTTAAACCTTAATGAACGACCAATTACCCAAAAGGCAAACTTTAATGCCGAACCTATTAATAATACCATATTTGGGGTTAACGGTAATTATTCAACCGAAGTGCCATTTTTAACACGACTAGCAAATAAGTTACCAAATATTGATACCGATGTACCATCCAATCTATCCGTTAGAGGTGAATTTGCGTATTTATTGCCAGGTGCACCAAATGGTACGGACTTTAATGGTGAAGCTACAGCTTATATAGATGATTTTGAAGGGACCCAAGGCTCAATCGACCTGTTGAGCCCTTTATCTTGGTTTCTGTCAAGTAGACCTGTAGATTTGGATGGTGATGGAAATGCCGATCCAGAATCTCAAGCGGGTGTAGAAAATGGATTTGGTAGGGCATTTTTGAACTGGTACACGATTGACCCTATTTTCTTTAGTAACCAACGTCCAGATGGTATTACAGATGATGATATCTCTAATTTATATACCAGGCGTGTATTTATAGAAGAGATTTTTCCTGAAATTGATATTGTACAAGGACAAACATCGGTAATAAACACCTTAGATTTAGTGTATTACCCTTCAGAACGTGGGCCTTATAATTTTAGCCCTGATGCGGCCGATGATATCATTGACCCTAACAACAGTTGGGCAGGTATCACAAGACAGATTACATCCACTGATTTTGAGCAAGCCAATGTGGAATATATTGAGTTTTGGTTACAAGACCCGTTTTTAGATAATCCAACAAGTCAAGGTGGTAAGCTTTATGTCAACCTAGGAAATATTTCTGAAGATGTTATAAAGGACGGAAAAAAACAGTACGAAAACGGATTACCCGAAGATGGTAATATCTCCCTTTTAGAACCCACAATTTTTGGAGGTGTTGTGCCTCAAGATCAATCTTTAATTTACACCTTTGCTACTACCGGACAGGAGAGAGCTAATCAAGATGTTGGTTATGATGGCTATGATGATGCTGAAGAAACACCTACATTTCCTAATGATCCTGCACTAACAGCTATTTACAGTAACTTTTCTAATTTAGAAGACCCTTCTAAAGATAATTACAATTATTATCTAAATACAGATGGTAATATCTTTGAGCGTTACAAGAATTATAATGGTTTAGAAGGGAATACACCAGACATATTTACGGATACCAACAGAGGTTCAACAACACAACCCGATGTTGAGGATATCAACCGGGATAATACAATGAATACCATTGACAGCTACTTTGAGTATGAAGTAGACATCAATCCATCAGTACTTAATATAAATAACCCTCAAATCAATGATGTTAAGGTTAGACCCGTAACCTTGCCCAATGGAGATCAAAGAGAAGTGTCTTGGTATCAATTTAGGCTACCCATAAATGAGCCTAGTAATGCAATTGGGGGTATAAGTGATATTAGATCTGTTCGTTTTGCACGTTTGTATTTAAGAGAGTTTACCGAAAATACCGTATTCCGTTTTGCTACATTAGATTTAGTAAGAAGTGATTGGCGACGTTTTACACAAGATTTAGACAATGATCCAAACAATAACAGTACTGACGCAGAATTTAATGTTGCAATAATTGGTGTTCAAGAAAATGATGGCGATTATGTAATTCCACCAGGAGTAAGGCGCGAAGAATTAAATAACAATAATAACATCATTAGACAGAACGAACAGTCTTTGGTGTTGCAGGCATGCGAGTTAGAACCAACGGATTCGCGCGGTGTATTTAAGAATATAAATGTGGATATGCGTCAGTACAATAAGTTACGCATGTTCTTACATGCTGAAGCACAAGAAGGACAAACTCTGGAGGAAGGAGAAATGATTGCCTTTATTAGAATGGGTAATGATTTTACAGAAAACTTTTATCAAATTGAAGTACCACTTTTACCAACCGATCTAACCGATACGGGTTTACCTATTGAACAACGTATTTGGCCTTCAGAGAATGAAATCAATATACCATTGTCATTTTTACAAAAAATTAAAGCCTTGGGAATTGATGATGGCAGTTTATCCAATCCTGATCCGACATTCTATGATGTTGTTGATGGGCAGTTGAATGAAACACCGGTTTTAGAATTTTCGCCATTGCCAATTGGTCAACAACGTATAGCTATAAGAGGAAATCCTAATTTTGGTAATATAAGGGTGTTGATGGTAGGTGTTAAAAACTCTGGCAGTACCATGGCAAATGCTTGTGGTGAAGTGTGGTTTAATGAATTGCGTATGTCCGATCTAGAAAATGATGGTGGTTGGGCTGCCGTTGTAGGTATGGATTCCAATATAGCTGATTTTGCAGATGTAAGTTTCACGGGTAGACGAAGTACAATTGGTTTTGGAGGTATCGATCAAGGACCTGCAGAAAGAAGTCTTGAAGATATACAGCAATATGATGTCGTAACAAATATGCAGTTAGGGCAACTACTGCCAAAAAAATGGGGCGTACAACTCCCATTTAATTATTCTCAAAGTGAAGAATTGGTAACACCAAAGTTCGACCAGTTTTATAATGATCTAACCTTAGAATCACGTCTAGATGCAGCTGATTCTAGCGAGGATGAAGAACGGATTAGGCAACAATCTGAAAGTTATACAAAAAGAAAGAGTATAAATTTTATTGGTGTAAGGAAACAAAGAACAGGCGATAAAAAACAGCGGTTTTATGATGTTGAAAACTTAACTTTTAATTATTCGTACAACAAAGTTGAGCATCGAGATTTTGAAATTGAAAGTTCTCTAGATCAAAATATAAGAGCTGGTGTTAACTATAATTACAGTTTTAACCCAGTAAAGATTGAACCCTTCAAAAATAACGATTCGTTATTTACTGGTAAATATTGGAAAATAATAAAGGACTTCAATCTCAGTTTATTGCCCTCAAACATTACGTTTAATTCAGAAATTAATAGACAATTTAGCAAGCAAAGATTTAGGGAAGTCGAATTGGGAGGCGATAATATTGCAATAGAAGAACTATTTAGAAGAAACTACACGTTCGATTTTCAATATGCCATAAACTATAACCTTACCGATGCTTTGACTTTAAATTTCTCGGCAGCCAATAGCAATATTGTCCGTAATTATTTTATTGATGATCGTATTAATGGAAGACAGGACCCAGAACTCGATGTTTGGGATGGCTTTTTTGATGTTGGAGATCCAAATATACAGACACAACAACTACAGGTCAATTATGAATTACCACTATACAAAATCCCCGCACTAAGTTTCTTGAGGGCTACCTATGCTTATAATGGTACTTTTCAATGGCAAAAAGGGTCTGATCTCAACGAAAATCTTCAGGTAGAAGTTGATGATGATAATAATCCTACCACACCAGATATTATAAGAACCTATAATTTAGGGCATACTATTCAAAACTCCAATACGCACAATATTAATTCAACCTTAAATATGGAGACCTTCTACAGATCTATTGGATTAGTGAGGAAAGGAAACCAAAGAGGTCGAGGGCGTAGTAGAAATACAGCAACAAGGGGACGTTCTAATACGCCAAAATCAGATGAAAAAGGATCAGATAATAATAGTGCGCAAAATCCCAATAAGCTAAGTGTAGGCAAAAAGGCCTATAATACTTTGGTAGATATTGTAACTATGGTAAAGCGTATTCAGTTTGGTTATACAGAAAACAATGGTACGTTTTTACCAGGTTATTTACCCACGCCAGGTTTTGTAGGTACATTAAGACCTACCGTTGGCTACACATTTGGTAGTCAGAGGGATATTAGGGATGTTGTAGCAAGAGAAGGATGGTTGACTACTTTTCCAGAATTTAACCAACAATATACAGAGGTCACTAATAAAACATTAGATTACTCGGTCAATGTGGAGCCTATGAGAGATCTAAAAATTGATTTAATCGGTAATAGGACCTATGCCGAAAATATTACCGAAAACTTTAGAGGATTAGATAACAATGGTGATGGTTTAAGTGATGCATATGAAGATTTGATAACTAACTCATTTGGTAATTTCAATATTTCTACGGCATTGATTAGAACAGCATTTAGTAGAAGTGACGAGAATCAATCCGCTACTTTTGATGATTTTAGGGCAAATCGTTTAGTCATCGCCAATCGTTTGGCAAGGGAGTTTTACGGCAATACGCCATTTGGTACCGATGCAGACGGTTTCCCAGAAGGGTTTGGTAAAAATAGCCAGCGAGTATTATTACCAGCGTTTTTATCGGCTTATCAAGGCACTGATCCAGAAAGAATAAGCACAGGAGCATTTAGAGACATACCAATTCCTAATTGGACCCTAAAATATACAGGGCTCATGAAAATCCCTTGGTTTAAGAAGACATTTAGACGTTTTTCTATACAACATGGCTACAGGTCTCGGTACACCATAAACCAGTTTAGGGCCAATTTAGATTTTGAAGCCTATGATACGGATTTCGATTACGATTCGCCTCAAAACGAAGATGCCTTAGACCAATCGGGTAATATAAAAAATAGAACACTTTTTAGTAACATAAATTTAGAAGAACAGTTTAGTCCTTTGATTCGCTTGGAATTTGAAATGAAGAATTCTATCAAAGTACTTGCCGAAGTTCAAAGAGATAGGTTACTGTCCCTAAGTTTTGATAATAATCTAATGACTGAAATTCAAGGCCAAGAATATATATTAGGCTTAGGCTATCGTATCAAGGATCTTAGGATTAGATCTGCACTCGCAGGCGCAAAACAAGTTATAAAAAGTGATCTAAACATGCGAGCAGATATTTCGGTAAGAGATAATAAGACTATCATTAGATATTTAGATTTAGAGAATAGCCAATTAACTGCAGGTCAAACCATTTGGGGCGTAAAGTTTAACGCTGACTACGCTTTTAGTAAAAACTTAACAGCTATTTTTTATTTCGATTACACCTTTTCAGATTTTGCAATCTCAACATCATTCCCACAAACGTCATTGAGATCTGGTATTACATTGCGTTACAATTTTGGAAATTAAATTTTGGGTTAATTTTGAAAAGCAGAGATTAAAAAATTATTTTTGTTTCATTAATATATACAACATAAAAGATGAACATACCCTCAGAACTAAAGTACACCAAGGATCACGAATGGATTAAGATAGAAGGGGATACGGCGACAGTTGGTATTACGGATTTTGCCCAAGGAGAATTGGGAGATATAGTATATGTCGAAGTGGATACTGTGGATGAATCCTTAGACGCCGAAGAAGTTTTTGGTACGGTCGAAGCTGTAAAAACAGTTTCAGATTTATTTTTGCCATTATCTGGCGAAATAATTGAGTTTAACGAAAACCTAGAAGACGAACCTGAAAAGGTAAATACCGATCCTTATGGCGAGGGCTGGATGATTAAGCTAAAGATCTCTGACGAATCACAAATAGACAATTTATTATCTGCTGAAGATTATAAAGCACTAATAAGTGGTTAAAAAACTGCTATTATTAGTAGCTATAGTTTATACTATACTGCTAGTTGTTGTTAGCTTGGTTAATTTAAGAGGTGTGCCAAGTCTAGGCTCATCTTTCGATGATAAAATCTATCACTTTTTAGCATATTTTGTATTAGCCGTGTTATGGATTACGTTTTTCAAACAGAAGAATAAAAAGTTTAGGTTACTAGTCGTTTTTGCAAGTATAATTTTGTTTGGGATTTTTTTAGAGCTCGTACAACATCAGCTAAATTCAAATAGAACTTACGATACTTACGATTTAATAGCAAATTGCCTTGGCGTACTGGTTGGCACATTAATTGCTGCACGATTAGATATAATAAAGTTAAAATAAATAGAAGTCTTGCTTTTTTAGCTTTTATTTAGTTAAATTAGCGACACTATAAATGAATGTACTATGGAACCTAAAAAGAATCCTAAATCAGACGTAAAACGTAATAGTTCCCTATATTTTGCAGTAGGTCTGGCATTAATGCTAGGAATAACTTACATGGCAATTAATTACAAAACTTACGATAAAAGTGATGTTGTGGCAGACACACTTAACTTAGATGATGAATTAGATGAGGAAGTCCCTATCACAGAACAAGTTGTTACGCCACCGCCACCACCGCCACCGCCACCAGCGGCTCCAGAAGTTATTGAAGTTGTAGAGGATGAAGAAGAAGTAGAAGAAACAGTTATTGAATCTACAGAAACAGAGATGGAAACTGAAATCGTTGAAGTAGAAGAAGTAGAAGTAGAGGAAGTAGAAGAAGATATTGAAGTACCTTTCCATGTTATTGAGAATGTTGCTGTTTTTCCTGGTTGTGAAAATAAAAAAGGAAATGAGGCCAAAAAGCAATGCATGAATGAGAAGGTAAATAAGTTTATTCAACGAAAGTTCAATACTGAACTGGCAAACGAATTGGGTTTAACTCCTGGTAAAAAGAGAGTTTTTGTTAGGTTTAAAGTAGATAAAGCAGGTAGTATTACCGCAATACAAGCTCGAGGTCCTCACCCAGCTTTAGAAAAGGAGGCCAAGCGTGTAATAGGAAAATTACCAAAAATGAAACCAGGTAAGCAAAGAGGTAAGCCTGTGGTGATGCCATTTTCAATTCCAATTGTATTCCAAGTACAAGACTAAAAGAAAACAACTCATTTAAATAAAAATCCCGTTCAAAACTAATTGGACGGGATTTTCTTTTTGGTATGCTTATTGTGACTTTATCATAATATTAACATTTTAAATAATACGTATTATGAAAAATTCTAAAAAGAATATCAATAGCGTTGGTCAGAGCGCTACTGATGTGAGAAAATCACAAAAGCATGATGCAAATTTACAAAAAAACTCAACCCTCTATTTTCAGATTGGGTTGATTCTTTGTTTGTTGGGCACCTATTC
This sequence comes from Winogradskyella sp., assembly GCF_028282165.1. Classification (GTDB taxonomy): domain Bacteria; phylum Bacteroidota; class Bacteroidia; order Flavobacteriales; family Flavobacteriaceae; genus Winogradskyella. The sequence continues at coordinate 21,395 of NZ_JANQIM010000021.1, read as the reverse complement.
GCTTTTTGAAATGCAGTTTCAGAATAAGAAAATTATTCCAGATATTGCGATTCCTAATGAAATGGCTACAATTGATGTTGCACCCAATTATCAGGTTGAGATCATCGAGGATAAAAAACCAGAACCAAAGGTTGAGCGTAGTACAACTTTAATTGATAAGTTTAAAGAAGTTAAAGATGATACACCAGATTTAGAAAAGGAGATATTTACACCCGATACGCCAAAAAAAACAAAAGAGCCTTTTAAAGTAGATGATATAGAATTTATTGAACAGCCGGTAGATCTTCCTCCAGTAGATTTTATAAAGGTAGAAAAAGTGCCAGTCTATCCTGGTTGCGAGAAAAAGAAAACAAATGAAGAAAAACGAACATGCATGTCTAAAAAGATAGCCAAACTTGTAAATAGGAAATTTAATACCGGTATTGCAGAACGATATGGTATCACTGGCTTTCAGAAAATAGATACTCAATTTACAGTAGATAAGCACGGAAATATAACCGATATAAAAATTAGAAGTCCACATCCGGCTTTAGATAAAGAGGCAAGACGAGTTATCGATAAAATTCCAAGTATGATACCTGGTTATCAAAGAAATACTCCCGTGGGTGTTATTTATAACTTGCCCATTAAATTTGAGATAAGGAATTAAAATATACTTTTAATAATGCAGAACCGTTATCAACTAGGTAACGGTTTTTTGTTTTAAGGTTACTAAAAAAAATAAGTATCTTTCGAGCGTTTAAAAACTTGGTCTTTTTTATGAAGCGCATTTGGCTTATTACCCTATTATTAATGTATTCTCTTGGTAACGCTCAAACTATTTCAATATACGAAAAACCACCTGTTTTTAGCGAATGCGATTCACTAGCGGTAGAGCAACTAAAGCCATGTTTTAATTACACATTAAATAATTTTATTTTCAAGAATTTTCAGGTTCCTCAGGTCGTCACTGACGAAGCCTATAAAGGAAATGTCCAAATATTGTTTGAGGTAAATAAAGAAGGTAAATTCAAGGTTATTTACATCGAAGCCATATACGATGAATTAAAGGATGAGAGTAGACGCGTTTTTGGATTATTGCCAGAGGTTAAACCTGCTACTTACAACGGAAAGTCAACCTTTGTACAGTATAGCATAAGTGTTACTATTCCTTTAACAGAACCTGCAAAGGAAGAGGATAAGATTTTAGAAGATGAGTTAACTGATGAGGATGCTCTAAATGCCGTATTATCTGATGAGTTCGATGCTATTAATGACGAACTAAAACCTTATGAAAAATTAGAATATAGCAGTGAATTGAATATTCCTTTTACGCATTCCTATTATGCGCGTTTCGATGATGAAATGAATGCGATAGGTACTAATAGTCATACGGCAGCAAAACCTTTTGTTTATAGTGATGTAGCTAGGTATTACGATATAAAAGCTGAAAAAGAAAGCCTGGCAAAAGATGTTGATTCATGGTTCGGAAGAAAGCTTTTCAACGAACATATGGTAGAAGTACAAGGTAAGGATTACTGGTTTACCGTAGATCCTATAGCAGACTTACAAGTTGGAACAGATACAGAAGCAGATGATGGAACTTGGAATAATACAAGAGGTATTTTTATACAAGCAGGATTAGGAAAGCGATTTAATCTATCGGCTTCAGTTTACGAGAGTCAAGGGCGCTTTGCAGATTACTTTAACCGTTTTGCAGAAAGCTTAAGGGCGTTTGGCCCAGATCCTGCGATAATACCAGGACGTGGTATTGCTAAGGGTTTCAAGGAAAACTCTTATGATTATCCTGTCGCTGAAGCATATTTGTCTTATACACCAGCAGATTTTTTAAATATTCAGTTTGGGCATGGCAAAAACTTCATAGGAGATGGATATCGTTCCTTATTTCAAAGTGATGTTGCCAGTCCGTATCCGTTTTTAAAGTTGAATGCCAGCTTTTGGAAAATAAAGTACACCAGTACTTGGATGTGGTTAAAGGATGTGCGCCCAGAAGTAGTAGTAGATGATGCCTTTTTAACCAAATATATGGCTAACCATTATCTAAGCTGGAATGTCTCTAAACGCCTCAATATTGGCCTCTTTGAATCTGTAATGTGGGCAGACACCAACGGAAGAGGTTTTGATGTTAATTATCTGAATCCGATCATATTTTTTAGGGCTATAGAATTTCAAACAGGTCAAGGAGCAGGTAACGCCATATTAGGATTGAGTGCAAAGTACAAGTGGAATAATAAAGTCAACCTTTATGGACAGTTTATTTTGGACGAGTTTTCCTTGAGTGATGTTACTGGCGGCGATAAAAGCTGGAAGAACAAATTCGGATTCCAGCTAGGTGCAAAATATTTTAATGCGTTTAAAGTTGATAATCTATTGCTACAAGCAGAATATAATCAAGTACGTCCTTATACATACTCTCACAATACAGAGATATTGAACTATGCGCATTTTAATCAGCCAATGGCACATCTTTGGGGGGCCAACTTTAGGGAGTTGGTATTGATTGGGCGCTATAATTATAAGCGTTGGTTTACGGATGCCAAACTTATTATGGGGCAGCGTGGTTTTGACTTTAACACAGATGAAGACAGTTTTGCTTATGGAGGCGATATTTATTCTAATGAAAATGACCGTCCCAGTGATACAGGGATAACCATAGGGCAAGGGAATAAAACCAACAGCTTTATGTGGGAACAGCAAGTGGGTTATTTGGTCAATCCAGAAACCAACCTCAAGTTGTTCGCCAATATTATTTTCAGGGATTTCAACCCAGATGCCATAACAGCGTCGACGATGGCTTCTAATACACTTTGGTTTAGCATCGGACTAAGAACGGACTTGTTTAACTGGTATAATGATTTTTAGATTATAACACTAGTTATAAAACTTTGCTTTACGTTGGTCAAAATCTTTTTTCAAGCTATCTTTGCACTCGCTATGAATAGGACAAAGTATTAACGGTTTGAGCAGCTCAAAATCTTCGGTATCAAAAGCTTCTGTCATCACGGATTTCAAGGAAATCACTAAAATGGGATTATCCATTAGTGTGGTATTCTCGGCACTCGCTGGCTATCTTCTAGGTGCTGAGACCATAAATTTTACAACACTGCTCCTTTTGGCCATTGGTGGTTATTTTATGGTTGGTGCATCAAATGCTTATAATCAAATTATTGAGCGCGATTTGGATGCCTTGATGGATCGTACCAAAAACAGACCTATACCAGCTGGTCGCATGTCTGTAAATACAGCATTCATTATAGCAACTTCATTCACAATTTTAGGCTTAATAACGCTTTATATCATTAATCCTAAAACGGCGATGTGGGGGGCCATATCCATTTTTTTGTACACAAGTGTTTATACCCCTTTAAAAACAAAAACACCACTTGCTGTCTTTGTTGGTGCGCTACCAGGAGCAATCCCATTTATGTTGGGTTGGGTAGCAGCGCGTAATAATTTTGGGATTGAACCAGGTACGTTATTCGCTATCCAGTTTTTTTGGCAATTTCCTCATTTCTGGTCCATAGGTTGGTTTTTGCATGAGGACTACGAAAAAGGAGGGTTTTTTATGCTGCCTACTGGTAAGCCAGATAAAGGCACTGCAGTACAAATAATTATGTACACCGTTTGGACTGTTATTGCTTCGATTATTCCTGTATTTGGATTTACTGGGGATTTAGAATTATCTATAGTGGGAGCAGTACTTGTGTTTTTATTGGGAATGGTAATGTTGGTATATGCATTGCGCTTATTTCAGAGGCGTACAATAAAGGCGGCGAAGCAATTAATGTTGTCTAGTGTATTTTATATTACCATGTTACAGATTATATATGTTGCAGATAAATTTTTGAGATAAATGGATTTAACACAAGGAACGCAAGAGGAAAAAAGGGCAAGAGCAAAGAAAACGATGCTGTGGTTTGGTATAGGCTCTTTAATTATGTCTTTTTCGGCTTTAATTAGTGCATTTATAGTAAGTTCAAAACAGCGAAGAGATAAAGATTGGCTGAGTAATTACGAATTGCCAGATGCTTTTTTCATTAGTGTTGGGATTATTCTATTGAGTAGCCTCACATTTATTTTGGCAAAACGAGCTTTAAAACTTAAGAATCGACAAATGACAACGATTTGGTTGCTGACGACTTTGGCTTTAGGCTTAGCCTTTGTTTTTAGCCAATTTGTCGGATTTGGACAAATCATTGAAGCTGGACATTACTTTACTGGCCCAACAAGTAATATAACGATGTCATATATTTATGTGATAGCTGGTTTGCATATAGGACACGTTATTGTTGGTTTAATTTGCATTATTGTTGTTATTTATAATCATTTTAAACAAAAGTACAATTCCAATAATATGTTGGGTTTAGAACTGGCAGCAAATTTCTGGCATTTCGTAGACCTACTTTGGCTTGTGCTCTTTTTATTTTTATATTTTTTTAGCGACAGAATTTGATTATTTTTGTCCAATCTTAAAAATTAAATAATTTCTATGGATTCTACAGTAGCAAGTACTGGCACAGAAGGAAGAACTTGGGGAGGTGGGAATAGACCTCTTAAAGCAAGTTACGGCAAGATGATGATGTGGTTCTTTATTGTTTCTGATGCATTGACGTTTTCAGGTTTCTTGGCAGCTTATGGCTTTTCTAGGTTTAAATTCATTCAAGAATGGCCAATTGCAGACGAGGTCTTCACACACGTGCCATTCTTACATGGTCAGGAGCTACCGATGATCTACGTAGCATTTATGACATTCATCCTTATCATGTCTTCTGTAACTATGGTATTGGCTGTGGATGCAGGTCACCATATGAACAAAGCAAAAGTAACCTTGTACTTGTTTTTAACGATTATTGGAGGTGCTATATTTGTCGGGTCGCAAGCTTGGGAATGGGCAACTTTTATTCAAGGAGATTATGGTGCTGTGCAAACAAAAGGAGGTAATATTTTACAATTTGGGGAATATGTTACAGTTGATGGTAAAGAAAAATTCAAGCGTATATCTATCGATGAATTTGCAGTAACGACTGCTACTGAAAGAGCTCAGCATGGAAGAAATAATGGGCTTTGGTTTGTTACTGAAGCGTCCTTACCGCCCTATACAGTAAATGAGATTTATGAGGGATTAGCCGCTAACGAAAATATCTTGGTTAGAAATCAAATAATCAATGAAGACGGAGAAAAAACCGTGCTGTCTAGAGAGGAATCGCTTAGGCAAATAAAAGAAAATGGGAAGTTAGTTGTCAAAGGTGCTAACCTACAAGTTAATGAATATGGAACCGCACTATTTGCAGACTTTTTCTTTTTCATTACAGGGTTTCACGGATTCCACGTATTTTCGGGAGTAGTGATTAATATCATTATTTTCTTTAATGTTATTTTAGGAACCTATGAACGAAGAGGAAGCTACGAGATGGTTGAGAAAGTTGGATTATACTGGCACTTTGTCGATTTAGTTTGGGTATTTGTATTTACATTCTTCTATTTAGTATAAAAGCAATTTGAGATTTAGTTATGGCTCACGAACATAAATTAGAAATATTTAGAGGACTTTGGAAATTTAAGTCTAACACACAAAAAATTTGGGGTGTTTTAGCATTCCTAACTTTTGTTACTGCAATAGAGGTTATTCTTGGTATATATAAGCCAGACTTCTTAATGCATACTTGGATAAGCCCGATAGAAGGCGGCTTTTTTGCAACTTTAGTCAACATCATATTGTCACCTTTTGTATATATGAAGCCTTTGAATTTAATCTTCATTATATTAACTATTATTAAAGCTTACTATATCACTTGGGACTTTATGCACATGAGAGATGAAACCAAGGCATTGAGACGTATGGTGGTTTGGACGGCAGTGTTTCTAATCTGTTACTTAATCTTCATTCTGTTACAAGAAGGGGGTTATGTTTATGATGTATATTTTACACAAGATCCTTTAATTAAAAGAGATTTTTAAATTGAAAGTATTGGACATACGTTAGGTATGGTCCAAGTGTTAAATAAGATATTAAAAAGGCGGTTTTCTAAACCGCCTTTTTTATTTTTGCAGTATGGAATTAAGCAGCAGAAAACGCAATATTGTATTAAGTATTTTGTTTTTTTTACCAGTAGCGTTTATCATCATAATGCTACTATCTAAGGATAATTACAATCCTCTGGATATTGTTAAAGAAAGTATCTCCGAACTACCTGCTAATAAAGACAGTATTCAGTTAAAGGGACATCTTACAGTATTATCTTTTCTTGGAAAAAAACCTATGAAGCACTCAATAGCTGCTTTAAATCTTAAAGAACTGGTTTATGATAGAAATAAAGGCTTCAAAACATTTCAGGTAGTTGTAATGTTGCCCTATTCGGCTAAAAATGAAGCAGAAGAATTGCTTAAAGAGATTAAGTCTTACGAAGACCTAAGGTTTTGGCATCTTCTTTATGCCGATGAATCTGAAATTGAAAGCGTATTCAATAGCCTAAAGTCTGATGTGGAACTAGACGAAAATCTCGCTTGTGACTCCGTTTATATAATAGATAGGGATATGAATCAAAGGGGAAGGCTAGATGATAGAACAGATGAAGAGATAGAAAATGAAAGTCCAGTATACGGACTTTTTGATTACGATTGCATACAAGTAGCAGAATTAAAGAACAAAATGGCAGCTGAGGATATGCGTGTGTTATTCAAAGAGTATAGAGATAAACGTAAAGGTATTTTTGCTGAGTCTAACAAAAGACGGGAAAAGGATATAAAACAGAACAATGAGTAAAAAGACAAATTATTCCTATGCAGGAATTGCATTTATCATTCTAGTATTTGGGATTATTTTCATTCCCAAAATTATAGATAGGATAAGTAAAGGTGATATTACCAGGGACGAAAGCCGAAGTGAAAAGGTATCTGCGAATTCATTAGATTCAAAAGAGACGAAAAGCGATTTGGCGTATTTAGATATTAATGGTGAACCAAAAAAAGTACCTGTATTTAGTTTTACGGATCAAAACGGAAAAACAGTGACTAATGAAGACTACTTAGGAAAGGTCTATGTTGTAGAATTCTTTTTTACAACTTGCCCTACCATCTGTCCTATTATGAATCGTAATTTGGTTGAAGTCCAAAATCATTTTAAAGCATTTGAAGATTTTGGTGTTGCATCATTTTCCATTACTCCAGAGATAGATACCCCCAAAGTCTTAAAGGCCTATGCAGATGCCTATGGTATTACAAATCCCAATTGGCATTTAATGACGGGCGATGAAGATGCCATTTATAAATTAGCCAACGATGGGTTTAATCTCTATACAGCAAAAGATGATACTGTAGAAGGCGGATTTGAGCATTCGGGTAATTTTGCCTTAATTGATAAGGAAGGCTTTATACGTTCAAGAAGAGATAATTTTGGAAATCCAATAATTTTTTACAATGGTTTAATCTCTGAAGCCGAAGGTGTCGACGAAGATGGCATTCCTCAAGAGATTACCATTTTGAAAGAAGATATTGCTAAATTGTTGAAAGAGTAAATATGAGTACAGTAGATTTAGAAAAGGAAAAAAAGTATAACAAATGGATTGTTGTGCTTTCCATAGCTATTCCCTTAGTTGTAGCACTGTTATTTGGTGTAAAGATAGATATTGATCTCCCTGTATTTTTGCCACCAATTTACGCTACGATAAATGCAATAACAGCTTTGGTATTAATCGTCGCAGTAGTAATGATAAAAAAAGGCAATAGAAAGATGCACGAACGTTTAATGAAGTTCGCGATTATGTTGTCGGTACTGTTTTTGGTTATGTATGTGTTGTATCATATGACTAGTGATTCTACGAAGTTTGGGGATTTAAATAAAGATGGCGAGCTAGATGCTTCAGAGTTGAGCCAAATAGGTACAACAAGATATATTTACTATTTCATCTTGTTTAGTCATATACTTTTATCCATTGCGGTAATTCCCTTCGTATTAATTACTTATGTAAGAGCTATTACCAACAATTTTGAACGACATAAAAGGATTGCTAAAATTACGTTTCCTCTGTGGCTTTATGTCGCTATAACAGGAGTAGTTGTGTATATTATGATTTCACCGTATTATGCCTAATATGAAAAAGAAAATTTTCTTATCCCTTTTTTCTTGCCTTTTTTTCTTTCAGTTAAAGGCTCAATGTGCCATGTGTAGAGCGGTTTTGGAGAGCGGAGAGGATCAATCAGCAGCAGAAGGTATAAATGATGGGATTATGTTTCTTATGGTTGTACCTTATATTTTAGTAGCTACAATAGGTTATGTAGTGTACAGAACCTATAAAAAATCTCAAAAGCCTAAAAATACAGAAGAAATTCTGTAACATTTTCACTTTTAGTCAGTCTTAATTATATCGGGTTTACAAAAAGAAGTCTTAACAATTTGTTGGCACAAAAGCCTTAAGGTTTTTCTTAAAATTGCACTCGTTAACCATCCAGTCTATGATACACATTAAAGATTTGCATAAGTCTTACCATATGGGAAGCAATTCGCTTCACGTACTCAAGGGGATTAACTTTGACGTAAAAGAAGGAGAATTGGTTTCAATTATGGGTTCTTCCGGTTCTGGGAAGTCAACATTGCTAAATATTATAGGGATGTTGGATGAGGCAGATCAAGGCTCTTACACTTTAGATGGTGTCGTAATTAAAGATCTTAACGAAAAAGTCGCAGCAAAATACCGAAACAAGTTTTTAGGGTTTGTCTTTCAGTCTTTTAATCTTATCAACTATAAATCAGCTTTAGACAATGTGTCGATGCCATTGTATTATCAAGGGCTAAAGCGAAAAGAACGTACAGAACGCGCCATGTACTATCTCGAAAAAGTAGGATTGGCAGATTGGCACCATCATTTACCAAGTGAGCTTTCCGGAGGACAAAAACAGCGTGTTGCTATCGCTAGGGCCATGGCCAGTGAACCCAAAGTTCTACTAGCAGATGAACCAACGGGTGCTTTGGATACTACAACATCCTATGAGGTTATGGAACTTATTCAACAAATCAATGATGAAGGGAAAACTATTCTCATAGTTACCCATGAAGATGATATTGCACATATGACTAAGCGGATTGTAAACCTAAAAGATGGTGTAATTATTAACGATGAAAAAGTAAACCAAGTAAAAGCCAAAGCCCATGTTTAGTGTAGAACGGTGGCAAGAAATATTTGAAGCGCTTAATAAAAATAAGCTCAGAACATTTTTAACCGGGCTATCCGTGGCTTCGGGTATATTTATTTTAGTGATACTTCTTGGGTTTAGTAAAGGCATAGAAAATGGTGTGCGCTCTCAGTTTGAACAAGATGCCACCAATGAAATTTCCATTTGGACCAATGTGACTTCAAAAGAATACAAAGGCTTAAATCCTGGGCGACAAATACAGCTTACCAACGAAAGTTTTGATGCCGTAGTAAATAAGTATGGCGATTATTTGGAAAGAAAATCACCAATATATAGTATTTGGGGAGCACGAGTTAATTACAAAAACGAGTCTGGTAATTACAGGGTTAGAGGCACTAATGGCGATTATCAGTTTATTGAGAATGCCGATATAGGAAGTGGAAGATTCATAAGTGTGGCAGATATTGAAGACTCCAAAAAAGTCGTGGTCATTGGTAATAAAGTAAAAAAAGACCTATTCAAGGATGAAGATCCAATTAACAAGAATATTTCCATTTTTGATATGCCGTTTAAGGTGATTGGTGTTTATTTCGATCCTGGCGGTGAACGTGAGGAAAATGGTATGTATATTCCTATTTCAACAGCTCAGAAAGTATTCAATGCTGGTAATGATATCAGGTCGATGGAGTTTACAAGTAAAATGTCCGACAATTTTGATGAAGCCGTAGCATTATCCAAAAATGTTTCAGAGGCCATAGAAGCACAAATTAAACAAATGCATATCGTTGCACCAGACGATACAAGTGCAGTTCGGGTTTGGTATACCTTGGAAGAAGCAAAAAAGATTTATTCCTTAATAGATACCATCAGAGCTGTATTTTGGTTTGTTGGTATAGGGACCATTATTGCTGGTATTGTAGGTGTTGGTAATATTATGCTCATTATTGTAAAAGAGCGTACTAAGGAAATGGGTATTCGCAAAGCCCTAGGAGCCCAGCCTATGTCTATTGTTGGGATGATTTTACAGGAAGCTGTTTTTGTAACTATGTTTGCAGGTTTATTCGGTTTAATTGCTGGTCTAGCCTTATTAGAAGCCGTCGGTCCGCAGGTTAATAGTGACTTTATAAAGTATCCACAGGTAGATTTTCCGATTGCTTTAACAACCGTATTTTTGTTGGTTTTTGCTGGAGCTTTAGCAGGGTTTATTCCTGCTTACAGAGCGGCGAAAATTAGACCTATCGTAGCCTTAAGAGAAGAATAAGATGTTTAATAAAGAACGTTGGAATGAAATTCTAGAAGCTTTGAATGCTAACAAGTTTAGAACATTCTTAACAGCTTTTGGTGTGTTTTGGGGAATTACAATTCTCGTACTTCTGTTGGCACTAACCAACGGTCTTAAAAATGGTGTTACAGCGGACTTCGGTGATTTTGCCACTAATTCCATGTTTATGTGGACGCAAGGTACGACCAAACCTTATAAAGGACTCCCAAAAGGGCGTTATTTCAATTATAAGATAGATGATGTTGCGGCAATAAAGTCCGAAGTTCCAAATCTAAAATATGTCTCTCCACGAAATCAACTGGGAGGATTTAGAGGTTCTAACAACGTGACGAGAGGAACAAAAACAGGAGCGTTTGAAATTTATGGTGACTATCCGGAGTACATTAAACAGCAGCCTATGGATATTCTTCAAGGCCGCTTCATTAGTTATTCTGATATTAATACTAAACGCAAGGTATGCGTCATTGGCGTAGATGTTATAAAAGGACTCTATGATAAAGATGAAGAGCCGCTAGGGACCTATATTAAGATCAATGGCGTAAATTTTATGGTTGTTGGCACTTTTAAAATGGCGAACAGCCAAGGCGATAATGAACAAGATGCCAATACCATCTACATACCTTTCACCACATTTGGCCAAGCTTTTAATAGAGGAGATCGTGTAGGATGGATGGCCATTACAGCCAACGACAACGTTAGTATCACATCACTAAAACAACAAGTGTTCGATCTTATGAAATCTAGACATAAAGTCCATCCAGAAGATGAACGTGCCATCGGTCATTTCGATTTGTCAGAACAGTTTCAACGTATTAGTGGCTTGTTCTCTATTTTAACTGTGGTAGGATACTTCGTTGGAATTTTAGTCTTAGCTTCAGGCATTATTGGGATTAATAATATTATGCTAATTGTAGTCAAAGAGCGTACAAAAGAAATTGGCATTAGACGTGCTTTAGGAGCCACACCCGGCATGATAAAAGGCCAAATTTTACAGGAGAGCCTTTTACTTACTATTTTATCAGGAATGGTAGGTGTTTCTTTCGCCGCTTTGGTCATCTGGATTATGAATGCGCTTCTAGATAATGCAGGTCCTGTGGAAAACTTTGCAAATCCAAGTGTAGGCATGCAAGTCGTGTTTGTAGCATTAGTCATACTAATCGTATCCGGACTTTTGGCAGGTTTGATTCCCGCCAGTAGAGCCACAAAAATGAAACCAGTAGACGCTTTGCGTACGGAATAAAAATAATAACATCAAGACATGAAACGAACAAAAACCATCATCTTTTTAACATTAATTGTAGTAGCCTTTACTGTGGCATTGTACTATTTGTGGAAAAAGAATCAAGAAGACCCAGTTAAATACACTTCAGAGGAACCTACTGAGGAAACCATAGTTGTAAAAACAGTGGCCACAGGAAGTATTGTACCTAAAGAAGAAGTTTTAATTAAACCCAATATTTCAGGAGTAGTTGATGAGGTTTTCGTAGAAGCCGGAGAATATGTAAACCAAGGAGACTTAATTGCGCAAATTCGTGTAATTCCTAACGTATCCAACCTAACAAGCGCCAAAAATAATATAGCTTCAAATCAAACAGCATTACAGACGGCCGAAATAAACTATAAAACCCAAAAAGCTATTTTTGATCGTCAAAAAGAATTATTCGATAAAGGTGTCGTAGCAGCTAATGATTTCGATCAGGTGAATAACACATATCTTCAAGCTAAACAGCAGGTAGAACAAGCAAGGATAGATGTACAACAAGCGCGTCAAAATTACGATATCATTAAGACCGGAACCACATCTGGTCTGGGCAATATAGCTCAAACCCAAGTTAGGGCTACAGTTGCCGGAATGGTATTGGATGTTCCTGTTAAGGCAGGAAACCAAGTCATAGAAGCTAATAACTTTAATGAAGGCACTTCAATTGCATCACTTGCCGATGTTAAGAAAATGATCTTTGAAGGTAAAGTAGATGAGAGTGAAGTCGGAAAAATAAAAGAAGGTTTACCATTAGAAATTACAGTCGGTGCGATAGAAGATGTAAAATTTGATGCCGTTTTAGATTATATAGCGCCAAAAGGAGTTGAAGAAAATGGAGCCATTCAGTTTGAAATTAAAGGCACACTAAAAAAGATGGATTCTACATTCATAAGGGCTGGTTTAAGTGCAAATGCATCTATTATCCTAGATAAAGCAGAAAACGTATTAGCAATAAAGGAAGCTTTAGTACAATACGATGATGAAACTAAAAAGCCATTTGTAGAAATTGAAGTAGGAGACCAAAAATTCGAAAGGAAAGACATAGAATTAGGTATTAGCGATGGTATTTTTGTTGAAGTTAAAAGCGGTGTTTCAAAAGAAGATAAAATTAAAGTTTGGAACCAATTACAAGGCGTACCAAAATATGCACAGCAATAATTTTAAGAATTAGTGTAACACTTAAAGATTTATAGAGACAAATAGACATCATGAAAAAATCAATCATAATAACATTACTTCTTTTTGGAGTTATTGGACAAGCACAAAATAAAAAATGGACACTCTTAGAATGTGTTAATTATGCCTTGGAAAATAATATATCCATAAAACAAAGTGAGTTGGATTTAGATTTAGCTGATATTGCCAAGAAAGATGCCATTGGAAATTTTTTGCCGAACTTAAATGCTAATGGCGATTTTGGTAGTAATACAGGTGCAAATATTAACCCTGCGACAAACCAATTCGAAAATAACACTTTTGAGTCTGCAAATGGTTCTATAAGCTCAGGGATAAACATATTTAATGGTCTATTGAATTGGAAAACATTGCAAAGAGCAAAACTAAATCAAATAGCTTCACAATATAGCTTGGATAAAATGAAAGATGATACCTCACTATTTGTAGCAAATTCTTTTTTGCAGATTCTTTCAAATAGAGAACAGCTCAGAGTTTTAAAAGGCCAGAATGAAGTAACTAAGGAAAACATAAGAAATACTCAAGAATTGGTAGACGCTGGGGTGTTGCCACAAGGTGATTTATTAGAGATTCAGGCAACCAATGCAACCCAAGAACAGCAAATTATCACTGCAGAAAATACTTTATTTATATCAAAGCTAGGATTAGCCCAAACACTTCAATTAAAAGATTATCTAAATTTTGATATAGCAGATGATGATTATACTTTAGTCTCTGCCGATATATTGGATAAAACTCCATCAGAAATTGCAGATAAGGCAAAGGTAGAAGTTAACGACGTATTGATTGCTCAGGCTAACTTAGATTTAGCAGAAAAAGATCTACAAATAAACAGAGCCAGTTACTATCCAACACTATCAGGTTTTGTGCAGTATAGAACACGTTGGGCTAGTACTCAGTTTGATCCACTTACAGGCGAAGAAATTGGTTTTATTGACCAGTTGCAAATTTTTGACGGTACAGCTGTTGGACTTCAGCTTAGTGTACCTATATTTAATGGGTTTAATGTAAGAAATAATGTTCAACGAAGTAAGGTAGCTATTGAGCGTCAAAAATTTCAACTAGAACAGACCGAATTAGATTTAGAATCAACCGTATACCAAGCCTATAATGATGCTAAAAACTCTAAGAAATCTTACGAGGCAGCTTTAAAAACTGAAGAAGCGCGACGGTTAGCATTCGAATATGCTAAAGAACGATATGATGTTGGGCTGTCTAATTCTTTTGATTTTAACCAATCCAGAACTGCTTATGAGAATTCCCAATCGGATGTGGTTAGAACAAAGTATGACTATATTTTTAGACTTAAAATTTTAGAATTCTATTTTGGTTTGCCCATAACCAACTTAAATTAATATAAAATGAGCAAAACAGTAAAGATTATATTAGGAATTGTTGTCTTGTTGCTAATACTTATGGTAGTAGGATCTAAGATGGGGTGGTTTGGTAAAAAGGGGAACTTTAAAGAAGTCATTGTCAAAGAAGTTTCTTTAAAAGAAATAGTAGAGACCGTCTCGGCTACAGGTAAGATTCAACCAGAAGTTGAGGTAAAAATCTCTTCTGAAGTATCTGGAGAGATTTTAGATTTACCTTTCAAAGAAGGCCAAGAAGTAAAGAAAGGTGATTTGCTAGTGAGAGTGAACCCAGATTTAATACAATCGGCTTTAAATAGATCTCAAGCATCATATCAAAATGTAAAAGCAGGCTTAGAACAAGCTGAGGCTAACTTAAGGCAGGCAAAAGCAGATTACGACAGAAATAAAAGCCTTTTTGAAAAGGGAGTTATCTCCAAGGCAGATTGGGACAGAGCTTTAGCAACTTACGAAACGGCAGAAGCGACTAAAAGTTCAGCATATTACAATGTTCAAAGTGCAGCGGCAACAGTTAATGAGGCAAGGGATAATTTATTGAGAACTACTATATATGCACCTATGAGTGGAACCATATCTATGCTCAATGTAGAACTTGGGGAACGTGTAGTAGGAACGCAACAAATGGCAGGTACAGAAATTTTAAGGGTAGCTAACCTAAACAATATGGAAGTTGAGGTTGATGTTAACGAGAACGATATTGTAAAGGTAAATATTGGAGATTCTACAATAGTGGAGGTCGATGCTTACCTAAAGAAAGAGTTTAAAGGAATAGTGACAGAAATTGCAAATTCGGCCGCTGGTAATTTGGCAGCGGACCAAGTCACCAATTTTAAAGTCAAGGTTAGAATATTAGAAGAATCCTATCAAGATTTAACGGAAGGTAAACCAGATAACTATTCACCTTTTAGACCGGGAATGACAGCTACAGTAGATATTATAACAAAGATCCGAAATAATGCTATTGCAGTACCTATCAGTGCTATAGTTATAAAAACGGACACAAGCTCTACCAAGAAACCCTATGGCAAAAAATCTGAAGTTGAAGATGATGATGAACCTGAAAAGGAAGAAGAAAAATTTGAATGTGTATTTGTAAACGATAACGGTAAGGCTAAACTTAGAGTGGTTGAAACCGGAATTCAAGACGATACTTATATTGAAGTTGTTTCTGGACTCAATGATGATGACAAAATAATCACAGGGCCCTACAATATGGTTTCTAAAACCTTAAAGCCAGGAGACCTTGTTGAAGAGAAAAATAAAAAAGAAACAACTTCTCAGGAAAAAGAAGCGGAATAATAGTATACCTTAATGGCCTTAGTGCTAAATATAGAAACAGCAACTACTAATTGTTCAGTCTCTCTGTCTAAAGATGGGGAGACTTTAGTTTTAAAGGAAGATAATAGTCTTGAGTATTCCCATGCAGAACTATTACACGTTTTTATTAAAGACGTATTTAAGACAGCTAATATAGCATCAAATGAAATTGACGCAGTTGCTGTAAGTAAAGGACCAGGTTCTTACACGGGGCTTCGTATAGGTGTCTCCTCATCGAAGGGCTTATGCTATGCCCTAAACAAGCCCTTGATTTCAATTTCTACATTAGAGAGTTTGGCACATCAAGTTAATATTGAAGAAGGGTTTATAGTTCCTATGTTAGATGCAAGAAGAATGGAAGTATACTCTGCTATTTATACATCCCATTTTAAACAGTATAGAGCAATAAAAGCAGAAATTATTACTCAAGATAGTTTTAGCGATCTTCTTAGCAATGATAAGGTCTATTTTATTGGCAGTGGCGTTCAGAAAACGAAAGCTGTAATAAAACATCCTAATGCTTTTTTTGTAGAAGGTAAGTTGCCATCAGCAAAAGAAATGGCTTTGCTTTCTGAATTAAAGTATAAAAAAAGCGACATCGAAGATGTCGCCTATTTTGAACCTTATTATTTAAAGGATTTTGTTGCAATAAAAGGAAAAGCACATTAACCCTGCTTTTGTATTTCGACTTGATGAGGAAAAGGTATTTCGATACCAGCTGCATCTAGAGCGATTTTCATGTTTTCGGTAACATCAAAATAAACGTCCCAGTAATCGTCTACATTACACCAAGGTCTAACGGCAAAATTGACAGAACTATCGGCCAATTCCAAAACGGTTACTGCTGGCTCGGGATCCTTTAAGACTTTTGGGTGAGACGTTATAACATTCATCATCACCTCTTTAGTTTGCTTTATATCAGAATCATAGCTTACACCATAAACCAAATCTACACGTCGTGTGCCCTCAGATGTATAATTAATAATGTTACCATTAGACAAGGCACCATTAGGAATAATAATCTCTTTGTTTGTCAATCCGGTTAATTTAGTAGTGAAAATTTCTATTTCTTTAACTACACCTAACTCACCTTGCGCCTCTATTAAATCTCCAATCTTAAAAGGCTTAAATATCATAATTAAAACACCACCAGCAAAATTACCCAGAGATCCCTGTAAAGCCATTCCAATTGCTAAACCAGCTGCGGCTAAAATGGCTGCAAATGATGTCGTTTCAACCCCTACTGTACCGAGTACAACCACCACTAGGATAACTTTTAAAATCCAGCTTGTGAGGTTTGTAAGAAATTTTTTGAGGCTTTCATCATATTTACCTTTATTCAATACTTTTTTAATTCCTTTAAGAATAAGCTTAATAATCCAGCTTCCGACAATCCATATCAGAATTGCTGCTAATAATTTGGGTGCAAACTCAACGATTAGGTTATAACCTTTATCAATCCATTGTTGTGTGTCCATGTTGGTTTAATTAATTTTGGTTTGAATAAAAAACTCGACTTTTATAGCCGAGTAAATTTATAGTTTTGATTTGAATTTATTTAACTTCAAAAGTCAATTTTAAGTTAACTCTAAATTCGGTGACCTCATCATCATTAACAATTGCACTTTGATCCTGTACATACACAGAACGAATGTTTTTTAGAGTTTTTGATGCTTCTTTTACTGCCTTTTTGGTAGCATCTTCCCAACTTTTATCAGAATTAGATAATACTTCAATAACTTTTAAAACTGCCATAATACTTTATTTTACTTGATTAATGTCTTTTAGAAACTTAAAAAACTAAAAAGTCACTTAAAAGTTAGTCTATTTTAGCCGTTAATTGCATTCACAGTTATTGAATCGTCGTTTAGCATCTGTTTTAGCATACTTTCTATGCCGTTTTTTAGAGTAAATGTAGAAGAAGGACAACCACTGCAAGCACCTTGAAGTAAAACTTCAACTTCTTTAGTTTGCGAATCGAACGATCTAAACTCTATATTGCCACCATCACTAGCAACTGCAGGTTTAACGTATTCTTCAAGAATATTGACAATATTTTTAGAAATATCGTCTAAATTCTCAAACTTTTTCTCAATGGCTTCTTCAGTTTTGTTTAATTGTTTTGGGGCATCATCGTTTAAGACAGTCTTGCCTTCCTCTATATAAGATCTTATAAACTCCCTTAGTTGAAGTGTAATTTCTTCCCACTCTATAATATCAAATTTAGTAATAGAAACATAATTCTTCTCCATAAAGATATTTTTAACAAATGGAAATTGAAATAATGCTGTAGCAAAAGGTGAAAGCTTGGCCTCTTCTATAGACAAAAATTCATAAGTACTTGGAACTAAAACTTTATTAGATACAAACTTTAAAACAGCAGGATTAGGAGTACTTTCGGCATAAACTGTAACAGCGGCTTTTGGTTTAATAGCGTCTTCCGTTAAAATGATACCATCATTAGATAGGTAATTTTCGATTTGCGAAGCCACTTCATCCTGTACATCACTCCAATCTACAATATCATAACGTTCAATGGCTACAAAATTTGATGCGATATATACTTTCTTAACAAATGGTAAGTAAAACAACTCTTGCGCTAATGGAGAATGTTTTGCTTCATCAATATTGTTGAATTCAAAGCTATTGTGGTTTGTTAAAAATCGATCGGCTTCAAACTTCAATATGGTATCGTTTGAAGTTGGAACTATGGTAATAATGGTCTTTGACATCTTTTTTTTGCAAAAATAAGAAATATCAAGATTAAACGTTAATCATGTATATTATGTTTTGTGACTAAATTCTTAAGTCAATTCATATAATTTGATTAAATTTCGTCCTCATTTATATAAACGAGATAAAATATGAGTATGTAACCATATTTTGAAAATCGTTAAATGAAGACTCGCTAACTATGAAAAAGATAATTTTATTCGCCACCCTATTAATTTCAGTTATCGGATTTTCTCAGGATGTTTCGATGCAAAACGGAACATTTATCCGCTGTGCACCCGATAAATTTTTTGATTCTGGCGGTCAGTTTGGAAATTATGGGAATAATGAAGATTTTACTCTTACTATTTGTCCGCAAAATGCTGATGAGTTTATAATACTGGATTTTGTACAATTCAGTACACAGCTTGATGACGACATTTTAACTATTTATGATGGCGATGATACTACCGCCAATGTTCTTGGCTCATTTACAGGAGTAACTTCGCCAGGAAGTATATCGGCAACATCTGCAAACGCTACAGGCTGTTTAACAGTTACATTCACATCAAATGGTTCAGGTAATACTCAAGGATGGGAAGCAAATATTATATGTGCGGTCTCATGTCAGACCATTACAGCTTCAATAGATAATACAATTCCCGCAGAAACTGCGCCTAATATTGTTGAAATTTTACCAGGAGAAACAGTAGAATTTTTTGGTAGTGCTACATTTTCAGAAGATGGTGCCAATGCAACATACTCTTGGAATTTTGGAGATGGTAATACCGCAACAGGGACAAACGTCTCCAATACATTCAATAATCAAGGGATGTATACAGTAACATTAACCGTTCAAGATGACAACCCAGTAGGGTGTCAAGATAGTATATCCTTTTTTGTAAATGTTTTGCAAGCAATAGTATCTGTTAATAACTCAGCATTCCCAGAATCTTCAATGTCCCCTTCAGAATTGATTGAAAATGTTCTTGTTTCAGGAGGGTGTTCTTCAGTGGATAATTTTTCATTTCAGGTCAATGGTTTGCCTGGTGATACAGCAACTAAAAGTTATGGTTATTTTACTAGAGGAGGTGCTGTTAATTTTCCGTTTGAAGAAGGTATCATACTTTCAACTGGTATAGCAGCAGAGGCAGGCAATGTTGTTGATCCACTTCTGGTTTCAAATGATAATAATCAGCCAGGTGACACTGATTTAGAAAACGCATTAGGTTTTACTGCTGGATCTACTAACGATGCAACATTCATAAAATTCAATTTTGTTCCGACGCAGGATAACATAAGCTTTAGATATATAATGCTTTCGGAAGAATATGATGGTAATACGGAGTGTACATTTGCTGATGGTTTTGCCTTTTTGTTAAGAGAAGAAGGAACAACTGCATACACTAACCTGGCTGTATTGCCAGATGGAACACCGGTAAATGTTACAAATATTAATAACTCAGGTAATTGTACCGACAATCCGGCTTTTTTTGAGGGTTATAATATTGGCGATACCAACTATGGTGGAAGAACGGTAGTATTAACGGCTTCAGCTACGGTAGTACCAAATACCACGTACGAAATAAAACTCGTTGCAGCCGATGAGGGTGATTCCGTTTGGGATTCTGCTATTTTTTTAGAAGCAGGAAGTTTTAATTTAGGAGGAGAATTAGGTGATGATATTACCATTGCTGCAGGTAATGCAGCATGCGGAGGGAGTACAATTACCTTAGATACTGAAGCATCTACTGGTACACATACATGGTTTTTTAATGGTGTTGAAGTTCCTGGTGAAACAGGTCAAACTTTAGACATTGATCAACCGGGAACCTATTCTGTTGATGTGGTTTTTGCACCTGGTTGTGAAACATCAGATAGTATATTAGTAGAGTTTAAACCAAGTCCAGTAGCAAGTCCTGCAGAGGATTTATCAATTTGCGACGCTGATGCAGTAGCTGAGTTTGATTTATCAGAAAACGATGATAATGTTTTGGGCGGTCAAAATCCAAATGATTTTTTAATATCCTATCATCTCACTGAACAAGACGCCATTGATAACGTCGGAGCTTTACCGACGAACTATACAAACACTTCAAATCCACAAACCATTTGGGCTCGTATAGCTGAGACTTCACAAGAGTGTTTTGATACCACGTCGTTTCAGTTGTTATTTAGTGACCTTACAATAGATACTACTATTAGTCCATTACAAGTTTGTGATGGTGAAGTAGAAGACGGAATAGGAGCTTTTATTCTTACAGATAGAGACGCTGAAGTTATAGGAACAAATAACCCTGATAATGTCAATGTGACGTATCATTTAACTCTTGCAGATGCAGAAAATGACGCCTCACCTTTAATATCACCTTATAATAATGTCACTCTAAACAACCAAACAATTTATGTACGCTTAGAGGATAATATTAATGAAGAATGTTTTGGTACTACAACCCTAGATTTGGAGGTTTTGGCGAATCCTTTTGCGATCATGCCTAGCCCACTATCGGTTTGCGACGACGACCTTGACGGTCTGGCGGAGTTCGACCTTTCCCTTCGTGTTGGCGAGGTCATAGGCGCGCAGACGAGCGTAACGGTGACTTTCCACTCAACAGAGATAGGAGCGATGACGGATACTGAGGTACTCCCTGTGCTCTATACGAATACGGATGCCGGCGGTGAGCTGGTATGGGTGCGCGTAGAGAACTCTTCGGGCTGCTATGCCACGACACAGCTTCAGCTTATCGTTGATCCGCTGCCTTCGATTGGGGACATAAGTCCCTATGAGCTCTGCGATACAGACAATCCCGGCGATGGACAAGAGGTTTTTGATCTATCGACTAAGGATGCCGAGATCCTCGATGGCCAGGCCAATGTAGAGGTGAACTATTATCTTGATCAGGCAGGCGCTGACACGGGCACTGGAGCCATTACTGGACCGTATACTAATACTGATAGTCCCCAGACGATCTTTGTAAGGTTGGAGGATATGGGCACGGGCTGCTACACTACGACGACGTTTGAGCTCGTCGTCCACCCTTTGCCAGTTTTTGCAGAGCCCGATCCCTTGGAGGTCTGCGACGACGGTGTTCCCGACGGTCTCACATCGATCGACCTAACGCTGCGC
>NZ_JANQIM010000018.1 GCF_028282165.1 Winogradskyella sp. | reverse complement strand
ATTAAACTGCTTACAGAACTCCATGATATTAACTCCAGCGGCACCTAAAGCGGGTCCAACCGGTGGCGATGGATTCGCAGCACCTCCCCGAACTTGTAACTTAACTACTTTGTCTAGTTCTTTTGCCATTTTTCAAAATTTAGTGCGTCTTTCTATTTTGGAAGCTTAGATTAACGCTATCTTAATTGTAACAATTATTATAACTTTTCAACTTGCATATAGCTTAGTTCTAATGGTGTCTTTCTTCCGAAAATTTTAACCATTACCTCAAGCTTACGCTTTTCTTCAAATATTTTTTCTATGGTACCATCAAAACCATTAAATGGTCCATCGATAACTTTTACGGTTTCTCCTTTTGTAAAAGGAATTGCAATATTAGCATCAGCTTCTATAGCCAATTCATCTACTTTACCTAACATTCTGTTGACTTCAGACTGTCTCAGTGGTACTGGATCACCTCCTTTAGTCTCACCCAAAAAACCAATTACATTAGTAATGGATTTAATGATATGGGGAATCTCACCACTCAAGTTAGCTTGAATCATAATGTAACCAGGAAAATAAACCTTCTCTTTGTTTATTTTCTTTCCATTACGTATTTGGATCACTTTTTCGGTCGGTACTAAAACCTGATCTACATAATCTTCTAAACCTAATCTGGCGATTTCGTTTTCTATGTAGGTCTTTATTTTATTCTCCTGACCACTTACTGCTCTAACAACATACCACTTTTTATCTGACATCTTCTTTTCTGAATATTTGTTTTAGCTTAATAAATCAAAATATACCTTTACTGCTCTACTAAATACAGTGTCCACCCCCCAAATAGCTAAAGAAAAAATAATTGAAAAAACTGCTACAAGAACCGTTAATCGTTGAGCTTCTGGCCAAGGTGTCCAAGACACATGGTTTTTTAACTCATCGAACGATTCTTTGATATATGTTATTAATCCTGCCATTTGATTCTTATTTTTTAGGTTATATATTAACCAGTTTCATTATCGCACGGGTTGCGAGACTTACTTCGACTATGCTCAGCATAGACTTCTCGTCTAGCAATCCTTTACTTCGCACGGGTTGCGAGACTCGAACTCACGACACCTGGTTTTGGAGACCAGTGCTCTACCAACTGAGCTAAACCCGTTTTTTGAGTTTTTGCTCTACCTCCCGATAGCTATCGGGATGAGCTAAACCCGTAAACAACAATCAAGGCATCCCGAAATTTCGGGACACCTTAAATTGATTATTTATTTGTTTTATTTAGTCTAAAATTTCAGTTACCTGACCAGCTCCAACTGTTCTACCACCCTCACGGATAGCGAAACGTAAACCTACGTTCATAGCAATTGGTTGAATCAAGTCAACAGTAATTGTAAGGTTGTCACCTGGCATTACCATTTCAACACCATCTGGAAGAGAAATATTTCCAGTTACGTCAGTTGTACGTACGTAGAACTGTGGACGGTAGTTGTTGTGGAATGGTGTGTGACGACCACCTTCTTCTTTTTTAAGGATATAAACCTCAGCTTTGAATTGTTTGTGAGGAGTTACTGAACCTGGCTTTGTGATTACCATACCTCTAGAGATTTGATTTTTCTCAATACCTCTTAATAAGATACCTGCATTATCACCAGCTTCACCTCTATCTAATATTTGACGGAACATCTCAATACCAGTAATAGTAGATGTTAATTTCTCAGCACCCATACCGATAATCTCAACAGGATCACCAGTATTAGCTACACCAGTCTCAATACGTCCAGTTGCCACAGTACCACGACCAGTAATTGAGAATACGTCTTCGATAGGCATTAAGAAAGGCTTATCCATATCGCGCACTGGTTCTTCAATCCACTCGTCAACATTCTTCATTAATTCTAATACTGTATCTACCCACTTTTGCTCACCGTTAAGTGCACCTAAAGCTGAACCAGCAATTACAGGACCATTATCACCATCGTACTCATAGAATGATAATAAATCTCTGATTTCCATTTCAACTAATTCTAAAAGCTCTTCGTCATCAACCATATCCACTTTGTTCATGAATACAACGATACGAGGAATACCTACCTGACGACCAAGTAAGATATGCTCACGTGTTTGTGGCATAGGACCATCTGTTGCAGCAACAACTAAGATAGCACCATCCATTTGAGCAGCACCAGTTACCATGTTCTTAACGTAATCCGCGTGACCTGGACAGTCAACGTGTGCATAGTGACGGTTTTGCGTTTGATATTCTACGTGAGATGTATTAATTGTGATACCTCTTTCTTTTTCTTCCGGTGCATTATCGATTTGATCGAAATCCTTAGCTTCAGATAAACCTGCATCAGCTAATACTTTAGTAATAGCAGCAGTTAAAGTTGTTTTACCGTGATCTACGTGTCCAATAGTACCAATATTTAAGTGTGGTTTTGAACGATCAAAAGTTGCCTTTGCCATGTTTAATTTATTTAATCTTATTTAATATTAGTGTTCAATTTTTATTCTAAACTTCCTTAGAACTAAAGAGCCAACGACGAGATTTGAACTCGTGACCTCTTCCTTACCAAGGAAACGCTCTACCCCTGAGCTACGCCGGCGATTTATTTACGATTGCCGACATTTAGATTTACGATCCGCAAATCGGAATTCGCAATTTGCAAATTTTAGAGCGGGAGACCGGGTTCGAACCGGCGACATTCAGCTTGGAAGGCTGACGCTCTACCAACTGAGCTACTCCCGCAATTATAATTAAGCTTTTTTACTACTTAATCAATGGTTTTTCAATATTTCAAAGTTTCTGGATAACCTTATTATAATTGGTGATCCTGAATTGGTGACCCAATCCAAAGAATTTTTTAACGCAGTTTTACGAAAGCAAGCTTTTGACAACTTCTCATAAAAATTCTTTGTGGGGAGAGCAGGATTCGAACCTGCGAAGTTAAAAAACAACAGAGTTACAGTCTGTCCTCGTTGGCCGCTTGAGTATCTCCCCAAAAATTTTCAAATAACATACTCAAACTTCTAGTCTGAGATCTCCTGTTTTTGCAGGAATATAGAGCCGATAGAGGGACTCGAACCCACGACCTGCTGATTACAAATCAGCTGCTCTAGCCAGCTGAGCTATATCGGCTTTTTGTTGCCTTTTTTCGTCAAAATTTGACCATAAAAAAAGTCCGCTATTTCTAACGGACTGCAAATGTAGTGTTTTATTTTTTTATTCAAAACATTTTTGAAAAATTTTTAGGCCTTCGCTCTAGCCCTTAATTTTTGTTTTCGTTTTTTAATTTGCCGTTCTAAAGATGCTATTGCAATATCCGCTCCTTCTTCGAATGTTTTACACTGTTTCTTTACCACAAAACTATCACCTGGAACAAGCACTTTAGCTTCAAAAACCTTGTTTTCTTTATCGCTTGTATTTTCAACCTTTAAATAAACATTAGACTGAATTATCTTATCATAAAACAAATCTAACTTATCCATCCTTTTTTGAATGAAATCTATCAATTTTCTGTCTGCTGTGAAATTAACGGATTGGGTGTTTACTTTCATACGT
Organism: Winogradskyella sp.; assembly: GCF_028282165.1. Taxonomy (GTDB): domain Bacteria; phylum Bacteroidota; class Bacteroidia; order Flavobacteriales; family Flavobacteriaceae; genus Winogradskyella. Next base: position 92,774 of record NZ_JANQIM010000018.1, on the reverse strand, counting down.
TGTTTTTTAAGTTAAACAATAGTACTGAAGATGATTCAATACTCTAATTAATGTTAAGGTTAGTTCTTAACGTCTATTCCTTGGATGTGATTTAGCATACACCTTTTTTAATTCTGCTATACTGTTATGTGTATATACTTGTGTGGCCGCTAAACTTGTATGTCCAAGAAGTTCTTTTACTGCATTTAAGTCTGCACCTTGATTTAATAGATGAGTTGCAAATGAGTGCCTCAATACATGCGGGCTGCATTTTGCCTTTGAAGATGCTTCACTAAAGTACTTATTTATTATTCGGTAAACAAGCATTTCGTAAATTTTAAGACCTTTTTTTGTTAAAAACAATTCTTCTTTGTCTTCAATTATTGGCAAGTTAGCCCTATAGGTTAAGTAGCTATTCAGAGAGGTAATCAATGTATCTATAAGTGGTATATAACGCTCTTTATTTCGCTTGCCCAAGACTTTTATCTGTCTATTGTTTAGGTCTAGATCAGAAATCTTTATGTTTACTAATTCTATACGTCTTATACCTGTTGCATAGAACAACTCTATGATTAATTGATTTCTAGCACTTTCAAAATCATTAACCTCTATTGAATTTTCTAAAACTTGTTTTAATTCCTGTTCCGAAAAAGGCAGTTGAACTTTCTTACCAACTTTAAGTGCTTTGTGTCGTTTTAACGGATTAGTTTCTATTTGCTGAACCTTTTGCAGAAACTTATAGTATGAATTAAGCGAAGATATTTTTCTGTTTATAGTTCTATTTGAAATACCACTATCTACCAATTCAACAATCCATTGCCTTATCTCTGAATAATTAATATTGGTCAAAGGTTCGGAATCATGATTTTCCTTAAGAAATTCTTGAAACATTTCTAAATCCCTAAGATATGCCAATACGGTATGCTTAGAATACTTTTTTTCTAACGACAAATAATCTGAAAAGGCCTGTAAACTCATGTTATCTTAATGTAATAAATATAGCTTTTTAGATTGAAAGTGTAATTAGAAAACAAAAAAATCCTGTTTTTAAGCAGGACTCTTTAAGTATAAATATTTAGAATATCGGCTACGTTGCTGGTTTATAATCCTTATTATCTATAACCATTTTCGCAATAATCTCTTTGAGTATCTCTGAAGTTCCACCACCTATAGGCCCTAAGCGACTGTCTCTTGCTAAACGTGCCATAGGATATTCTTCCATATACCCATAGCCGCCTAAAAACTGTAGACATTGGTAAATAACATCATCGGCCATTTTGGTAGATTGTAGTTTAGACATTGTGGCTTCCTTAACTACGTAGTCTCCCTTATCTAAACGTTTTGCAACATAATAGTTGAATTGCTTACAAATTTCCATTTGTGTTATGCAATCCGCGAAGGTGTGTCTCAAAGCTTGGAACTGATCGATTGTTTTTCCAAAAGCTGTACGCTCGCTCATATACTGCTTTGCATATTCTAAAGCATACTCTGCCCTTGCATGAGCATTAATCCCCATGATGAGCCGTTCTAATGCAAAATGTTGCATGATATATGGAAAACCTTGATTCTCCTCTCCCATTAGATTTGATACTGGAATCTCTACATTATCGAAGGCAATCTCACCTGTATCTGAAGCTCGCCATCCTAACTTATCTAATTTTGTTGCTGAGATACCAGGTGTATCTCTATCTATCACAAAAATACTGATGCCTTTATTACCCAATTCTGGATTGGTCTTAGCAGCCACGACTAAATAATCACTACTAACACCATTGGTGATAAACGTTTTAGAACCGTTGATTATATAAGAATCTCCATTCTTTACAGCTGTTGTTCTCATACCTGCCACATCACTACCGCCAAAAGGTTCTGTAATACATAAGCAACCTATTTTATCGCCAGAAATACTATCAGTTAAATATTTTGATTTTATAGCTTCATCGCCCTCAGCATTAAGGTGCGTCATTGCTAAATAAGCATGTGCCCAAATCGCTGCGGCAAAACCACCCGAATTGATACGTTGCAACTCTTCTAAAAGGATAACCGTGTAGAACAAATCTAAGTCCAACCCACCGTAGGCCTCAGGATAGGCTAAACCAAAATAGCCCATTTCTCCAAATTTCTTCCAGATAAAGCGTTCTATATTTCCTGTTTCTTCCCATTTTTCAATATGGGGAACGACTTCTTTCTGCAAAAACCCCCTAAGACTTTCCCTAAATAAATTATGTTCTTCCGTGAAATAAATACTAGACATTTAGTTCTTTTTTTTACAGATGCAAATATAACTTAATTATCTCGATCTTATTCACAGGAAAATCTTCAACTTTTGTTAATTCTTCCAAAGATTTAAATCCGTCTCTTAAGGTACGCTCTTCTATAATATTATTAGCTATTTCATAATCAATATATTGGATGGTCACCAATTCGTCTCTTGTAGCTGCATTAAGATTGTACTTTGTAATTGCTCTTGGTGTTTTTACGGTAAATTCATTTTTGATGCGATCAATCACTTCTGGTGATAATCCGTAGACTTCCGAAAGTTCTACATCGGCAACAAATCCACCTTCAAATTTGTTTCTGTATCTAATGATTCGCTCTGAAAGTTTTTCGCCTACGCCATAAACTTTTTGTAGTTGAGATGCTGTTGCTTTGTTTAAGTCTATCTTTTGAGCATAGGATTTTGGTGCATTATTATTTGAGTATGAATGATTGTAAGAATTTGATTTTACCTTAGGTTTAGTTACCCACTCAGGAAACTTAAAGTATGGGGAGATTGTTGCTAATAGTGAGTCTGAAACTTTAGTAACCTTTTGAAACTGCTTTGCTGAATTAATCCATTGATTGCTTTCCCTAAATTTATGGAGTCGGTCGATTTCCTCATTAGACATCCCCAGAGCATACCCCTTGTAGTCTGTAATATAGTTAGGGTTGAATGGGTATATTTTAGGTGTATTCTTCTCAATCTCAACCAAACGAAGCGAATCTAACTCTTGTCTAAAAGCATCTATAGCTTCATTATCAATTGCTAATTCCTCATTGGAAAAATCTACTAAGGCATAAATGCACTGTAAAGTAATAATGATTAGCAACAATAAAAAAATCCCATTTCGTTGTTGATTGGTAAACTGGAAGTGGGATTTCATATATAGAACTATATTTATTCTTCAGAATTAGCCTTTATGGCTTTAACATAACGTGCCAATTGTTTCCTAACTACTGGGAATAAGAAATACAGACCTACCATATTTGGGAAGACCATAGCGAAAATCATGGCATCTGAGAACGACCAAATTGACCCCATACTTGCAGCTGCACCAATAATTACGAATATTAAAAACAATAGCTTATAAACTAAATCAGCAGTTTTTCCTCTACCAAACAAGAATTTCCAAGATTGCAGACCATAGTACGACCAAGAAATCATGGTAGAAACTGCAAACAATACTACTGCAATTGTCAAAAACACATTAGAATATGGTATATATTGTGCAAAGGCCTTAGATGTAATTCCGGCTCCCTGTACTATTTCATCACCTATTAACACCGCGCCACTACCATCGGTACTTACATCTGCTCCATATTCAAAGAAACCACCGAAATTGAAGATAACTATCACTAATGCGGTCATAGTACAAATAACAACCGTATCTATGAATGGCTCTAACAAGGCTACAAGTCCTTCAGAAGCAGAATATTTGGTCTTTACTGCAGAGTGTGCAATTGATGCTGAACCTGCACCGGCTTCATTAGAAAAGGCTGCTCTTTTAAATCCTACCAAAAGAACACCTATTATACCACCTACTGCCATAGACTTTGGATTGAAAGCTTGTGTTACTATCAATGAAATGGCATCATCGATTAATGAAAAATTAGATAAGATGATATAGAGGCAAGCTACAACATATAACAAGGCCATAAATGGAACTATTTTTTCAGTTACCGATGCAATACGTTTTATACCACCAATAATGATAACTCCAACTAAGATAGCCAGAACAACCCCAATCCAAAAACCGGCACCAGTACTTTCTAATCCTAGTAGTTCTTTTAATACTATGGTTGCCTGATTGGATTGTGCTGCATTACCGCCTCCGAATGAACCACCAATGCAAAAAATAGCGAAGAAAATTGCAGCAATTTTACCCAGCATAGCAAAACCTCTTTCTCTGAGACCTTTACTTATATAATACATGGGACCTCCATACACTACTCCATTCTCATCAACATCTCTATATTGAACCCCCAAAGTACATTCAACAAATTTCGTTGACATTCCTAAAAGACCGCAAATTATCATCCAAAATGTAGCTCCCGGGCCACCCAAAGCAATTGCCAGAGCTACACCCGCAATATTTCCATTTCCAACTGTACCAGAAACTGCTGTTGCTAGAGCTTGAAAATGACTAACCTCGCCTTCTTCTGTCTCGTACCTAATGGTCTCAATAGCATCACCGCCTGGTGTTGAATCTCCATAAGCTGGTTCAACAATAGGATGATCAACTTCATCATATTTGCCTCTTACGACATTGATGGCGGTAAAGAAGTGCCTAATATTAGGAAACTTAAAATACAATGTAAAAAACAAAGCACTCCCTACGAGAAGAACCAAAACAAATGGAATATCGGGGTTGGTCCAAACCTTAAAAAATATGACATTGTTAAAAAAATCTGAGACTGGTTTAAATCCTTCATCAATTCTTTGGTCTAGACCTTTTTCTTGTGCCTCTTGAGCAAAATTTAACAACGGAAATAAAAGCACAAAAATTGATAGAAGATATTTCTTCATAAGAGTAGTTATTAGTTAGTTTTAATTGAATATAGCCGACAAGATGCTAAAAAAAAATGAGTTTTTAAAGTTAGAGACGTTAAAATGGCTAGGTGTCTTGATCTATGTTATATTCAGAATTTAGTTTTTCAATTTGTTCTGGGCGACCCAAAACTATGATTTTAGAACCTGCCACTAGCTTGGTATCTGCTTCAGGATTTACAATATATTCACCGTTTTCATCCTTAAAGCCAATAACGGTACAACCTGTTTTTCTCCTTAAATCGAGTTCTCTTATGGTCTTTACCTTATTAATATTATACAGTTGCTCTACTTTTACTTCTTCTACATTTATATTCTGCTCTCCAACAATCCCTAGGTTATCTATAAATTCTACTAAATCTGGAATCACTACAAGTGATGCCATATGATCGCCACCAATTTTATCTGGTGAAATAACGTTATTGGCCCCAGCTAATTTTAGTTTGTTGTATGACGTTTCTTGTGATGCTCTACTTATTATACCAATGGTTTTATTGATTTGTCTTGCAGATAACACCACAAACAAATTATCGGCATCGCTTGGCAATGCTGTAATTAGAGTACTCGCCCTTTCTACACCAGCTTCAATTAGGGTTTCATCCTCATTAGCATTACCAAAAACATAAGGAATGTTTTCATCTTGTAACTTTTCAATTACTTCTTTATCGCGTTCAATAATTACAAAGGGTTTACCATAGTCCAGTAATTTTCTTGATGCTTGCTTTCCATTGCGTCCAAAACCACAGATGATTATGTGGTTAGACATGGATTCAATTTCCTTTTGCATTTTTCGTTGTTTTATGTCTTCTATATTGTTTTTGCTGAGAATGTATTCCGTGATTATTGAAATAGCATAACCTACAATGACTACACTAGATAAGATTAAAAATACAGTAAATATCTTAGCGGTATCATCTAATGGGTTCACCTCTTCAAAACCTACAGTAGTAATAGTAATTACTGTCATATACACAGCATCTATCCAAGTATAATCTGATATAAATCTAAAACCAAAAACACCTATAAACAACACCAGAAGAAGCAATAGTAAAGCCGTGTAGATTTTGGATCTAAATAGTCTGAGTAATGGGTTCTTCATAATTATAGATCAAATACCGAAGAGCGCTTTGTGTAGATTATATCTTTAATTCGTATCCAAAAAGCTAAAAATAAATATAAAGCGAAACCAAACCCTAGTGTAACGAAGGTTAAATACATAAATGACGTTCTTACAATTTTAGCTCTAATACCCAAGCGGTCAGCAATACGCTGGCAAACATAATACCCTCGTTTTTGAAAAAAGTGTAATAGCGTGTAGAACAAATTCATCTGTTAATATATATTGTTTCCGTTTGTCAGATGTAATTATGCATCTGTAAATCATTTGGTTTTAAAAGAATTAGTGAATCTGCGATTTCACCAATTAATATTGTGGTCTGAATCAAATTAATCTGTTATGGCGCATTTATTAATCGCAATTTAATTAATTTTTAACGATTAGACTATTGCCGATTGCACATTGCAGGCATTTATTTTTATCACAATAATGCTGTTTTAATTGCAACAAAGCTTGAGAGGTGAAAGCATTTTTTTCGATCGATTTCAACTCTAAAAACTTTTTTACAATACTGTTGCTTTCTAGGTTTATTTCTCTAATAAGCTTTAGTAAGCTTTCTTCTATATGTTTTCCCTGGGATTTTGCATAACTGAACTTTAGGGGAACAATTGTATTGATGATCAATAAATCTATAAATGATTTAGTAAGCATCTTTTTTGACGTATTTGAAGTGCTTGTAAAAGTATAATGTGTCATCCAAAAATCGGACACCCCTTTACTAAAAAGTGTATAAAATGCTTCCTTTGATTCGCAGGCCATTAACTTAGAAAAAAGCTGATGCTCATTAGAATAGAGATTGGCAAATTGAGACAAACGAACGGTTGGGAAATTGGGTGGCCGTAATCTAAAAAATTGTATCTGTAAAACACCTTGATTGTTTAGTCTGAACTTTTGATTCAAATATTGGTAGTGTTGCTTTAATTTCAGATGGTATGTTTCTTGAATATCACCATCCAGAAAACCTGCCTGACCAAACAGCAAAGCTTCCATATCTAAAACACTATGCTGCAGCTTTCTAACGACTGAATAATCCACTGAATTGGCTAAACTCAAAAAAGCTTCACCATTGACCTTGAGCCCAAAATTCTTCAATAGCATCTTAAACAAAACGGCTTCCCAATCATTATAGGATAGCTTCAGTAATTTTGAAATGTCATCCGATTTTCGCTCTAAACGCTCTATAAATAAACGCTCTAGCCAATTATTTAATAAGAAATCATCAACTTCTTGGAAATCCTTTTCGCAATTGATCCAATGTCTTGATTGTATCAATTCCCTATAGTTATCCAAAAGATGAAGATCTATATATTGTTGTAATTCTAAAGTTGGGATTTTAGAATTGTCCTTTCTAAAGATTTCGGCATCATGCTCCCAAACAACATGTAAGATAACATTATCATATGCGCTATCTGTTTCATGATTATGCAAATACCAGTCCGAAGACTTTATATGAATCTCAACATTGCCAGCCCAAAGCTGATTATTAATATCGATCTGCGCATTAAAAAAATCTGGACCAGAATTGTGATTATGCTGACCCAATTTCCTTATAGCAACTCGTTCCCCTTTTGTTGTCTTAAGAGAAGATGTTGAAAACATTTTATGTTTCCAGATATAGTGAAGAAAGTCTTCTTGCATGGTCCTAAAATAGGAAAATCCTGACAAATTTGTCAAGATTTTTTTTATTAATGGATGCCGTTGAACTAGAAATTCAATAATTATTCTATGTAACCCATCTCGCGCATCCAATCGTCATTAAACATTTTGCCTACATAACGACTTCCATGATCATGAAATAGAACAACAACGACATCGTCCGGGCTAAAATGCTCTTTTAATTGAAGTACACCTTTAATAGCAGCTCCAGCAGAATTACCCAAAAACATACCTTCTTCTTTTGCTAGTCTTTGTGTGTAAACAGCTGCATCTTTATCAGTTACTTTTGTAAATCCATCAATAATGTCAAAGTTTACATTTGCAGGTAATATATCTTCGCCGATACCTTCTGTTACATAAGGATAAATTTCGTTTTCATCAAAAATACCTGTTTCGTGATATTTTTTGAATACCGAACCGTAGGTATCTATACCCCAGACTTTCACTTTCGGATTTTTCATTTTAAGGTAGCTCCCCACACCAGAGATCGTTCCTCCTGTACCGACACCAACGATGAAATGGGTAACTTTACCGTCGGTCTGTTCCCATATCTCGGGTCCAGTAGTCTTAAAATGAGCCTTACAATTGCTAGGATTGTCGTATTGATTAACATACCACGCATTAGGAATTTCTTCGCTCAAACGTTTAGAGACTGAGTAATAACTCCTAGGATCATCTGGTGCCACATTAGTAGGACAAACCTCTACTCTTGCTCCAAGTGCTTTTAGAATATCAATTTTTTCTTTGGATTGCTTATCTGTTGTGACGAAAATACATTCATAGCCTTTTACCACTCCAGCAAGAGCCAAACCCATACCTGTATTACCTGATGTCCCTTCGACTATAGTTCCCCCTGGCTTTAATCTTCCGTCCGCTTCGGCATCTTCCACCATTTGTAGTGCCATTCGATCTTTAACCGAATTTCCTGGATTAAAGGTTTCATATTTGGCAAGCACCAAACAAGGTAAATCCTCAACCAATTTGTTCATTTTCACCAATGGTGTATTGCCAATAGTCTCAAGTATATTTTCTGCGTATTCCATAAATCAAATTTGTTCACCTTAGCAATTAACTTCGCTTCAGTGAATAAAACGTGCAAATTTAAGTTAAAAGTAATAAGTACAAAGTTAAAAGTTAGTTATGTTTTTATATTACGAATTTAGCGAAGAAGAAGAATCGTCAAATCCAAAAAAACAAATTCCAAAAGCTAAAATTCAAAGTTTAAATCTTTGAATTAAAGAGCAACTTGGCATTTATAAACATCACGAGTTATGATAAAATAGGTGAAGCCTTAACATCATTTATTCCCCTTTGTTGAATATGACAAATCGTAATCCAACGTCAATAGGACATTCTAGGGGCTATGCTTTCAATTAAAACGAATTGCTTTTACAGGTGAAATCTTGGAAATTATTACTGATGGGATCAAGAGCATTAACAAACAAGCGAAAAACGTACCAATATTTAATATTAAAATATAATCCAAGCTAATATAAACGGGTGCTTCACTTACATAATAGGTATCTGGATTTAACGGAAATAGCTTAAAGGACTTCTGTGCGAATAACAATCCTAAACCTATAATGTTTCCCCAAAGCAAACCCAAACCAATTAAATAAGAAGCATTATACAGAAATACTTTTCTTATGGTCCAATCCGAACTTCCCAATGCTTTTAATATGCCAATCATGCTGGTACGCTCTAATATCAGCACCAATAAAGCCGTAATCATGTTAATACCTGCAACTATAATCATAATAGCGATAATGCCATAAGTATTATTGTCGAAAATTTTAATCCATTCAAAAACGGTATAATACTTTTGATTGACTGGAATGGCATTCATTAGGGATGGAATTTCCTTAAAGACTTGCTCGTACTTTTCATCAATTTTCGAAAAATCTTCTATAAATACCTCAAAGCTACCTATTTCATCTCTTTCCCATTTATTGAGACGTTGGATATGCCTTAAATCTGCAATACAGAATTTTTCATCCAATTCTTGAAAGCCCGAATTATAAATGCCTACGACTTCATAATTCATAATTCGTGGTCTGGTATTCATACTATCTCCAAACAAAGTCTGAAATTTGTCGCCAATTTTAAAACCTAACCTATTGGCTAAGTAATTCGAAATCAAGATTTCTTCATTGCGTTTTCCTGTAAAGTCTGGTAGGCGACCCTCCACCAAAAATTCTTTGAAATAATCCCAATTGTAATCTGCACCTACACCCTTTACCACTACGCCTTCAAAATCGGTTTCTGTTCTTATCACGGCAAATTTGGTTGCAATGCCTTGTATGTGCTTTATACCTTCAAGGGATTTGAACTCTGGATAAAAATCCTGATGGATCTTAATTGGAACTTGGGATTCATCGGACGCATTAGTATCGTAATTGGTAATCTCAATATGTCCATTAAAAGCTACGATCTTATCCCTGATTTTTTGCTGTAAGCCCAAACCTGTAGCTATAGCAACAAGCATAACAATAATACCGATGGCGATAGCGGCAATACCAATTTTAATTATTGGTGCCGAAACACTACTTTTATACGCTTTATTGCCAATAATGCGTTTAGCTATAAACAACTCAAAATTCAAAACCTAGATATGCGTTTTAAGGTTTTCAAAAATACAGTTTTATTCCCGATATTTATCGGCATTGTTTTGGTAACCATTGCTTGTACTTCCAAAACAAAGAACGAAGTAGCTTCTAACGATGAAATACTAAAACAAGAACAGGAAAGTGAACCTATTATTGTTGGCGCTAACCAAATAGAAACCTATCTGCCATTATTTGAAGGAAAGCGAATTGGTATAGTGGCAAATCAAACGAGTGTGATATTTAAGAAGATTGCCACGACTTCGGAGGAGTCTCGCAATGACAGTTCATTTACACATTTAGTAGACTCCCTTTTAAAACATAAGGTAGATATTAAAAAAGTATTTGCGCCCGAACATGGCTTTAGAGGTAAGGCCGATGCTGGTGAAGATGTTAAAGATGGCATAGACACTAAAACTAAGTTACCTATTTTGTCGCTTCATGGAAAACATAAAAAACCTACTAAAGAACAGTTAGAGAATCTAGACTTTATGGTTTTTGATATTCAAGATGTTGGTGTTCGTTTTTACACGTATATTTCTACATTGCATTATGTTATGGAAGCATGTGCGGAGAATAATGTTCCCTTACTCATTTTAGATCGTCCAAATCCAAATGGTAATTATGTAGATGGCCCTGTATTAGAAAAAAAGCACAGTAGCTTTTTAGGGATGCACCCTATCCCTTTAGTTCATGGAATGACCATTGGTGAATATGCCCAAATGATTAATGGTGAAGGTTGGTTAAAAAATGGTGTTACTTGTGATATCACCATAATTGAAATGAAAAATTACAATCATCATATTACATATAGTCTACCTATAAGACCTTCGCCAAACCTTCCGAATGACCAAGCTATAACATTGTACCCTAGTTTAGGCTTATTTGAAGGCACTAATATTAATGCTGGCAGAGGCACAGAATTTCAATTTCAACGTTACGGAGCTCCATTTCTAGATAAGAACCATTATAAATTTAGTTATACTCCTGTTTCAAATTTTGGCGCTAAATATCCAAAGCATCAAAATACAATTTGTTATGGAGTAGATCTATCTAATATAAATGCCGAAAGAGAATTCTCTTTAAAATACATAATAGATGCCTACAAAAATGCTACAGATAAATCTAAGGTTTTTATGACTTCTAACTTTACTAAGCATGCAGGTACAGAAAAATTACAACGACAAATTGAATCTGGCATTAGCGAAACGGAGATAAAAGCGGGTTGGAAAAAGGATTTAAACACCTATAAAAATATGCGAAAGAAATATCTTATTTACGATTAGTTACTCTCAGAAATCACAACTTTCTTCGATTCTGTAGCAACGCTTTCGTTTTGCACTATTTTAAAAGGTTCAGGATTCGGAATTTCTTCGAGGATTTTAACAACAAAAACGATACGTTTAGGTGATTGCACCGCCACTAATATATGTTTTCCTTTAGACAACTTGTTTAATGGAAATTTAAAATATGTGGTATCTATATTAATTTCGAAATCCCTTCCGTAGTCTTTATTAATTGAATATAGGTAATTGATTTTTTTATCGCTTTGAAGAATTAAGCTATCTTTTGTATCGTTTAATACATGAATTAAATTTTTTGCTTGAATGTTTCTGTTTTTTTCAAGCTTTACGTTTCGCTCCTGTGCCTTGAGAGTGAAGCTCAACAAAAAAATGAGAATGGCTATGAGGAGAATACGGATTAAATTTTTCAATACAGCAAAGCTTTACATTAAACGTAAGGGTGTTTAGCTCAACAGTAATTAATCAATCCGCCACAAACATAAATGGATTACTGTTTTGACGTAAATAAAATCCACAAACTACGTAGAAATTAGAGGAATAACATTTTTTTGTTGATAACCTGTTGAAAACTCATTCGGAGAGCATCTTTATTAGCTTGTCTGGATAATCCGTTATAATCCCATCCACATGCCAATCTAGCATTATTTTCATATCCTTTGCTTCATTAATAGTCCAAGGAATGATAAGGTAGCCTTGGGACTGATAATTTTCGATGTCTTGTTGCGATAACAACTTAAAATAAGGACTTATAATCTCTGGTTGGTAAGAAAGTTTTGCAAGCTTCGCTTTTATAGTTTCATCTTCGTCAATCAATAAGGCCACAGGCATCTTTGGCGATTGCTTTTTTATTTCTTCTAGAATAGCCAAGTCGAACGATTGGAGATTTACATGGCTAAACATATCATATTTTTCAATTTCATCTAAAACAATCTTAACATATGCTTCTGGATGTGGCGTGTAAATACCATAATATGTTGGTTTAGATTTAATTTCAATATTAAATTTTATGTTATTTTTTTTTGCTTTTGCCAATTCAAAAACTTCAGATAAAAGTGGCTTATACGTTTTTATCTTTTTCTGTTCGGGGTAAATCGGATGAAATTTAGAACCGCAATTAAACTGTTTAATCTCTTCATGTGTCATTTCATAGAGATTATAAGCCATATCCATGTCTTCTGGGATGATTTCACCTTCTGGATTAAAACAAATAGTTCTACTCATAAAAGGTTCATGCGAAACTACAACCTCATTTTCCTTTGTTATAGCTATGTCGAGTTCTAAGGTATGTACACCTAAATCGATGGCCTTTTCAAAAGCTGGTAAGGAATTCTCGGGTAATAATCCTCTACAGCCACGATGCCCTTGAATATCGACTTCTTTTTCGGAATTACAACTCATCAGAACACTGATTAAAAGTAGTACAAAACTATTTTTCAACATCTGGTGAAAATGTAGGTTTTTCATACTTCTGGAAAGGTTGCTTTAATAGTTCGCCAATGTGGGTATTCTTTTTTTCATCAGGAAATACATCAACACCATATACTAATTTTTCGCGATCCATATACATATACGTTCCAAAAATCCGATCCCAAATACTGAAGATATTACCGTAATTAGAATCCGTATATGGTAAACGATAGTGATGGTGGATTTTATGCATATCTGGTGATACTATGACGTAGCTTAAAACTTTATCTAAAGCTTTGGACATCTTAAGATTGGCATGTGTAAATTGGGTAAAGATCAATGACATGGCTTGATACAACATTACTATTGCAATAGGAGTACCAACTATAAAAACACCCAACAATGTAAACGAGAATCGTATTAAACTCTCAATAGGGTGATGCCTATTTGCTGTTGTCGTATCTACCTTATGGTCTGTATGATGTACTAAATGTACCATCCAAAGCGGCTTAACTTTGTGCTCTACATAATGTGCTAAGTAAGCCCCAAAAAAATCGAGAAATAAAACACCGAGCAATACATATATCCATAACGGTTCTTCGGTTGGAAACAACCAATTGATCATTCCGAAATCATTGGTAGACACCCAATCCGACGTTCCAACAAGAAGAAAAGCCAAAGCAAAATTTATAATAACTGTTGTCAACGTAAAAAATAAATTTGGAAGGGCATGGCGCCATTTGTTATACTTAAATTTAAACAAGGGCAATCCGCTTTCTAACATCCAAAAAAATGCCAGTCCTCCAACCAAAATTAAACTTCTGTGTGATGATGGGATATTTTCGAAATAGTTAAAAATACTTTCCAAGGACTTAGGAGTTGAGATTAATAATCTTTTGTGCTTTTTTCAAATTTACTGAAGAAATTTCAGATTTCCATGTTTCAGCATCTTTTGCTTTATCCATGCTCATATAGGCTGTATAATACAAAAACGCGACGAAGCTTTTGTTGCTTTCATCTATGGTGTCTTCTTTTATTTTTTTTAACGCTCTTATCACTTTTTTAGGGCGCCTTAGAAGCAAATATTCTTGCATTCTCAAAAGTTCGCATCGCTGTTTCAAAGCTGCCCTTTCTTTTTCATCTTGAGTTTCAATTAACTCAATAGCCTCATTAAGATAAATATTAGACAAATCAACGATATTAGATCTTATTTTTTTATTTGCGTAAAGTCCAAAATCCAAATACTTAGACGCTAAATAATAGGCTGAATAAAAGCCTTTGTCATTTCTGTAATTATTAAGTTCTTCTACAATGAACGAAGTATCTAAAGCATACTGTTTAATTATGGTCGTAATGTTTTGAAAATCTTGTGTTAAATAATCCGTATTAATGATATTGCCATTGGCATCCATTATTTTTATAGAGTCATCATTAAACTTGTCTAAATATCTCTGACTTCGCTTTCCTTTAATTTTTCCGTACAAATCGGCATATCTATGCTCACTCACAATAACAGGTACAAAGTGTTCCCAAATAAGGGGACTTATGTACTCATCTACAAATAGATTATTTATAAAAATTGTACGTCCCTTTTCATCTCTTACCAAAACTGGATATTGATAGCTGGTAGTTTCTTCCCAAACCATGAGTACCATTTTATTTTGAACCAGTGCCAATCGTTGTGCAATCTCTAAATTGGTCATCCAAGCTTGTGCCGAGGATACATTGATGGCAAATAGAACAAATAAGGTCGTTATGAGAATTCTTTTCATTTGAGTTTTTTTCAATACTGTATCAAAAATTATTCCGAAGCCTAATTGCTAAAGTGGAATTTGTTTCTTCATTGCTTCAACGATATTAAAAGCTGCTGGACAAATAGCTACATTTTTTAGTGTTAAGTTAGATATTTGCTGAAACTTTTTCCTATCGGTATGTGGAAATTCCCTGCAGGCTTTTGGTCTCACCTCGTAAATAGAACAATAATTATCTGCTCCTAGAAAGGCACAAGGAACAGATTGTAAAACATAATCATTGTCTTCATCTATTCTCAAATAAGTTTCAATAAATCGCTGCGGTTTCATTTTGAAAAACTTAGCAATACGTTCAATATCCTTATCCGTAAACAAAGGCCCAGTCGTCTTACAGCAGTTAGCACATTCTAAACAATCCGTCCGCTTAAACTCTTCCTCGTGCAAGCCCTGCATAATATAATCCAATTGTTTTGGAGGCTTCTTTTTGAGTTTTGCAAAAAAGGCTTTATTCTCTTTATGCTTATCTTTGGCGAGCTTAGGTAAATTCTGGATTTGGTCTTGCATATTGTAAAAATACGAATTTACATGTCATTACGAAGAATGAAATGACGTAGTAATCTCAAGATATAAACTAAATTTAAATGGATTGCCACGCATAGCTCGAAATGACAAAAACTATGACTAAGGATATTTTCGGAAAAGCATTATTAGACTACCAGAATGGCAACTATTCTGAAGATATCATTACCTGGACCAATATCTCTAACGAAGATATTTTGCCACTTCCCTATTTATTTAGAAGCTATTCTGAAATGCCCAAGCTTGAACAAAATGCGCTAAACTTATGCAAAGGCACCATTCTCGATGTGGGCTGCGGTGCCGGAAACCATTCGTTGTGGTTACAAAACAAAGGTTTTAAAGTTAAGGCCATTGATAGTTCTAATGGTGCTACAGAGGTTGCCAGGGAGCGTGGAGTATTACATATTGAACTCAAGTCACTTTTAGAGGAAACGGCATCTTTTGATACTATTTTATTACTAATGAATGGTACAGGTATTTTTCAAGAGCTGTCCCAAGTCCCAAAATATTTAAATCATCTTAAAGCCTTACTAACCCCCAATGGGCAAGTTTTAATCGATTCCTCTGACATTGCCTACATGTATTTTTCTGAAGATGATATCGAAACTGAAATCGAAATTGAAAAACTCACCCAATTAAGCCATGGCAATTATTACGGCGAACTAAATTATTACTTGAGCTACAAGGGAGAAGAAGAAGCCCCAATGACATGGCTTTATCTCGATTTTGAAACTTTAAATGCTGCTTGCCAAGCCGTAGGATTGCAATGCAAAAAAGTCACGAATGGCGAACATTATGATTATTTGGCTAGAATTACACTATTCTAGGATGAGATTCTAAAACGAGTTCAGGATGACACTACACATTAAAAATCAAACTGATATGTTGCACCAGCTAAAAACTGAATACCTTGCACCGGGAAGTTTAAATAGCGTTGGTAATCCTGATCCAAAATATTATTGGCCTTGGCAAACACAGATAACTGATCATTGATTTTATAACCCAAATGCACATTGGCATCAAAAAAGCTATCTAAAGTAATTGGGGTTGGGTCTAGCAATGTCCCGGCAAGTAATAACCTGTCCTTTCTTTCTCCAACATA
This sequence comes from Winogradskyella sp., assembly GCF_028282165.1. Lineage (GTDB taxonomy): Bacteria > Bacteroidota > Bacteroidia > Flavobacteriales > Flavobacteriaceae > Winogradskyella. Next base: position 76,469 of record NZ_JANQIM010000018.1, on the reverse strand, counting down.
CACAGCACTAGCACCAGCAAACCAGTCATCAGAAATCTGAACATCCATAAATATGGATCCTGTGATATCCGGTAAATTCCAGGCCTCAGCTTCATCATCAGTATCGTAATTAAAATATTCACCTTGGATACCCAATGTAAAATTTCGATTAACATCTATACTCAATTCTCCTGCAACGGAAAACGTTGTGACATCGTCATAGACAACATTAAAAGAATTTCCAAATTGATAGTCTTCTGTTGCACCAACTACAGCATCATTGGCCCTAAACAAAGGCTTATTTTCCTCTGCAAAGTAATTACCCTTTATATTGTAACTTACATTATTAGATAGCTTTCCTTTTAAACCAATGTATCCATTGTAACGTTGATCAGTAGGCGCTATAAACAAGGTCGGAGATACAAAAGGGTTCTCATTGGCAAAATCGTGATACGAGTTTTGTTGCAACTGACCAGTAATACCTCCATAGGCTATTAATATTTCATCGACGAGGCGATAGGTAGCACTAATATTCGGATAAATAAAGAATTTATTATCACTGAGTTCGGTATCATTCAGGAATACAAATCGCACACCTAAATTTACGGTTAAGTCATCTTGTTTTAATTGGTAGGAAGGTGATAAACCTAAAGTAACATTACCATAATCGATACCTGAAGTATTGTCAAAATTATTATCAAAACTTCCTCCGATATAATCGATATAAAAATCCGTATTTATCGCTTCATCTTGAACAGGTACATCAAAACTTGTTTTGGCTACAAATCGGTTTTCCCCCGAATTTCGATCGTCTCCAAATCGTCTGAAGCGCACACTACCATCTTTGATAATGGCATCATCGAACTTTAATTTGCCGCCTAAATAAAAACTGCTAAAGGTATGTATTGGATCGATGGTATTGGCTTCGGCCTGACCGAAGAAATTTTGAGGCAAACCATACCAATTAAAGGTCATTGCATCAAAACCGCCATCTATTTTCCACGAAAAATCTCTCAATTTCTGAGAATAGTGTGCATTGATATTAGTAGTTGAAAAATCATCATCCAAAAGCAATCCCTGGATACCGCCTTGCGATGAATGGTGACTAAAATAACCTCCAACATTTTCGGTACTGTTTATTTCATGGTTGAGATAGACCTCACCTAAAACTGTAGTGAAGGTTCCAACGCCCAGCGAAGCATAGTTGTCATATAATTTAACAGGTTTGGCTTTATCGACATTTGCTGCTTTACCTTTTGCAGGTGTAAAAGTAGATGCTACAGGAATAGAGAAAATATTATACTTCACCTCCTTCTTCTTCACTACATTAGAATCATTCAATTTTGGTGCATCCTTTATTTTAAAGGCATCTGAGATGGTAGGTGTATAGGGTTTTATTACATTGACCACCTGATCGTCTATGGTATCCTTTGTACGCTCCTGTGCAAAAGTCAAGGACAAACAACTTGATACGGTGATTATAAGAGTTAAAACTTTGATTTTCATATTTCGTGTTTTGATTGAATCTATTTTCAGTTAATGACCCGTTAAAATTTGATCGAATTCGCCTGGTTCTAAAGGGTTGCAATCTGCAAAATTTTGTTGCTCCAAGGGTGGGTTGTTTGTAAATAGACAAAAGAATCCAGATTTCTTGAATGTTTGCTCATCTTCCACCACAATTTTGTATTTGTAAGTTCCATCTGGTACACCTTCTACACCAAATAGACCTTGATTTTGAGTAGGAAAAAATTCATCTGCATTAGCGCCATAATTTGTACTCTCAAAAAGAAGCTCATCATCAGCATTGTAGATAGACACAACATGATTATCGTACAATCCTATGTTTTCAACAGGAAAATAATCATTATTTGCATCTCCATTAGGTGTAAAGATATTGTCAGCTATAATCTCACCTTGCGATTGATCTAAATTATCCACATCTTCACCAAAGGCTGTCAATCCAGAGCAACATCCAGCAAACACATCTTCCTCTTGTTGGTCATCATCATCCCCGCATGATATAATCGAAATTGTCATTAAACAAAAAATGAAAAGGTGCATTCTGGATTTAAAGTTTTTCATTGTTTTAATATTGTTTTTGGAATTTAGTCTTTGAAATTTGAGATTCTTGCCTTCGCAAGAATTTTAATTATCGTCTGTTTCGATTGATGAATTTGTTTTAGCTTCTTCTGTTTTGATCTTATTGAGTTCGAATGTGGCTTCCTCGACTACATCATCAAAATCAGGGAAGTTTGAAATGACGCTTTCCAATATATAGTTCGCCTGAAACGCATCACCTAAAGCATAAAAGTTCTTAGCCATAACTACCAGACCTTTGGCACTGTAGTATTTATAGCTGCTATAGTCTTTTGCCAATCGCTGAATGATTGTATTTGAAGCTTCATATTTTCCCTCTTTATTCTTAAAATAGCCATTGTAATATAGGGCTTCTGCAGCTACGCTTCCTGTTGCTATTTTTTCAACATCTGCATAGGCGTCTTTCGCTTTGTCTTCGTTACCCGTTTTAACGGCAGAGCGCGCTATAATAATCTTGGCGTCACTCTTCACCTTATTATCTAGGTTAGAATTGCCCAAAACTTTCTCTGCATAGGCTTCGGCCTTTACATAATCATCTGTTTGATAATAGGCATTCATCAAATTTGATTGTGCATATAACACATTTTGCGGATAGTCTGCCTCGTCTTCTAATGTTCTTAAAACAGGAATAGCTTGCGACCATTTAGAGTCTGTTAAATAGATTTCGCATAACCTCACTGTAGCTTGCTCTGTATATTCACTTTTTGAAGCTTCAACCACATATTTGTAATGTGGCTGCGCGTTTTCAAACAAATCTTTTTTATAATACAACTGTGCTAAATAAAAATGTGACTTGAGCGCATGTATGCCATTAGGAAATTGATTAAGATACTTATTAAATTGACGTATGGCTTTATCGGTATCACTCTCTAAATATGGTTTTTCTGCGGCTTGGTACATCGTATTGTCTAACTCTACATCAGTCACCTCAACATAATCCAAAGATCTTACCCAAGCTGCATATTCATCAACACGTCCTAAATCTATATATATTAACCGTGCTGTGGAAACCGCCTGAACGGCTTCCCCTGAACCTGGAAAATCCCCAGCTACTTTTTTGAATTTAGCCAAGGCGCGCTCATTATCATCGGCGTTGTAATACACCAGCCCCTGACGTAACAAAGCTTTGGATCTAAAGGCACTTCGTCTGTATTCGGAATTTAACCGATCGTACATTTGCATCGCCTTATCCGTTTCGCCTTTTTTAACATAAGAATTGGCTAACTCGTACATAGCATCATCCCGTAATGCTGATTTTGGGTAGCCTTCTATAAACGTATTTAGCTCTTCTATTTTTTTAGATGGTTTCCCTAAATAACCATGACTCATGGCTTTCTGAAACGTTGCATAATCCGTTTCAATCTCATTGATTTGAATGGCCTTATCGTAAGCACTTATGGCATTTTGATATTCGCTAGACACAAAGTAACCATCTGCTAATCTTAAATAGGCATCATTTCGACGTGGCCGATCACTTGAGTTTTTATCGATAAACTTCTGAAAGTATTTAGAGGCATTGCTATAATCTTTTAACTTAAAATAGGTATAGGCCAAGTTATAATCTAGATTGTCGTTTTCGGGCAAACTTGAGGCTTCTGCCATACCAGAAAATTGTTTAAAGCCTATTAACGCATCATTGTAGTTGGTAAGGTTGTATTCCGTTTCGGCTTTCCAGAATGTGGCTTTGGTAACAAAAATAGGATCTCTCGGTTCTTTGAGGGAATTATTGAACATTTCTAAAGCTTCACTATACCGTGTTTCGTTATATAATTCTATACCTCTAAAAAACGCCACTTTTTGATAGGCTACTTTATTCTCAAAGCTGTTTTTGCCTTTTAAAAGTTCTAATGCTTCCTTGTAGTTTTTTGAAGTGATATAAGAATCTATAAGTAAGGTCTCTATTTCTTCCCTATAGCTTGTTTCTGGGTATTTATCCAAATAACCTGCTAAAACCTGTGGTACAGATTGATAAGGATTACCTATCTCATAACTGATCTTTGCATAATTTAACCAAGCATCTTCTTGAATTTTTAAATCATAATCCATTTCTGAAGCATTTCTAAATGCATTTAAGGCTTCTTGTTTCTTATCGAGATTAATATAACTCTCTCCAAGATGATAGTATGCATTTTGGGCCACAGAATTATTGCCGTCAATGATCTTATTGAACTCTGAAATGGCTTTTTCAAAATCATCTTGCTTATAATAGGCATAGCCTAACTGGTAATAATCTGTGTTATTCCATTTGCCCCGTTTACCTTCGTAATCTTGTAAATACGGAATGGCTTCAGCATACTTTTCGAGATTAAAATAACTTTCGCCAATAATCTTAGAAAGCTCTGATTTTTCAACACCTCTACTATTTGGCAACTGCTCCAGGGCTAATTCGATAGCTTTCTCGAACTTTCCTAATTTAAAGTTTAAGTCCGCTTGATAGTACGAGAGTTTTTCTTTGTACTTTTCATTATCGCTCACCTGATCGAAATACTCATTTGCCGTGTCGTAATCATCGCCTTCATAAGCCATATAGCCAATATAATATTTTGCCTGTGAACCATACTCTTTTGAATCCACTACACGATTTAGGTATTTTGTCGCTTGGGTTTTACTTTTTGTGGCGTAGAGACTATACCCATAGTTAAAATTGAAACGGTCGCGCTCAGATCGTGCGATGCTTACCTCATCTACTTTTTGGTACCATTTCCGCGCATAAGCATATTTAGAATTTTCGAAATAATAATCTGCAACATCCAAGAACGCAGTATTACGCTTAGTACTTGTTGGATATTCTTCCACAAATTCGGCAATTAAATCATCTGCATTTCTCTGATTTAACCGTACCGCACAGTTAGCAATATAATATGAACAATCAGACTTTAATACCGCATCATCTGTATTGTATTTAATATCGTCGAATAAGGATTGTGCTGCCTTATACTGTTTATTGTTATAAAGGGTTAACGCTTTTTGGTAATCCTTTAAATCACTCGTATAAACCGCAGATTTTTGAGCAAATCCAAAAGCTGTAAAGATGAGAAAAACGATGATTAGTTGTCTTTGAAAACCTAGCATTAGTGTCGTTTTTTGATTAATAAATATTGATGATATAATAGCGTTTCAAATATAATTGAATACAAAACCTATAACGGTAGAAATTCTGTATAATTATAAACGGACTTATTAAATGTTAAAATAGCCACCCAAAAAACCGTTTAAGGAATCCTTCTTTGTTTTTAGTTTCTTCAAATACGATTCTGTATACCCCAAAATTGTTCGCAGATTTTGAAGCTTTGGCATTATGCAATGGCTTCTCGAACTCCGATGTCCCCATCGGGAACTTTACTTTCGCTTCTTCCGAAAGCCTACCTGATTTTATGACGACTGTTATGTTTTCGATATCGTATATTTTATATGATGCTTCTTTACCAATATTTAACTGACTAAAATCCACCATGACATCTTTACCCTCTTTTTCTAACAAAACCACATTAAAGTGATTGGGCTTCGAATTCAACTTTTCAATTTTCAATACCGGATCGACTTCGAAAGCTTTTAACGATTTCCATTGGCTATCTGCATCAAGATTGAACCTTTTGCTCCAATCCGATAGTTTATAATCTCTATGCTTTAAAATTCTTAAGCCAGCAATTTTTCTAGTATGATAGCTATTATTGCTAAATGTCATTCCACCTGTTCTCAGCGCTTCTAAGGTTGATTTTTCAAAATGAACATACCCTGTGTAAATGATATTGTTTTTTAATTCTAAAGACTTCGCATGTAAAATATTCAAAGCATTGTTTCTCCCAATTATAAAATTATCCGTAATAGAAATATCTTCTACCAACGCTTTGCTGGTATATCCTAAGGTAATGGAATTGCCATGTCCAAAATTTTTCGTGTCCTTAAAATCGGTATTATGATAAAAGACATTGTTCTTTATCGTTATGTTATTAGCCACATTAACACCATCCTGATCTCCAGATGCGACGATTAGGTTAGACCAAGGTCTTCCTGATGGGGAACCGTTATTAAATATAACGTTATTGGTGATATCAACATTTTTCACAAACTCTCTTTCAGTACCACTCGTAGCCGACCACACCTCAATGCCTTTATAGTAGTTATTAAAGATGATATTGTTCTTTAAAACTCTAGTTTTTTCACTCTCGTTCTGAACATAAATACCAACCCCTTGGCCTCGTCCTCCTTGATAGCCATTATTATAAATGATGCAATCTTCTATACTGGTTCCGCCAGTAGCTTTCCACGAACCAAAACCAGATCCTGGGATGTTATGGATAATTAAACTTTGAAACTTACAATCCTCCCCTTTTGTATGGTTTACACCTGTAACAGCCTTAAAACCCTTAGTTGATTTTGTACGTGAAAAATTTCCTAAAAATGTAATTTCAAGATTCTTAAAAATCACTCTACCACCACTAACTTCTAGTACATAATACATTTTATTTTCAATGTTGCCGTTTATAATAACTTTAGCGTTTTTGTATGCAGAGACCGTAATATAACCGTGTTTTTCAGTAGCCTCTAAGGTACTTATATAATTTCCGGTGTAAATGCCCTCGTGCAGCCAAATAGTATCGCCTCCATTTACATATGTTGAGGATTGCGATAAAGCAGTTTGCAAGTCCCAAGGGTTAGTTATACTTCCATCACCGTTTGGTGAGCCCTTAATCGCTTTACCATCCATAGGAAAGACATGAAACTCTTTTTGGGCAGATAAAATCATCGTTAGGAATAAGACTACTATGCTAAAAAAACATCTCATGTTTTTTGGTTTTTCAATTACTATGCCAAGGTATAAATAGCATTTGGGATTTGAAATTTTACGCCATACATTTACGCAGGTTTAAATTTTAGCTAAAGTATTCCTCAAAACCGAACTAGACCTTAACATATTACTTGCTATTTTAAAAAATAACCTATTATATCACAGACAAAAATTAATGAAACGAATAGTTACCTTAGATGATTTCGTAGAAACCTATACCAAGCTTCGTCAAAGAGGTCTCGGGTTTATTTTGTCTAAATTTACCTTTAGCGATACCGAACGTGCTAAAACGGCCTTTAATCATTTTAATATTTCTTCTTCCAATTGGTCCATCATCCCTCAAATTAAACTGCGGTGGCAAAAAATAATTACATCTAATGAAGAAATGGCGATAGAAGATTTTACGGTACACAAATTTTTAAAAAATCGTAAAGGTCTTAAAATGCTATCCTTAGGTAGCGGCAATTGTGCATCCGAAATTGCATTTGCCAAACATCCTAATTTTGAGCTTATCTTATGCACCGATATTGCAGAAAAACGCCTTAAAACTGGTAAAAAAAATGCCAAATCAGCTGGTTTAAAAAACATAGATTTTAAAATACAAGACGTTAACGATTTACGCCTAGAGAATGACACTTACGATATCGTATACTTTAAAGCATCCTTACATCATTTTAAAAATGTCGAAAAATTAGTGTCCAAAACATTGATGCAAATTTTAAAGCCTAATGGTCTATTGATTATTAATGAATATGTCGGACCATCTAGACTACAATTCCCCAAGCATCAAATTAAAGCAATAAACAAAGCACTTAAACTTATACCAAAGCCTTATAGAAAACGTTATAAACTCAACATTTACAAAAATAAAGTTTATGGTCCAGGGTGGTTAAGAATGATCTTGGCTGACCCTTCCGAATGTATTGATTCTGAAAATATAATGCCTTCGATTCACCAAAATTACAATACGGTTTATGAAGCCAGCTACGGAGGGAATATCTTGCAATTGGCATTAAAAGATATCGCCCATCACTTTATTGATCTAAACAAAGAAAAAAAAGAAGTATTAGATGGTTTATTCTATTTTGAAGACACTTACTTGAAAAATCATAAAAGTGACTTTATATTTGGAATATATGAGCCAAAGACTAAGCAATTAACTAAATAAGTATGTCCAAACCCATTCTAAAACTAAACCAAGCAACCATATATCAGGGAGGAAGCGTAGTGCTTTCTAATGTGAACTTTGAAATGCAAAAAGGAGAGTTTGTCTATCTTATTGGTAAAACAGGAAGTGGCAAAAGTAGTTTTATGAAAACTTTATATGGTGATCTAGAATTGGTAGAGGGCGAAGGTCAAGTTGTCGATTTCGATCTCAAAACCATGAAAGAAAATGACATTCCTTTTTTACGCAGAAAATTGGGTATTGTTTTTCAGGATTTTAAACTACTACCTGATCGCACCGTACATGGAAATCTCGAATTTGTACTGAAAGCCACTGGCTGGAAGGACAAAGATAAAATCAATGAACGTATTGAAGCCGTATTAGATAAAGTCTCTATGAAAACCAAAGGATTTAAATATCCTCATGAGCTCTCAGGAGGTGAACAACAACGCATCGCCATAGCAAGAGCACTTCTTAACGATCCAGAGTTAATCCTTGCTGATGAGCCAACAGGAAATCTAGACCCGCAGACCAGTATCGAAGTTATGGAAGTTCTACAAGACATCAATAAAAATGGAAATACTATCCTAATGGCTACACACGACTATGCTTTGCTCTTAAAATATCCTAGTAAAACCCTCAAATGTGAAGAGAACAAAGTGTTCGAAGTTGTACAGCGTAGAACTTATTAGGCTTTTACACCACGTTTGTATGTCTTAAAAACATGTTTTCTATTCTTATCCCAATATATAATTATCCCATTAGCAATCTTATCGTTTCTCTAAATAAGGTTGCAACAGGTTTGGATTTAGACTATGAAATTTTATGTTTGGAAGATGGTTCTACATCTTATTTAGAGGAAAACAAAGCGACATGCGATTTATACAATAGTACTACCCATCATATATCTATAAAAAATAAAGGGCGGATAACATCGCGCAAATATCTTGCTCAAAATGCCAAATACAATTGGTTGCTTTTTTTAGATGCGGACGTAGAAATCATTGATAAAAACTTTATCAAAAACTATTCAAACTATTTTGCTCATAGTTTTGATGCCCTATATGGTGGTTGCTCATATGATTCAACAATGCCAGATAGTTCCAAGATATTGAGATGGACATATGGTAAAACTTACGAAGACGTCGAAGCAAAAATTAGGAATAAGAATCCATATAAATTTATTGTTTCTGCAAATTTCCTCATACGAAAGAAAACATTTCAAGACCTCATGTCTAAAATTAACAATGATGGTTATGGTTATGATATTTTTATAGGCGCTAAGATGATGCTAGAAAAAACCGAAGTATTTCATATAGACAACCCTGTAATACACAAAGGCCTCGACGACAGTTCGGTTTTTTTAAGCAAAGTAGAACTCGCCGTTGAAACATTATTCCATTACTATGTGGCAAATAAAAACACAAATTCCCAGAACAGTCTGTTAGAAGTGTTTAAAACCATAAATAGAATTGGACTCAAAGGTCTTGTAAATTTCATCTTTAAGCGATCAAAAAATGCCGTGCAAAGGCAATTGTTGGGCAACAAGCCAAACATGAAATTATTGCAATTTTACAAATTGGGCTACCTTTGCACTCTAAGCGATAACAAAGAATGATTCCTTTTTTTTCGGTCGTAGTTACGGTATATAATAAATCTGATTTTATTGAAAATACGGTTAATAGTATTTTGAATCAATCCTTTGAAAACTTCGAAGTCATAGTTATTAATGACGGTTCCACAGATAATAGCGCGGAAATCATCAAAACTTTTAAAGACCAGAGACTTAAGCTTATAACAACTAAAAATCAAGGCGCTTCCAAATCCCGAAATTTAGGTATCAAGCAAGCTAAATGCAATTACATTGCTCTATTAGATGGTGATGATATTTGGGATTTAAACTATCTCGACTACATGTTTAGAGCGATAAACACCTACCCAAACCAGAAAATATTTACGGCCTCGGTTTCTCAGAAATACGAAGAAAGAATAATACCTCTAAAATACAATATAAATCAAAATGGACTTTTCGGCATTCATAATTACTTTGAGGCAAGTAAAGCGCATTCGATAATAACAAGCTCTAGTGTAGTATTTCATAAATCCATATTAGAAAAAACTGGTTTATTCGACCCATCGATTGTCTCTGGACAAGACACAGACATGTGGATAAGATTTGGGTTGTTTAATGAGGTTGTTTTTATAAACAAAGTACTTGCAACTTACAACTACAATCCCAAGAGCTTGTCGAACACGACCTTTAAACTCAAAGCTAAGCCTAAGTTTGATAAATATTTTGAAGAAGAAAGAAAAGACCCTCTACTAAAAGCCCACTTGGATCGAAATCGTTATGCGATGGCTATTCTTAGTAAGATTGTAAATGATTCTGAAAGCTTTAATTATTATACTTCGCATATTAGTACTGAAAATCTTGGCAAAAAACAGCGCTTTTTATTAAAAGGCCCTAGATGGTTACTCAGATTCTTACTGAAATTAAAATCGTACAATAAAAAAAAGCTCTACTATCCCGAAAGTTGATTTTTAAACTCCTCGTAATCTCTCAAATACTCATCCTCGTTATAAGTCGTGGATGCCAGTACCAAACAAACGGCTCCTGAAGAAAAATTGTCAATCTCTCTCCAGATATATGTTGGGATATATAAACCTTGGGTAGGTTTATTTAGCATGATGCGCTTGCGTGTATGGCCATCATCGACTACGACTTCAAAGCTGCCACTAAGTGCGATGACTACAGATTCTTGTTCTTTATGCGCATGACCTCCCCTAAAACTGTCGCTTGGTACATCGTACAGATAGTAGACGCGTTTTATCTCAAACGGCACCACATCTTTTTCAATAACTGCAAGAGAGCCGCGCTCGTCATGTACTTTTGGTATGTTTAATAAAACTGTTTTATTTAAGATATTCATATAAATTTTAATACTTAGTTTAATAGAGCCTGCCATTGCAAACCTATGTGTTTTTTTGAAAACTTGTCAACGCTTGCCTTAGCATTAGATTTGCAATGTAGGTATAAATCCGTATCCTCAATCATTCTGTTCATGGCATTTACTAGTGCATCTATATTATGGTTTTCTACCAAAAGCCCATTGCGCTCATTAACGATGATCTCGTTTGGTCCGGATTTACAATCTACAGACACCACTGGCACACCCAAAGCCAAAGACTCCACTAAAACCCTAGGAAACCCCTCGTACCAACTGGTTAATATGGTAAAATATGAGTCTCTAACTAAACCATAAGGATTTGATTTATAGCCTAAAAACTCTACGTGCGATTGTATCCTTAATTCCTCTACTAGTTTTTTAAGTTTGGCCTTATCTTTTCCATCACCTAGGATTTTCAATTTGAATCTCGCTTTTGGCAAATTTGATCTTGAATAGGCGTTTAATAATAATGAAACATTCTTAACTGCATCTTCCAAACGTCCATAGAACAATATAAAACGATCTGTTTTATGTTCCTTTCTATCTAAAACCTTGGGCACTTCTTCAAATGGGTTATAAATGACATCAAGATTTTTGAATCCATAAGTTGAATTCAGCTTATCCGAAATGGCCTTTGATACAGAAACTATTTTATAAGCAGAACCATACAAAATCCTACCAAAAAAACGGTTTGGATGTATATAACGATCAGTTCTATAACTCCTAACACAATAAACAACTTTATTAGGATTATAAATGATTTTTGATATCATCAGTTCTTTTAAAAACCCTCTTCTTGGTCTACTATCTATTACATAATCAAACTTGTGGTCTTTCAGATAATTTTTAAATACAAAAAGTCTTTTTAATCTTCCTAATGCAGTATCATCTTCGGCCTTTAGCTCGCCTAGATTAAGCAACTTTCCCTTGTAAGAGTAATCTATTCTATCTAAAACAGAAATAATATGTATATCATTACCTAGCTCAAAAAGCACTTCTGATAATAATGCAGCTGATTTTTCTGCACCACCACCACCAAGTGACGAAACAACAATACATATTTTTTTAGCCGTTGCTTTTGTCATTAACCACTATATTTGAAACAAATGTAACGATATAAATGAAGATTTTATTGGTAGGTGAATACAGCAGGCTTCATAACTCCTTAAAAGAGGGTTTAGTAAAATTGAACCATCACGTTACTATTGTTGCAACTTATGACGGCTTTAAGAAGTATGATGTTGACTTACTTATTGAGAAGAACTATCAAAAAGGCGTATTAAGAAAACTAAAAAACCTCATTTTTTCTTTAACAGGTATTGATCTTGAATCCAATAATGTAAAAAAACAAATCCAGCGGTTAGAGCCCCAGCTTAAAGATTATGATGTTGTACAATTTATAAATGAAGCTCCTTTTGGTTGTTTAGCTAAAGTTGAAAAAGATATTTTTGACCTTATAAGTTCCTGGAATAAAACCACTTTTTTACTCTCTTGCGGAACGGATTATATCAGTGTCAACTTTGCAAATAAAGGAAATTTTAGATATTCGATACTAACGCCTTACAAAAATGGAAAAGACAGTGCTCAACTAAGCTCTTATGGCTTGAAATTTTTAACCCCAAAATTTAAAGAACTCCATCAGCATATCTATAAAAGAATTAAAGGTGTTATTGCATCGGACATCGATTATCACATACCGCTTAAGCATCATCCAAAATATTTAGGGCTAATCCCAAACCCTATCAATACTGAGCTTTTAGAGTTTAAATTATCTAAAATTGAAGATAGGATTGTGATTTTTCACGGGATAAATTCCAACAATTATTACAAAAAAGGGAATGATATTTTTGAAGAGGCCTTAACAATTATTGATCAAAAGTATTCTGAGAGCATTAAGATAGTTACAGTAAGAAGTTTACCTTACAATGAGTATATTAAAGCTTATGATGAAGCCCATATTCTCTTAGATCAGATCTATGCCTATGATCAAGGCTATAATGCTTTAGAAGCCATGGCAAAAGGGAAAGTCGTTTTTACGGGAGCAGAAAAAGAATGGTTAGAGTATTATAACATTAAAGAAGATACTGTTGCTATTAATGCGCTACCTAATGCAACACAAATTGCCCAAAAATTAGAATGGCTCATAAAAAATCCTGACAAGATCATAGAAATTTCCAAGAATGCGAGACAGTTTGTAGAAGTACATCATCATTACGTTTCTTCAGCCAAAAAATATATAAATATTTGGCAATCAGGTAATGCATAGCGCTCTAGGATTTTTCTAAAGTTTTGTTACCGTAATACAACCATACTACAAAAATCACAATGATAAAGTATATGATATAGCGCACTAAATGTGCCATTACCACGCCTTCAGTTTCATAATGCTTAATAAATACTATAGTAAGTACATAGAATAAAACTAGCGAAATAATTTCGGTAACAACAAAACTTTTCACCAATCGCTTAGCCAAAAATTGATGCGCCAAGACCAAGGCACATAATCGGACAAAATCACCTAATAATTGCCACTTAAACAAAGGCTCCATACCTTTAAAATCTGGATAGATAATTTCGATGATTACATTTCTAAGTAGATAAACCAATATCATTCCCAATCCAAAAATTGGCAAAATAGTTTTATAGATATTAAAAACTTCATTTTTAAATGCATTTCTGGTATGAATGTTTGCGAATTTTGGTATAACGTATAGCGTAAATAATCCTGTAGCAAATACCATGTAATTTTTTGATATAAATGTGATTGCCGTCCAGTACCCAGCTTCATCAATATTGATATCATTAGCAACTCTAGTTCTGATATTTATCTCAATATAATTCAGTAAAAAAGTTGATATAAAAGACATTAATGTGAAAGCTAAAAGCTTATTCTTATAAATCAGATTTAGCTTTAAGTTCTTAAAAATTAAATACTTTTTCAATGTTTTACCAAATACAAAACCCATCACTATGAGTTGAATGATTGGAGTAAATGCTATAGCAATAATAACACCTTCTAGATTTGAAGTGTATAACCCAAAAAGAAGCGCAAGTGTTGCCAAAAGGTAACTTATTAGCTCAATTTTAGCATACTTCTTGTAATCCGAGAGTCCATTTACAACACCGTTTATAGCTCTATTTATGGCAATAAAGGGTACTATAACTGCTAAAATCTTAAAAACATAGACAAAGTCATCTGATTTAAAAAGATAGTTGGAAAAATAACTTGAGCCAAAAAATAGAACTATTGCAGAAATGAAAGACCCAAAAAACAAGAATAGTGTTGTTGTCGAGAAAAGCTTAGTCAACTCAGGTTTATTCTCCTTATATTCGGCAACATATTTTACGACGCCGTTAAATATCCCCAAAGTAGAGGTACTGGTCAGCATTGCCATTACATTACGCACCTGACCAATGCTTGCTATACCAGCTTCTCCTACAGTTATTGCTAAAAGCCGCTGTACAAATACTGAGACAATAAGCCTAATAGTAATGACTACAGCGTTTAGAGATGTAATCTTAAGAACAATATTTTCTCTGAGAAATTTAGGAATTTTCACCGTTAGCTAATTAATATTCGTCTAAGCCTTCTTCATTTAAAACTCCAAACAAAGAGCTACCAAAAATCAGTAAAACTATTCCAAAATGCATAAAATAGCTGAGGCAATGTCCCATAACAGCACCTTTCAATCCAAAAACATCAATTAAATAAATGCTAGAGAAGTACATAATAACAAATAAAAACACTTCTATGATAATAAAATGGGTAAACATTTTCTTCGCCAAAAATTTGTAGGCAATAACCATAGACATCACACGCATAAAGTCTCCCAATATTTGATAGCCAAATAAATCCTCAATGGATCTAAATTCTTCTGTAAATAAGAGATTGACTAATAAACTTCTGCTAAGATAGATAATACCTAAAATGAGAGCAAAAACCGGAAGAACGGTTTTATAAAAACTAAACACTTCTTTTCTAAACTCCTTTCGCGACTTGAGTTCTGCAAAGCGTGGCAAAATATATAGTGCCATCAATGAATTGATAAACATCAAATAATAATCGGATACTCTCGTTACTGCTGTCCAATACCCTGCTTCCTTTATACCAATTTCCGTAATGAGATAATTTCTTATTATAATGTAAATAATGGGTAATGCTATTGATGATACCAAAGCCATTACCATATAAGGACTTAACTTTCTCAGAACCGAGATCGTAATCTGTGTAATTCTGATGTGGGCCATTAGATTTTTCCTAAAAGCAATACCGACTATAGTTATCAAAAGATTTAGTGCTGGTGTTATAACAACTGCTACTAGCGCACCGTCAATGTTTTCTTGCTTAATTAAAAGTAAAGTAACCAGTAAACCTAAAATCTGACCGGTTATATTTATAACCAACAAGATTCGGTACTTAGAAAACCCATTCATTATAGAAAACGCAAACATATTAAGCGCATAGAACGGTAACACTATTGCCATAGTTTCAATAACATAGGTATAGTTATTGTTTAAGAAAATAAGCCCATTTATGTATTCTGCATTATAATAACATATAAATGCCAGTATAATCGAAGAGAAAAAACCTAAGTAGAATACTGTAGATAATGTATTAGTAAGTGCAACGAGATTGTTTTTACACTTCCCAATAAGTTTCACTACGCCGTTGTAAAGGCCAGCAATGGCCATAGATTGTAAAGTACTGAGAATATTTCTCAAGTTCCCTATCAGTGCCATACCCTCAGGACCAATAAATACAGCGATAAACTTAGAAATGAGTATTCCTGCAATAATCTTAACGCTAATATTAGCTGTATTAAGGTTAGCCGCTTTTACTAGAACTTCATTATTTATATAGTGAAAAAATTTTTTCAATTAATATTTATTTAGAACTTCAATCACCTCTTGTACTTCATCGTCTGTCATTACAGGACTGATTGGCAAACTTATAACTCTTTTGTGGATTTGTTCGGTTAGTGGCAATTTTAAATCCGAAAATCGACAAAGTGCATTTTGCTTATGTGGAGGAACTGGATAATGAATTAACCATCCTATATTATTCTGATCTAAGAAATCTATAAAATCGTCTCTATCTGCCACTTTAATAACAAAAGCATAAAATACATGATTATTAGTACTATCATAGTGTGGCAATTTAAGCTTTGCGTTTTTAACCCCATTAAGGTAAGTTTTGGCAATTACCCGTCTTCGTTCATTATCTGCATC
Source organism: Winogradskyella sp. (assembly GCF_028282165.1). Lineage (GTDB taxonomy): Bacteria > Bacteroidota > Bacteroidia > Flavobacteriales > Flavobacteriaceae > Winogradskyella. The sequence continues at coordinate 60,262 of NZ_JANQIM010000018.1, read as the reverse complement.
CAAAGCCTTTAATTTGATACTCAAAAAGTCAGCTTGTAAATCATCTAACCGGCTATTAAAACCAATGATTTCATTCTTGTATTTTTCCTTACTTCCATAGTTTCTTAACAAGGAAATTGTATTATACAATTCTGAATCATTTGTAGTTATCGCTCCGCCATCGCCAAGGGCTCCAAGGTTTTTACTTGGGTAAAAACTAAATGCCGCAGCATCGGCTAAATTTCCGGCTTTAAGGCCTTTAGCATTGATTCCAGCACCGTGTGCCTGAGCTGCATCTTCAATTAAAAGCAAGCCGTATTTATCCTTCAGTTTTTTGAAGCTATCTACATTAGCTAATTGGCCATAGAGATGAACCATGACTATTGCTTTAACATCTTTTGTAAGTGCTTTTTCCGTATATTCTGGTGAAAGATTATAAGTTTCTGGATTAGGCTCAACGAGCACGGGCTCCAACCCTGCATGTAGTACAGATAATATGGTAGCAATAAAGGTGTTGGCTGGAACGATGACTTTATCACCTTCATGTAACTTTCCCAGTTCTATATAGCTTTTAAGAATCAGTGTCAGTGCATCTAAACCATTAGCCGTACCTACACAATGTTTTGTCCCACAATAACGTGCGAATTCATTTTCGAATCTTGAAACATTTGAACCCAATATAAAATGGGAAGCATCTAGGGAATTATTGAACGAAGTTTCAAAAGCATCCCTAAATCTATTATTGATTTTATGAAGATCTAAAAATTTAATCATACAAAGACATCTTCTAATAGCTTATAGTTTTCGGTTTTTATAGTATAAAACCCTTGGTTAATTGAACGTGCTCCAAACCCTTCCTTCCAATACAATAGGCCTTCATTAATCTTTTGTCCCTCTTCAATATTAGAAATACCAAAATTAAAATAAGGCTTGTTAGCAAACACCTCCTCTAAAAGATAATGATGTAAATAGTCTAAACTCCCTAAGGTATTTTTATCTGCATTACCCGAAATGTACTGACTGTGTGCTACATTCTTGGTTTCAAAAATTGTAGTCCCTGCGACAATGTTATCTTGGTAATAAACATTAAACTGTCTAATCTGATTAGGGAATCTAGATTTTAAAAGCTTAATTTCCTCAAGCGTATGTACCGGTTTTACCTCATGCTTTTTATCTAGATTGGGGATAAGGATACTATTCCAAAATAGAGCAAAATCGTTGGTTTCTTCAACAAGAAGATGGTTTTTCTTACCTCTCTTATATCCATTATTTCTGCTTCTAGAATAAGCTTTGAATTTTGGGTCAAGAACAGAATGCATGTCCGTTCTGTTTAGTTGTGCTTTTACTTTAAAACATAAGTACGTAAAAGGATTATTTGTTGGATTATTCAAATAAATATAAGGTAATTCCTTTACGATAAAATTTAAGATGCCATTTTCATTTAAAAACTCAAGAGTTCCTCGCATGATTCCTATAGCGTCTTCTGATTTTATAGTCGCATCATAAATAAACCCACCATAGGTAAGTCCTTGGTGCGAACAGACTTCATTATCAAGCTTATTTGCTGGCAACAGACCAATAAGTTTGTTGTTCTTATAAAACATCAACGAATGATCCTCAAACCTATCGCTATGATAGTCCATAAAATCCCTTTGGAACAAAAATGTCTGCTGATTACTATCTAAAACAAAGTTGTTCCATACTGCCTTATCTGACGGTTTATATCTTAAAACTTTAAAGCTTTGCATCTATCAAAAATATATCAACAATTCGAAAAATAAGACTTTTTAAGCATCTAACTTTTATCATAACTAACCAAACCTATAATTTCGTATAGGTTTTAGTACAACAATTGTCTCTTGCTTCTAAAGTAAAGCATTGTAATTATTCTATATTAGCAAAAAAAATCAATCTGTGTTGTTTGCCTATATCTATAAAAACCCATATAAATGTCTTTTTTATACAATACTTGTTTTCTATATGGTCTTTTATGGTCCTTTTGGAATTGAGGAAGGAGACATGGGCTCGATATTTGGAATATCATGGAGTATGTACAACGGTTATTTTCCGCACAGGGACTTTGTGTATATAAAACCAGCTTTTTCACCCTTTTTTCATTCGTTGCCGCTCTATTTAACGGAAGATTATGCCTATCTGATCAACAGGTACCTGTATTACGTACAAGTATTTGGGTATTCTTATCTGGCAAGTTTAATAGCTGTCAATTTCTTAAAGATTCCCAAGAAATACATTTATTTTATTGCTATAATAGGTGCATTAGTTTCTGTACATAATTACCCTCCTATGCCTTGGAATACCATAGATGGTATATTTTTTAGTGTATTGGGATTATTTTTTATTGTTAAGCGGCCAACAAAATCATGGTTGATTGTCCTTGGGGCATTTTTTCTTTTTTTAGGAGCTTTATGCAAGCAATCATTCTATTTCTTCCCGCCATTAGTTGCTTTGTTTTTATTGTATAGAAGAGAATTTAAACCGTTCTTAATATTGAGCATTAGCGGTTTGCTATTCATTACCCTATTTTTATGGTTCTATTGGTGGCAAGACGCTTTAAACTCGTTTATTGAGCAAATGTTTAGCTTTACACCTGGGTCGAGTTTAATAAATACTGGTATTAGGTCTTATTACTTGGCCATCAAATTTAACATCCTATATATAGTTCTCGCAGGTATAGCCTTATGGTTGATAAAAAAATTTACAAAGTCACAAATAGCATTACTGCTTACAAATGTTCTTATTGTTTTGGTATTTATCTGGTTGTATTACAAAAACCAAAGTTTGTATCAGTATGCAAAATATGGCATCATACATATTTTATGGTTATTTGGCATATTTTTCTCGATAATTAATAGCATAAAGGACAAAGAATATACTATCCTTATCTTATTGTTTTCATTGTCTTGGTGTGCTTCTATAAGTAATGGCTACAATACTCCCATAGATTTCTCAACGCCAATGTTTTTAGTGGTGATGTTAGTCTGTTTGGGCAAGAACTTTCAATTAAGAAAATGGATTGCAATTGTTATTGTAAGTCTTTATTTTGGGACTTTCTATTATGGATATCAAAATCCATATAGAGAAGAGAAGAGAAATGTATTAAATCATCATTTAGGAGACATCTTTCCTCGCTTACAGACCATCTATACCAACCAAACGACATATTACAAGTTTGAAGAGCTCAAAGAACTGTCATCTAAATACGATAACTTTACAATACTACCTTCTATGACTCTAGGGCATTATATTACAAATACCGTAAATCCAATAGGTGTAGATTGGGTTTTTAATCACCATTTGGCTGATAAGTTGGAAACCTACAAGCAAACTATAAGTGATAAAAAACTAACTATTTTCATAGAAAACTTTGAAAACCACTACGATAACTATGAAGAAACTTCTTTACTTACTATGTATGTGGTTAAACATTGGAAACTTATAGAAAGAAACGAACACTTTAGAGTATACCAACAACCGTAATTTAAAAAATAATAGTTTTGTAATACTAGGTCAAATTATGAATTTACGAAATACTTTCCTCTCTATCGTGGTCCCGCTTTATAACGAGGAAGGAAATATCCCACAATTAATAAAAAACATCAACGAAGCCTTAGAAGGACTAGATTATGAAATTATCTTAGTCGATGATTTTTCTACTGATAAAACCGTAAGTATAATCAAGAAACTTAAGAATTCGAAAGTTAAACTTATAGAGCTGAGGAAAAACTACGGTCAAAGCTCGGCATTGGCTGCTGGTTTAGATAGTGCATTGGGAGACTTCATCGTTACAATGGATGGCGACTTACAAAATGACCCAAAAGATATAATCCCAATGCTTCAAAAACTTCATGACGAAGGGTGGGATGTAGTTGTTGGCATTAGAAATAAAAGACAGGATAGTTTCTTAAAAAAACTACCTTCAAAGATTGCTAACTTCTTAATCAGGAAAGCCACAAAACTCAATATCAAAGACCATGGCTGTGCCTTAAAGGTTTTTAAAAAAGAGATTGCCAAAGAACTCAACCTTTATGGTGAAATGCATCGCTTTATAGGATTACTCGCCTATCTTAATGGTGCTAGAGTCGGTGAAACTAATGTAAGGCACCATCATAGAATTCATGGTAAATCTAAATATGGCATGGGGAGAGTTTTTAAAGTTGTAAATGATATTCTTCTTATTTTATTTCAACGAAATTACCTCCACAAACCGTTATATTTATTGGGAAATTTAGGAATTCTATTTTTTCTAATCGGTGCAATCATCAATATCTACTTACTTGTAGAAAAAATTATGGGCAACGATATAGGAGATAGACCTTTATTAATTCTTGGAGTGTTATTATTACTTGTAGGAGTTCAATTGTTCACAACCGGAATTGCTATAGACTTACAGATGCGGACTTATTACGAGACACAAAATACTCGACCCTATAAAATAAAAGAAATTACAAACTTTGATAAATTAAAGACTTAGTCTTGTAAAGCATAAATGCGATTTAAATACAAAAAAAATACGTCTGAAAACTATTTGCTTTTTCTGAGTCTTGGTTTAGTTTTCTTCTTTTGTATCCTAACAGAGCCATTATATTCTCCTGACACATACAGCTATCTGGGGGCTATGCCATTTCGGCAAATGGGCTATGTCGTTTTCTTAAGGATCTTTACGACCATCTTCGGTTCGTATTTCGACTTTGTTGTCGTAGGATTTCATGCGTTATTTAGCCTTTGTGCCGTTTATTATTTCTTTACTAAAATCTCAAGGTTATATAAGCTCAACCCTTTACTTAAAATCCCTTTGCTTGTCATCTTATTGATTCCTTTTTTTCCGCCATTGAGTATTGCCAACAATCTTTGCTCCGAAGGCTTGGGATACGGACTGTACCTCTTATTCGTGGCCATAGGTATGGATATCCTTTTCAACAATAAACATGAAAGGTTCAAATATTACCTAATTGTTTATTTGGCTTTAATTTCCATAAGAAGTCAATTTATCTTTTCGACATTGATATTTGCCGGCACTTACTTTTTAATGTACAGAAAGCATATTTTTCATAGAAAACATATTAAAAATATACTTATTTTTTGCAGTGTGATGCTCATAGCAAGTCTCGTAGAACGAACGTATCACAAAATGAAAGATGGTTTTTTTAAACCTACGCCTCTAGGATATACAAGTGCCTCTACAGCACCAATCTATCTTTCTGATCGAGATGATTTTAAGCTTATTGAAGACAAAGATTACAGGGCTATTTTTAGAATGAGTTACGATAGCTTGGTAAAAAAAGATTTGTTAGTTAAGCCAGAATACACAACAAAGGAGGCCTACAAATTTTTTCATGATAATTTACCGAAAATATGTAATCAAACCATAAGGCATGTAGGCGTAAACTACTATTTAAGCAAACCTGCTCCAAAAGACTGGAGCGAAAATCAGGTTGCTTCCTATTTATACTTTGAAACAGAAGCCGCTTGTAAAACATTTACAAAAGTTCTGATTATAGACAATTTTAAAGCGTGGGCACGTCTCTACTATACTAACATCACTTATGGCTTTAGGTCTCAATTATTGCTGTGGTTTGTAGTAGTGATGTTCTTTTTCAGTCTTGTTAAGAACTTACTGAATTACCAAAAGCGATATGCTATTATTTTTCTGTTGTCTTCACTAATTCTATCTAATGCTATGTTTATAGCTTTTGCTTCTCATTCCATACAGCGCTATTTGTTTTATAACTATAGTTTGATTTTTTTATTGTTTCTTAGCACCTACAACCTTCTAAAACGTGAACGAAAATACTGAAATTTCAATTGTAATGCCGTGTCTCAATGAAGCAGAGACCTTGAAGACTTGTATAAAGAAAGCGCAATCCTTTTTAGACAAAAATAAGATCAGTGGTGAGATTATTATTTCGGACAATGGAAGTACCGATGGCTCCATTGCTATTGCCAAATCTCTTAATGCTAAAGTTTTACACACCAAACAAAAAGGCTATGGCAGTGCCCTTAAAACTGGTATTGAAGCTGCTACAGGAACTTATGTCATTATGGGAGATGCAGATGATAGCTATGACTTTAGCAATCTTATGCCATATCTTAATAAACTTAGAGAGGGTTTTGACTTGGTAATGGGCAACCGTTTTAAAGGTGGTATTGAAAAAGATGCCATGCCGTTTTTACACAAATACCTGGGTAATCCTGTGCTTTCTTTTATAGGGCGTTTGTTCTTTAAAATAAGTATAGGTGATTTTCATTGTGGATTAAGAGGGTTTTCAAAATCAGCATATAACAAAATGAATTTAAAAACTTCAGGGATGGAATTTGCTTCAGAAATGGTCGTTAAATCAAAACTTAATGGTCTAACCATAACCGAAGTGCCTACTCGACTAAAAAAAGACGGCCGAAGTAGAAAACCACACCTCAAAACCTGGAGCGATGGTTGGCGGCACTTGCGATTTTTAATGCTTTATGCGCCTAATTGGTTATTCCTTTATCCAGGGATTTTATTGGCCTTTATTGGATTAGTGCTCGGTATTCTTCTTATCGTAAAACCATTAGAACTTGAAAGTATAACCCTCGATGTACATACCTTATTATATGCTTCTGCTTTTTTATTAGTAGGGTTTCAGTTTATTATTTTTTACGGACTAACAAAGATTTTTGCTGTCGAAAATGAGTTGTTGCCTAAGTCTAGAAGATATCATAAACTCTTTGAATTTATAAATCTCGAAAGAGGTTTAATTATTGGTTTCATTCTATTATGCTTAGGCGTATTCTTAAGCTTCAAAGGATTACTCTTATGGCGCGAAACCAATTATAGCTCACTAGATGCAACTACCACACTACGAATAATTATTCCTGCCATCACTTCATTACAATTGGGAGTTCAAACCATATTGTTTAGCTTATTTTTTAGTGTTTTAGGGTTAAAAAAATAAACTTTAATCTTTTTTTTCAAAAACAAAAAGATTATTCAATCCTAACTGAAATGTCTTGTGTTTTATAAGCCTGAATTGTTTTGAGTGAAATAAACTCGGTGTATCTTTAGCTTCAAACCCATAATGCTCTTCTAAAGACATCCCATCGATTAATCTCAATTTAGATAATACCCATAAAATACGATCAACAAATGGGGAGGGGACTGTGATGATAACACGACCTTTAGCTTCCAAGTATTTGTAAAATTCATCATTGAGTTTTAGCTGTTCCTCTTTAGGAATATGCTCTAAAACGGCTAGCATGGTAATACAGTTAAACGTTATCCCTTTTGGAAGATCATTTGAAAATTTACCTGGAACCAACTCATAATTTTCGCCATGAATAGTTTCTTCTAGCAATGGATCTATACCAAGACTCTTACCTATGGGTTTATTGGATAGTTTTAAAAACATGCTATCATCAAAACAACCAATATCCAGAATTTTATCGTTAGGTCTTACATATGGCTTTATGACCTTTATGCGCCAATCTCTTAAAAATCTATCTAAAAATGTCATTTTTTTGACTAATCTTCGATAACCTATAAAAAGAAAATACTTTTCAGTGATTTTCTTTTCAATTTGCCAACCGGATGATTATATGTCCTTATTACGCTTGCGATCTACTTCCTTCAACAAGATTTTACGCAATCTTAAGTAATTTGGGGTTACTTCTACATATTCATCCTTTTGAATATATTCTAGAGCTTCTTCTAACGAAAACTTTATTGCAGGTACAATTTTAGCCTTATCATCAGCACCTGCAGAACGTACATTACTCAATTTTTTGGTTTTGGTAACATTAACCACCATATCATCTCCTCGAGAGTTTTCCCCAATAACCTGACCTTCGTAAATGTCTTCACCTGGATTAATAAAAAACTTTCCCCGTTCTTGTAATTTATCGATCGAATAAGGAATTGCCGTCCCATTTTCCATAGAAACCAATGATCCGTTTTGGCGCTCTGGTATACCACCTTTTAACGGCTGGTATTCCTTAAAACGGTGTGCCATAATAGCCTCACCTGCTGTAGCAGTTAATAGCTGATTACGCAAACCTATAATACCGCGAGATGGTACAATAAACTCGCATACCATTCGGTCTCCTTTGGCTTCCATACTAAGCATCTCGCCTTTACGCATGGTTACCATTTCTATAGCTTTTCCAGAAACTTCTTCGGGCAAATCAATAGTCATTTCTTCAAAGGGCTCACACTTTACGCCATCAATCTCTTTTATGATAACTTGTGGTTGACCTATTTGAAGTTCGTAACCCTCTCTTCGCATGGTTTCGATTAAAACCGACAGATGTAGTACACCACGACCAAATACCATAAACTTATCAGCGCTATCAGTCTCTTCGACCCTAAGCGCCAAATTCTTCTCTAACTCCTTTAATAAACGTTCTTTGATATGGCGCGAAGTTACATACTTTCCATCTTTACCAAAGAAAGGTGAATCATTTATAGTAAATAACATACTCATGGTTGGCTCATCTATGGCTATGGTTTTTAATCCTTCTGGATGCTCTAAATCAGCTACAGTGTCTCCTATTTCAAAACCTTCTAAACCAACGATAGCGCAAATATCACCTGCTTGTACTTCATCAACTTTTTTACGTCCTAAGCCTTCAAACGTGTGTAATTCCTTAATTTTACTCTTTACTATTGATCCATCACGTTTTACCAACGAAATCTGTTGATTGGCTTTTAATAGTCCTCTAGTTAATCTACCGATGGCAATTCTTCCTGTGAAGGATGAGAAATCCAAAGACGTAATTAGCATTTGTGTCGTCCCTTCTTCTATTTTAGGTTCTGGGACATGCTCAATCACCATATCTAATAATGGCTCAATATTTTCCGTAGGGCTTTTCCAGTCTTCACTCATCCAGTTTTGTTTTGCAGACCCATAAACTGTCGGAAAATCTAATTGCCACTCTTCTGCACCAAGTTCAAACATAAGATCAAACACCTTTTCATGAACCTCATCTGGAGTACAGTTTTCCTTGTCAACTTTATTGACAACAACGCAAGGTTTTAAGCCCAAATTGATTGCTTTTTGAAGCACAAATCGTGTCTGTGGCATAGGCCCCTCAAAAGCATCGACAAGCAATAAAACACCATCAGCCATATTCAACACACGCTCTACTTCCCCTCCAAAATCAGCATGGCCAGGTGTATCGATAATATTAATTTTGGTGTCTTTATAAATTACTGACACATTCTTTGAGGTAATAGTGATACCACGTTCGCGTTCTAAATCGTTATTATCTAGAATTAAATCTCCAGTATTCTCATTGTCACGAAATAGTTGACAATGGTACATAATTTTATCTACTAAAGTGGTTTTCCCATGATCGACGTGAGCAATAATTGCTATATTTTTAATCTTGGTCATATATGATGCTGATTTTAAGCCTGCAAAGGTACGCCTTATTATCCTCAATTCGTTAATTATATGTTATATTTTAAAAATGGGACAATTTCAATTTGTATCTTGTCGTTGTAAGAATTGATTAATAGTAATAGCCTCTTTCTTATAAATCGCTAATTTGGCTGTTTAAGTCTAAGCCCAGAAAACGAATGCAGATGAATATAATTAGCAAATACGCAAAGTATATACCTTATCTTTATTTTTTGTCTGTAATTGTGTATTGGTTTACAGATATTAATAAAAGTGTTGGCCTTTCTGCTTACCCGATTTTGTTGTTTGGCATTCCCTTTTTATGGCAGCTAGTAAAACCAAATCGTGAGCTAAATTTCTCGCTAGGCATTGTATTTGTCTGTCTTTCATCTTTTTTAATTTTAGCTTATCTGTTTAACTTACTTAACATTATAAATTGGTCAGAATCTGCTAAGCGCTTTTTGTTTTATGGTGGCGCTTTAGTAATAGGTAATTTTGTTATGTCTCTTTGGATTGTAAGGAATAGTATTAAAAAGCTTTTTTAAAGTATTATCTTTGCAACTGAATTTTTAACGCTTTTGCTAAGATGACTATTCCTAAAATAAAACATGCCGATTCAGATAATTTCTTTTTGCTTTGTGGTCCTTGTGCTATTGAAGGAGAAGATATGGCTTTACGTATCGCTGAACAGGTCGTTTCCATTACAGATAAACTACAAATTCCATATGTATTTAAAGGAAGTTTTAAAAAAGCTAATCGTAGTAGAATTGACAGTTTTACAGGTATAGGCAATGAAAAGGCCCTCAAGATTCTCGAAAAAGTATCAAAGACTTTCGATATTCCTACTATTACAGATATCCATGAAGCTTCTGATGCCGAAATGGCCGCAGAATATGTCGACGTACTACAAATTCCTGCATTCTTAGTGAGACAAACGGATTTGGTGGTAGCCGCAGCCAAAACAGGAAAAGTTGTTAATTTGAAAAAAGGCCAGTTTATGAGTCCTGAAGCTATGAAACATGCTGTGCAAAAGGTTAAAGATGCTAGTCCCGAGGGCTATCGGGATAACGCTTGGATTACCGATAGAGGCACTATGTTTGGTTACCAGGATATGATCGTAGATTTTAGAGGTATTCCTACTATGCGACAATTTGCGCCAACGGTGTTAGACGTTACGCATTCACTACAACAGCCCAATCAAAGTGCTGGAGTTACAGGTGGTCGACCAGATATGATTGAGACTATTGCAAGAGCTGGTGTAGTTAACCATGTAGATGGATTGTTTATAGAAACACATTTTGATCCTGCAAATGCAAAAAGTGATGGCGCCAATATGTTGCATTTAGATAAGCTCGAAGGTTTATTGGAACGCTTAGTGGCTATCCGAAAAGTGGTGAACTCGTTTTAAACAGGTTTATTCTGCACTAAACAGATGCCATATATTTTTTAGATTTGAATAAAAAGGTTCAGCGGTGTCTTTTGAGAGTTCGATTTTTTCAGCATCCACAAAATAATCGAAAATATAGCATCCAAAGTCTTCACAACAATCAAATCCAGGGTTGTTCATTAAAAAACGTGTCATTTTTTGCCGAAAATCAAATTCAATTTGAATACACTTATCTAATTCATCACTAGACAATTGAGCTTCTGAATGCCAATTAATTTTCACAGTTCATTAGGTATAGGGAATATAACGCAATATATTCATTAATATTAAATTAATAAATACCTAACTTTAATTTTACAAACTGCTAGTCAACCCTTTTTCTTATTCTTGGAGCCTAAAACCATTTTAAAAGGATTAATATTAATAGCCAATTGCTGTTCTATGACATACACAACAACTTCGTCTTGAATTTCCTCGACACTTCTGTAGCGAAGCGAGGTCACCACTTTTCTATTAGTCGTTACAAAATGATCTCTGTATTGATCTAACTTATCGCCATGCCAAAAGGCCAAGTCTACATAATCCTTGGATTGGTTGAGATAACATAGAGGAAAACCATTGTAGTAGTAAAACGGAATGCGGTATTTATACAATAATTCGGCATTAGGCACTACAGCTTCAATAATAGTCTGAAGCTGCATCAATATGGATTTATAGGGTTCTACCTGTTTTAATATATACGCTTCAGCTGGATTCAAAATCTAGAACAACCCTAAAATACCAATAACAATAAGCGCTATACCTATAATGGCCTTAAAAGGCATTAGTGAAGCAGATAATTTCCGTAAACTAGTTTCTAAAGCTGGTACTTTCCCAAATACATGAGTAAGAAGTAAAATTCCCCCTAAGATACTGACTATACTAAAAAGAACACTTACTCTAAACTTAATAAGTGATAATACGATTAAAGCAACCCCAATAACTGTTTGAAAAGGTGCCAAAATACCAGCAATTTTATTAAAAAAATTACTCTCCCCATCCCATTTGTCTAAAGTGGCCAGTCCAAGTAAGATACCACCAGAAATGTTGGCTATTGTTAAAAGTAGTCCAATCATAAAGTTGAAAGATTTAATAGTTAGATTATAAATTTAGTTAATATCCTCTAAAATTGTTTTGTGTTATATAAATAATTTCTTTTACTTTGTATTTCAAAGTACTTTTAATTATGAGTAACGAAGATTATCTAAAAGACATCAGCGAGATTAAACATTTAATGAATAAATCCTCGCGTTTTATTTCCTTAAGCGGTTTATCGGGCATCTTAGCTGGTATCTATGCCCTAATTGGTGCAGCAGTTGCCTATTGGTTGGTTATTTCATATAGCGATGGCATTTTGTATATTTTCCATGGTTGGGTATTCTGGACCTGCATATCTATACTACTTATGGTGGCATTTCTTAGTGCAGTTACAGGCATCATACTTACTACAAGAAAAGCAAAGAAAAATGGTGAAAAAATTTGGGATAATTCTTCTAAACGATTACTCTTTAACTTTTTAGTACCACTTGTTGTAGGAGGGATTTATTGTTTAATAATTTTAAGCCAAGGCAGGTATGGACAAACAGGAGGATTAATGCTTATTTTCTATGGCTTAGCTTTGGTCAGTGCCTCAAAATATAGCATAGGTGATATTAAATATTTAGGCTATATTGAAATTGTTCTAGGACTCATTGCGAGCTATTATCCTGGTTATGGGTTCTGGCTTTGGGTTATCGGTTTTGGAATTATGCATATCATATATGGTACTTGGATGCATTTTAAATACGATAAAAAATGAAGTCGAAACCTAATACTGAATACTGAAATTTGAGCATCATCACCAACATAAATAAACTCTTTGATCACAGAATACGACTGGGTATTATGTCTATTCTTATGGTGAATGAATATGCCGATTTTAACACCTTAAAGGAATTGTTAGGTGCTACTGATGGTAACTTGGCTAGCCACACCAAGGCTTTGGAAAAAGCAGAATATATTTTGGTAGAAAAACAATTTATAGGACGCAAGCCAAATACTCGATATAGTGCTACCAAGCTCGGCAGAAAAGAGTTTAAAAAACATATCGAAGCCCTCGAAAAATTAATAAAAAAAACCTAAAAACATGGCTGCTTTTGTAGAAGACACATCAATAGTAAAACAAATATGGGGCAAGAGCGACACCATATTACTTGTATTTGCAGGTGCCTCGGCCGAATTTGCCCTTAACAAAGCTGTAGATTGGTTGTATTTTACGGGTAAACTCCCCAAAGATCCTTTAGGGCGTTTGTTCTCGACTGTTTACTATGCAAAAAAAATTGTCTTCTCAGAAAAAAATACAGCGCTCAAAGCGATTGACCAAATTACTACCATACATGCTACTGTAGAAGAAAGACGAGGACAAAAGATTCCCGAGTGGGCCTACAAAGATGTATTGTTTATGCTTATAGATTATTCCATAAGATCATATGAACTTTTGCAAAGACCGCTCAGTTTGGAAGAGAAACAAGAGATCCTCGATGTTTTTGTAAGTGTAGGAAGACGAATGGGATTAAAACAGTTACCACTCACCTACTCTAAATTTAAAGGTATTAGACACCAACATTTACAACAAAACCTTCTCAATGGAAAACTATCTAAAGACCTTTACAAACAATACAGAAAGCATTTAGGTTTTGTTAGATACAATTTATTGTTAGAAGCACAAATCCTTTTAGTACCGGCAAGAGTCAGACAACTTTTGAACTTAAGAAGTCTATCGCTATTGAAACCGTTTATTACCGTTTACAAAGTTTTTAGAAGCTTACGTATGGATTGGCTATTGAAAGAGCTGTTATTACCACCAGCGTATAAAGAAGATATTAAACGTATGAACATTACATAAACTATTTTTTTAATCTTTTACTTTGAAATACAAAGTACTTTAAATATTATAAAATAAAAAAATTGCCGTTGAACCAAATCAAACCCATCTACCATGAACAGCCTATTTAAATCCTTTAGATCTTTTAGGAAACAACTTATCGTTTGGTTGTTTGAGCATTCGCAACGTATCTATACATCGATGTTCAAAAATCATGAAGGTTGGAATATTACCAAAGCAGATTTGCTCAATCTTCCAAAACCCACATTTGGAAGACATCTTGGAGAGTTTTTGGATAAGAATAATTTTGAATTGATCCCAAAAGTAGAGCGTCACGATTGTTACCATGTGCTTTGCGGTTACAGCACCAAAGTTGAAGATGAAATCGCCTTACAATGCCTATGTTATGGAAATGGCAAACGCAGTCCATACCTATACGGAGCCATTATTTTAGGAGTCGCCATACTTCCAGATTACTACGACTATTATTATAAATCCTTTAAGACTGGAAAACGTGCCAACCCCTTTCATCATTTCGATTACAGAAAACTTTTAAACGTATCTATTGAGGACTTTAGATTGGCCATTTTTTCTAAATCAGCATTACATCATCTTAACCTAAAAACATCATGAAAAAAATAAAAATCATTTTCTTAATTATTGTATTTATTGGCCTGGGCGTATTTATCACCTACCATTGGATAAGTTTTAAAACGCGACATCTTGTGTTCGACAAGGTCAATTTAATTCCAAAAAACAAAGTAGGTTTGGTTTTAGGAACAGGGAAGTACGCAGCAAACGGAAATATCAATCTATTCTATAAATACAGAATTGATGCAGCAGTTAACTTGTATGAAGCCGGCAAAATAGAATTTATTTTAGTCAGTGGAGATAATAGCAGAAAGAATTATGATGAGCCGTCTGACTTTAAAAATGACTTAATTGCCGAAGGAATTCCAAAAGAAAAAATCTTTTTGGACTATGCTGGCTTTAGAACTTTAGACTCTGTAATAAGAGCTAAAGAAATTTTTGGGCAAACGTCCATCACTTTTATTTCCCAAAAGTTTCACAATCAAAGGGCCATCTATATTGCAGATCATTTTAATATTAAAGCTGTTGGCTTTAATGCCAAAGATGTACACAATTCTCATCTTAGGGAATACTTTGCGCGCTCTAAAGCTAGCTTAGACTTAGTTTTTAATGTACAACCCAAATTTTTAGGAGAAAAAATCACCATACAATGAAGCTACAGTTCAATAAATACTATTTAACCCTGGCACATTCCATTTTCTTAATGGAATTGGCCATCGCTTTCATTATAAAAACAGGATTCATCCGCTACACCTTTGGTGATTATCTGGTGGTTATTTTACTATATGCAATATTTAGAGGATGCACTAATTTGAGTGTGAGGGCCTCAGCTTTAGTCGTCCTCTTTATTGCTTATAGCATAGAGTTGCTTCAGCTTACACCATTTTTAACCTACTTTAATTTACATGATAGCCTTACAGCTAAGTTGATATTTGGAAGTACATTTCAGGTTGGTGACCTTGTTGCATACACACTCGGAATTTTAACAGTACTTATAACAGAACATTACTATGGAAACCATAAAAACACTCATACAGTCAAAGTTTAAGGATTTACTTTTAGTAACAGTAGCACTAGGCTTCAGTATTTTTGCTTTAATGTTAAGGATAAAACTAAGCAAGTCGTTCTTCTATCTCTTTTTGGTCTGGAATGTATTCTTAGCGATTATACCCTATACCATCACCATGTATCTTAGCTCGAAAGAAACCCTTAGTAAATTAAAATTAGGATTTTGGTTTTTGGTTTGGTTAGCATTTTTACCTAATGCGCCTTATATCATTACCGATCTCATTCATTTGAGATTAGGTAATCATCCATTGATATGGTTAGACGTATTGGTCGTTTTATCTTTTGCCTTAACTGGTTTGCTCCTCTTCTACCTTTCTTTAATGACTATGCAAAAGCTAATCACTGCAACATTTACTGATGCTACAACGAGAAGAATGACCCTTGGTATTCTTTTTCTCTGTGGATTTGGTGTTTATCTTGGTCGATTTTTACGCTATAATTCTTGGGAAATTATTAGTAATCCTAAAATCTTAATGTTAGATATAATTCATATCATCATTTCTCCTTTTCAACATTCTGAAGCTTGGTTATTCACCATATGTTTTGGTGGGTTTTTGGTGATCGGATACTGGATATTCAAACAATTATTTGACAAAAAATATGGAACAAATGAATTATAGATCAATATTATGTGCTGTGCTTATCTCAGTTTTAGCATCGGGTTGTTCACATTCAAAACGAAAAGCTGATTTAATAGAAAACTATGAAAAGCACGAAAGACAAATCCACGAAGCAATACGTTTTTTTGAAGACATTATACCTAAAAAATTTATAGTAAGAATACGGTATAATTCTTTCGATAGAATAGACTTAGTCGTTTATGAAAAAGAAAACAATTCTGAGGAAAATGAACTACTATTTCATAAATGGGATCTAGATATTGACAACTACATTGAAGAACCCCAAACTACATATGAAAGAAAGTATAATGGAAAAACCAACTCATTTGAGCTAGTAAAAAGAAAACTAAACTGGACCAACGACACATTCAGAAACTTATACGCAAAATTAGAATCTGCTAACTGTATAGGTATATCTAACTGGAAACCGATAGAAGTAGAATATGGCTTTAATGGTTTAGGTGTTTATTCCTATAAAATATTTAAAAATAAGCTAAGTGAAGATGAATTGAAAAGACATAATGATGGCTGTAACAACATATACTACAAAGACAAAGTGGTTTTATCTTACATTGGTGGTGCCATAGGAATGCAATGCTTTGAGGATTTTTATCAACAAAACTAGTATTATTCAATTAGGAAATACTACCTATTATGATACTTTACCATCCACATAATCCTGAAGATAACTAAAGCGTTTTGTAAGTTCACCCTTTGAGTTAGTAATTTGTGAACGCTCTAAAATACCTTTTTCATCATCATTGAAAAATGCGGGTATTACATGCTCTACAAAAGTTTCTCCAAACCCTTCACTCGCATCTTTTGGCAATTCACAAGGCAAGTTATCAACAGCCATAACCGTAATGGCCTCTTTGGCATCAAAAGCAACTTCCGATTCGGTTTGCGGATGGTAACCATAGAAGGGTTCTGCAATGGTCGAAGGACGAATAGTACTAGCAACAGGCCCATCGATATCACAAGAGATATCTGCCACTAGATTAATTCTAAAATCAGGATGTTTGGCATCTTCCCTTGTAAAGAAGTAAGGTGCATTATTACCATAAAAATGACCTGCAATAAAATAATCTGTGTGTTTGGCATAGGCCATAAAATTACTCTCATAACCTGTTGGGTCTTTAAAAAACTCAGACTGACTACCAACTTTACCGTCTATACGCTTGGCGTATTCCATAACATCTGCCATAACGTAGACGGGCTCAGTGAATTCTGAGGTTAAATACAAAGCATCGCTGATTTCCTTAATACCCAAATGATCTAAAATCTCTTTAGCTCCACGAGCTACTTTACCTGATCCGGTTAGGAGTATTTTTATATTCGGAATAGTGATCTTATCCAATTCAGCTTTCATCTCATTTAAGTCCGAAAGGGTTTCCGCTTTTGGCAAATTGAATAAACCATCTCTTAATCCTAATGCTCTAAAACCATTATAGGCGCCTACTAAACCAGCATAACGTCCAAAACCAATGAGTCTAAATCCTGCTTCATTAACGATGGTTTCATGATCGTACATCTCTATGTTTTTTTCGAGCATGGCTACCAATAGCTTTCGATTGTAGGGTTGCTTTTTTATAGTGTGCGAAAAGTAAAAGTACTTTTTATTTGGAATGAGGTTTTCGATCGGGACTTCTTTTACACCTATCATCACATCAGCATCAGAAATATCGTCAGTAACTTCGAAACCTAATTCGGCATAAGCTTCATCAGGAAACACTCTAATATCTGAAGACTCAACTACAAATTCAGCTTTTGGAAATCGTTTTCTTGCTTCTGCTAAGGTTTCGGGTGAAAAGACAACACGTCTATCTGGTGGGTTTTTGCGTTCTTTGATGATAGCGAATTTTATACTCATATTGATTCGTTTGATCTTTTATGGCTTTTTGAGTGACTGAAAACTGACACTGTAAACCGTATATTGAAAATGGAATAATTTTTGCACGAAAATAACTGGATTTAAGAGGTTGCACAACTTTTTTTGTAACTTCGCCATCCTTTTCATTTAAAAGATTGGGGTCGACTGGTTTTGACAGCGAGATTAATGAAATGGTAAGCACGTCGTGTAATGGTTTTGAAACACGTAAAAGGCTAGACCAAATTTTAAACGGCGAGAATAACTACGCTTTAGCTGCTTAATAACTGAATTATAGTAAGTTCTAGCCTCGGCGCACAAGGTGCGCAAGCTAAATGTCTCCAAAAAGCCTTGGTTAGTGGCGTTTTATAAAGAGGCATCGTAAAAATTAACCAAGAATGGGTAGTGCTTCAATGCCCTTTCGAGATTTAGAAGCTAAGCTGTAAATGGGTCGTTTTTAATCAGTTTACAGTCTAAAATTAAATAAAAACTAAGCGTGTAGAAAGCCCTTTGGTTACTTGTTTGGACGAGGGTTCGAGTCCCTCCGACTCCACCTACGCTCTCTGAAGCCTTGTGCGAAAGAGAGCTTTTTTTGTTTTAAACATAATTATTTTTTTAATAAACTCTATCTTGAGAGTTTGTGCCTCCGCTAAAGCTTCAGCGACACGCAGACGGTGGGCTCGTCCACAAAATTCCTTATTTTTAAACAAATCCCGAACTATGAAATTACCCTACGCTGTCTACATTTTAAAGTGTTCTGATAACACCTATTATACCGGCTTCACAACAGATATTGAAAAACGGTTAATAGCACATGATAACAGAGAAGTTCACTATACCAAAAGTAGATTGCCTTTAAAACTAGTTAACCTTTTTCAATTTGAAAGCAAGCAAAACGCTTATGATTTTGAGCGTTATCTAAAATCTGGATCTGGGATTGCTTTTAGGAATAAAAGGTTCATTTGAGAACTGAGCACTGTATTCTGGCAAGATGGGCCCAACGACGTTAGTCCCTGCGACTACACTAAAAAACCCTTGCAAAATTTACAAGGGTCTTCTTTTGATTGATGAACGTTAGCTTGATTAAGCTTCTACTTTATCCCAAAGGCCAGTTTTGGCTACTTCTTCTGCAAAGTTCCTAAATGTTCTTGGTGCTCTTCCTAAGACCTTTTCAATATCGTGAGTTACAATGGAATTATTAGGATTGCCCAATACCACTTCGAATAAGTAATCGATTAACCAAACAAAGTCTTCTGGTAATTGCATGGCTCTCATGGCATTACTGTATTCCTCTAAACTTACTGGCACAAATGTAATATCGCGCTTTGCTGCTTTAGCAATAGTGTCAATAGCGTCTTTAAAAGTGAATAACTGTGATCCTGTAAGCTCATAGATTTCGCCATTGTGCTGGTCATTTAAAAGCACCTCAACCGCAACATCTGCAATATCATCGGCATCTACAAATGGGATTTTTACGTGGGCTTGTGGTAAGGCCACCACGCCTTCTAAAATTGGCTCTAACAAGAAATTCTCACTAAAATTCTGGTTAAACCAACTGGCTCTAACAATGGTATAGTCAATTCCAGAGCTGATAACGATCTCCTCACAAAGCTCTGCTTCACGCTCACCTTTTCCAGATAATAACACTAATTTTCTAACATTAGCGTTCTTGGCTTGCTTTACTAATTCTGTAATGGCTTCTTTGGCTCCTGGTACTGCCAAATCTGGTTGATAGGTGATATATACCTTGTCGATACCTTCTAAAACATCGCTCCAATTGTTGGGTTGATTCCAATCAAATGCTGGTTGTGCTGATCTAGATCCTACACGGACCTTTTGTCCTAATTGTCGTAAACGATCTACTAGTCGCCGACCTGTTTTTCCTGTTCCTCCTGTGATTAAAAAATGTTCTGTTGTCATGATTTTAAAATTTATTTTGTGATTTGTATTGTGATTATAATTAAGTTTATGAATGATCCTATTGAGGTGATAATTCTAACCAGATGAAACTGATTCCATTTCGCTTCAAAGGCAGTTCGCAATTCCTTTAGTTCTACTTTACTTAAAGCTTCCAAGTTCTGCTTGTCAATCATGTCGTTTAGCGGCACATTTCCAAAAACAGTAACTAAGACTACTCCAGCGAAATAGGTCAATACAGCGACTAAGAGCATCCACCAAATGTTCGACGATGCATTTTTGAATAGAAATAAATTGATGATACCCAAAAAGAATGGCCCTAAAAACACTATAAAAAAAGTTGGGTTTAGAATTACCCGATTCATTTGCTGAAATGACATTAAGAATCCGAAATCATCGAGTCGCCCAATACCTGGTGCTACGGCATTTCCCCAAGTAAAGCATAAGCCTGCACTAAGGCCTGTACATACGACTAACAGTAAGTAAACGATGTGTTGTAATGAGAATTCCATAGCTCTATTGATTTAATCTTATTGTTTTAGAATACACCTTGATGTAATGGTATAATGCCGCAATGCAGATAAACTCTAGGGCTACTAACCAAAAACCGAATGATGTAAAAAAGGTGAAATGGTCAATGCCATTAGGTATCATAAAAAATGGGACTGTGATAAGCGCATCTAAAGCTGCGCTAATCAGTAATAAGATTAGGCCCACTTTATAACCAGAGGTAGTTTTATCAGTTTTATAGTATAAAGCACTACCAAACCAAACTAGTGGTATGACGCAAAAAAACAATACCAGGTTGGCTTGCATTTCTGCATCTTTCATTAAAGAAACGCTGAATGAAAAGGTGTAAAACGATACGCCTAAAATCCAGATGGCTATACCGATTAAAATGACTCTAATTGTTTTCATGTCTTAATAATTTTTAATTACTAGACAAAAGTATTTCTACCTTAGAGCATAGACTTATTTGAAAAGAATTTTGATTTGTTCGAAAAGACGACTACTTTATTTGGCTCGGTCTGTAGCCAAATTTATTGGCAAATGCATTCGAAAATGAGCTAAGACTATCGTAACCGACATGCCATGCCGCTTCCTGAACAGTGGCACTTTTATTAATGATCATATCGTGTGCCGTGGTAAGTCGTTCATTTTGTAAATATTTGAATACTGGCACGCCAAAGACTTCTTTAAACTCCTTTTTAAGTTTAGTGGCGTTTAATCCAATTATTTTTGAAAGCTCAGACAAGGATGGTGGGTTATCGAGATTATTGGCTAAAACTTGTTTCACTTCCTCAAGTCGAGATCGATCATGGGTTTTAAAATGCTTCGTTTTATGCAAGGCTAGCTGACCAAAAAAATGGGACAATAAAGCTGTAATCTGACTTCTGAAGAACATCATTCTGGCTTTGCCCTCATATTTCATATTGAAAATACCATTAACAATTTTAAGCATCTCAGGTGTCATATAAAAGCTTGGTCCTTCAACATAATGATCTTTTGGATTAACCAGTTGTTCTAAAAGCTCTGAAAACAACTCCCCTTCTTGATTGGGTAGTTTGTGTAGGTTTCTAGTCGCTGTGGCTATAACAATACATTCAAGTGGACAATCTTTTGAAACGGTATGTTTGCATAATACCTTCTCATCAGAGTAAAATGATAGTGCCAAACCTTTGGTATAGTTGTAAAACTTTGACATTGTCGGATATTCGAACTCCAAATCCACATTCCCAGAACCATAAAATGCTACAGCAATAACAGGTTCATCAAAAAAACAGGAATCCTGAATAGTTTTATCCGAATTTGCAGTCTCCACCAAAATGGTAAAATCATTAATTTCTATGATATCTCTAGTCATAATTAATCATATAATTACTCCCAAAACGCTTCGATCTCTTCGAGCGATTTTCCTTTGGTTTCTGGAATAAACTTGTAGGTTATTAAAATAATCATGAGTATAAATGCAATAAAGATAAAGTAAGGCATAGAGTCGTTCCATGGTGCACTGTTATTAGCTTCACTCTCCATAACCATCGGAAAGGTTTGAGTTACCAAATAGTTTGCCGCCCATTGTGCCGCAACAGCTAAAGCCATACCAACACTTCGTATTTTGTTAGGGAACATCTCAGATAAAATGACCCAAACCACTGGACCCATCGATAAGGCAAAAGAACCTGTAAAAACGAGTACTCCAATTAAGGAAACTAGGCCAACAGCATTTTGTTGAAGCGAAACACCCAACAATAAAAATCCAATAATCATTCCTATAGAACCTATATATAACAAGGGTTTCCTACCATATTTATCAACAGTAAACATAGCGACAAAAGTAAACACCAAATTAACAAAGGCTAACAAGACTTGCTGTGCCAATACATCTTCTTTGCCAAAACCTAAGGCTTTTTCAAATATGTCTGCACCATAATACAAAACGGCATTGATACCTGTGAATTGTTGCAAAGCAGAAAGTGCTGCTCCAATAAATATTATAAACAAAACCGCCTTTGAAAAATAATTAACTTTAATCTTTGATGCGCTTGTTTCTAAAGAGGCTTTAATTTCTTGTATTTCGTTTTGCGCTTCTTCCTCTCCATGAACCTTACTCAATACCTTAAGCGCTGCTTCGTCGTTACCTTTTAAGGCCAACCAACGTGGACTCTTAGGCACTAGAAATAGAAGTGTGAGAAACAAAAAACTGGGCACCAACTCGGACCAAAACATATGTCGCCAGCCAAATTGAATATTTTCGGCTTCCGTTAAATTATTCCCAATAAAATAAGTTGCCAAAAACACGACAAAAAAACCAATCACAATAGCCAACTGATAGTAAGTAACCATCTTCCCCCTAATATTGCTTGGAGCTATTTCGGCAATATACATTGGTGCATTCATGGATGCAATACCAATACCCAAACCACCAATAATTCTAAAAACAACCAGCATACTAACAGTTTCTGGGAAAATCTCAGGTAAACCAGAGCCCCAAGCTGAAAGTGTAAACAAAATGGCCGAGATAATCAATGAATTCTTTCTACCTATTATAATACTCAAAACTCCTGCTATTAGCGCTCCAACTAAGCATCCTATAAGTGCACTACCAACCACCCAACCTTTCATGGTAGGATCGAGTTCAAAATATTGGCTCAAATAATATTGTGCACCATTGATAACACCTGTATCGTAGCCAAATAACAAGCCTCCCAAAGCTGATATAGCCGTAATTAGCAATAAGAATGTTCCTTTTTTCATATAATAGTCGTTAGGTTCTGCTCATAAATATACTCTAAAGATACTAATCCTTTACAATTAAAAAATTAAGAACACTTTAACCTCATCCGTGCAAGGAAAATCGACCAATAACGACTAACTTTACATTTGCAAAAAGCATATATTAATTAGAAAAGAAACCGAATAACTTTAGTTAAAATTCATCTTTTTGATTTCAATAATGAGGTTGTTTCTGACCTAATTAATAAAATATTAACTTACAGAAAGAAAGGAACCAAAACGTATGCTAACCTGGAAAGATGTCATCAATTTTTCAGTTAATGGAAACCCAACACCAGATCGACGCGTTGAAAAAACAGAAGCCGAATGGCGAGCGCAATTAACGCCAGAACAATTTAGAATTACTAGACAAAAAGGTACTGAGCGACCACATAGTGGTGCACTTTGTAGCATTTATGATACTGGCAAATACAACTGTATATGTTGTGGTACACCTTTGTTCGATTCTACCATTAAATTCAGTTCTGGTACTGGTTGGCCAAGCTTTACACAACCGATCAAGGAAAACGCCATTAAATACGAAAGAGATACCTCATACGGTATGGTACGCGTCGAAGTGATGTGTAATACTTGCGATGCCCATTTAGGACATGTATTCCCGGATGGACCAGAACCTAGTGGTTTGCGCTATTGCATAAATTCTGAATCCATGACTTTAGAAAAGGAGATCGCCTAATGACAACTAAAAAATTACAAGTTGCCACAGTAGGTGGTGGATGCTTTTGGTGTACAGAAGCAGTTTTTCAAGAAATAAAAGGTGTAGAAAAGGTAGTATCTGGATATTCTGGCGGTAATGTCCCAGGAAAACCAACCTACAGGGAAGTATGTTCTGGTTTAACTGGCCATGCCGAAGTGGTACAAGTTACTTTTGATGCTAATGTGATAAGTTACGAAGACATCCTCGTCATTTTTATGACAACGCACGATCCTACAACCTTAAACAGACAAGGTGCCGATCGTGGTACCCAATATCGTTCGGTTATTTATTATCACGATGACACCCAAAAGAAAACTGCTAATACCGTGATTAATGAACTTAGCAAGTATTATGAAGACCCTATAGTTACAGAAGTTTCTGAAGTACAGACCTTTTATGAAGCCGAGCAAGAGCATCAGGATTATTATAGGAATAATCAGCAACAAGGTTATTGCAGTTTTGTTATTACACCAAAACTTGTGAAACTTCGTAAGCTTCATGCCGATAAATTAAAAAGTGCATAATCATATTACCCAAAGCAGCTTTTGAAGTTGCTTTGGGTTTACATAAAATGAAAGGTCATCAAAAATGGCTCATCCTGTTATAAAACTTTATGGCGCTGAGCGCTGCCACAAGACCAAACACTATCAAACATTTTTTGACAAGCAAAACTTAGAATATTTATTTTTGGATGTTGAAGCAGACAACGAATTTGCTGAAGAACTGCGTAATCTTTATGAAAACAGAAAGCTCAATTTCCCGACCATTACTATTGGGGAAAAGAAACTTAGGAATCCTTCTGATAAAGAACTATTGAAATGGCTCAAAAAACTAGAATCGGTTTAGGCTTGGCTGCTTTGGGCAGACCAGATTACATTAATATTAGATCTCATACCGACATTGATAAATCTGTGGATGCCTTTAAAACAAATACACTTAAGATATTAGATGAAGCTCATAAATTAGGCCTAAGGGATTTTGATGTCGCGCCTTCCTATGGCTTAGGAGAGCAATTTTTGTTAGAATGGAACAAGACAAGAGACCATAAAGATATTCGTCTCTCAACAAAATTTGGATACACTTATGTTGCCAATTGGGAAATAGGATTTAAGGGCAAGCATGAAATTAAAGAACATTCTTTAGCCAAACTGAATGAACAATGGGAAGTTTCCAGAGCATTCCTTCCTAGGCTTAACATCTACCAAATCCATTCTGCCACTTTAGATAGTGGTGTTTTGACAAACACAGCAGTCCTTTCCAGACTACATGAGTTAAAAGAAAAACACAACGTAAAAATAGGCATTACGTCTAGTGGAACGGCACAGGAAAAAATCATTCAAGAAGCTCAAAAAATTGCTTTTGATGGTGTTGGTTTGTTCGATAGCTACCAAGTGACCTTTAACATTTTTGAACAGTCTACCTCGACTATCTTAAAGGAATTAATAGCTAAAGAGAAAACTGTGATTATCAAAGAAGCTCTAGCCAACGGTCGTGTCTTAAGTAATACTAATTTTAAAAATTACGAGGTAGCGTATGACTATTTAGAAGCACTTTCAAAGAAATATGATGTTGGTATCGATGCCATTGCTATCCGTTTTATTATGGATGATTTAGAACCAACAATCGTTCTAAGTGGTGCTTCCCATATTGATCATTTAAAGCAAAACTTAAAAGCTTTGGATTTTGGGTTGAATGGAGATGAAATAGTTCAATTAAAATCGTTCGCTATTTCAGCTCAAGATTATTGGAATGAAAGAAGTACCTTAAAATGGTATTAATTAACTACTCCTCTATAATAATCCAATACTTTAACACGTAATAAGTACTCGTATTTAGCATTTGCCAAGTTGACTTTTGCGTTGTCCAAATTATTTTTACTCGTCACATAATTTAGAAAATTAGAGACACCATTATTGAACCTAATTTCATTGATGCGGTAAGACTCATCATAAGCTTCGACTTGCTTTAATAAACTCTCATAACGATTATAAGCGGCTTCCATATCAAAATGTACTTGGGCAATGGTGTTCTTAATATCTAAGTGCGTGCGCTCTAGTTCTAGAATAGATTCTTCGACTTGTATCTTTTGTAAAGCAACATTATTTTTCGCCCTAAATCCATTAAAAAGAGGTACGTTTACTGCAATTCCGACAACCGTATTTAAGTTATTGTCAAGTTGGTCTTCATAACTTATACTATTTGCCTCAAAATTGGTGCGCTCTGTTAATACAGGCAAGTCCTGTCCGTCAACAGTAACAAAATCACCTGTTTCCACAATTTCAGTATTTGTCATCGCAAACAATTGTGCTGCACTAGAATAATTGGTGTTGATACCTCCAAAAACAGATATTTCTGGTGTAAATTGGGATTTCGCGACACTAACTCCTTTTTTAGCTGCTTCAATACGTGTTTCATTAGCTTTAAACGTCATCAAATTCTGTAAAGCTTCAGTATAGACTTCATCTGCTGTAAGATCGTATACTTCAACATCTAACATTAAATTTTGTGTATCGATAGTAACGTTTCCAGGTAAATTCAATAATCTAATAAGCGTTTGCTTGGAATTATTAAGATTAGATTCTGACACTAAAATACTCGTTTCATCATTTGCGATCTGACCGAGTAAATCCGCATAATCTGCGGGATTTCCAGATTCGTTTTTATAAAAATCCTCTTGAATCTTAAGTTGCTTCTTTGTGGCTTCGTAACGTTGTTTGGTTAAATCCAAAACCGCTTTATTGTTGAGTACTTGAAGATAGGTTAAGGTCACATTCAACACCAAATCTTGCTTGGCTGCTTCAACCTCTAAGTCAGCTGCTTTTCGATTTAAGCGGTTTTGTTTAGCGGTATTTAAAAGTCGAAATCCATTAAAAATGGTCATGTCTAAATTAAGACCCATGTTCGAGAACGTTAGTTCTTGAGTTATAAAGTCATTGGTGAATGGGTCTATACTCCTACCGTCATTGACTCCTATATTAAAATTCCCGTTGATACTTGGTAATAAATTCCCCTTGGATTGCTGATGGTTTACTTTTGCAGAATTTGCTCTTAAATCTGCTGACTTTAAATCGAGATTATTCTCTAGTGCAATAGCAATGCATTCGTCTAAGGAATAACTCTCCTGAGCTTGATTTTGAGCGTAGCCCATCCAACCCATCAAAAGAATGATGGCAAATATGATTTGATGATGTTTCATGATTTTGTTGTTATTCGTCGACTATTTTCCCATCCAAAAGATTGATAATCCTCGAACCATATGAGGCATTCTTTTCCGAATGTGTAGCTTGTATAATCGTGACTCCTTCTTTATTCAATTGGGAGAACAATTCCATAATCTCCGTACTTTGTTTTGAGTTAAGATTCCCTGTTGGTTCATCTGCCAATATAAGCCTAGGCTTGCCGATAAGTGCTCTAGCAACACCTACCAATTGTTGCTGTCCGCCACTTAATTGAATTGGAAAGAGATCCTTTTTGCCAACAATATTAAATCGGTCTAGCATATCTGCGACCAAAGCCTTACGTTCTGATGACTTTATGTTTTTATACAATAAAGGGGTTTCGATGTTTTCCCAAACGGTCAGCTCATCAATAAGGTGATAAGCCTGAAACACAAATCCAATATATTCCTTGTACAGCTTAGATCTATTCTTCTCTTTCATGCTATGGACAGGTTCGCCCAAAAATGTATAGCCTCCTCCAGTAAAACTATCGAGCATTCCTATACAATTTAATAACGTAGATTTACCAGAACCCGAAGGCCCCATAAGAGAGATAAATTCGCCTTCTTTAACCTGTAGATTAATATCATCGAGTATAGTTACTTTATTACTTCCAGAATTTACGGTTCTGCTCGCTTCATTTAGACTTAATAGTATATTGGTCATTTTAATAATTATTTTGCTTAATTTATATGTTTGATTTCTGAATCTCCAAAACTTAACCCTTGGTTCACCTCTGCTGTTCCTCTATAATGTAATTCGGCTTCACCATAAGCAGTGAACTTAATGTGGTCGGAAACGTTAACCTTAAATTCGGCTTCACCATAAGCCTTTAACTTAGACGTTTTATTGTTAATATCAAGGAGATTAACTTCACTTGCGCCGTAGGATGTGATATGCTGATGCCCAGTTTTACCCCCCTTAATTACCAAAAGACCTTCACCAAAAATATCAACATCAAATTTCCGAAAATTCACTTTGTTAAAGGTTACCTCAGAATCGCCATACATTTTTAGCTTAAAATGCTCTACATCAATACTACTTTCGCAAACCGTAGTTTCTTCTCCCCGTAACGATAAATTGTCAATATCTTTATAGGTTACTTTTATGGCTAACACCTTCCCTTTATAGATAGGTACTTTCATTTTTACGCCATTCTTAATTACTTTTTTATGCTTTGTAGTGATTTTGGCATCATCCAAATAGACTCGTAAAGTGCCACTACTAACCTCAATGTTTACTTTGTCTTCCGATAAGGTATTCTCCAATATGGTTACCGACTCTTCATCACCTTGCACAAATATGGTTTCTATGTGTGGACTAATAATCACTTTGTTGAATGAGTCTACTATTTTTTTTGTCTGTGTAAAGGTCATTTGGCTTACCAAAATGATTCCTAAAATAGCAGTGTTTCTAAAATTTTTCATGCTTGTTATTTTTGATTAATTGTAGTTTTATTCTGATCGCAATGAGTTTATTGGATTAACGCTAGCAGCCTTTAATGTCTTAATACTAATTACCATAAGTGCAAAAACTACCATTGCTATTCCGCTGACCAAGAATACCCAAAAACTAACATTAGTTTTATACGCAAAATCCTGAAGCCAATCATTAATCCCATACCATGCAATAGGTGCTGCAATAACAAAGGCAATCGCAACCAGTATTAAAAACTCTTTACAAAGAAGTGTATTAATTTGTAGTATTGAAGCGCCTAAAACCTTTCGCACACCTATTTCCTTAACGCGTCTATTAGTTGTATAAATAACTAAGCCTAATAAACCCAAGCAGCTTATTAAAATCGATAGGCCCGTAGCCCAGTTGAGTAATTTTGAAATTTTCTTTTCGCGGCTGTAAAACCTAGCTATAGTTTGATCCATAAACTCAATACGATAGTCATCTACTTCTGTATAAACAGATTTATAAGCAGTTTCTATTTTTGATAAAGTCGATTTTAAATCATCTGTATTTGAATTTTGAAACGCAATATGTACAGCTTGAAATCGGCTAAAATCCGGCCTATACCAATCACCGACTAAAGCCATCGGTTTAATATCAGATTTTAAAGAGCGCTGATGGAAATCTGCCATCACACCAACAATCGGTACTTTTCTGTCGCCAAAATCTACTAATCCACCTACTGCTTCTTGAGGCGTCTTAAAACCGTATACTTTGCGTGCAGCCTCATTAATGACTATTTCCTGTATAGTATCATTTCTAAATACTCGTCCAGCTAACAGCTGTAGTTCAAATAGATCTAAGTACTTAGTGTCCCCAAATATAAACTGAAGATTGGTCTGTATTTCGGAAGTTCCATTGTTTAAAGTAGTTGTAGAAGTCTTTGTAGATTGGGATGCAGGAGGCATACCACCTAGGCTTAAACCTTTAATTTGCGGAATAGATTTAAGCTTTTGAGCATATAATTCTTTTTTTGAAAGTTCTCTTTCTCCTCGAGGACTAAATACAGATACCACTGCGTCAGTCTTAAAGCCCATATCTTTACTCAACAAATAGTTAATTTGTTTACCCACTAGCAACGTACCTATGATAAATATCTGGGCTATAGTGAACTGAAAAATCGTAAGGAATTTTCTCAGTCCTACTTTTTTATCTCCTACACCTAAATGGTTTTTTAACACAGATACTGTATTGAATTTTGAAAGCACTAAAGCTGGGTAAAAGCCCGAGAGAAAAGTCACCAACCCTAAAAGCAGAACAGCAAAAAACACGATAATAGGTGTTCCTAGAAGTTGAAACTCTAAACCCTCAGGTACAAAATCCGCAAAGATTTCAATAAGCCACTTTGTAAGCACTATTGAAAGTATAGCTGATAACAAAACCAACATAAAAGTCTCACCCATGAATTGCGAAATAAGCTGTTTGCGCGAACCACCTAAAGTTTTTCTAATTCCTATTTCCTTTGCACGCTGCGTGGCTTGCGCCGTATTAAGATTAATAAAATTAATACAGCCAAGAATTAAAAGAAATATTGCGACTAAAGCCAAATTTCTTAGTAGGGCTTTGCTGGCCATTCCTCGCTGCCAATCATAAATACCATAACTCTCGTTAAAATGGATATCTTCTAAAGGCTGAAGCGTGAATTGTCTCGATTGGCCATATCGTTTACTCTCTTCATCGGTATTTGCTTTTGCAAGGGCATCAAAATCCTTTTGAATTTGATCCAAATCGGCATTTGGTTTAACTTTTACATACAATTGAGAATCAGAATTCGTGCTATTCCAATTGTTCTCTAACATAAAGTCTCGCATTCTCGTTTGCATTATCGTCGGATGCGATATGAATTCTTCAAAAACAATATCTGTTCTTTGATTAAAATTTTCTACGACACCTGTGACCTTAACATTTAAAGAGTCATTATAGACTAATGTTCTTCCAACGATTTCTGAAGGCTTTAGGTTGGGAAAATAGTCTTTTGCCCGAGCTTTGGTAAGTACAACTTGATTAGGATTTGTTAGAGTTTCATCGACATTACCAGCCAAAAACTTATACTTAAACATTTGGAAGTAATCCTGATTAGCAAAAATGACAAAATTAGGCCATTTAAACTCAGTCTTATTGTCTCTATTTTCTACCTTAAATGGGCGTTCTATATAAAATCCGCTGACAATTTCAAAGTTTGAATTGTTTTTAATAGCATTTTCTAATGCCGTAGTGACACCAGAATTATGAAATTGCCCTTCTGGACTGTAAAAATCCGTAACTACTCTGTAAATTCGATCACCATCTTTATGGAATTTATCAAATGTATAATCGTAATAGATCATCAATCCAATCACGAAAGAAGCACTGAACCCAATGGTTAGACCTATTACATTGATGAAGGAGAAAACCTTATGCTTCATTATATTTCTCCATGCGATTTTAAAATAATTTCTAATCATGATACTTTTACTTTGATGGGTAATCTAATATCCATATTCAATAAGTATTCAATATAATGCCAAAAACACAAAACACTTATTATCAGTGTTTTGTGTTTTTACAAATAAATAAAAGTGTCCGATTTTGGTACATATCTTGTCCAAAATCGGACACTTAAATTACATTTACTCTGAACGTAAAGACTTAACTGGGTTGGCTATGGCTGCACTAATAGTTTTTCCTGCGATAGTTACAATGGCAATAAGCAATGCTATCCCTCCAGCCAAAATGAAAAGTAGAATATTGAGGTCAATACTATAAGCATAGTTTTGCAACCATTTGCTCATTAACCACCAGGAAATTGGTGTAGCAATCAAAAAAGCAATACTCACCAACTTCAAAAAATCTTTGGTTAAAAGTACAGTAATTGCCATGACACTTGCACCTACGATCTTACGAACGCCAATTTCCTTACGACGTTGAGCTACAATGAGTAATGACATTGCAAACAAACCTATACAACTCAAGGTAATAGCTAAAATAGACCCACTGCCTATCATAGTCATCATATTACGTTCATTTCGCAATGTTCTCTCTATGTTTTCATCTAAAAATGAGCCTTCAAATTCTGCATTTGGTTCTACAGATGCCCATGCTTCCTTAACAGTTATATAAGATTCTTCTAAATTATGAGGTGCCACTTTTACATACACATTTCTTAAATTCCAATTCGGCAATGCAAAAAGTGTCAATGGGGCAATATTTCTATCAAGATCCTGAAAGTTGAAGTCTTTAACCACACCTACTACAGAAAACTGTTTACTGTCATCAAGATTCAATTTTGCACTTAATATTTCTTCTTCGTTAAGCTGTTTTGCCATCGATTCATTAATGATAACCGATAAGCTATCGCTGGCCAAATTTTTCTTAAATGAACGTCCTTTAACCAAATTCAGATCCAACGTTTCAGTAAAGTCAGCATCAACGACTAACATATGTGTCTCTATACCTCTATTCTTATAATCAAATCCAAGTACACTAGTGCTACGACTTCCGTCTTTACCAAGCCCCAAAATATTATTTGAGGCAGAAACACTTAATATATTCGGCTTACTCTTAAGAGCATCCCTCAACAGTCGCAACGCTTGTTGGTCATTACGTTTCCCATTAAGTGGAAAGGCTATAACCTGATCTTTGTTAAAACCCAAATCTTTTGTCCGCATAAACTCAATCTGATTCTGAAGCACTAATGTTGCCCCTATAAGTAAAATAGCTATTCCAAATTGAAGTATCATTAGTCCATTGCGCAAGTAGTTTTTACCATTACTATCGAGCTTACCCTTTAGGCTTTGTAGTGTCTTAAGTCGGCTCATTAAAACAGCAGGATAGCCACCTGCCACTAACGTAATAACAATTATGCCTGATATGAGTAGCAATATTAAAGATGGATTTAAAAAAATCTCAAATGTGGCCTTTGTTCTAAACAATAGCTGAAAATGCGGCAACAAGAACAAAGCCAATAAAACGCCAAGACCTATTGAGGTAACAAAAACTAAAATACTTTCTCCCCAAAACTGAAAAAATAATTGTCGTTTATTAGCACCTAAGGTCTTACGCATTCCTATCTCTCGCAATCTCCGATCGCTCTTAGCAATACTCATGTTTATAAAATTAACGCTCGCTATAAATAAAATCAAGATTGCTATCCCCAACACTAAATAAGGCATTGTACGATTAACATTAACTGGCCCCTGACTAAAGTTGGCAAACCTTATATCGGAAAATGACAGTAATTTTATTTGTCTATAAACTCCATTATGTGGCTGCACACCATCGCGCTTAGCGTCTTGTATCTCTTGTTTATAATGTAATTCTGTAAAATCTTTCGTGCTTTTTTCAAATTGAGCTGGAGTCATTGCATCGGCCAATTCCATATATATTTCATGGTTTTCGATATCCCAGCGACCTATTGTCCGTTCATAAGCATGATATCCTTGGCTTTTAAAATTTAATATAATATCAAAACCCAAAGAGCTTGTTTCAGGAAAATCCTCTATAATTGCCGAAACTTTAAAAGGAACTTCTTTTTCATCCAATAATAAGGTAACTGTTTTTCCGACGGCGTTTTCATCTCCAAAAATTCGCTTTGAAGCAAATTCTGTAATGGCAATATCAGATTCTGAAGTAATAGGATTTTCCCTATCTCCTTCGATTATTGGAAAACTGAACATATCAAAAAAATCGGGATCAACATAAGCGCTACTCATCTGAAGTTGCTTATCACCATATGTCAATAAATCACCTGAGCCTCTGTAACGTGTAATTTTTTTTACACCTGTCAACTCATCGCGTAATGCAGCTGCAAAAGGTTCTGATTTTGTTATATTGGCTTCTATACCGTTAGGCGTACTATCCTCAGAATATACCATATATAAATTATCACCATGCTCATGAAAACGGTCATAAGAAAGTTCATAGGCCGCATACATTGCCAATAATATGGCTACTCCGAAAGCGGCTGTAAGACCTATGATGTTAAGCGACGTAAAAATCTTGTTTTTCCGGAGATTTCTGTATGCTATTTTAAAATAATTTTTAAGCATTGATTGCCTGTTTTTTGATTGATGATTATTCTGTTCTTAATGATTTTACTGGATTGGATTTAGCTGCTTGAAGTGTACGGGCACTCACAACGAGAAGAGCTAGTATTAACATAGCCGCCCCACTTAACAAAAAGATCCACCAACTGATACCAGTGTTAAAAGCAAAACCTTGTAACCATTTATATGCGCCGTAATATGCAATTGGTGTTGCAACTAAAAATGCAAGCCCTACAAGTTTTATAAAATCTTTACAAATAAGTGAATTAATCTGAATTACTGTAGCCCCTAATACCTTACGGATACCTATTTCCTTTACCCTTCTGTTAGTCGTATACATAACCAGCCCAAATAACCCCAAACAACTAATCAATATTGAAAGACCTGTTGCCCATTTTAAAAGTTTAGAAGTCCTTTGCTCTCTCTTATAAAAACTCTCAACAGTTTCATCCATAAATTGTAAACGCATTTCAGTGCCTGGATAAACTTCATTGTAGGCTTTTTCAATTTTTGTAATTGCATTTGATAGGCCAGTATTTTCATCCGGGAAAATTGACATACTTACCAACTTAAAATTTTGAAGCATTGAACGAGTCCAATCGCCAATAAGGGCCATAGGAGGAATTCCAACCCTCAACGAAGATTGATGAAAGTCCTGCATTACGCCCACAATTGGAATTGGTTCACCATTGTAATCCAACATTTCTCCTATAGCATCCTGTGGGCTTTTAAAACCAAATTCCTTAACTGCAGTCTCGTTAAGCACCAATTCTTGTATGGTATTGTTTTTTCTTCTAGTACCAGCGAGTATGTTAATATCAAATACGTTAGTATAGCTGGCATCCCCATGTAAAACATATATATCCTTATGGGTTTCCATACTATCAACCATCCTCGTTATATTGGCAATATTGGAGCTGAAAGATGCAGGTGGGCTACTGGCAACAGTAACTTCATCGATATCTGAAATAGATTTTAATTTATTGGCAAAAAGTTCTAATTTTGAAAACTGTCTTGCTGAAATAGGGGCATAAACTGAAACAACAGCATCCGTTTTAAAGCCCATTTCCTTTGTCAACAAATAATTAATTTGTTTCCCAATAACTAAGGTTGCAATGATAAAAATCTGTGCAATTGTAAATTGAAATACAATAAGCGTCTTCCTAAAATTTGTTTTCTTATCTCCAAAATTTAAGTTGTTTTTTAATACGATAATTGGCTTATATTTCGATAAAACTAAAGCTGGATAAAACCCGGATAAAAACGTAACGGCAATTAATAAGAAAACCATTCCGATTATCACCCAGGGTGATGCCACCATCTCAAATTCTAATCCTTGAGGCACAAAATCCGAGAAAACTTCTAATAACCACTTGATTAATGCAAAAGAAAGTACAGCTGAAATAAGAACTAACAAGAAGGTTTCTCCTAAAAATTGAGCAACCAACTGTTTCTTAGAAGAACCAAATGTCTTTCTAACCCCAATTTCTTTAGCGCGTTCCGTAGCCTGCGCAGTATTCAAATTAATAAAGTTGACGCAGCCTAAAAGCAGCAAAAACAAAGCAACAAAACCTAAACTCCAAAGGAGAGATTTATTAACCTGTCTCGCAGCTAGGTTATAACCTCCATATTTCCTATTTAAATGTATGTCATTTAAGGGTTGAAGTTTAAAACGACGTGTATATCCATACTTAATAGACTCTGGGTCTTGATTTTCCTTTTCTAATTGATCAAGCTGTTTTTGTATATTATCTAGATTTACGTTAGGAATTACTTTAACAAATAATTGAGATGCAGAACTAGTATTACCCCAATTTTTCTGCTTTATTTTCTCTGCTATAGATGTTTGTAAAAGGGTTGGCCAAGAAATAAACTCCTCAAAAATAAAGTCTGTTCTTCCAGGTAATTTTTCTACAATCCCTGTAACTTTAGTATTAATAGAATCATTGTAGACCAATGTTTTACCAATAATTTCAGACATACTTTCATTTGGAAAATATTGTTTTGCACGATTCTCAGATAGTACTACAGAATTTGGCTGAACAATTGGGTTTTCTGAATTTCTTGCAAGAAATGTGTACTGAAATAGTTCAAAATATGCTTGATCAGCAAATACTACATGACTAGGTAAACTAAACTCGGTATTTTTTTCAGGATTTTCAACTTTAATAGGTTGGTGAATAAAGAAATTGGCTAAAACCTCGAAGTTTGGATTCTCCTTTATAGCATCCTTTAATGCCAAAGTTACACCAGAGCTAGAGAATCCTCCCTTAGGATGGGTTAAATCACTAACAACTCTATAAATCTTTTCCTTATCTGGATGAAAATTATCAAAGGTCGCATCGTAATAAATGATCAATCCAATAACAAATGAGGCACTTAAACCAATTGTGAGTCCAGTAACATTGATAAGAAAAAACATCTTGTTTTTGGTAATGTTCCTCCAAGCGATTTTTAGATAGTTCTTAAACATTGATAGTCTTTTTAATTGATGATTATTCTGTTCTTAAGGATTTTACAGGATTTGATATGGCTGCCTTTACAGATTGAAAGCTTACTGTAACTAAAGCGATGAGTAAAGCGCTTATACCTGCTATAGCAAAGACAATCCAGGAAATTTCGGTACGGTAAATAAAATTCTGAAGCCATTGATTCATCAAGTAATATGCAATTGGACACCCAATCACTAGTGAAATCAATACTAACTTTAGAAAATCTTTAGAGAGCAAAGTCCAGACTTGACCCACAGTGGCTCCTAAAACTTTTCTAATTCCAATTTCTTTAGTCCGTTGCTCGGCCACAAAAGAAGCCAAACCAAATAATCCCAAGCAACTGATAAAAATTGCTAATAATGAAAACACTTTGGTAAGACTTGCTATTCGTTCTTCTAATATGAACTTTTTATCGTACTCCTCATCTACAAATTGATATTCAAATGGAATATTAGGAAAGTTCCCTTTAAATGCATCTTCTATTAGACTAAGGTTTTTAGCAATAGCATTGTTAGGATTCAAGCGAAGTGTATAAAAATTTTCATCTCCAGATCTATTAAAGCCATATATGGTTTGTTTTACAGGGCTATATGGCGATTCCATAATGATATCGTCTATTACTCCAATGATTTTCATAGGAGGAAGTTGACTCGCTCTCTCGGGATCCGTAAATCTCAAATATTTCCCTACCGGATTCTCTATTCCCATGTATTCAACAGCGGTTTTATTTAAGATGATAGCTGTGGAATCTGAAGCAAAATTACGAGAGAAACTTCTTCCCTCTAAAATCTCAAGATCTAGCGTTTCTGCAAATTCATGGGAGACTGATACATATCCAAAGCTTTCCTGAAACTGTGGCGGCTTTCCTTCCCAGGTAAAACCTCTCCTTGTACTAAAAATTGCAGTCATGGGACTAAATGAAGCCATCATTTCTACAGCCCCACCTGAGGCCATAAACTCATTACGCATAAGATCGGCTTTACCATCAAATTCATCGCTCCAAACTGGAATTTGAATCAAGCCTTCTTTTTGATATCCTATGGGTCTATTCTTTGCATGATTAATTTGGTTCATGACAATCATAGTACCTATAATCAGCATTACGGAAACCGAAAATTGAAGAACAACCAACACTTTTCTTGGCATTACAGAAGAACGCCCAGTTTTTAAGTTTCCCTTTAAAGCAGAAACAGGCTTAAATGATGATAAATACAAAGCTGGATAACTTCCGGCCAAAAAAGCAGTTATTAATATAAATGCTAGTGATAAGAGCCAAAAAATAATATTTGACCATGGAAATTCAATAGATTTACTTGCTAGGTTGTTAAATCCATTGAGAAACAATAAGACTAAACCAATCGATACAATAAACGCCAGTAAAACAACTATAAACGATTCACTTAAAAATTGTAATACCAACGCTCCTCTTCTTGATCCAACAGATTTTCTAACCCCTACTTCAACAGCCCTTTTTTCGGATCTTGCTGTACTAAGATTCACAAAATTGATACAAGCCAGTAGCAAAACAAAACAACCAATGATTCCAAACAGCCATATATTGTCAATCCTTCCGCCTGACTGTACTCCGTTTTCAAAATTTGAACGAAGGTACATGTCTTCAATTGACAACAGGAATATTTCTGGGTTAAATTGAGCCAAATTTGGAGCATGTTTTTTTTTAACATCAATTATTTTTGAAGTCACTGCTTCCATGGTTGTATTTTTGTTGACCTGCACATACAACCCAAAAGAACTATTGCCCCAACTTGACTCTGCTTGTTGTACCCAATTTTCTATACTTAGATAAAACTCCCAAGTCGCCAAAAATTTCATGTCTTTCAGAAATGTTGATTCTGGCAAATCTTTGTATACGGCCGTAACCATTAAGTCATATTGATTTTCTACTCTTAGTACCTTTCCAATGGGATCTTCATTTTTAAATATCGATTTAGCTACAGATTCAGAAAGCATAATGGAGTTAACTTCCTCAAGTCCGTTTCTTTTCCCTTTGATAATTTCTAAATTAAAGAGTTCAGGAGCATCTTGTTGCATAAAATATCCGTCAACGCTAAGGATCGCATCACCATATTCCATTTTTTTGGTATACGTCCAAGAACTCATTACTATATGCTTAAAGTCCTCAGCAAACTCTTCTCTAAGAGCAAACTCTAAAGGTCTAGGAACAGTAGGTATGGTACGAACAGAACCATTAACAGTTCTATTTTCAAATAATCTTGCAATGTCTTCTTTTTCCTTGAAGTATTCATTGTAACTAAACTCATCATGAACCCAAAGGCCAATCATAATAGTTGTAGCTATTCCAATAGCCAGACCAAAAATATTGATAAATGAATATACCTTATTTTTAAGGAGGTTTCTAAACGCTATTTTGAAATAATTTTTGAGCATAACATTAACAGTTTTGATTGATGAAACTTATTCTGTTCGTAATGATTTTACTGGATTTGTCGTTGCTGCTTTAATTGCCTGAAAACTCACTGTGATTAGTGTAATTATTAAGGCGCCAGAACAAGCTATCACAAACACATCCCAACTTACCATAGTTCTATAGGGAAACTTCTGCAGCCACCCTCCCATAATGTAATACGCAATAGGCGAAGCTATTACCAAAGCTATTATTACTAAAGTGATAAAGTCCTTGGATAATAAAAGCCACAATTGACTGATAGACGCACCCAATACCTTGCGTACACCAATTTCCTTGGTACGCTGTTCTGCCACAAATGATGCCAAGCCAAACAGCCCAAGACAACTAATCAAAATAGCTAGAAGTGTAAATACTCGCGCCAAGCTGGCAATACGCTCTTCAGCAGCGAATTTTTTAGCGAATTCTTCGTCGATAAATTCATAGGTAAACGGTAAATTGGGGAAGTACGTTTTAAAAATGCTTTCGATACGAGACAAGTTTTCTGACACTGAGTTCTTGGGATTTAACCGTAAATTGTAAAAACTGATGTTACCATAGCGGTCAAATACGTACAATTGCTGTTTTGACGGTGTGTAAGGAGATCCAATGACCACATCATCGACCACACCAATAATTTTCATTGGTGGCTCGGGGCTTACTATACTTTCATCATATATAAGCTTACCTATCGGATCAGTAAGACCCATATATTCCATAGCAGTTTTATTTATGATTACTGCAGTAGAATCCGTTCCAAAATCTCTCGAAAAATCACGCCCCATAATGATATTCATACCAAGCGTTTTCACAAACTCGTACGAGACTTCGGTCCATGCGAAATCTTCCTGAAAGTCTTCGGGCTTACCTTCCCATTTAAAGCCGCTACGATTAGACCAAGTATCAGTGGCGGGGCTCATAGACGTTGCCATTTCTACCGCACCACCAGAAACAATAAATTGATCTCGCATTAAATCAGCCTTGCCATCAAAGGCCTGACTTCGTATAGGTATTTGTATTAAACCTTCTTTGGTATAGCCAACAGGACGGTCTTTAGCATATTGAATTTGATTCATTACCACCAGTGTACCTATAATCAGTGCTACGGAAACAGTAAATTGTGTGACCACTAGAATCTTTCGTGGTAACGCAGAAAAACGCCCTCCCTTAAAAGTACCTTTTAATACACGAACTGGTTTGAAAGAAGAAAGATACAGTGCAGGGTAGCTTCCGGAAAGTAAGGCAACAAATAAAATGAATAGGAATGAATACAACCAAAATTCCACATTGCTCCAAGGAAATGATATTTCTTTACTGGCCAAATTATTAAATCCAGGAAGCGAAAGCAGCACAATGCCTACGGTAATAACAAAGGCCAAGGAAACTACCACAAATGATTCTGACAAGAATTGATTAATTAATTGTTTTCTGCTAGAGCCTATGGCTTTGCGAACACCCACTTCCTTTGCACGCTTTTCAGAGCGGGCAGTACTAAGATTCATAAAGTTAATACTGGCCAAAAGCAATACAAATGTGCCAATAATACCAAATAACCACACATTTTCTATACGGCCACCGACCTGAACTCCATCTTCAAAATTACTTCGCAAGTGCCAATCTTTCATTGGAAGCAAAAAGATTACGGGATTAAACTCAGCAGTATCTTCATTGGCATCTTTTTTTGAATTCTTTATACGCTCTGAGACGCCTTGCATGGTAACGTTATCGCCAATTTTCACAAACAATTGAAAAGAGTTATTACCCCAATTATCTAAACTGTTCTTTACCCACTCTCGTGAAGCCACAAAGTGTTTCCAAGGAATAAGCCATGTTACATCATTGAACCTACTATTTACGGGAAAGTCCTCAAAAATCGCAGTAACTAGCATATCGTCCCTATTGTTTACTTTAATGATTTTACCTAGCGGCTCTTCATTTCCAAACATTGCTTCTGCTGTCGATTTAGATAGCATAATGGATTTAATCTCTTTCAAAGGATTTTCTTCTCCCTTAACTATTTTAGGAGTAAAGATTTCCAAACCTTGTGGCTCAATGTAGTTCCCAGAGCGCTCAATGGTTTTGTCACCATACTCAAGGTAATGCGTTTGTGTCCATGATGACAAACTGAGGTACTCAAAATTATCACCAAAATCTTCACGAAGCCTTGGTTCTAATGGTAATGGTATGGCTGGTCCAGATCCTGTTCTACCATTAAATGTCTGACTTTGAAACACTTGAGCGATTTTATCATGGTTCTTAAAATCTTTGTTATAGTTCAGCTCATCATAAATCCATAGCCCTATGAGCATTGTGGCTGCCATGCCAATGGCAAGACCAGAAATGTTGATGAAGGAATAAATCCTATTCTTTTTTAAGCTTCTAACTGCTATTTTAAAATAATTCTTAATCATGACTATTCGATTTTGAATGATGATATTTATTCGGTTCTCAACGATTTTACAGGATTTACTGTCGCTGATTTAATGGCTTGAAAACTAACCGTGATTAGGGTAATGACTAAAGCACCAATGCACGCTATCATAAAAACATCCCATCCCAATGTGGTTCGATAAGGAAATTTTTGCAACCAGCCGCTCATTAAATAATACGCTAGAGGAGATGCAATAACTAAAGCTATAACTACTAGAGTTATAAAATCT
Source organism: Winogradskyella sp. (assembly GCF_028282165.1). GTDB lineage: Bacteria > Bacteroidota > Bacteroidia > Flavobacteriales > Flavobacteriaceae > Winogradskyella. The sequence goes on along the minus strand of NZ_JANQIM010000018.1, from coordinate 19,271 downwards.
TTGGACAGTAATAACCATAGCTGACTAATGGACGCACCTAAAACTTTACGTACACCTATTTCTTTAGTGCGTTGCTCTGCAACATATGATGCTAACCCAAATAACCCCAAGCAGCTGATAAAAATGGCCAATGCAGTAAACACTCTTGCTAAACTTGCAATACGTTCTTCTGAACGGAACTTTTTCCCGTACTCCTCATCGACAAAATGGTACTGAAAAGGTACATTAGGAAAGTTTGCTTTGAACGTATTTTCAATAAGTCCTAAATTTTTGCTTACACTATTATTAGGATTGAGCCTTAGGTTGTAATAAGAAATGTTTCCCAATTTTTCAAATTCGTACATCGCTTGTTTTACGGGCGAATATGGCGACTGCACAATCATATCGTCAATAACACCGATAATTTTCATTGGTGGTGCATCAAAGTCTTCGTGCCTAATGAGTTTCCCGATAGGGTCTTGAATCTGCATATATTTCACTGCAGTTTTATTCAGTATGACCGCATTGGAATCTGTGGCAAATTCTCTTGAAAACCCACGACCTTCAATAAGCTTTAGTCCTAATGTTTCCACAAAATCATATCCCACCGAGGTATAAGCAAAATCTTCTTGAAATCCTGCTGGCTTACTATCCCAACTAAAACCGTTTCGATGAGACCAGACCTGAGTTGTTGGACTGCTTATCGTTGTCATGTGCGTAGCACCTCCAGAATTTATAAATTGTTCGCGCATAAAATCGTGTTTTCCAACAAATTCCGAGCTCATTACCGGAATTTGAACCAATCCATGCTTGTCATATCCTGTTGGACGATCTTTACTGAACTGAATTTGATCCATAACGACTAAAGTCCCAATAATTAGAGCCACAGAAATGGTAAATTGTGCAACCACAAGTATTTTTCTTGGCAAGGAAGAATGACGACCTGCCTTAAACGTACCTTTAAGTACAGAAACCGGATTAAAAGATGATAAATACAACGCTGGATAGCTTCCGGCTAAAATTGCGGTTAGTACAATAAAGATTACCGACACCAACCAAAATCCTAGATTTGACCAAGGGAACACAATAGTCTTACTCGCTAAGTTGTTAAATCCATTGAGGGATAACAAGACTATACTTGCAGCGAATACAAATGCCAGTAAAACGATGAGAAAAGACTCTGCTAAAAACTGAAATATAAGTTGACTGCGTTGCGAACCAATAGATTTACGTATCCCTACTTCTGTAGCTCGTTTTTCGGATCGGGCTGTGCTTAAGTTTATAAAGTTAATACAGGCCAATAAGAGAATAAAAACGCCTATAATACCAAACAACCAAACGTTTTCAATTCTTCCACCAGTTTGCATTCCATTTTCCCAATCGCCTCTTAAGTACCAATCTTTCATAGGAAATAGAAAGATTTGAGGATTGAATTCTGCTTCTTCGGGTGAATTTCTTTTTTTGATGTCGAGGATTTTGGCAGTAATAGCCTCCATATTAGTGTTATCATTGATCTGAGCAAACATCTGAAATGAATTATCGCTCCAGTTATCTCTCTCACTTCTTGCCCATTCTTCTGTTGCTACATAGAACTTCCAAGGCATTAAATACTTTAAGCCATTAAAAGAATTATTCTCTGGCAAATCCTCAAAAATAGCAGTTACTTTTGCTGCATTGGTATTATTGACTTTGACTGTTTTCCCAATGGGGTCTTCTGATCCAAATAAAGTCTTAGCTGTTTCTTCTGATAGCAAAATAGAGTTGGTACCTTTAAGACTTTCCCTATCGCCTTGGAGAATATTCAACTCTAACATTTCCACGGCGCCTTCTTGCATATAAAATCCTGGAATATTGATGTTTTTATTGCCGTAACTAACATACCTCGTAAAATTCCAAGAAGACATGATAAGGTGCTCAAAGTTATCGCCAAATTCCTCGCGCATTGCAAACTCTAAAGGTCTAGGTATTGCAGGCCCTGTAACTGTTATGTTGTTAGCAGATGCATGCTGATAGACTCGAGCTATGGTGTCTTTTTCTTTAAAGTAGTCATTGTAGCTTAACTCATCAAAAATCCATAGTCCTATAAGCATGGTTGCTGCCATTCCGATAGCTAAGCCTGAAATATTGATAACTGAATACACCTTGTTTTTAAGAAGGTTTCTAAACGCTATTTTAAAATAATTTTTGAACATCATATACGCAATTTGATTGATGAAACTTATTCGGTACGTAATGATTCAACAGGATTTGCTGTCGCTGCTTTAATGGCTTGAAAACTAACCGTGATTAGGGTAATGACTAAAGCACCAATGCAAGCCAGCATAAAAACATCCCAACCCACAGAAGTACGATATGGAAATTTTTGCAACCAATCACTCATTATGTAATATGCCAAAGGTGATGCAATGACCAAAGCTATAACCACCAATGTGATAAAATCTTTTGAAAGTAATAACCATAACTGACTAATTGAGGCACCTAAAACTTTACGTACACCTATTTCTTTGGTACGTTGCTCGGCCACAAATGAGGCCAAACCAAACAATCCAAGGCAGCTTATAAAAATGGCCAATAAGGTGAATACTTTCGCCAAGCTCGCAATACGTTCCTCTGCACGAAATTTTTTACCATATTCCTCATCCACAAATTGATAGTCAAATGGGGTGTTTGGAAAATTGGCTTTAAATGTATTTTCAATAAGCTCTAAATTTTTACTTACGCTATTGTTAGGATTCAGTCGTAGATTGTAGAAAGAAATATTGCCATACCTTTCGAAAACATACATGGCTTGCTTTACAGGAGTATAAGGCGATCTCACCACCATATCATCCACAACCCCAATAATTTTTAATGGTTCTGCATCAGGATTATTAAATCTAATCAGTTTACCCACAGGGTCTTGAATTTGCATATATCTTACAGCAGTTTTATTAAGAATAACTCCGCTGGAATCGCTTGCAAATTCGCGTGAAAATCCTCGTCCTGCAATTAAATTAAGACCTAAGGTTTCAACAAAATCATAATTGACGCTTGTATGGGCAAACTCTTCTTGAAAGTCTTCAGATTTACCTTCCCAATTATAACCACTGCGATTAGACCATATATTAGTTGTAGGACTGCTAGTTGTGGTCATATGTGTAGCACCTCCAGATTTTATAAATTGCTCGCGCATAACATCGTGTTTGCCAACAAACTCTGAACTCATAACAGGAATTTGAACTAAACCTTCTTTATCATAACCTATAGGCCTGTCTTTGCTATATTGAATCTGATCCATAACAACCAAAGTGCCAATAATGAGTGCAGCAGATATGGTAAATTGTGTTACCACCAAAATTTTTCGAGGTAATGAGGAATAACGACCAGCCCTAAACGTACCCTTAAGCACAGTAACCGGATTAAAGGACGATAGGTACAATGCCGGATAACTGCCTGCCAATAATGACGTAAATAAAATAAAGACTAAGGCAATGGTCCAAAATATGCTATTTGCCCAAGGAAACACTATGGTTTTACTTGCCAAAGTATTAAAGCCATCTAAGCTTAGTAATACGATACCCAAAGCCAAAACAAATGCAAAGCATACAATCAAAAATGATTCAGTTAAAAATTGAAATATCAATTGCTCTCTTTTAGAACCTATTGATTTGCGTATACCAACCTCTAGAGCGCGTTTCTCGGAGCGTGCTGTGCTAAGGTTGATAAAATTAATACAAGCCAATAAAAGAATGAATGCTCCGATGATTCCAAAAAGCCAAACATTCTCGATACGGCCACCTGATTGTAGACCATTTTCAAAATCGTTACGCAAGTACCAATCTTTCATTGGAAACAAAAACATCTGTGGATTAAATTGTGCTTCATTTTCAGCCGCATCTTTCTTTACATTCAATATCTTAGCGGTGACCGCTTCCATTGAAGTGTTATCATTTATTTGAGCAAATAGTTGAAACGAATTATTTCCCCAGCTATCCTTTGCATTTTTCACCCATTCTTCAGTAGCAATTAAAAACTCCCATGTCAACAGATACTCTAAACCACTAAACGAACAGTTCTCAGGTAAATCTTTATAAACTGCAGTTACTTTTACAGGATATTGATTATTGACCTTTATAATTTTGCCAATAGGATTCTCATCATTAAATAGTTTTTTGGCAGTAGAAGCATCAAGCATGATAGAATTAGTATCCTTTAATCCATTTTTGTCTCCTTTTAGAATATCGAGTTCGAGCATTTCAATCGCTCCTTCTTGCATATGATATCCTGGCACGTTGATGTTCTTATCTCCATAACCTAAATACTTTGAAAAATTCCAAGAACTCATAACCAAATGCTTAAAATTATCACCATATTGCTCCCTTAAAGCGAACTCTAGCGGTCTTGGGATAGAATTTTCAGTTTCAGTGACTCCATTGAGGGTTTGGTTTTGTAATATCTGGGCAATCGTAGCCTTCTCTTTAAAATGTGTATCGAAATTGAATTCGTCATAAATCCAAAGTCCAATAAGCATAGTTGCAGCCATACCAATGGCCAAACCTGAAATATTGATAATGGAATACACCTTGTTCTTAAGAAGGTTTCTAAACGCTATTTTGAAATAGTTTCTAAGCATGGCTTTTTTGATTTAAGATTCTTGATTGATTCTTTACAACTTTATTCAGTTCTTAGTGATTTTACTGGGTTAGACATGGCTGATTTAAAGGCATGAAAGCCAATCGTAGCTATGGCTATAATTATGGCAATACTGCCCGAAAGAGCAAAAATCCACCATTGTATATCTATTTTATACGCATAGGAATTAAGCCATTGATTCATGGCATACCAAGAAAATGGTGTGGCAATAAAAATGGCGATTACTACTAATTTTATAAAATCCTTTGACAGCAAGGTCACAATGTGCGTGGCTTTTGCTCCAAGAACTTTTCGAATACCAATTTCTTTAGTTCGCTGCATGGCACTGTAAGTGGCTAACCCTAACAATCCTAAACATGCGATACCAATAGCCAAAAAAGAAAACAAAATAAATAGTTTTCTAAATTTAATATCCGCTTGGTATTGCTCATTAAAAGCGGTATCCAAAAATTTATACATAAAAGGTCGATGCGGAGCCATTTGGTTCCATATTTCACGAATTTCAGTTATGGTACGTTGTAAGTTGTTCGATTGCATTTTGAGGGAAAAATATCGGCCAACTGGCAAGTAACGTAACGTCAACGGGGCAACCTTACTATGGAGTGAGATATAATTAAAATCATCCACGACACCTATAATACTGCCTTCTCGGCCCCATTGCTGAAATTTTTTGCCTACAATATCACTTGGATTGGCATATCCGAAACTTTTTGCCGCAGCTGCATTGACTACCAGTGCAGAAATTGTGTCCGAAGCAAAATCTTTTGAATAGGTTCTTCCCGCTATTGTTTTAATGTTATAGTGAGGCACAAATGCTTCATCAACCTCAAAGACAAAAGGTGAGAAATGTTTCATTTCGCCGTTTGGGGTCTCTACTGTGGTACCAGCCGCAGGAAAATGGGTGCTCGGCACTGTTCTAGATACAGAAACCGAGGCAATGTCTGGATGTCTCTTAAATTCGTTTTTGAATGCTTCCAAATTATTCAACACTTCATTATCCCAATTAAAATCTAAAATCAATTGGTGTTCTTGGTCAAAGCCCAAATCTTTATCCATCATAAATTGAAGTTGATTATAGACCAGAACCGTACTGGCAATAAGTGCAATGGATAGACTAAACTGAAATACCACGAGCCCCTTTCTCACTCGTGTACCAGAAGGTGAACTTTTAAAGGTCCCCTTTAAAACGCCGATAGGTTTAAAACCCGACAATATAAGAGCTGGATAGCTTCCTGATAAAAATCCCGTCAATAATACCATACCCACATACAAAATAAGGGTTGGAACGTTTAAGATATCTTCAATATAAAATTCCTTACCCGTAAAGTTGGTCATCCATGAAAGTGATAAGAAAGCTAATACCAGACCCAAAAATGAAGCTAGCAACACTAGTATAAACGATTCTCCAAGAAATTGATACATTAATCCCTTTCGACTTGCCCCAACTACTTTCCGCACTCCCACTTCTTTAGCTCGCTCCAAAGACCTAGCGGTGGACAGATTCATAAAATTGATACTGGCAATTGCGAGAAGAAACAGACCAATACATCCAAAAATATAAAGATTAGAAAGGTTCCCGGTTGTTCCTGGTTGGCGGACAGCTTTAGAATGAAGATAGCTATCTTGCAAGGATTCCAGATAAAAATCGTAATAGTCCTCTGCATCACGCGTACCTAGATATTTATCTAAAAAATTGGAGGCCTTGGATTGGAAACCTTTTAGATCAAAATTGTCGGAGACTAAAAGGTAGGTGTAAAAATCCACATAGCCCCACCATTCAAAAATCTCTGGTCTAGATTGATAGAAACTGCCCATGGACATTAAGACATCAAAACTAAAATGTGAATTCGAAGGGACATCTGCCATTACACCAGTTACTGTGTAAGTACCATCATCTGCACGACCGCCAATCCCATCGAGCGTCTTGCCTACAGGATTTTGATTTCCGAAGTATTTTTTTGCCGTTGTTTGCGTTAGAACAATAGAATAGGGTGTTTCTAAAGCTGTCTTTGGGTTACCATAAATCAAAGGCCAACTAAATACATCAAAAACAGTCGCATCTACATAAAAACATTCGCTTTCCTGAAAAGAATTTTCTTCGTAAGTGAGCAGAATATCCGAACGACCCGAAAATTGCACTTTTTCTATGATTTCAGGAAAGTCGGACTTTAAAGCAGGGCCAATAGGAGCATTACCCCATACCCATGGGTCTGACTTTTCTACATTTCCTTGATGTATAACACGATAAATATTGTCCGCCTTTTCATGATAGTGATCATACGAAAGTTCGTTTTGTATAAATAGCGCTATCAATAAAAAACAAGCCATACCAATAGCCAATCCGCCAATATTTATTGCGGAGTACGCTTTATTCTTCAACAAGTTTCTAAACGCTATTTTGAAATAATTTTTGAGCATGATAATTGATTTTGATTGTCTTACTATTCTGTTCTTAGGTTTGTTGTAGGGTTAGATAGCGCCGCACCTATCGAATGATAACAAATGGTTAAAAAAGCTATTACAAGTGCTGAAATCCCTGCTAATGTAAAGACCCACCATTTTAGATCAATTCTAAATGCAAAATCTTGGAGCCATTTATCCATTCCAAACCAAGCGATGGGTACAGCAATAAGTATTGCTATAATAACTAGTTTTAGAAAAGCTTTTGAAAGTAAAAAAACAATATTTGTAACACTAGCTCCCAAAACCTTTCGGATGCCGATTTCTTTTATTCTCTTTCTGGCTGTATAAATACTTAGACCTAACAATCCAAGACAAGCAATTAAAATTGAAAGGAATGTTGCTAGCTTAAAAAAGGAAGATAGTTTTTGTTCTCTCTCATATTGTCTTTGAAGTATTTCATCCATAAAACTATACTCCAGCGGATAGTCTTTATAGATATCGTTCCAAGTTGCCGTAATTAATCCAATTACTTCTTTTGCACTTAAGCTTTTATATTTTATTGCAAATACTCTAATAAAATCTGCCCGACCTAAAACAAGAGGGTTTATTTCATTTTGCAAACCGTGCTGATGATAATCTTTTAAAACGCCAATAACTTTTCCCTCTTTTCCAGATGTTGCCAATGCCTTTCCGATAGCGCTTTCGTTATTATCCCAACCAAATGATTTTACAGCCGCTTCATTAATGATTAAGGCATCTTCGGCATCTGCCTCACTACCTTTGATAAAATTTCTACCTTCAACAAAGTCAATCCCTAGAGTTTCTATGTACTCAAAATCAACAGGAATATATTCTACAATGAGACCTTCTTGCTTCGTTCTTCCCTCTGGATATGCAAATTGACTTGGCCATCCTGTAAGACCTGGTATGGCCGCGGAGGCTGAAACATTTGTAATTCCTATATTTGATTTCAAAGTATTTTTGAATACCTCAGCACTGCTGTGCCTTAACCCCCAGGGAACTTTATCAACATCGAGCACAATAATCTTTTCCTTTTCGAATCCCAAGTTTTTACTTTGCATAAAGTCCATTTGCTGATTTATTATCATTGTGCTCATGATAAAAGCTATAGAGACAACAAATTGAAAAACCACTAGTCCTTTCCTCAATGAATTTCCTGAAACGGAATGGGAAAAGTGTCCTTTTAAAACTTTAATCGGTTTAAAAGAAGCTAAGATCCAAGCAGGATAAAATCCTGCCAAGGGTATTAATACTATTAGAATTCCTATTAGAATACATACCCTTTCAATTGTAAAAACATCATTGATTTCAAAGTTTTTTCCTGTCAAATGATTGAAGAATGGTAGTGTCAATATTATTACAACTAAACTACCCAATACAGCAGTAATACAGAGGAACCCTGTTTCAACAAGGAATTGAACGATAAGGCTTTTTCTATTACTGCCAAATACTTTTTTGACACCTATCTCTTTAGCTCTTTCTATTGAAGATGCTGTGGTGAGATTAATAAAATTAAGACAAGCCAGTAGAAGAATAAAAACACCTATACCAAGAAATAGCCGAATAGAGCTAATAGTTCCTACTGGACCAATACCGGTTGATAATCCTGACTTTAAATAAATATCTTTTAATGGCCGTGCTACTATTTCGGTTTGAAATCCATATCTTTCTACAGCTTCCCAACCATAAACCTGAACGATATCCTTGACTTTATCTGCAAATGCTATACCGTTAGCAGATGGCTTAATTTTTAGGTAGTTATAAACATTGACATTAAACCAACCAGAACTAAATTGATTGGCACAAAACTCTGGGTTATTTGAACAGATTGTAGAAAAAGAGCCTAACATGTTAAATTGAAGGTGAGAAGGTACTGTCATCTCTTTTAATACTCCAGTTATTTGATAAGGTATGGTATCAGATAATAGAAGCGTCTTCCCAACAGCATTTTTATCACCAAAATATTTCTCTTTCAAAGAAGAGGTCAGTACAATACTTCTTGGATTCTTAAGTGCATCGTCGATATTGCCTTCTTCCAATTGATAGTTAAAAACCTCAAAAAAGTTTTCATCAACCATTAATGCCTCTTCAAAATACTTGTTATTCCCTACTGTTACAATGGGTGACCAGTCACGCATATAGGTTAAGGCTTCAACTTCTGGATAGTTCTCAACAATAGATTTCCCTACGGGCCAGCCAACGGTTTGTAAAGCATCATCTGTTCCGTCTTGCAACGTCAAATGAGATTCCAAGCGATATATGCTATCAGATTGAGCAAAACCACTATCATAACTCAGTTCATCTTGAACCCATATACTGATGACAAAAAATAGAGATATCCCTAAAATCAAGCTAAGCAAACTTATGAAGCTTAAACTTTTATTCTTTAAAGCTTTTCTCCATGCTATTTTTAAATAATTCTTAATCATGATTTCTAGATATTATTTATCTACAGAAGCTATAGCGTAAGTAGACTTATTCGTTTTTTGATTGATATAATGATTCATTCTGATCTCAAAACTTTCGCAGGGTTTATTAAAGCTGATTTCATGGCGTGATAACTTATAGTTAATAGCGCAATAACCATAACTATGATTCCCGCAAAAGCAAATACAGTCCAAGACATTTCAACTTTATATTCGTAATCTTGTAGCCAATTGTACATTAAATAATAAGCTATTGGAATTGCAATAACCAAAGCCACTAAGATCAAGGCTAAAAAATTCTTTGTTAATAGTCTAAAAATGGTTTGTATTGAAGCCCCCAAAACTTTTCTAATACTCATTTCTTTGTTGCGTTGCTCCACCATATAGGCAGAAAGTGCCAACAAGCCTAAACAAGCTACCAATATTGCCAAGATGGCAAAGGCAGTAAATATGAGTTTCATTCTACTTACATTGTCATACATTTTTGCAAAAGATGTATCCATAAACTCATAACGGAAAACCATATTTGGAACAAATGCTTTCCAAGTGTTCTCCAAAGATGATAACACGGTATAAACATCTTGAGATTTCATTTTAATTGATACGATACTGGGACTAATACCTCTAAAGAAACAGAGTGGTCTTACCGATGTCTTCATCGTATCAAAATTGAAATCTTCAACCACGCCTATAATTTCCCAAAGCTCACCAAACCTTGAAACTCGTTTACCAACAGGGTCATCTAATCGTAACGCTTTTGCCATGGCTTGGTTTATAATCACAGCTTGTTCATCTGATGCTCGCCCAACAATAAAATTACGCCCATCGACAAGGTTCATTCCCATAGTCCCGATATAATCTTCGTCTATGACCCAAGCTTGTCCCGGTATGGTTTCATCAATACCATCCCTTCCTTCATTTACAAAGGAATTTCCGTTTCGCTTTGTGCCTTCAATAGGTAAGTAATCACTAATGGTTACATTGCTAACTCCAGGTAATTTCTTAAGTTCTTCCTTGAATGTTTCAATACGGTCATTTAATACATTAGTACTGTAAAGTTGTACCACCTGATCTTTCTCAAATCCTACTTTAGAATTTAGGATAAAACTCATTTGTTTGTTCACAATCAATGTTCCAACTATTAAAACAACTGAAACCGTAAACTGAAATACTACTAAACTACTTCTTAAGCCTTTAGATTTGCTACCACTACTCAGTTTCCCTTTAAGTACATTTATAGGCCTAAAGTTTGACAAATAAAAAGAAGGGTACAATCCGGCAAGTATTCCTACTATGAGTGAAGAAGCCAAAATAGTTAGAAAAAATCTAAAACTTGTCCATGGAAGTTCTAATGCAACACCAGACATCGTTCTAAAAACTGGCATTATCAACGCTGCCAAAGCCAATCCTACACAGAAAGCGATTAAAGAGATAACCATTGACTCCACCAAGAACTGTTTTATAAGCTGGCTTCTTGAGGAACCTACAACTTTTCTTAGGCCAACTTCTTTAGCTCTGTTCGCGGATTTAGCCGTTGATAGATTTACAAAATTTATACTGGCAATAATGAGAATAAATAAAGCTATGATGCCAAAAATCCAAATAACCTTTATATCATTTCTTGAGCTTGATTCAAAATCAACATGGGTAGAATAAAGATTTATATCTGTTAATGGCTGTAAGTACATTTTCTCTCTTTCATGTGCCTGTTCCCATCCTGCAAATCCTGCCAACTTATATGATGGCTTTATATACTTTTCCATTAGGGTTCTGTCCATCTTGTTTTCAAAAGCCTTAACGTCAATACCTGATCTTAACACCACATAAGTGAAATAGTTGTTTTGAAACCATCTGGTTTGCTCGCCTTCTCCAAACTCTACATCCTTTAAGGTTATAAAGAAATCAAAATCCAAGTGAGAATTACTCTTAAAATTCTCCATTACGCCAGTAATTTTAAATGGGATTTCATTATTTCCATTTAAAAACATACTACGACCTATTGGATTTTGATTTTTGAAATACTTATCGGCAATAGTCTTAGAAATGACAATAGTACTTGGTTTTGAAAGTGCTGTTTTGGCTTCCCCATAAACCATCTTAATATCCATGATATCAATTATAGACTGGTCTGCATAAGCAAAACCTTCTTCATAATGTTGGGTGTCTTCACCATCAAAACGTATTTCATTGCTACCAGCTCCCCAAAATAATCCGTTAGACATTAGTCTTCCAGAATTCTCTACTTCTTCAAAATCAATTAGGAGTGTAGGTGCCGTATTTGCTGAAAAATGTATACCAGCATCAACACGTTCACCATCAATATAGTCACGATTTAACCTATAGACATCTTCTGAATTAGCAATGTGCTTATCATAACTACTTTCGTGAAGAATATAAATTGAAATTAATATACATGCAGCGACACCAATACTCAATCCAAAAATATTAATGAACGAGAAACCCTTATTCTTTAAAAGGCTTCTAAATGCTATTTTAAAATAATTTTTGAGCATGATTTCTAAAGATTACTTATCTACTGTAGCCTTAGCATAGGTAGACTGTTCGTTTTTTGATTTACTCACCTAAGCTTCAGCGAAGATGAGTTGATGAGGTTTAAACACTTCAGCATGGTTGATTGATTGGTCGGTTTGTATACTGAAGTGTTCTCCATTTGGTTGATTAGATTACTTTTGATACTGAAACAAGTTCAGCACAGATTGATGAATTGTTGTTTATGCTAAAACATTTTCTGTTACTTTCTGGCCATCAAGCATTCTTATAATGCGATGGCTATACTTGGCATCGTGTTCACTGTGGGTTACCATTACTATTGTGGTGCCCGATTCATTAAGGTCTGTTAGTAAATCCATAACTTCGTTACCATTGGTACTATCTAAGTTTCCTGTGGGCTCATCGGCTAAGATTAGTTTTGGCTTATTTACTACGGCTCTGGCTACTGCCACACGTTGTTGTTGCCCTCCTGACAACTGCTGTGGAAAATGATTTCTACGATGCATAATTTGCATTTTCTCCAAGACTTCTTCTACTCGTTTTTTGCGTTCGGCTGGCTTTACACCTGTATATATTAATGGCAATTCTACATTTTCAAAAACTGTAAGTTCATCGATGAGATTAAAGCTCTGAAATACAAAACCGATATTGTGCTTACGCAGATCCGAACGTTTACGTTCGTTATAACCAGAAACCTCCTCTCCATTAAACTTGAAACTTCCACCATCAGGATCGTCCAGTAAGCCTATGATATTCAACAATGTAGATTTTCCACATCCTGAAGGTCCCATAATGGCAACAAACTCTCCTTCCTTCACACCAAAGGACAATTTATTTAAAGCGATAGTCTGAACTTCTTCAGTTCTGTAAAATTTCTCTAAATCCTTAATTTGTATCATTATATTCATTATTTAATTGATTGTATCTTATTTTAAAATCAGTTCTTCTACATCTCCAAAAGAGTCATAACTCGAAGTCACTACCTTATCACCAATATTAAGGCCTTCGAGAACTTCAAAATATTCGGTATTTTGACTCCCTAACCTTACATCTACCTTATAGGCCGAAGTTCCATCCTCACTTACTTTAAATATCCAGTTACCCCCAGTTTTTTGAAAAAATCCACCCTTTGCGACCAATAAGGCTTCCTTCTCTGCGCTTAGTGCTAGACGTATCTGTAGATTCTGCCCTCTTCTAATACCCTCTGGTGTTTCACCCTCAAACTTCATATCTACCTGAAAACGCCCATTGGTAACCTGAGTAAATACTTTTTTAATGACTAAGGTGTAAGCTTTATTATTGAGTGTAAATGTTCCTGTCTGCCCTGTATAGATTCTAGAAATATAGTGTTCGTCGATATCGACCCTAACCTTGTAACCGCTGGTGACATCGACCTGACCTAATCGCGTTCCCTTATTAATGGACTGGCCAATTTCGGCGTCTAAAGACGTTAACTGACCATCTATTGGAGCTCTTACAACTAAATCACCTACTTTTTTGCGCATCAGTTCTAAAGCGCTTTGTGTTCTGGCATAAGAGTCTTTGACCTGCTTGATTTCTAGCTTTGATGAAATAGAGTCTTCGGACAATACCTGTTCTGCCAACTTCATACGCTCCTTTTGATATTCAAAATCGTTTTTCGAAGACTCAAAATCCTGTCTACCAATAGCACCTTTATCGTACAGACGTTTATTCAAATTATAAACACGCTCTGCCTCGATAAGCCCATTTTCAACATCAGTAAATTGATTCTGTCTATTTATTGTGTTTTGGCGTGCTTGATTCTGAGAAATCTGCATTTGGGTCAATAAATTATAAACTGAAGTTTCCTGATTAATAAGACTCAATTCTAAATCTGTATTGGACAATCTTAAGATCGGCTCTCCTTTCTTTAACATGGCACCATCTTCAACAAATTTTTCTTCAACACGTCCTCCTTCTAAAGCGTCTAAATAAATAGTGGTAATTGGAAGTATAATACCACTTACAGGAATGTTTTCCTGAAATACCTCTCTTGAAACTGTATGAATTGAAATTCGTTCCTTTTGCACATTCAATTTAGAACCACCTGATGTTTGGATGATAACATAAACTATTAGGGCTATAATTGCTAGAACACCTCCTATAAGACCTAGTTTTTGTTTCGAAAATTTCTTCTTTTGAATTGGTATGTCCATTTTTGTTTATTTTGACATATAATTATATAGTGAAGATGATGCCAAAAAAATAAACAACTAAAAATCAGCTATTTATTTATTTTTACAAGAATAAAAGTGTTCGATTTTGATACACTTTGTGTCCGAAAGTGTACACTTTATAGCGGTCATTTTTTTTGAATTCATAATCTTTTTAAGCTGAATATAAAATCGTAATATTGTAAGGATGGTTTTAAAAAATGCAAGCATATTAGTTGTCGATGATGATGTAGACGTTCTTAATGCATTACGCCTACTTCTCAAGCCCCTCGTAAAGGATGTGGTTATAGAAAAAAACCCAAATAATATCAATTCCCACATTGAGCGCACCAACTTTGACATCGTCATTTTGGATATGAATTTCAGCGGATTGGTTAATACAGGCAACGAAGGTATTTTTTGGCTCAATAAAATTAGGAAGTTAAACCCTGAAATATCTGTTATTTTAATGACCGCCTATGCAGATATTGATTTGGCCATTAAAGGACTAAAGGAGGGCGCAGCAGATTTTTTAATGAAACCATGGAAGAATGAAAAGATTATTGAGACCATCACTACCATATTGGGCAATAAGAAATCCCGAACCCAACAAAAACAAAGTATAAAAACAAGCAGTACAGAGATAATTGGCAGTAGTGATGCCATGAATGATGTTTTTGTAAAGCTTAAAAAAGTAGCTCCTACTGATGCTAATGTTCTTATACTAGGGGAAAATGGTACTGGTAAGGATTTAATTGCAAGAGCCATTCACGATAATTCCAACAGAAAGCATAAACCATTTATAAAAGTAGATTTAGGCGCACTGACCTCTTCCCTCTTTGAAAGTGAATTATTTGGCTATAAGAAAGGGGCTTTTACAGATGCAAGAGAAGATCGCCAAGGACGCTTTGAAGCAGCAAATGGAGGCACTTTATTTTTAGATGAAATTGGTAATATTACCTTGGGCCAACAAGTTAGGCTATTAACAGTGCTACAGAACAGACAGGTAAATCCATTAGGGTCCAATGAATCCATTCCAATAGATATTAGATTAATTTGTGCTACTAATGTGGCCCCAAAAACATTAGCGGACGAAAAGAAATTTAGAAAAGATTTAATTTATAGAATTAATACGGTAGATATTATTGTCCCCCCACTGAGAGAACGTAGTACAGATATCACCGAATTGTCACGTTATTTTGTATCCCTTTATGCAGAAAAGTATAATAAACCTGCTTTTTCATTAGATTCTGGCTTTATCTCAAAATTAAAAAGTCATGATTTTCCCGGCAACGTAAGGGAATTACAGTATGTGCTAGAGCGCGCAGTGATTATGACCGATGGTAATGTTTTAAAATCAGAGGATTTAGTCTTCTCTTCCATAGAACGTTCTGCCTCTACAAAAAGCATAGAGACCACCAGTTTAAATCTAGATGATATAGAGAAAAATGCTATAATCACGGTTCTCGAAAAGCACAAAGGAAACGTATCAAAATCCGCAAAGGAACTAGGAATTACAAGGGCTGCACTTTACAGGCGATTAGATAAATATGAACTTTAGAGGCTACATTGTTAGGTTATTTTTTAGAATTTTCCTCTTTGTTGGTCTAATTCTAGGGATACTCTATTTTATAGACAAAAACCAAATAACATACTTGGTAATCACAAGCGTAGCAATTCTTTATTTACTAGTTAATACATACAACTTTGTAAAACGTCGTTTTGTTGCTATGGACGATTTTTTTGAAGCTGTGAAATATCGTGACTTTTCAAGGTGGTTTCCAGAAGATATGGGACCAAAAGACATTAGGTTCTTGTACACAGGTTTTAATGAAATTAACCGTACCATAAAGGAGATAAACTCACAAAACCAAGCACAATATGTTTATCTGCAGAAAATACTAGAAATGGTAGACATAGGTATTATTGCTTATAATTTAGAGAATGGCGACGTGCTTTGGAGTAATGATTCGTTTGGAGATATTTTAGATATGCCTTCCTTTAGGAACATTAGATTTGTAGAAAACAGAAAACCAGAATTGTTTAATACTATTTTTGAAACCTATCATAGAGAACCCGATTCCATTGCTATTGCACTTCAGAATGAAAGCATAAAAATATTGATTTCTGATACGGTTTTTCAGGTTGATGAAGATGCCTTTAAACTAATAGTTATCCAGAATATTGATGATACCCTAAATAAAAACGAGTCGGAATCATGGAAAAAATTACTAAGTGTAATGACACATGAGATTATGAACTCAATCACACCTATTTCATCATTAGCGGACACGCTTCAATCTAATTTGGAGCGAACTATGAAAAATCCCGATAAGCATCGACTTGAGCTAGAAGACCTCAATTCGGGAATTAAGACCATTAAAAACCGAAGTGACGGTTTACTGAAATTTGCCAAAACCTATCGCAGTTTAAGCAAGGTTACCAGCTTAAACTTACAAAGAGTAAGAGTCTCAGAACTATTTAACAATATACAGTTATTAATGGCGCCTTCCATTGAAGCCAAAAACATAGCTATAGAATTTAAAGTTTCGGGAACCAGACTAGAACTGGACATTGACACACATCTTATAGAACAAGTAATGATTAATCTTTTACTTAATGCCGTTGATGCCTGTAAGCACAAAGAAGACGCTCAAATTAAAGTATTAGCTTCCCAAAACCCAAATAGGGATATCGTTATAAAAGTTTACGATAATGGATCGGGAATTCCGCAAGATATATTAGAAAACATTTTTGTACCCTTTTTTACCAGTAAAGCAACAGGAAGTGGTATTGGTCTGAGTCTGTGCAAGCAAATTATGCTACTTCATAAAGGACGAATATTGGTAAAAAGTATTGAAGGCGAAGGTACAGTATTTAGTTTGGTTTTCTAATTCCAGTAACACCTGCTATTTTTTTAAATCCAACATGGGCTATCTCTCTTATAGTTGTAGCATTTAAAGGAAACTCCAAGACCACATGCAATAAACTCATAAAAAACAAGACAGTTAACCCAGTTATATAGTCATATAAATAAATACCAACTGAAGCCAACCAGACTACTATAATATATCTAGTGCGTTTATGGGTTAAACTTGATTTCCACCCTATAATGGAAGTTTTAGAAAACCAATTGAGATAATGGTAAGTGTACGCAAAAGCCATAAAGACTTGAACCTTCAAGATTGTCGGTGACATTATATCTATATTGCTTGGATTTAAATCAGTAAAAAAATCTGCCACAATAGTATTTATTGATAAAAATCCACTACCCAAAAAAGTCTGTTCAGCAAACTCCGATACTTCATAGGAATTTGGAACGACATCCATAAATAAAAGTATTACTGGCGCACTTATTAGTAATAGTATAGAAATGAATCCTGCATTAGTACGTTGCTTTAATTGCCCATAAATCATAAAAAGCAGAGTAAAAATATAAACATGGATTAATGTCGGTAAAAAAATACCCAATGCTAAAATGACCTTTGGTACAAAGAGAAAGCACAATAAAGAAAATAGTATACTCGATACAAACACAATAATGAGATGCTTGAATTTTGAAAAAAGGATCAAGCCTACAGAAAATAGAAATCCTGAAACCAAAATGATATGCTTCTGGGAACTCATAAAATTGAGAAACGCATTATCAAAATTTAGATATTTTATCAGTGGAAATACGGCTATGACCGAAGCTAAAACAACAAAGATCTTGTAAATGTTTTGTTTTGATTTTATGAAGTACTTTTTATTATCCAACCAATTGATCTCAGTTAGATAATGTAAGGGGCCTAAAAAAGCATATGAGAATAAAAAAAGCTCAAAGGGCAAAAGTAAGGCTACTATAAAAGCCGTAATAAGTAACCCGATATTAATAATGTCTATGGTTTCAGTTTTCATATTAATACTTCAATATAAGCTTTATATTAAAATTGAATCGAATTATACATTATTCATTTATCTTGTAACATAATCTTAACCATAAAACTATGGAAAAAACAGTTTCAGAAGCCATTGCATATAGACGTTCTACAAGAGTTTATAAAGACATTTCTATTGATGCAGAAAAGGTAAAACAATGTTTGGTGAATGCCTCGCTAGCTCCAACTAGCAGCAATCTACAACTCTGGGAATTTTACCATGTTACCGATAAAGAGAGTCTTAAACTTTTAGCAAAGGCTTGTTTCAATCAAAGTGCAGCTAAGACAGCACAGCAATTGGTAGTAGTAGTGGTTCGTAAAGATCTATGGAGGCAACGTGCAAAAGCCAATATTGAATTTTTAGATAAGGTATATAATAAAGATGGTTTGAGTGAACGTGACTTAAAAAGAAAAAAAATGGCAACGAACTATTATAAAAAGCTCATCCCTACGATATATGTAGATGCCTTAGGTGTATTAGGTTATATTAAGTATATCATTTTTCAAGTTATGGGAATTTTTAAACCTATTTATCGCCAAGTGCGCGCAAGCGATATGCGTATTGTAGCTCATAAAAGTGCTGGTTTAGCAGCACAAAACTTTATGATTAGTATGGCAGCTATTGGCTATGATACATGCCCAATGGAAGGCAGCGATACCTTGAGAGTAAAGCGCATTTTAAAGTTACCTAGAGGTGCAGAAATTAACATGGTTATAGGTTGTGGTATAAGAGATGACAAAGGCATTTATGGCCCACGTTTTAGAATACCTTTTGAGGAAATCTATAGACTAGCTTGAATAACATTTATATCATTTTAAGCTATTATATCTGAGTCATCATAGAAAACCTTGCTTGTACTTAAGGTAAGCTTCTTATGCCTAGAAAGAATCAGATGATTGTCTTGTTTATTTTGTTTTAAAAGTTGTTGGATTGAGAATTCAAACTAGATAATATCTAAAATTTTTAACAAGACTTGAATTAGCCGCAAAGGGTTATATAAAAATCATTTATTTAAAAAAACATTGTTCTAAAAGTTTTGCAAAATGAATAACCGAAGTCGAACTCAGAAGTTTTAAGGTGATATCCATCTCAATCGCTCCGAAGAGGTTTTATTTTGAAATGTTATTGCTCTTCGTAAAGTTATCCAAACCTGCTTCTAACCACTCTAAATAAATTTCCGCATTGGGCTCGTAAGCGTTTGTAACAT
>NZ_JANQIM010000012.1 GCF_028282165.1 Winogradskyella sp. | reverse complement strand
GTACTATCTGCTGCTGCGCAAATGTTACTTCCTGCTAGTAAAACTACAGCCAAGAGGCTAAATATTTTTTTCTTCATAATTAAGATTTAAGACCATATAGGGTCTGTTAATAAACATTTGTTAACGAGTTTTAATTAACGAGAAGAAAAATGAGTAACGAGAAATTAAAACCTACACAGGTTTTTGGTTAACCATGTGCTAATTATAAAATCGACGAAAAGAAAAAAACATAGGATTTTTCTAAATAATTATCATTTCTATAATTGCATAAAACTATTTTCATCTGTAGTGGTTATCGTAAGCTTGCGGTGTGAGGTCCAAAAACTCACCGTTAGCTCATGGGTTTGGCGCTGTACCAAGCATAGCTACAATCTTGCTCTGTAATGGTAAGCTTTATCTCTAAATCGTCAGTTTGTAGTATGGTCAAAATGTTGGCATAAGGAAGTGGGGATTGTAAGTTATCGGTTACCTTGCCAAAGACTTTGATCTTTTGGGCATTTAATTTGGCAGAAAATACCAAAAATAAAAATTCTTAGTGACGATAAGGGGTTAGTTCAAGCTAGTTTTTGTCTATGTATTTCCCCCTATTTTCATTAAAATCTTTTAATAGGCTATGGTATTCTTCTTCAGATAAAACCTTTGTTGTGTCAAGATCTGGTAAAGAAACTTTAGCTTGCTTTTTCTGGTTTCTATTTAAATCAAGTTCAGTAAGATATGTGACGACATTGTCAACCTGTAATTTGACTATTAAACCGGGAAGTCCGGCAAAACCATCAGGGCCATAATTAATATTTATTGAAGGGGAGTACCATGCAATGACTAACACTTCAGTATCAATATTTCTTCCAGCTTTTTTTATTTTTTTAGTTGCTTTAAAACACTGAATATTGTTTATTTTTTGACTTTCTTTAGTCAACACCCAGTCATTAGAATTTATTTTTGATGAGATAAGTATTTTTTCGCCAAGGAAGTTTTTTTCAAATAAAATCTGAGACTTTTTTAAATCATAATAAGCCGCTTCAGCTAAGAATCCAGAAAATACTTTAGCAAGCTTTGTATCAATTGCATTATCAACATCCAAGGTCATAGTATTTTCTAAGTCATATTTAGCAAGAGAGTCATTAAAAATTAATTTATAAGTCAACCTCTTAATATTCGTATTAACTTTTAAAATTCTTGACGATAATTGTCTTTTACTTTCGTCACTTTGCCCTAATATAGAATCAACTTTAATAAATTGTTTG
Organism: Winogradskyella sp.; assembly: GCF_028282165.1. Taxonomy (GTDB): domain Bacteria; phylum Bacteroidota; class Bacteroidia; order Flavobacteriales; family Flavobacteriaceae; genus Winogradskyella. The sequence goes on along the minus strand of NZ_JANQIM010000012.1, from coordinate 133,544 downwards.
GAATAAGATGCTGTACCATTTATATTTTGACCACAAATTAAGAAAGGAAAGAACATAACCGATAGACCAATAAATTTCATATCTTTTAGTTGTTTGTTTTAAAATTAGATAGAATCAATCGTATTTAGGTTTTAAAAACTACCAAACAACATGGTTGTTTGGTAGTTTAATCAATTTGTCTTATCTAGGATTTACCTGAAATTTATCCGCAGGGAAAATTGGCAACACATTCGTCAAATAAACTATCAAATAATTCATATTCCTGCTCATGAGTTAGATTTAAATTTGCACCAGCCCAAGTGGCAAGCATATCTGATTGTTTCCAACAATTAACGCTTGATTCACATTCCGTTAAATCATCAACGCTAGCAGAACCTGCACTAACAAAGCTAATAGTGAATACAAATACACTCAATAAACTAAAAACTCTTTTCTTCATAACTAAAATTTAAGACCATATAGGGTCTGTTAATAAACATTTGTTAACGAGTATTAACGAGTTTAAATTAACGAGAAGAATAACGAGTAACGAGAAATTAAAACCTACGCAGGTTTTGGTTAACCATATGTTTACCATTGGGGTTTTCGCACCTCGTTAAAATGCGAAACCTAATAAAAAACATTCAAAGCTAAATAAAAATCGATAAACAACAAAAAAATGTAAGAATTTTATATAAAATATGATTTTATGCCTACAAAATATTCAATAATATGAAAACTTAAATGTTAATATAAGAAAGCCACATCCACATAAAAGTCATTAAAAAAGTAGGTATGTTTTGGGTAAAAATCTAGAAATCTATCTCAACCTCATCGTCATCTTTAGAATCTGAATCTGCCCCCAAATCGCCTTCATCAATAGCCGTACAATCTACATTAATGCTTAACTCTTCAGGTTCTTCAAACTCACCCTTAGAAACATCTAATGTTTTATCTTCATAACAGGCCTTCATGTATAAGGCCCAAATCGGTAAGGCCATAGACGCACCTTGTCCGTAGGTAATACTACCAAAATGAGCTGCTCTATCCTCAGCACCAACCCAAACGCCTGTTACTAAATTAGGTACCATTCCCATAAACCAACCATCACTTTGGTTTTGTGTAGTTCCTGTTTTACCAGCAATAGGATTGGTAAACTCATAGGGATAACCTGTAATAATTTCTTTATACACTGATACTTTTGTTGCCCAACTATGACGCAACCTACGGCCTGACCCTGCATTGGTAACCCCTTCCATAAGGTTAATCGCCACATAGGCAACTTCCTCACTCAGTACATCTTTGCTCTCTGGTGCCACTTGATATAAAACTGTCCCATTTTTATCCTCAATCCGCGTAACCATTACCGGTTTATTATAGACACCTTTATTAGCGAAGGTTGAATACGCAGCAACCATTTCATAAACACTAATATCTGGTGTTCCTAATGCAATGGCAGGTACTGGTAGAATGTCTTGTTCAACGCCTAGGCTTTTAGCCATATCAACTACTGGTTGTGGCCCAATTTCATTCATTAACCTTGCTGTTATGGTGTTTGTAGAACTTGCCAATGCGTCCTTTAATGTTTGAATACCCGAATAATTACCATCAGAATTTTTAGTGGTCCAAGGTTCTGGATTACCAAACTTATTGGCTTCAATAGTGATAGGTGTTCTTGGGAACGAATCGCAAGGTGACACTTGCAACTGATCTATGGCTGTGGCATATACAAAAGGCTTAAATGTAGACCCTACTTGCCGCTTACCTTGCTTTACCATATCGTACTGAAAATGCCTATAGTTCATACCGCCCACCCACGCTTTTACATGACCTGTTATGGGATTCATAGACATCATGCTTGGATGTAAAAACGATTTATAGTAGCGCATAGAATCGATAGGTTTCATTACGGTATCAACCTCGCCAGGTTTACCATCTATCCATTTAAAGACTGTCATTTCAACAGGCTTATAAAATGATGCTTCAATTTCTTTGTTGGATTTCCCCTGATTCTTTAAGATTCGCCAGCGTTCACCTCTTCGCATACCGTCTTTCAGAAGTTTATCAATTTCAGACTTATCGAGTTCTAAAAATGGTGCTGTTGGATTTCGATCCGGAGTGTTTTGATGGTCAAATTCTGCTTGTAACCTCGGCATATGCAATGCTACGGCATCTTCGGCATATTTTTGCATTCGTGAATCTATGGTGGTAAACACTTTTAGTCCATCACTGTACAAATCGTATTTAGTCCCATCTGGTTTTCTGTTCTTTTTATCATTGGCCCATTCTTTCATAAAACCTCTTAGGTATTCTCTAAAATAGGTTGCAATACCTTCGCGATGCGATTCTGGAGTATAATTTAAATCGAGTTCTGTGGCTTGTAATGAATCTTTGATGTCTTCAGCAATATAATCGTATTTATACATCTGTGCCAAAACCACATTACGTCTATTTTTTACGCCAACGGGATTTCGTCTTGGGTTATAAAGTGCTGAATTCTTAAACATGCCCACCAGCATAGCGGACTCTTTTAGGTCTAAATCCTTGGGCTCCTTACCAAAGTAGATCCTTGAAGCCGAACGAATACCATCGCCATTATTGCCAAAATCATAGATATTAAAATACTGTGCTATAATTTCTTCCTTGGTATATTGACGCTCTAATCTTATAGCAATAATCCATTCCCTTACCTTTTGAAGTGCTCTTTCAATCTTATTCTTTGAAACCTGGTCTGTAAATAATTGCTTTGCTAATTGTTGGGAAATGGTACTTGCCCCTCCACCCCTTCCAAGCTTAAAAAAAGCTCTTAGAGTTCCTCTGGCATCAACTCCAGAGTGATCATAAAAACGAATGTCTTCTGTAGCGATTAAAGCTTCTACCAAATTCTTCGGCAAATCTTCATATCCCACAGGTGTTCTGTTATCGTTAAAATAAAACTTACCTAGTGTTTCACCATCAGATGATATAATTTCAGTCGCCAAGTTGGTTTCTGGATTCTCCAGTCGCGTATGATCAGGCATTTCTCCCAAAAGGCCCCAGGACGCCAAAAGAAACAATAATACTATGGCAAGGATTCCTCCTGTAAAAATCATCCAAAACCACCTTATGTATTTTGAAAAGTCTACGACTTCGGATTTAGTCTGTTTTGTTTTCTTTTTTGCCATGATATTCAGTGTTGAACTTGTTCTACTCTAAAACCAATATCTGTTATACCTTCTAACTTAACCACACCTTTAACGTCGCCATTTTTTCGCATGGCATGTTGAATGTTGACTACATAATCTCCTTTTTCACCAAACCTAAAAGGGGATTTATATCCTCGATACCACAATTTATTTTCTTTAAGATCAGTAAAGCCAGACCCTAAAAGTTCGCCATTGGGTGCTGCCATTTTGTACTCTAAGGTATCAATGACTGCTTTTCCATTTGGGTAATTCAATTCAACAATAAGGAACAAATTACTAAAGGGATATTCATTTGTATTTCTAAGGTTAACGTAGAGGTTATAGTTATTGAGCGTATCTGGTGCTTTAAAATTAAAACTTGCTATAGAATCTTTATGCCATTTGTTAGGAACCGATTTATACTCGTCATATACCGCTTTAGAATCACAACTTGTAATTAAAACCAAACTAATAATTGCTAATACTAACCAACTAGTTTTTCTTTGCATTTTGCCTTTGATTGCGATTTCTATTACGGTTTTTGTTTCTGTTCCTATTGTTTTTACGTTTCTTTTTAGATTTTGGATTATCGAAACGCGTTAAGCTATCTTGACCTACAACGTTTTCAAATTCTGTTTTAGTGTCCAAAACATGTTCTGCCGCATACTCCTCAAGGCTTATAACTTTTTCTTTTTTCTTGTTTTTAGAAATAATTTCATTGGCTTGCTCGGCCGTAATAACATGCCAGTTCATCCACTCGCCTTCGTAAGCATACCACATGAGTCCTTTAAAGATATCGGTCTTTTGACATATCGCGGTGCCTTTTTCGGTATAAAGCTTAGCGTCGTTTTTAGGAAAATCCTTGAGCGCGTCCAAGTAAGCATCCAATTCATAATTCAAACAACACTTTAGCTTTCCACATTGGCCTGCCAATTTTAATGGGTTTAATGATAATTGCTGATATCTTGCCGCAGAAGTACTTACTGACCTAAAATCGGTTAGCCAAGTAGAGCAACATAATTCTCTTCCACAAGACCCAATACCACCGAGTCTAGCTGCTTCTTGTCTAAAGCCCACCTGCCTCATTTCGATTCGTGTTCTGAACTCGCGGGCAAAAACCTTTATCAGTTCTCTGAAATCTACACGCTCTTCCGCTGTGTAATAAAATGTAGCCTTGCTGCCATCACCTTGATATTCAATATCCGAGATTTTCATCTTTAGATTTAAATCTATAGCGAATTGCCGAGCCTTTACCTTCATTGGTTCTTCCTTATCTCTCGACTTTGACCAAATATCGATATCTTTTTGAGAGGCCTTTCGGTAGATTTTTAATACATTCTCGGAATCTTCAATGTCTATTTTTTTGCGTTTCATTTGTACGCGAACTAATTCACCGGTTAAGGTGACCATTCCAACATCATGTCCAGACTTTGCTTGTGTCGCTACTATATCTCCTATACTTAAGGTAAGATTCTCTGTGTTTTTGTAGTATTGTTTTCTTCCATTCTTAAAGCGAACTTCAACGCCTTTAAAAGGTTCTTGTCCGTTAGGAAGCGACATATTGGCTAACCAGTCAAAAACAGTGAGTTTATTGCAGCTATCTGTACCGCAAGTTCCGTTGTTTTTGCATCCTCTTGGTTGCCCGTCCTTACCAGTTGCACAACTGTTACAAGCCATAAAAAGTTATATATATAATCTAAACGGTGTAGTTTAGATAAAGGATTCATAAATTTATTAAAGAGTAAAGATACTATTATTATTAAGACTTAGAAAACATATTGTTGGCTGCCTAAAAGACGTCATATATCCTTCACCGTAATTATCTTAACAGGGCAAGCTTTAGCAGCATTTTCGCAAGGTTCCAGAATATCGTAACTCTTTGACTTTAACGTGAAAAAACCCTTTCTTTCAATACTATGGAGCAGTACTGATTTTCCGTCTTTCTTCGACATCTGAAATTGGTTTGGTGCCAACTCTACACAATAGTTACAACCTATACATTTTTGCCTTTGAAGTGTAACTACTATCATTAAGCTTCAACTTTATTCTCTACTATTTTGTAAAGCTTATCTGATGGCCTGATCCTAAAGTCGAGGGGAATGGTAATGGAATCTCCCTTTTTCCCTTTTGGTTGAGATTCATCATTAACTAACATGTGATTCAATGTTAATTCTTTGACTCCTGTTGTTGGCCCTGTAATCAAAATGGTATCACCAATGGTTAGGTCATAGGCTTCAATTTTAAATTCCCCAACCTGGGCTTTTGGATAAAAATGAACCCCCTTGCCAATATATACTTTTTTCTGTGTGGCATGACTTCCTGAGCCTTTACTCCATTCGCCTAATTTCTGACCTAAGTAATAACCGCTCCAAAATCCTCTGTTATATACTTTTTCCAGTTCAGACATCCAGTTAGAAACTTTAATATCGTTATAAGAATTATCTCCTAGGCTATCTATGGCCTCTCTGTAGCACTTTATCACTTTAGCCACATATTCTGGTGCTCTTCCTCTTCCTTCAACCTTTAAGACTTTTATCCCTGAGTCTGCAATCTGATCTAAAAAATCTATGGTACAAAGATCCTTGGGAGACATGATGTATTCATTGTCGAGCTCCATTTCAAATCCAGTCTCTTGGTCAACCACAGTATATTTCTTTCTACAGTTTTGTTTACAGGCGCCTCTATTTGCAGAAGAATTCTGGGAATGTAAGCTCATATAGCACTTTCCTGAAACTGCCATGCACAGGGCACCATGTCCAAATATTTCGATTTCAATTAATCGCCCCGATGGCCCTTTGATCTGCTCTTTTTCTATTTGATCCGTGATGTGCTTTACTTGTCTCAAGCTCAATTCTCTACTTAATACCATAGTGTCTGCGAACATGGCATAAAACTTAACCGTTTCTAGATTGGTAATATTAATCTGTGTAGAAATATGAACTTCCATATCATGGGCTCTTGCCATAGAGATAACGGCTTGATCCATGGCAATAACGGCTGTTATATTTGCTTTTTTGGCTTTTTTGACCAAGGTTTTTACTATAGACAGATCATGGTCGTAAATAATGGTATTTAAAGTGAGATATGTTCTCACGTTTTTCTCTTGGCATCGTCTTGCGATTTCATTTAAATCGTCTATGGTGAAATTAATTGACGCTCTAGCACGCATATTTAACTGCTCTACACCAAAGTAAACAGAATCGGCACCATTATCTAAAGCAGCTTGTAGTGATTCAAAATTCCCGGCAGGAGCCATTAATTCAACCTGATTCATGACTGTTTTAGTGTTTTGGAAGATTCCATATTAGAGGTTGAAAAATTATCCGAAATGTTTCTCAAATCTTTATTTACTCTTAAATGATCTGCTCTTCCTTTTTTAAAGATATCATTACTATTGCCTTGCCCTTTTCGCAGCGCCTTCTGTTCTTCGTAGGGTAATGCTATAATTTCTTGGCAATGTGATGAACAGCAATTATCCATTTTTGACTTGCATTCATCACATTGAATAAATAACAAGTGGCATGCTTCATTGGCACAATTCGTATGTGTATCGCAAGGTTTTCCACATTGGTGACAATTGGCGATGACATCATCACTGATACGCTCTGAGCGACGTTGATCGAACACAAAATTTTTACCTATGAATTTGTTTTCGAGATCCTGTGCTTCAACCTGACGGACATAATTTATGATACCGCCTTCTAACTGAAATACATTTTTAAATCCCTTGTGCTTGTAATAAGCACTAGCTTTTTCACAACGTATCCCACCAGTACAGTACATCACTAATTTTTTATCCTCTTTGTGCTCCTTTAGATCTTCTTCTATTAGGTCTAGAGATTCCCTAAAAGTATCCACATCAGGCGTAATGGCATTTTTAAAATGTCCTATTTCACTTTCGTAATGGTTGCGCATATCCACCAATACCGTGTTTGGATCTTCAATAAGTTCATTAAATTGTTCTGCATTAACATGGATTCCCTTATTAGTGACATCAAATGTATCATCATTCAAACCATCAGCTACAATTTTGTGGCGTACCTTAACTTTAAGCTTTAAAAATGCAAAATTATCGTGCTCTATGGCGATGTTTAATCTTACGTTTCCTAAAAAGGAAATGGTATCGAGATGATTTTTAAAGGCTTCGAAATTCTCAGCTGGGACAGATAGTTGTGCATTAATGCCCTCGTTGGCAATGTAAATTCTACCTAAGACATCTAGTGCATCCCACGCTAAAAACATGTGATTTCTGAAAATTTCAGTATTGCCAATTTTGGCGTACTTGTAGAAAGAGATCGTTAAGCGTTCTTTCCCCGCTCTTTTAATAAGATCCATTCTTTCTTTAGCACTTAAGTTATTGTACAGTTGCATGCTATACCAATTTTAAGGTTAAAGATAAAAATGCAAAGGTATTCTTTTTAACGAACTAGAATTAAAAAAGCACCCGGAATTTATCTGGGTGCTTCTCTAACTAACCACTAACTTAAAACTGATTGAAAAAGTTGTTTTGCTTTGGCGTATCGGCTGCTGATGTAAACAACAACCATATCACCTTACATGTTGCTGATAATTTTATATTAAAAAGTAGATATGGATTTCAACTTTTTAAAAATATTCATAGCAATTTTTTCCTTTTTCATATACTAGACGTAAAAATTGTAAAAGGGTTGCGTTATGAAATTGAAAAAAATAAAATAAGTGGTATTTTTGGTGTTCATTAAATTAAGAAAATAGAAGAGATGAGTAGCGAAAAAGATGCAAAATTAAAAGCCTTAAAATTAACATTAGACAAGTTAGATAAAGCCTATGGAAAAGGAACCGTAATGAAAATGAGTGATCAAGCCATTGAAGATGTGGATGCTATTTCGTCTGGTTCTCTAGGCTTAGATATTGCTCTTGGAGTTGGTGGTTACCCAAGAGGAAGAGTGATTGAAATATATGGGCCTGAGTCTTCAGGAAAAACAACCCTAACATTACACGCCATAGCAGAGGCCCAAAAAGCCGGGGGTATTGCCGCGTTTATAGATGCAGAGCACGCTTTTGATCGCTTTTATGCAGAAAAACTAGGTGTGGATTTAGAGAATCTCATTATTTCCCAACCAGATAATGGGGAGCAAGCCCTGGAAATTGCCGACAATCTTATACGTTCTGGTGCTATAGATATTATTGTTGTGGATTCTGTTGCGGCATTAACCCCTAAAAGTGAAATTGAAGGCGAAATGGGTGATTCTAAAATGGGACTTCACGCCCGTTTAATGTCGCAGGCACTGAGAAAGCTTACAGCATCCATCAGCAAAACCAATTGTACGATGATTTTCATTAACCAATTACGCGAAAAGATCGGAGTAATGTTTGGCAACCCTGAAACTACAACTGGTGGTAATGCCTTAAAATTCTATGCTTCTGTACGATTAGACATAAGGCGCTCAACACAGATAAAAGATAGTAATAGTAACGTAATGGGCAACAAAACAAGAGTGAAAGTTGTAAAAAATAAAGTTGCTCCACCTTTCAGAACTGCTGAATTTGATATCATGTATGGTGAAGGTGTATCTAAAGTGGGGGAGGTTTTAGACTTGGCTGTAGAGCACAATATCGTAAAAAAGAGCGGCTCTTGGTTTAGCTACGAAGACACCAAATTAGGTCAAGGTAGGGACGCTGTTAAATCTTTAATTAAGGATAATCCTGATTTAATGGATGAATTAGAAGAAAAAGTCCGAGCCTTAATAAATGATAATCAATAAATTATAATAAATCCTGCTAAAAACAGGATTTTTTTATTTTTAGACGCAACCCTTTTGTGTTTTATGCATCTATTAAATGGAATTAATAATATATTCTTATGAAAAAGCTTAATGTTTTATTCGCTTTATTAGCTCTAATTTTCACTTCGTGTTCGTTAGATGAAGATTCTAATCAAAACTTTAATTTTAAGGTAATGCCTATTGTAAGTGTAGACATGCCAGACCATTTTATTCATGGCGAAACATACGCTATTAGTATTAGCTACATCAGACCTAATAGTTGTTACGAGTTTAATGATTTTGCCTACGAAATTGATGGTAATGAAAGAATAATTGCTATCGTCAATACTGTTTATGGCGATGAAAATTCGAATTGTACAGGAGAGGCTGAGGAAGTGACTGTTGATTTTGATTTTACAGTAACAAGTACAGACACTTACATCTTCAAATTCTTTCAAGGTGAAGATCATACTACGGGGTTAGACCAATACCATATTGTTGAGGTCCTCGTTTCTGCAGGTCGATTTATAGATGATAAACAGAAAGGTTATTAATTAATTCTACTAAAATGTGAGTTTAGAACAACTCATTAAAAATTGTATAAAACAAGATGCTAAAGCACAGAGCCAATTATACAAGCAATACGCAAGTAAATTATTTTCGCTTTGTCTTAAGTATTCTAAAAATTATGCTGAAGCAGAAGACAATCTGCACGATGCATTTATAACTGTATTTAGTAAAATAGATCAGTATAAAAGTAAAGGTTCTTTTGAAGGTTGGTTAAAACGAATAGCAATTAATACGTCGTTGCAACGCTATAGGGAAAATGTCGGTGTTTTTGATATAGTTAATGAAGATAAGATTGAAGACGTTACTCTAGATATCGATGATGAGGCATTGAGCATTGATTTTTTGTTGAAGATTATTCAGGAGTTGCCAGACAGATATCGATTGGTGTTTAATTTATATGTGTTGGATGGTTATTCTCATGTCGAAATTAGTGAGTTAATCAATATTTCTACAGGAACCTCAAAATCCAATCTGGCCAGAGCCCGATTGATTTTAAAGGATAAAATAGAAGATTATAAAGCGAATTTAAATTCGCAATCATTATAATAATGAACGAAAAGAAAAATATAGATAGGCTTTTTCAAGAAAAGTTTAAGGATTTCGAAGTAGCGCCTAACGACGCTGTTTGGAATCGTATAAGCGAAAGTCTTCCTAAGAAAAAGAAAAAACGAAGAGTCGTTGCGCTCTGGTGGCAAATTGGTGGTGTCGCGGCTTTAATAGCCTTGCTTTTAACTGTTGGAGTATCTGTATTTAAATCTAATGAAGACAATGCAATGCCTGTTATTGTTGATACAGAAAATCAAAACATTAACTCCGAAGGCACTCAAAGTAATACAGACATTCAAGACCCGAAGAATAACCTCAATACTAAGACTGGCATAAAAGTTACCGACTCTAACGAAAGTAAAGCGTCCTCTGTCGAGGATATAAATAATAACTCTTTAGAACAGCATACTTCTAATGAATTGATTTCAACCCATACTTCAAAATCCAATTCGCTAGTAAACAATAACACTGATAAAAAAGATAATAAGGCATCATCTTTAGAAAATAACAACTTAACCAAAATTGCTGATCAGGACAGTCGGTCTAAAATTGTCTCTACCGATGAACGTGTAGATGACAAAGACAAGAACAAACCTATCGATCCTAAAGAATTAAAATCAATAATTACAGAAACAGTTAAAAACAAGAATTCTGCAGTTACCGACAACACTACATCTACAAAATCGGAAGCTTCTAGTACGGAAAACAAAAATGCCCAAGCTAATGCCGAATTATTGAAAGAGAAAGAAACAACAATCCTCAAAGAAGATGCTAACAAAGTATCTATTATAGATGCTATTGCAGATAATAATAAAGACACTGATGAAAAAGAAAAAGAAGAAGATGAACAAAACAGGTGGAGCATTGTTCCTAATGTTGCGCCTGTTTATTTTAATTCTCTCGGTGAAGGTTCATCAATAGATTCACAGTTTAACAATAACTCTAAAAGTGGTGATATTAATATGAGTTATGGGATTTCTGGTGCATATGCTATTTCAAAAAAACTAAAAGTACGTGCTGGTATAAACCGTGTTAATCTCAGTCAAACAACATCTGGTGTCCTTGCCTTCAATGGTGGCGAATTTGCTTCAAGAGGTGGGGATGAAGTTCCAACGGGAAATATTAACCCAAAAGCTGGAATAGGAAACATAACACTCATGAGTGCTAATATGTTTGATAGAAATACCACCCCTGAGATTTTCAACACTAAAACTACCGGAAATATAGACCAACGTTTTGGTTTTATAGAAGTGCCTTTAGAATTAGAATATCGTCTGTTAGATAAAAAATTTGGGGTTAATGTTATAGGTGGGTTCAGTACCTTTTTCCTAAGCGAAAATGAAATATATGCTGATATAGATGGCACATCAACTTTAATTGGTGAAGCCAATAATATTAATTCTACAAGCTTTAGTGCCAACTTCGGTTTGGGTCTAGACTACAGTTTGTCTAAACATTGGAATATTAATCTTGAACCTCAATTCAAGTACCAAATAAATACATTCAATAATACGTTCGGCAATTTTAGGCCTTTCTTTATTGGTGTTTATACAGGATTGAGTTTTAAGTTTTAAGTTTTAGGTTAAATTAAGTTATTGCGGAACAAAAAGCAATGATGAATGCAATGATGATAAAAGCTACTCGTGGTTAGGGTAGCTTTTTTTATTGCTCATAGATTTTTGTTTAGCTCTTCTAAAATTAGTGATCTTGCATTTTCGTTTAGAGCCTTAGTATCATCAATCTTCAACCCCTTAGTCTGTAAGAATTTATGAATCTTGGCTTTCATTCTTCCTGGTCCGCCACTAAAAAATGTATATGAAAATCGTTTTTTATTATCATAGAATGTAATGGGCACAATAGGTATTTGATGATTTATGGCAAGGCGAAATGCACCATCTTTAAACTCATCTAAAATAATATGTTCTTCTGGAACACCGCCTTCAGGAAATATACAAATGCTCAATCCCTGCTTCAATCTTCTTTGAGCGCGTAAAAAAACTGCTTGTCTACTTTTGGCACTACTACGGTCTACCAAAATACAGGTTCGTTTGTAAAAGAAACCAAACAAAGGAATTTTGGCTAGTTCTTTTTTTCCTACAAAAACGAAAGGGTTTTTTACAGACACTAACATTAGCATAATGTCTGCCATAGATGTATGGTTGGCAATAAACATATAGCTTTTCTTTGAGTCTGGTATTTCTTCTTTGATAACTTTATAGTTAAAGCCCATTCCCAGCAGAATAAATTTTGCCCAAAATCGAGCAAGGCTAAAAAAATAGGGATACCATTTTTCCCTTGATATGGAAATCAATAAAATTGGGAGCAATGCAACGATAGGCAAGGCAACCAAAACATAAAACCAAATACGATATAAAATCCAAAGAGGATACTTTAATATGGCCATGGCACCAAAACTAAGTAAATAGTTCTACTAAAAAAATTATCTTTGCTTTCCTATTAAGAATTAGGTTTAATTAAATTAAGATACCTGCCTGCGCAGGTCAAATTATGGCAAGGATACTAACAGGCATACAAAGTACAGGCACACCACATTTAGGTAATATTTTAGGTGCCATTTTACCTGCAATAGAAAAAGCAAAAGACGAGGCTAATGATTCGTATTTATTTATTGCAGACTTACATTCTTTAACACAAATTAAAGATGCTGAAATCCTCCGAAATAACACTTATTCTACAGCCGCTACTTGGTTAGCTTTTGGTTTGGATATTGAAAACAGTGTATTCTACAGACAAAGTGATGTACCGCAAGTCACTGAACTAGCTTGGTATCTGAATTGCTTTTTCCCATTTAAACGTTTAGAACTGGCACATAGCTTTAAGGACAAGGCTGACCGCTTAGATGATGTCAATGGAGGTTTGTTTACCTATCCAATGCTTATGGCAGCTGATATTTTGCTTTATGATGCTGAAGTAATTCCTGTTGGTAAAGACCAAGAACAACACATAGAAATGACACGCGATGTAGCTTCGCGATTTCATGCAAAGATGGGCGGAGAGACCTTTGTGCTACCAAAAGCAGATATACAAAAAGAAACCATGCTCATTCCTGGTACTGATGGGGCCAAAATGAGCAAAAGCAAAGGGAATATAATTGACATCTTTTTACCAGAAAAGAAATTGCGTAAGCAAATTATGTCCATACAAACCGATAGCACACCGCTCGAAGAACCTAAAGACTGGACAACTTGCAATTGCTTTGCTATTTATAATTTGCTGGCCTCTGACGGGGAAATTTCACAAATGAAAGCCAATTATGAGGGCGGTAATTATGGTTATGGCCATGCCAAACAAGCTCTATATGAGTTGATTTTAGAACGCTTTGCCGAGCCAAGAGCACGTTATAATTACTATATGGACAACCTTGACGAGATTGATGCTGCACTGGCCAAAGGCGCGACCAAGGCGAAAGTTGTGGCCAATTCGGTTTTAAAACGCGTAAGGACTAGAGTTGGGTATTAAACCAACTCAAACAACTTACCTGGTAACGGTCTAACAACGTCTTTTAATTCCATGTTGAGTAAAATGCCTGCAAGTTTATAAGTTGGGATATTGCATTCTAAAGCAATCACATCGAGCAATTGTTTGTCATTTTCTTTCAAATAATTATAGATGATTTTTTCATCTGGTTGTAATTCTACAAAGAGTTGCTTTTGTACTGCTGGTTTGGTTGCTGAGCCTGTCGAAGTATCCTCGAGTCTCCAATTTAGTAAATAAGGTACATCCATAGGATGAGACAACAAATGCGCCTTCTGAAACTTAATTAAATTATTACAACCTACACTCTGGCTATCGGTAACTCGTCCAGGTAAGGCAAAAACCTCTCTATTATAGGAATTGGCTATATCAGCAGTAACAAGACTTCCGCCTTTTTCTGCCGACTCAATAACGATTGTGGCTTCACTAAGACCAGCAATAATACGATTTCGTTTTAAGAAGTTGTTTCTATCAAAAACATCGGTACTCCAAAAATCAGTATAGAACCCTCCATGTTTTTCCACATCAGCAACATACTTCTTATGAACCTTGGGATACACTTGATTTAGACCATGTGCTAAACAGCCAATGGTTTGTAAATTATGTTTTATAGCTGCTTTTTGTGCCGTAATATCTGTACCATAAGCAAATCCAGATACAATAATCGGATTGTATGGCGATAAGGATTCTACCAATTTTTCACAAAATGCAATACCATTTGTGGTGATTTTCCGGGCACCGACTATACTTATAATAGGCTGTTGTTTCAGGTTAATATTACCCGACTGAAATAAGACTATAGGGCCATCTATACAATGTTTCAGTTTTTCAGGATAGGTATCATCAGCGAAATAGTGAGCAGCAATGTTATTGTCTTTTATGAATTTCAGTTCGTTCTCGGCCTCTTGAAGATGGTTGTTGTCAAAAAGCCCCTCTATAGTTAATCTTCCAATACCATCTATTTTTAAAAGATTAGATGCCTTTTCTTTTAAAACAGCTTCAGCAGAACCACAATGGTTAATCAATTTTTTTGCCGTAGTAGCACCTATTTTGGGGACATGTTGCAGCGCTAAAGCATACACTAATTGTTGATCCATCATTCTTGTTATACGAATTTAAAACCTACAAGAAACTAAATTTTTCTGATGTTAATAACTAAACCTTCTTAAACTTCGTTCACTTTCAAAAATTTTTAACTTTGCTTTACTATGCAGTTAGAGACTTACATTAGCGACCTTTTATACCGTTACGATTGTGTAACGGTGCCAAGTTTTGGTGCTTTTTTAACCAATCGTGTTTCGGCTAAAGTTCATGAGACTACACACACGCTTTATCCGCCTAAAAAGATATTGTCTTTTAATGAGCAACTTCAAAATAACGATGGCTTACTCGCCAATTATATTGCTGAGATAGAAAAAATTCCTTATGCCACTGCTAACGACAAAATTTCAAAGCAGGTTAAGGCCATTAAATCATACCTAATTGAGGGTGAAATTATCCAACTAGAAAATATTGGTGAGCTCTTGCTAAACAAAGAGGGTAAAATCGTATTTAACCCTTCTAACCATATCAATTATTTAACCGATGCTTTTGGTTTGTCGCATTTCACTTCTGCAGCCATTAAGCGCGAAACTTACAAGGAAGAGGTTGAAGCTATTGAAGCTGCTGCTCCTATTGCTTTTACTCCCGAAAGACGCTCTAACAATAACTGGCTAAAATACGCAGCAGCAGCTGTTATTATCTTAGGCCTAGGTACGTATTTTGGTGTTAACTATTATAGCAATACTATTGAAAACCATAACCAATTAGCACAAGAGGAAGCCAATGCCCAGCTCGATGCCAAAGTGCAAGAAGCTACTTTTGTAATTAGTAATCCATTACCTCCAGCTACACTTTCCCTAGAAAAGCAGACAGGGAATTATCATGTGGTTGCTGGTGCTTTTAGAATTGAAGCTAATTCTGAAAAAAAGGTTGCCCAACTTAGAGCAATGGGTTACAAAGCCAGAAAAATCGGCAAAAACCGTTATGGTTTGCACGAGGTTGTCTATGCGAGTTTTAAAACTAGGATAGAGGCACATCGCGCCCTCTATAAAATCCGTCGGGAAAATAATAAAGACGCTTGGCTATTAATTAAGAAATTAGATTAACCTTTTCTTATCTGTTTTTTATTCAAAATCACTTTATCTTTGCACAAATTTTGAAGATTTATGCAACCCAGAACCGCATTTCAGTCTAAAACTGTAGTTACGGATTTAGTGTTACCAAGTGAAACCAATCCTATAAATAATCTCTTTGGTGGTGAGTTATTGGCGCGAATGGATAGAGCCGCCAGCATTGCTGCTAGACGCCATTCACGGCGCATTGTGGTAACTGCTTCTGTCAATCATGTAGCGTTTAACAGATCCATTCCATTGGGTAGTGTTGTTACGGTTGAAGCTAAAGTGTCTAGAGCGTTTACCTCATCGATGGAAGTGTATCTTGATGTTTGGATTGAAGACCGCGAATCTGGTGAGTGCATTAAGGCCAATGAGGCTATTTACACCTTTGTCGCCGTTGATGAAACCGGAAGGCCTGTGAAAGTGCCTGAACTCATTCCAGAAACGGAATTGGAGAAAGAACGGTATGAAGCTGCCTTGCGCCGTAAGCAATTGAGTTTGGTTTTAGCAGGAAAAATGAAACCTTCTGATGCTACTGAGTTAAAGGCTATTTTTGAGTGATGCATGCTTCGCTATTGCCCTAATTAATTTTAATATTGCTCATATTGTCATTCAGAAGGAATCCCAAAAAAATTTGGGATGACTGAAGAATCTCTCAAATATCATCATTTAAAAATTTCCATTCTGGATTAATAGAACAAATCAATGTTTCTTTTTTATTCCTACTCCAGCCTTTGATTTCTTTTTCCCTTTTGATAGCATCCTCAATCTCCAAGAAGTGTTCGTAATACAATAAGTAATAACATTTATATCTTGTTGTGAAAGCCTTAGAAAATGGTTCAGGATTATTATGGAAATGTAATCGGTTTTTAAGATTGTTAGTTACACCTGTGTAAAGAACAGTTTTGCTTTTATTGGTTAGAATGTAAACGCAGTAATTGTGTGTTCCCAAGGTTTTCATTTTTCAATTTAATAGTTTTTAAGATTCTTCGCTTTCAACTTCGCTAAAGCTTCGTTGAACAAGACGCTCTGAATGACAAATTAAACCTTTTTAAATCCTTTTAGTCTTATCATAGAACCAAATTTATTTGTGATGATAAGATATTTAGTTTACATCCTAGTTTTCGTTTTTGCCTTAAGTCTTAGTTCTTGTGCGAGACGTGTAGTCGTTACTCAACCTGCATCTGTAACCGTAGTAAAAAAACTGCCCAGACAATATAAGATTGTTAGGGTAAATGGAAAACGCTATTATTTCTTTAATGGCAGACATTATAGAAAGACAAGAAATGGCTACGTTGTAGTAAGGGTCTAATTTTTTACCAACCAAGATTCAGGGTTAAGAACTTGGCTGTTTTTGTTTATTCTAAAGCCCAATAACGTTTCTCCTCTGATTTTATTGGTAAAAACCTGGCCAATGACCTGACCTGTTGAGATTTTGTCTCCTTTCTTTACATACACTTTAGAAAGATTCATATAAATAGTAAGGTAGTTTCCGTGCCTAATCAATACCGCTGGATTTCCGTTCTTTACAATTAATATTTCAGAAACTTCTCCTCTAAATACAGCCCTAACCTCAGCATTGGTTTCTGTTGCAATCTGGATGCTTTTATAGTTATTAGTTACAGAAGCATCGGTCAACGAGCGTCTTTTCCCAAATTTTCCCTTAATGACACCTCGAGATACTGGCCATCCAAGTTTACCTTTATTGGCCTCAAAATTCGATGCCAGTCTTTTAGCTTCTGGCGTAAGAACAAATTTACCTGTAGATGTTTTCTTTCCCGCTTTTCTATTAGATGCCGCAATAGCCTCTCTAATTAGACGATTAATCTCTCGGTCTAAGCGATCGGCTTCTTGTTTTTTCTTCTTAATCTGGGCAGCAAACTTGCTCATATCGGCTTTTATTGAAGTCATTAAAACTTCTCTTTCTTTACGTTCTTTTTCGAGTTGGCGCTTCGCAATTCTATTGTCCTCAATGAGCTTTTGCTTATCTTCTTTTTGTTTTGATAATTGGGTATTAAGTGTTTCTAGCTCTTTAGTTTTTGCCTTTATGGCTTCCCCCTGTTCTTTTTGATATTTGGTATACTGCCTTATGTACTGTAATCTTTTATAGGCTTGCTTAAAATTACTTGAAGATAGTAAGAACATGACCCTACTCTGTTCTGACTTACTCTTGTAAGATTTAACAACCATTGCTGCATAATCATCCTTGAGCTCTTTTAACTGATGTTTTAGACTCGCTATTTCATTTTCGTTGGCATTGATTTCGCGAGTTAACAAATTGGCTTGTTGATTGGTAATCCTAATAAGGTTTTCTCTCTTACTGATCCTATAATTTAAATCCTCAATTAATGTAATCTCGGACTTTTCCTCTTTTTCTTTATCGAACAACAGTGCCTTAAACTGTTTCATTTCCCTAAGGATCTGCTGGCGCTGAGCTTCAAGCTTTTTTTGCTTGTCACTTTGGGCAATTAATGAGATTGAAAAGAGCAAAAACCCTAAAAGAAAGATCCTATTTAGACGTTTTACATTCATCATTATCTTATAACTATTTCTTTATATCCTGAAGGAATCCTAAACGGAAAACGAACTTCCTCATTTAATGATAACGATTTAAATTCCATTGTAATAGCAACTTCATCAGTGTTCTCTACGGCAATAATTCTGATATTTTTAGGTAGTACTTGTTTGTCTACTTCTTGATATGACTTATAATCTACTTGAAGAATTCGTTTTTTTAATTGCTGAAATAACTGTAAGCTATCCATCTTAAAATGTGACGGATTGATTAAATAAAATAACTCCAGAAGGGCATTCTGATCTTTTGGTTGTAGCGCATAGGAGTTTTCGTTGACTGAAACTGTATGTGGTTGGTCCTTTAGATTAAAAATAGCCTGGCCCAGCAAGATATTTTGAACTTTTATAAAGTCGAGTTCCACGCCCACAAAATCACTAAGTAACTTGTAATCCCCATCAAAATACTCATTATCTAGCTTACTATAAAAGCGAACTTTTTCTGGCGTGATCATCATTCTGGCTAATCCCAGTTTTGCACTTAACCAAATCACTTTGTCTTTTTCAATTCTTAAATTGAAGGTTGAGCCTTGTTCTTTTTCATTCTGAGTGATATCAATTCTAACTTTTCCCTGTAGGGTTTCAAAATCCGTATCATTCTTTTGATGCTGTTTAATCACCTGTTTTGCGGATAGCTTATCACTGGCTTCGCCAGATGCTATAACGCTTTTGGCTGATTTACAGTTGACCAGCGACATCAATAATACAAACGTTAAAGCTATTTTATTGAATTTAATTATTCGGTGAAAAGTCATCTATTGTTGGGCTTTTATGGCTTGTGCCTTTTTAGCAAACGTTTCAGATTTACTTATATTATTTAAGCCTTTATAGGCCAAGCTTAGCTCTGAATAAAAGTCAGCTTCCATGTTTGGGTCGTCTATTAAAAAATCCAATCCCGCTTCTAGACTATTAATGGCTTTTTTATGTTCACCTTTTTTATTGTTTGCTACACCGTTGACCAAATATAAAATAGGTTGAGCAGGATACAATTCTAGGGCTTCTTCACTACCTTTTGATGCAGCTTCATAATCTTTTATGTCTAGTTGCAATAATAAAATATCCTTAATAAGCTTAAAGTCATTTGGATTCTGTTTTAAAGCTTCTTTGAAATTAGCCAATGCTTTTAGCTTATCGCCAGCTTTTAAGTAATATTGCCCTAAATTATTATGGGTTTGTGCATCTTTATTATCATCTACTAAAGCTGTAATATCTACCAAGTCACTTTCGTATTCTGGATTTTTGGATACAAAAACCACAAAATCCTTTAAAACTTTAGTTTTTGCATCTGCATTAATTTCAGGACTTGTTAATGCTATTTTTACAGAATTGATAGCGTCTTCAACTTTACCGTCATCTAAATAAAACTTATAAAGCGCTAAATGTACAAACTTAGACTCTGGTTTAATCTTTAAAAGGTTTTGAGCTGCTTTATAAGCTTTCTTTTTATTCCCAGTTTGGCTATATCTATAAATAAGCTTTAAATGGTTGTCTTCATTATTTGGATTGTTAGCAATACGCTGCTCTAAATTATCTATACGATCGTCTGCATTCCCAGTAATTCTGTAGATATCATTTCGCATAGCATCTCTGGTTTCGCTTACTCCCAACTCCTCATCCAGTTCATCTAATAAATCCAGCGCCTGCTTATAACGCTTTTCCCTTACATATAATGCCGCAAGATCTTCCTTGTAATCTGGATGATACTTTACCAATTGCTTTATGGTCTTAATGGCATTATTGATATCATCTTGCTGATAATAAACATCATATAGTTCATCCAAAAACCATTCGTTATCGGGCTGCATATTTATAGCCTTTTTAAGATTGTCCTCAGCAGCACCAAAGTTTTTGAGTTTGTTGTAATTTTTACCGAGTTCGAAATAAATGACTGGTTTCTTGCTATCTAGGTTCAAACATTTGTAAAGCGCTTCAATGGCACGCTCATAATTCTCTATACCCTTTTGTTTAAGGGCTTCGAAAAAGTGTTCTTGAAACTCGTCCTCTACATTTCCTAAGTCATCGTCAGGACGCTTGTTAAAATCAACCTGGGCAATAGTTGGTTGGGGAACAAGTAGCATTCCCAAAAGAAAAAGCCATAGATAAATGTATTTCCTAAGCATTCTGTTGTTTTTCCTTTAACAAATCTTCAACCACATCTAATTTATTCAAAATGTCTATGGTGTTGCAAGAGGCTCGCATTAAACTTCTAAAATGCTCAGCTTGAACTGGCAAGTTTCCACTTGAATTTTCAAAAGTCGCTTTATCTGGCCATTGTGCGTAAGCCAAATAATTATGTTCGTCGCTTTTATGCAATCTCGAACCTAAGCTTCCCTCATGCTTATATATAAATTCTGTCAACCCTTTCCAACCCTCAATAAAATCATCTTCTTTATTGGGTATTACATTAAATGTGTACAGAATTATATACATGTTATAGCAATTGTTATTCCAAAACTGAATAATCGCCGATGCTAATTTTTGTAAAGCCACCGTCGTACTTTACAAAATTACCAATCATTGCTTCCTCTAAATTAGCGTTTTTGATACTAGTTTGGTTTTGAATTAAGCTATTTTTAACGCTTGAATCTTCTATAATACAATCCTTGCCAATAGAAACGTAAGGGCCAACCGATGTATTGCGCAACACCGTTCCGGCACCAATAAAACAGGGCTCAATAATATTGGAGTTCTCTAGTACTACAGAATCGTCGACTAATTGCTCTTCATTGTCGGATTGTAAAAACCCTAGCATTTTGGCGTTCGTTTCTAGTGTTACATTTTTATTGCCACAATCCATCCACTCATCGACAGTACCTGTTTTAAATACTTTGCCGTCTGCCATCATACGCTTAATGCCATCATTGATTTGGTACTCACCCCCATTCATCACGTTTTGATCCAGAACTTCCTGAAGTTTCTCCTTTAAAACAGCAACATCCTTAAAATAATATATCCCTATCACAGCCTGGTCGCTAACAAAGTCTTTTGGTTTTTCAACAAGCTCTACAATGCTGTCGTTAGCGTCTAGTTTTACAACGCCATAAGCTTCTGGGTTGTCTACGCGCTTTGTCCAAATAACGCTATCTGCAAATGGATCTAAATCAAATTCTGCACGTATCAAGGTATCTGCATAAGCAATTACTGCAGGGCCCGATAGTGATGGTTTGGCACTCATAATAGCGTGACCTGTCCCTAATGGCTGATCTTGTCTATAAATAGATGGTTTGGCACCTAGCTCTTGCGCTAATTCCGTAAGACTTTCTACAACATCATCACCAAAAAATGCTGGGTCTCCCAAAACAAATGCTATTTCTTCTATAGGTTGCTTTAATACCTTAGCGATATCCTTTACTAATCGATGCACTATAGGTTGACCTGCAACCGGAATTAGAGGTTTCGGCACGGTTAAACTATGTGGTCTAAGGCGAGAGCCACGACCTGCCATGGGTACTATTATTTTCATGTTTATGAGTTGATTCGTTTAATGTGTATTTGTTGATTTGTTTATTCCTATTTAGTTCCTGTACTTCCAAAACCGCCTTCACCTCTTTCGGTCGAAGATAATTCTTCAACTTCTTCCCATTCGGCTCGCTCGTGCTTTGCGATGACCAATTGGGCAATACGCTCACCGTTCTGAATGGTGAAATCTTCTTTAGAAAGATTGACCAAGATCACACCTATTTCTCCTCTATAATCAGCATCGATCGTTCCTGGAGCGTTTAAGACGGTTATTCCCTTTTTTGCTGCCAAGCCGCTTCTTGGTCTTACCTGAGCTTCATACCCTATAGGTAGCTCAATGAATAATCCTGTACCCACTATGGTTCGTTCTAGAGGTTTCAGAATTCTAGCCTCTGTTAAGCTGGCTCTTAAGTCCATACCTGCTGAAGCTAAGGTTTCATAATGTGGTAAATCGTGTCTGGATTTATTAATTATTTTAATCTTCATGGCATTACCTTTTTAAGACTTTTTTTAGTTGGTTCTTTTCCAACAGAATAACAAGTCCCAAAAATACAATTAACATAGCAATACCTGCAATATAAACCCCTCGATATTTATAAAAAGATAACATTGAGAAACTAATTGAAATCAATAGGTAAAGACCTATTTTTTTGAGGTTATATGGAATTGGATAATACTTTCTTCCGAAATAAAATGACAATACCATCATGGTGGCATAAGCTACCAATGTCGCCACAGCAGAAGCTTTGTAGCTGTAGGCTTCAATAAAAACAAAATTAATAACTAAAGTAACTATGGCTCCGACTACAGAAATGTAGGCTCCGAATCTTGTTCTGTCAGTAATTTTGTACCACACTGATAAATTATGGTAAATGCCGAGACAAAAATTGGCCAACAAAATTATCGGTACAATCCACATAGCTTCCCAATAGGCTTCACTTCGAATAATGAAGGGTTTTAACACATCGGCAAATACGACAACTGCCAATAATATAATCGATCCAAAAGCGACGAAGAACTCTAATATATTTGCATAGTTTTTTTGCGGGTTTTTAGTCTTTGCATGACTGAAAAAATACGGTTCTATCCCTAAACGATAGGCCGTAGCAAAAAGAGTCATAAACAATGCTAGTTTATAACAAGCAGAATACATGCCTATTTCACTTTCGGCCACATCTGCCGGTAATAGTTCTTTGAGTAATATTCTATCGAAAGTCTCATTTATTGAAAATGCCACACCAGCAATTAGTACAGGAAAGGCATAACGTAGCATTTGTTTCCATAAATGTTTATCAAATTGATACTTGATTTTTGTATAAAATGAAAGCATTGCTAATAGCGTCACCGCACTCGCAACGAGATTGGCAATGAAAATATAACTGATTTCGAAGTTTAGCTTGTAAATGCCTTGAAATAAGCCACTGGTTTGCGCCAGGTTTTTTAAGGCCAACAAAAAGAACAGGTTAAGACCAATATTTATAACGACGTTTAGAAGTTTAATAATGGCATAGCGCATGGGCTTTTCATTGGCTCTGAGCCATGCAAAAGGAATGATGACCAAAGCATCTAATAGCAATATCCAAATCACTAATTTGATGTATTTAACATCAATGTTAATGGCATTTGCAATTTGATTTTGAAATAACAATGCAATGACAAAAAAGCTTATTGATGAGATTACCAAGGACATTGTTGCCGTGCTAACGACTTTTGCTTTGTCGTCTTCTTTATTGAAAAAACGGAAAAAGGCGGTTTCCATTCCGTAAGCCAAAATCACATTGAACAAAACAAAATATGAAAAAATAACAGAGACTGTTCCATATTCCGCCGGATTTGCTAAAACGGCCTCACTTGTATATAGCGGCACCAATAAGAAGCTCAGCATTCTCGGCAATACAGTGGCTAAACCATAAATAAAAGTTTGCTTAAAAAGAGATTTGAATGCGTTCAATCTTAGTAGTTATTGTACTCCCAAAAATATTAAATATATATGCTATTTTGATGACTTGAAAATAAAAAAAGCCTCACTAATCAGTAAGGCTATTTTTTTGAATTGTTTTGATTTCTAGTTATCCTCCTCTTCTTCGTCTAATGAGGCCATACTATCTGAACTGCTTTTAGTGTAAATTGATGGAGGTCCGTTTTCATAATAAGTTCCTGCAACTTCGTTGAGTGTCTTTATTTTATGATATTTAGTTTTACCATTTTCAATATAGCTTATCACGCACTCGTTACCATCAAGATCAAATGGATAATCGGCCGGTTTATCAGCTATTTTAAACGTATAGTGACGTGATGGATGTTTCAAAACAGCCTTATAGTCGTCTTCGTCTTTAATAAGCTTGCCTTTTAGGTTTCTAAAATAGATTTCGTCAAAGACTATGCCTTTATTGACATCTGAAATTGGAATGAAAACATTTATCCCAGTACCACCAACCTTAATACCAGCGTACCATTCTTGAAAAACAACTGGTTCGAGTATGAAAGGGGTTTGCTCCTCAAATTTGATAGCTGCTACTTTGGGACTAGCACATTGAAAAGCCAATGATAATGTGATGACAAAAACGATGGCGAAAGTTGCCTTTTTTAGTTTTTCCATTATAAGTAGGTTAAGATTTGGAAAGGCAATTTATAAAAATATTTTTTTTAATCGTCTTTTTTTGCTTTTAATCGATGAACAGCACACTTGTGTAAGATATATGCAGTAAAAAACCCAACTCAATTGAGTTGGGTCTGATTCTTTATTAATTTTTAATATAATCCAAATACTAGCTATTTAGAGCTTCAGCTCCACCAACAATTTCAAGAATTTCATTGGTAATGGCCGCCTGACGTGCTTTGTTATAAGTCAATTTCAATTGATCTCTTAACTCTGTGGCATTGTCTGTTGCTTTGTGCATCGCTGTCATACGTGCCCCATGCTCTGAGGCAAAGGAATCCCTAATTGCTTTGAACAATTGTGTTTTTAATGACTTAGGAATTAAAGTTTCTACAATGTCTTGCTTAGAGGGTTCAAAAATATAATCTAGATTGACATTAGCATCACTTTCAACAGGGACTATAGGCAAAAACTGCTCAGTCATCACTATTTGAGTAGCGGCATTCTTAAAACTATTGTAAATCAATTCTACCTTATCAAAATCGCCATCAACAAACTTATCCATAATCATCTGGGCAATCTGGGCAACGTTTTCAAAGGTTAAATCATCGAATACTTCGCTCTTGTTGGCAATAACATTTTCTTTTTTCCCAAAGGCATCATTAGCTTTCTTTCCAATAGTAAGGATAGAGACTTCTTGATCTGAATAGGTCTCTGATAAAAGCAAATTAACTTGCTTAATGATATTGGAGTTGAATGCTCCTGCTAAACCTCTATTTGATGTTATAGCGACTAAAAGTACCTTTTTCACTTCTCTTTGCTCAGCGAACTTACTTCCACTATCTGCATCTAGTGTTGCACTTAGGCTTTGAAGCAATTCCGTTAACTTATTAGAGTAAGGACGCATTGCTGTAATTGCATCTTGGGCCTTCTTTAGCTTTGCAGCAGATACCATCTTCATGGCACTGGTAATCTGCATCGTTGAAGATACCGAAGATATTCTATTACGTATTTCCTTTAAGTTTGCCATTTTTAAGTTATGAGTTATATGTGTAGAGTTATGAGTTTTTGATAATTGAAACCAATATTCTTATTAACTCTTCACATTTATTCATCATTTCTTTTGGCACCTCTCTGCCTGTTGCTTCAAGAATTTCTAACCAATACTTGGTCCCATCAGCCTCTTTTAGAGCAATACCAAACTTATTTTTAAATCTTTTTTACTAACTCCTTTTTGAGCTTCCCTAGTATTAGCACCAATACTTGTTCCACTTTTAAGAATCTGAGAAGCTAGTTCAAAATCTTTATTTTCTTTTAATTTGTCAGCAAAATGAACAATATCGACAGCAAATTGAAAAACTCTTTTTCCTTATTGAACTGTTCTCTAGTGACATCAATATTTATTAAGTATTTAGAATTACAACAACTCTAAAGTCATAACTCTAAACTCAGAACTTTTACTGAAACTTAGCCGAAAGATCTTTAGCCACACTTGTTAGTGTATCGATAACCTCATCAGTTAATTTACCAGATTTAAGGACATCTAAAGCATCTCTGTGCTTCGCATTTAAGAATTCGATGTAATCTCTTTCAAACTCTTTAACTTTATCAACAGGAACGTCTCTCAACAAGTTTTTAGAACCAGCATAAATTATGGCTACCTGATCTTCAACCGTATAAGGATCGTTTTGTGCTTGTTTTAAGATCTCAACATTACGTCTTCCCTTTTCGATTACATTTAACGTTGCAGCGTCAAGGTCCGAACCAAATTTCGCAAATGCTTCTAATTCACGGAATTGTGCTTGGTCTAACTTTAAGGTTCCTGCTACTTTCTTCATAGACTTTATCTGTGCCGAACCTCCCACACGAGATACAGAAATACCTACGTTAATCGCCGGACGAACACCAGAGTTGAATAAATCTGACTCTAAGAAAATCTGACCATCCGTAATAGAAATTACGTTTGTTGGGATATAAGCCGATACGTCTCCTGCTTGTGTTTCAATAATCGGTAACGCTGTTAATGATCCTCCCCCTTTTACCATTGGTCTTAATGACTCTGGTAAATCGTTCATGTTCTTAGCAATATCGTCATCCTCAATTATTTTTGCAGCACGCTCTAATAATCTTGAGTGTAAGTAGAAAACGTCTCCTGGATAGGCCTCACGTCCTGGTGGACGGCGTAATAATAAGGATACCTCACGATAAGCTACTGCTTGTTTAGATAAATCATCATAAACGATTAGTGCAGGACGGCCAGTATCTCTAAAGTACTCGCCAATCGCAGCACCTGCAAATGGTGCATATACTTGCATAGGAGCAGGATCCGACGCGTTAGCAGCAACAATTACGGTATAAGCTAAAGCTCCTTTATCTTCTAATGTTTTTGCAATATTGGCCACGGTTGAAGCTTTTTGACCCACGGCAACATATACACAGAATACAGGTTCGCCTGCATCATAAAACTCTTTTTGATTTAAAATGGTATCGATACAAACCGTTGTTTTACCGGTTTGACGGTCACCAATAACCAGCTCACGCTGACCTCTACCTACAGGGATCATAGCGTCAACAGACTTAATACCGGTCTGTAATGGCTCATCTACGGGTTGACGAAAGATTACACCTGGTGCTTTACGCTCTAATGGCATTTCGTATAAATCGCCTCCTATTGGGCCTTTACCATCTATTGGGTTACCCAGAGTATCAACAACACGACCAACCATTTCTTCTCCTACTTTAATAGAGGAAATACGGTTAGTTCGCTTTACTGTAGCACCTTCTTTAATTTCTTTTGAAGGTCCTAACAATACGATACCAACATTATCTTCTTCAAGGTTAAGTACAATACCTTCTAATCCACCTTCGAATTCTACTAATTCTCCGTATTGCGCATTAGAAAGTCCATAAGCACGTACAATTCCATCACCAACAGTCAATACTGTTCCTACTTCGTCTAATGAAGCACCTGCTTCAAAACCTGAAAGTTGTTGTTTTAAGATTGCTGATATTTCAGCTGGTTTTACTTCTGCCATCTTTATTTAGATATTAAATGTTAGATATGAGATGTTATACATCGTATCTAAACTATTCTATATTTTAAGCTTAATTTTTAGTTAAAAATCTTCTTTCTGATACATTATCAGAATATTTTTCTTTCATTCTTGTTAAATTCTTAATCGATAACTCGCCACCATCGTCAACTATTTTCGATTTGTGCATCATTCTAATCAGTTCTTTAATACTGCCTTCGTCGACTTCAAACGATTCCTCTATACCTTCTATATCCAAAAACTTAAAAACTGAGTAATAATGATATATTTCCGTGTCTTGTCCTGGGACTGGATTTCTAACGGACATGTGCTTTCCTGTACCAAATTTTTCTAGCGTTACCGAAAGAAATTCTACATCATCTAATGTTGAAAAAAAGTATTTTGAGCCATTTATTTTTTCAACCTTTAAAAACTTCACTTTATCAACATATACAAAGCCCTTTTTCATCTTAACTTTTTGAGCATTTGCGTTTAACGCAAATACCATTAAAAGTGCTGTTATAATTATCTTAGTGAATTTCATTTTGTCTTAATTTAGTGTAAATTCTCTCTTTAATCTATTCAATTTGTTCGCAATACTTGCATCGTATTGTAAATCGCCTACTCGTAATATAAACCCCCCTAGAATAGATGCATCTACTGTATTTTCTATTTCGGTTGTTTTACCTGTTAACTCTTTTACTTTGGCTAGTATTTTTTTCTCTAAAGCTGAAGTTAAAGGTGTTGCCGAAATTACTTTAGCAACTTGAGCATCCCTTAATTGATCGTATAATTGATTATACTTATTTGCAACATCGCCCAATAATGCTATGCGCTTATTGGCAATCAAAGTGTCAATTAGATTAGAAGTAGCTGTGTCTACTCTATCGAAAACTGAGGTTAATACCGCTTTTTTGTCTGCTGACCTAATCACTGGGCTCTGAAGCATAGCACTTAAATCACTATTTTCTGCTATTACAGACAAGATGTGCTTCATATCAGCATTAACCGCCTCAGCAACCTTATTATCTGTTGCTAAACTAAGTATTGCTTTTGCATAGCGTATCGCTGCTCTTGATTCTGCCATTAAATATTTAGTTTAGTGTTGTTTCGCCTAACATATCTTCAACCAATTTTAGTTGCTTGTCTTTGTTAGATAATTCACCTTGTACCACTTTTTCTGCAATATCTATTGATAAACCAGCTACATGGCTTTTTAATTCTGCCATAGCCGCTTTCTTTTCGCTTTCTATTGCTGCTTGTGCCTTTTCAATAATTTTACTCGCTTTTTCCTGGGCTTCTGCTTCAGCTTTTGCGATTGTTTGCTCTCTTATCTCACGAGCATCTTTTAACATTGCTTCACGTTCAGCGCGAGCTTCTTGTAAAATACGTTCGTTATCAGCCTGAAGATTTTCCATTTCTTGACGTGCTTTCTCAGCAGATGCTAACGCGTCCTTAATACCCTCTTCTCTTGCGCTTACCGCACCTAAAATAGGTTTCCAAGCAAATCTTCTTAGTATATATAATAGAACCAAAAAGGTTATTAAAGTCCAAAAAACAAGTCCAAATTCTGGTGTAATTAAATCCATTCTATTTTATTTTAATAACTTAAATTTTATTCTCTTTCACTTAGGTAAAAAAGAATGATTAAAATACAGAAGCAACCAACCGTTACTTCTGTATTTTGTTTGTTTACCCTTGTAAGAAAGCAACAACAACACCAAAAAGTGCTACCGCTTCTACGAAGGCTGCTAAGATTAAAGCAGAGGTTTGAATTTTACCGTGCATCTCAGGTTGACGTGCCATAGCTTCCATAGCTGACCCACCAATTCTTCCGATACCCATACCAGCTCCAATAGCTGCCAATCCGGCTCCAATCGCTGCAATTCCTGTAATAGTCATAATATAAAATTTAAATTAATGATGTGCTTCTTCTGTTGCCATACCAAAATAAAGGGCTGACAATATTGTAAATATATATGCTTGTATTGCTGTAACAACAATTTCAATTACTGTAATAAATAATGAGAAGATTACCGATACTGGCGCCATGGCTACAGTCTTAAATACAAAGATTAATGACATTAATGCTAAGATGATAACGTGTCCTGCTGTAATGTTAGCAAATAAACGAATCATTAGAGAAATTGGTTTTACGAACATTCCAATAATTTCAATCGGCATTAAGAATATCTTCATTGGGACAGGTACACCAGGCATCCAAAAAATATGTTGCCAATAATGTTTATTTCCGCTAAACGTTGTTATAATAAACGTGATTGCCGCCAAAGTAAATGTAAAAGCAATATTTCCGCTAACATTCGCACCATTTAAAACTGGTATTAATCCAAAAATGTTGTTAATCCAAATAAAGAAGAAAATGGTAAGCAGGTACGGCATGTAACGCTTGTACTTATGCTCGCCAATCATAGGCTTAGCAATTTCATCTCTCACAAAAACAACGAGAGGCTCTACAAAACCAGCAATGCCTGAAGGTACGTAGTTGTCCGCTTTTTTGTATCGGCGTGCTGCTGAAAGGAAAATCAACAGTAACACTGCTATTGAA
Organism: Winogradskyella sp.; assembly: GCF_028282165.1. GTDB lineage: Bacteria > Bacteroidota > Bacteroidia > Flavobacteriales > Flavobacteriaceae > Winogradskyella. The sequence continues at coordinate 103,663 of NZ_JANQIM010000012.1, read as the reverse complement.
ACCCACATCATAAATACGTTTCTTGTAATAGACAAATCTAAAGTTGGTCGATGTGCATTAGTAGGATGACCTTCTTCATCGTAACTAACTTCTGAAACGCCTTCGTCCAACACATATACTTTTTCATGTACATTGACAAACTTTTGCCCGTTTCTCTCAACTATTTCATGCCCATGGTAATCGTGGTGGAATGCAGAAGATGAGAAAACAGTTAATCCTTTATCTGTGTAAACAATAACTGGAAGTGGTATTGTAATGTGCAATTCGTTCTCTTTGCCTTCGTTCAGAGTCGCTATGTGCATTCCGTAAGCGTCTTTTACGTGATGCAAGATCATTTCTTTTGGATCGAACTTCTCTCCCTCTTCTCCAGAGTCCTTAGCAAAACCAATAAAACTAAATGATAAAAATAGAGCGGCAAGTACTAAATTTCTAAAGGTGTTTAATGTCATTCTTTTCGGCTTTAAAATACCTTATTTTAAATTCGCTGCAAATGTACACACATTAAATGAATTGACAAACATTATTTTGCCCTTAATTTTTAAAGTTTTTTCGCGATAAATACTGCCTATTCCTTATGACAACAAAAAATAAAATTTTATGGCTTTTGAAGGAATCTTGTAATCGCAAAAACTTCGAAGAAAAGATATAAGAAGTAGGGAATGAAAAAGTTGAAAACATCGGGCTGTTTGTTCTCAAAATCCGATAGTAAAAGTGGTAGCAGAAAAAGTATCGCTAAAAACATTTTCATAAACGTTAAAACCATAAAAAGGTTGAAAATTTCTTTTTTCCCAGTTGCATATCTGTAATTTATAATGGAAAAGAATAGCAATGTTATAACTACATGAAAGGTATAAATCTGCCAAACAGGAAAGAAGAATGTAATGTCATTGGCAAAATGGTACAGTAAATAGCTGTGAATAGCAAATAGTACTGCTGTAACTCCAAGCAATTGTAACAAGAAAACAACTTGCCTTTTTTTAAATTCCTCCATTAAGACCCTATTTAATTATTTTTTTTCGAAGTTGCAATAATACGCCTTATTACATAAACAATTGACAAAATAACTCCTGTTAAAGATAAGGCTAATGTATATAGGTCCTTGTCATTAGGGTATTTTTCATCTAGCTTAATACCAATAAATGTTGCTACACCAATGATAGCCATCATTTGGATGACCAAACCAGAATAATGGGCATAAGAATTAAGCCTGTCTTTCGGGTCTTTGCGTTGTTTGTTCCGGTTGTTTTGGTTTGGTTGGCTCATTAGTTAATGCTTTTACGGTACCTTTCATGCTACATGTGGCATTAAATGTTGCGCCTGGCTCAACAGCTAGCTTACTTGTATGAACTTCACCTTCAATATGTGCCGTAGATTTTAAAGACAATGTCCCTGATAAAATGAGTTTTCCTGAAAATTTCCCTTCAAAATCTGCATTTTCCCCTTGCAATGTCCCTTTTATAAATCCCGATTTGCCTATGACAATTTTACCTGAAGTCTTAACGTTACCCTCAACGGTTCCATCTATTCTAAAAGGGCCTTGGCTTGCTATATCACCTACTATTTTGGTGCCTTGTGCTATAATATTCTGCTGTGTACTTGTTTCCATACTTTTTTGTTGTTTTGGTTTTTTGTTGTCTGAGGAAAACATCGTTGATTTGGTTTTAATTTACTCTAGTTTTAGATATGCGTTTAAATTTTTATGACGTTGAATAATAGCATAATTAGGTGAGGAAATTGCAAAATATTCCTTTGTGATTTTTGGCTTTATGGGTCTTCCACGTTTATCTTTTTCATCGGTTTGTAGTAATTGGGCAAAACCGCTAGCTCCTTGTATACTAGTTAAACCATGAACGACAACAAACGTGGTGTTTTCATCATACAAATCCTTTGACGTTGTTAAATCAAAGTATTGTATTTTCTTCTCAATCTCTTCATTCAAAGTCTTAATAAAAGCATCAATATCTTCACCTGAACCATTTTCAAATTGGTAGACTACGTTGAAATGTTTTGGCTGGTCATCAGATATAAATTCTTTCTTCGCCAAAGCAGGAATGGCATTTTGTAAGAGTTCTTCTGCCTTTTTCCCTTCTTCTGTATTAGCGTAAGTCAGTGCTATATAGTTAATGCCCTCCTTATAAGCTTCAAAACCGTAAAGTCGCCCTTTAGCTGATGCTTTTAGAATTTCGAACTTAGGAACAAAATCGTCTCCTTCTAAGCGTTTAATCTGGGTCTCAGCTTCGGAGATGACTTCTGCATATTCTTGATTATCGAATTTTTTATAGAGACCAGTATATATAGCTTCGGGACTGTTGGCATCCTTAGACAACTCAGACTGAGGATTCAACAAAATCTCTGCATAACGTGAATCTGGATGATTGGCTATTATATCCGCTTTCATAGCTTCTGCCTTTCTGGATAATCCCAGCTCTGTATAAATCTTATAAAGATTATATTTTGAGGGCAGGATTAATCTTTCTTCGGGTGAGTAGTTGAGTAAATCTTCAAAGCGAGATTTAGACAATCCGAGTTCTCGAAATTTTTCCTTATAAATAATTCCGAGTTGGTAATAGGCAAAGTTTCTCTCTTTTGCTAGACTATCTATAGCTATTTGCTCTGTGGGGAGTAATGCTATGTAAGTTTCTGGATCGTAGCGTTCTTCATTCCCAGTAACCTTAGGTATACCTTCTTTTTCTTCAGAGGCTCTTATACTTGCTCTTTGGTTCGAAAGTCTCCAGTTGTCCTGAAGCTGACGTTCTCCCCAAATTTTTAAAAACTCGTTTTTTCCGTAAGCTACGGTAGTTGTGTTGTAGAAATAAAAATTACTTGCTCCGCCTGGAACGGTATTTCGGTCTTTACTGATAAATTCTCCCGGTAAAGCACCCGGATTTACCCGTGACATCTGTCGATTATTATTTAGTTGAGCTGCATTATTTCTTACTTCTTGTCTTTCTTGCTCTTCTTTTCTACGTTGTTCTTCCTGTAATGCTATAGCTTTTAATTCTTCTGTATACCTAGTGAAAATAGCAAGTTGCTCTTCCTTTGGAAGACTAACCATATATAATATACTATCATTAACTTGAGCGATGCCTTCATAGTAAATAACATCGTCTAAGTTTTCACGCTTTCGTTTAATCACCCTAAAAGGCTTAGAGTTTGGAACCATAGCAGTCATAGTACTATCGTAATAAGCACCTGCGGTCTTGTAAATATTGCGGTCAAAATACATGTTGCCAAGTATTTCATAATTGAGTGCTCTTAAGTAATTGTCCGAAGAGGTCTTTCTTAATGACTTGTTATAATAAGCTTCAGCCAAACTATCTGAGGCACTGTTACGATGGTATTCTGCTATGCGATGATAGATTTTATCAAGAAAAGGTCTATTCTCTCTATTCTCTTCTAATTCTGCTAGGTATTCCTCAAAAGCTACATTGTCACCATCTAAGGCATCAAAATTATAAGACTTCTCTAAGTGCGCATTAATATAAAATGCCCTTGGTATTTGTCGGTGCATATCAATAATGGCATCGAACTCCATATTGGCACTATCCTTTTCCTTAAACTCATTATAAAGTTGACCTCTTATGTAATGATAGCGTGCTTTTTCTCGTTTTATTTTTGTGTTCTCTGCCGCTATTCCAAGTAATGCAATGGCACTATCCTTAGATTTAAGGTTGATATATGCTTGAGCCAGTGCTGCTGTTGCATCGGCAAGATCCTGCCCAGTAATGACACCTTCTTCTTCCTCTAACAACCGTTTTAACCGCTTTATGGCTACCTCGTCGTTATTTAATCGCATATTGGTTTTTTCGCGCCAAATCTTCACCTGATTGATCTTATCGCTCGTAGGATATTTATTGAGAATATTATTAAAAGCAGCAAGCGCAGGCACAAAGCGTTGATCATAATAACGTGCTTTGCCTAATAATAAATAGGCTTCATCTATTTGAGGATTTTTTTCCTTGCCGTCAATATTCATCCCATGCTTTTGAATGGCTTTAATGGCCTTTTCTTCAGCACGTTCAAAATCTGCGTTTTCAGATTCACCTGGAAGAAAGAGATCTTCGCTTATCTCCATCCGCTCTACTGGTAACAATTTCCAAAAGTTTTCAGTGAAAGCATCATTAATAGCTAATTTGCCTCGTTCTAGAGCTATATCGCCATTGAATAGGATATTATATTTAGTCCCTAGCGCGTGAAAGTTCCTATTGACAAATGTATCCTTCTTCCTAGAACAACTCTGGGCAATAAAAACGGCGCAAAAAAGCGATAATATAATTTTATAATAGGTCTTCAAAGTTGGTTCTATTTGGTTACTAGATAACTAAACTATTAGGTTTTTAGTATGCTAAGTGGTAAAATTAAACATCTTTTTCAATTTTTGATATTATTAAATTGTTTTTCGAGGAATTGCAGGCTTAACCTTAATAAAAAAGCTCGCGATTAAAGAATAATCACGAGCTTAAAACAACTAATTGATTGTCTTTTTTATTCTTCTTGTGCAACATTCATATTGCTGGCAAAATGTGCTTCTAACTCTTTTAAAGTCGTAGGATTTGTTTCCAAATCCTTAACAATATCTCCTTTTTCTAATACTACGATACGCTCGCACACATCAGTAATATGCATTAAATCGTGGCTAGAGATTAAAATCGTGACACCTTGTTTTTCGGCCAAATCTTTAAGGATTTTTTTCAGGCGAATTTGTGTTGTTGGATCTAGATTGGCAAAAGGCTCGTCCAATATTATAACTTCTGGATTTCCAATGAGCGCAGCTACAATACCTACTTTCTTTTGATTTCCTTTACTTAAATCCCTAAGGTATTTCTTTTTCCCTAGGATTTCGCCGTTAAAGAAATCTTCAAACTGAGAGGTCAGCGCATCCACGTCTGCTTTGTTCTGTCCGCGCAAATCACCTATAAAATAAAAGTATTCATCTGGTGTTAGGTAACCAATTAAAAAACTCTCATCGATAAATGATGATGTAAAAGGTTTCCAATCTTCACTTTGATCAACGACAATACTATTATTGGTAACATTGCCAGTTGAAGGCTTTATTAAGTCTAACAATAGACTAAAATAAGTTGTTTTTCCTGCGCCATTGTTACCCACTAAACCAAAACTTTGGCCTTTAGGAATACTTAGCGCTTCTATGTTTAAAACGGTAGTGCCGCTGTAGGATTTTGAAAGATCTTTAGTATATATCATGGTGTGTAATCTTAATTTTTATGTATTAATTATCTTTACTAAATGCGTCAATCATTTTATATTTTGAATCTAAATAGCGTTGCGTTATTATCTTCATCAGTTTTTTATGGAGCACAACACCAGCAATGCCCATTAGAATGAGTACTGCGATACCGGCTTCAAAACCAACCAACCAATTGACTACAGCAAATATGCCCATAGGCAATAACATTAAAGGTAAGCCAATAATCCACTGTACCGCACCAGTGCCTTGATAATTAAAAGCAGCACGTTGGTTGAGGTCTATCTTTTTCCTGTTGAACGAACCTCCAAAAAGCATCACGTGCGAATTAACACCAATGTTATAAATAGCCGCCGCAAAATGAGCTACTAAAATTTTCCAACCGAAATATACATAAGGAATACTTAACACAAACATGATGCCCACACTAAGTACCATCAAAATAAACTTTGACCTCAGATATTGTTCGTACTTAATGTTTTGGCTCATCAACATTTTGTAGTAACCACTATCCCAAGCTGGGATAAACTGCCCGAAGTTAATAAGGAAAATGCCTGTGACAAATATCCCAATAAAAGGAAACAACCAAACCATATCTTTATACACGGGTTGAGGATAGAAGAATAAGCCATAGACCAAACCTATGATCATTATAAAGACCGAAGATTTTGTACGCTTATTTCTCCAAATTAACTTTAAGTCTAACTGCATAAAAGGAGCGATGTCTCCAAAATGTCTAGTCCAGGACAACTCCGCTACTTTTACCTCGGTGACTTTAGACTTTAAAGAACTGTCCAAGTAGAGTTTATCTTCAAGAATCTTAAAGTTATACCAATAAAAAAGCAGCAAAAATCCTATTGGAATGAGAATAAGAATCGGATTGTTAGCAATAGTCATTAAAGTGCCTCCTATAGCTGATTTTATGGGTAATACATTAAAGTAGTCTAAACCATAAAGCGCACCAATTATAGCTATTAGGGGTAAAAAAGATAACTCTGTTTTCGCAGATAACGCCTCAACGATAAAATTGAAGAAATTAATAATTAACACCAGAATGATCGTGGTGAACATCCATGTTAAAATCATAGGAGTTTCATAACCGTCCCCCATAAGTTTTATACTAAATGGAATAATGGCAAATAGTGGCAAAAAATTAAAAAATGACAGGGCTGATTTACCTAAAACATAATGCACAACTGTTGATCGCTTAATTGGTAAAGTAAGTAAGGGTTTTACACTCATGACAGGTAGTTTCTGCAGGAAGAAACGCATCATTAGGTCTATAATGATCCAAAAAAACATAAAACTATTTGCAACTACAAAAGGATCTTGTTCTGGGTACAATTTTTTGATTATTGGTAAAAGCATAAAGCCAAAAAACAGAAAGCCTACTGTAAAGTAAATTGCAAAAAAAACAAGGAGTATGTTAAGACCTAAACTCTTTTGCCAATACGAAGAACGGAAGTATTGCTTCCATTCTAAGTTAATAAAATGCTTGATCATAGCTAAATGGTTGATTTTTTCGTATTAGTAAACATAACTGTTAATTTGTTACAAACAAAGTTAACTTTAAATGTTGGCTTCCTTATTTTTGCAAAAAAAATTTTGCTATGGCACAATTTCATGAGCTCACTATAAAGTCTATTGATCAAGTAACAAGCAAATCTGTTGCTATTACTTTTGATATCCCTGAACATCTTAAAGCTAATTTTAGTTTCAAGGCTGGTCAGTATATTACCTTAAAAACAGAGATTAATGGCGAAGAAGTTCGCAGAGATTATTCTATTTGCTCTTCACCAACAAGTAGCGACATCACCGTTGGTGTTAAAGCCGTTGAAGGAGGCACATTTTCTGTTTATGCCAACGAAAAGTTACAGTCTGGTGATACTCTTGAAGTAGCTGAACCCAATGGCCGTTTTATTTTTGAAGCTAATGATGCTAGGACGAGGACTGTTGCTGCTTTTGCTGCTGGTAGTGGTATAACGCCAATACTAAGCATTATAAGAACACTTTTAGAAGGTGAGCCTTTTAGCAATTTTATATTGGTTTACGGCAATAAGACTTTAGCTGATGCCATGTTTGTTAAAGAGTTATTGGAGCTTAAAGCAACTTACGGAAATCGATTCCATATTCATTTTATTTACAGTCAAGCACAAGAAAAGGATGCACTTTTTGGTCGTATTGAGAAAAGTACGGTGAACCTAATTGTAAAGAATAAATACAAAGGCGTCACCGTTGAGACGTTTTACCTCTGCGGACCTGAGGCGATGATTCATACTGTAAAGGATGTGTTGTTAGAAAATAGTGTCAAGGAAAAGAATATTTTGTTTGAATTGTTTACTGCTCCTACTGAAACTTCAAACGGAACTAATGCCGAAACTCTTGATGGCAACTCTAAAATTAAAGTCATTGTTGACGATGAAGAATTTGAATTTGAAATGTCTCAGGATCAATCTGTTCTAGAAGCTGCACTAAAACAAGACATCGATGCACCATACTCTTGCCAAGGTGGTATTTGTAGCAGTTGTATTGCCAGATTAGTAGAGGGCGAAGCCACTATGCGGCAAAACAATATCTTAACGGATAGTGAAGTGGCTGAAGGTCTAATATTAACCTGCCAGGCACATCCTACATCCTCTACCATTGTTGTGGATTATGATGATGTGTAGCCAGCTATTGGCTATTAGGTTTTGGGTTTTGGTTAATATTATAAATCAAAGCTAGGCACTTCGAGTGTCCCGACAGTTAACGTCGGGGTGTATTGAGAAGTTTGTAGATTCCTGCCTACTCAGGAATGACAGATTTAATTTTTGAGACTATATTCTCTACTGTGATGCTCCCAGCAGCATTTTCGTATTCTTTGGGAAACTTATTACCATAAACCGATGTCGGTACTAGAGGAAATTGTGCTCTATCAGCAACCAAGGCATAATCATCGGGTTGATTGAAGGGTGCAAAACCTGCATAAGGATGCGTTACGCCCCAAATAGTAACGACTTTTACGCCAAGCATAGCTGCTAAATGGCCATTCCCAGAATCCATAGATAGCATTACATCGAGATTGGAAATCAAAGTCAACTCTCCTTCTAAATCTAACTTTCCTGCTACAGACTGTACGTTGCTGTGTTTACTTTCAATTCTACTTAAGTGTTCTACCTCATTGCGGCCACCACCAAACAAAATAATATTATAATCTTGGGAGAACTGATCTATAACGTCTTCTATTTGGTCTAATGGATACATTTTGCTTTTATGCGCTGCAAAAGGTGCTATGCCAATAGTTTTTTTATCAGAATCAGAAATAAAGGCTTTTAGCTTTTGGGTGAGTTTGGCTTTCTCAGGAAATGAAACTTGGGATAAATCTACTGAATATCCTAATTGTTCAAACACATCTGCATAGCGTTGGTGCGTAGTTTTTAATGGTTGAAATCGTTTGCCCGAAGTCAATGCTTTTTTTTCGGCTCTGCCTTTATCAATTTGAATGACTTCATTTCCAAAGAAAAATACCTTTAAAATTTTACTGCGCAAAACATTGTGTAAATCTGCCACAACATCAAACCCATAAGCTTTTAATGCTTTAGATAATCTATACAGCCCAAAAATACCTTTATGTACTCCCTTTAAATCCACGGTAAAAAAATCAACGTTTTTTAAGTCCTTGAAAAACGGCTTAAAAAATCCTTTTGAAACTACTGTGATTTTTAGATCGGGATGCTGTTCGGTTAGAGCTCTAAGCACAGGTACTGTCATGGCCACATCTCCCATGGCAGAGAATCTAATGACCAATATGTGTTTTGGTTCAGACATTTAGTCAGAATATGAGATCCTGAAAACAAGTTTAGGATGGCGCGCTATTTTTGCCCTCTTAAAACCGGATTAAGCTCATCGTCGTTGTACATCTTCATTTGCTTATACACTTTCATGTATTTATCGCCTTTAGCAATGTCGTTAAGCAAGTCATCAATAGCTGTGCTTAAATCGATACGTTGCTCTAACAACACATCGAGTTTCTTTTGGCAAGCTGCTTTATGCTCTTCCGTGGCATCTTCCCTTACAGTTTCGAGATGCATATGATATATCTTAAGGGCTAAAATCGATAGACGATCAATGGCCCAAGCTGGACTTTCAGAATTTATTTTAGCATCCTGTTTTACCTCAACATCCTTGTATTTATCCAAGAAATAACTATCAATAAACTCTACTGTATCTGTTCTATCCTGGTTAGAAGCATCTATCATTCGCTTAAGTTTCAAGGCTGCATCTGGATTAATGTTTGGATCTCTAATGATATCCTCATATGCCCATTGCACCGTATCGATCCAACACTTTCTGTATAATAAATGTGCGATTACATCGTCATTTTTATCATATTTGTTGGTAAAAGGCTGATCTACGGTGTCTAAAACTTTATAAGTCTTAATAACATCTTGAAATATGGCATTGGCTCTTTCTGAAAACATATTAGAATTGATTTAGAATACAAATATACTTTGAATTATTAACTTAGCCATTGAACTAAAAGTTGATTTATGCATATTCATAATCTTTCCGAAACGCCTTCTATTTTAAATTCGTTTATCTCTGAATTAAGGGATAAAAACCTTCAAAAAGACAGTATGCGTTTTAGAAGAAATATAGAACGCATTGGTGAGATCTTAGGTTATGAGTTGAGCAAGTCCCTAAATTTTGAAGCACATCAAATAGAAACTCCTCTTGGTGTTTCTCATACGGTTTTGCACAAAAAAGATATCGTTTTGTGTTCAATTCTAAGGGCAGGGGTTCCACTTCACAATGGTTTACTGAATTATTTTGATGCTGCCGAAAATGCTTTTATCTCAGCTTACAGACAACATAAGCACAATCCTGAGAGTTTTGAAATCGTAGTTGAGTATTTAGCTTGCCCAAGCTTAGAGAACAAAACATTGATATTGGCCGACCCTATGTTGGCTACAGGACAGTCGATGGTTGCCACTTTTGAAGCGCTTAAGCCATTTGGTGTTCCAAAAGAAATTCACTTAGTTAGTGTTATTGGTGCTCAAAAAGGGGTGGACTATGTTGCCGAAGAATTTGGAGAGAACTCGCATCTTTGGATAGCTGCCATAGACCAAACCCTTAACAACAAAGGTTATATTATTCCTGGATTAGGTGATGCGGGAGACTTGGCTTTTGGCAATAAACTACAACAGTAAACTTAGTATTGGTGCTATAAGCAGTAGAGATATAAAAACTTCCTTAAACCAACTATCTGAAATAACTTCTATATAATTTGCCATAATGATAGCAAAAGGAGCAAACAAGAATATGAACTCGCTTCCATTTTTTATTGGCGCAATTATGGCTATTAATATAGCTATTACCGATGCCCATGCGACAAGAAAGAAAGAGGGTCTTAACTTCTTATTCTTATCTGATATAGTCCTAAAAAAATACACGAGTGTCCAGACAAAAGATGTAAAAAGGATCGTAAATTTAAGTATACGTTCCTTGCTATTATAAACTGTGAAATCTAAACTGGCATAACGTTCAAAATCTGAGGGTCTAATATAAGTATCGTGCATGATGATGTTGTAGGCCAAAAGCATCATAATAACAGTCGCTATACCTGCGAATGGAATGATGGTATTTTTAATATCGTTTTTGGAATGGTAAATTAGAGCTACGATAACCAGTGCAAAAAACAAAATTGACCAAAAATAGAAAAGGGTAGCTAACATAATCCAAAACCCAGCATCAAATAATTTTTTCTTAATGTAAAGATTGGAATGTAAGCTTATTAACCGCCTCAACGCCAAAAGCACAAATACATTTGCAAATAATAAATCCGAATACTTCAGTATTTCTGGAAACATTCCAAACAATAAACCAAAAGTCATAATAGCGTAACTATTCTTTTTGGTGAGGTTATTTTTAGAGATAATAAAATCTAAAAGAAAAAGCGAAAAGAGGGCTATCATTAGTTTTACAACAGCCTTTATGGTTTCGTCTATATTGCTGAATAAAGTACTAAAATTGGAGATTAAAAAAACCAAAACAATAAAAACTGACACTATAATTAGATTTATAGGCTTAGATTTACTGAAAATGCTTGTAATCATTTGCTGTTTTTGTATTTTTGCAATCAAGCTAGCGCTCTACCCATGTTTGGGAGCTAATTTTAAGAAAGCTGGTTGGTTTTGTGTCACTAAAAATTTAAAACTCGCTTTTGCGAGTAAATTTATAAAGTTATGAAAGATTTCTTTTACGGAATACAAGATTTATTTGTAGACTTCTTATTTGCACCATTTGATGCTTTAAGGGCATTTGAACTGGAAAGTTGGTTTGGTGCTAACATTATGTCCTGGATTTTCTTGGTGATAGGCCTTGTTGCCTTTGTTTATTGGATGATGCAATTGGCCAAGTATAATGCCAACAATGAAGAGGACAAAAGTGTGACTGCACACTCTTATTTATAGGTTTTATAAATCAAATCCGATATCCTTACGATAATACATCTTATCGAAGCATAGTAAATCTATGCTCTGGTAAGATTTTTTTATGGCTTCTTCGTAATTAGTACCATAAGATGTAATGGCCATTACCCGTCCGCCAGAAGTTACAACCTTGCCATTGTCGGATTTTGCACCTGCATGAAATACAATTGAATCCTTAACAGCTTCTAAACCAAATATTTCCTTACCTTTCTCATAGGCTTCAGGGTAACCTCCCGAAACAAGCATAATCGTCGTTGCTGCACGATTATCAATTTCCAATTCAATTTCTGACAATGTTTGATTTGACATTGCTTTAAAGATTTCTACCAAATCGTTTTTTAATCTTGGTAAAACGACTTCAGTTTCAGGATCTCCCATTCTTACATTATATTCAATCACTTTTGGATCGTCCCCAACTTTTATTAATCCAATAAAAATGAATCCGACATAAGGTAAGTCATCTGCCTTTAAACCCTCTACTGTTGGCTTAACAATTTGGTTTTCTATTTTGTCTAAAAACTCGTTTGAAGCAAAAGGAACCGGAGATATGGCTCCCATACCTCCTGTATTAAGTCCTGTATCACCTTCTCCTATCCGCTTGTAATCTTTTGCTGTTGGAAGAATCTTATAATCTTTACCGTCTGTTAAAACAAAACAACTTAACTCTATACCATCTAAAAACTCCTCAATTACTACTTTGGTACTGGCACTACCAAATTTTGCATCAACCAGCATATTTTTTAACTCCCTTTTTGCTTCCTCTATATCCTTAATAATAAGAACTCCCTTGCCTGCGGCCAGTCCATCTGCTTTCAAGACATAAGGTGGCTGTAAAGTTTCCAAAAACCTGTAGCCCTCTTCAATGTTATCTTTTGTAAAGCTCTGGTATGCTGCAGTTGGTATATGATGACGTTTCATAAACTCTTTGGCAAATTCTTTACTGCCCTCCAATTCTGCAGCTGCTCTCTGAGGACCAATTACAGAAACACCCTGCAAATCTTCATTTTGTAAAAAATAATCGTGGATACCTTTTACCAGTGGATCTTCTGGACCAACTACGACTAAATCAATGTTGTTTTTTATAACCGCATCTTTGATAGCTTCAAAGTCGGTTACTGAAATATTTAAGTTTGTAGCAATATCCACAGTTCCAGAGTTTCCAGGAGCTACAAAGAGTCTGTTACAATGATTGCTTTGTGCTATTTTCCAAGCAAATGTATGCTCCCTTCCACCAGAGCCAAGTACTAAAATATTCATGATTTAATTTTGTTTGGGCAAAAATAATTGGTTTTGATTTGAAAAAACAATTAATTTACGGAAACCTTTTTGGCCTTAAAGATCTTGCAGCTATTCGATTTTTCTTTGAAAATAAACGGCTTTGATATTGACAAAGCCAAATTAGCTCTATCCAAAATTCAGGCCAAGAATGACTTAGAGTTTGCCGATTATGTTACCAATCAAAAGAAAGGAATTACTCTATTTCACTTAGCTAATAATGCTTTTTACAGGTCCTTTGTCAAGGTTGCTGATGCAGATGATTGGAGCTCTATTCCGGTTATGACCAAACGACATTTGCAACAGCCACTAGAGCAACGTCTAAGTGTAGGTTACAAATTAAAGAATGTTTATGTAAATAAAACCTCAGGCAGCTCTGGAGACCCTTTCATTTTTGCTAAAGACAAATGGTGCCATGCCCTAACGTGGGCAGAAATTATGAATCGGTTTGACTGGTACGGCATAAATTTTAACACTTCAAAACAAGCGCGTTTTTATGGAATCCCATTAGATAAAAAGGGATACTATAAAGAACGGCTAAAGGACTGGTTTAGCAATCGATATCGATTTTCGGTTTTTGATTTAAGTGATGTAGCTTTCTCAAAGACTTTAAAGACATTTAGCTCTACAAAGTTTGAATATATAAATGGTTACACGAGCCCAATAGTGCAATTTGCTAAATATCTCAAAAGGAGAAATGTGATTTTGAATTCAATCTGCCCAACGCTTAGAGTCGCCATAGTTACATCCGAAATGTTATTTGATGATGACAAAGCTCTTTTAGAAGAACAGTTTGGTTTACCGATAGTAAATGAGTACGGAGCATCAGAATTGGATTTAATAGCCTTTCAGAATTCCGACGGAGAATGGCAGGTTAATAGTGAAACTTTATATGTTGAAATACTTGATAGTGACAATAATATTTTGCCTTATGGAGAAGAAGGACGAATTGTAATTACATCGCTATATAACAAAGCCCATCCCTTTATTAGATATGATATTGGTGATATTGGCATATTGGATGAAAAAAGCACATTGAGGAAGCCTATATTAAAAAAACTTGTTGGCCGCACAAACGATATAGCTCTCTTACCAAGTGGAAAAAAGGCGGCTGGTTTAACGTTTTACTACATTACCAAAAGTGTTATTGAAAACGATGGCAATGTTTCTGAGTTTATTATTGAACAAATTGCTCTAGATGCTTTTGTGATTAAATTTGTGAGCCGAGAACCACTGTCGTCAGAACAAAAAGATAGCATTGCTAAGGCCATGGAACAGTATTTAGAGCCTGGAATTTCTATTACTTTTAAACGTGTTGATGTGCTAGATCGCACTAAATCGGGAAAACTAAAACAGTTTACATCTTATATTAATTAAGCCAATGGAAAACCTAATGATAATTACGAGTTATTTTCCACCTGAAATTGGTGCTGCATCTAACAGAATATTTCATTTGGCAAATGGGTTAAAATCCAATTATGATGTACATGTTGTTACACCATTACCAAACTACCCGACAGGAAAAATCTTTAATGCATATAAGGGTAAACTTAAATCGAGATCTGTAGAAAACGATATTATTGTCAGTAGGATTTGGCTATATGCCAGTAAATCTAAAAATAAATTTGTGCGCCTATTCGCTATGCTATCTTATAGTATAAGCTTAGTTTGGTTCTTTATCTGGAACAAAATACCCAATAAGGTAATTGTACAATCGCCACCTTTACTAGTCGCTTTTACATGTATGTTTTTTTTAAAATCAAAACGACGAAAATTAATACTTAATGTAAGCGATTTATGGCCAAGTGCTGGCTACGAACTGGGTGCGCTAAGAAAGAATTTTAGTTATAAACTTTTGAAGAAACTAGAAGCTTTCAACTACAAAAATGCCAATCTTATCTTAGGGCAAAGTAATGAAATCTTAACTCATGTTAACAACATAACTAAAAAACCAGAGCTGTTTTTGTACCGCAATTACCCCAATATTAATTTAACGGAATTAATAGAAAATTCCTCAAAATCACAAAAACTCAAAATAGTTTATGCTGGACTTTTAGGTGTGGCTCAAGGAATTTTACGACTATGCCAGAATCTAGATTATGATACTATTGAATTACATATTTATGGTTCGGGAGCCGAAGAAGAAGGTTTAATTAAATTTATGGAATTGAACAAAACTTTTCCTATTATATTTCATGGTAGAGTGGACAGGAATGTATTGCACAAAGAACTCCAAAAATATGACGTAGCCATTATTCCTCTGCTGAATAGAATATACGGTTCTGTTCCTTCTAAGATTTTTGAATATGCAAAATTAGGGCTCCCAATGTTATATTTTGGTGGTGGTGAAGGTGAAACCATAATAAATAACAACCAATTGGGTTGGGTAGCTGAAGCTGGAAACCATGATCATCTAAACACCATCATTAATTCAATCGATAAAGCTGATACTGGCCTTCAGATAAAAAAAGAAATCCAAGAAAGAGCTTTTAGAAGTTTTGATTTTGATTTGCAGCTAGATAATTTAAAGAAAATACTTTAATAGGCCTTATCTTCGCCTTTCACCGCATTAATGAAGGTCTGAAATATAATCTTCATGTCTAGGAGCAAAGACCAGTTTTCGATATAAAATATATCATACTTAACCCTACCAATGATATCTTTATCCGTTTCTACCTCACCTCTAAAGCCACTTATTTGAGCCAAGCCTGTTATTCCTGGTTTCACAAAATGCCTAACCATAAACTTATCTATTTTCTTTGCATACATATTGGTATGGCTGACCATATGGGGTCTAGGGCCTACAACGGACATGTCCCCAAAAAGAACATTAAAGAATTGAGGTAACTCATCAATACTGGTTTTTCTTATAAATTTACCAACTTTCGTCACCCTTTGATCTCCTCTTGTTGCTTGATATAAATGAGCGTCTTCGTTAGGTGTCATTGAACGAAACTTATAACAATCAAACTCTTTGTAATTGAATCCATTTCTTGATTGTTTGAAAAACACTGGTCCTTTGGATTCCATTTTAATCAGTATTGCGATTAAGGGCGTTAACCATGATAAAATAAAAACTATTACGATGCTAGAGAACAAAATATCAAAACCACGTTTTATAATCATGTTTGCAGAATCCTCAAGGGGAATATTCCTCAATGTCAATACTGGTATATAGTCGTAATATTCGTACCGAAGTTTTTTGGAATAAATCTCTTTACTATCGGGGATAAATTTTAATATTTTCAAGTTATTATCTGCAAAGTCGACGATATCTGCTATTTGGCTATTGGTAAGTTCTGAGATAGAGCAATATATCTCATCTATTTTTTCATCTAAGATATACTCAAAACATTCATTTAATGACTGATCTTTGTTTTTAAAATTATACGTTTTTTTGTGCAAATAACCATATTCTGGCTTTTTATTAAAGAAATTCTCTAAGGCCAGCGTTTTTTTATTTAATCCAAAAATTACTGTAGTTCTGTAATTTCCGCCAAATGAGACTCTATACTTTTGCAGTATATAATAAATTGCGAATTTAAAGATTGTGATTAGTAAAAAGCAAAAAAGTGTATACTTTACTATAGGTCTTGGATAGATATTCAATTCGTGATACAGACCGGAAAATGCAAATACAAATAATGCAAAAAGTATTAGCTGTCTAACAATTAAAGATATAATAATAACTGGCCTCGTATATCTATATACTTCATAGAATTTAGAATAAATAGACAGCAATACCCATCCTATTGAGATAAAAAGAATAAAAATTAACGGATCCTTTTCTTTTACCAAATAAATAATACCAACACCATTTATTATACTCAAATCAATTAAGTATGATATAGGTCTTAAATATCCTGAATATCTTCCGTGTTTAAATAAGCTCAAATTCCGAAACTAATTTGGAGAATGTTTACTGAGGGGCAAAAATAATTACCTAGAATAAATATAACCTAAAAAAGTACTTATAAAAACTTATTTTATCAAATGTTTAAACTTTAGTAGAGATTAAAGTGTATGATCTTTTATCTTCCTATAGAACTATATTCAAAACCTTCACTTGCCATATCTTCCAAATCATATAGGTTTCGCCCATCAAATACAACGTGAGCCTTCATAAGTTCTTTTACTTTTTTAAAGTTAGGTGTTCTAAAAATACTCCACTCTGTACATATCACTAAGGCCTCTGCATCTTCTAATGCGTCGTACATTGTTTTGGAAAAACTGATTTTATCCCCAAGCTTACGCTTAACATTTGGCATGGCTTCTGGATCGAATGCTGAAATATCTGCTCCTTCTTTCAATAATTCATCAATAACATAAAGAGATGGTGCTTCTCTAATATCGTCCGTTTCTGGCTTAAACGCTAATCCCCAGATCGCTATCTTTTTCCCTTCTAAATCTTGATTAAAATGATCCATTATTCTAGGCACCAAAATGGTTTTTTGCTTTTGATTGACATTGATTACAGAATCTAAGATTTTAAAATCGTAACCATGATCTTTTCCTGATTTGTGCAAAGCCTTTACATCTTTTGGAAAACAAGAGCCTCCATAGCCAATCCCCGGAAATAGAAATCGTTTACCAATTCTAGAGTCTGTACCCATACCTATTCTCACTTTGTCGACATCTGCTCCCACTTTCTCACAAAAGTTTGCAATTTCGTTCATAAATGTAATCTTGGTGGCTAAAAAGGAATTTGCAGCATATTTTGTGAGCTCTGCAGATCGCTCGTCCATAATAATTATGGGATTTCCGGATCTTACGAAAGGTTTGTATAGCTTTCTCATAATTTCTGTTGCTCTTTCAGAACTTGAGCCAATTACAATACGCTCTGGTTTTAAGAAATCATCTACTGCAAAGCCTTCTCTTAAAAATTCTGGGTTAGAGACCACATCAAATTCAATATCGGTATGTTTTGAAATGGTTTCTTTTACCTTATCAGAAGTGCCGACTGGTACAGTACTTTTATCAATAATTACTTTATAGCTTTTAATCTTCTTACCGATGTTTTCTGCAACTCCTAAGATATATTTTAAATCTGCGGAGCCATCTTCATCTTCTGGTGTTGGTAAGGCTAAAAAAATGATGTCGGCAAATTCAAGACCTTCATCCAAAGAGGTTGTAAAGCTTAGCCTTTGCGCTTTTATATTTCTTTCGAATAAAACATCTAAGTGGGGTTCATAAATTGGTACAACCCCAGATTTCATTTTCTCTACTTTTTGCTCATCTATATCAACGCAAAGAACCTCATTACCTGTCTCTGCTAAACATGTGCCTGTAACTAAACCAACATAACCTGTACCTATTACTGAAATTTTCATTATTGTGCCTTTAAATTGTTTTTTTAACTGTTTTCTAAATTATTTATGCTTATTATATCGTATTTTTTGTAAAATAACTTTAGAGCGTTTTCGGACGTCTTATTCTTCTTCTTTTACGAGCTCATAATATGATTAATTTTGTCGGCTAATTTATCAACATTTTTGTTATAACCTGTATATTGGTTAATCTATCTTTTAAACTTTTCTTTAAGAACTAAATAAATAAACTTTGTATTCCCTATCAAATAACGTTTCCACATTCTTTTAGGTTCTTGTATAAATCTGTAAAACCATTCTAATCCTGCTTTCTGCATCCAAATTGGTGCCCGCTTTACTTTGCCAGAAACAACATCAAAACTACCACCTACACCCATAATGAAGTTTAACCTTTCTAACAATGCTTTATTGTTATAGAGAAAGAGTTCTTTCTTAGGTGAGCTTATAGCCACAAATAATATATTTGCATTGCTTTCAGAGATTTGCTGAGCAATAAGAGGCTCTTCCTCTTTGGTAAAATAACCATTTCTATATCCGGCAATTATATTCTTGGAGTACATGTTTGCGTATTTCTCAGTAACCGATTTAACGACCTCTTCTTTGGCTCCTAGGAAAAATATTCTATACCCTTTATGGTGTGCCAACCTAACAAGGTTTTCCATTAAATCGATACCAGCTACACGTTCTTTTAAAGGTTTACCCAAAAACCTTGAAGCCCATACCACTGCTTGACCATCTGCATTGATTAAATCACTATTGTTTACACTTTCTCTTAACTCTTTGTCACTCTGCATTGAAACCATCTTACCTGCGTTAACCACAACATGATGTATTTGCTCTTTTTTTTTAATGGTTCCGCTAATCAATTCCATAGTCTCAGACATAGAGTAATTGTCAATTACAGTATTTAGGATCTTTATTCGGTTGTTCATTAAGTACTAAAGGTTTTCACAATTATTTCATCTTTTTTTCTACTTAAAAAATCATCTAGTTTATTCAGAGAATATTTAGAAAAGGCTTTGGGATGACCAATAATTACAAAGTTTCCAGATTTATATCTTTTCTTATGCTTTAGGAACGCTTTTTCTAAAAAACTGGCTTTGAACCCATCGATAGATACTACCGTATGGCTACTTCTGAAAAGTAATCTCAATTTTTGTGATAATCCATTTTTCACAGCATAACCATCACCCATTTGATTGTGCTTAGATCCTCCAAACTTTTTGAAGAAAATAAGCCTCCAAAAGAAAAAAGGAGAAACCTTATAACTGGCTATAGGGTACTCGGTAAACAAGCCTTTGTCATCTATTACACATGGATTATCGCTGAACTTCCAAACGGTAGAATTAGGGGCATCCTTAAAATCGTAATAGTGAGCACCATGGATATTTTTTCCACCTTTGAAAACAGTGCTATCGAACTTAATCTCTGCCTCAAGAAAAGCTGATTTTAACATATCAAAAGGTTGAATACACCAACCACCTGCTCTAAACCCGCATACTGTGGTGCCAGAAATTTCCTCAAGATAGTTTTTGTACTTCTTTACGATATGAACACGTTCTTCATCAGAAAAGCTATGAAGCCTATAGTGTTCCATTGGAAAAACCCATCTATCATTTAGATAGTCAGCATCCTCCCAGTGCGAATGAATATGTAGCTGAATGTCGTGCCCATTACGAGCTAAATGTTTAATTTGTTCTATTACTTTATCTGAACTAATTTTTAAGTTAGGGTGTTTCGACTGCAAAGTCTTCGATCTAATCAAATAACCTACATCCACAAAAAAAACCGCTTTGGCATTATGCTTTTCTAAAATCTCCATTAACTTTTTTGTAGGCTCAATAATGGACTTATCAACCGTTCCCGATTTTCCGAAAAACAATTCATAATCAAGTGTTATATATATGTTCATTTTTGATTTTCAAGAATTCTTATCATATCTGGGTGCATAAAGGTATATAAATAACCTCGATCGTTCGGCGACGTAATCAAATTTTCATCATTCTTAACTTTAATCAAAAAATCGTACAAAATTTTAGGAATGTGGTTTTGAACTTCACTTCTTAGGGTTGTAAATAATACCGGCCCGTCTATGGCAATTTCTTTTCGTGAAATTATTAAGCCAGTATCTATACCAGAATCGATATAGTGCAATGTGAGTTCACATCTTTTATGCTTAAAATATGTCCATTCCAAAGCGCTAGTACCTTTTATGCTGGGAAGTGCACCATAATGCACATTTATTATGCTTGTATTAACCGTTTTAATAAAATTCTTTGTCAAAATTTGATCTAGTGCAGTTATAATAATGTCATAGTTGCCCTTTTTGATAGCTGTAATAGCTTTAGTTGAATTTAAGCTGTTATAGGATGTTACTTTAATTCCTCTTTTCTTGAAAAAATTCCTGTTCTTAATGGAATTAGCTTTGGTTTTTTTTACCACCCCATAAGAATACTTTCGCTTCCTTAAATAGCTAAAAAAAAGAGATTTTAGATCTTTTTTGCCATAATGAACATCTATATAAAAACCAGCGTCCTTAATTTTAGTCGCAAAATTCCGTTTCCACTCTACATTGTCTATCAAAGGATAATTAGTCAGCAATGCTACTCTTAAACTCATTGAGTGCCAGTTTTTTTAAAATTAACGTTTCCAAAAAATAATTGAGAGCCCATGAAGGGAACTTCATTTTTGAATTTCCTCTGTAAATTGGTAAAGTGTTTTGAATAAATCCATTTGTCCTTAATTGTAAGTGTTTTACTAAATCTATCAGAAATAAAGCTGCATTAGCGTATCTAAAATCTCTTTCTAAAATAGAATATCTCAAAAATGCCTTACTAATTAAAATTACACCAGATACATTTATACACTTTTTGTTCTTGCCCACAACGTCATGATAAAACATTTTCCTCCTCACAAAAATCTTATGAATCTTTTCAAAATAGTCTTCAATTTTATTTTTGAAATTTTGATTTTGAGATATTTCTAAAAAATCAATTAGATAATTGAGCCAATATCCAAATTCATGTGAAGAGCCAGTTAATTTATTATCATCAAAAGCATTTTGAGGGATAAAGTCTTCTAAGTCAAGCTTAAATTGGGAAAGAATAAAATTAATGACATGCGTTTCATCTATCAAACCCAGTTGGAACTTAGTAATTAAAGCGATAAGCTTCTTATGAGCACTCATTTTTACAGTTTCAGGCAGAAATCTAAAGTGTTTTTTTGCTTCTTCCTGGCTAAGCTTGTGGTGACTCCCTAAAGAGCGCAAGTAAACCGTAGCATTAAAATATACATTTACAGTTTCTGAATTATATAAATCCTCGGTTTTTGTTATAGGTTTAAATTCACATCCAAAAGGATAATTTATCGCATTGGAATAATAGTATCCTGTAGATTTTAAATATCTTTCTTTTGGTTTGTAGCCAAAAACATCAATTTCCTTGATCAAGCCATCGGGCCTTAAATACTTTTTTAAAGTGTTTATTGTTAATAGTTCGTGTTGATCGTCCGTGTTGCCTTTGAACTTTATATATTCATTGTATTTTAGGGTCAACTCATCTAAAAAAAAACTCTTAAACTTCATTGACAACATTACTTTTATATAAACTCAGTGCTAAATACATCCAACTTTGATTCCATCTATGATAAACATTCTTGTTTACATAATATTTGTTTTTTTCAAAATAAAAACAATGATTTTTAAAATTATATAAATTATTAAAAGTCCAGTCAACTATCTCTGTTGCCTGATTTGTTTGTTTATTGTGAATAAGGTAAATCACCCTATTGGCGATAGAATGGATATTTATTGGGTACTTTCTTTTTGCATAATAATTGCAAACGTTGTCATAGTAGAACTCGGTTAAATAATATGTTCTCCCCTTGTCAATTAAATCTTTTAGATCCATTTCATGAATAAAACCCTCGCTTAAACACTCAAAATACTCAAGAATATATTGTGTGTGAAAAGAATCCACCCACTTTTGATTTGATGCATATCCATAATACCAGCTTCCATCAGCATTTTGTGCGTTTTTAAGATAGTTTGTGCTTTTTATTAAAATTTCTTTGTCATTAGTACCGAAAATCTCACTCATTCGGAATAAATACCGAGATATCAATGCAGATGCATTATATATTTCCTTGTGGTCAACTGAGGAATAACTAAAACAAATGCCATTTCCGCGCTCAGTCCGATTAATATCTTCTAAAAAATACTTTCTAATTGAAAGTAAGTTTTTCTTAAGTTCTGCAGAGGGATATATTTTATAATAATCTAATAGAGCATCACCAATAAAATAGGTTACGATTGCATTAGGGAAATCTTTTGGGAAAGTGCCACCCCGGAGTGTGTAATAATCCCAATTATAACCCCAGCTTAAGTTATCTAATTCATTACTCCTTTTTGAAAGAATTAACTCATATAAAGACCTCAACTCATCTTGAGGTTTTAACAAAATCAAATTAGCTTTGAGTATTAATCCAAGAGCTTTGGGGTTGATTGATTTTTTAACTCCAAAAAGTCCTCTAATATTAAATGGGGTGCGCTTAAAAAGCTGGGTAATTATTACATTAATCAATTTAATTTCCAGTTTACCAATTTCTTTTAAAAAAGGAGAATTAAATGCATCATAAACAGAATAACCCTCAAAGGTTTTATTTTCAAAAGCAGATAAAAATTCATTTATTTTGGTTTCTGTCATAAAACTAAATCCGTTTAGTCTATAGTCTTTATTTCGGTTGCTAGATAGTTAGCCATCAAATCATATCCTTTTTTGCTTAAATGCAGTCCGTCAGGGAAAAACTGTTTCCAATTATCCATTTTACGAAAATATGTACCAATATCTATTAATTCTATTTCATTTTGGTGCTTTTCCAAAAACATCGTCTTTAATCGGTTATTAAAATTGTCTCTTTTTTTATCTGTTGTTGGTAATGGCGTAATGTAGTATACGATTGCTTTGTCATTCTTTTCTTTTAGCTTCTGTACAATAATACCTAGGTTTTCTAAAGATTTTTCTACATTTTCTTTAAAATCATTAGTGCCTAAAAGCAAAGTATAAATATCTGCAACAGGTATGTCATCTATCCGATTTACCACATCCTTTGTATGGTTACCCCCTTCTCCTTCATGATAATATCCGAATACATCTTGGTTAGAACCAACGAAGATAAAATTCTCTTTTTGCTTGTTTATTAATTTTCTTAAAAATCTACCATTACCCCACCATGTTTGACTATCTCCGACTGTACAAAGCCTTATTTTACCACGTTGATTAAATGGTATCTTAACTGCTTTTATAGTATAAGTACCTGATTGGTTCGGAATATCCGTTAACCAATTGCCATGGATAAATTCTGTTTTAGAATCAAATCTCTGCCAACCAAATTTAAAATAATAGGCCTTATCATCTTTAGTATCAATAAGCTTGTACGTGCCGTTAAAATTAAACTCGTTTGTCTTGCCATCATATAGTACTTTATCCGTTAAATCTCCCTCACTAGGATTAAATACTATGCTTGATTCAGAAATTTCATCTATCTGAAATACTCCTAAAGTTGCTATCTCTTTTTCATTATCAAAATCAAAATCATCCTTTTGTCCAACCTCTTGCGAATGGCAGCCCAATATACAAAGCAGTAGGCTAAAAAAAATTATTTGGTATACTATTGTTTTCATTAACTAATTATTTGGTAAATGTTTCGGTTTTTAATTAGAATTTGACGCTATTCTGGGCGTTAAAGTACTAAAATCTTTATAATGCTATTTTATTTCGGATATAAGAAGTAAGAATTTCCCATTTGCATTTCTGCTTAATTTATTTACTATTTTTATTTCTACAGTACTTGAATGGTGTAATCTGCTTTTGTAATGATTAATAAGCCTGTTTTCTACGATATCATTATAACTTTGATGGGGTATAATTCTAACTTCTAAGTGGCCTTTAGCTCTCTGGTAATACTGAAGTCCTTCTATATGTATATATAAATCATTGTGTAGGTTTAGAGCGGTTGGAGTAACATATGTATTATCATTATTATAAATTTTCATCTCTTCCCAACGCCCTTCAATATTGTTTAATATAGATGCTTTATCTTCTTCATATTTATAATAAGAAGAATAGTCTCCTGTTCTATACCTTAACAATGGTTGCCCATAGTTATCTAGTGTCGTTGTTACTATTTCTCCTATTACATCAACCTCTTTTATCACGTCGCCATCTTTATCTATTAGCTCTAGATATCCATAATCATTAATTACTTTATATTTTCCATCTCCATGAAAGTCAACAGCTAATGCCAATTTTTCACTATGTCCATATACTGAAACAACAGGTAGTTTGAGCTTTTGAAATAAAACTTTTTGATGATATAAATAGTTTTCAGAACTCAAAAAAACACCTTTTAGAAAACTTAAATCCAAATTTTGCTTTTGGGCAATAGTTGCAAAGAAAAAGGCTGATGAAGGATAGCATTGCAAATAATAAACTTTATACTCTACTAGTGTTTTGTATATAACCTTACAATACTCTTCAGTATTTCTAAAAGCATCAAATATTATTTCTCTTGTTATGGGGCTAATTTTATAGTTGATGTTTTTATCTAGCCTTTCATTTCTAATAACTCCCCTAATTTGGTCATTGTAACCCTTGGTTGCCCAAACCTTATGGAAAAAAGCATATTCTTTTTTATACCTGTCTTTTTTTAAATAGAATTTTGCGGGTTTACCCGATGTTCCTCCTGTAGTTACTATTTCATATTTATCTTTTTGAAAATCACTGCTCAATAAGCTTTCATTTTTTGAAAATAGATCATCTCTATTTAAAAACCCTATTTTATTTTCGAATTCATTAAGATCTCCATAACTAAGTTTGGTATAACTTTTTTTGTAGAAAGGAACTTTTTCAATAGAAAAATTAACTATGTCAAACAGCATCTTTAGATTTGGTTTCGCATTGAAATTTATCCTATCTCGGTAATCTCTATACATTTTTCCAAATAGCATTCTATTTGAAGGAAGAATTTTAAATATCAAATATGCAATAATAGGATACCTATCTAATTGTGAATTCAGTGTTCTTACAATCTTTACAATAGTTTTCATTTATACTTTTTTAACTTAACTGTGTTTGTAGAGCATATTAAGCTTGCCAGTAAACAAAATAAAAAAATACCCCTTTGCCTCACTAAAATAGACTCTGTAATCATAAAAATTATAAATGTTAATACTATTATTATTGATATGGTTTTTTTCGATTTTATAGCAACAAATAATAAATAAACTAAAGTTGTGATTAAAAATAACAATCCAAATAACCCATAATATATAGTATGCTCTAAGTACTGGTTGTGAGCATTATATTTGTATCTATAGCCCGACTCAAAACCAATAGCTTTATACTCATAATAAAGTTTTTCAAGACCCTTATTTCTTCCATCTCCCATTATTAAGTTCCCTTCTTTTATTGATTGCATTACAGCTTTCCAGTGAATTAATCTAGTACTTAAATCAGGTATATTAATAGACGTGCTTAAACTAGATGCGTTTCTTTTTTGAAAATTAGGCGATACAATAAAGCTAAATGATAGTAATATAATTACTGAAAAAACAATAATTTTTTGTTTTACTGAGGTTATTTGCGATAGGTCAAATATTAAAAACAGTAAAGATGACAAAGCTAAAACCACTATGCTTATCCTAGAGCTGACGATGTAAAGCGAAAACATTAAAAAAGCCAGGGATACAATATTTACCCATTTTTTATTAATCTGTTTTTTAAAAATGTCATTCAGAAAATAGAAAATAGCTATTATAATAAATAATGCAATATATGTTGTATGTATGTCTAATACTTTAGAAAACTCAGTATAATAAAAATAACTTCCAAGGTTATATACTTTAAAAAAAATAGCTTTAATTAAAGCAATAGCAAGGGCCAGTAAAACACTAAAACTAAAAATCCTTAACAGATACTCAAAAATTTTAATATCTCTAACTGTAGTGAGTATGGTTAATGGCAACAATAAAAAAGGAATATTCTTTTCTATAAGCTTATAATCAAAGCTATTAATGAAAATACCATTAATAATACTTAAAAAAAAAGGAGAGGAAAGTAGTAAAAAGGGGATGAGGTTTTCTTTAAAGTTCTTGTATTTATAATTCCATCTGCAATAAAAAATCCAAGAAACAGTAAACAAGATTAATCCTAATGAGTTTAAACTGTACTTTGGCATTGGTAGAGTAACTACCAAAAAAAGGAGAGACCAATAAAAGAACGTATCAGTTATTTTTTTACTCATTTTAAGGACTCTATTAGGTTAGCCGTAAGAATTTCTCTGCCTAATTTATTCAAATGTATTCCATCTTCCATAAATACGTTTGCTTGGTTAGCCAATTGTTTATCTAAATCAATAATTAAGACGTTACTATTAGACTTAAACCTTGAATAAATAGATTTTAACTCTTTCTCGATTACTTCTAAATCTGGTTGCAAATAAGCTGGAGGTGATACTAAGATAACCTTTGATTCGTAGGAGAGTAGTTTATTTAATATACCGTTGATGTTTTTGCTAGAATTCTTGACATTTTTTTCATGAGCGCCTATAAAAAAAATATAAGTGTCAGATTTGGGAATATTATCTATCTCCCGAAATATTAAATCACTATTATTTAATAGTTTAACATTATATTTATAACCAAACACATCTGAATAATTCCCAACAAAATTTACATGCTTGAGTTTATGGTTTATATCTTTTCTAATGTATTTTAAGTCTAACCATGTTAACTGAGAGTCTCCAATCATACAAACAGAATTAGAACCTTGTTGTTTTAATCCTAAATCAACTATTGAAAACTCATAAATATGCTCATCAATTTTTGGCCTTATGTTTATCCAATAAAGTCCTCTAAATTCTATTATATTTTTAGTATTTGTTATACTACTGGATCTAAAATAATACTTGTTGTTTAAAGAAAAAGTATCATATATACTCATACTTTTAGTACTTATTTTGCTATTAGTTTTTAAGGATAAAAAATCATATGAGACAGAGTCCATTTCGACATCCTTATACTTTTCTAGTACTTTCAAAGAGCTCCAATCGTAATTTAACTGAAAAAAAGCCTTGCGTCCTTTAATTTGAAAATCTATAACTAGATATATTAATATAGACACTACAGTAATAAAAATCACCTTATTAGATGGGAGGTTATTCATTTATATATTTAATGATTTTTGCAGGGACTCCTCCTACAACAGCATTATCTGGAACATTGCTAATTACTACTGCATTTGCTCCAACCGTTACATTGTTGCCAATTTCTATTGGTCCTAGAATTTTACTCCCAGTAGCTAAATACACATTATCACCAATTATTGGTACTTTTTGATGTCCTGACCTTCCTCCAATAGTAACATTAGATCCTATTTGACAATTTTTACCGATTACAGAATTTTTGTGAACTACTACACCTATTCCTCCATATGCGAAATGAGAACCTTTTCCAATTTTTGCTTGAAAAGGAATGCTAGAATTATATATTAAAAAAATGAACAACTTCAGAATACTAGGTAGTATCGGAATTTTTTTCTGATATAGTACATGAGAAAGGCGATAAAATTTATAAGCATTCAACATTGATTGAGGGCAGATTTATAAGCTTTGTGCAATTGATTAATAATTAGTGGTAATGCGAGTTTTTCTTCATATACTTTGTTTGCCTCAAGACCTAACTCTTTGGTTTTTGATTTATCATTAGCAAATTGCTGTATAGCAGAATTAATTTGATTAATATTTCCCGGTTCAACAAAGATTATGTTTTCGTTATGAGTAAAAAATTCTGGTAAAGCCCCAACTCTTGTTGATATGATAGGCATTCCTGCTGCTGCTGCTTCAATAATCACTAACGGAAAGTTTTCTGTATATGAAGGAAATAAAAAGCAGCCAGACTCTGAAAAATATTTTACTTTTTCATCTAATTCTAATCTATCTGACTTTATCAATTTTATGTTGTTTAGATTCTTTTGCTTAATAATCTCTGATATTTTTTCAATATCGCCAATTTGTTCGCTATTTCCTATAAGTATAAGGGAGAAATCCTTGTTAACTTCTGCTACCTTTAATAAATCATAAGTTCCTTTTCTCTTCCCTAAGCTACCTACAAACAAACAGCTATTATTTCTGTTTACTTCTTTTATCTTTTTAATTCCTTCTACAAAAGATTCATTTATAGGGTTATTTACAATCCGTATTTCATTTGGAAAATGATTTTTTTCAAAAAAACTTTTCCAATACGTACTTGCAACAATTATTTGATCTACATTTTTAAATAATTGTTTAGCAAACCATCTTCTTATTGGATTCATTTCAATCCAAAACTCTTCAAATGACCCTCCATGTAAATGAGAGATCGCTTTTTTTGCTCCAAAAAATTTAGCTATTGTAATCATTACTAAACTTTTTTCCATACTCCAATATGAGTGGAGAGAAAAATGAAAAATATCTGGCTTATGCGCTCTGACTAATTTTACTAAGTTAATTTTTTGCTTAATAAAATATCTAATATTAGTTAAATTAAGTTTAGCTAAACTTGTTTTGCCTTTTTCCCTATTAGTGTAAAAAGAAACAATCTCATATTCATTGCTCAAATTGTTCTTAAAAACAGTATTCAAAAGCGATATAGAACCTGTATTATCTTTTTTAAAAGGTCCTAAAATTATTTTTGGTTTTGGAGTTTTATCTGTCATTCAAATAATTCTTTTGGTATCCAATCTAATTCTCTTTTGATTTTTGAATTGTCGCCTATCATTTCCCATATTTCATTTTTTCGATAAGGTAATGCCCCAAAATTTATTTCAGAAAGACTATTTAAATCATGCTTGAATTTTTCGGCTAAGTCTTTAATTTTAAAGCCATTTCCGCTACATACATTATAGGTTTCTCCCAAAGCCTCTTTTTTTGTAGATAAAATCAATGCCTCAACAATGCTTTCTGTCTTTAAAAAGTCTCTTTTTTGTTCACCTAACGTCATATCAAAATTCTCGTTTTTTTCTAGTTTTTCAACTAAATCAGAAATGAAAAATCCACTAGGCATTCCTTGACTATAAAAGTTAAATAAGCGTAAAATGGTATAGTTCTTTTTATAAATTTTTGAAAATGTTTTTATAGCATTCTCTGCATTTATTTTTGATAATGAATAAGGAGATGCTGCAAGTAATTCGTCAGTTTCCTTGAATGGTTTATTAGTGTTTAAGCCATAGATTTCACTAGTACTCGCAAAGATAAAATTAGTATATGCTATACCCCTTAAAGAATTTAAGAGATTAACCGTTCCATCAAAATTAATTTTAAATATTTCTTTAGATTTAGAGAAGTCTCTTGTTCTATCAATTTTTGCAGCCAAGTGAAAAACAAAATCAGGATGAATTCTATTAATCTCTAATTGTAAGTTCTTTTCATCTGTTATGTCAACCAGTATTGAATTTAAAACATCTTTATTGGGTATAATATCAAATGAAAAAACGTCTGCGCCATATGTGCTAAGTTTTTCTATCAGTGCTTTTCCTAAAAACCCCGCACCTCCTGTTACAACTATTTTTTTATCCTTTAAATAATTTATGTCCAAACCGCCTTCTTGTCTTTTGCCCTTTTTATATAGCTAATTAAATCATCTTCTGTCTTTATTTTCCCTTTTTCTAAATAGCTTCTATACCACAAAATTGTTTTTTCTATGGTGGTATTAAAATCCCAGATAGGATTCCATTTTAGTATTTTATTTGCTTTAGAACAGTCAAGCATTAACAAGTTGGCTTCATGATGATTACTTTTATCTTTATTAGTAAGATAATCAATCTTATCCCAGTGCTTTTGTGTTTCATCAACTACTGTTTTAACTTCTAAATTGCTTTCTAATTTAGGACCAAAATTCCAACCTTCAGCATATTGCTTTTCTCCCAACAACAATTTCCAGCCCAGCATTAAATAACCACTTAAGGGTTCTAAAACATGTTGCCAAGGTCTAGTGGCCAAAGGGTTTCTAATTTCTACTTTAACCTTGTTCTCGGTAGATTTTACAATATCTGGTATTAATCTATCTTCTGACCAATCACCCCCACCTATAACATTTCCTGCTCTAGCACTGGCAAGTAATTTTTCATTTTCATTAAAAAATGATTTTTGATAAGAAGAGGTTACCAATTCTGCACAGCCCTTAGAGGCACTATATGGATCGTACCCTCCCATTGCATCACTTTCCCTGTATCCCCATATCCATTCCTTATTGTCATAGCATTTATCACTGGTAATATTCACTATTGCCTTTACTGAGTTTGTTTTTTTTGAAGCTTCAAGAATATTCACTGTACCCAATACATTGGTAGTAAATGTTTCAACAGGATTGTGATAAGAATATCTAACCAATGCCTGTGCTGCTAGGTGAAATACAATTTCGGGTTGGTATTTGTTGAATGTATCTGTTAACTTTTCATTATCTGTAATGTCTCCGATTACAGAGGTGTAATTTATGTCTAGAAGACTATAATGATTAGGTTCTGTTAATGGTTCAAGAGAGTAGCCAATAACCTTTGCTCCCATTTTTTGAAGCCAATACACTAACCAAGAGCCTTTAAATCCTGTATGTCCAGTAACTAGGCATGTTCGGTTTTTATATATACCGCCATATAGTGATTCTAATTCCATATCTTCCATTTGGCATTACCAGTTTCCCACAATTCATTTAACACTTTATTATCCCTTAAAGTATCCATAGGTTTCCAAAAACCATAATGTTTATACGAATACAACTCACCATCCTTGGCTAGATGTTCTAATGGAGCCCTTTCAAATATAGTTTTGTCACCTTCTGCTAGATAATCGAAAACCTTGGATTCACAAACAAAAAAACCGCCATTAATCCAAGTACCGTCTCCTTTTGGTTTTTCTTCAAAAGAAGATATTTTCTGATCGCCAATAAATTTTATAGAGCCAAACCTTCCTTCTGGTTGAACCGCTGTCATTGTAACAGCTTTGCCGTGGTTTATATGTGTTTTTAATAGTTCATCAATATTGATGTCAGCAACACCATCACCATAGGTTAACATAAAACGTTCACCGTTTATAAGCTTTTCAATTCTTTTTATTCTACCACCAGTCATTGTATTAAGCCCTGTGTCTATCATTGTAATTTTCCATGGCTCTGCAGAATTATTTAATATTTCAATATTGTTATCTTTAAGGTCTATTGTTACATCACTTTGGTGTAGAAAATAGTTTGCAAAATATTCTTTAATGACGTATCCCTTATAACCAAGTAAAATTACAAAATCATTAATCCCATATGTAGAATAAATTTTCATTATATGCCATAATATAGGTTTTCCTCCTATTGGAACCATCGGCTTAGGTATATTTTGTGTTTCTTCACTTAATCTAGTGCCAAATCCCCCAGCTAGTAAGACTGCTTTCATATTTATTGATTTTTTATAGTAGTTTACAAATTGAATTAGTTAAAACCCTATTTAAACCGTATGTGAAGCTTAAAAACGCTCCCAAAGGTATTGTACAAAAATATAACTTAAAGGAGGAATAGAGCTACATCATTCAATAAAAAATCAAAATCAAAATTATTAGTATTCGTAATATTATTGATATTAAATCATCAATGATGTTCCTCTTTTTTATCATATATTATTGGATAAACAAACAATAATGTCATTGTCAGCATCACCAAATTATTAATTGAAAATGTAAACAACGCGTCGAAGAATAACATCCCATAAACTAGAGCAAGAATCTTAAGTTTTCTTTTTTTTATTATTCGTAAAAAAACAGGAGATAAAATAAGTGAGAGATACGACAAGCCGCCAAGAATACCCATTTCTACAAATAAATGAGGGTAATATGTGTCGGTCGTAGCTATATACGTTGTATCATACCAATTAAAATTAACTTCATCGTAATATGGAGATTTATATTTTGTTGAAGCAGGTCCTCCAAAAACTCCAATTCCCTTACCTATTAAATTGAAATCTTTAAATTCTTTAGCCATAACCCTATAAGATTCTGATCTTGCAGAATTTCCTTCAATGACATAAAGCTTTAGTCTTATTTCTATGGATTTTTCCAAATCATTTCGCATGCTGCTTCCCATCAATAAATAAATCAGTGCTAATAAAACGGGTACTATTAAGAAATACTTCAGTTTGTTATAGTATTTTATTGCTAGGGTTAATAAAAAAAATCCTATCGTTTTAAAAGATGTACTCATAAATACACCGATAGTAAAAATAGTAAGGCACAGCTTTCTATACTTGCCATGATAATAATAATGTGTCAACCAAAAGGCTACAAAATTTAAAATACCAAAAGCCCCAAAAAAAACAACTAAGCCAGTAGCTCTAAGAAGACCAAAAATTACTGGAGGCCAGTAAATCATTCTATTTTCGCTCTCAACGAAAAATCTTGAGTAAAACCATTGTCTTTCTGGGTCTATATAGTAGTGGTAGTAGTTTTTAAATTGTACTACAAAATTTATTAATGCAAAAACTATGATAAACCCTACAAAAAGGTTGAGCTTGTGTTTATTATAATACCCGTATAAAATTACCGCTACAGGGAAAAAATATCTTATGCCATCTTCTAAAGCAGCCCTGTAATTATATGACCTGCTGAAAGCAATGATAAAAAAAAGTCCATAAATTAGAAGAAACAAAAGAAACTTGTTTGGAATTCTTATTCTCAACCAGATCGGAAACAGTAAAATGAAACATGTGAAAACTTTTATTAAGGAAGATAAAGATGGATAGATATAGGATATTATTTCACCTAAAAAAACTACAATGACAGGTAAGAGTATAATAAAATTGTTTATGTCTCTTAAAGATAGTTTCATTGTTTTAGACTAACCTTTCTATTTATTCTTACCAATAGTACAAACCGAATTATTAAACTTATTATACTAGAAAGAGCCACGCCTATGAGCCCCAATTGATCATATAGAAAATAGGTTAAAATAATATTGATAACCAATGCAGATATGTTAATAAATAAGTTCTGAGAAAACAACTTTTCTATTATAATTATTGCGCCATATGATACAGAAATAGATTGAAATATTTTAGCACCTAATATAATAAGGAATATATATAATACTGAGCTATAGTTCTTAACATAAAAGTGGGTCAAAAATAAAAATAGTAAAACTAACAATACCGCTGAGGCGGCCACCAGAAATAAGATTTTTTTTCTAAGTAGTACTACATAATTTAGATTTGCCTTAAGTTTTTCTATATCAACTTGGACTAAGGTAAGCGGAATAAGCATTAATGCATTAGCTATATTAAGTGAAAAACTATAATCAGCTATTTCAATAGCTGCATTATCTGAGAGTATTTTTATTATTAATATATCAGTATACAAAAACATCATATTAGCAAAATTACTTATAACAATTGTTAATGAACCAATAATAAGCTGTCTAAAAAGCCTCCAGTATCTTTTTAGCTTGTTTAAAACTATATTTTTTTTATAGATATAAAATAGAGTATAGCAAAGCAATATTGGCGATAATATATAGCCCACATATACAAATGCCATATCTGGATCCTTGGAATAAAAAATACCTATTAACACAACAGCATAAAACACCAAGGAAATTAACCCCTTATAAACTGAGGCGAAGTTACTGCCCTTATAAGTTAAAATAAAAGGAGCAAAAATACCGTTGTTAAAAAAAATGGAATGAAAATATATGGGTACTAATAAAAACAAATAAGAGAACACAGCAAGAAAAGGAGCGGAAATTACTGCCAATAAAGAAATAAATAATAAAGCAATAAAAGTGAAATAAACTTTACTGTCCTTACTTTTAGGATAGCTCAATATTAATGTTGGTAAGCCAAATGTGAGTATAGCAGCACCAAGTTCAATTAATTTTTTATAGAATTCAAGACTACCGTAATTCTCTTTCGAAAGATAAAGAGGTGCTATAAAAAGAACTATATACTCTAAGCCTCTACTAAACAGTATTGAGCTACCATAAAAAAAATATTTTTTCAAAACTCTTCTTTTCTGACTCCACAAAAATCTAATACTATTTGGTTAGGTTTGGGTTCAATTTCTGAAAATTCATCATGAGCTACCAAAAATACAATGATATCTGCTTTGTCAGAAGCTTCCTGATAAGGAGTTAATTTAAATACTTTGTGATTAGCTATATTAGGTTCTACTATATAGTACTCCTCATCATTGGTGTTTTGTAGAACTTTCTGTGCTATATATTTAGCTGGAGATTCTCTCAAATCATCAATATTAGGTTTGAATGCTAGCCCCATTAGTGCAATCCTTGGCTTTCTCCCATGTTGTAATTCAAATTCCAGCTTAGCACTTTGTATTTTTTCGGCACACCAAAACGATTTGTAGTTATTAATTTCTCTTGCTTTTCCTATAATTTGGGATTCCATTGGATAATCTGAAACAATAAAATACGGATCTACTGCTATACAATGGCCTCCAACACCACAGCCAGGTTGAAGTATATTTACACGAGGGTGTTTGTTTGCAAGTGCTATGAGTTCCCAAACATTTATATTGGCTTTATCGCAAATTAACGATAATTCATTGGCGAAGGCTATTTGTACATCCCTAGAAGAGTTTTCTACCAGTTTGCACATCTCAGCTGTTCTTGCATTTGTCTTATGCAAATCTCCTTTTATAAATTTTTTATAAAAGTCAACTGCCTTTTGAGTAGAGGCTTCATTTACTCCTCCTATAACTCTATCATTATGGATAAGTTCATACATAACATTTCCTGGTAACACACGCTCTGGACAATATGCTAAATAGAGTTTGTCTTTTAATTCCGGACGCTCTGCAAAAATCATATCCATCATTTTCTCTGTTGTTCCAATTGGCGAAGTAGACTCTATAATATATAAATCACCTTCTTTCAATAAAGGGATTAACGCTCTTGTCGCTGCTTCCACAAACGAAATGTCCGGTTCATTCTTATCTTTAAAAGGGGTAGGCACCACAATAAGGTAAACATTAGCTTCAACAGGAGAGGTTGATGCCCTTAAATAACCCTCTTTTACAGCGGTCTCTACAGCTTGCTCTAGGTCTGGTTCAACAATATGTATTTCACCGTTGTTAATAATATCTACAACCTTTGGATTAATATCCACACCATGAACATATGTTCCTTTTTTTGCAATTAAAGCAGCTGTAGGCAGGCCAATGTAGCCTAAACCAACCATTACAACTTCTGGTCTATTCATAATTATATATTCAAAATATAATCTACAATGCGCTCACTCGCCTTACCATCACCATATGGATTGTGTAATTTGCTCATCGTATCATAATTGCTTTTGCTATTTAAAAGCCTATTTGTCTCTTTTATAATCTTACTTTTATCAGTACCCACTAAAAGTACCGTTCCAACTTGTAGGGCTTCTGGTCTTTCGGTAGTATCTCTCATCACTAGCACGGGTTTACCCAGACTAGGAGCTTCTTCCTGAACCCCTCCACTATCGGTTAGAATTAAATAAGACTTATTCATTAACCAAACAAACGCAGGATAGGATAATGGTTTTATAAGGTGTATATTTTCAACACTCCCTAATAAATTATAAACTGGTTCTTGAACTCTTGGGTTTAGATGTACCGGATAAATAATTTGAATATCTTTGTTTGTTTGCGCAATTTCCTTAAGGGCAGAGCATATATTTATAAAACCTTGTCCATGATTTTCCCTTCTATGTCCTGTTACTAAAACTAAACGCTTGCCAACATTAATTGTTTTTTTTAACAATTCAATCTCTTGGTCCAGAAACTTATCAGAATTTACAATATCTATACTATACTTCAATGCATCAATTACAGTATTTCCGGTAACTAAAACATTTGATTCTTTGATATTTTCATTTAACAGATTATCTCTCGATGTCTTAGTTGGAGCAAAATGGTAATCCGACACACAACTAGCAATATTTCTATTTACTTCTTCTGGAAATGGCGAACGTTTATTAAAGGTTCTAAGTCCGGCTTCGACATGACACACTTTCGCACCAGAATAAAATCCAGCTATACTTGCCGCCATAGTTGTTGTTGTGTCTCCATGCACATAAACAAAATCTGGTTCAAAATCCTCTAGGACAGGTTTTAAATTAGTAACTATATCCGAAGTTAAAACGTAAAGGTTCTGATCTGCTCTCATTAAATCCAAATCATAATCTACTTTAATCTTAAAAAAATCAAGGACTTGATCTAACATTTCTCTATGCTGAGCAGTAATACAAACCTTGGTTTCAAACTTATTCGGATATTGAAGAAATTTTTTCACCAGAGGTGCCATTTTAATAGCTTCTGGCCTCGTTCCAAATATAATTAGATTTTTCTTTTTCATTTAAGTAAAGTCGTCTTCTAAAAGGATAGTAAAGCATTTGTATTACTAAAGTAAAACACTCTATAAATAATAAAAAATTCAATCGGTTATACAATCATTCCTGCCGCTACAGTTTCATTGGTAGTATCATCAATTAAAATTATACTACCTGTAGTCCTATTTTCCCTGTATTCGTCAATCATTAATGGCTTAGTGGTTCTTATTTTTACTTTAGAAATATCATTCATATGAAGTGTTTTATCCTCGGTATCTCTTCCTAAAGTTTCTATGTCGATCTTGTAGATAATCTCCTTTATCATTGCCTTTTGATCATTACTCGTATGCCTTATGCTATACTTAGCTCTAGGACGCGATGGATTATTGTTTAACCAACACAGCATCACTTCAATATCTTGTGTTGCTTTTGGTTTATTGTTAGATCTTACGATCATATCACCTCTGCTAATATCTATGTCATCTTCAAGTGTAATTGACACAGACATAGGTGCGAAAGCCTCCTTGAGTTCTCCAGAAAAATCATCAATAGTTTTTATCTTGCTAGTAAAACCTGATGGCATTACGGTAACTTCGTCGCCTGGTCTAAATATTCCACCTTCAACACGACCAGCATAGCCTCTATAGTCTCTATTTTTGTCATCACTTTGGGGTCTAATAACCGTTTGCACGGGAAACCTTGCGTCTACTTTATTTATGTCACTACTAATGTGCATGGTCTCTAATGTATGTAGTAATGGTGCCCCCTGATACCACTCCATGTTTTCTGATCTATTAACAACGTTGTCACCTAATAATGCACTTATAGGAATAAAACGAACATCCTTGACTAACATTTTAGATGAAAACTCTTCAAACTGATCAATAACATTATTATAAGCCTCCTCAGAAAAATCCACCAAATCCATTTTGTTAATACAAACAATGACATGTGGTATTTGAAGTAAAGAAGCTATAAAAGAATGGCGCTTTGTTTGCTCAATAACGCCGTGTCTTGCATCGACTAAGATAATTGCTGCATTAGCTGTTGAAGCACCAGTTACCATATTTCTGGTATACTGAATATGGCCAGGTGTATCTGCTATTATAAATTTACGCTTGGGCGTTGTAAAATACCTGTAGGCAACATCGATTGTAATGCCTTGCTCTCTTTCATCTCTTAAGCCATCAGTAAAAAGTGCTAAATCAACACCATCATGCCCTTTCTTTTTACTCGTATTTTCGATGGCTTGAAGTTGATCTTCAAAAATGGATTTAGAATCGTACAACAAACGACCTATTAATGTACTTTTACCGTCATCAACACTTCCAGCTGTGGTAAATCTTAATAATTGATTTTTATCTATCATTATATTTCAATTTCTTTAAAAGTATCCTTGTCTTTTTCTGTCTTCCATAGCGGATTCGGATCGCTTATCGTCACTTCTATTTCCACGTTCCGTTTGGCGCATACCTGAAACTTCGTTGGCGATTTTCTCTAATGTATCTGCGTCCGATTCTATACCTCCTGTAATTGTAATATCTCCTAAAGTTCTAAAGCGTACTTTTTTAGTAACAATCTCTTCATGGTCTTCTAAAATCAAAAACTCAGAATTAGGAATCCAGCTATTCTGTCTCCAAACTACTTCTCTTTCATGAGCAAAATATAGTGATGGAATAGCGATATTTTCGCGTTGGATATAATTCCAAACATCCATTTCTGTCCAGTTACTTATTGGAAAAGCTCTAAAGTGTTCGCCTTCAAAATGTTTCCCGTTGAAGATATTCCAAAGCTCAGGTCTTTGGTTTTTAGGATCCCATTGCCCAAAATCATCTCTATGTGAAAAGAAACGCTCTTTTGCTCTGGCTTTTTCTTCATCGCGTCTACCACCACCGATAGCACAGTCAATTTTATTGGCTTCAATAGCATCGAGTAGGGTTGTAATTTGAAGCGCATTACGCGTGGCATTTTTGCCTTTTTCTTCTGCTACTCGGCCTTGATCTATGGATTCTTGAACAGATCCAACAATAAGCTGAACACCAAGTTCTTTGATAATATCGTCTCTAAACTTGATCGTTTCAGGAAAATTATGACCAGTATCTACGTGCATTAATGGAAATGGAATTTTAGCTGGAGCAAAAGCTTTTTTCGCTAGATGTGTTACCAAAATGGAGTCCTTTCCACCAGAAAACAATATCACTGGATTATCAAACTGTGCCCATACTTCGCGTAAGACATATATGGCTTCACTTTCTAACTCGTCTAAATAATTTAAATAATATCTACTCATTGTTGAGTTTAAGTTTTGGTGTTATATAGTCAATTATTCTGGCGACAGCATCTTCAACAGATTCTGTCTCGGTTTTTATTTCTATGTGTGGGTTTTTAGGAGCTTCATAAGGCGCAGATATCCCAGTCATATTCTTAATTTCGCCAGCTCTTGCCTTTTTGTATAAACCCTTAACATCTCTTCGCTCACATTCTTCTAAGCTAGTATTAACATAAATCTCAACAAAGTTAACATCTTTAACGATAGTTCTAATGTTATCCCTATCTTTTTTATAGGGTGAAACAAATGCGGCCAAAACTACCAATCCCGCATCAATCATGAGATTAGACACCTCAGCAATACGTCTAATGTTTTCAGTTCTATCTTCGGGAGAAAATGAAAGATCATTATTTATTCCTTTTCTAATATTATCGCCATCTAATGTGTAGGTTTTTATATCCATTTTATGAAGCTGTTGTTCTACAACATTTGCTATTGTAGATTTTCCGGAGCCGGATAAACCCGTAAACCATAAAAGAAATGAATTGTGATTATTGGCAGTTATTCTGTCTTTTTTTGAAACTTGATAACTATGGGGGATAACATGCTTTGCCATATTAGGTTTTTTTACCAAGAAAAAATTGCCTCACTTTTCCTAGTGGAAGTTTTAGCCATAGTCTCTCATGTAAATAATACAGCACAAATTTCGTAAATAATTCTGTTAGGGCAATAAACATCGCTATCTCGTCAAAAGTTTCGAGGATCGTACCAGAAATGAGAAAAGTCATGGTTGTCGCTATGATTCTCCAGGATATGGTTTTATGGAGTGTCTGTTTTTTATCTACTGTTTTGTTCTGTAAGATATTTTGCCATACACGTTCGTGTAAGTAGTAGACAAGAAACTTGATAATAAATTCTAGAGCGCCTATTTTGATAGCGCTTTCTAAACTACAGTTTCCATTAAGACAAGTGACAAATAAAACTACGGCTATAGTATCTGCCGTAGCAACAATACGCCAAGAAATCCCTTTAAGAATACTCCTTATATGTGATTCTTTTCTATAAGTAGGCATATTTTTAGTTCTAAGAAACTACGAACCAAGAGTTCAATAGATTCTCTTTGTTATACGAGAGCGGTTGTTCAGTTTCTTTTGAGATAACCTCTACACCTACGGCATTGCATATGGCCTGACCTGCAGCTGTATCCCATTCCATAGTTGGGGCAAATCTTGGGTAAATATCAGCATTTCCCTCTGCTACTAAACAAAATTTTAAAGAGCTTCCCCTAGAGACTATTGAAACGTCTTTACCCTGCTTCTCAAGGTTATGTATAAAAGCTAGAGTCTCATCATTCATATGGGATCTACTTCCTACCACTTCTACTTTGTCGCTCTTACTTTTTGGGGTAAGTGGTTCAACCTTTTTTAAAACACTTTCATATGATGTATTATGCTCTAATAATTGTGCTTTAAACGCTTTCTTATTTGCTACATCACCAAAGTAAAGCACCTTATTAGCTGGCACATATATAACCCCAAGTCTAGGTTTGCCATTATCAACTAAAGCTATATTAACCGTAAATTCTCCATTTCGTTTAATAAATTCCTTAGTTCCATCAACTGGATCTACAATCCAACAGGTACTCCAAGATCTTCTTACACTGTAGTCTATTTGCTTATTTTCTTCGCTTATAATAGGGATATCTGTTGGCTTTAAAAATGTGTTTATAATCTCGTTTGCCCTTTTATCTGCGATTGTTAATGGAGATTTGTCGTCTTTAAGTTCTACGTCAAATTCCGTATTATAAACTTGCATTATGGCTTCACCTGCTCTTAATGAGGCCTCAATGGCGACCCTTAACGCTTTATTTTGTTCTATACCAGTCATACATTTCTTTTATTCCATTTTCTAAGCTCATAGTATGCTTCCATCCCAAAGCATTGAGCTTAGAAACATCTGTTAATTTTCTTAAAGTGCCATCCGGTTTGTCTAAATTATAAACTAAATCCCCTTCAAACCCTATTATTTTCTTAATTAGATTAGCCAATTCTGAGATAGAAATGTCCTGTCCGGTACCAATATTAATGTGAGTATTTCGTATTTCGCTATTATTATCGTTTACTTTACCAATAAAATCGTTATAAGTGTCTTTAAAGTCCCTATTTTCCATTATAAAAACGCAAGCATCGGCCATATCTTTTGACCACAAAAATTCACGCCTAGGCTTTCCTGAGCCCCAAATTTCTACACTGTTTTCGGTGACGCCAAACTCTAAAAGATAACTTCTGGCCTCTTCGATCGTTGCATGGTTAGTATCTTTTAAAACAGCTTCAAAAGTTTTTTCGTTCAGCAGTTTGGCTAAATGAATTTTCCTTATTAAAGCGGGCAGCACATGCGATTTTTTTAGATCAAAATTATCATTGGGGCCATATAGGTTAGTAGGCATTACCGAAATAAAATTTGTGCCGTATTGTAGATTATAACTCTCGCACATTTTTATACCTGCAATTTTGGCTATGGCATAGGGTTCATTGGTATACTCCAATATGTCGGTAAGCAAATAATCCTCTTTCATTGGTTGAGGACAATTTTTAGGGTAAATACATGTACTCCCTAAAAATAAAAGCTTTTTAACACCATTGAGATGGCTTTGATGAATCACATTATTTTGAATCATCAAATTTTGATGAATAAAATCTGCTCTGTAAACATTGTTAGCCACAATGCCTCCAACTTTAGCAGCAGCTAAAAAAACATAATCTGGCTTTTCTTTTTCGAAGAAGGCTCTGGTTGCATTTTGATCGGTGAGATCTAGTGCTTTGTGGGTTTTGGTTATGGTATTTTTGTATCCTTTTTGGTGAAGGTTTTCAAGTATGGCACTTCCAACTAAACCTCTATGACCAGCAACATATATTTTTGAGTCTTTATGCATTTTTACTCAAAGTAATTTTTAACCTTGTAGCCACTCTCCTTGAGGAATTGTTGCTTTTTCATAAGTTTAATATCACTTGTCATCATGTCTTCTACCAAAGCTGGTAAATCATATTTTGGAATCCAACCCAATTTATTCTTTGCTTTTGAAGCGTCACCTATGAGTAAATCGACTTCGGTTGGCCTAAAGTATTTCTCGTCGACTGCAATGACTTCTTTACCTACTTCTAATTGGTAGTCTTCATTTTTGCAAGACTTTATAAAGCCCTTCTCTTTTGGTCCTTTTCCAACAAATTCTAACTCGACACCTATATGTGCAAAACACATTCTCACAAAATCCCTTACCGTTGTAGTTTTGCCTGTGGCTATAACCCAATCTTCTGGTTCATCGGCTTGAAGTATCATCCACATCATCCTTATATAGTCTTTTGCGTGTCCCCAATCCCTTTGAGCATCTAAATTGCCTAGATACATTTTATCTTGCATTTCCAAAGCTATCCGAGATGTTGCCCTGGTAATCTTTCGCGTTACAAAAGTCTCTCCTCTAATTGGGGATTCATGATTAAACAAAATACCGTTACATGCAAACATACCGTAAGCCTCTCTATAATTTACAGTAATCCAATACGCGTACATTTTAGCAACAGCGTAAGGGCTTCTTGGGTAAAATGGGGTAGTTTCTGTTTGAGGAACCTCTTGTACTTTTCCATACAACTCCGATGTTGAAGCTTGGTAAATTTTCGTTGTCTTTTCTAAACCGAGCATTCTAACCGCTTCGAGAATTCTGAGTGTACCTATGCCATCTGCATTAGCTGTATATTCTGGTGTTTCAAAAGACACATGCACATGGCTCATAGCAGCTAGATTATATATCTCATCCGGTCTTACGTCTTGAATAATACGTATAAGGTTTGTGCTATCCGTTAAATCCCCGTAATGCAGGAAGAAATTTTGATTCTCTTCGTGAGGATCTTGATATAAGTGATCTATTCTGTCGGTGTTGAACAATGAAGACCTGCGCTTTATGCCATGCACTAAATACCCCTTTTTTAACAAAAATTCGCTTAGATATGCACCATCTTGTCCTGTAACACCAGTAATCAGTGCTATTTTTTTCTTCATTATTACTTTAAATTATTGTTCTTATTCCACATTCGCAAATGTAACTTTTTTTACTTTTTAATGTATTGCTTTACAATCTATAAAGCTCCAAAGTTTTACTTAAGCTATCTTCCCATTTATTGAGGTCTTTGTAAACCTTTTCGGTATTACTGATATCCAAAACACTATACTTTGGTCGTTTTGCTAAAGTTTTAAATGTCTCTACTTTTTTTATGTTTTTTTGCTTATCTGGGTTATATAATTTAGCTATCTCATGAGCAAATCCGAACCAGGTTGTGCTTCCCTTTGCCGAAAAATTATAAATCCCGTAGGGAATATCATTTTTTCTTACCAGATAAAAAATAAATGTGGCTAAATCAAAACAGCTCGTAGGTGTTCCTGTTTCTTCAGTGGTAATACTCAAAACAGTATTGTCTGCAATCTTATTTATGATTGTTTTCATAAAGTTTTTACCATAAACTGAGTATAGCCAGGATGTTCTAATGATATAATACTTTGTAAGTACCTCCCTGATAAACTGTTCGCCTTTTAATTTTGATTTGCCATATTCATTTATTGGATTTGTTATATCACTTGTTTTATATGGGCTTCTTTTAGTACCATCGAAAACATAGTCTGTGGAAATATGAATTAGCGTTATCCCTTTAGACTTACAAACCTCAGCAATATTTCTGACACCTAGGGCATTAACCAAAAAAGTACTTTCAATATCTTTTTCAGCCTCTTCTACATTGGTGTATGCCGCACAATTAATACAAAAATCAAAGCTGTTTTTATTAAAAATAGTTTCAATGGATAATTTGTTTGTTATATCTAGTTCATTTCTTGTATAAAACTTACAAACATAATTAGTCTCTACTTCTAAATATTTAAGGGTTTTTCCTAACTGACCGTTCGATCCTAAAATCGCTATTTGCTTCATAATCTTGCATTTTCTAAAGTAGGAAGTAATAAGTCTTTATCTGAAATAATGGGTTCGACACCTGAAAGTTTCCAGTCTATATTCAAATTTTTATCATTATAAATAATTCCAGCCTCAGCTTCTTTATTATATGGATTATCACATTTATAACTAAAAATCGTTTTATCCTCTAATACTAGAAAACCATGTGCAAACCCTCTTGGTATAAACAATTGTGTTTTGTTTTCACCAGATAAAAGCAATGAAACGTTTTCTCCATATGTTAAGGAATTTGGTCTAAGGTCAACCATCACATCCAATACTTTTCCCTGTATTACTCTCACCAGTTTTGCTTGGGCATAAGCACCTATTTGGTAGTGAAGCCCTCTTAAAACACCTTTAGACGACATGGACTCATTATCTTGGATAAAATCTACCTCTAACCCAGTTGCTTTTTTAAACACTTTCTTATTGTAGC
Organism: Winogradskyella sp.; assembly: GCF_028282165.1. Classification (GTDB taxonomy): domain Bacteria; phylum Bacteroidota; class Bacteroidia; order Flavobacteriales; family Flavobacteriaceae; genus Winogradskyella. Next base: position 59,304 of record NZ_JANQIM010000012.1, on the reverse strand, counting down.
TTTCAATAAAATACCCTCTTTTATCCTTAAAAACCTTAGGCTGTAGAATATAACTGCCTTTTAATTTTGTCTCTTCAACCAACATATTATTCAGGGATTAAACTTAAAAGATGTCTACCATAACCACTTTTAGTTAAAGCTTCAGCAATTTTCTTTAACTGCTTATCGCCAATATATCCCATTTTATATGCAGCTTCTTCAATAGCTCCGATTTTGAGGCCTTGTCGTTCCTCGATAACCTGTACAAATTGTGAGGCTTGCATTAAGGATTTAAAGGTTCCTGTATCTAACCATGCTGTACCTTTATCTAGCACACTAACCTTTAACCTTCCCTGCTCTAAAAATGTTTTATTAACGTCTGTAATTTCTAATTCTCCCCGTTTACTTGGCTTAATATTTTTTGCAATTTCTACAACTGAATTGTCGTAAAAATAAATACCAGGAACTGCAAAATTAGATTTAGGTTCTATTGGTTTTTCTTCAATTGATACTGCAACGCCATTTTTATCGAACTCTACTACTCCATAACGCTCGGGATCATGAACATGATATGCATAGATTATACCACCATCGGGATTATTGTTTTGCTGGAGTAAATTTGCCAAGCCTGTACCATAGAAAATATTATCGCCCAATATTAAAGCAACTTTATCCTTACCTATAAAATTCTCTCCTATTATAAATGCTTCAGCTAATCCATTTGGGGACTCTTGAACAGCATACTGAAAGTTACAACCGTACTTTTTCCCGTCACCTAACAACTTTTTAAATAAGGGTAGGTCTTGTGGTGTGGATATAATGAGTATATCTTTTATTCCCGACCACATGAGCGTAGAGATAGGGTAATAAATCATTGGCTTGTCATAAATAGGCATAAGCTGTTTACTTATAGCTAATGTAAGTGGGTGCAAGCGCGTACCTGAACCACCTGCTAAAACAATTCCTTTCATGGTTTTTCGTATTTATTTAAATACCACTTAATTGTTTTTGTAATGCCCGTTTCAAAATTTTCCTTTGCTTCCCATCCTAATTCGTTTTCTATTTTTGAAGCGTCTATGGCATATCTAAAGTCGTGACCTGGTCTATCTTTAACAAAGGATATCTGTTCAGAATATGGTTTTTTTTGAGGTCTGATTTCATCTAAAATCTCACAGATCTTATGTGCTATATATAGATTATCCCTTTCATTTTTTCCACCAATATTATAGGTCTCCCCTGTTTTTCCGTCACGAAAAGCTAAATCGATTCCTCTACAGTGGTCTTTAACATAGAGCCAGTCGCGAATATTTTTGCCATCTCCATAAATAGGTATATTTTCATTGTTTATGGCCTTTCTAATAATGGTTGGGATTAGTTTTTCGTCATGTTGCTTTGGCCCATAATTATTGCTACAGTTTGTAGTAACAACGTTCATACCGTAAGTATGATAATAACTCCTAACAATAAAATCCGACGAAGCTTTAGAGGCACTGTATGGGCTATTTGGAGCATACGGTGTTTTTTCTGAAAACAATCCTGTTTTGCCAAGTGTGCCGTAAACTTCATCAGTAGATATATGAAGAAACCTATTATTTTCACAGCCTTCTTTGAATGAAAAAGGAGACTCCATCCAGTAATTCTTAGCTGTGTTTAATAAGTTAAATGTTCCATAAACGTTAGTTTTTATAAACGTGTCTGGATGTTTTATTGAATTGTCTACATGAGATTCAGCAGCAAAATGAAAAACACCCGAAAATTTGTACTTTTCAAAGAGGTCATTTACCAATTGAACATCGCATATATCGCCTTTTACAAAATGATAAGCATCATTGGTCTTTAAGTGTTCTAAATTAGACAGGTCACCTGCATAGGTAAGGTTATCTAAATTTACAATTTTTATACCTGGATGATTTTCTAAAAAATAAAAAATAAAGTTTGAACCTATAAAACCTGCACCACCCGTTATTAGTATGGATTGGCTATTATTCATATTCTTTGATAAACTTAAATGCTTTAATAAATAAAAATACTGATACCATTATAATGAATATAATGGTAGGAAAAACAATAGAATACCTAATAAAAATATCTTTTTTTACCCTCCCAACTTCTTCAAAACCTGAAAGAATGTCGTAATATTGGCTTTCTAAAATAAGTTCTTCATCCAAAACTCTGAGAGAGTCTCTAATTCTTAATTCTTCTTTAAACAAATCATACTCCCTTGTTACAGATTTTTCTTTTACCAATGGTACCATGCTTTCCCCAGAAAAACTTAAATTACCTTCTCTTGAATCAGTCTTAAGGACATCTATATACATTTTCTGTAGGCTATCTATCCTCACCAGTTCTTCTTGGTAAGTTTTCTGCCTCATATTAATTGATTTGTCTCTAAAAACCTTTAATCTTTCCGAATATCGGTTTTTGAACGTTTTTTCAAATCCTTTTTCTAAGCTCGTAAAAATATCGCTCTTATAAGATTTAGCAGAAACAGAAAATATGCTACCAGAGAGAATGTCTCTGTTTCCAATATAAGATTCATAGGTTACATCGCCTGCAAGAGAACTATCTATCTTTTTTAAATAAGTGTCATATTCAACTAAAAGGTCATTAGGGGTTTCTGGGCCTATTTCTATTTCAAAAGAAATTAATTCCTTAGCGTCTAGACTATCGATTTCAAAAATTCTCGATAATTCTTGGGTGTTTTTTGAGCCTATTAAGGCATTAAAATAATCCACATTATTTGCCAGTTGATACTTAGAGTCAAAATAGGGTTTAACAAGCATGTCAGAAAAGTAAACTGGCTTGGAACTTTTCTCCACAATGTAACCTATAACCGCTGCAAGCATAAGAGCAGTTGCAACTATCTTAAAATTATTAACTAATGGTTTAAGTGCATATATTACAATTTCAAAAGCACCTACTAGAAGTTGCTTTGTAAAAGCAAATAGTTTTTCAAAAAGTCTACCTATAGCATTGAATAATTGCCCTAAATCTACCTCTTCATTTTCTTCTTTCCCAGATGGTTTGTCACTCATGTCTTAAGAATTAAATATTTGTTCTAGTATTTTTTTTGTAATTACGTACGTTGGTCTAACTCCAGAAGTCCCTAAGCCACCTGAAGCCAATGTACTTCCTGTTTCTAAAGGGTTGTCACTAGCGTAATAAGCATATCTCACTTTTACATCCTCGTTTATGCTTCCTCTTACTTTAGATGCAGCTTGTATTGCTTTTTGATAATGCGCGCCCTCCATTTCCAAACCAATGACATCCCATGTGGAGTTTTTAAAGAACTTTAAAATCTCCTTATTTTGTAGAGAAGTGCCTAAAACTGTTATCATTGTTCCTTCATATACATCTACGCCGCAATCTACTAAATCGTTTTTACTTAGCTCGTTTTTAAATGGATAATTATCTGCCGTGCCCTCAAAAATATGGGCAGAAGGAATCATAACATCCCCTTTACCGCCTTCAAGAATACCCGCTTTACCCATTATTGATATTGACCTTACATTTAAGTGAATCTTTTTGCCATTGGCTTTAATGGGTTTTAAAAATTCGTCTAAAGTCTCATAAGCTTGTTCACCAAAGGCATAGTCCATTACAAAGATAACGGCTTTTTGATCCTTATTTGAAGGGATGTATTCAAAATCTGTTTTAGAAAAATCTATCTTATCCGTATCAAAAATTTGTACATCGATGTTGGTTCCCGAAGTATCCTTTACATAGATCATTCCGCTTTGCAATGCAGATTTTTCGACTTTATTGCGAATAGCCTTATTCTCTGGATTACTTAATGTTTCGAAAACTTCGAAAATATCTTTTTTTGCATCATTACCTTTTAATGTTCCTTTTGTAAAAATGGAATTCATCACACTATGCATATTGGCGCTTATAATATGAATTGGTCGTTCTAATAATCCATGCTTATACATTACGGACTTAATATTATCTGCCCAAATCTCACCATGAATATGATGCCCAATCCTTTCTCTTAAAACAGGGCTAAATGTGATCGTTCTCTTAATATTATTAACAACCTCTTCAATGGCCAATTTACCCAACCAATACACAATATGTAAAAGGCGTTCGGGTTGGTTTGATGTTGCAAATTTTGGATAAGCCTCCGTGAGCTCGTTAAATGTTCTTCCTAAAATATTTGCTGTATGTGTAATTGCAATTTCGCGTTCTTTTTGTGTTAATTTTTTAGTTGAGTTAACAGCATTTTCTAACTTCTGCCAATCTCTTATCGTTGAACCTTCTTCATCGATAAGAACACGCTTACTGATCTTATGCGATTCTACAAATAAAAACGTCAGATGGGTTAAAATATCATAAATCTCAGAACGGCCTCTAGTGATTTCAATATTCATCTGCTCGTCATCAATACGATAGCAATTACGTCTACGCTTTGGTGGAATAATAGGCTTAAAATGTGAATTGGTGTAACCTTCATCACTAGTTAAGTTAATAAAAGTACACTCTTCTATGCCCTGAGGTAATCGATCAACGACATATAATAAACCTTCTAATTCCGCTTTTTCCTCGGCGATAGAGCCATATATTTCTGGACGTAGCAATAACAGTGCCTCTCGCAAAGTTTCTCCAGAAACTCCCATTGGTTTGTAAAACCCACGAATAAACAGGTGTCGCATAGTAATATACATGCGCTCTATAGCACTAGAGCTTTCTTGGGCTCTTGTTCTTTCGTGTTTTTTGTTAGTTTTACTCATACATTATTTTAACCTGCAAATATAGCCTTATTTAGTCAATTGAAGCTCGTACATTTTATCTGCTATTTTTCTGTCATTAGACAATCTTGGGATTTTATTTTGTCCTCCAAGTTTTCCAATAGACTTCATGTAAGCTTGAAAACCTTCTTTTTTAATTCTTGTAATTATTAAAGGTCTTAATACTTTTCCTTCAATTAAATCAAAGTAATAACTGTTTTGTTGTTGAAGGGATTGCTCTAAATCAAGAATAAACTTTGATTCGTCTTCTGGTCCATTTTCAAACTCTATAAGCCATTCATGGTAAGGCAAGCCTTCTTTCGGATTTATTTGAGGAGCAACTGTAAACTCATTAACCGATATGTCAGTGTTTTCAACAGCTTCTTTCAATGCTTGTTCAACTTCTTTTCCTATAACATGTTCTCCGAAAGCCGAAATAAAATGCTTTATACGTCCACTAACAATAAGCCTATATGGTTTAAGTGATGTAAACTCTACGGTATCTCCTATATTATAACCCCAAAGACCAGCTGTAGTAGAAATGATCATAACATAATTAACACCAAGCTTTACATCCTTTATGGAAATGCGCTCTGGATTGTTTTCAAAAAAATGCTCTGCTTCTACAAACTCGTAAAAAATACCTGAATTCAATTGAAGTAACATTCCTTTTTCGTTCTGTTTGTCTTGAAATGCGAAAAATCCTTCGCTTGCCGGATACAATTCTATACTATCCACTCGTCGTCCTATCAAATTTTCAAATTTAGCACGATACGGCTCATAATTAACACCACCAAAAATGAATAGATTAAAATTTTTAAAAATCTCGCCTACTTTCTTTTGTTTCTTTTCAATTAGCTTCTCAAAGTACATTTGTACCCAAGATGGAATGCCAGATATAATGGTCATGTTTTCGTCTACCGTTTCCTCAACAATAGCATTAACCTTTGTTTCCCAATCTTCTATGCAGTTAGTCTCTAAACTAGGCATTCTGTTTTTTTGAAGATATTTAGGTACATAGTGTGCTACGATACCCGATAATCGCCCTAGTTTTATACCGTTCTTTTCCTCTAGAATTGGACTTCCTTGAAGAAAGATCATTTTACCATCAACAAACTTTGAGTTCCCCGTTTCATAAATGTAAAGCAAAATAGCATTTCTTGCCGCTTCGACATGTGTTGGCATACTTTCTTTAGTAATAGGAATATACTTTGCACCAGAAGTAGTACCCGAAGTTTTGGCAAAATAAATGGGCTTGCCTTTCCAGAGTATATCTTCTTCGCCTGCAACAACACGTTCAACATAAGTTCTTAGCGCTTCGTAATCTCTAATTGGCACATACTTTTTAAAGTCTTCATAAGTCTTTATCTGGCTGAAATTATGATCCTTTCCAAAAACTGTGTTTTGAGCTCTTTTTATAAGATTTAGAAAGACACGTTCTTGCGTTTCAATAGGTTTGGATGCCCATTTTTTTACACGTCTAGCTATATATTTAGCGAAAGGTCTTGAAAGTGCTGCTTTAATCGATGGCATTACTGAAAATCGATAAAATTATTCGGATTTACGGGATAGCCTTTGCTCCACAATTCGAAGTGAAGATGTGGCCCTGTACTAAACTCGCCAGTGTTTCCAGACATGGCAATGACTTCTCCAGCCTTGACTAAATCGCCTTGAGACTTGGTAATAGCAGAGTTGTGCTTATATACCGAAATCAATTCTTGGCTATGTTCAATAATAACTACATAACCTGTTTCTATAGTCCATTCGGCAAAAATTACGGTTCCATCTGCAGTAGCTTTAACGGGAGTGTTAGTTGCTACAACCACATCAACAGCAAAGTGCTTGTCTTCAATATTGTAATCTTCGGAAATAGAACCATTGACAGGAGGAAAGAGGACGAAATTGTTTCGGTCTACTGATTCTTCAAACAAATTATACTTATCTTCTTTTTCTACTTTTTCCCTCAATAGCGAATCTTCTCTATTGGTAGAAACCTGTAGAATATTTGGGTCGTTTTTTGCAGCCTCAATAACTGAGTCCCTATTAAAATTAACAGTAGCAACATCGCCAGTTAATACCTTTCTGATTGAAGCGTAATAGCGTTTATTAAATTCTAACTCTTGCACCAGCGAATCTGTTTTATAGTTAAGTAGGGTTGCCTCTTTCTTAAGCTTGGCAGACGAATAGCCAGGAATGTACTCGCGTAAAGGTGTAAATGCAATAATTAATGTGGTTAAAAACACTAAAAAAATTGCAGACAGCGATGTTAATACAAAAACGTTAAGACGTGTCAGTTTAATCGCAAAACGCTCTTCAAACGTATCTTCATTTAATATCACAAGGCGATACTTGTGGAGTAACTTTTTGGTGAATTTCTTTTCCTTTTTTATCTCTTCTGCCATCAAAACAAAATTAGTTAAAATAGTGAAATACCACTATCAATACCTACTAAAGTTAGGTTTACAACGTTATAATTAAAGTATAATTACTAACTTTGTCATCTAAATTAAAAATTATGATTTCTAGTAGTATAGTTTTGGCATTGGGTCCATGGCAAATCGTCTTAATAGTTGTTGCTATTTTGCTACTATTTGGTGGTAAAAAAATTCCTGAATTAATGAGAGGTTTAGGAAGCGGTATCAAAGAATTTAAAGACGCCAGTAAAGAAGACCCTTCGGAAAGTAAGGATAAAGAATAAGAAATTATTAATAATAAAAAAGCCAACTATTTTAAGTTGGCTTTTTTATTATTTAATGGTTATAGATTTAATAATCGATTCGAGCTCAAAAACGTATTCACTTTTTCTAAGGGATGGCGCATACACATAGCCATCTGCTATTAGGTAACGCTTGTTTATTTTATCCTCTATGGCATACATAATAAAAGGACCTCCCATTTTAAACCCTACGGTTTCCCAAAGTCCCCTAACTTCGTAAGTGGGTTTATTATCAATAATTGTATTAAACATTGAGGGTGCATAAGCATCTTCAATCACCATATATATCCCGTCTTCACCTGGGATTTGTGTTTTAGTGATCCTATTACGTATTTTCATTATATCAACAATTGTACTATCTCCTTTTGAAATACTATCAAGTGGAACTTCATAGACCATAAGCTCTATGGTCTTGGAATTACTCAAGTTTTTTCTAATCCAGAAAAAATCATCAGTAGACCTACTGATTCTATATGCAGAAGGGATATTAACGGTAAAACCTAATTGGTTTTCCATTTGCTCGTCCTTGAGCAATGATAAGTTGATACGTCTTTGCTTTTCTTTTACTTCTTCTTTCTTGAAAGCATCAATAATCTTGTCCTTGTTTTCCTTTAATTGGGCAATAATATCTTGATTGGTCTTTCCGCCAACTACAGCTACCGTTTGAGGCTTTGCAAAAGCATTATTTTTAATTTGAGTCGTTGGTTCTAGATTTCCTTTCTCTATTTTCAGAATTATTCTACTTCGTGTTGCAAAACCATCAAAAACTTGGGGAGGAATTTGACGCAGCTTAAACATGGGTTCATCAACAGGAAGTCCATTTAGTGGTGCTGCAAAAATATTTCTAATGCTTTCACCTACACCGCCATCCCAAATTGAATTATCCACAACCACCGAAATACTATTTAAATTACCATTTGACGCTGGAAGATAAGTAGTTTTATCGCCATCTTTTTTATTATTACATGCCATTAATAGCACACAGAACAATATTGTATATAACGTTCTCATAAGTTTAAATTTTGTTGGTTTATTACTCAGACACGATAAGTGTCATTCCTATTTTGAGTTTGTTACCACTAATATCGTTCCAATCTTTAAGATTTTGAACAGAAACTCCAGAAAATTTTTGTGCAATACTCCATAGGGAATCGCCAGATTTTACTTTATAGGTCTTTTTTTCCTTTGTACTCACAGGTTTTTTAGCAGTTTTGGATGGTGATGGCATTACGGGGTTTCTAGGGTAAATGGTTAAGCGTTGCCCTATTCTTAAGTTATTACTTCTAAGACCATTCCAGCGTTTTATTTGGCTTACTCTAACGCCATATCGTCTCGCAATTTTACCCAAATAGTCACCACTTCTAACCCTGTATCTTACCTGTGTGTCTGTATTAAAAAGTTGGGGCAGTGGTTTTTCGCGCTTATCGAATTCAGCCTTCGCAAAGGCATAAATCTTATCTTCATTAGTTGTAAAAATGCCTACAGCTTCTCTTGGTAGTCGTAATGCGTAAGTTTTGCCTTCAATTTTTGGGATGATATCTAATTTATAAGACGGGTTTAGAAACTGCAGTTCTTCAATATTAATACCAGTGGTTTCGGCAACCTGATCTAAAGTAATCATCTGCTTTACATGTACCGTATCCGTTTGAATGTACTGAAAAGGTGGTCGTTCTGGTTTAAAGCCATGTTCTTTTGCATATTCAAAAATATACATCGTGGCTAAAAATGCCGGAACATACCCAGCCGTTTCTCTAGGTAAAAATGGACGTATGTTCCAGTAGTTCTGATAACCTCCTGAGCGTCTAATGGCTTTGTTGACATTTCCTGGTCCCGAGTTATAGGCGGCCAAAGCTAAATCCCAATCTCCGAATATCTTATATAATTTAGACAGGTATTGAGCTGCTGCAGTGGTAGATCTTATTGGGTCGCTTCGCTCATCTACATAACTACTTACATCTAAATTGTGCTCCTTCCCAGTGATAAACATAAATTGCCATAAACCTGTGGCTCCAACTCTAGATCTAGCTTTTGGTTTAAGTGCAGACTCCACAATTGATAAATACTTCATCTCTAAGGGAATATTGTAATTATCAAACTCTTGCTCAAACATAGGGAAGTAAAAATGGCTAAGTCCCATTAAACGCTCTAAGGATTTACGTCTGTGTTTTAAGTAACGTTTTATTACGCTTTCTAGAGACGGATTATATTCAACGTTAAATGGAGTTTTGGCATTTAAGCGTTGTAATCTTGCTTTCAGTGTATCTGTAGAAAGCTCAGGATAGTCAATAGGCTCATACGTTAACTCGGTAACCGACTTATAAATTGTATCAAACAATGAATTGCTATACAGTTCCTCTAGCCACTTTTGTTCCAGTTCGGCAGCTTCAGGTAAGTCCTGTAGATTTTTAATCCCAAGCGAATCTATTTCTGCTGGAATCGTTTTTCCGTTATGCATTGACTTACCATCAATTAGGGAATCGCCAAGCTTATTCGATGTAATGACTGAGTCTGTTTTGATTTGTGAAAAACCAATACTTGTAATCACTATGCAACAGATCGATATAATAAATTTAATACGCATCAATGATTCATTAGGTCCTATAATGCCTAACGTTTCTAAATCTAAAAATAGTATTTTTATTAGGTTTTACTCTAAAATAGCTGCAATACCAGGCAAGGTCTTTCCTTCTAAGCTTTCTAGCATGGCACCACCACCTGTACTTACGTAGCTAACTTTAGTTTCAAACCCAAATTGTTTTACCGCTGCTACAGAATCGCCACCGCCAACAAGAGAAAATGCTCCGTTTTTTGTCGAATTAGCTATAGAGTGACCAAGCGCAATTGTACCTTCTGCAAAACTTTCCATTTCAAAGACCCCTAGTGGTCCATTCCAAAGGATGGTTTTAGAGTTATTGACTACCGTATCAAAATGTTCTAATGATTTAGGTCCCGCATCTAATCCTTGCCAACCATCAGGAATATGATTTACATCCACAACTTGTGTATTGGCGTCATTGCTAAAAGCATCGGCAGCAACCACATCAACAGGTAAATGAATTTTTACGCCTTTGGCTTCGGCTTGTTTTAAAATGTCTAAAGCTAACTCCATTTTATCATCTTCACAGATCGAATCTCCTATACTGCCACCTTGTGCTTTAATAAAGGTAAAAGTCATTCCACCCCCAATAATTAAATGGTCAACCTTACCTAAGATATTTTCTATAACTGTAATTTTTGAGGATACCTTGGCACCTCCTAGTACCGCTAAAACTGGTTTTTCACTATTGTTCAATACCTTATCAATACTCTCGATCTCTTTAGCTAATAAATGACCAAAACACTTAGCTTCAGGGAAAAATTGTGCTACAATTGTTGTAGAAGCGTGTGCCCTGTGTGCTGTACCAAAGGCATCGTTGACATAAATATCGCCTAATCTTGATAATTGTTCAGCAAAATCCTTATCGCCTTTTTTCTCTTCCTCATGAAAACGCAAATTCTCTAACAATAAGATTTCGCCAGATTGCAATGCGTTGGCTTTTTCTTCAGCTTCTGTGCCAACACAATCATTTGCAAATTTTACTTCAACACCTAGTACATCTTCAATCTTTGAGATAATATGTCTTAATGAAAATTCGTCCTGAACGCCTTTTGGACGTCCCAGGTGCGACATTAAAACGCAGCTACCACCATCTTCTAATACCTTAATAATGGTTGGTTTTGCCGATACTATTCTTGTGGCATCAGTAACTTCGAAATTGTCATTTAATGGTACATTAAAATCTACTCGGATTAATGCTCTTTTATCTTTAAAATTAAAATCGTTTAGTGTTTTCATTTTTTGAAATTTGAGTCACAAATATAAGCCCATAATGGGCATCTAGCAAATAGAAACTTTATGTGAATATTAAATTCTTAACTTAGTTTTAATCTGTAGTAATAAAGTTTTGTAGCGGTAAAATATTGCATAGTTTTGTGTTATGCTATTCTCAGAGATTTTAGGTCAGAAACATATAAAAAATCACCTTACCAAAAGTGTTGATTCTGGAAGAATTGCACACGCGCAACTTTTTGTTGGCCCAGAAGGATCAGGAACTTTACCCATGGCCTTGGCTTATGCCCAATATATTCTTTGTGGTAATAGTAATGGTGAAAATACTGGTGGCAATGACACCTGCAACATAAAATTTAAGAATTTCTCTCATCCAGATTTACATTTTGCTTTTCCTGTAACTACCAGTGACAAAGTTAAAAGCAAACCTGTTTCCAATTTCTATTTAGAAGAATGGCGGCAACTTTTAGAACAGCAGCCTTATGGCAACCTGTTTGATTGGTACAAGCTTCTCGGAGTTGATAACAAACAAGGTCAAATCGGTGTGGATGAAGCATTGGAAATTGTAAAGTCTTTATCTCTTAAATCCTATGAAGGTGGTTATAAGGTAATGCTTATATGGATGGCTGAGAAATTGAATACAGCTGCTGCCAATAAGCTCTTAAAGCTCATTGAAGAACCTCCCGAAAAAACAATTTTTATTTTAATAGCCGAAGACGAAGAGCAAATAATTAGTACCATTCGCTCCCGTTGCCAGATTTTGCATTTTCCGCCTTTGGCCGAAGAGGCCATTTCTAAAGCCTTGGTTAAGAATTACCATATTGAAAAGGCGGTGGCTACAAAAATTGCCCACCAATCTAACGGAAACTATAATAAGGCTTGTGATCTTATATTTCAGGATAGTGAGGATATTCAATTTGAAAAATGGTTCATTCTTTGGGTAAGGTCTGCATTTAAAGCTAAAGGCAATAAAAGTGCTATACACGATTTAATCTCTTGGTCCGAAGAAATTGCTAAAACTGGTCGTGAAACCCAAAAGAAATTTTTAAGCTTTTGCCTCAACTATTTTAGGCAAGCTTTGCTTCTTAATTATAAAGCTAATGGTTTGGTTTACCTAGAGCCTAAATCAGAGGATTTTAAGCTCGAAAAATTTGCACCCTTTGTTCATGGTTCTAATATTTTAGATATTTCCAATGAGCTTCAAGATGCTATTTACCATATTGAACGCAATGGGAATTCTAAGATTATTCTTACAGATCTATCGATTAAGTTAACAAGGCTATTACACAAAAAAAGCCAAGCATAAGCTTGGCTTTATTCAATATTTTAATTAAAATTTATTCTGCTGAGGTTTCTTCTTTTTCAGAACTTTTATCTTCTTTTGAGCTTTCTTCATTTCCCTTTTTACCGTATGCTGCATTTATGGCTTTGGTTACGGCTTCGGTAATATCCTTTGTTTCTTCACCATACAACACACTCCCCGCCTGATTCTTACCAAGGATGAACGTATAACCATTCTTTTTTCCATAGTCAGCAACAAAGTCGTTAACTTTTGAAATCACGGAATCCATTTCTGTGTTAAACTCCTGCTGCATGATCTGCTGTTCATATTGAAACTGTTGCTGTAGAACTTGCTGTTTTTGACCCAGCTCTTGGTACTTTTCTTGCTGCTTTTTTTGCGATAAATTTTGAGCGGCCATCTGAAATGCCTGAGCTTCTATCTGAAACGCTTTACCAATACTATCTATCCTTTTCTTAAAATCATCATCCTTGATTTTAAACTGTTCTTCAATATCAATTTTCATTTGATAGTCGTTGATAACTTTACCATTATCAATAAACGCAATTTTTTGTTGCTCTTGGCAAGCTGTAAATACAATTAAAACAAGTAATGCAACTATTAATTTTTTCATGATTGTTTTCTAATTAAATTTTTGCAAATGTATAAAAGTTCGATTGTGATTTTCATAAAATCTTATCTATTTAAAAAATCTATGAAATAATTTTTGATTATAATAAAAATTTATAGAAAATGAGATGAAATAAAGCTGTTTAAGCGTCTTTCTTTTTTTCTGCTTGTAATTGATTGCACCATAGTAAAAAGAACTAATAGACGTTTTAATATTAGGAATTGTAGTGTTTTAGTATATAAATAAGAGACGAATACTCTTTAGATCGCTTAGCTTTAAGATTTGAGTGCATGCCAATCCAAAATGCTTTAATAGGGTTCATAAAACCAGATTTATATTTTTCTGAAAGCAAGCTCACATAGTAAGCATCAAAACTCAACGGTAATACTTTTTTCAGCTGTATACCTTCTTTAATTAACATTTTTGAAATGGATGTTTTAGAGAAGTGCCATAGATGTCTTGGTACATCATAGGCTGCCCAAAAGTTTTTGTAATGCTTGGCATCATGACTCTTAAAATTTGGAACTGCAATTACTAATGTACCATTGGGTTTTAACAAATGCTTTATTAACTTAATATGCATTTCTAAATTTGGCAAATGTTCAAGCACATGCCAAAGTGTAATGACGTCAAAACTATTTTCTTCAAATGTTTTTAAGCGCTCTATCTCAAAAACAGCATTATTTGTTTTTGAGTTTGCAATTTGTCGTGCATTTTCATTGGGTTCAATTCCGGTAATTTCCCAACTGTCTTTTAAAGCGGTCTCTAAAAAATCACCGGTTCCACAACCAATATCTAAAAGAGCTTTCTCTTCTGTTTTAAAAGAGTTAATTAACTTTAGCTTCCGCTTTAAAGATATTTTTCTAACGATATGATAAACCTTTTCTAACAGATTTCTTCTACTATCGGTATGTGAAATATAGTCGTCGCTTTTATAATATGCTGATAGATTTTCAGCATTTGGTTGTGGAAACGTTTCTAACATGTCCAATTCCTCATTATATAACAAGTGGAAGTTTTCACCAGAAACGGAATAGTCTTTAACGGTTAGATATATTGCTCTGTTATTTTTCAAAAACTAAGATTAATAAAAGTCATATTTCGGGGTGAAGATACTTGACCATTGATTCATCTAATGCAAATTTCAAACATTCTTTATGGCCAAAAAAACCTTGTTCTTCTTTAGAGATATGATTGGGCTTTATAGATAAAGCAACTGCTGTCTCAATTGTAACAGAATCTCCACAAAAACAACAAATCGCCTTTTCTTTCATTGTATAATTAATTCTTTCTTAAAGACGTTCCACGTGGAACATTTTGTTTTATCTTCCTAAATACACTAACAAAACCGAAATATCGTTAGGTGATACTCCGCTAATTCTAGATGCTTGTGAAATCGTTACAGGTTGAATTTCGGTTAACTTTTGCCTCGCTTCCATGCTCATAGATTTTAGCTTGGAGTAATCAAAATTAGAAGGGATCTTTACATTTTCGAGACGGTTTAGTTTATCGGCATTGTTCTTTTCCTTCTCAATATAGCCAGCATATTTAACCTGTATTTCGGTTTGCTCAATGACTTCTGTGTCCAAATCATTGTCTAGAATATAGCTATCTACAGAAGCCACTTTTCGCATATCTTCAATAGTGATGTTTGGCCTTGCGTAAAGCTTAAACATTTTATCTTGCTGCTTTACTATTGCTGAATTCTTAGATTCCAATATCGGATTAATCTCTTCTGGCTTTACACTAGTGTCTTTAAAAAATTGAACAAAGGCATTAGATTTTGATTGCTTTTCTTCCATACGCCTTAGGCGTTTTTCAGAAGCTAATCCCAATTTGTGCCCTTTTGGCGTCAACCTAAAATCAGCATTATCTTGACGCAATAATGTTCTATACTCAGCTCTTGACGTAAACATGCGATAAGGCTCTTCGGTGCCCTTAGTGATAAGATCATCAATTAAAACACCTATATAGGCTTCGTCTCTTTTTAATGTAAACGGATCTTGTTCCTGCACTTTTAAGCTAGCATTAATCCCTGCCATTAAACCTTGCGATGCCGCTTCTTCATAACCAGTGGTACCATTGATCTGACCAGCAAAGAAGAGACCATCGACCAACTTTGTTTCGAGTGTATGCTTTAATTGTGTAGGTGGAAAATAGTCGTATTCTATAGCATAACCTGGGCGGAAGAATTTAACATTTTCAAACCCTTTAACCGAGCGGAGTGCCTTGTACTGAACATCTTCTGGCAAGGATGTAGAAAATCCATTGACATATACCTCAACCGTATTCCACCCTTCAGGCTCAACAAACAATTGATGCCTGTCCTTATCTGCGAAACGATTAATTTTATCTTCTATAGATGGGCAATACCTTGGACCAACACTTTTAATTCTTCCATTAAACATAGGTGAACGGTCAAAACCTTCACGAAGTAAATCATGAACCTCAGGGCTGGTATATGTCATATGGCAAGACCGTTGTTCTTTTAAAGGTTGCGTAATATCTAAATAGGAGAATTTCTCAGGATTTTCATCTCCTGGCTGTTCTATCATAACCGAATAATCCAAAGATCTGCCATCGACTCTAGGTGGTGTTCCTGTTTTCATACGCCCTGAATCAAAACCAATGGCAATGAGTTCTTCAGTAATTCCGGTAGCGGCACGTTCTCCAGCTCTACCTCCACCAAAATTTTTATCACCTATATGGATTAGACCATTCAAAAAAGTACCATTGGTTAATACCACAGTTTTTGCCCTTACTTCTATTCCAAGGGATGTTTTAACACCTACGATTTTATCGTTTTCAATCAATAGGCCCGAAACCATTTCCTGGTAAAAATCCAGATTGGGTGTATTCTCTAAAAGTAATCTCCAATCCTCGGCAAAACGCATTCTGTCGGATTGTACCCTGGGACTCCACATGGCTGGCCCTTTAGACTTATTCAACATCTTAAATTGAATAGACGATGTGTCTGACACAATACCACTATATCCTCCCAACGCATCAATCTCTCTTACAATTTGTCCTTTTGCAATTCCACCCATGGCAGGATTGCAAGACATCTGGGCTATGTTCTGAAGGTTCATTGTAATTAACAATGTCTTGCTTCCCATGTTGGCAGCAGCAGCAGCAGCCTCACTTCCTGCATGGCCAGCACCAACGACAATAACATCATAAACATCGTTAAACATAAGTCAACTATTTTGTTCCACGTGGAACATTCATACAATCTAAATTTTCGGTTTGCAAATATACGCTGAATTAGCGTTATTAGCTAACGCTGATGCAAGTAGAAATCTTCCTTATTTCGCATTAGCATAGCGTCATCATCAGACTTATCCTTGTAACCACAAAAGTGTAAAATACCATGAACAATAACTCTGGCCAATTCATCTTCAAATTCTACTTGGTACTCAGAGGCATTTTCCCTCACACGATCTACAGAAATGAATATATCACCATGTAGCTCTTTTCCTACCGAATAATCAAAGCTAATGATATCCGTATATGTATCATGGTTAAGAAATTCAACGTTAATTCTATGAAGATATTCATCAGAACAGAAGATATAATTGATGTCTCCTTCCACACTGTTTTCTTCAACAATTACATCTGAAATCCATGAAGAGATGTTTTCAGGTTTATCTAATTCAAAATTGGTTTCGTAATTAAAACTAATCATCCAATTTCTTTTCAATTATTTTAAAAGAATTCGTTTTCTTATTGTATGCAATGTATCTGAATACTTTGTCTGTAAACACTGTGGAACTATGCTTTAGCTTTTATTCTCATCTAACTCATCGACATACTTCTTTTTGTCTATGTCCTTATGGACCGTTTCTAGACCTTCTGTGCTTATTAGGTTTCCACTATTGTCTAATCCGATTTCAAAATGCGTTTGTTCTTCTTTGTACCAATATATATCTTCAATAGGGTTTGGACCAAAACCTGAAGCTCTCATATGCATTTGCTGTTGTTGATGCCACATCATTTGCTGCATCATCCAATGATGATGCCACCACCAATTATAACGGTATTTGTATGTGTTTTTATTAACATAATCGAAGCGCAACTTGATATTACCATTATTAGCCTTATTAGTAGTTAACGTCGGTGCGTTACTATTCTTAGAGGAATTTTTTAGAAAGCCTTCAGACTTGTTTTTGTTAGAAACTAAGCTCTTAAATGAATCTTCTAACATGTCTACTGTTTTATTAGACGCATTACTTAAATCAAACACATCCAATTTCGCTTCGTCCTTATTAAGTCTTAGTTGGTAAAGTTTATCTTCTGAAAAATAAGACGTGCTCTTTTTTATTTTGCCACTTACTGACTCACTTTTTAACTCTTTTGCCACAACTGTTAGATCATTTCCATTTTCCATTGGAATTTGAATCATATTGGTAAGCCCTTCTTTGGTATCTTCTTGGGTAATTGTCAACGTATTTTCTTCAAAATAGGCCCTAAAATCATTTATAGAACCATTGGCTACGAATTCGTTGTTATTAATAGCATCAATGCTATTGTTAGAAAGTGTTTTAAAAAACTCGAGAGCAGATTCGTCTGGCTTAACGTTAATTGTCTTTGTAGATATCGCACTAGTGGCGTCAACCAATTTTATGGATTCCTTATCAGCATAAAGCAAAACATTTCTATTCTTTTGTCTTATAATAGCCTTAAAATCGTCTGTTGAAAAACTATCGGATTTTTTGGTTTCACCAGTTTTTAAGTCTAAGTCTAATACTCGAATTTTTTCTGATTTCCCCTCTTTGGATTTCGCAATTAATGAAAGTACATTATCATTATTATGAAACGATAGTACATTAGGTAACTTTGAAAAAGATATAGTTTTTAACTTAATGACTTCACCACTCGAATAATGATATGGTATGATATCATAAGTCTTGGCGTTTAAATTCTTAGCAATAATTAAGTGAAAACTATCTTCACCATCGATATTGCCAGAAAATGTACTTTCGACTTTGTGATTTTTATCTAGTGTGATATCCTCTATAGGATTTTTGGGTAGTACAGGAGCCAAAAAAAGTAAGCCAATAATGAGGCATAACGATTTCATTATGAATAATGTTTAATGTTTATTGGTTAAATATAATGGAATATTTAGGATTAGATATTACTGAGTCTTTTTAAAATACTCTTGAATCTTCTTCTTAAAATGAGCCTGTAAAGGCAAGGCCTGTCGATTTAAAATCTCTGTAGTATTGAAATATTGTCTAGCCGTTGGGATTTGACTTGGGTTGGTACTGTCAAAATTCTTTTTATTAGTTTCAGATTCACGCTTAGTATCCTGACCTTGCATAAAGGTAGCATTCTCTAACTTTAACAACTGATGCTGTAAATCCATCATTTTTTGTAGGGTCTGGTTAGTAAATCCATAGTTTAATAAATCTAACTCTATGTCTTCCATTTGCTTAATCAACTGTCCGGCAGACTCAATCTTACCCTCTTTAGCTAATCGATCTTCTAGGGCTTGGCGTAATTGTTGTTGGCGTTGGTAAATCTTATATAGCTCGGCATTTTGTTCTTCATTTCCTCCCTCACCATAACCATCATTTTGCTCTTCATTACCTTCAGTGCCATTTCTGCCATCTTTACCTTTGTTACCAGATTTACCGTCTTTGCCTTCACCTTTTTTATTCCCTTCTCCATCTTGTCCGTTCTGTCCACTTTGGCCTTGTTGATTCCCATTTTCCCCTTGCTGTCCTTCTTGACCTTGTTGTCCCTCTTCGCCTTTCTGTTCTCCTTCGCCTTCCTTACCTTCTTGCCCTTCTTCTCCAGGTTTTTCACCCTTACTTTCCTTGCCCTCTTCGCCTTCTTTGCCTTCCTGATTCTTCTTAACACCTTCTTCCATTTGTTTGTTAAGTTCTTCTTGACTCATTATAATATCTGGCAATTGCTCACCCTGTCCCGATCCAGGTGACGGATTCATGGACATTTCCATATTATCCAAAACATCACTTAAAAAACTTGCCAGTTCATTACTTGCGGTAATGGCATATTGTTGAGAAGCCACGCCCTGATATAATCTATTTTCTGTAAGCTGTCCTAAAGCTTTATCGATATTGAAATAAACTTCTGTTATTTGAGAATTGACGCGTTCAGAGATTTTTGGTTGACGTAAAGACAAAGCAAAAAGGCTATCATCAATATGTTCAAAATGCTCCCTTAGATTACTTTGATCTATAATGTATTTGCCGTATTTGTTGTTATTGATATCTATACTCTCAAAAGTATTCATAAGCTTTTCTTGATCAAATGAGTACAATAATAGATTCTCCAAAATCTGTCGCAGCATATCAACGTCCTCCTGCATCTGGCTACCGCCAGCACCTCCACTACTAAGCATGGACATTATCTTCTTGCTCATTTCTTTCATCTTCTTAGCAGCCTTATTCTGTTTTTCTTGTGCCTTTTGCTGTTGTTCTTTAGCCTCTTGAGGTTTATTCTCTTCTTCGTCTTGTTCTTTTTTTTCTAAAGCTTCAGTGGCTTCCTTTTGATCATACTTTATCCCGTCTTTGAGAAACTCATCAACTGGAACATTCATGGGCTTTTGAAGACGTCGATCCTCCTTCTTTAAATCTTCAATGTCCTTTTGTATGTCTTCGAATTCTTTATTTAGTTTTTCTTGTTTCTCTTTGGTGTTCTCTTTGTCTTTCTTAGATAGTTCTTCTTGTTTTTTGGATAAGTCTTCTAATTGATTGGCGATTTTCTCGGCTTTTTTCATCACATAGAAGCGCTTTGTCAACTCTAGGAGTTGTTTCATACTGCGCTTCTTGTTTTTATTTTGCTTCGCTAATTCTTCTAACTTTTGAGTAAACTCCTCTTTATTGATCTTATCTTTTAACTCTTCGAGTTCTTCCAATAATTTTTCATCTTGTTTTAGCTGCTCTTCATTTTCTTTAAGCCGTTCTTTGAGGTCTTCTTTAAACTGATCCTCTTTCTTTTCATCTTGAAATTCTTCCAAATTATCCTGAAGCTTTTTGTTGAAGTTCTTCATCAATTGCTCTTGCTGTTTTTGCCGTTTAAGAAAATCTTCAAATTTCTTTTTGTCATTAAAATTAAGCTCGGGCTTTTCCTTTTGTGTTTTAGAGAATTCTTCAAGCTTTTTATCCTGTTCTTGTAATTTTTCAAACGTCTTCCCGATATCCTTAATCGTCTGGTTTTGCTCTTGAAGTTGCTTTTGTTCTTCCTCCTCCTTTGTTAACTTCCTGTAGCTAAACACACTGCTCTTAGTGCGCTTGTAATTATGCAAAACATCATTATCAAAAACCTCAAAGTACAATTGATAACTCACACCTTCTTCAAGATTAAACTGATCTGGAAAAGCGCTTACAAACTCAGCAAAATTAGATTTTGAAATCGCAATAGGTACAGCAACGCTATTTGATTCGTCTTCTGTCGGATAGTAAACCAAGTTCAATTTTGTTAATCCAAAATCATCACTGGCTTGCCCATAAAAATAAAGACTTTGTTGGTCGAGCGTATCTTTTTGAACCTTGATATCTAACTCTGGACTCAAATCCCTCACCACACTTATACTGTACACAAGGTTTTCATAGTCCTTGAGGTCATCATTACTCGTAGAAATACTATAATTATAATTTCTAAACAATCGTTTTGTGGCTTCGAACTCGCCTTCCTTATTTTGAGCAAAGTTCAAGGTATCATTGGCATAAATATTGACTTCGTTTGTTGCTTTGGTCAACGCTTTCCAAGTTACTTTGGTTCCTTCAGGAATTACTGCAGAGCCTGTACTTTTTAATATTTCGTCTTGCTTTTTAGTATAAGACGGATAATCTAAAATCATCTCAAAATTCACCAAGTTTGGTGTATTTAACACCTGCAGTTGATATGCTTTTGAGTTAACATCATTAGCCAAAAGCACAAAGTCTATGCTCTCTTTTGGTAGACTGAAAGTATACTGAAATTGCCCAGGTGATATCTGCTGTAGATAATAGGATTGTCCATTAAATTGAATCTGAGCACTCTCCGGAATCACATCACCTACTGTAGATATTTTCAATTTAAAGTCCTTACCTTCAATAGCCTGAAGCGACTCGTTAAGCACATAAAACTGAAACGGTGCTGGAGGTTCGTATGCCGTTTGGTAGTTAACGACACGCTCGTAGCTATCACTAAACCAATTAATTTTTCCAGTAACTAGCGACAAGAGTATAATAGCCACAGGAATTGCTGCATACTTTAAATACTTGGTGTTAGACTTAAAACTAATGGCAGATTTAAAGGGTATTGGCTTTAGTTCTTGTGACTTCTGCTCAATACTGGCTAGCAATAAATCGGATTGTCTAGGATTTTGGTCTAGTTGTAATATGTTGAGCAACTTATCATTAACCTCTGGGAAATGGTTTCCTATTAATCGAGATGCCGTTTCGTAATTAATGCCTTGGCGTAAATTGAACAAGTGTGCTAATGGAATGGCTATAAACTTTATGAATAAGCCTGTTTCAACAGCAATAAACATCCAAAATAAAATAGTTCTCGCTGTTGGGTTGAGCCACAACATATATTCAATAAACAATGTTACAATAAAGTATAGTAATCCAGTGGCAAAAAATAATATAGCACCTTTAAGTAATTCATTAGTGTAATACTTCTTAATGAACTGGTGCAGCTTATCTTTTATGGCTTCAAAATTGCTCATGGTTTTATTCTAACCAACTAATCTACAATTTTATTTTAATTGGTATTTCCTTAATTTTGGTAAGATTCTGTTAATTTAGAGACTTTAACTGTTAAATAAGCCCTTAAAACATGAAAGATCTTAAATATCTAGCGGCTTTTTCTATTCCCCTTGTAGCTATATTAGGCCTTATATTAAGGAATTATTGGGTTTGGGCAACACCGATATTTGCTTTTGTCTGTATCCCTATTTTGGAGCTTATTTTCCCTGTGGATACTAAAAATCTCAATACTGCTGAAGTAGACAGTAAATTAAAACGTAAGCTCTTTGATTGGCTATTATATCTAAATTTACCCATTGTTTTTGGATTGGTTTTTTACGCTTTATTTATTGTTTCAAATGAAACCTTGGCAACCTACGAATTTGTAGGACTCATCTTCTCTATCGGTATTGTTTTGGGTGTCAACGGGATTAATGTTGGGCATGAATTGGGGCACAGACAAACCACAAACGAACGCTTTATTGGCAAGGCCTTGTTTCTGCCATCGTTCTACATGCATTTTTATATTGAACATAATTTTGGGCATCATTTGCATGCCGCTACACCTGAAGATCCTGCCACGGCCAGATATAATCAATCGGTTTACTCGTTTTGGTTCACCTCTACCATTCGACAATATTTTAGTGCTTGGCGCATTCAAAAAAAACTACTGAAAAATAACAATCAATCATTTTTCTCTATAAAAAATGATATGCTATGGTACACTTTTTTTCAGTTGACTTATCTGGTACTGGTAGGATTATTGTTTGGTACTGCGGCATTGGTCTTTGCTTTTTTTGCTGGTGTGGTTGGGTTTATACTTCTTGAAACCGTCAATTATATTGAGCATTATGGGCTATTGCGTTTAAAAACCAAGTCTGGCCGTTATGAGCGTGTTAAAGAAATGCATTCCTGGAATTCTAATCATGTCATAGGGCGTATTGTTTTGTATGAACTCACGAGACACAGTGACCATCATTACAAATCGTCTAAAAAATACCAAATCTTGGATTGTCACGATGAAAGCCCACAAATGCCTTTCGGCTACCCAACCTCCATGGTTTTGGCCATGGTACCACCACTTTGGTTTAAGATTATGAACAAACGGGTGCCCAGAGAGATGGTTGTTTCTTAGAAACAAAAGACAAGACCGCTTCACTTTTAGACGCAAGACTTTCTTATAAGTATCTTGATTCTTGGCTCTTGAGTCTTGTATCTTGTAAGTTATCAAACTATCTTTGCTTTCTAAAATTTAGGCTTCGACTACGCTCAGCCTGACAATCTAACAAAACATGAGTCAAAACGTACGTGTGCGCTTTGCGCCCAGTCCAACAGGACCTTTACATATTGGTGGTGTAAGAACCGCTTTATTCAATTATCTATTCGCTAAAAAGCATGGTGGTGATTTTGTGTTAAGGATTGAAGACACCGATCAAAATCGTTATGTAGAAGGTGCAGAAGATTATATTGTTGAAGCCCTTAATTGGTGTGGCATTCCTTTTGATGAAGGACCTAATTCAACCACACTCAGTATAGGCTCAAAAGATGAAAAGTTTGGACCATACCGACAAAGTGAGCGTAAACATTTATATAAGCAATATGCCGACCAACTGATAGCCGAAGACAAAGCCTATTATGCCTTTGATACATCTGAGCAACTCGATGCGCATAGAAAAGATCATGAGGCTAAAGGCAAAACCTTTATCTATAACTGGCATAATCGTGAAAAAGGACGTTTAGTGAATTCTTTAGTACTTTCTAAAGAAGATACTAAAGCTAAAATTGATGCTGGTGAAGACTTTGTGATACGCTTTAAATCACCACAAGATGAAACTTTACATCTAAAAGATATTATACGTGGTGATATTTCTATTGATACCAATGTACTCGATGATAAAATCTTATTTAAAAGCGATGGGATGCCCACTTACCATTTAGCTAATATTGTAGATGATCATTTAATGCAGATTTCGCATGTAATCCGTGGTGAAGAATGGCTGCCATCTTTGGCTTTGCATCAGTTGTTGTATGATGCATTTGGCTGGGAAGCACCTCAATTTGCTCATTTGCCATTAATACTTAAACCTACAGGAAAAGGGAAATTAAGTAAGCGTGATGGTGATAAATTAGGGTTTCCAGTATTTCCATTAGCTTGGACAGACCCGAAGACCAATGAAACCTCAAGAGGCTATAAGGAAGATGGGTATTTCCCTGAAGCTGTGGTAAACTTTTTAGCCTTTTTAGGTTGGAATCCTGGTACTGAGCAGGAAATTTTCAGCTTAGAGCAATTGGTCAATGAATTCGATTTAGAACGCGTTAACAAAGCCGGAGCGCGTTTCGATCCTGATAAAACCAAATGGTTTAATCATCACTACATGCAGCAACAGTTAGACTTGGATTTGGCCGAACAATTCAAACTAATTATAGATAATAAATTAGATGAGATTTCTCGTTCCACTCAAAATGACATTGATGTTAATTACATTGCTTTAGTTATTCGCTTAATTAAAGAACGTGCCACTTTTATCCATGAGTTTTGGGGCTTAAGCCATTTCTTTTTCGTGGCGCCAGAAACTTACGATGAAAAAGCATCTAAAAAAGCTATTAAAGAAGGTACGGTTGAGCTGATGCAAAAAGTGATAGAAATTGTCTCTGTGACCAGAGAATTTACGGTTCAAAATCTTCAATCAAAACTAAAAGGATGGATTACTGAAAACAATATCGGTTTTGGAAAAGTGATGATGCCTTTACGTTTAGCCTTAGTAGGCGCGCTACAAGGTCCTGATGTCTTTGAAATTATGTTTATGATAGGTAAAAACGAAACCGTAAAACGTATCGATGCTTTGGTGAAAAGTATCTAGAACGTAATTAAAGCCGCAAAGGTTAGCATACTCTGATTGCCTTTTAAGTTTTCGCTAGTAAGGTTTTTGTCGTTGAACTTGTTCAATATATTGGTAAAACCATAGATATATTGTACGCGCAACTTAATAAATTGAAAGCCTAAAGTCGCTCCTATGGCACCATTGACATTAAATTGGGAAATATCTTCCAATTCAATTGCTTCAAATCTGCTGTTGCTAACGCTAACGAATAGATTCTCTTGGTTGTCGTCTTGCAACTCCATCTTACCGTTGTATTGTAACATAGGACCTAAGTCAATAGTCAATAAGTTTTTAATCACTTTGGCATGCAGCAGCATAGAGAGTTGTGCGGCAAAGATTTTGTATTCGAGCTGTTGATCTGTAAATGCAACACCATCATTAGAGCTTAACCCTTCAATTTCAATAGTATTCTCAGACAATTGCATCCCAAAACTAATGTTGTACCATTTGTGAGGTATATCGGCTGTCGTAGATGCACTAATTAACCAACCACTGCCTGAGGTGGTATTTAAATTATCCGTTAAAATGTCGTATTGGGTTAATCCACCGCCAAGCGCAAATCCATTCTTTATGGTATAACGCTTATGCTGTGCGTAGCTAAATGTAACGAAGGTTATGCAAAAAGCTATTAATATTAGGTAATTGGTTTTTTTCATGAGATTTAAGAGCTAATTGCAACAAACCTAAGTAAAATAATTTAATATTACTTAAATTTAATGTCACGTATTCACTAACCTTTTAAAAAACTTGTTATGGGTCAATTTGTTTTAATTCCGATTATATTTTTTAGTCTAATTATTTTGATTTCCGCGTTCTTTATTGTGAAACAGCAAACTGCTGCTGTGATAGAGCGCTTTGGTAAATTCCAAAGTATTCGACACTCTGGCTTACAGATAAAAATCCCATTGGTAGATCGTATAGCTGGAAAATTAAGCCTTAAAATTCAACAGCTAGATGTATTAATAGAGACTAAGACTTTAGATGATGTATTTGTAAAACTAAAAGTTTCCGTACAGTATAAAGTGATAAGAGATAAGGTGTATGACGCTTTCTATAAGTTAGAATATCCACACGATCAGATTACATCATTCGTCTTTGATGTAGTACGTGCCGAAGTCCCAAAAATGAAACTTGATGATGTCTTTGTAAAAAAAGATGATATCGCCATTGCTGTAAAGCGTGAATTACAAGAATACATGCTAGAATATGGTTACGACATTATTAAAACCCTAGTTACAGATATTGATCCCGATGCACAGGTGAAGGCTGCAATGAACCGAATTAATGCGTCTGAACGTGAAAAAATTGCTGCACAATTTGAAGGTGATGCAGCTCGTATCCTTATCGTTGAAAAAGCGAAAGCCGAAGCTGAAAGCAAGCGTTTGCAAGGGCAAGGTATTGCCGACCAACGTCGTGAAATTGCGCGTGGATTAGAAGAGTCGGTTGAAGTATTGAATAAAGTCGGCATCAACTCCCAGGAAGCTTCAGCCCTTATCGTTGTGACGCAACACTACGATACCTTACAATCTATAGGGCAAGAGACAAATAGTAACTTAATATTATTGCCTAACTCTCCACAAGCCGGAAGCAATATGCTTAATGATATGGTGGCGAGTTTCACGGCCAGCAATCAAATTGGTGAAGCCATGAAAAAAGCTAAAAAAGACAGCGAAAGTTTATAATAGATCTTAAAAAGCCTTGGAAAATCAAGGCTTTTTTAATTTATTTCCATCCGCAAAGAATAGCTCCCATAATTGTTAAGGTTACCACCCAATATCCAACATTAATAAGAATATATTTCCAGCTCTTTCGCTCAAAGAGTGCATTTATTCCCAGTACTGGTAATACAAAAAATATAGCACCTATAGCGCCATGAAGTGCACCGTGTCGAAAATTACGATGGGCATTTCCAAATTCGGCCATAAATGCTTTGTAGGTTTCGGCTTCCATATCTGGATATACCATTTGTGACGCTGCAATCTGATGAATAACCATCCCATTCACAGACATAGCTAATAGTACAGATAATACTAGGGTTATGCCAAATATAACGGCTATATTTCCACTTTTCATTTTCTCTTCTGTCATCCCAGAAGCTTTCATCCAAGCGGTTCCTAATACTTTTGGATTATACCAAATAGCTCCGATAACTAAGGGCACAATTGCAGCCACCACAATGGCTAAAAAATTCATTTCCATAATGTAATGTGATTTATAGTTAGTATCACTAAAAGTACAAAAAAACCTCTAAGTCCATAACTTAGAGGTTTAAGTATTAAGCTATTAATATATAATCTGTTCTTAGATTTTCTTCTTTTTTAAACTCGAGTTCGGTTCTTTTTTTTCTTTCTCTTCAGATAGTTGACTAAATGGAAATGACAGGCCAGTACTCGCAAAAGTGGTTCCGAAATTCACATTGGCATTGTAGACCTGACTCACCGCATCTTTAACCTGATGACCTGATAATTCTTTTAAAGGATGAATGAAAACTGACCATAAAATACCATCGGTAACGGCATATTTTACATCCAAAGCCGTATGGAAATTGGCAATCATCGCCGCTTTAATTAAATCATCTGTTAAGGTATTAGAGTCAGTAATTGGGGACATAATGCGCATTCTGTTATGAATGCTATCTGCAATTGAGATCATTTGCACATCTTTGATATAAAATTGCCATGTACCAGATCTACCTTGTATGGAATCGCTAATGGACGTATAAATATCATCAAGCTTTTCGTTGGTCATGCTTTGAGAATACATGGCTAATGAACAAAGTGTAATTAAAATGGCAACAAATGACTTCATGTGTGTTTTGTCGTAAGACTTATCAAAACACAACAAATAAATCACTATAGCTTTGAAATTCATAGTTTTCTAGATGAATGAAATTCTTTTTTGACTGTGTCATTCCGACAGAGCAAAGCGACGAGGAATCTCATAGTGTTGATTTTATAATGGGATTTCTCACTATGTTCGAAATGACAAATACTCTTAAAAGTTTATAGAAACCGAAAGCAACTACAATGAAATTGCAGGATTTTAGCCTTTAGTTAGATAATAAAGATTAGACGAAATGATTAAATAGATTGCGCTTCGGCAACTAACAATTCGTTCTTATCTTCTAAAGCTTTTGCTATAAACGCATCAATAGCTTCATTGCGTTGCAACCCATTTTTAAGCAGTTCTTTTAATGAAATCATTACCGCTATTCGTGTTCCTGCTTTTTTGACAGCAGTTCCAAACAAAGGTTCTAATTCTTCATAAGACACCTCTTGAGCCAGTTGTTGTATCTCAGCTTTTGCTTTGGCTTGTTTTTCCTCTGGCAAATTGGTGTACTTTTTACCTAATTGTTGAATAATACTAATGGCTTTTCTTTGCTGTTGTGGTTTATTATGAGACTTCTCGACTACGCTCGAAGTGACATTCTGTTTTGGCTTACTTCGACTTTGCTCAGCACGGGTCTGTTTCGCCCAACTATCGCGCAATCCAACGGTTTTATTAAACACCAATTTTGCAGACGTCGAATCTTCGTCAACCACAAAATAGCCTAAGCGTTGAAATTGAAACCGCTCACCCACTTTAACTTCAGCTAGACTTGGTTCTAAGTAACCTGTTTTTACTGTTAGGGAATTTGGATTTAGGAACTCTATAAAATCTTTATCCTTATCACTATCTGGCGCTTCATGCATAAACAAGCGATCGTATTCTCTTACTTCGGTAGCAATCGCATGTTTTATAGAAACCCAATGTAGTGTGCCCTTTACTTTCTTAGACGTATCTGTATCGTATGTACAGTGAATTTCCGTAACCCCATCGTTTTCATTCTTAACCACTCTATTGGCTTTAATAATGTAAGCATTCTTTAATCGCACTTCACCACCTAGTTTAAGTCTAAAAAACTTGTTGTCCGCTTCTTCCTTAAAGTCTTCTTTTTCGATATAAATCTCTCTAGAAAATGGTACTTTTCTAAAGCCAGCTGAGGCATCTTCTTGATTGTTTTCGGCTTCAAGCCATTCTTCTTGGTCTTCAGGATAATTGGTAATAACCACTTTTACAGGATCCAAAACGGCCATAACACGATTGGCGGTTTTATTTAAATCTTCGCGAATGCAAAACTCCAACAAGGACACATCTATCACATTTTCGCGCTTTGCCACACCTACTTTTTCAATAAACTGACGAATAGAGTTCGGTGTGTAACCGCGACGTCGCAATCCTGAAATGGTTGGCATACGTGGATCATCCCAGCCACTGACAACTCCGTCTTCAACCAATCTCAATAATTTGCGCTTACTCATTATGGTATAACTTAAATTAAGGCGTGCAAATTCGCGCTGTTTTGGTGGTAATGGAAGTCGGTCTTTATTGTATTCATACACATGGTCCCTAAACCAATTATAGAGTTTTCTGTGTGGCTTAAATTCCAATGAGCATAGTGAATGCGAAATCTGTTCAATATAGTCGCTTTCGCCGTGTGTCCAATCGTACATTGGATAAATGCACCATTGGTCTCCTGTTCTATGATGATGTGCATAAAGGATTCTATACATAATAGGGTCGCGCATCAACATATTTGGATCTTCCATATCTATCTTGGCGCGTAAGACATGGGTTCCGGCAGGAAACTCACCAGCTTTCATACGTTGGAACAAATCCAGATTCTCTTCAATACTTCTATTTCTAAATGGGCTATTGGTTCCTGGTTGTGTTGGTGTCCCTTTTTGCTCTGCCATGGCTTCAGACGATTGACTATCCACATAAGCCTTTCCATCTTTGATCAATCTCACAGCCCAATTGTACAATTCATCAAAATAATCTGAAGAATACAACTCATTGGCCCATTTATAACCTAGCCACGAAATGTCTCGTTTTATAGCATCGACGTACTCTTGTTCTTCCTTGGCTGGATTGGTATCATCAAATCTTAAGTTTACCGGAGCGTTGTATTTTTCACCTAATCCAAAGCTTATCCCAATGGCTTTAGTGTGCCCAATGTGCAAGTAACCATTAGGCTCTGGAGGGAAACGAAAACGTAGCTTTTCCTTTGGTAGTCCATTGGCCAAATCTTCTTCTATAATTTGCTCTATAAAATTGAGAGGGGTGTACTCTGACATTTCAAAAAAATTAAGGTGTAAAATTACATAAATTGTAACATTAATGTGCTATTTGTCATGTATTTGATTTCTTCGCGAATTAACTTCTCGATACAAATTTCTTGCAGAAATTCACTCGAAGTGACACCTGTAGTATTATTTTTGCCCTATGGGAATTATTAAAGTTGAAAATATTAGGGTTTATGCCCATCATGGTTGTTTAAAAGAAGAAACCATTATTGGCAGTGATTATCGTGTAGATGTTACTGTTGAGGCTGATTTATCAAGATCTTCAAAAAGTGATGCGTTAAACGATACTGTCGATTATGTGTTCTTAAATCATGTTGTGAAAGAAGAAATGGCTATACCTTCGAAACTATTGGAAACCGTAGCGCAACGTATTATCGATAGAATTTTTAGTGAAGATCAATTGGTTAATGAGGTTTTTGTTTCTGTGAGTAAAATTAATCCTCCTATTGGTGGTAATGTGGAAATGGTAACCATTGTGCTTTCAGAAAAACGAAAAAACTAAGCCTATATAGGGTAAAACGTATATAATTTATATATTTGCCCTCTCGATAAGGTGTCGTGGCCGAGTGGCTAGGCAGTGGTCTGCAACACCATCTACAGCGGTTCGAATCCGCTCGACACCTCGAAATCATAAAGTCTTTGAGAAATATTCAAAGGCTTTTTTTATTTTAAAATTTTAAGAAAATTTAGATTAAATCAAAGCGGTTCGAATACGCTCGACACCTCTAAAGTGAATACTACCTCTGTCTTTTCAAAGGTTTTTTGATTCTAATTAATTTTAGAAAAGTTTTAGATTAATACATTGCGATTCTAATCCATTCGAAACCTCTAGGAAAGCCTTTAACTTAGGCTTAAAGGCATTTACTTTTAATGCGTATCTTTTATTGGATTCACCTTGTCAATCTGTTCTTTGCCTTTTTCGTACAATTCCGGGAACAATCCTTGAGACAATAGAAGGATTCCGAAGCCTAAAATTACTAAAGCGACAATCTTCTTGGTTTTAAAAATACGTCTGGGCGTTAGTTTATTTTTTAAACGTTTAGCTGCTGCTATCTTAAACAAATCGCACACAAAGTAAGCGGCTAACATTGAGATTATAAAAACCGTTACGCCATTCTTAGATGTAGTAATTGACGTGCCTATGACAATAAAACCCAGCCAACCCAATAGCACGCCAATATTTATAAAATTAAGTAAAAAGCCTTTTGCAAACAGTCTTCCGTAGTCCTTTTTTGGTAGTTCAATTCTGTGATGTTCCCTTACAATAGATCGAAACGATTTAGAGATTTTAATAAATGAAATCAGACCATAGATCACAAGTAAAACACCGCCAAATACTAATAGTTTTGGATCATCCTTTATTTTATCCAACAACGTGTCAGTACTCATAAAAATGAGAAGAATAAAGACGATATCAGCAAGAATAACGCCTAAGTCGAAAACCAAAGCACTAGTAAAGCCTTTGGTAGCACTGGTTTCCAATAACACAAAGAAGACTGGACCAATCGTAAAGGCTAAAATAATTCCGAATGGAATAGCTGTTAAGACATCATCTAACATGTAAACTTGCGGTTTACACAAAAGTAACAAACAGAAAGGAATTTACATACGTTTAATTCTACCTCCTAATACGCGATTTTCATCAACAACCTTCGGATCACCATATATAAAAACATCACCTCCTGCCTTAATGCTCACCTCTACATATTCTGAGGCATTAATGTAAGCTTCACCGCCAGCATTAATGCTCACTTCTGTTTCTTCTGTTTTAAGCGTTTCGCCATTTATAATACCACCTGTATAGATAGAAACATCTTGATTCTTTGAACTTCCGGAAACATTGATAATACCGCCTGTTACAGCTCTAAAGCTAGCATAATTTGTATTTAATTCGGCGGTAATTTCGCCTCCTTCTTGGGTCTTTAGATCAATCTCGAATTGTTCTATTGGGTCTTCAACCTTTACTTTGGCGCCTTCGTTGGCATCAATCACCTCTACTGAAGTATAATGAAGTACCACATCCGTATCATTACCATCATAGCTTTCTTCGAGTTTCATTCTAATTTTAAGTTTTCCGTTTTTGTTAATCACCTGTACGTCTTTTCTGTTTTTACCCGAGATCATTACCTTGTTTTCATCTGACTTTTTCATTTTAAGGTTGA
The DNA here is from genome assembly GCF_028282165.1 of Winogradskyella sp. Lineage (GTDB taxonomy): Bacteria > Bacteroidota > Bacteroidia > Flavobacteriales > Flavobacteriaceae > Winogradskyella. The sequence goes on along the minus strand of NZ_JANQIM010000012.1, from coordinate 27,268 downwards.
TTAAATCGTAAACCTTGACGGTTTTAAATTCACCTATGGTTTTTTCTATGGTTTGCTGTGCGCTAATGTTAAAGCTTAGTGCTAGAACGAGTAATAAAAGAATGTTTTTCATGATATTGATTAATGTGTTTACTATGTAGCTACTGTTACTGCGGTTCCTGTTACGGAAACCATAGCGTAATTAGTAGTGGTTAATTCTATTTCAACTTTTATGCCAACAACAGCATTTGCATTTAGTTTTTTGGCATTTTCGGTTAGTGTCTGAAATGCTTTTTCCTTAACGGTGTCTATGCTCTCCTGTAAAGCTTTATAATATTTTGATAGGCTAAATCCCATAACAAGCTTCTCTTCGTTTATGGCCACACCTGTAACAATACCTAGGTAATTAATGATTTTAAAGCCTTCAATTGAATTCGTCGTAGTAAGTATCATGAAACAGTATTTTCTAAACAAATTTAACCTTCAAGTACTGGTTTACCAACCAAGTAGAAATCTAAATGTTTTTTCACTAAGTCGGTAGCTTTCACTTTAACAATAACCTCATCGCCAAGTTGATACATGCTATTTGTATTACGACCAATCATGGCATAGTGCGTTTGGTCAAAATCGTAAGTATCATCTTTCATATCCCTAAGGCTTACCATTCCTTCACATTTATTTGAAATAATTTCAACATAAATACCCCAATCCGTTACTCCAGAAATGACTCCTAAGAACTCTTCGTCTTTATGATCTTGCATAAAACGTATTTGCATGTATTTTATTGAGTCACGCTCCGCCTTTGTGGCCAAGTATTCCATATTACTTGAATGTTTACATTTTTCTTCGTAAATGGCTTCATTTGCAGATTTACCTCCGTCTAAATAGTGCTGTAGCAAGCGATGTGCCATAACGTCTGGATAACGACGAATAGGCGATGTAAAATGGCTATAATAATCGAAAGCCAAACCATAATGTCCAATATTATGTGTTGTGTACTCGGCTTTGGCCATAGTACGAATGGTCAATGTATCTACAAGGTTTTGTTCTTTTTTGCCGACTACATCTGTCAATAATTTGTTTAAGGATGATGATATACTATTGCGATCCTTAAAAGTGAGTTTATGTCCAAAACGACCAACAACAGTCTGCAGTTGTACCAGTTTAGACTCATCGGGTTCGTCGTGCACACGATATACAAAAGTCTTTTTTGGATTTTGCTTGCCGATAAACTCCGATACTTTTCTATTGGCCAACAACATAAACTCCTCAATAAGCTTATTGGCATCCTTACTGGTTTTAAAGAATACGCCTGTTGGGTTGGCATCTCCATCTAAATTGAATTTTACCTCAACTTTATCAAATGAGATGGCTCCTGAGCGCATACGCTTAGTTCTCATCTTCTTGGCTAGTCGGTCTAAAACTAATACGGCTTCAGCAATTTCTGGTTTGGTGTTGTACGGTTGACCTGTTAAGGATACTTTTTGTGGAATTGTAGTATTTAATTGAGACGAGATTCCTTCCCGATAGTTATCGGGATGCGCAGGAATGACAAATCCAGGGTTTTGTTCTATAATGGCTTGGGCTTCTTCGTAAGCAAAACGTGCATCAGAATAGGTAACGGTTCTTCCAAACCATTGGTTTTTTATCTCACATTTGTCATTCATTTGAAACACCGCCGAGAAAGTATATTTCTCTTCGTGGGGTCTAAGTGAACAAGCCCCGTTTGATAGAATTTCTGGAAGCATTGGAACCACACGATCGACCAAATAAATCGACGTGGCACGTTCGTAAGCTTCATCATCCAAAACGGTTCCAGGTTCTAGATAATGTGATACGTCTGCTATGTGGATACCGATTTCGTACAAATCATTATCGCGTACTTTAAAGGATAAAGCATCATCAAAATCCTTAGCATCTTTTGGGTCTATGGTAAAGGTTAAATCCTTTCGCATATCACGACGCTTGGCAATTTCTTTTTCGGTTATGGATAGATCCAATTGGTTAGCGAATTGCTCTACTTCATATGGAAATTCGTGAGGCAAACCGTATTCAGCTAAAATAGAATGGATCTCCGTACTGTGCTCACCTGGTTTCCCAAGAACTTCAAGTACTTTGCCATAAGGTGAATCTGCATTTTCTGGCCAGTCGGTAAGGGTCACCAAAACCTTGTCTCCATCTTCCGCCTTTTTGGTTTTATTGATTGGTACAAAAATATCCTTGTACATCTTACTACTATCTGGCAAAACAAACGCATAGTTTTTATTTTCCTTAATTTGAATAGTGCCGACATATTCACTTTTGGCGCGTTTTATAATATTGGTGATTTCGCCTTCTATTTTGCCACGTTTTCTGCGCTTGTAGGCATAGAATTCTACTTCATCACCATCTAAAGCTTTGTTGATATTATTTGAAGCAATAAATACATCTTCTTCAAAATCATCACTTATTACATAACCACTGCCTCTAGATGATAAATCTAAAATACCGGTGTGGTATTCTGTAGTGACTAAAGCTTTAAACTTGCCACGATCAACTTGTTCTATTTCTTGCTTTGCCGCTAATTTTGCTAAAGTTTTTATGATTTGATTGCGGCTACTGGCATCATTAACACCTAGAATAGCAGCAATTTGTTTATAGTTAAAGGATTTGTTACGTTCTTTTTTTAGTATACCTAGTATTGTTTGTGTTAGGTTAGAAATCTTATTATTTTTAGATTTCTTTTTTCTTTTTCTTGTCATTTAATTTTATTCATTTTTTTTGTCATTCTGGACAGAGTGAAGAATCTTTAAAGCGTATAGATTCCTGCCTACGCAGGAATGACAATATTAAAAAACTTTTATCTTGGAGTGAAGAGATTCCTGCTTGTACGAGAATAAAAGTTTTGCACAAAACTACACTATTAAAATTTAATAATGTTTAGTTACCGTTAAATAATAAAAAAAGCACTGTGAAAATTACAGTGCTTTTATTCTTAGTTTACCTCTCGAAATAAAATTCTTTGTATCTCGGTTACATTTTTACTTCGCTTAACAACTAAGGTAAGCAACCAAGAATTTTACTCAAAGCGACGTTTATTTATCCTATAATCAACTTTTTGGTCCCTTTACTTTTTGCAGTTACTATTTCAACCATATAAAGCCCGGAAGTTAATTTTGAGATATCAACATTGATGACTTTTGAGGTTAATACCAACTGACCAAAGTTGTTGTAAATATTGACATTTTGAAGTTCTGATCGATTGTCTAATTGAATCGTGAATTGGTCTTTAGTTGGGTTAGGGTAAATACTAAAATTTGAAATGGTTTGATCTTCTGTCGAGAGTACCGCATTTAAATCGTACACAGCCGCGTAACCCGAGCCTGATCCATTTATTGTACTTGCTGTATATGCACCCGTTGCTACCACACTACCATCAGAAGATAAGGCTACCGAGTAACCTAATTGATCAGAACTATTGCCGCTAATATCCTGTCCTATCTGTGTCCAAACATCCGATATATTTTTAAAAACACGTACATGACCGGCAAAATTATTATTTCTATCTGTACTAATAGCAACGATACTTCCGTCGGAGGATATAGCTATTCTACCTAAAAAATCATCTTCCTCTTCTCCATTAATACCATCCCCTATCTGTGTCCAAACACCTGATATATTTTCATATACACTTACTTTTCCAGAATTGTTCTCACTATCGTCATCTCCTGTAGCTGCTATTGCAACAGTATTACCATCTGAAGATAAAGATATCATAGTCCCAAAACCATCACCAATATTTTCACCATTTAAATCTTGGCCTATCTGAACCCAATTATTAGACTGATTCTCAAAGATTTTTACCTGACCCGAAGCAAAAACATTATCGTTATTCCTTGGGGCTCCGATAGCCAGCTTACTTCCATCTGAAGATAACGATACTGATCTGCCTAATTCTTCAAATGGTGTGTCTCCATTAATATCCTGCCCTACCTGTGTCCAGTCATTATTTATATTTTCAAAAACACGTACTTCTCCACTAAATCCGCCATGCCAAGATGCGCCTACGGCAACAATATTACCATCGGAAGACAAAGAAATCGATCGGCCGAAAAGGTCATCATCAAACATACCAAGAATATCATTTCCTATCTGTGTCCAAATACCATTTATATTTTCAAAAATCCTAACAAGTCCTTTTCGATCGACCAAATCTCCTGCACCTACAGCTACAATGCTTCCATCTGAAGATAACGATACAGAATAACTCAGAACTTCAAATTGATTGCCAACAATATCATTTCCTATTTGTGCCCAAGTACCATTTATATTTTCATATACTCTTACTATACCTGAATTAGAAAAAGTATCATTAGCACCATCTGCACCAACAGCTAAAATATTTCCATCAGATGACAGTGATATAGACCTTCCTAGTTGCTCAAATTGTAATCCTCCATTAATATTTTCACCGATTTGTACTTGGGTGAAACCTAAAAGTGGAACTAATAAAAAAATTAAACATAGTTTTTTCATGATGGATTGGTTTTAGTTGATGATTAGTTTTCTGGTGTTTTTACCTTTTAAAGTTTCCACTTCAACCATATAAAGACCAGAAGTTAGTGTAGACACATCAATAATATTTTCTTTGGAAATCAAAACCAACTGACCAAGGTTGTTGTAAATGTTAACATTTTGAAGTTCTGATGAATTTTCTAATTGAATGGTGAACTGGTCTTTGGTTGGGTTGGGGTAAATACTAAAATCTGAAATGACCTGGTCTTTTGTTGATAGCAATGCACTTAAATCAAAAACTCGCACATGACCAGATCCATAGCCGTTGCCATCATTATTTGGTGCTCCGATGGCTAAAATACTGCCATCCGCAGATAAACTTACACTCGTACCACTACGATCATCTTCAGCCTCACCATTTATATCCTGTCCTGTTTGGGTCCATACACCTGAGACATTCTCATAGATACGCACATGACCAGATCTATAGCCGTTACCAAAATTAAGATCAGCACCAATGGCCACAATACTCCCATTACCAGATAAACTTACGCTTATACCACTACCATCTCCCTGAGCTTCTCCATCAATATCTTCACCGATTTGAACCCAAGTACCTGATTGATTTTCATAAACACGTACATGACCATTTGGATCATTAAGAGATGAACCAATTGCTACGACATTACCATCACTAGACAAACTTACACTTTCACCACTTCTATCATACTCAGCTTCTCCATCAATATCCTGACCTATTTGCGTCCAAACACCAGATACATTCTCATAAACACGAACATGACCAGAGCTTTCTCCATTTGCGTCATTTCCTTCTGCACCAATAGCTACGACATTTCCATCACTGGACAAACTTACACTTGTACCCATCCAATCTAACGAAGCCTCTCCGTCTATATCCTCACCGATTTGGGTCCAGACGCCTGAGATATTCTCGTAGACACGTACATGACCTGAATTACCACCATTGCCATCATTATTTGGTGCACCAATAGCTACAATACTACCATCATCGGATAGGCTCATACTATCACCACTACCATCATTTTCGGCTTCGCCATTAATAACTTGACCTATTTGCGTCCATACGCCTGAGACATTTTCATAAATACGGACATATCCTGAATCAGTTCCATAATTTGATCCTATGGCTACAACAGTCCCATTACCTGACAAACTTACGCTTGTCCCAAACCGGTCAAAGGCTTCGCCATCGATATCCTGACCTATTTGCGTCCAGACGCCTGAGACATTCTCATAAACTCGAACATGACCCGAATTACCACCATTGTGATCATTACCTGGTGCGCCAATAGCCACAATGCTGCCATCGTTGGATAGGCTCACACTAGCACCACTTAAGTCTTGAGCTGGGTCTCCTACTATATCTTCATTGATTTGCGTCCAGACCCCAGAGACATTCTTGTAAGAACGTACGTGACCGGAACTACCTCCATAACCTGGTCCACTAATTGCCACGATATTACCATCGTCAGATATACTAGTACTTGTTCCGAAATAATTAGCAGTTCCTGCTCCATTAATATCCTGACCGATTTGGGTCCAAGTGCCCGAGATGTTTTCATAAACTCTCACATTACCAGATCCATTGCCGTTGTCACCATTAAGAGATGAACCAATAGCTACAATACTACCATCATTGGATAAGCTTACACTATTTCCACTTAAAAATTCTGTAACTTCTCCATCGATATCCTGACCTACTTGCGTCCAGACGCCTGAGACATTTTCATAAACGCGTACATGACCTGTATGAATAGCACCAAATTCAGGGCCGTTATTCCAAGGTGCGCCGATAGCCACAATATTGCCATCACTGGACAAACTTATACTTTCACCACTAAGATTAAGTTCTGCCTCACCGTCTATGTCTTGTCCTATTTGGGTCCAGACACCATTATCATTACCATAAATACGTACATGGCCTGATAGACTGCCATTTCCATCATTATTAGGAGAGCCGATTGCTATGATACTTCCATCACTGGATAAGCTTACACTTATATTTATAGAAAACACTTCATTAATTATAGCCTCTCCATCTATGTCCTGTCCTATTTGGGTCCAGACACCTGAGATATTCTCATAGACCCTTACATGACCTGAACCAGCACCATTGTCATCATTACCTGGTGCACCTATAGCTACGATACTACCATCACTGGACAAACTCACACTTGTACCACTGCGATCATCTGCAGCTTCGCCATCAATATCCTGACCGATCTGTGTCCAGACACCTGAGATATTCTCATAGACTCGTACTTGGCCAGATTCAAATCCGTTGTCATTATTTCGTGGAGCTCCAATAGCTATGATACTGCCATCGTTGGACAAGCTCACACTTGAGCCACTACGATCTCCTGTAGCTTCGCCATCGATATCCTGACCTATTTGGGTCCAAATACCAGAGATATTCGCATAAATACGCACATGACCTGAAGAAGCACCGTTTTCACCTCTATCGGGTGACCCTATGGCTACAATATTGCCATCACCAGATGAACTTATACTGTTACCGCTTCGGTAACCTCCGTATTCGCCATCGATATCCTGACCGATTTGTACTTGGGTAAAACCGAAAAGTGGAACTAATAAAAGAATGAAGTATAGTTTTTTCATATTGATATTGTTTAGTTTTATGCAAACTATACTACATACAGGTTTTTTCCTACATTAGAAGATTAAATTTTAATTAATTCTTTAAATGTTTAGTATTAATATTTTTTATGGATAACGTCTTTTTCTATTCTAAGATCAACTTCTTAACGCCTTTACCTTTAGCAGTCTCCACTTCAACTATATATAGCCCAGAAGTTAATTTTGAGACATCAACAATAGTGTTTTTTGAAGTCATTACTAACTGACCAAGGTTGTTGTAAATGTTGATATTTTGTAAATCTGATGGATTGTCTAATTGAATGGTAAATTGGTCTTTAGTTGGGTTAGGGTAAATACTAAAATTTGAAATGGTTTGGTCATCTACTGATAACAAAGCTGATAAATCAAAAACTCTTGCATGTCCAGAATTTAATCCATTACCTGCATTTAATTGTGCTCCTATAACTAAAACTGTACCATCACTCGATAAACTTATAGAATTTCCTGATATATCTCCTGAGGTTTCTCCATTTATATCAGAACCTATTTGAACCCAATTGCCTCCTTGGTTTTCATAAATGCGTACATTCCCAGAATTAAATCCATTACCATCATTAAATGGTGCTCCTATAGCCACAACCGAACCATCACTCGATAAACTTACTGATGCCCCTAGTGCATCCCCTGATGCCTCTCCATCTATATCAAAACCTATTTGAACCCAATTGCCTCCTTGGTTTTCATAAATGCGCACATGTCCAGAGTCTACTGCGTTACTATTATTATATGGCGCTCCTACAGCTACAATTGTACCATCACTAGATAAACTTACTGATTCCCCTAGTCTATCTTCTAATCCATCTCCATTTATATCTTGACCTATTTGAACCCAATTACCACCTTGGTTCTCATAAATGCGCGCATGTCCAGAGTTTATCCCGTTGGCATCATTAAGTGATGCCCCCACAGCTACAACCGAACCATCACCCGATAAACTTACTGACTCCCCAAAACTATCTCCTGATAAGTCCCCTGTTATATCAGAACCTATTTGAACCCAATTACCACCCTGATTCTCATAAATGCGTATGTGTCCCGTACCTACTTGAGTACCAATATTAAATGGTGCGCCTATAGCTACAACCGAACCATCACTCGATAAACTTACCGATTGCCCTAATCTATCTCCTGATACTTCCCCATCTATATCAGAACCTATTTGAACCCAATTACCACCTTGATTCTCATAAATACGTACATGTCCGGAGTTTATTACGCCGTTAGCATCATTTGATGGTGCGCCTATAGCTACAACCGAACCATCACTCGATAAACTTACCGATTGTCCCAGTGAATCCCCTAAGGCCTCTCCATCTATATCAGAACCTATTTGAACCCAATTGTCTCCTTGGTTTTCATAAATGCGTACATGTCCGGAGTTTGCTCCGTTACCACCATTAAGTGGCGCTCCTACAGCTACAACTAAACCATCACTTGATATACTTACAGAGATTCCTGATAAATTATTTGATGCTTCTCCATCTATATCTGAGCCTATTTGTACTTGGCCAAAATTTATTAAAGGGAGAAAAAAGAATAGGAGTAAAAATCGTTTCATTATAGTTGAATATTAAAGATTTGTCTTACAAGATAAAAAGTAAAACATCATTAACAATATTTTTAGGTTAAATAATGAAAAAAGCACAGTATTTCTAAAGTGCTTAAATTTTGTTGGACTTACTTCTCGATACATCCCCATGTTTACTGTCGGGACACTCGAAGTGACGTTATTCTATAACTAGTTTCTTAGTTGCTTTACCTTTTGCAGTTTCTACCTCAACTATGTAAAGTCCAGATTTTAATTGCAACGTATCTATAGTTGTTTCTTTTGAAATTAAAACCAATTGACCTAAATTATTGTAAATACTAATGTTTTGTAATTCCAAAGGATTTTGTAATTGAATGGTGAATTGGTCTTTGGTTGGGTTAGGGTAGAGCTTAAAACTAGAAGTATTTATTTCTTTGACTGATAATAATGCAGATATGTCGTATACTCTAACGTGGCCCGAAGCAAATCCATTACCACTATTCACAGGGGCTCCAATGGCTAAATACTGTGAATTAGAAGATAAACTTAAGGCAAATCCAAATTCATCATTAGCGCCTTCACCATTGATTGGAATCCCTATTTGCTCCCAGCTATTATTCACATATTCAAAAATACGTACTTGACCGCTCAAATTACCATTCGTGGAATTTCCCGGGGCACTGATCACTACAAGATTACCATCTGATGATAAATCTACCGATACACCTGTTTCTTCGTTTTCAGTAATACCATCAATATCGCCTCCTATTTGTAGCCAACTGTCATTTTGAAATTCATATATTCTTACATGGCCAGAATTAACCCCATTATCACTATTAAAATTTCCGCCTATAGCTACTTTATTACCTTCAGAAGAAAGACTTACGGACCGACCAAACCAGTCACCAGCATTTTCACCATCTATATCTTGGCCTATTTGTAACCAACTCCCATTTTGGTTTTGAAAAATTCTTACATGCCCAGAATCAATTCCATTGCCGTCATTTGTAACAGCACCAACTGCTAAAAATTCACCATTATCCGATAAAGCTGTTGATCTGCCAAATTCATCACCCATTGCTTCACCATCAATATCATCTCCTACTTGTATCCAAGTGTCATTTTGAAATTCATATATTCTTACATGACCTGCAAAGCTTCCGTTATCACTATTCCCTGGAGCACCAACCACTAATGTATTACCATCTGACGATAAACTTACTGTCCAACCAAAAAAATCTCCAGAATTTTCACCTTGAATAGTATTCCCTATTTGAACCCATGTATCATTTTCGAAGTCTAAAACTGTCACATAACCCGTACTACCTGTATTACTTTCTGGTGCACCGATAGCAACTCTGTTTCCTGTAGCGGCCAGACTTACAGACCAACCGAAAAAATCATTATCACTAAAACCGTCTATATCTTGACCTATTTGTAACCAATTACCATTTTGATTTTCATATATGCGAACATGACCTGCAACACTTCCGTTATCACTATTCACTGGTGCGCCAACAGCTAAGATCGAACCATCTTCAGAAAGACTAACGGCATAGCCAGATTGATCAATAGTAGATTCACCATCAATATCATCTCCTACTTGAGTTTGTGCATTAACATTAAAGAATAAAAAACATGTGACTAGTAAAACGTAAATTTGTTTCATTTTAAAAATGTATTAGGATTAGCTTTTGTTTTCTAATCGCTAAGCTTTTAAAATGTCATCAAGATTTAATCAATAATTAGCTTCTTAATACCTTTACCTTTTGTAGTGCCTACTTCGACCATATAAAGCCCAGAAGTTAATTTTGAGATATCAACAATAATGTCTTTTGAAGTCATTACCAACTGACCAAGATTATTGTAAATTTTAACTCCTTGTAAATCAGATGGATTTGTTAATTGAACAGTAAATTGATTTTTAGCTGGGTTGGGGTAGAGACGAAAACTTTCTTTCTCCCTATCTTCTATACTAAGATTAGGACAGTCTAAGCTAAAAACAACTCCTGGGTCTACAAAAGTCCAATTTGCTGTGCTATAAGCAACATCATCTACTTGAATGCAATCTAAATCTGGATTATTAAGGGCTAGGAAAAAATCACCGGTAATGTTAACATTATTTCCATTTTGAACATTAAGACTGGTGAGTTGATTCTCTAATACATTTAAAACCAATAAATCTGGATTGTTACTTACATCTAAGCTCGTGAGCTGATTAGCAGGGACATTTAGGTTCTGTAGATTTATATTATTAGTTACATCTAAACTGGTAAGTTGATTTCTTATAAAATTTATCAATGTAAGTTCTGTATTTGTACTTAAATCTACAGTAGTTAGAAAATTATCGTTAGCAGAAATAGTAAGTAAAGCTGTATTATTACTTAGGTCTATGGTTTGAAATTGATTTTCCGCGATTTGTAATGAACGTAAAGCAATATTTGTACTTAAATCTATGGTAGCCAAATTATTTTGAATTAGGCCTAATGACAATAATTGATCTAAACCTGTTAAATTAATGCTTGTCAATTCATTATCTGTTGCCCCTAAGATTTCTAAAGCCGTATTATTACTTACATCTAAATCAGTTAACAGACAGCCAAAGACAAATAAATTCACCAAAGCCGTATTACTGCTTAGATCTAAACTTACTAAATCATTGTTGGATAAATTAAGCTCAGTTAAAGCTATATTATTACTTAAATCTACTGATGTCAATTCATTTGTACTTAAACTTAAAAACGTTAAGTCCTGATTATTTGTTAAATCTATACTGATTAAATCATTAAGAGTAAGGTCTAAATAAGTTAATAAGGGATTATTGCTAAGGTCTAAATTTGTTAACTCGTTTTCATTTAAATCTAGATAGGTTAATAATGCATTATTACTTAAGTTTATATTGTCTATTTGATTTGTTCGAGATGATAAATAGGTTAATGCAGGATTTCCTGTTAAATCCAAGTCGGCAAAACTATAGCTGTTATTATCTAAAATTAATTCTGTTAGTGCTGTAAAATCTTCAATTCCTGTTAAATTTTGAATGCTTTGATTACTAACATCTAAATTAGTTACGGTATTAATATCTGAAGTTAAAACAACACCATTAATTGTACCATCACTATCGATACCTAAGTCTATAAGTGCTTGTTCAAAATTAGAATCAGGTATGGCAGTCTGTTGTGCATAAAGGCATGATAAACTAAAAACAATGAGAGTGAGTGACAGTAATTTTATTTTCATGATAAGCTAGTATTGATGTTACAATAACCAATCGATAAAAATCTGAAATGTCATCACTATTTAGTTATCCACAACTCTATATATTATTATCATTTTTCTTTTTAAATTTTAAAAAATAAATAGTGGTTATTATAGGCTGTTAATAATTGATATAACTTTTTAAGAAATTGTTTTGAAAATTTGAATTTTACATTTTATTACGGTTTAGTTAACATTAAATTTACATGTAAACCTTTGATATATAAGAAAAGTAAATTTATTGTAAACAACTGTTGATAAGTGATGTTAATAGAATTGACTTATAATTTTATAACCAACCTCTGTTAATTTCGCCTACAATGATTATGAATAACTTCCTCGAAAAAAGTAGCTAATAAATTTTGAAATCTTGTTTTAGTTCTGGTTTGTAAAATAAATTGAATAAACCTATCTAAAATTTTAAATACTTGTAAACACTTATTAACATGTCATTCATATGACTATTAACCAGATTTAATTATTTGTAATTTTGCATTATAAAATAAATACATCTCAATATGACAATTTCTATTGGTAACGATCATGCTGGTCCAGAATATAAACAAGCTATTGTAAAACATTTAGAAGCCAAAGGTTATACGATAACCAATTACGGTACCGATACTTTAGATAGTGTGGATTATCCAGATTTTGTACATCCTGTTGCAAGCGATGTTAATGATGCTAAAGTAGATTGTGGTATTCTTATTTGTGGTAGTGCTAATGGTGTTGCTATGACGGCCAATAAATATCAAAATGTTAGAGCTGGTGTATGTTGGACGAGTGAAATCACCGAATTAACCCGTCAGCATAATAATGCTAACATTATTTGTATTCCGGCACGTTTTACATCTGTACCACAAGCCATAAAAATGGTAGATGTTTTTTTAAATACAGAGTTTGAGGGTGGTCGTCACCAACGACGTGTCGATAAAATTCCACTGTCTTGTTAGAAATAACCGTAAAAGATTACGAACAATTAACCAAAAAAGAGCTCTACGATTTACTTCAATTACGAAGTGAAGTTTTTGTTGTTGAGCAAGACTGTGTCTATCAGGATATTGATGGTAAAGACCAAAAAGCTTTACATGTACTTGGTTATAGAGGTAGTAAATTAGCGGCTTATACAAGAATATTTGAGCCTGGAGGTTATTTTGACGAAGCTAGTATTGGTAGAGTAGTGGTAAGATCTCATGAACGTAAGTTTAAAAATGGTTATACCATTATGAATGCTTCAATAAAGGCTGTAAAAGACCATTATAATCAAACAAAAATTAGGATTTCAGCACAGACCTATTTAAAAAGCTTTTATAATAATCTAGGTTTTATTGAGGTAGGAGAGGAGTACCTCGAGGATGGTATTCCACATGTTAATATGATTAAATCTTAATTGGAGGCCTTAGGCTTTATAATTCGAGTCACCAATATTTCTACACGTCTATCTAATTCTGGCTCACCACCTAATGGAAATTTTCGCTTTTGGCCAACAAATTTCATACGGTAACGTTTTACGCCTTTGTCAGCTAAATAATCATAAACTGTCTTAGCTCTTGCTAAGGATAAATTACGTTTTTTGGTTTTCCGATCAATAGCATCTCTAGTCCCATAAGTACAACATACATGTCCCTCAATGGTAAAGTATATATCGGTTCGCTCTACAAGTATTTTTGCAATATTATCTAAAACAGCTTTTGATTCTTTGGTTAGATAGCTGTAACCTGTACGAAATAGAATATTTTCTAATTGAATTTTATCGCCTTCCTTAAGTTCTCCTTTTAGTAATTCTTCTGCACTTTCTTTTGCTGGTGGCTCTATTTTTTCGCGAGGTGGATCGTAAGGCTGCACTATAATTTCTACTTTACGATTGAGACCTCGTATTCTATAGAGGTCATTATCGTTGACTACATTAAGAAGAATTTCGCCTTTTCCATCAACATTGGTAATAACAGACTCGTCAAATTCATTATTAGAAAAGATTTCTTTAATAGCATCTGCACGTTGTTGTGATAGCACTAAATTATACGAATCACTACCTCTATCATCACAGAATCCATAGATGGATATTTTTTGAATATCCATGTTTTCAATTTCAGATAAAAACAAAAGAAGTCGACTTTCTTCCGTCTCTGGAATTTCAAACTCATCGGTTAAAAAATATACCTGGTGCTTAATCTCCTTTTGGGCGAAAGCAAGCTGAAAACCTAGATATATTATAATGAGTAGGGACTTCATTTTTGTTGAATTTTCTTATTACTTCAATAAGATTCTAGTATTATAAATATAGATAAATTTATTTTTTATCTCAAAATACTGGCGTACTGCTTAGGATTATTAAGCACGCTAAGTGCTTTTTTTATCTCAGGATTATTTGCCGTATAATAGGTATATAATCCTTCGCTATAAAAATAGCGTCTAATGATCTCGTCTGTTAATAACGACTTTAATTGCAGTTTATTACCATCAATAGCGTTGGTTTTATAGGCTTGCAATGTGGCAGACAGGTTGTTATACTCAGAATTTATAATACTTTCTAAACCTTCTTCTGTTGCAACAGATAAGGCGTCATTTAATGCTTCCTCAGTTTTAGTTTCAAAATTAAATCCTGTTGTTTTTAAGTAGTTTTTGAAAGATTTATAATCACTTTCCGATAGCTCAAAACCTTTTAAATCCTCTACATTGTTATTATAATAATAGTTTGTTGCAAAGTTGAAAACTAAATTTTCATTTAAAATAGCTTTGGTAATAGGTGTTTGTTTAGAGGATTCAACCTCTATATCTGGCTGTACACCTCCTCCATCAAAAACAGGTCGTCCATTTCTTGTTTTAAAGGCATTGTAGTTTTCCTTTTTAACACGAGTGGCTTTTCCGTTTTCGTCTCTATTCCAATAGTCCAAGGCTTGTATACAACGACCAGAAGGTGTGTAATATCGAGATATGGTGATCTTCATTTGTGTACCATAAGTTAAGGGTTTTGGTCGCTGAACTAATCCTTTACCAAAACTACGAGCTCCTACCACTACTGCTCTATCCATATCCTGAAGTGCACCTGAAACAATTTCACTTGCTGAAGCACTTCGGCCATCTATCAATACTACCAAAGGTATTTCTGTATCTACGGCATCGCGTTTAGTGTAATAGGTCTTGTTATATTTTTTAACCTTGGATTTTGTGGTTACCACCAATTGATCTTTTGGCACAAAAATATTGGTGACATTTACAGCTTCGTTTAATAAGCCGCCTGGATTTCCTCTTAAATCGAGAATAAGCTGAGTTGCTCCTTGATTTTTTAGTGCTCTTAAGGCACCGAGAGTTTCTGTAGAGGCCTTTTCGTTAAATTTTCTTAGAACGATATAACCTGTTTTATCGTCTACCATGGAATAATGAGGCACTGCTTTGATATCTAAGGATTCTCTTGTAATTTTTACAGTGTTGGTTTTACCCTGACGCTTATAAGTAATATTAACTTCGGTACCTGCAGCACCTTGAAGAAGATTTGCAGCGTCATCTTTAAAGTCAGAAACTACAACGTTATCCACTTTTATAATTTCATCGCCGGCTTTTAAACCAGCTTTATCAGCAGCATAGTTTTTGTAGGGTTCAATAATGACCAATTTATCTTCTAAGGTGAGTACTTTGGCACCTATGCCTGTGTAATCTCCAGCATTATTTATTCTAGATGCCTCAACATCTTGCTCATTGTAAAATTGCGTGTAAGGATCCAAATCGTTCAACATGCTTTTAATGGCGGTATCCATTAAATCACCTGGGTTGGTATCATCGACATAGTTCATGTTAAGTTCTTTGAACAACGTAGTGAATATCTCTATTTGTTTAGCAATTTCAAAGAAATCAGTTTTAAAAGCAGTTGTACTAAAGAAGATAGCAAGTGCTAAAACAAGTATTACTATTTTTTTATGGAGCAGTTTTTTCATTTTTAGAAGTTTTATCCAAGAATTTTTTGAACAACAATTTCATTTTGCCATTAAGTTCATCAAAAGTTGTTCCATCTTTGCTAAGGTATAAAATCATAAACGCATAAGGTGTTGAACTATTGTTAAAGTATACAGGCTTATTAAGCCTATATGCTTCTCTTAATAATCGTTTTAAGCTATTTCTAGCTACGGCTGTTTTATGAAGACGTTTGCTCACCGAAACTCCTGTTTTTAAGAGGGAACCATCACTAAATTCAGTTTCAAGATAAATAAGCCTTAATGGATAAACAGTAACGGCTTTGCCCTCATTAAAGAGCTGCTCTATATGCTTTTTACTTTTTAGTTTGTCTTTTTTCCCGTATTTAAAAGTCATTTGCTTAACGATGGGACAGGGTTAACTTAATATTTTGCGCTGAAGCGTCGCTTCTAAATCCACAATTTTACTTTCAAGTTCGTGTAAACGATCATAAATACCTATAGGTTCTGGTATTTGCATAGAGGCATACATCTTTACATCCCATAATTCTTCAATATCTTCAGCGTTTATGGTATAAGTAGGATAGTTACCGTCTTTGTTATCACTTTTTAGGATAAGTTTCTGGCGTTCTTCGATCTTGTTGATAACGCGTTTTAAAACTACGCCTTCAGTTTTACTCACAATAACATAAATACGACCGTCCCTTATATCTCTTAGATCTTCTACGAACTTTCCAAATACAAGGTCACCATCAAAAAACGTTCTAAACATAGAATTGCCTTTCACCTCAAAACAACGATATGTACCATTAGTAAGATAAGGCATATGAAACGAAGGAAGTGATTCTATATATTCAGGATCTCCATAACCATTTAAGTAGCCGGCTCTTGCCTGCACAGGTACGTAAACCACATTTTCATCTCCAGTTTCATTTACAGCGATGACCTTAGGCATTCCAGAATATGTTGGATTGTTAGGAACGTTAGCCCTTATCATTACTGAGCTTTTGCCAAATAAAAAAGCTGGGTTTATATCAAAAGTATCTATAATAGCAGTTAGAACATCATAACCAGGTTTTGTTTTTTTTCGAGTACCATCTTTTTGAGGACGACCATTAACAATGCTATCTATTGTAGTAGCGGTAACACCAATACGTTTAGAAAACGAAAAATTATTGAGGTGAAAATGATTAATGATTGCCGATATTTTTTCGTCGATACCCTCCATAAGTTGAAAATTTTGAATTAAAACGTTTTAAACTAAGCATAAAACAGGGTTAAATCTATGATGTAAAATTAAACATTTGTGGTATTTTTATTGAAAGATTCTTGGTATTTTATTCCACTTTTATCGGGAAATATTGTAACAATAGCTCACTCCAACATTTTACTAAACATTATAAAATTAGGGATTCTAATAATTCAATTTCTACCAATAAAAGAATAGTTTTACGTGTTATGGGGTTTATTTTAATAGTATTTAAAGGGGCGTATACAATTATTGGCTTTAGGCTTTGATTGTTTAGGTGATAAAAGTCATGTTTTAAGCTTTTAATTTAGAGTACCTTACATAGAATAATCAATACTTAGCTTTAATTATGGGACATTTAGATGTAAAACAACTTAAAAGCCCCAAAGATAAAGCATTATATATACATTACCTTATAAGAGATCTTGAGGCCTTAGATATGATGCTTAAAAACGATTTAATCGAAAAAGAACCTATAAGGATTGGTGCTGAACAGGAGTTTTGTGTCGCAACAGATTATTTTTTTCCCAACAATAATAACATCGAAGTTTTAGAAGCCATCAATGATGATCATTTTACTACTGAAATAGGACGATATAATCTAGAGATTAATTCGGATCCTTTGTTACTTAAAGGCAATTGCTTTTCATTATTACAACAACAGCTTAGGGAGCTACTTAAAAAAGCAGAGCATGGTGCTCAAACCAAGAACTCAAAAATTATATTAACGGGAATTCTACCTACTTTGAGATTAAAACACATTGCCGAAAACTATATGACAGACATGCCCAGATACCACGTGCTTAACAATGCCCTAAAAGCATCGCGGCGGCAGTGTTTTAACATCCATATCAAAGGGGTAGATGAATTAAGTCTAATTCATGATAATGTGATGTTGGAAGCGTGTAATACCAGCTTTCAGACACATTTGCAGATCCATCCAGATGAGTTTGTAGATAAGTATAATTGGGCACAAGCCATAGCCGGACCTGTTTTAAGTGTATGTACCAATTCGCCTGTATTATTTGGAAGAGAGCTGTGGGCAGAAACCAGAATTGCACTATTTACCCAAAGCATAGACACAAGAGCAAATTCATTCATTCATAAAGAAAAACAATCGCGCGTAAGCTTTGGTGCCAATTGGGAAAAAGGAACTGTTACCGATATTTTTAGAGATCATATTTCTAGATTTAGAAGTTTGTTAACGTCAGATGAGCATGACGATAGTATAGATAGGCTTCAACATGGTGAAATCCCAAAGCTTAATGCATTACAACTACATAATGGCACGGTTTATAAGTGGAATCGAGTATGCTATGGTGTAGGTGACGGAAAACCACATTTAAGGATTGAATGTCGCTATATTCCATCTGGGCCAACCTTAACAGATGAAATTGCCAACATGGTATTTTGGGTAGGTTTAATGTTGGGCCAACCAGAACATTATAAGGACATCCAAGAGAAAATGGATTTTAAGGACATAAAAAATAACTTCTTTAAGGCGGCCAGAAATGGTATGGAAACTCAATTTAGATGGAATAATAGATTAATTTCGGCAAAAGATATAATTTTGAACGAATTTCTTCCAATTGCAAAAAAAGGTTTAGAAGAAGCACATATAGATGCTGCTGATATTACAAAGTATCTTTCAATCATTGAGCGACGAGTAAAATCAAAAAACGGATCTCAATGGATGGTAGCCAATTATAGAAGACTTCAAAAAAATAAAACTAATTTTGAAGCGCTTCAAAATATAACCGCTTATATGTACAAACATCAATTTGGTAATAAAACCATAGATCAATGGGAGCAATTCAATCCTGAAGAAAATTTAAATTTGAATGTAAAACGTATAGTAAAACATAATATGAATACCAAAATACTGTTGGTAGATCAAAATGATAGTCTAGAATTGGTGAGCCATATTATGAAATGGAAAAACATTCACCATTTACCAGTCATAAACAAGAAAAAAGAACTTACTGGTTTGTTAACTTGGACAGATCTAATTAAGCTAGGAAACAGTGAGCTACATCTGCGGGTTAAAGATGTAATGACAAGAGATTTAATCACAATCTCACAAGAAGCGCTTTTAGAAGAAGCCAAGGATTTAATGGTATCCAATAACATAAATTGCCTCCCTGTCGTTAGAAATAGAGAATTACTAGGTATTTTAACTTCAAGAGATCTATAAATTATGCGAACAAGCCCAAGTAATCACATAAAACCTATGAGCAAACCGAACAGAGTTTTTCATCATATTAGAGGAAAAGAACCTGGAGCAACAATTGTTTTTTTTGCTGGTATACATGGTAATGAATTTGCAGGGGTTAATGCGCTAAATTCAATTCTATCAACACTAAATGAAGATCATATTTCTGGAGAAATCATAGGTGTTTATGGTAATATAAAGGCACTTAAGAAGAACAAACGTTTTATTGATTTGGATTTAAATCGTGTCTGGACTTCAAAGTATTTAGATCAATTAAAGAATGATGAAAACCCAAAAAATGAACTATCAGAACAAAAAGATTTATTCAAGTTCTTAGAAGGATTATTGGCATCAACTGACCAACCCATTTACTTTATAGATTTACACACCACATCTAGCAAAACATTGCCTTTTATTACGATTAATGACGCTATGATAAATCGAAAGTTCTCGGCATGTTTTGGTATCCCGGTTGTTTTAGGGATTGAGGAATATTTAGAAGGTCCACTTTTAAGCTATCTTAATACGCTAGGTTATGTGTCATTAGGTTTTGAATCTGGTCAGCATGTAGATCCTCAAGCTATTAATAACTGTGAAGCTTTTATTTATCTGGCTTTGTATTACTCCGGAAATTTAAAGCATCCAGACCCTAAAAGCTTTCAATTATATAAAAATCGTTTAAAAAAAGCCTCTAAGCAGATTAACTCAGTTTTTGAAGTTATACACAAGCATCATATAGAGCCAAATGAGGACTTTAAAATGAAAGCTGGGTTTGTAAGTTTTCAATCTGTAGAGAAAGATACGTTACTAGCGACTTCAAACGGCAATCCAGTTTATTCTAATTTTTCTGCAAAGTTGTTTATGCCATTGTATCAAAAATCGGGAAAAGATGGTTTTTTCATTATTAGACGCATTCCAAAATTCTTTTTGAAGCTTTCCGAATTACTCAGAAAAGTAAAAGCAGATCATTTATTAACATTGCTTCCAGGAATTACATGGTACAATAAATCAGATGGTGTTTTAAAGGCTAATCTTACTATAGCGCGCTTTTTAACAAAGTCGATTTTCCATTTGTTTGGATACAGAAATAAACAAATAGACCAAACACACCTATTACTTTATAATAGAGAACGTGTTGCCAGAAAGACCATGTATAAAAATGAAAAGTGGTATTAAAAAGCCAGCTTTTACTATCTTAAAAGGTTTAACTATTGCGTCAATGTATTATTGTCGCGATCAACGTCTGCCATCATTTGAGATGGATCGATCTCAACAGATTTAACCGTTTTATTAGCGCTAAATGTGTAAGTAGGCATTGCCCATGCCCAATCATTAATTATTGTTGCGGACGTGGGTTTCTCTCCCCGCATCATCTGCAACGGGATATAAAAGTCTTCCGTTGAACCATCAGTATATGTTACCTTTAGATCTATGGGCATAGGCATTAAATCGATACGCTCCAGCGTAATTACATTCCCTTCTATGGACTTAACACCATAATTTATAGTGTTAGTTGTTTGTGCAAAATCAATCAAATACCAATCGAGTTCAAAATCAGTAATACGCTCAGCAGTTCTTATAAAGTCCATTGGTTTAGGGTGCTTAAAAGAAAAGTCTTCAAAATATTTTTTTATGGTTTTCTTTAAATTGTCTTCACCAATGACGTATCCTAATTGAGCCATAAAGACCTCCCCTTTACTATAAGCTGCTGCCCCATAAGCTCCATTGTATTCATAACGATCGGCATGAGTGGTTAAGGCTTGCTCATAACCAGAATTTGCTAATCCAATATAGCTCATATAAGATCTCGAATGCGGATTTTTAAGTTTTTTCTCCTTTAATTTATTTTCGCCCAAATTGGATATGTAAACGGTAAAGCCCTCGTCCATCCATTCGTGCTTGGCCTCATTTGTAGCTAAAACAAATTGAAACCAAGAATGGGCCATTTCGTGTGCAGTAACGCCCAATAAACTTCCATAATTGCGTTGCCCTGTGACTAAGGTACACATAGCGTATTCCATACCACCATCTCCACCTTGAATGACCGAGTATTGTTCGTATGGGTATTGGCCAATGTTTTCACTAAAGTAAGCCATTAACTTCGCTGTATCGGGCTGTAACTTTTTCCAATTTTCCAGATATTCTGGATCAAGTGTTTTTTTGTAATAGAAATGCAGCTTAGGGCCATTAGGCATTTCATAAGTATCATGAATAAAGTCAGGATCTGCTGCCCAAGAAAAGTCATGCACCCTAGGCGCTTTATAGTGTAATGTTTTCTTACCTGCTTTTACTTTAGGTTCTCCTTGTAGATAACCCGAACCACCGACAACATAATCCTTATCGATAGTTAATTTTACATCAAAATCGCCCCAAACACCATAAAATTCCTTTCCAATATATGGATCTGCGTGCCAACCTTCATCGTCATACTCTGCTAGTTTTGGATACCATTGCGTCATAGACAGCGCCACACCTTCTTTATTATTTCTGCCCGAACGACGAATCTGAACAGGTACCTGAGCATCAAAGTCCATATCAAAGGTTACTTGTTCGCCTGGTTGAATAGGTCGATTTAATTGAACTTCAAGAACAGTTCCTACGGTTTCATGCAAAACAACCTTGCCATTTTGCTTTAGTGAATTCACTTTTATATAACCGATTTCATTTGGTTTAAGTTTACTGATTCGGTCTTCTACTCTTGGATCTGGATCTTGAATGGTCCGAGAGCGTACGTCCATTTCACTACCTGGCTGAAAGGCATTAAAATATAAATGGTAGTATACACGGTTCAATACATCTGGTGAATTATTGGTATATACAAGCTTTTGTTTCCCTTTATATCGATATGTATTTACATCCATATCAATTTCCATAGAATAACTCACATGTTGTTGCCAATAACCATATACCGAATTAGGAATAGGCATATTGTTTGTTTGGCTAGATGTTTCTGTAGCACCACATGAATAGATAAGAGCCATACCTAAAAGGCTCAAAATTTTTTTTCTCATAGTATTTATTTTTCTGATCCCAATTGTTTCAAAATAAGCATGAAACGAAACGCTTATCGAATTTTCGAAGCCATGATCAATGCATTGTAAGCGTTGGCAATTCTACCGGATTTAGACAAGTCAGCAAAAGGTTTAACGTTTGAAGCATCTCCGGCAACCACCACTTTTGTAGTTAAAGGTAAACCAGAATCTAAAATCACTTGCTTAACTTGAGCCGCTGTTAGTTTAGGATACTGAGAACGTATTAAAGCAGCGATTCCTGCAACACCAGGAGCAGCCATAGAAGTACCGTCGTTAAAATCGTATTCATTTTCTGGCATGGTTGAATAAATTGCAGAGCCTGGGGCAAAAATATCTACATTCTTTTTTCCGTAGTTAGAGAAACCAGAGACCATTTTAGAACCATATTTTTGAGCTAAAGAACCTACTCTAATGTATGTATCAGAAACTTCAACAAAATCAACATTATCGTCAGGGAAATTAGGTTCTACATCAACATCATTACTATCATTTCCAGCAGCATGAACAAAGACGACATCATTATCTGAAGCATACTTTATGGCATCCCTTACCCAAGCACTATGTGGAGAAAAAGATTTTCCAAAACTTCCATTAATTACCTTTGCACCGTTGTCTACGGCATAGCGTATAGCCAAAGCTACGTCCTTATCGTATTCATCTCCATTAGGAACAACGCGCAAAGCCATAATTTCTACATTATTGGCTACGCCGTTAACACCTTTACCGTTGTTTCGTTCTGCGGCAATAATACCTGCTACATGTGTGCCATGCGCTTCAGATTTTTTTACATGCTTAACATTCCCATTCCCATAATCTGTATCTGATAGATCATTAATATTATCAGACATTTTTCTTCCAGAGAAATCTATATTGAGATTGTAATTAAGGCGGTCATTAATGTCCTCTTGAAGCGTTTTAATTTCCTTTACAGCCTCGGCCATAGACAAACCATTGGAACTACTATTAATGCTATTTGCTATTTGAACAGCTTGTTGCACATTTTGTTCTTGAGATTCTATTTTATTGACCTCTTCAATAGTGTACTCTTCTTTACCAAGTTGTTTTTTTAAGGTTTCGTGTGCATTATTTATGGCCTGGGCGATTTGATCGTATTGCGTTTTTGTTTGTGTCCATTTTTGAACCTGTTCATCGTGTAGCTTTTGAGCTTCCGCATATCTTGGGTTAGACGTTTCTTTATTTGCTAGCAATCGAACATATTCCAGTTGCTCGTTATAAGAATCACCAAGAAAATTCCAACCATGAATATCATCTACATAACCATTTTTGTCATCATCCTTACCGTTGTTTGGCACTTCTTTTTTGTTAGTCCAAATAACATCATCTAAATCCTCGTGGTCAATATCAATACCAGAATCTATAACGGCTACTATAACCTTTTTCCCTTTTTTTCCCTTTATAATCTCTTGGTAAGCTCTATCTACGGCCATACCAGGAATAGTATCTCTTTCTAGATCCAAATGGCCCCAATTTTTCTTTTCAGCTTCAGTTAAATCTGTCACTTTCAAAGGTGACGTATCTATATTTTCAATGGGTGTAGATATAATATCTGCTGTACCTCCGCAACCAAAAAGCAGTACTGCCGAAACATATAAATACGCTAAGGCTTTAGGGTTAATTTTCATATAGTTCATGTTTAATTTTTAATTGAATATGTCTTTACAAGTATAAATTTCATTGAGCCGAACCCCTTTTTCGGTATGTTTTACCGAAATAATCTCATGATGTGCGTCGTGCTCTAAAAAAAGATAAAAACCTTGGTCGGCAGCCATATTTAAAAACACCTCTTTTTCGTCTAATGTTAATAATGGCCTGGTGTCATAACCCATAACAAAAGGTAATGGTAAATGACCCATTGTTGGCAACAAATCTGCCATGAAGCAAATTGTTTTTCCTTTATAATTAATCATCGGAATCATTTGCTTATCTGTGTGCCCATCGGCAAAAAAGATATCAAATCCGAGTTGAGAATCTTTTAAAATTCTGTCGTCGGGAAGTGAAGTAAACTTTAGTTGCCCACTGTCTTCCATAGGCAATATGTTTTCTTTTAAAAATGACGCTTTTTCTCGTCTATTAGGTTGTGTCGCCCATTGCCAATGCCCAGTGTTGCTCCAAAAGTGTGCATTCTTAAAAGCAGGCTCGTAGCCTGTTTTGTCCTTATTCCATTGTATGCTGCCACCACAATGATCAAAGTGTAGATGCGTCATAAACACATCAGTAATATCATCTCTGTGGAAACCATATTTAGCCAATGATTTGTCAATTGTATCATCTCCCCAAAGGAAATAGTATCCATAAAACTTATCGCTTTGCTTGTTGCCCATTCCAGTATCAACAAGTATTAATCGATTTCCATCTTCAATGAGCAAGCAGCGTGCCGCGATATCAATCATATTATTATTGTCAGCAGGATTTGTGCGTTGCCACAAAGATTTGGGCACCACACCGAACATGGCGCCACCATCTAGTTTAAAGTTTCCAGCATTTATAGGGTATAGTTGCATAATCGCGCAATTTACCAAATTAGCTTGTAATACATCATAATCTTGTGATTTTATTAGGATTTTTAGGGTTGTAAAAAAAGAGCTATTTTCGAAATGATTTTAAAAACTGAATCATGGTTGAATTAGCTGGTATTATAATTCTTGGAATTTTAGCACAATGGGTGGCTTGGAAATTTAAAATTCCAGCAATTTTACCTTTAATCTTAATAGGTTTACTTGTAGGTCCTATAGCAGCAGAGTTTTTAAATGAAGATGGGTCCAAATGGATAGAGCCTATTTGGAACGGTAAGAAAGGATTATTCCCAGGTGAAGGTCTATTCTACTTTGTGTCTCTTGCCATTAGTATTATACTTTTTGAAGGTGGGCTTACATTGAAACGCAGTGAAATTAGGAATGTCGGTCCAGTAATTACTAAATTGATTACTGTTGGTGCTGCGGTCACTTTTTTCGGAGCTGCCGTTTTAGCCCGTTATCTATTTAAGCTGAGTTGGGACTTATGTTTTTTGTTTTCAGGATTAATAATCGTTACAGGGCCTACGGTTATTACTCCGATATTAAGAAATATACCCTTAAAGCGTGATGTATCTGCAGTATTAAAGTGGGAAGGTATTCTCATTGACCCCATAGGCGCTTTAGTGGCGGTTTTAGTGTTTGAGTTTATTTCTGTTGGAGGTGAAGCTGGTTTCACAAAAACGGCACTCATCGAATTTGGAAAAATCGTATTATTCGGAACCACCTTCGGTTTCACTTTCGCCCACGCCTTGGTATTTGCTATAAATAAAAAGTTTATTCCGCATTATTTATTAAATGTGGTGTCGTTGTCTGTTGTTCTTTTAGTGTTTGTTGAATCGGAAATTTTTGCTCATGAATCTGGCCTCCTAGCCGTTGTGGTTATGGGAATGGTTATAGGAAATAGTAAGCTCGACAATATTAAGGAACTCCTCTATTTTAAGGAATCATTGAGTGTATTGCTCATTTCCATTCTTTTTATATTACTGGCAGCAAACATTAATTATCAGGATTTAATGTTACTGTATCGTTGGGAAACATTAGCGTTGTTTTTAGCGGTTGTAATAATCATAAGGCCACTGGCAGTTTTTTTGAGTGCACAAGGCTCAAAGCTCAAAGTGAACGAAAAAATGTTTATCAGTTGGGTTGGTCCACGAGGTATCGTGGCGGCAGGTATAGCTTCACTCTTTGGAAGTAAGCTCATGGCCGAGGATGTAGCTGGTGCCGAATACATAACACCTTTAGTATTTATGATTGTACTGGGAACGGTACTGTTAAATGCAACCACAGCACGTTTATTTGCTAAAATCTCAGGTGTATTCTTAACAAAGTCTGAGGGCATTTTAATTATTGGAGCTTCTAGAGTATCGCGTTTAGTTGCGCAATACTTAATAGACAACGGAAGACATGTTGTTTTGGTTGATAGCAACCAGAATAATGTTAATGAAGCTGAGAAAATGGGTATAGAAGCTCATACAGAAAACATCTATTCGGACACCATGAAGGACAATATTGAGTTTAGCGATATTGGGTATTTGTTGGCCTTAACAGGTAATGCAGATATCAATCGCTATGCCGTTGAAAAATTTGGTGCCCAATTTGGTGAAAACGGGTCTTTTAGGCTAGCGTCTAAAGCCGAATTGGAAAATGGCTCTATTTCCCCAGAAGATGGGGTTTTCACATTATCGGACGATTTTAATAACCTTATGCAGGTTTCGGAGAGTTATCCGGATATAAGAGAAGTACCCGTAAAGAATTTAGAATCATATAACCAAAATCTAGAAAGTATAAAGTCGAATAAAGATCAAATTCCATTATTTCTTAAAACAAGCAAAGATGTGATACACATTATTCCATCTTTAGATGATGATGTAGAAAAAGAAATTGATACCAAAAGTAAATTAGTGTATCTAGGAAAGAAAATAGAAATATAAAAATGATTTTTTCTCGATTGATAGATATTTTAAATCATTACTGTTTTATCAAGACGATATCATGCATTTGCCAAGGAATGGATGGGTCAGGCAGATCTCCTTCAAGGGGATCTGCTCCAGTAACATAAGTCATTACTATGTTTATTTTTATAGCTGCTTGGCCATTAACTGTTCTTTTATGTACAATTAAATTTCCCCAATGTTTATCTGAATTAGGGTCGTCTATGGATAAATTAATATACTTTTCACTATCAATGCAATCATCAACAGGTAAATATTGACAATCATCAAATATTAGATTACCGTCAATACTTGCAGAAATACCCAGATTAGGGTTATTTGCATCGGTAAGTGTGTTTACTATTTCCACACCATTTTCTATATACTGGTAACCGCCAACCATAGTGTCCTCATAATAGTCGCCATTAAAGTATTGTACACTT
>NZ_JANQIM010000005.1 GCF_028282165.1 Winogradskyella sp. | reverse complement strand
GGATTATAGCTTTACCTACACTATTGGCAGTATGCCGAGATTGGATCTGAAGATCGACAAACGGTTTTCTGCCGTAGACGATGGTGTAAGTACGTATTTTTATATCGACAATGTATTGGCGACTACCGGTACGCTAGGTATTATTGAGGAGAACAATTACTATCCCTTTGGCCTGAAGC
This sequence comes from Winogradskyella sp., assembly GCF_028282165.1. Lineage (GTDB taxonomy): Bacteria > Bacteroidota > Bacteroidia > Flavobacteriales > Flavobacteriaceae > Winogradskyella. Next base: position 314,593 of record NZ_JANQIM010000005.1, on the reverse strand, counting down.
ACAGGGGGTACAATGATGTGGTGAGCGCTAATGTGAATTCGCAGGCTTCCAAGTATAAGTACAATGGCAAGGAACTTAATGACGAGCTTGGGCTGGATTGGTATGATTTCGGGGCTCGTAATTATGATGCGAGTTTGGGTAGGTGGATGAATTTGGATCCATTGGCTGAGAAATATACCAATTTGTCGCCATTTTCATATGTTGCAAATAATGTAATAAATGCTATTGATCCTGACGGCAGACTCATAATATTTATTGGAGGTTTAAGACTGTGGGAAGCTCAAACTGATCAGCTAGCATTTGGGAAATCTGGTTTTTATACAAAAGATGAAGGGGTATTCAACTACTGGCGAGATTATGGTGAGGACAGGAATTCTTTTGGGCAAAAAGCTGATATAGTTAGTATATTCACTAATATCCATAAGGATAATAATCACTTATTTACTAGTGGTTCTTCCTCTTGGACTTCTCAAGCCAGTAAAAGAAAAGTAGAGGGTAAAAGAAAAGCTAAGAAATTCTATAGAAAATTTAAGAAAGGCAAGATAAAATTAGCAGATGATGAAGTTATAAGAATAGTATCTCACAGTCAAGGTGGTGCCCACGCTGCGGGCTTTGCAGAGCAACTAATGACATATAAGGATAAAGACGGACAATCTTTATTTAATGTTGAAATAATATGGTACTTAAATCCCCATCAACCAGGTGATATAGAACACCCTAATGGTGTTGATGGTTTTCAATATAGCCTATATCGAGATGCTATATCTTCTGTAGCTCCTTTTTGGTTGCCCAATGGGGGTTCAGAACTTGAAAGGATTAGAAACGTCTTTGACAATTATTTTGGAGATATTTTTAGCGATGAAGATGCAGAGGGTCCGGTAGGAAATAGAGGTGGTCATAATGTTACAGATAATCAAGATAGGCTGAGACAAGTGACTAATGAGTTCTGTAGAAATAATCCAGACAAATGTGTAGAAGTTGAAATAACACAAAATAATTGATTATGTATTTAAAAATTAATAATAGTATTTGTTTGCTATTGCTGATAGTATCTTTCGGATGTAAACAATATCATGTTACGGATGAAGTTAAAAGATGGCAACCATATAAAAAGGGTGATTTAATTGTATTTCAATCTAGTAAAGGAGAACTAGATTCTATTTTTATTAAAGGAGTTGAAAGTTCTTTTTTGGCAGATGACAATTTGAGTATTTCCCCTGATAAACATGAAAATATTACAGTAACTGGTGAAATAATTTTAGATGAGCCAATCATAAATTCATTAGGTCAAATTATTAAAGGAGAAGAAATTAGCGTTTTGAATATTTATGCTGATGAGAGAACATATTTTAATTTTGAATATAACAAGCCCTCGGATAGTTTAAACTATCCTTCGACATCATTAAGTTTTGAAGACTTAAAAAGTTTGTTTAATAATAAAACAATTAATAATGATGTAGTTATTGATGCAGTACATCAATATGATTCTCCAATTATTTATGATTTAAAAAGAATTTGGTGGAACAAAAAGTTTGGATATACCAAATTTGAATTCAATAATGGTTATTCATTATCATTAATAAAATTTGTTAGAGATAAAGAAGATATTTTTAGACAATGAATTTAAAATTAAATGAAGATGTCAAAATTATATAGTTCAATAGTATTCTTTATTGTTTGTTTTTCTTCTTACTCTCAAGAGGTAAGATTTCCTTCAATAATTATTATTAATTCTCAAGAGACAATTATTTCTAAGGAGCTTGACTCCATTGTAAAAAAGTTTGAATCTAAAGGTATTTCTGAACATCAAAAACAAAAAATTATAAATGAAAATGGTAAGTTCAGATTAAAAACTGAAAAGGAAATCGAATTTTTACAAGAAGTAGATATTTCGACAAAAATCACCTACGGCCTTAATTATTTTTTAAGCTATAAATTTTTCGAATATTTTGAAGATTTATTAATCTATCCAATTAAAGAATCTATCGATTCAACTAAGGAAAGCTTAGAATCGATATCACAGATCCATAACGTTAATTGGGTTATTAATTTTAAGAAGTTAGAGTTTTATAAAGAAGAACAATATTATAAGGGAAGAGCGGAGTATCTATTATACAATCAAAAAGAAGATGAAATAGTGATTAATTCAAAAATTATAGCTGATGATTCAAATCCTGGATTTGAATTTGTGTGCCAACCAGGGAGTATTGAATGTGTCATAAACAACATAATTGATTCTGTTTCAGCAGATGTTATTGAATTTATGGGGCAGAACAAAGAGTATTGGAGAATGAATTAAAATAAATTGATAGTAGTAACTTAGTGCAGTTTTCCAAACACGGGCTTGCTTATAATCAGAGTTTAAAAAATAGAAAAACGGTAGTTAAAATTAATTACCGTTTTCTACTTTAAGGATAATAGTTTTAAATTGAAGATTACTATTAAAAACAAACGTTCTTTAAAAATACTGTAACAAAACCTAGAGATAGACCCTGAAAATTGTTAAAGGCCTCAAAAAATCACGGGTAACCGTTATCCCTTTGGCTTAAAACATAAAGGGTACAATGACGTGGTCTCGGCCAGCGCCAATTCCGTGGCACAGAGGTTTAGGTACAATGGCATAGAACTCGAGGAGTCTCTGGGCATCGATTGGTACAAGATGGATATGCGACAGTACGACCCTGCGATAGCCAGATGGACTTCTATTGATCCTGTGGTTCACCATGAATACTCTACTTATAGTGCTTTTGACAGCAACCCTGTATTTTGGGCTGATCCTTCTGGTGCGGATAGTCAGGTTCATTGGGAAGGTAACTTGGAGACTACAACTTACGAAGAGAGAATGAAAAGCAAAAAGGAGAATGTTGGTAAAGCCAAGAGTGGTAACAATCCTAATCCTTATAAAGCTTATTTTGCTCAAGAATCGAAAAAAGTTTCAGCTATTCTTAATGACATGGCTTTGGTAGATGCTGCAACTACTGCTTTGGAAGCTAAGGATAGTTTTGATGCCGGAATAATGAGCTTTGTTGAAGATACTTACACATTAGCTGAATCATGGCTTCAAAATCCATTAGGGACATTAGCTACTATAGTTAGCGGAACCGTTGATGAAATTGAATCGACAACAAATGATTTTATTTCATCTGGTTATAGTGATCCAGGTTTATTCATGTTAGACAGGTCTTATACTGCTATGTCGAATATGACATTAAATGATTGGGCTTACGCTGCGGGCTACTCAGCTCCAGGTGCTGCAAGTGGAATTTTTGGCGGTTATGTTATGAGTGGCGTAAGAGTTTCATCTTTAATATACACATCTTGGAATCGTATACCAGATATATCAGGATATACAACAACACGTACCGTTGCGAATAATTTAGCATCAAGACCTTTTATCAATTCGCCACATACGATAAGAAATATTATTTCAACTGGAAGAGGTGTGCCTGATGAGTTTTTCAAGGGAGGAAGGAATTGGGTAACTCCTGGTACTTTTAATGGTTCAGAGGGTATTTTTGAATTAGGAATGAACACAAGTACAAAAGTTATATATCATTTCATGTTTAGATCAAATTAAAAAAAATGAAATTTAAAATAGACCATAATAATAGAATAGAGGATAGGACCTTAGAGTATCTTCCTAATGAATGCTCCTTCAATATGTTTCCGATAGTAGAGAATATTGACTTTGAATTGATTTTAAATAAAATTAGTTTATCTGTAAGAAATAATAGGATTATTCAGCTTTGGGGATTTTGTGGGTTAGGAGATCGGATGATATCTAATTATACTACTCCTAAATACGAAAAAGGTGATTTAATAATTGAAGAAACTCTCGAAAATGGATTTGCATATAGTATTAATGATAATGAACTACCAGTATTTATAAACATAAATACTGGTTGGGTTTGTATCGGAAATCCTATAGATAACCCTGAAGAAAATACTGCTGTAGAATTTATTAAAAATTGTGTTGCAATTATAAATAGTAAAGGAAAACTAATTTCACTTTGGCTTAAACCTGAAAGGCTACCAAAAATGCTTAAAGTGAATATCCGATAGTGTAGTGTTTTAAAATAGGACATGACATTATTTTAGAATTTAAATAATTGAAAAACAGTAATTAACCAAAATGTTAGTTACTGTTTTTCTTCGTTCATTGATATATTGGCAAAAGAGAAAATCTTTTAGGACCTATAAAATACGGGTTTTATAACTCGTTATATTTTAAATTAGGACATGGAAATGCAAAGCGTTAGGGATGGCAGCGGCATCCCCAGATACTGCTATTCCTAGTTCAATCTTTTTAGCGACTGTATTTGTTTTGAATGGCATTAACGACTGTTTCTGTGTCACTTTCCTTTTTTCTTTTTTCAAGGATGATAGGGTCCGCTTTGCGGACATTGCAATTAAGAATGGCGCAGCGTTCGCAAGTAACACCTACATGAACAGTTTGTAATCCCTTGTGATTTAAGAAATTAGCTCTTCGCTGCAATTGGGTGTTGACTTCTATACCAATAGACACACTTCTGTAACGGTTGTTTCTAAAAGGATCTTTAGTAGCTGATGCCAAAATTAAATACTGTTTTTTCTCTGTGGCGTAATCTGAGATTTGAATGTTAAACTCATGCTCAGAGTCATTTTGGCTTATAGCATTTAGTGCCTTGATTGAAGCCCATCGTCGACAATAATGCTCGTTGGTTTCACTAGCTCTAGGAGATTGGTGTTTCGCCAGATGAAGTTCCTTATTTAAGGAAAAATCATCAGTACCTCGCTTATGGGAAAACCTTAAAAAGAATAAATTTTTAAGTTTAAAGTCTTTGGGGAGTATGTTGGTTAAACGTTGATAAACACTCTCTGGCGAGGCATTGTATTTATGCAACAATGACTGAAAATTCTTGGTATTAAATCGTTTTTGCGAGAACAAATGCTTTAAATTTTCAACCACACTTTCCCTTGGAATAATTAAAGCGCCTGCGAAATAGCTGGCATAAAAATTATTCAACACTTCATCAAAACTATCAAATTTAATCCATGAAAATGTGTAGAGGCGTTCATTGATATTCAAAAAATTGTAGGCGAGTTCTTTGGCATAGATAAACGAACGTTGTGCATCGTCAATGCCCTTTGTGATTAAAAGCGTTTTGGTTTTTGGGACGTAGATGGATCTTAAATTGTCGAGTTCGATATGAGCTTCCAGTTCATCATTATTGATGTTATAGCCATATTCTTCAACCAAAATATCCTCTAATTCTTGAGAGGTCACTTTTTTGGAAAGGTCGACCTGGTAGGTTTTGGCAAACTTTAGAACCTCTTGCTCAAGATCTTCAAAAAAATTATTATTGGCCTCTTGATACGATCTAACAGACGCTAAAAAGAAGTTTTCCCTACTAAAGTTGTAGTTTTTGGCAATTTCAATGATCGTACTTATAAAAGCTGTAACCTTAACAGGGGCATCCGAAATGATGTCGATAAGCGTGCTTTCCTGGATGCCAAATAACTCCAAAGGAATTTCCTTTAATAGTTTTGACTGTAAAATTTCGCCTATAGGCGCGAGGTTTTTATCTAGTTTTAAGGATACCAAATCATCATAACCGACTTCTAAATGCTCGGATAACGCTGCAATTTTATCGGGTTTTGGATATTTTTTTCCTTTTTCAATTTCGTTGAGATAGGATTTTGAAAGGCCCGAAAGTTTTGACAGGCCAAAGAGCGAAAGCCCACGTTCTGTGCGGATTTGCTTCAGTTTCAACCCGAAAATCAATTTTATATAATCCTGTTCCATATAGACAAATATAACATTATTTGCGAACTTTAATTTTTAGCGAAAAATAAAAATTAGCGAACGTTCGCTTGTTTTTCTCAAAAACTTGTCGTAACATTGTCTCATAAAATCAAATCAATATGGAATTTATCATCGCAACACCGGACCAAGTGACCTTTTCTAAAGAGGTCAATACTTATTACCCAAACATTTTAACCGAAGATGCTTTATTGTTCATTAGACAATTACACAGAAAGTTCAATAAGCAACGACTAGAATTATTGGACAAGCGAAAAGGGCAACAGACGTATTTTGACGATGGTAATTATCCCCAATTCCCTAAAGAAACAAAACACATTAGAGAAGGTGAGTGGAAAGTAAATGCTATTCCAGAGGATTTAATGGACAGACGTGTTGAGATTACAGGTCCTGTAGATCGAAAAATGGTAATTAATGCCTTAAACTCTGGAGCTAAAACATTTATGGCCGATTTTGAAGATAGTAATGCGCCAAGTTGGGCGAATACTGTTGAAGGACAACAGAATCTATTGGATGCCAATAATAAAACCATAGCACTTATTGATGAAGCACGCGGGAAACATTACAAACTTAATGAAGATACGGCAGTACTTTTAGTGAGACCAAGAGGCTTACACCTTAATGAACGACATGTTTTGGTCGATGGCGAAGAAGTATCAGGAAGCCTTTTTGATTTTGGATTGTACGTATTTCATAATACCAAGATACTGATGGAAAACGGTACAGCTCCGTATTTCTATTTGCCAAAGCTGGAGCACTATCTCGAAGCACGTTGGTGGAATGCTGTATTCGAGTATGCACAAAACTACCTTGGAGTACCACAAGGGACTTTTAAGGCGACATTATTGATTGAAACGATTACCGCAAGTTTTCAACTGAATGAATTTATCTATGAGTTAAAAGATCATATTGTAGGCTTAAATTGTGGACGCTGGGACTATATCTTCTCTTATATCAAGAAGTTTAGAAATCACAAAGGGTTTATTGTTCCCAATAGGGATCAGGTTACTATGACGACACCTTTTATGGCGGCCTATTCAAATTTAGTAATTCAAGTTTGTCATAAGCGTGGTATCCATGCTATGGGTGGTATGGCAGCACAAATTCCAATCAAGAATAACGCGAATGCCAATGCCGAAGCATTAGAAAAAGTACGTTTGGATAAAGAACGTGAAGCTAAGAATGGTCATGATGGTACATGGGTAGCCCACCCTGCATTGGTGGAAGTTGCCATGAAAGAATTTGATAAATATATGCCCACACCAAACCAAATCTTTAGAAAGCGAGAAGATGTTAATGTTACTGAAGCAGATTTGGTAGAGTTACCAAAAGGTACTATCACTGAAGCTGGTGTTAGAAAAAATATCAACGTCGGTATTTTATATATGGAAGCCTGGTTAAGAGGCTATGGAGCTGTAGCATTATACAACCTCATGGAAGATGCGGCAACCGCAGAAATCTCCAGAACCCAAGTATGGCAATGGCTAAAGAATGAAGCTTTCTTAGAAGACGGTCGCGTTTTCAATCAGCAGTTGTTCGATGCCATTTTTGATGACGAAGTGGAAAAACTTATCAGGGAAGTTGGTGAAGCCAAAATAAAGGACACTAAGTTCTGCGATGCCATTACCTTGTTTAAACAATTGGTCACAGAAGACGAATTTGAAGAGTTTTTGACCATATCAGCGTATAGACAATTGTAATACTAAATGTCACATCGAGTGATTCGCTATAAGCGAATTGTATCGAGATGCAAAGGTTCTCGATACACTCACACTAAGCGTGACCACTCGAACTGACGGCAAGGAACAAAATGAACTGACAAAAAGTAACAAACAAACCAAAAAATCCCGCTAATGCGGCAACATTAAACGGGACTCATATTAAATCTAATTACATCATTAATACATCTCAAAATTATGAAAAATTTACCACAAAGTGACTATGCCTCAGCTTTACAGACCGTAAGGGATATTAAAGCAAAATTTGGCAACACATGGGCGGCCATTAACCCACAATATGCGGCTAGAATGGCAACACAAAATCGTTTTAAAACAGGCTTGGATATTGCAAAATATACAGCAGCGATTATGCGAAAGGATATGGAAGCGTATGATGCAGATGCATCTAACTATACACAATCCTTGGGGTGCTGGCATGGCTTTGTGGCACAGCAAAAAATGATAGCTGTAAAAAAGCATCATAAGACCACAAGCAAGCGCTATTTATACCTATCGGGTTGGATGGTAGCAGCATTACGTTCAGAATTTGGGCCATTACCAGACCAGTCTATGCACGAAAAAACGGCTGTACCTTCTTTAATCGAAGAAATCTATGATTTTCTACGTCAGGCCGATGCGATAGAGCTTAATGATCTATTTAGGCGATTAGAAAATGGTGAGGATGTACAAGACCAGATCGATAACTTTGAAACGCATATCGTCCCGATTATTGCAGATATCGATGCAGGATTCGGAAACGAGGAAGCAACTTATCTTTTAGCTAAAAAAATGATTCAAGCAGGTGCTTGTGCCATTCAAATAGAAAATCAAGTATCTGATGCCAAGCAATGTGGACATCAGGATGGTAAGGTAACTGTACCTCATGAAGATTTTATTGCTAAGCTAAACGCTGTACGTTATGCCTTTTTAGAATTAGGAGTGGACGATGGCATTATCGTAGCACGTACCGACTCTGAAGGAGCAGGACTCACCCAAAAACTACCTGTCAGCAAGGAGCCAGGCGATTTGGCATCCCAGTATTTAACCTTTGTCGATGCGGAAGAAATTACTATTGCTGAAGCCAAAGAAGACGATGTTTTATTGAAACGTGATGGTAAATTAATGCGTCCTAAGCGTTTGCCAAATGGGTTGTACAAGTTTAAGGAAGGTTCAAATATAGATAGGGTAGTGCTCGATTGTATTACAAGCCTTCAAAATGGTGCAGATTTACTTTGGATAGAAACGCCAACACCAAACGTAAAGCAAATTGCCCATATGATCAATCGTGTTAAAGAAGTTGTGCCTAATGCGAAGTTAGTGTACAATAATTCACCATCGTTCAACTGGACGCTAAATTTCCGCAACCAAGTATATGAGGAAATGGTAGCAGAAGGTGAAAACATGACGGCTTATGACAGAAATGATTTAATGTCTACAGAATACGACAATACTGAATTGAGTTATAGAGCTGATGAGAAAATTAGAACTTTTCAATTAGATGGTGCAAGGGAGGCAGGTATTTTCCACCACCTAATCACACTACCGACGTATCACACTACAGCCTTGCACATGAACGATCTCACAGAAGGTTATTTTGGTGCAGATGGGATGTTGGCTTATGTTAAAGAAGTACAGCGCCAAGAAATACGTAAAAGTGTATCTTGTGTGAAGCACCAACGTATGGCAGGTTCTGATTTAGGCGATGATCATAAAACGTTCTTTGCAGGAGATAATGCATTAAAAGCAGGAGGCGCGAAGAATACATCCAATCAGTTTAACACAAAACCTACTGTTGAATCCAAGAAAAAAGCGTTAAGCGTAGTTGCTTAATAAAAGTTAAACTAATACAGTTACTACATAATCTGTTGTTTATTAATTTAGTTAGAAGAAAACACACCGCTTAGGGTGTGTTTTTTTATTAGAATTTTTTCTAATGGATAGTTCTTCTTTGGGGCTTAATGTTTTTACAAGGCTAGTCTTGTGCGTATCACCTATGCTCTTTATGAATAAATAAATTGATGGGATATCTCAAAGCCTGCACTGCACGAAGTCGAAGTGTTCAACATGACAGCAAGAGTCATTTCGAAATGAGTCCCGATAGCTATCGGGACGATTGAGAAATCGCATTACTATTGGTTTTCAAAAATTACTGTGATGCGATGTCTCACCCAAGGTTTGACATGACTAAAACGTTCATTTTGAAATGAACAAATTTATTGAGAAATTTCATATGAAATTGATCCAACTCATACAACCTGATTATTTAAGGTTTCCCATTTAGGGTTAAATTCCGTAATTAACTTATTCTTCTTCTCTCGACGCCATTTTTTAAGTTCCTTTTCCCTTTTTATAGCTTCTTTGGGGTTTTCAAACCCCTCATAATAAACGAGATAAATACAATTGTGTTTTTCAGCGAATGATAGTTTTGAAGTTTCACTATCAAAACGATGTTGGTCTAATCGTCGTTGAATGTTGTTGGTTACGCCAATATATAGTGTAGTTCTGTACTGATTAGTGGTTATGTAGACAAAATGATTATATAACATGGTTAAATTTAGGAATAATTAATTAAGTCATTTCGAGTGTAGCGAGAAACCGTAGCTTCAGCGAAGCTAAATCACATAATATGTTGTGGTGAACAAAGCCAATGTGATGTCTCACAGCCTGCACTGCACGAAGCCGAAGTGTTCGACATGACTAAGAGCCTACAGTAACCCAACACGCTTATGTGATCGCTCTAAATCACGAAAAGTGAGTTTTGGATTCATAGTCTTTAATTGAGAGACCACCTTCAAAAACAATAAAGCCGTAATATAAGCATCGCCAGAAGCCGTATGCCTGTCATGCAATGGAATCTTAAAACGCTTGGCCAGTTCATCTAAACTAAAATGTATTTTACTAGTATCTAATTTTGTCTTTTGAAACAGATGACCTGTATCCAAAACCTTGTTTTTCAATTTAGGTAAGCCCTGACGTTGCAATACTTGATTAATCATCGCTACATCGAACGCCGCATGATGTGCCACCAAGACCGCATTTTGCACATACTCAAGAAACTGCATTGCAGCTTCAGACTCTTCTACCTTGGTGAGTTTGCCCTCTCTAAGCAAGCCATGAATCTTTACGGTATCTGCATTAAACTGTTCTTGTGCTAAATACAACTCCAATTGGTCAGACACTTTGATTTTAAGGTTTTCTATGGCTACACATCCAATGGAAAGAATACGATCGTTTTTAATGTCCAGTCCAGTGGTTTCCGTATCAAAAACTACAAAGCGAATAGATTCGAGTTCCTGTTCTTGTTGTTTTGAAAAGCAAGATGAATAGTTGTTCCAAAATTCAGGATGAGATATACGTTTAAACCATTTCATATTACAGTAATTGTGAGAGGTTAAAACGTGTTTTAATCAGTTCTTGGACTGCTTTAACGGCTTTAAAGCTGCGTTTTAATCGCAGGCGATTGCCCTTGCTTAGGGATTCTAAATCAATAAAACGACCTGAGTCTTTGTTTGTTAAACCTTGTTTGGTTCTAAAGCGCAACAAGTTCTTATAAGCTTCTGCACAGAAAAGATAAGTATCTTTATTTTGTGGTTCAAGCTCTACGAGTTTTTCGTAACGTTCTAAAGTATTGTTTATGGATTTGATGTTGTGCGATAAAATCAAAAGTCGTGCAGCGTCGACCAATGGCATCATGGCTCTGGCCTTAATATCAAACTGATCCTTGTGCTCGCCATCTGCTTCAACCAGAAATTGTCTAAAGAAGCTTAGAGGCGGTGGATTTTGTAGGGCATTCCTACCTAAATAATTCAAAAAAATATCATGGGATCGGATATGATCAAAAATGCTGTCTGAGAGTTGGTTTACTATATTTGTATTACCATAGACACGCTCGTAATCAAAAAATATGGTACAGAGCATTAGGTTATCCTGATCGGGCGTGGTAATCCAACGTTTAAACTGCTGCGACCATTCCGACACCGAATTGCACCATTTAGGGTTGTTACTCATCATTTGGGCAGGGCACAATTCAAAGCCAACAGTTTCTAAATCGGTGTTGATATAGTTGGAAAGCTGCAAAAAATAGGCTTTTGTAGTGTCATAATCCACTTTAGAAACATCCTCAAAAACAAGGGCATTGTCCTGATCGGTCATTAGTAACTGTTCTTGCCGACCTTGACTGCCAATGGCAAGCCAGGCAAATTTTGTTGGTGGCTGTTTTCCCATTTTGGTAATGGCAAATTCAATGATACGTTGTGTTATGGCATCGTTAATAGCAGAAATTAATCTAGACATAAAATCAATTGGAATATCCTGTTCCAGATAACGCTTTAGCAACTGTTCTGTACGTTGCCGGATCCCTTTGAGCTGCTCGGCCGAGTGGCTACGTTTAATTTCCTTGATAAGGGCAGAGGCATTGTTTTCGCGTAATACAATGATATCATGCTCGGATAAAATACCTGTTAATTCGGTATTAGTGGTGCCATCTTTGGTAATGCATAGATGTGTAATACGATGTTTTAGCATGGCAATTTGCGCTTCGGCTACAGTTATAGTCTCGGGATAGGTAATCACTGGAGACGACATAATAGAGGATACTGTGTTATCAATGATATATTGGCCTGTAGCGATTTTAGTGCGCAGATCCTTATCGGTAATGATACCAATAGGTTTGGCATTATCTACGATTACTACGGATCCTACGTGTTTTTCGGTCATAATAATAGCAGCATCCTTTATGCTGGTGTTTACCGTACAGGTAACTGGATTCTTGGAATAATCGGCTGTTTGCAGGTAGGTATACTCTGAAGAGCGATTGAGCGTTTTTACAAAATCCTCATCATCAGTGCTTTTGGCCTTCGTATTGGAGGCAAAACTCGCCATCAGAAATTGACTAGCATCCTTATTGGTGGTAATATAGGTTTCTAGGAGTTCTGAGGAGATACTATAGACAATACTTTCCTCAATAGCTTTGGCGTTGAGTTTATAGTCGCCTTTTCGGAGTAGGGCACGCAGACCAAAAATATCGCCCTCGTCGCATTCATCCACTAACGTATCAGTGGCTCTAAATAGACCAATGGCACCATCGCGCACCACATAAAAATGATTGGCCACAGGCTTACCGATTTCAAATAGGTATTCGTTGTTTTCTAAATAAATGACATCTACGGCTTTTGAGATAGAGAATAGTTGCTCGGATGTTAATACGTTAAACGGCGGATATGCCTTTAGATAGTCATAGATGCGTTCTGCAATTGTATTCATTGTAGCAATTTAGCTAAAAAAAGAAGGGGAAGACATGAGAATGGTCATGTTTGTATAGCAAACACTATAATTCTTTTGTTGAATAGCAATAGAAGCAGGGATTTATGATTTTTAAGCCAATGCGCAAATATCGCGATATTGCGAGTCCTTAAATAGTTGATGGTTCTGAATTAGTTACTCTCTTAACTTAACAGAAATAGGATAGTGGTCGCTATAACCAAAATCGTTATCATAATCTTGAATTTTTTTACCCATACCTCCATAGTGTTTAGGCACTGGATAATTACCCTTCTTTACCATTTCTGGAAAATTATTGATGGTAACCGTGTCCCTAAGGACTTGGATTGGGCTATTGCTTTTTAGCATATTTTCGTTGGCTAAAAATTGATCTAGCATATTTGGAAGGTTGTTAAAGTAAAAAGTACCAACGCCTTCGTCCATCAAAGGCCACATAAGGTTCAAAAAGTAGGGAATATTACCTCGTACCACTCTGGTACGGCTACGCAGGCTAAGGGCAAAACGCGTTAGAGACTCATTAAAGGGTTCATCATTAAAATCGCCCATAGCCAAAACGGGTGTATCATCCCCATAAATATCGCGGATACGTTCATGGAAATAGCTTAGGGTCTCTCCAGCAATTTGTCGGTAGCCATTAGATTCATATTGCCCGCCACTACGTGATGGCCAATGGTTGGCAATTAAAACGAGGCGCTGTTGCTCCTGGCTATGTTTGGTTAAGAAATTTACCTGTAAGATATCTCTGGTTGCAGTACGACGCATAACAAAGTGCCCAAAGATTTTGTTCTCGCCCTGTTCTTCCTCAACTGTAAACAGATCGGCATCGTAGATAAAGGCTACATCAATTCCACGACGATCATCAGAATCATCGTGTACTATAGCATAGTTTCTGCCTAAGCTGTCAATACTATCTTTTAATAAATTTAGTACATGAGAGTTTTCAATTTCGCACACACCAAGAATATCTGGTCCTTGGCCATTATTTAACTGTACGATAATACTAGAAAGTTGCCTCAGCTTTCTGTCGAGTTCTGTTTGGTCCCAACCCTTAATATCGCTTCCAATAGCGCGCTGTACTTTATCCGTACGTCTGGGTGAGTCTTCAACATCAAAAAGATTTTCTAAGTTCCAAAAAGTAATGTGATAGTCCATATCAAAGTGTTTTAATTGATAAGACTATTAATCAGAATTATAAAGAGGATATCTAAAAGTAATTGATTTTTAGAAAATTATAAAATTAAAAGCATTAATTTTTAAATTGATAATACTAATTTAACAAAGTCCTTGTAAAAAAGGCTTTTGTTATCTTTAGTATTACTTAATTAATAATAGCGACTCTATAGGAGACACTTCATTTGCTTAATGACAATAGAAAGAATTTTGATACTCAAAGTTTACTATCCATCATAAATTTCATCTGTACAATTGCAGATGATATGTACCTAATTTAAGGGCCTTGAATGTTAAATCAATGCTAAATCTTTAATCTCTATGATTTAACGTCATCTAAACCTGTCACCTAATACGTAACTTATTGTAAAAGAATAATGTTATGAAAACAGTGAATTACCTACAAGAAAAATGGCGACAACTAAGAAGGAAGTTGTTCCAAAATACAGGATCAAAATCAGAGAAAACCCTGCAACATGTTAAAGGGAAGTCAACAGATGAGGACACCTTTTTATTCATTTAGATTTTATTATAGGCTACGGGCTTATCAGTATTCTATATGATGCTAAGGATCACCCCTCAAAATCAAAATCTCCATTACCGTTACCACGGCCGTTACGCTCGCGTTTCTTTTGTTGGTTAAAGCGATAGGTAAAGGCCAGATTAAATGAGCGTACGCGCCATTGAAATTCACTATAGTTGTCAAAGGTATCCGTAAAGTTATCGCTGCGGCGTATGCGCGAGTTAAAGACATCACGTATGTTAAAGGCAATTGATGCTTTATCCTTAAATAGATCCTTACTAAAGGCCAGGTCTGTAGAAAAAATGCCTTTGTTACGGCTCTGTGCCGTTTCGCTTGGACCTCTGTAGAATATACGTGTTTGCCAATCGATATTACCAGGTAAGGTGTACTTGTTGTTGAGGCGAATAAACCAACTGAGGTTATCGGCATCGAAATTTTGCCCTTCAAAATCACCTCGCGTCCTAAAATTAAACAGGTTAAAATTGCCGTTGAAATTCCATTTTTTTGTCGGTCTGTAAGTTAGGGTAAATTCTACACCGAAACGATCGTTGGTCGATAGGTTAATAGGCGTTCGACGCAACACACGTACCCAATCCTCCAAATCGATCTCATCAAAACCAGGGTCATTGACATTGATGGTCTCTAATGTTGTAAAGTTGTAATAGTTATCCGTTTCGAGATTTACAAACTCAAAGGCTTCCCTGGCACGTTGAAAATATACCGATCCATTGAAGGTGAGTTTTCCAAACTTTTTAAAGTAACCCACATCAAAAGCACTGGAGGTACTCGGGTCTAAATCGGGATTACCCTGAAAAAGATTAACAGGACTGCTACGAGAGGGGAATGGATTGATAAAACGTGATCTTGGACGTCTAATACGGCGATTATACCCTATGGTAATGTTCTCATCTTCCGAGAGCTCAAAGGCCAAATTCACGGTGGGGAAGAGTTGATGGTATTCCTTTTTATCAAAATCACCACTTGTAATTTGGTCGATCGTAATGCGAGTACCTTCGTAACGCAATCCTAATAAAAACGAAAACTTATCGCCAATCTTGTTACCATATTGTGTATAAAAGGCATTGACATGCTGTTTAAAATTAAGGATATTACTCAGATTGGTATCCACAACAAAGGATTGACCTTGGTCAAAACTTGTTTCTACCAAATAATCAGTAACTAAATCGAAAAACTCACCGCGATAACCTGCTTCAAACTGACCATTTTCATTAATGGGCTCAACATAATCTGCTTGCAGCAGTATGCGATTTTGGGTTTCATCCGTAGTTACATTTTCTGCGTCAAAACCATTTTGTTCAATACGTGACCGCTCCAATTCTGCGCTGTCTTCATACTGAAAATCGAACGTCAATTTATGTTGGCTATTGTCATTAAACTGCTTATCGTAGCTTACAGAGTATTGTACGGTTCTATCGTCTTCTAGCTCTGGGTCTCGACGGGTAATGGTCTCTAAACGGTTGTTGTTGGCATCAAATCGTTCTGTAAAGTTAAAGGTATTGCGCTCATTATCACTTTCTCGATAAACTAGGGTTGCTGTTACCGAACTACTCTCATTAACATACCATTCGACACCCGTATTAGTGCTGTAGCCTAGACGGACCCTATCAAACTCGCGATCCTCAAATAAAAATGTACTAGGATCATCACCATTAAAAAATTCCGTTTCGTTGAGCGCATTTCCTGGCGCTTCCCTGTAATCATAACTTGTGGTATTGAAGATGTTGACATCTCCAGTTCTATAGTTGATGTTTCCAGAAATACCTGCCTGCCAAGGGTAACCACCATTGAGGGTTATGGCACCATTTAAACCTTGCAATTTACTACGCCTTAGAATAATATTAAGAATACCTGCAGATCCTTCTGCATCATAACGTGCAGATGGTGAGGTGATGACTTCGACACGTTCTATGGCCTCAGCAGGTAATTGCCGTAAAGCATCGGTTGAATTTAAACCTACCAGACCTGATGGTTTGCCATTGATTAAAATCCTTACATCGTCATTGCCACGTAATGCTACATTGCCTTCCACATCTACGGATACTGAGGGCACATTATCCAAAACGTCACTTACGGTTCCGCCACGTACCGTGAGATCCTTACCCACATTATAGATTTTTTTATCGAGTTTTATATCTACGGTTGTGGTCTCGGCAATGATCTCAACTTCGTCTAAAGACTCTACATCAAGGGCCAAACTCACGGTTCCTAAGTCTATGTTTTTGTCAATATTTTTGTTAGTGTAATTCTTGGCTTTATAGGAAATGTATTCTACAGATATGTTATAATTGCCTACAGGAACCCTGATACTAAACTTCCCTTCCGAGTCTGTAATTCCACCCGTAACTACATTGTTATCTGATACTGATCTAAATGTTATGGTAGCATATTCTAGCGGAAAATTGGTGCCCTCTTCAACAACTTTGCCGTCTACTTTTGCATTGTTTTGTGCGAAAATTGTAGTCGTGCCAAGCAGAAAAAAAGAAATATAATATAAGAATGGTCTAATCACAAGGTATCCGTGTTTTATGCATTTTAGATGCGCAAAAATAGAACTACTTGTGGTGACTTAGGTTAATCTTATGTTAAAGGGAAATAGGGATTGTCAATTCGGGTATTTGAGTTTTTTATTTAATTTAGCCTTCGTCGCTATCTTTCTTATTCTTTTTCTTCTTCTTTTTCCTTTTTTTCTTTTTTACTTCCTTTTCATTAAAATCTCCTTTGATCATTTCTTTGATCTTTGCCATGTCCGATTCGGAGATAAGTTCTTCTAATTCTTTAAAGTGGTTATTGTCTAGTTTTTTTATGGCTTCTTGGCGATCAAAACTTCTTTCGTATCTCACCTTCATAAGCTCGCCTTTAGCATCAAAATACGAATTGAGATACTGCTTTATAATCTCCTTCTGAAAATCGTCTGCTTCTAACGTGGTTATAAAGTTGGCAATAAATTCGTCTTTGCGTTCTTCCATCAAACGCTCATATTTTGCAATTTCTTCTTCGGTAGGCTCTCTAGGGATAATTGGGTTACCCATTCTGTCCCTTCTTTGCGCATAGGTGCTAACACCTAAGATAAGTGCCAGGATGACTAATATTGTTTTTTTCATAACTTAAATAATATCTAATATTGTTTCTTTTGGTCTGCCTATAACGGCTTTATCGTTGTTAACAACTATTGGTCGTTCAATAAGCTTGTGGTGTTTTACCATAGCCTCAATAATATCTTCATCGGAAAGGACTTTGCCTTTATAGTCCGATTTCCAAATGGCTTCATTCTTTCGAATTAAATCTATTGGTTGTATGTCTAATTTAGCAATTATTTCCTTTAAATCATCTTTCGACAAAGGTTGGTCTAGGTACTTTATCACTTCAAAAGGTTGGCCAGAGTCTTCTAGTAAAGCCAAGCCTTCTCTAGATTTTCGACATCTGGGATTATGATAAATGGTGATCATATTAAACGTTAATATCTAAGGTTTGTAATTGGTTTTGTAACTGCTGAGGTGATTCAAAATGTATGCCATTAATGCCCAGAACTTCCGCAGCTTTTACATTTCTTAAGTTATCATCAATAAACACAGCGTTTTCGGCTGTAATATGAAAACGATTTAGGGTGAGCTCATAAATTTCCCTGAACGGTTTTCTGGTTTTTTCTTCACCCGAAACAATAATGCCTTCAAACCAATGCAGAAATTCAAATTTTTCTAAAGCAATGGGAAAGGTTTCATGACTCCAATTGGTAAGTGCTACGACTTTATAATTAGGGCTGTCAACAAACTGTTTTAAAATAGAGACTGTACCTTCAATTGCATCCCCCAGCATTTCTGTCCATCTACCATAGAACATTCTTATAAGGTCTTCATATTCTGGGAATAGGGCTACGCGCTCTTCGGTGGCTTTTTGCATAGGGTAACCCGCATCTTGATTTTCGTTCCAGTCTTGAGTACAGATATTATCGAAAAACCATTGCATCTTTTCGCGATTCCCTTGAAAGACATCTAGATATACATATTCTGGATTCCAATCGATTAAAACACCTCCTAAATCAAATATTATCGTATCTATTGTTTTCATTTATAATGCTCCTGTGTTTTCTTCTTGTTGCCCCATCATCATTAAGTAAGCCTTTAGAAAGGGTTCTATTTCTCCATCCATTACGGCATCGACATTACCAGTTTCATGGGCAGTACGTACATCCTTAACCAATTTATAGGGGTGCATGACATAGTTTCGTATTTGGCTTCCCCATTCAATTTTCATTTTACTGGCTTCTATATCGTCGCGCTGTGCCATTTGTTTTTGCAGTTCTATCTCGTACAACTGCGATTTTAACATCTGAAGTGCCCTTGCACGGTTATCGTGTTGGGACCTGGTTTCTGAACATTGAATTTGTATACCGGTGGGCTTGTGCAATAATTGCACTTTGGTCTCTACCTTATTTACATTCTGACCACCGGCGCCACTAGAGCGTGCTGTTGTAATTTCTATATCGGCAGGATTGATTTCTATTTCAATGGAATCATCGACCAATGGGTATACATAAACCGAAGCAAAGCTGGTATGCCGCTTGGCATTACTATCAAAAGGGGAAATCCTTACCAATCGGTGGACACCGTTTTCTCCCTTTAGCCACCCAAAAGCATAGTCGCCTTCAATTTCTAGGGTTACGGTTTTAATACCCGCAACATCACCTTCCTGATGGTTGAGTTCTTTAACTTTAAAGCCACTTTTCTCTGCATACATTAAATACATGCGCATCAGCATACTTGCCCAGTCGCAAGATTCGGTACCACCAGCGCCGGCTGTAATCTGCAAAACAGCACTTAAGCTATCACCTTCTTCCGAAAGCATGTTTTTGAATTCGAGTTTCTCAATGGCATTGATGGCCTTTTCGTAGCGAGCCTCAACATTTTCCATAGGAGCTTCATCTTCTTTATAGAACTCGTAGATGACTTCTAAATCTTCAAAAAGCGTTTTGGCAGTATCAAAATCATTAACCCAACCTTTCTTTTCTCTAATGGAACGCATCACCTGTTCGGCTTTTTTAGAGTCGTTCCAAAAATTGGGATCGAAAGTTTGCTCTTCTTCGTTGGCAATTTCTATGAGCTTGGCATCTAAGTCAAAGATACTGTCTAAGTGCGTCTAGACGGGAATTAAGATCTTTTATTTGATCTGATGTTATCATAAATAATGAGTATTTCTGCAAATATAAGATGTCGTATTAAAGTCGCATAATTTTGAATTGGTTTTTTAGAAATTCCGTAGTTTTATGATTATATATTTTATTGATCTCTATGGTTATTGATTTAAGAAGTGATACAGTTACCAAACCTAGTAAAGGTATGCTAGAGTATATGATGGCTGCAGAAGTTGGCGATGATGTTTATAAAGAAGATCCGTCGGTGAACGCTCTGGAGGAGCATTTGGCTGAGCTTTTTGGTATGGATCAAGCCTTGTTTTTTCCTTCTGGGAGTATGGCCAATCAGGCTGCTTTAAAGTTGCATACCAATCCAGGGGAGCAGGTGATATGTGATAAATATGCACATATCTACAACTACGAAGGCGGTGGTGCCTCTTTTAATAGTGGTATATCATGTAAGTTAATAGACGGGCATAGAGGAATGTTTACGGCAGAACAAGCTGAGGCGTCCATTAATCCACCAGATTTTTACCATAGCCCTTTAACCTCTTTGATCGCTATAGAAAATACAACTAACAAAGGCGGTGGTGCCTGTTGGGATTTTGAAGAGCTTAAGCGTATAAGAAAAATTGCTGATAGACACGCATTAGGATATCATTTGGATGGTGCTAGACTTTGGAATGCCTTAGTAGCGAAGAATGAACGTCCGAAGGCTTATGGTGGTTTGTTTGATACGATATCGGTGTGCTTGAGTAAAGGCTTAGGTTGTCCAATGGGTTCAGTTTTAATAGGGAAAAAGGATATCATGCAAAGGGCCATTAGGGTACGTAAAATTTTAGGTGGTGGAATGCGTCAAGTAGGATTTGCAGCTGCTGCAGGCTTGTATGCTATTAATAGAAATCTCGATTTATTAGCAGATGACCATATAAGAGCCAAAGAAATAGGAGAGGTGCTAAAAAGCAAGTCTTATATTAAAAAGGTTGAGCCCATAGAAACCAATATCATTATTTTTGAATTGGATGATGATGTGGATGAGCAAACATTTTTGAATACACTAAAGAAGAAGGATATCCACATCATTGGTATGGGCAGTAATAAATTAAGGATGGTAACACATATAGACTATACGGACATGATGCACGATAGTCTATTACAAACATTAGGCACATTGTGATTTTAACAGCTTATCTTCAACACATTAACGAGAATATTTAGATGTGTAGGCTATTACTTATATTTTCGCTATGCCCAAATACATAACAATGAAGCTTAGCATACTTATTCCGATGTATAACGCCAAGGATTATATTGGCAATTGTTTAGAGAGTTTAATCCATCAAAATATACCAGAGGACGATTATGAGATTATCATTATGGACGATGGCTCAAAAGACAACTCGGTAGATATTGTCTCTGAATTTATAAAAAACCATAAAAATATTAAACTGCACAAGGAACCAAATTCTGGTGCCTACAATACAAGAAATAAACTTTTAAAGCTAGCGAAAGGGGACTATATCTATAATCTTGATGCTGACGATTATATTGTACATAATTGTTTGAAAGAACTACTTGACTGTGCTGAGCAAAACAATTTGGATGTTATTGGGTTTAAAACACAAGAGACCTCATCGCTTGAGAACATAGCACTGAACGAATTAATCTCTAAAAAGCATCTAACACTTTATGATGGCTTGGCTTTTTTAGAAGCCTATCCATTAATGCGACATGAGCCATGGTGGTATTTTGTGCGGAGCGGTTTTTTGTCTGAAAACAATCTAGCCTTTAACAGTAATCAGTACAATGCAGATGTCACTTTTACATTGAAGATGTTTTTAGAGGCAAAAAAAGTCGGGTATTTTGATATTTCTATTCATCGTTATGTGCAATCTGGAGATTCTATAATGCGAAGTAAAGATTTAGAGATCGTCCGTAAGCGCTTAGAATATATGCAGATGATGATCTTGAATAAGAGTAAACTGATAAATACGGTTAAGTCGCAATCTTCTTCCGAAGTTCTGGTACAGAACTTATCCCATAGAAGGGATGTGTTTACTTTTTTTAATATCACTAAAATGCTAAGAGGCCCGTTTAGTCTCAGTTATATGAAAGCTACAATTACAAAGTTTAAAGACGTAGGTGCTTATCCGATGAATGATTTTAATAGATTCCGCTATAATACTTTTCAATATCGTATATTGAGAAAAATTTTAAACAACGCATCTATGTTGTATTTTTTAATTTCTGTGAGACGTATATTTTCAAAATCTATTAAATAAATAGCTTAGTAGCAAACCCATGAGACTAAGTATTATAATCCCTCTCTATAATTCTGGAGAATTTCTTCCAACGTGTTTAGATAGTCTACTGCGACAAGGTTTAGATCCAAATGATTACGAAATTTTGATTATCAATGATGGATCTACAGATAATAGTTTGGATATTGCTAATGCATATGTGGAAGCTAATTCTAGCATACGTGTTTTTTCAAAAGAAAATGGAGGTGTAGGTAGTGCAAGGAATAAAGGATTGTCATTGGCAAAAGGAGACTATATTTATTTTATAGATCCTGATGATTACCTTGCCGATAGAACTTTACCTATTTTGTTGGATGTTACAGAAAGTAACACTTTAGATATATTAACATTTGGTTCAAAATCTGTTGAAAACTCCGTTTTACAAACAGAAAGTAACCTGCATGATAATATAGAACTTTCAACTATTTACAACGGTATTGATTACATAGCTAATTTTCGTTTTCAAAATGAGGTTTGGTGGTACTTAATAAAGCATAGTTTTATTAAGGAAGCACAAATACGATTCATAGAAGGCAGATGGATGGAAGATGCAATTCTTACAGCACAATTATTTATTCAAGCTAACCAAATGGCTAATTTTCCCTTAGATAGTCATAGACATGTCATAGTCAAAGGTTCAGCCATGAAGAGCAAAGAACCGTCTCACTATCTACGTGTTATTGATGATAATAGAAACGCGGCAATGGTTTTTGAATCTATGATTACAGATTTAGAAGCAAAGCATGTAAACCCAGATTGTATAAAGCGTCTAAGAACCAGACAACAATCTTTTGTGTTTTTTATGATGGTAAGAATGTTGAGATCTACGATAGCATTAGAAAAGATTAAGCCAACCATGAATGAACTCTCCACTACGAATGCTTACCCAATGACCGAATTTGTTGGTGTTGATTACAACGGCCTTGCTTATGCTGTTTTAACAAGGTTGTTTAATCATAGACCTATCTTTTATTCACTTTTCAGACTTTTTAATCCATTACTTAGATAAATTTTAAAACATATATTGAGAGGTTTTAGGCCTCTGTTTTTTTAATATATATAGACAAAAAAGAAGGGAGCCATTTTGGCTCCCTTCTTTTATCCTTATTAATGCTAAATTATTTATAGCTGTAAGGGATATTTCTTTATTGGTTTACCACCACCAGCACCAGTGATGAGGCGGTTCGTATTCACATAATTCGCCACCATGGGTACTTGTTCCACTTACGACTTCAATGACACCACGTCTGTAGCCAGGTCCAATATTTAAGTGACAATTTGTTTTAAACTTTGTATAGTAACAGTTACCAACAAAAATGTAAACCCATTTACCAAAAGTACCGTTAGAATTAGCACCATGTATAGTGAAGTGCTCGTCTTCGCCAACTACACTATCGAATATTTTGGTAGCGTGACGTGTGTTCTCGTAGCGTTGGTAAATTCTAACTCTGTGGTCATTATGCCAATCCCACTTGAATGTTAATTTATTAACTTTACCAATACAGTCATCGCACTCATCTGGTCTAGGTACAATTCTGAAGTTAAAATCCGTTAACCATAATGGATCGCAAGATACAGGGTCGATTAACCATCCCCAGCTACTTAATCCTACTTCTCCTATATTAGAGTCGTAGTTTGCACCACCAGGGCCTACGTGAGATCCGTAATTAGGTGTGTTAGGATCGTTTGGATCAGGTCTTTGGGTTAAACCAAATGTACCTTCTTGCACACAATCACCACCTTCTGCTACTACAGTACTTCTTGTGTGGTCTACAATGTAGAAGTGCATATCTTCAGAGTTAGATGCATTACCTGCAGTACCTTCTTTTTTGTGGCCTCCACCAATTGCTTGCCACTCATCCCAAGATCTTTTATCCTTAAACCAAACATCTATTGTCAAAACACAAGTACCAGATACTGAAGTTCCTACTAAGTGAGCAGTACCATCTGTATATTCAGTAAATACAAGGTTTTCACCATCTGGTGAACCAAAATAAGTGGTTGGATCAAAGTAGTCATCACCTTCAGGAGTTTCTGACCACCAGAAATTTGAAACTGGTTGAATGTGGCCAAAAGGTGCTCTATCGGCATCAATAACATCATAGACTTGTGCAACAGCTGCAGAGTTGTCTGCGTTGGCAGCACCTATCATATCCAAGTTAGGATTGGCCATATCTTCACTAGTTGCTGTAAAGATTAGTTCTTTGTCCTCTTCACCGTCAGATATAACGTTGCCTTTGTCATCAAAACGTAGAACAGCTTGTTGTTCTTCAGCAGCTTGTTCTTCCGTGGATTCATTTTGACACGATGCTAATATTACGAGCATCGCTAACAAGATTAATTTAGATAATTGTTTCATAATTATATTAGGTTAATAGCATTAATAATGAAACAAATATATATTTTAACGCACCATTTAACATTTTTTTTAGACCAAATGCCAAAGTTTTGGTTGACAAAAAAACAAGATGCATTTGGTCGTCAAATTTTGCATTTCTAGGAAGAAAATTCGCTCTAATAGTTTTAAATTCTAAAACTTATGCAATTGAGTGTCAAAAAGAAAGGAATTATTTAAACATATCCATTCCAGGAATATTTGGCATTCCTGCTTTAGCTACAGCAGCAATTTCAGCTTCGTTTACGCTAGTAGCTTTATCTATGGCTTTATTGAGTGTTAGGATTAAGTAATCTTCGAGCATTTCCTTATCTTGTAAGAGCTCGTCATCTATCGATATCGATTTTATTGTTCTATTTGCCGTAATAGTAACTTTTAATTTTCCATCACTACTGCTTTCGTCAATCAAAACAGAATTTAGGCGCTCTTTGGTTTCTTCAACTTTTTTTTGAGCTTCTTTCAATTTGTTCATCATACCCATCATATCTCCAAACATATCTTTTATCATTTAAACATTACAAAGCAAAATTACTAAATTGCGCCTCTTTTTAGATTAATTTTTTCTTAAAACAAATGGTTAAGATGTCGAGAAATACTCCTCCATTAGCAAAAAAGAAGCCTCATAAGCTGGAAAAACATGAGGATGTACGTATTGATAGTTATTTTTGGATGAACGACAGGGAAGATCCTGAGGTGATCGAGTATCTCAAGGCCGAGAATTCTTATTGTGATTCTCAAATGGCACATACCAAAGATTTTCAGAAAGAACTATTTGAAGAAATGAAGGCAAGAATAAAGGAAGACGATACTTCAGTTCCCTATAAATACAACGGCTATTGGTATATTACCAAATTTGAAAAAGGTAAAAGTTATCCCATATATACCAGAAAAAAAAATACATTGGATAACCCAGAAGAATTGCTGTTCGACTGTAATGAAATGGCTAAAGGTTATAGCTATTTTAAGTTAGCTGGAATTAGTATAAGTCCTGATAACAATCTGGTTGCCTTTGGGGTTGACACTATCGGACGACGAAAATATACCATTCATGTGAAGGACTTAAAAACACATCAATTGTGGTCTGATAAAATTGAAAATACAACCGGATCTTCGAGTTGGGCAAATGATAACAAAACACTTTTCTATACAAAGAAAGATGAAGTTACGTTAAGGGCATACCAAGTTTACAAACACAAATTGGGTCAAAAGAGCGACGCGTTAATCTTTGAAGAAGGTGATGACTCTTTTGGCGTAACGGTCTACAAATCCAAATCCAGAAAGTACATCATTATTGCTTGCTATAGTACACTTACTAATGAGTATCATATTCTTAATGCCGATGAACCTGATGGAAAATTTGAGTTATTTCAACAAAGAATTAGAGGATTAGAGTATAGCATTGCACATTATGATAACTATTTCTACATTCTAACCAATAAGGATAAAGCCATCAATTTTAAACTGATGAAGTGTCTGGAAACCGAAAGGTATATGGATCAATGGGAAGAAGTCATCGGCCACAGGAAAGATGTTTTAATAGAAAATATTGATATTTTTAAAGACTATTTGGTAATTAGCGAGCGTCATAACGGTCTTAACAAATTAAGGATTAAGCAATGGGATAATTCTAAAGATTATTATTTGCCATTCGATAATGAAACCTACACAGCTTTTACAAGTACAAATGTCGATTTTGATACTGAGTGCTTAAGATATTCATATAACTCATTAACAACACCAGCTTCTGTAGTTGAGTTTAACATGAACACAAAAACTAAACATGTTCTTAAGGAGCAGGAAGTTCTTGGTGGTAAATTCGATAAAGACAACTATCTATCAGAGCGTATTTGGGCCATTGCAGAAGACGGCACCAAAATACCAATGTCTTTGGTTTATAAAAAGGGTATAGAAAAGGATGGCAATAATCCATTGCTTCAATACGCTTACGGAAGTTATGGTTCTACAGTAGATCCTTATTTCTCAACAATTAGGTTAAGTTTATTGGATCGTGGTTTTATTTATGTTATTTCTCACGTTAGAGGGGGTGAATATCTTGGTCGACGATGGTACGAAGACGGTAAGTTATTAAAAAAGCAAAATACATTCAAAGACTTTATCGCTTGTTCTAAACACTTAATTGAAGAAGGCTATACATCCTCTAAGCATCTTTATGCCATGGGCGGAAGTGCAGGAGGTTTATTAATTGGAGCTGTGATAAATGATGCTCCAGAATTGTATAATGGCGTTATCGCTGCAGTTCCATTTGTAGATGTAGTAACTACAATGTTAGATGATTCAATTCCACTAACAACGGGGGAGTACGACGAATGGGGAAATCCTAACGATAAGCTGTATTATGACTACATGAAGTCTTATTCGCCTTATGACAATATTGATTCAAAAGCTTATCCAAACATGTTGGTCACAGCAGGATTACACGATTCACAGGTTCAATATTGGGAACCTGCAAAATGGGTAGCAAAACTAAGGGAACTGAAGACCGATTCAAATAAATTATTTTTGAAGACAAATATGGATGCAGGCCATGGTGGTGCATCGGGTCGTTTTGAAAGTCTTAGGGAAGATGCAGAAGAATTTGCTTTTCTGTTAGATTTAGAAGGTATTTCGAGCTAATTAAAAAAAAAGTATTAGTTTTGCGAGGTTTTAGAGTGTGTTTTTTACACTTGATTAAATAGCATTTATGGACAACAACAAAAATGTATTTGATAACGTACTTCAACTCATCGGAAGTACACCACTTATCAAACTAAGCCGAATGACCGCACACTACAACGGTGATTTTTATGCTAAAGTAGAAGCATTTAATCCAGGTCATTCTTCTAAAGACAGAATTGCATTACATATAATAGAGGAAGCAGAACGCCAAGGTATTTTAACACCAGGAGATACCATTATTGAAACAACTTCTGGTAATACTGGTTTCAGTATCGCCATGGTAAGTATTATCAAAGGTTACGAGTGTATTTTGGCGGTAAGTTCTAAATCCTCAGCAGATAAAATAGACATGTTAAAATCTATGGGCGCTAAAGTATATGTTTGTCCTGCGCATGTCAATGCAGATGATCCTAGATCTTACTATCAGGTTGCAAAACGTCTTCATGAGGAAATTAAAGGATCTATATACATCAATCAATATTTTAACCAATTAAATATTGATGCGCATTATAATACTACAGGACCTGAGATTTGGGATCAAACCAATGGAGAAATCACTCATTTAGTGGCTTGTAGTGGAACTGGAGGCACAATTTCAGGCGTTGCCAAATACCTTAAAGAACAAAATTCTAACGTAAAAATCATAGGTGTAGATGCTTATGGTTCTGTATTAAAAAAATATCACGAAACTCGCGAGTTTGATGATAAGGAGATTTATCCATATAGAATAGAAGGTTTGGGCAAGAACCTTATCCCTACAGCTACAGATTTTGATATCATAGATAAATTTATCAAGGTTACTGATGAAGAAAGTGCACATACAGCAAGAGAAATATCTAATACCGAAGGACTTTTTGTGGGATATACTAGTGGTGCTGCCATGCAAGCATTAAAGCAGCTCAATGAAGAAGGAGAGTTTAAGCCTTCGGATAAGGTTGTTGTTATATTTCCAGACCATGGATCGCGATATATGAGTAAGGTTTATAGTGATAAATGGATGGCCGATCAAGGCTTTTTTGATAGTAAAAATGAAGTTTCCACGACTATTCAATACGTAAAGTAACATAACTAACTAACTTTCTGGCCTACTACTTTTGTAGTAGGCTTTTTTATGTTTAAAAAGCAAGCGTATTGTTAGCAAAATATTATTATGCTGTGAACATATAATTAACTAATTTTGCAGACACTAACAAAACTAAATTAAAACTAAAGGAATTTATCCAATTTATTGGTATGGATTTCATGGTTAATGGCAAACTAAGGTATGAAGGATTTATTTGAAAAGATTTACAGAGATAAAGGACCATTAGGAAAGTGGGCCTCTCAAGCAGAGGGCTATTTTGTTTTTCCAAAGTTAGAAGGAGAGATATCTAACAGAATGAAATTCCGGGGAAAAGAAGTTATTACTTGGAGTATTAATGATTACTTAGGTCTTGCAAATCATCCTGAAGTTAGAAAAGTTGATGCAGAAGCAGCAGCAAAATACGGCTCTGCTTATCCGATGGGTGCCCGTATGATGTCTGGGCATACTGATTTACATGAGCAATTACAGAATGAGCTAGCTAAGTTTGTTAATAAAGAAGCTGCTTACCTTTTAAATTTTGGCTACCAAGGTATTATGTCTACTATTGATGCATTAGTTGCCAAAGACGATATTATTGTTTATGATGTTGATGCCCATGCTTGTATAATAGATGGCGTACGTTTGCACATGGGAAAACGTTTTACCTACAAGCATAACGATGTTATCAGCTTAGAAAAAAATCTTGAGCGTGCCACAAAAATGGCAGAGCAAACGGGTGGAGGTATACTTGTTATCTCAGAAGGTGTATTTGGTATGCGTGGAGAGCAAGGGCGCTTAAAAGAAATAGTAGAATTAAAAAAGAAGTATAATTTTAGATTTCTTGTAGATGATGCTCATGGTTTTGGTACTTTGGGAGCTACCGGTGCTGGTGCAGGAGAGGAGCAGGGTGTGCAAGATGAAATAGATGTTTATTTTGCCACGTTTGCAAAATCAATGGCTAGTACAGGTGCATTTATAGCAGGAGATCAAGAAATCATAGATTATTTAAAGTACAATTTACGTTCTCAAATGTTTGCAAAATCTCTGCAAATGCAACTAACTGTTGGAGCACTAAAGCGCTTAGAGATGTTACGTACTATGCCAGAACTTAAGAAAAATCTTTGGACTATAGTTGATGCTTTACAATCTGGTTTAAAAGAACGTGGTTTCGATATCGGTACAACTCAAAGCTGTGTAACACCTGTATACTTAAAAGGTAGTATTCCAGAAGCTATGGCCTTGGTTAAGGATCTTCGTGAAAATCATGGAATATTCTGTTCTATAGTGGTTTATCCTGTTATACCTAAAGGATTGATTTTATTAAGAATGATCCCTACAGCGACCCACACCTTAGAAGATGTAAAGGAAACTTTGGATGCCTTTGATGCGATAAGAGACCGATTGCAAAATGGGACTTACAGAAGAATGTCTGCAGCTTTAATAGCTGCTATGGGGGAATAAAGACACTTATTTTCAAAAATACTGGAGGCCTAAACTTAGTTTGGGCTTTTTTTATTCAATACTTTTACTCATCGTACAGCGCCTTTTATGGATTTTTGGATTAAAGTGTTTCCAAATCTGATGTATAGCCGTATTGTCTGCTAACTCTGGACCTCTAATGCATTCTTCCACACCTTTTTTTGTAAACTCCTTATAAAACTCGTTAAATATTATTGCAGTAACCCCCTTGTTCTGATATTCGGGTAAAATTCCGATTAAATAAAAGGTAACCGATTTGGAATGTTTCTTTGCTCGTATGATATGTCTAAAACCAAAAGGGAACAGTTTACCTTTCATTTTCTGCAATGCTTCAGCGTAAGACGGCGTAACAATTGCAAATGCAATTAATTTGTTATTATCGTCAACAACGAACTTAACATATTCAGGATTCAAAAAAGGCAAAAATTTCTTCTTAAAATAAGCTTTTTGTTTAGGATTGATAGCCACAAATGAAGATAGCTTAGCATGCGACGTTTCAAAAACATCAAACATTTCATCAGCATAGACCATTATTTCTTTTGTAGACTTAAAATCAAGGGCCTCTAATTTATACCTACGCTTAATAAGGTCTTGAATTTTTGTAAACGTTTCAGGCTTTATATCACCAAAATAAAACTTGTTTTCAACATATTCTTTTGATAACTCTAACCCATAAGCTTTATAATGGTCTTGATAATAAGGATGATTATACCAAGTAATCATGGTACCGATATGATCGAATCCTTCGGTCATAACACCTACTTTATCTAAATTTGAAAATCCTACAGGCCCCTCAATGAATTCTAGTTTTTCTTTATTGCCAATTTCGGTTACTTTATCGAGTAATGCTTTTGACACCTCAAGGTCATCCTCAAAATCAAACCAACCAAAACGCATTTTCTTGATGTTTTGTTGCTTAACTTCTATCCAGTTAATGATGGCGGCAATCCTTCCGACAATTTTGTCATTTCTATATGCTAAGAAAAATGTAGCTTCAGCATCGTTAAAGACAGGATTCTTCTGTTTGTCAAAAGTTTTTAATTCCTGACTAATAATTGGAGGTACCCAATACTTTGAATCTTTATAAAGTGTAAAAGGGAACTTTACGAATGCTTTTAAATCTCTTTTGGTTGTAACTTCTTTAATTTTAATCATGCAGTAGTCTATATACTATCAGAATCGAAATCGTCAGCTTTTTTCTTCTTCTTTTTATTTCTTCGCTTTTTGCGCTTTCGTTCTTCTTTGGCAGAATTGCCGTTATCAATCTTTTTATCCTTATGGAAATCTAAACGGTACGAGGCACCAAAGGCAATATTAAACACTGAAGGTGTATCTTTTGTGTTAAAAGCGATATTGGCATCTAACTGAAAATCTTTATTCCAAAGGTAGGCACCACCAACCCTAAAGATATTATCAGCATAAAAATCACTATTAATACCTTGTGCTTCACCAAAGACTACCCACTGAGGGGTAAAGGAGTGGGTTAAAGTAAAAATATATTGAAAATCGGAAAAATCGGAGCCAATCCTATCTTTTATTAAATTCATAACAAAAACCCATCCACCATTGAAGTTGTTTTGAGTAGCTATCATCACCTTAGGACTTATTCCTTCTACATCTGGTGCAGTGTAAGGATTATTCTCCGTATCAAAATTTGCGCCTACATAAACAGCCACGGCTGGGATTAGGGATTTCCATTGAAATTTTCTATTTGCATGATAGCTGTATAAATTTGGTTTGGCTTCCTCAGCGTTTTTGTATGGATCGTAAACCAAATACTTAGCTCCAAGTGTAAAGTTTCTAAAATTAGAACGATCATTTTCAAACGGAACGGCACTACTATTAATTGTTTGGGTATCATTCTGATAAACACCATCCAAAGACACTTCTAATTCCTCAAATAACAGTCCATAGCGGACAGAAAAATCTAAGCCAAAACCAGAAACTTCATATTCTAGAGGTGTATGATCTTCACTTACGGTAAAGGCACCGGCCTCAAATTGCACGACGTTTGTCCCCACTGAAAAAGCACTTTCTGATAGTCCAGGACGATTAGAATTAATTACCTCAGTATATTGAGCATTAGCGATAGAGTAGGTCAGTACTATTACAACAACAATTAAGGATTTGAGTCTTTGCATTTTGTTTGGTTTAAATTCAAATATATATATTTTATACTTTTTTTAAGTATTAATAACGGATTATAAGCAACTATAATTGTATTTTTGAGTATAACTTTAATTATGCAAGAAGCATCAGTAATGGGATTATTACGAACAATATTAATAATTATGCTAGTTTGGTTTGGCTTTAGGATATTGGCTCGACTTTTTGCACCTTTTTTGATGCGTTTTGTTGCTAAAAAGGCTGAAGAGCGATTTGGCCAACAATTTGGTGGTTTTCAAGATCAAGAGCAACAGCGTAGAGAACAGAAAAGAAAAGAAGGCGAGACGGTTATAGATAAAATGCCACAGCAAAATAAAACTTCTAACGAAAAAGTAGGTGAATACATCGATTACGAAGAGATAGATTGATTTAAGTTTTGTTATATTAAGCTACTTTATCAAAAAATAACTACTTTTCGGAATCAAAAATCATAGTCTACTGCATGTCATTTTCTTTCAAACGTTTTTTGCCGCATTTTCTTGTTTTAATAGGATTTGTAGTATTCTCTTTAGCCTATTTTAGCCCAGTTTTACAAGGCAAAAAAATATTCCAGAGCGATATAATGCATTATATCGGTATGGCTCAGCAACAAAAAGAATTTGCTAAAGCTACGGGTGAGGAAACTTATTGGACCAATAGTGCTTTTGGAGGCATGCCAACGTATCAATTAGGCGCAAAGTACCCACACAATTATATAAAGAAACTCGATTTAACCTTACGGTTTTTACCCAGACCAGCAGATTATTTGTTCTTGTACTTTTTAGGGTTTTATATTCTGTTACTTTCATTAAAGGTTGATTTTAAATTAGCGGCACTCGGGGCTTTAGCATTTGGATTTTCTACATATCTCATCATTATTCTTGGTGTAGGTCATAATGCTAAGGCACATGCTATTGCCTATATGCCTTTGGTTTTAGCTGGGATTGTTTTGACCTTTAGGAAAAAATACATCCTTGGATTTCTGCTAACGGTAATTGCTTTGGGCTTAGAGATTGTGGCCAATCATTTTCAGATGACCTATTATCTGTTATTTCTAGTACTTGTTTTAGGAATAGCTTATTTAATCGATGCCTATCAAAAGAAGGTTTTGCCACACTTTTTCAAGTCTGTTGGTTTATTGTTAGTGGCAGCCATACTAGCTGTAGGGCTTAATGCCACTAATATTATGGCAACACAAGAGTATGCGAAAGAGAGTACGCGTGGCAAAAGCGAACTGACTATAAATCCTGACGGTTCAGAAAAGGAAATCACCAATGGATTAAGTAGGGAGTACATTACCGAATATAGCTATGGTTTAGCTGAGACCTTTAATCTATTTATCCCTAGGTTTATGGGTGGTGGTAACTCGGAGGATGTGGGTAAGGATTCTGAAATCTACAAAACGTATGTCAATTTAGGAGCTTCACCTATAGAAGCTCTGGAGATTTCCAAGAATGCTCCAATGTATTGGGGAGATCAGACTATAGTAGAAGCACCAGCATATGTTGGCGCAGTGATTATTTTTCTATTTGTTCTAGGCTTATTTTTGGTAAAAGGTAGATTGAAATGGTGGTTGGTTGGTGGCACCATTCTGTCTTTATTACTGTCTTATGGAAAGAACTTAGGGTTTTTAACAGACTTCTTTATTGATTATGTGCCTTTATACAACAAGTTTAGAGCGGTAAGTTCCATCCAGGTGATATTAGAATTATGTATTCCCGTATTGGGTATTTTTGCTTTGGTACGTTTGTTTAACGATTTTCAAAAAGATGAAGAAAAACTAAAAGCCTTAAAATATTCCCTAACGATTACAGCAGGGCTTTGTCTCGTATTTTTATTATTTAAATCTACCTTCTTTGATTTTAAGAGTTTTAGGGATGAAGGTATTCCAGATGTTTTAATCGATGCCATTATAGCGGATAGAAAAGCCTTGTTTACGACCGATACTATTAGAACCCTAATTTTGATTCTGCTTTCGGCTGGTACTATATATTTATTTTTAAAACAAAAACTGTCCGATACTTTAGTCGTTGTAATTTTCGGTGTGTTGATCTTATTTGATTTGGTGTCTGTGAACAAAAACTACGTTAATAATGACGATTTTGTTTCTGCTATTCAGGTTGATAAACCGTATCAACCTAATACAGCAGACAAATACATTTTAAAGGATAAAGGACATTTTAGGGTCTTTGATGCTGCAAGTAGTGCTCCAGCTAAGGCCTCGTACTATCATAACTCACTATTTGGTTATCATGCTGCTAAACTAGGACGATATAACGATTTGCTAGAATTTCATGTGTATAAAAATAATGTAGAAGTTTTAAATATGCTCAATACCAAATACATTATTGAGCAGAATCAACAAGGCCAAACCAGAGCCTCAACAGATTATACCGAACCCAATGGCAATGCTTGGTTTGTGAGTACACTTACAGTGTTGGATAGTGCGAATTCCGAAATAAGGATTTTAGACAGTTTAAACACCAAGAATAAGGCCGTTACTACCATGTCGGATCTTAACGGTAAACCAATGGTTCGATATGAAGTTGATTCTACCGCCACAATTCAGTTAAAAGAATTTAAGCCTAATTTCTTAAAGTACGAGTCTAGTAATACAAATAATGGATTTGCCGTTTTTTCTGAAATCTATTATGAAAAAGGATGGAATGCCTATATCGATGGTGAACTAAAACCTCACATTCGTGTTAATTACGCCTTACGTGGTATGGAAGTACCTAGCGGTAACCATACTATAGAATTTAAGTTTGAACCCAAAGTTGTAGCAACAGGTAGCAAGATTGCTTTAGCAAGCTCAGCTATTTTTGGGGTTTTGTTGGTTTTGGGTGTGTTTTATTCGTATAAGAAAAGAGAAAATTGATTATCATTCCTGCTTTCGCGGGAATGACAAAAATGAGCAACAAAAAAGTACTTATAGTGACTTATTATTGGCCTCCAGCTGGTGGCCCTGGCGTGCAACGCTGGTTAAAGTTTGTAAAGTATTTACCAGACTTTGATTTGGAGCCTATTATATACTGCCCCGATAATCCTCACTATCCTATCAGAGATGAGAGTTTGGTTAATGAAGTTGCCAAGAACCTCACTATTTTAAAGCAACCCATAAAAGAACCTTATAGTTTGGCTCGTCTATTTTCGAAGCAAAGTGCCAAGACCATAAGCTCTGGTGTTATCCCTAAGGCAAAAAAACAGTCTTTGGTTGAAAAATTAATGCTTTATGTTCGTGGTAACTTCTTTATACCTGATGCACGTAAACATTGGATACAACCGTCGGTAAAATTTCTATCGAGTTATATCAAAGAAAATGATATCGGCACTGTAATTACTACAGGACCACCACATAGCTTACATTTAATAGGTCTTCATTTGAAGAAAAAGCTAAAAATCAATTGGATAGCCGATTTTAGAGACCCTTGGACGACCATTGGCTATCACAAAGCTTTAAAACTTACTAGATCTTCTAAGGCTAAACATAAGGCTTTAGAAGCCGAGGTTTTAAATTCTGCAGACCAGATTACAGTGACAAGCCATCATACTAAAAACGAATTTCTCATAAAAACCCGACAACCCATTTCGGTAATCACCAACGGCTACGATACACATAGTATTAGAGTAGATAAGAAAGATGATAAATTTACCTTGTCGCATATTGGTTCTCTACTTTCGGAGCGCAACCCAAAGATTTTATGGGAAGTACTTTCAGAATTGATTGAAGAAAACGAAGTGTTTTCAAAAGTATTTCAATTGAACCTAATAGGTGTGGTCAGTGATGATGTTCTCGAGTCTGTATACCAATCAGGATTGAGAGATTATGTCAATATTGTGGGTTATGTTAACCACGATGATGCGATTAGGTTTCAAATACGATCGCGACTTTTGTTACTGATAGAAATTGACTCTCAAGATACTAAGGCCATCATCCCAGGAAAAGTTTTTGAGTATCTAATTTCCGAAACCCCAATATTAGCCATCGGCCCAAAGGATTCTGATATTGAGCAGATCATTACATCAACCAATACAGGAACCTATTTTAACTATAAAGAAAAGCAAAAGCTAAAGACGCAGATAACGCGTTATTTTGAGGCGTATCAAAGTGATAGCTTAAGGGTGAATGCTATTGGCTTGCAACCTTATAGCAGAAAGGCATTAACCAAACAACTTAGTATGCTTATAAAAACGCTTTAGTATTGTATGAGTTTTTGTATTTTATGACATTATGGGTATTGTACTAAAACAATCTTTCAAGAATACCATAAGTACCTATATTGGTTTCGGTATAGGTGCTATTAACACGCTTTTTTTGTACACTAATTTCTTAACGGATGATTATTATGGCTTAGTAGCCTTTGTATTATCGGCGGCCAATATCATGATGCCTTTTATGGCATTTGGAGCACATAATGCCATTGTTAAGTTTTATTCTTCTTTTAAAACGAATTCTGGGATCAACAGTTTTTTAACCCTTATGTTGTTTTTACCGTTAGTCTTTATTATCCCTACCATGCTTATTGGTTATATGTCTTATGAATGGATTAGTACTTTGCTTTCAAAAAAGAATGCAATAGCAGAAGATTATGTTTGGCATATCTTTGTTTTGGCAGTGGCTATGGCATATTTTGAGATTTTTTACTCATGGTCTAAAGTCCAAATGCAAACGGTTTTTGGCAATTTGATGAAAGAGATATTTCATCGTATATGTATCATGATACTCCTATTTCTGGTTTATTTTGAATGGTTAACTGTGGATCAATTCATTTTGGCTTTAGTTGGCGTTTACGTCTTAAAAATGTTGATTATGAAGCTTTATGCTTATTCTGTTAGACTTCCAAGATTTGAGTTCAGGAAAATTGAGGGATTAC
Organism: Winogradskyella sp.; assembly: GCF_028282165.1. Classification (GTDB taxonomy): domain Bacteria; phylum Bacteroidota; class Bacteroidia; order Flavobacteriales; family Flavobacteriaceae; genus Winogradskyella. The sequence goes on along the minus strand of NZ_JANQIM010000005.1, from coordinate 278,018 downwards.
CATCAATTTTAAAATATGCTGGACTTATGATTATTGCGGGCTCTGTTGCCATGCTTATTTTAGATATTGATAAGTTTATGATAGGCGTTATGCTAGAGCATATTGAGCAAGTTGCCTACTATAGTGTCGCCATTTTTATAGCCACGGTTATTGCCGTGCCACAACGTGCCATGCACCAAATAATGTTACCGCTAACTGCCAAATACCTAAATGATAATAACATACCAGCACTCAAAGATCTCTATTCGAGGAGTTCTATAAGTCTTTTGGTTATCAGTGGTTTTATTTTTTTACTTATTGTTTTAAATATTAATCAATTGTATAGAATACTACCTGATGAATTTACTGGTGGATTATTTGTTGTGCTAATTGTAAGTTTAGCGAAGCTTTTTGACAATAGTTTAGGAAATAATAATGCCATCTTGTTTAATAGTGATTATTACAGAATGGTTTTGTTATTCGGTGTTATTTTAGCTGTTATTGCTATCGTTTTAAATTTTGTTTTTATTCCTATTTATGGTATAGATGGCTCGGCTTTTGCTACGTTTTTGGCGGTTGTTATTTATAATACGATAAAGCTAGTATTTGTGAAGTACAAATTGAATATGCAACCGTTTTCCTGGGCTTCACTAAAACTCGTAATACTTTTGTTTTTACTTACCGCAGCCATGTATTTTTGGGATTTCCCCTTTCATCCAATTATTAATATAGTACTCAAATCCATACTGGTAGGCTTTACTTATTTTACACTAACCTATAAGTTCAACATCTCAGAAGATGTTTCGCAACAAATAAAAAAGTACCTAAAATTTTAGGTACTATATGTAAATGAGAAATCCCGTAAGGTGCTCTGAGGCATACATCATACGGGACTTCTACTAACCAACCAAAAAAATCATGTTTTATATTTTATCCTCTTGTTCGTCTTGAGCTAGATCTTGTAGAACTTTGGTTACTTCTTCTACTTGAGTTAGATCTAGTTGAGACAGAGGAAGATTTTCTTTTATTCTGAACAGTAGCGCTTCTATTTCTACTGTTGCTAGAGCTTGCTCTATTATATGTACGAGATTTCGTCGCTTTTGGTTTTTTTACTGATGAATTTCTCGTACTTTCTATTCTATTAGACACATTACCTCGAGCTCTGGTCACATTACTTCTAGAATTTCTTGTCGTATTTACTGAATTGCTACGTGTTGATCTAGCAGGAGTAGTAGACACTCTTTTATTAGATTGAGATGTTCTCATACTTCTACTATCGCTATTGGTTCTTGTGTTTGGCGACGTAGCACGTGCGTTAGACCGTGTCCTAGTACCTTCACTATTACCTCTAGCTACTGATCGAGTAGAAGTACCTACATCATTTCTTGAGGTGTTTCTAGCAGAACGCGTTGTAGTACTTCTTGTTGTACGAGCAGTAGTGTTCTGAGCTAAACGTGTTGTTCGTGTTCTTGTAATTTCAGCATTTCTACGTGTTACAGTTCTTTGTATAGTACGTTCCCTTCTGTTTCTGGGTGTCTGAGCATAATTAACGCTGTTATTTCTTCTTACGACATGCGTACTTCCGCGTCTTCCATTATTAACATTAAAGTATCTCACGTTATTTCTGTAAGGTCTATACCATATATGCCTTACAGGATTATAAAACTGTCTATAAGGATTTATGTTGACTACACAGAAGTTTACAGGTGGAACCATGTAGAATCTGTGCCAAGGTCTCCATATGTATGCTCTATTGTAGACATTAATGAAACCATCGTACCTCCAAAACACATTATTTCTGTAATATACATTGAGCCCACCAATCCTATTAATTCTATTGAAGTTATTATAAGTGATGAATATGTCTCCAATTTGGTTTACTCTTCCATAGAAGTCGTAAAATATAGGTGTATTTTCAATTTGAATGATAGCACCAAAACTATCGTACTGTACATATGGATTATAATTAAAACCTCCGTTGAAACTTAACGCAAAGCCTGGCGTATTTACACCAACGCTTACATCTGGCCCATATTGCGGGATATAAAAGTCGAATTGACCGTCTCTGTAAACCGAGAATTCAATACCGTTTTCAACAAATATGAAAGAATTTCCGTAACCTCTCACAAAATTGTTGATTGAAGCTTCTGCTTCATGGACTGTGGTGGTTGAATTAGTTGCGAATGCTGTAGTGGAAAAAGCCACTAAACTTGCAAATAAAAATAGAATCCGTTTCATAGTTAAGGGTTTTAAAATTAAACTCATCAATTATAAAACAAACAGCGTGCCAAAAAATGATTTAGTTATGGAATCTATATTCTAAAATTCACTAATTTTAAGCAGAACTAACTCATACTTTAGTGAGCACTGACCAAGAGATTTGTCGAAATTGTGAGCAGCCTTATGAAAAGGGGTTTAAATTTTGTCCACATTGTGGACAAAAAACAGACGACGATCTAACCATTGGTGTTCTGTTCTACAATACCATAAGCAATTACTTTTCTTTTGATGCACGTTTTTTGAAGAGTTTTTTCCCTTTAATGTTTAGACCTGGTTACTTGGCTTCAAAGTTTTTGGAGGGTAAGCGTTTACTATATCTGCATCCTGCGCAGATGTACCTATTTATTTCGGTGATTTTCTTTTTCATAATTTCTTTTAGTACTAGGGATTTAGTGAGTAAAGCTGATGAATTTAATCAAAAAGTAGTTGATGCCGATGCCGTTATGATAGAGAAAGATAGTGTTGAAAAGGTTTTTGATTCTGTTCAAATAGAGAAAATGATGAAACCTCTAGAGCAAAACAAAAAATTTATTGGACTAAATGACGAGGGATTTAAGTTAACGGATTCTATTATAAAAGCAAGTGTTAAAGAAACAAGCACTAACGAAATAAACTGGGACTTTGACAAGAAAAAGGTGGACTCTCTAATAGCTGCCGGAGCTGATAAAGAAATTATTTTAAAGGAGATGGGAATGTCCGATAATCCTAGTTTTTTTGAGAGACGGATGTTTGAAAACGCATTAAAGCTTACAAAAGGTAGAGGTGCAGGAGGCATCGTACAGGCATTTTTTGATAGTATCCCAATTTCTATGTTTTTTCTTTTACCACTCTTTGCGTTTATATTGAAGATATTTTATTTCAACAAAGGAAAGTATGCACACCATTTGGTGTTTAGTTTTTATTTCTTTTCTTTTTTATTCACTGTATTCAGTATTTTATTCGCAGTAAATCGGTTTGTATATGATATTCCTGATTGGATAGATTGGTTAGTGGCTATATCTACTTACTTTTATTTTCTAATTGCACTAATTAAGTTTTACAAGCAAAATTGGATTCTGTCTTGGATTAAAAGTGGTATTATCTCATTTACCTTTTTACTATTTGTGTTGCCAATGTCATTTTCAATTTTGGCGTTTGTGGCATTTGTAATTAATTAGGATTCATTCGTACATATTGGAACGTCTAAACTGTCACCACCAGAATACATGAATTCCGTCGAGGTATATTTTTGATTTCCTTTAAGTCCATCTATAACTTATTTACCAGATTTAGCATGCCAGATAGGAACATTCAAAAAGTCACTTATAACATGAGCATCATCTATTATAGATTTTAAGTTGCCATGATCTACTACATTTCGGCGTGTGCCATCCTCTAATACTAAGTTAAGCTCAAAACTCCCATAAGAACCATCTTCATCCGTAATAGTTTCGCCAATAATTTGTATGGCTATAATACGATTAAGCTCAAACTGATTTGTTAGATATCTAGTCTCGGGTTTAAACTTATATGATTTATGGTAAAAGCCCAATTGTTTATCAAAGACTCGAGGCTTAAACAAATGAAACATCATGTAAGCTCCCACAAACGCAAACATTAAACCAAATGTAAGACCCAGGAAATTAAGTAGGGAAGGATCAGAAAACTGCCCGGACTCACTAACCAGATTGTAGATAACGAATCCCATACCAATAGCAATGAAGACAAGTACAAACAGAGCACCACCTATTGATGGTCTATAAATAATTCTTGAGGAAGATTTCTCAACAAGTGCATGTGTTTTAAAATTGGAACCACCAGACTTTAATGGGGAAACATCAACACTCTTTACAATTGAATCTTCCGTAAAATCAATGGAATTTCTAGATTCTTTGGCTTTTATAATTTCTCTATGAAAACCTTCAGGGAGTTCCATTTTACAATTTCTCTTGTAGATATTTTCCAGTTACCGAATCCTTATTAGAGACGATTTGTTCAGGAGTACCAAAAGCCACCAAATTACCCCCTTGTTTTCCACCTTCTGGTCCCAAGTCGATAATATGGTCAGCACACTTAATGAGATCGATATTGTGCTCAATAACGATTATGGAATGCCCTTTAGATATTAAGGCCCGAAAAGACTTTAATAACTTCTGTATATCATGAAAGTGTAGACCCGTAGTTGGTTCATCAAATATAAATAGAGCATTATCACTCTTATCACCTTTGCCTAAAAATGTTGCAAGTTTAATGCGTTGAGCTTCACCACCAGAAAGGGTAGAAGAGGACTGGCCTAGTGTTACATAACCTAAGCCAACGTCTTGTAAGGGTTGAAGCTTATTTTTAATCTTAGTTTGGTTGTGGGTTTCAAAAAAATCAATGGCATCATCAATGGTCATGCTTAAAATATCGTGTATAGATTTTTCATGAAATCTTACTTCAAGAATTTCTTTTTTAAAACGCTTTCCACCACATGTATCACAAGTTAGGTGTACATCTGCCATAAACTGCATTTCAATGGTTACGACACCTTCACCTTTACAAGTTTCACAACGTCCTCCATCTACATTGAAGCTAAAGTGTTTCGCTTGATAGTTCCGTATTTTGCTCAGTTTTTGTGATGCAAATAGGGCTCTTATATCATCATAAGCCTTCACATAGGTTACTGGATTAGAACGTGATGAGCGGCCAATGGGGTTTTGGTCAACAAACTCTACATGTTGAATGTTAGTGAAATTACCCGTCATTTCGGTAAACTGACCCGCTTTATCACTAAATCCCGTAAGCTTTTTTTGAATTGCTGGATATAAAACTTTTCTTACCAAAGTACTTTTCCCGCTACCAGAGACTCCAGTGACTACAGTTAGCATTTCTAGTGGAAATGTCACATCGATATTCTTTAGATTATTTTCGCGAGCACCAATGATATCGATATGGTATTTTGAGGTTCTTCGCTTTTCTGGGACTTTAATTTCTAATTGCCCATTAAGGTATTTAGCCGTTAAGGTGTCCGACACTAAAATGTCTTTAAATTCTCCTGTAGCTACGACCTCACCACCAAAGGTCCCAGCTTCAGGACCGATGTCTATAATCTCATCGGCTGCTTTCATAATATCCTCATCATGCTCTACGACTATAACCGTATTACCGAGATCGCGCAACGACTTTAAGACTTTAATGAGACGCTCAGTGTCTTTTGGGTGTAAACCAATACTGGGCTCATCGAGTATGTACATTGAGCCTACTAGACTGCTTCCAAGAGAAGTAGCCAAATTGATACGTTGACTTTCCCCTCCAGATAGTGTATTTGAACGTCTGTTGAGGGTTAAATAATTTAAGCCTACATTAGATAGAAATTCTAGACGCGTATTGATTTCTGTCAGTAGGCGTTTTGCAATTTTAGTATCGTATGGGTTTAGCTTTAGGTTTTTGAAGAACTCCGTGAGTTCGTTTAATGGCATATCTACTAAATCTGTAATGGAATAGCCATTTATTTTTACATAACCTGCTTCTTTTCTAAGCCGTTTCCCCTTACAAACATTACATTTAGTTTTGCCTCGATAGCGTGAGAGCATTACTCTATTTTGAATTTTGTAAGCTTTAGATTCTAGTTCTGCGAAGAAACTGTCTAGTCCTTCGAAATACTCGTTTCCAGACCATATTAGCGCTTTATGTTCTGCGCTTAATTCAAAATAAGGTTTGTGGATGGGGAAATCGAACTTATGTGAATTGTTTACTAATTGGTCTCTATACCAACTCATACTTTCACCTCTCCAAGGAAAAATAGCATTTTCATATACCGAGAGTGCTGTATTCGGAACGACAAGGTCTTCATCAATACCTATTACATCACCATAACCTTCACACTTTGGGCAGGCGCCATATGGATTATTAAAACTGAATAAGTGTACATTAGGCTCTAGGAATGCCATACCATCTAACTCAAACCTATTGTTAAACATTGTTTGTTCCTGATCGGATAGTGACTCGATAATACAACTTCCAACGCCTTCAAAAAATGCAGTTTCTATAGCATCGGCTAAACGATTTAGGAAATCTTCATCATCTTTATATACAATTCTGTCGACAACTAGAAACAGGTTCTCGTCAGATTTAATAGTTTGCTTTATGGCATCATCAATTCTTAAAACGTCATTATTGTATTTAATTCTGGCATATCCTTGCTGTTGAAGTGTTTGCAATTTATTTTCTATGGTTCTGCCTTCTTCAAGGATAATTGGCGAGAGTAATAATAATTTAGAGCCTTCTTCAAACTTTGAAATGAAATCAATTACATCTTTGACGGTATGTTTCTTTACTTCATTACCAGAAATGGGAGAGTAGGTCTTTCCGATACGTGCGAATAGCAATTTTAAATAGTCGTAAATCTCGGTTGTTGTACCTACAGTTGAACGCGGATTGGTAGAATTAACTTTCTGTTCAATAGCGATAGCCGGAGCGATACCTTTTATATAGTCGACTTTTGGTTTATTGAGTCGACCTAAAAACTGGCGTGCGTAACTAGATAAACTTTCAACATACCGCCTCTGACCTTCAGCATACAATGTATCAAAGGCCAAGCTAGATTTTCCTGAGCCCGATAATCCTGTAATGACGACTAATTTGTTTCTTGGAATTACGACATCAATATTTTTTAAATTGTGCAATTTTGCACCTTTAATGATGATATTTTCTTTAGGATTTATGTCTAAAATTACAGTACTCATTGGAAGTTTAAGTGTATAATTTTGCAAAGATACGTTATCTATTTTAGCTAATAAAACACACTAATATTAGGTAAAATGTTAAAATTTGTTGGTTTTTTTTGCTTTTTCGGAATGATTGTTGTTATATTTACCACATAATCATTTCAAAAACAACTGCGTATCGCATAATATTACTTTATAAAATTAACCCCTTGCTAAGAAGCGTGCTTCTTACTACTAAGAGTAATATTATGAAAAGAGAACTTATCCCAGACGCAGAGTTGGTCAGCAACTACATTAGAGGAGACGAAAGTGCACTATCAGTTTTGATAGAGCGGCACAAACAAAAAATCTATAGCTTTATATATTCTAAAGTTTATGATAGAGATATCACAGAAGATGTTTTTCAGGACACGTTTATTAAAGTAATTAGAACTTTAAAACGTGGAAAGTACAACGAAGAAGGTAAGTTTTTGCCTTGGGTAATGCGTATTGCTCACAATTTAGTTATAGATCACTTTAGAAAGAACAGTCGTATGCCTAAGTTTGATAATGCAGGTGAGTTTAGTATTTTTTCCGTACTAAGTGATTCAAGTCTCAATGCAGAAAAGAGCATGATTAAAAATCAAGTAGAATCTGATGTAAGACGTGTTATTGAAGAACTTCCTGAGGATCAAAAACAAGTACTTTTGATGCGAATGTACCAGGACATGAGTTTTAAGGAAATTTCGGAGCGTACAGGTGTTAGTATTAATACGGCATTAGGGAGAATGCGTTATGCATTGATTAATATGCGTAAGGTTATAGAACAAAATAACATTATTTTAACGAATTAATACAATAAAATGTTTTGAAGTACGTTATTGTCATACTAATCATCTATAACTTAAAAGTATGGCAAAAGTTTACTCTAACGCTACCCCAAAAAATGATAACCTAAAACCAAAAGATGAAACGGTACGTTTCCTTTTGAATTACTCTAAGGCTTTAAGTGTTATAAATTATAATAAATTGAAGTTTGAAGCACTTCTAAATTAAGTTGGAAAAGAATCCTGATTTTACATCAGGATTTTTTTGTGGGTAACGATTCTTCAGAATTTTGTGTATCCACATATTCTTGCTTCAGGTTTTTTAAATATTGAAGAACCACCGTATGTTTTGGGTGCGATTCTTTTAAACAGTCTTTAGAATCATTATCCATCACTGTTATAGCAATATACCAAGTGCCATAATCCCATACATACTCGTCTTCTAATTCAGTTACGCCATCTGCAACAGCGTCAATCATCATTGGAAATATATTCAGTGTAGTAGTTGATTTTTCGACTTCGAAGAAAGAAAGGTAATACAGCTCGTTTTCAATTCTGAAAGGTACTTCATAATCGACATCTAAATCATACAGCTCAAACTTTGTATTTATAAAGTTGTAAAATACATCTGCTTCTTTTGGGTCTACAAAAATGAAGGCATGTTGCTTAGGGAGTTCACGCTTAAATCTTTTGGCCTCTTTTAGCTTATAGCCCTCTTTTTGAAAATCTGGAGCCAAACTCAGGGGAATACATGAGGTAAAAGATATGACTATTGCTGTAATTACCCAATGTCTAATAATTGGTTGGCTATTAAGATTTCTCAACAAAAAGTAACTCTTCATAATTATGTGTTGTTAAATATTCATGCTTTAAATCTATCAAGTATTTAAGCACTAGAGGCTTTATAGGATGCTTATCTAACAGGCAATTATTTAACTCTTCATCATAGACCGTAATGACAAGGTACCAATGTCCTTTGCGACTTGTATAACCGTCCACAAAAAGGGCAGAATTCCCATTTTGTTCCCGCTTGGCATCGATAACTATTAATGGAAGATTTAGTGTTTCATCTGTACGTTCTACTTCGCTATACGATAAATAATAAGTTTCATTGTTAATTTGAAAAGGGGTGTTAACCCCAACATACTTATTTTCTAAATTGTATTTCTTATTAAGGTAATTGTAAAACTCGTAGGCGTCTTTAGGGTCCTTGAAAATAAATGACGTTTCATTTGGTAATTTGCGTTGAAACTTTTTTGCCTTCATCACCTTATAGTCCTCTTTTTTAAATTTAGGAGCAATTTTATAAGGAATACAAGAAGTTATTGACAATGCTAAAACTAATATTAGTACTTTTTTCATTGATTGATAGTTTCAACATAACCATCAATAATTATACCAATACTATTTCTTTTTCTTTTTGTAATAGTCGTCCAAAACAGATTTTCTACCAATAGTTTTTGTAATAATATCTTTGTCTAAATCCCAACCTCGTGCAGGTGAATATTCTCTGCCATACCAAATAATTTGAAGATGTAAGTCATTCCAGAGTTCTTCAGGGAATAATCGTTTAGCGTCTTTTTCAGTCTGTACTACATTTTTACCATTGCTTAAGTTCCATCGGTACATTAAGCGATGGATATGCGTATCTACGGGAAATGCCGGAATACCAAATGCTTGCGATAAAACAACTGCCGCGGTTTTATGCCCTACCGCAGGTAATGCTTCCAATTCTTCATAGGTTTTAGGAACTTGACCATTATGCTTATCGATTAAAATATGGGATAAGCCATAAATACCTTTGCTTTTCATCGGAGACAAACCAACAGGTTTGATGATCTCTCTAATTTCCTCAATACTTAATTTCACCATGTCGTAAGGGTTATTGGCTCGTTCAAATAATAATGGGGTAATTTGATTGACTCTAACATCTGTACTTTGGGCAGACATTAATACAGCAATTAATAAGGTGTACGGGTCTTTATGATCTAACGGAATTGGAATCTCTGGGTACAGCTCATTTAACGTATTTATAACAAAGTGTACCTTTTCTTGTTTTGTCATTCATCGTATTTTTACAAAAACAAATTTAAGCAATATGACGCATTTAAAAGTAGGTGATAAAGCACCAGATTTTTCAGCAAAAGATGAGCAGGGAAATACAATTTCATTATCAGATTATAAAGGAAAAAAATTAGTGGTTTTCTTTTATCCTAAGGCCAGTACACCAGGATGTACTGCTGAGGCTTGTAATTTAAATGATAATTATGAGCGTTTTCAGGCTCAGGGATATGAAATTCTAGGGGTTAGTGCCGATAGTGCAAAACGTCAATCGAATTTTAAGAACAAATATGGATTCCAATATCCTTTATTGGCTGATGAAGATAAATCCGTTATCGAAGCCTTTGGTGTTTGGGGACCAAAGAAGTTTATGGGTAAGGAATATGATGGCATCCATAGAACGACTTTCGTGATTGATGAAAATGGAACTCTAGAGGATGTCATTACCAAAGTAAAAACTAAGGATCACACAGCGCAAATCTTAGCGGAATAATATGAGCACAATAAAAAAGCGACTTCGTAGTCGCTTTTTTTAGTTTTTATGTTTGAGTGTAAAATACGCAGGTCTCAATAACTGAACCTAAATTTAAAAGTAATTCAACGGATTTCCATTACCATAAGGTTAATTTTTGATGAAATCTGACCCTAAACGGTTAAAAAATAGGCGGTTATTTGGCGACAAAGCGTACCTCTCCCATGGAGGACGTTTTATTCAAAAATTTTCTCGTAGTTTTTGTCGGTGAACAGTTTGAGTTTTCCATTTTTCCACAGGGAACTTATGGTTATGAAATGGAATATGAAGTTCTTAAGTCTAAACGTTCTTTTTACAAAGTCGACTTTCTTGCTGAATTTCTTGATGATATAATCGTATAGGATGCTCGCTATTGCGCTCACTATTAAAAACACAAGGTTCTCGTTCAGGAATGAAAACGGTATGCGCTTCCAGTTGAAATTGTTTTTCAGGTCGTCAAAATTGCGCTCTATTGCACCACGTTGGTTGTAGAATTGAAGTACTTCCATTGTGGACATCGTTTTGTTATTGGTAAGTATTGAGTAGTAATGATATTTACCGTCTACGAGTACACGCTTTACTACGGCTCTGTAAATTTTCGGGCTGTACGAGTGAACGGTAAATGGGATGTAGTTAGTCTCCCCCAAATCAAATTCAAACCCCTTGTGGTTTACATGCTCCCATTTTTTGATTCTTTCTACACATTCTCTCAATCTAGTAGAACTGTTCGCTCTGATGAAAAATTGGATTTTGTGCTTTTCCACCAACCTTATAACGTCATGTTGATATGCGGCGGAATCGCTACGAAAGTATTTTATCGGAACTTCTTTTTCCTGCAATAGTTGAAGGCATCTCTTTAAAGTGTCCTTCATTTTGTATACCGCTGGGCTGTTTCCGTTTCTCGCTTCGATATACACTGGGGTCTTTCCGATAAATGCCACTCCGGGTTGATAACCTTTGGTCTTTTTGTAAGTCCAGCAGGAATCGAATTTTTCGTTTTCTATGATTACGTTGTCATAGTCAAGAACATTGCCGTTTATGGTCTTTAATCGCTTCGCAACGTCTATCATAAGTCCATTTAATGGTCTATGTATGCTAAATTCATGCTCCGCACCAGTATTGGTGCTTATGGTGGTTATCGGTGATGCTAGTGAGCGGAAAATGCCCGAAATTCTGTCTGGTGAGGGATTCGCCAAATCTGGTATGCTGTCTAAATGCGATTTTAGGAAAACCGTATCTTCCAAACGTTCCGCACCGCATAGGTTTGAATAGATCCAGTACAACATGATGTCGCTGTAGGAATACTTTGCCTGCTTAACCCTTTTTCCCAGTGTCTTGTTGATGAGATTTGCAATTCTCTTGTTCCGTACCTCGTTGATTACGAAATTGATACCACCGAGAGGATTGACTTTCGTATTCGATTTGCTAATTTTAGATCCTTATTAAAAGCATTTGTTTTGAAATTTAGTTTTTGTATCTTTACAATAGTTAAAATATAGTGGAGTGTGGGGGATTCGAACCCCAAAATGCAAATAGGAACTCGCATTGATAACCAAAATATCACACACCCATTTAAACAAGGACTGTATTACGAGTACAGTCCTTTGTTTTTTAAAAATAATATGCTTCAAGTAATTCTCCATTTATAAACCATTCTGGCAGCCCATAATGTAAGCTACTTAAATTTTCACTTGAATATTTAATGATTTCGTTTTTTTGAATCATTCTCTCCAATGTTAACCTCACTATTGGAGTTACAGTAACCCCAGTGTTTTTGTCAATCTTTTTAATCAAACTTACTATTGCCGAAACGGGCAATAACCTATCCTCATTTTCAAGTACCCACACGATTTTCTCTTTCCATGAGAAGTCTCCATCGAAGTAGAACTCTTTTTTATATAATACGTCCATGGATTTTTTAATAGTTCTTAAATTCGTCAAGAGTTCATCCCTTTTAGAATCCAAATCATCTATCTCTTTACCAATGCTCTTGTATTTTTTTAACAATGCCAAAAAAGGTTCCCTGACTTCTGATGGAATTTCTCGTCTGCTATATTCTTCAAGTCTAATACCTTTTTTAACTTTCTTCATGTGTTAAATTTTAACAAAACAAATATGTTATGCATATAATAACACAAATGTATTCATTTTTCATAACATTTTCAAATTAATATGGTAAAATATTACCCTTTATTTCGTATATTTGTATTATAAAATGACAAAATAAATGACCTAATATTCATTTGATTACATAATAGCGTTTGCTTGTAGAGTCTCTAAAAACGACCAAATTTTATAATGCACTACAACAAGTAAGTAAACTATGCCAGGAAAGGCGTGGGTGTTACTTATTAGTGCATTGGTGCTTGGTCGTACCATAGAGGCTGTAGGTAATGTTCCACGCTATTTTATTTATTAATGTCGTTGAGGAGCACAACGGCTGTAAATAAAATTAAAAATGAAAAACCTATTGCTGGCCTTTCTGTTTATTCCCTTTATGACTGTTGCCCAAGAGAAACCCAAGCCCGATAACTACGATGGTGGTTCCGAACTAAGAAAGGCGATACTAAAAGATACCGTCGCGCAAAAACAGGATTCTGCCAAGACTACCATAATAACCATTGAAAGTATTTATGTGAGTATCCCCGAAACACCAGAAGAAAAAATGTATCGATTGACCAATGGCCATCACAAGGCCAGTTACGTTAGACGGATAATGAAAAGCGATGCCTATAAGCGCCTTGTCGTCCAGAACAAAAAGACCGAAGCTGAGCGAATGAAACGTTGGAGGGAAATAATTCGAAAAGATTCCATTGCAAGAGCTAAACAGAGAGAGTTCGACAGTCTCCAAAATGTAAAGATTAGAAATCTGCAAAAAAATTCAGTTAGGGATGCGAATGACAATTATAAAAAGTATAAAGACAGTCTAAGGGAACATTATCTCAAAAAACGTAAAAGGGGCTGGTAATCAATAATAAACACCATTGAAATATTACTTGGTTATCTGAAATAACTTCTATAATTTGGAATCTTAGTCCGACAAATTTTAAAATAGAACTAAAAAATGGATAATAAGGCTTTTGAATTATTGAGGAAATTAATTGAGTCAAACGAAGAAGAATTTTCGGAAGAAAGTGGTTTGAACTTTGACATCAGAGAGGATTTCGATTATTACAGACAAAGTCTTGCCGCATTAAAAAGAAATGACTTAATAGTTTATGTAGGGAAGTTCAAGTTTACGGTAACTAAAGAAGGTTATAAAGTAGCTAAATATAAAAATTGGTCAAGTTATATAGATGAGAAGCAAAAGAAGGAATTAAGGACAGATAAAAAAGAATATTACGATTATTTATTCTCTAAGTATAGGTATAAGACATTTTGGATATTGTTTGTTTTGGCAATTTTTGGAGGTGTTTATAGTGCTTATGATTTTATAGAACGCTTAACAACTAAAGGGGATTCCGAAATTGAACAAAAATCTTTACCCGAAAACAAGTCAGAGCCATCCGAACAAGAAAAATTAATCATAGATTCAAAAAAACAAGCTGATTCAGTAAAATTACCTGTTGGTAATTAAGACTTCGAAAAATATTGATTGCGTTTGAATTTAAAATGCCCTATAATTACAATTAAATACACCTGCGTATTTTACATTGAGTGTTATTTATGAACTACTTCTTCAGACTCACAACCAAACAGGCTCTTTTCCTTTATGAGTTTGGCCACACCTTCTGGAAGCATTTCTTCCCATCCGTCTTCTCCATTTGCAATCATTTTTAAGACCGTTCTCGAGAATACAGATAGGTTAGAGGAATCGTAATCTGTGATATCAACGACTTTACCATTGTATTTAAAAAATTTATAAAGCTCTTTCATACGAGGATGCACCTTTAGATTCTCACTATTAGTAATATCTCCATGCTCATTTTGCATCGGGTAAAGATAAACGCGTAGATCTTTGTAAAAGAGTTTTCCAAAAGCTTCAAGAATACCTCCACTTAAATGGCGGTAGTATTTTTCATCAAAGATATCCACCAAATTATTTACACCAAGGGTAAGTCCCATTCGGCTTCTGGTGTATTGAGAAAAATATTCAACAAGTTTATAATATTCCTGAAAATTAGAAATCAAGACGGTTTGCCCCAAAGAACAAAGCAATTTTGCACGGTCCATAAAGTCTTGCTCATCTATTTCTCCTTCGGCACGAAGGTTAGATAACGTAATTTCAAAAATTACCTGTGTCTTTTCTTTGTCTACCTTATTCTCCTTAATGAACATTTCATAAGACTTCTCATACATGTCCATATTTACTTTAGTAACAGGTCTAAAGCTACCTCTAAGAGCCAAAATATTCTTCTTGTAAAGGACTCGGGCTGGTAAAACGTTGTTGCCGTCTGGTGCAAACATCACGGCATCTGTCATTCCGTTTTTTACCAACTGTAAACTCATTAAACGGTTATCTATGTCTTTAAACACAGGACCAGAAAAGTTAATAGTATCGATTTCTATCTGATCTTTATCCAAATGATCGTATAGGTAACGTAATAATTTTCTAGGTTGATTGTATTTGTAAAAAGCACCATAAATTAAGTTGGTCCCTAATTTACCTAAAGTTTCTTGCTGTAATCTGGCGTCATTTTCCTTAAAACGAATATGCAGAATAATGTCGTTGTAGTCTTGGTCTGGTGCCACCTGATATTTTATACCGACCCAACCATGACCCTTAAATTTCTTTGCAAAATCTATGGTAGCGACAGTATTGGCATAGGAGAAGAAAAGTTTATTAGGATGATTCTCTCTTATAATACGCTTTTCAATAAGACCAACCTCGTGGTTGAGCATTTTTCTCAATCTAGCTTCGGTAACATAACGCCTATCATCTTCAATGCCATATATAGCATCACTGAAGTCTTTGTCGTAAGCAGACATAGTTTTTGCTATGGTTCCAGAAGCTCCTCCAGCTCTAAAGAACTGGCGCACAGTTTCTTGTCCTGCACCAATTTCTGCAAATGTACCGTAGATGTCTTTGTTGAGGTTAATACGTAGGGCCTTATCTTTTAGCGAAGGAATATTTTCAAATTCGGAGTCCCCTTTATACGTTATTTCTTCCATGGTTGTTGGGATTTCATCAGTGTTACAAAGGTATTAATTTAGCTTAGCAAACAAAAAAATAAGCTTATTTTTGTTACAAACTTAACACCTTTGAAAATAACGTTTTTGGGGACTGGAACATCGCAAGGAATACCAATTATAGGTAGCACGCATCCCGTTTGTCTTAGCGATAATCCAAAGGATAAGCGATTACGTGTTTCAGTTCTTGTGGAATGGGATGACTATTGTTATGTCGTTGATTGTGGTCCAGATTTTAGGCAACAAATGCTAAATGCTAAGGTTACAAAAATTGATGGTGTGGTGTTTACCCATGAACATGCGGACCATACTATGGGATTGGATGATATTAGACCATTTTTCTTTCGTCAGGGTGATATAGATTTATACGCACACCAGCGTGTATTTGAAGCATTGGAAAAGCGTTTCGATTATATTTTTACTACAAAAGCCAAATATCCAGGTGTTCCGAGTGTAACTAAACATAAAATAGAAAATAAACCATTTACATTGGGAAACCTCGATGTTATTCCAATTGATGGTTTACATTACAAACTTCAGGTATTTGGTTTTCGATTTAAGGATTTTGCCTATCTAACAGACATGAAAACAGTTCCTTCTGCCGAAGTAAAAAAGCTTCAAAATCTTGAGGTATTAGTTGTGAATGCCTTACGCGAAGAACCACATATATCACACTTTAACCTTGAGGAAGCTCTGGATTTTATCAATGAAGTGCAACCTAAACGAGCCTATTTAACACATATAAGTCACCATTTAGGATTTCATGATGATGTGCAACAAAAGTTACCGGAAAACGTTTTTCTGGCATACGATAATTTACAAATTACTATTTAAGATTTAGATATGAAGAGCAGAGTTTTTATGTACCTATTTATCTTTTCGACCCTACTGATTATTTTTCAATATGTCAATTCTAAAAATATTATTGACAAATATGAAAAGGATATTAGAGCATTTAAGACTAAGATTGAGACCCAAGAAAAAACCATTACTGATTTAGAGGATCAAAATTTTGAGCTTAACTATTTTAACATAGACCGCAATGACAATGCTCTAGATTATTTTATTGTTCAAGGTTATGATGCCGATGAATTGATAAAAGCTATAACAGAAGGATTGTACAATATGAATGATTATGAAGGCGAAGACCATCCTATTGTTCCTTTTGTATCTATGACAGATTCTAAACTTCTCATAAATAAAATTAGAATTGTAAATCATAGGTGGATACTGGCCAATTTTACGGATGGTGAACATTGGGGTGAGATTTTTGTAACCTATGAAATTGATGAAAATAACGATCTAAAGTATAAGTTGGTAGAGTACTTTATGTATCCTAAGTTGGGTTAGACGTATTGTTTCAGCCAAGCGGTAAAATCATAAAAGTTCTGTGGAGCAACGCCATGCCCAACAGGGTATTCTTTATAGATATAGTTTATACTTAAATTCTCTAAAAAACTTGGTGTTTTTTTGGCCCAATCCACAGGAATTACTTGGTCTACAGTGCCATGGGAACAGAAGAAATTTAAGTGCAGTACATCTTCATCATCAATACGATCTGGAAGGATTTCTTCATTAATGTAGCCACTTAACGCTACTACATTTTTCACTTTTTTAGGATAATTTAACGCTACTGCAATGCTTAGAATAGTCCCTTGACTAAAGCCTAAAAGTGTTACATTATCAGCATTTACGGGATATGTATGGCAAGCATAATCTATAAATCCTGAAATTAAGTCCACTGAGGTTCTGGCTTGGTCATTATCACTCCACTTTCCTTTTTCGGCATCAAAATTTATGGCGTACCAAGCATTGCCAAAAGGGAACATTGTATGGGGCGCTCTCAGAGAAATAATGAATAATTCTGATGGTAATTCTGAAGCAAATGAAAACAAGTCATTTTCGTCACTGCCATAACCATGGCACATAATAAGTAACGGTGCATTTTCTTTTAGAGAAGAAGGCCTTTTAATATAGTGTAAGTCAGTCATTCTTACTGCCCAATGTTTTTAAATAAATTCTGAAAAAATTCACCAAGCAAAGGAATTTTATTCATCTTTCCAGTGATAGCTCCAAAAATCCCGTAGAAGTATAATACCGAAAAAAATATCCAAAAAGCCATGCTAATATTCATACTATTAAAACTGCTGACAACAAAAGCAATCATTATGTAAAGCAATCCTAAACCAAGTGACTGTCTTACATGGAAAGATGTAAAAGGATTTTTCCTTTCTTGGTTCATAAAAAAAGCAATCAAAGTTCCAAATAAGGTTAAGTATGTTACTATGCCTAAAGTTTTGCCTTCTTCAATAGTATTTTGATCCATTATTTTAAAACAATTTTGTTATTGGCAATTACTCCGTAAGCCTTACCTTTTAATTCCATACCCAAGAATGCAGAATTTTTGGATCTCGAAGTAATGTTAGATTTACTAAACTGATATTTTGTATCAGGATTAAACAAGCTTAAATCGGCAATTTCTCCAATATTTATAGATGATTCTGCAACACCGAATCTTGATTTTCCTTGCTTCAAAAGTTGAATAGCTTTTTTTGTTGTGAATATGGTTTGTAATACACCAAATGCTGATTCTAAACCTATGGTACCGTATTTGGCATAATCAAATTCTACTTTTTTATCTTCAATATCTATTGGATTGTGATCGGTAGTCACCATATCTATGGTGCCATCTTTCAAACCTTCTACAAGGGCGTCGCAATCGTTTTGTGTACGTAAGGGTGGTAAAACCTTATATCTGGTGTCAAAACCGTTTAAGCTATCATCTGTAAGTGCCAAATTATGTATGGCTACACTGCAAGTAACATCTAATTTTTTGGCTTTTGCCGCTTTAATCAAAGCTACTGATTTTGCTGTGGATATGGTTGGTATGTGTAGTTTTCCCTGAGTGTATTCTAGCAAAAACAAATCTCTCGAAACTTGAAGCTCTTCCGCTAGGGCAGGATTACCTTTTAGTCCTAATTTGGTACTGTTTATATGTTCGTTAGCCACACCTAAACCAGAAATCTTTGATTCTTGTGGAAATGAGCACACTAAACCTTCAAAATTGCTTGCGTATTGTAAAGCAATTTTCATTAGGTTGGGATTAGAAATAGGTTTTTGATAGTCGTAAAACGCAACGGCTCCGGCATTTTTCATATCAAAAAGCTCGGCTAGATCTTCACCATGACTAGATTTTGTTAAAGCACCAATTGGATAGAGACTAGTTGCTTTGTTAAGTGCTTTGGACTTTACAAACGTAATATCAGCAAAACTGTCTACAGCTGGGTTTGTATTTGGATTTAAGGCAACAGCAGTAAATCCGGATTGCGAAGCTGTTTCTAATCCATTGTCAATAGTTTCACGTTCTTCATAACCAGGCTCTCCAAAAGATACACTACTATCAAACCAACCTTGTGATACATGAAGGTTATCAAGTTTTACTTCTCTATAATCATTAGGATTTGAAATGCGTTTGGAAATCTTAGAGATACGACCTTTTTCAATTAAAATATCAACCGTTTCGTTGTGAAAATCACTCTTAGAATCAACGATAGTGGCAGATTTTATAAGTACGTTCATTTAAGATATTTTAGTAGAAGTATTTCTATGATTAAAAATACTAGGGCAAAAATAACAAACCATTTCCATAGTGCATTAATAGTTGTGCTACTTTTTATGTCATCGATGGTTGATGCAAGGCTATGATCAAAAGTTGTATTACTCATGGTCCTCAAATCATGATAAATGAGATTGCTTTCTCGTCTATTATAATTAAAGCTTAAATTTTGCAAGATTTCCGTTTTGTTTTTTACATTAAGAATACCTGCCGCATTTGGATAATCTTCCGTTTCCAAAACTACAGATTTACTATACGTTTTTTGAAGTGGAATAACAGAAGTCTTACCAGAGCTTAATGTTAATATATCATCTTGTCCTAAAATCGCACTAATAGCTATGGAATTTGGTTGCCCAATGGAATAATAGAGTTGTGGTAATTCTAAACTTTGCTTTCCAATATTATAAAGTACAGGCACAATTAGAGGAGAATTTTTGAAATTTGAATTATCATCGTTTAAGGCTGCTGAAAATATATAAGATTTATCGTTTCCTTTTAAGAAAGCCGTACCATCCTCAAAGGATAAAATGGCATCGCCATTATAAGAAAATTTGAACGTTGTACCGACTTTGGGATATTGAAAATTTGTAACTTTAGAATAGAAGGCATTTTGTAATAAAGGATGATCGTAATTGATAGTTGTTATGCGTTTTTCATTAGGGTTAGCATATCCTAATGTAGATAAATTTATATTCTTAAATAGCTGATTATAAGATATTAATTTGCTATTTTCTGAAGGAATAATCAAAATATTTCCACCATCTTGACTAAAATCCCATAATGCGATTCTCAAAGCTTCTGAAATGGTCTCAAGCTCGTTTAGGATGATTAAATTTTGATCTGGAATTAAATTAAAATTAAGTGCATTAATCGTATAACTCTGGTAACCAAATTCGTCATCCGTGTAGATACGTTTTAAGAAATTATCCTCAGCCAATTCATTGATAGCTAAAACCTTAATTTTTGGTTTAGAGTTAATATTAAAATAGAAGGTATTATCATATTGTAATCCTGCATCTTCAATAACCAATTTACCATTAATGATAATATCATTAGAAATTGTAAAGCGCGTTTCGGCTTCACCATCAATATCTACCGCACTTTTTGCTAATAATTCATTGTCGTTAAACAATGAGATGGTGACATTTTCTAGGGACTCTCCTTGGTTAGAAAGCTTCACGTTTAGGTCTAATGCTTCTGCCGAAGCATCAGAGACATAAATACTATCGATACTCACATTGGTGCGTATAGTTGATTTGGGCTGCACCAATTTTAAATTTACAGTACTATCAACCTCAAAAGAAAGCGGACTATTTTTTTGTTGAAAATCAGATACTAAAACCAAATTCTTTTTCGAATCAAGGTCATTGGAAAACAGTTGTTTTCCCTTTAAATATAGAGCGTTATAATTGAGTTGAGTTGACGAGTGCTCTAATTGAATTAAATCATTTTTAAGGGCCTTTATAGTGGTATTTCTAAAGGTCTGATTATTGGTAAATAGACTAATGGATTCGTCTTCCGATAGTGTATTTATAATATCTTGGATAGCTTCGTTTAGCAAAGTTCCATTACTACCCTTTGCTTGCATACTGTAAGAGTTGTCTAAGTAAATAACGGTTTCTTGAGACTCATTAAAATCTTCAGTATTTGGAATAAATGGTTGTGCAAAAGCTATTATGGCACAGGTCAAAAGCAACAGACGCGATAATAAGGTCAACCATTTTTTCAATTGGGAACTTTTACGCGTTTGTAATTTTACGGCTTTTAAAAATTTAACATTGGTGAACTGTACTTTCTGAAAACGACGTAATTGAAATAAATGAATAAGAATAGGAATGATCAGTAAAAATAAAGCGTAAAGTAATTCGGGATGTTTAAACTGCATTCCTGTTGTCTAGGATTATTATTTAGCCAAATATAGAAAATGAAAAAGGATAACAGTATTGCGCTTTTGAGAATTTTAACAGAAAAAAAAGTAATCTTTCATTGAAGACATTTTATGTATTTTAAAATACTCAGTAATGGTTTTTTGTTCATCCTCATTAGCCACTGTGACTATGCTTTGAGGACTGTCGAGTTGTTGCAGATAATTAAAATTAAGGAGTTTTTGGCCATAAATGTCCTTGCCGATTTTCTTTTGGTTATCACAAATCCAATAAAATGGAATTTGGTTTTTAATCAATAATTTAGCTACAGTTTTACCCTTATTTCCTGCCCCCCAAACGGTCAATGGCCTGTTGCTGTCATAATCTAACTCTAAAAAGTAATATACTTTAATGTCCAGAAAATAATTTATAGCGTAATGCTCGTGAGTTCTCGAAGTACGCGAATCATAATCACGCCAGTGGAGCAGAATCTCATTGCAAGGAATGCATTTATAGCCGGCTCTGTAAAACCTGAAGGTAAGATCATAATCCTCAGGATAGCGATTGGGCTCAAAACCCTCGCAAGCTATAAAATCATCACGATACAACATCCAACAAGGCGAAGGTATTACACATTCTTTGTAGATTTCGGAATAGTTGCTTCCGGTTTGCGTTAATTGATTGATCCAACGTTCGTAACGCGCGTAACCATCGCTAACACCATCTGCTCTAAAATAGTTTACTTGGCCCACGGCTAAATGACCTTTGCCATATTTTACAAGGCTATTTACCATAACGTCTAGTCGGTTAGGCGTCATAATGTCATCGCTATCCATTCGGGTAATGTATTCTCCAGTACAATTCTTAAAAGCAGTTCTTAAGGCTTCAATAATACCTGTTCCTTCATTTTTGTAGCATTTTATTCTAGGATCATTTCTAGTATATTCCTCAACAATAGCCGAAGATAAATCGTCAGAATGGTCATCAACAAAAATAGCTTCCCATTGGCAGTAAGTCTGAGTTAAAATGGAGGTCATACATTTAGCAATAAATGACTCGGTGTTCTTAAAAGGAATTAATATACTTACCAACGACTGCGACATGGTGCGAATTTAACAAAACCTTTAGAGTTAAAGTGGTAACAGATCGTAGTTTTGTGCGTCAAGTTCAAAAAATAAAATTGTAGAGATGAAGAATTATTTAGCCATTGTGGGATTAAGCATAATTTTAGTAGGCTGTGGTTCAGCAAAGCCTAAAGTAGATGATTTAGCCATAAACAATCCTATACAAACGGCTTTAGATTTAACGGCAGTTGTTGATGATAAGGTACCAGTGACTATTGATCCTGGTCGTATTACTTCGGAGACGGTGACTTACAGATTGCCTAGAGTTGTTCAAGGAACTTATGCAGTGAGTGATTTTGGAAAATATGTCGAAGATTTAAAGGCTTTAGACTATGATGGTAATCAGTTGGAAGTTACAAAAGTAGATGCAAACACATGGAGCATTACTGATGCGACTAAGCTCGATAAGCTAACGTATTATGTCAACGACACTTTTGATATAGAGTCGAGTGGTGGTATTGGTGGTGAAAACCCATTTTCTCCAGCAGGCACGAATATTGAAGAAGATAATTATGTACTAAACCTACATGGTTTTATTGGATATTTTGATTCTTTAAAGAGTAATCAATATGAGCTAGATGTTATATCTCCCGCTAAATTTGTTAGAACTTCGGCCTTGCCAGATAGGGGCACCACAGCTAGTGAAGATGGTAAATCTGTAAAAACTCGATATTTTGGACAACGTTATTTTGACATTACGGACAATCCAATGATGTATGGCGAACTGGATGTAGAAGAATTTATGGTAGGTGATATCAAAATCGTTTTAAGTGTTTATTCACCTAACAACGTTCACACGGCTGCAAGTCAAAAAGAGACCGTTTATAGGATGATGCAGGCTCAAAAAGCGTATTTAGGTGATATTAATAGTACGCCACGCTATGATATTTATTTGTACTTGTCGGACGGATCTGAGACTGCACCAAAGGGGATGGGTGCTTTAGAGCATCATACATCTACCGTAGTTGTGTTGCCAGAATCGTCAAGTAAGGAAGGCTTGGCATCCTCTATTATTGACGTTGTTGCCCATGAGTTTTTTCATATAGTAACACCATTATCGGTACACTCTGAAGATGTACATTACTTTGACTATAATCAACCATCCTTCTCAAAACATTTATGGATGTACGAAGGCACGACTGAATATTTTGCCCAACATTTTCAAGTGTACGAAGGGTTGGTAGAACCTGCGGATTTTTACAATACAATGATGTCTAAGATGTCTACGTCTAAAAACCTTGATGATGCTATGAGTTTTACCATTATGAGTGAAAATGTCTTGAAAGAACCTTATGCATCTAATTATTATAATGTGTATATGAAAGGTGCATTAATTAATATGTGTATCGATATATTATTGCGTAAGGAAAGTGGAGGAAATAGAAGCATGTTGTCTTTAATGAAAGAGCTGTCGGCCAAATATGGTAGGGAGAAACCTTTTGTAGATGATAATCTTATTGATGAAATTACTGCAATGACCTACCCAAGTGTTGGAGAATTTTTGAAGACCCATGTCGAAGGTGATGTACCAATTAATTACAACGAATTTTTTGAAATAGTAGGATTGACCATGGGAGAGTCCGAAGTGCAAACGAATTATATTTTTGCGGGTGGACAGAATATCATTTTTGATGCCGATCCTACGAAAGGCACTATTTTCTTTTCACCTACTGCATTAAAAAATTCGTTTTGGGCATCTCAAGGCGTACAGGTTGGTGATGTGATTAAAAAAGTGAATGGCGCTGAATTATCCTTGCAGAATGCAGAACAAATAATAGGAGGAATGTTTGGATGGCAGCCAGGACAAGAGTATAGTTTGGAAATAGAACGCAATGGCGAGACTATGACTTTAAGTGGTACTTTAGAAAAGGCAACTGCTAAGAGCGAGACTTTAGTGGAAGATGCTAATGCTACCGATGCGCAAAAAGCAATTAGAGAAGCTTGGCTAAAAGGCTAATGTTGTCATTCCTGCGTCAGCGTTCACCGAACTTCGGCAAAGGCCCAAAGCAGGAATCTCTTTATGAATTCGAGGCTTCCAAATGGAAGCCTTTCTTTATATACAATTGTCATGCCGAATTTAGTTCGGCATTTCATTAAGCACATGCTGAAACAAGTTTAGAATGGCAAAATCTGTTAACCCGAATTTAAAACCCCTCAAAAACACCCAAGCCAAATAAGGCAAAATCATACTTTACAGGATCATTAGAATCAAGTAGACGTAAGTTGTTATCTAATTCTACCAAAGCTTTACCATCATTTTGTTTTCGTTTCAACAAACCAAGTTTTCTAGCCACATTACCAGAATGTACATCCAAAGGGCAACTCAATTGGGAAGGAGACAGGGTTTTCCAAATACCAAAGTCCACACCAATATTATCTTGGCGGACCATCCAGCGCAGGTACATGTTGATACGCTTAGCTGCAGAGTTTTTTAAAGGATCGCTTACATGTTTTTTGGTACGTTCTAAATGTGGAATTTCAAAAAAGGCGTTCTTAAACTCATGTATACTTTTTTGTAAAGAAGTTTTCTTAGCTTGTTTAGTAAAGATGGCTTCCAATCCACCATGAGTCTTATAAATATGCTGTAAACTTTTAATAAATTGAATAAAATCTTCACCATTAAACGTACGATGCACAAATCCTTTTAATGCCTCTAAATCTGATTCTTGATGTTGCATCACAAACTCATAAGGCGAATGATCTAAAAATTCCATCATTCTCTTAGCATTATTGATGATACTTTTACGATTTCCCCAAGCAATAGTCGCAGTAAGAAAACCAGCGATTTCAATATCCTCCTTTTTAGAAAACTGATGGAGCACCTGTATTGGGTCGCTTTCAATAAATTTGGGATGATTATAAAGGCTGACCTTTTCGTCTAGAAAGGTTTTGAGTTCTGTGGTTTCGAGTTTCAATTTTTGATGAATTTTGAATGCAAAAATATTGAAATTGTTAGACTGAGCATTTCAACTACGCGCAAGATAGGCTAAAGTCAAAGCTCCTGTAATTAAAACAAGTTCTCGATACAATTCAGTCATAAATGCCTGAATCACTCGAACTGACATAAAAGTTTTATATTTAAAAGAATTATAAAACCTAGCACCATGGCAGGCTTAGCAACACAAGAAACCGATAAAAGTGTTACCGATTATATTGAAAGTATCGAGAACGAGACTAAGCGTAATGATAGCAAGACCTTAGTCAAAATGATGTCTGAGATTACAGGTTATGAACCCAAAATTTGGGGCGATTACTTCATTATAGGTTTTGGTAAATACAAATACAGGCGTAAAAGCGGAAACGAAGAATTTGAATGGTTTAATGTAGGCTTTGTACCACGAAAATCCAAGATGACCATTTATTTAACCTTTGATATTAACAAAGAGCAAGTACTGACCTCTAAACTAGGTAAATGTAAATGGGGAAAGGGCTGTTTGTACATCAATAAATTAGCAGATATCGATTTGCAGATTTTGAAGCAACTCATCATCAAAAGCAAGGATGCCACTTGGCATTAAATCCACGATACCCGTAACCTATTCTAAAAGATTAAATCAAAAAGTTTTAGCATGATTTGACGATCAATAGCTGAATCTGCACTTAAAAACCTGAAAAATTACGTAGTTATACGGATTGACTTTACTTTATTTTAAATCTAACTTCGCCTGCACTAGTATCATAAATTAAGACAGTAGTTGAACTCATTGACTTATGAATACTATTCACTGTAGAATTAAAACACCGTTTTTGTTCAGATTAATGTTGGGAATAAGCCGAAAAACCAACTGAATTTTGAAGTAGGTACAATTTTTTTAAACCATTATGAAACTAAAACTATTTTTATTAAGCGTTCTTGCTTTTTGCACTTTAGGATTTTCACAAAAAAAGAGTGTTGCAATAACTTCTTTTGAAACTACTTCATCTAACATTTCAATAAAATATGTTAAAGCTATAGAAGACAAAGTAAAAGAAGCCTTCTATGCCACAAATAGGTTTGATATTGTTGACAGAACAAACTTGGATAAACTAAAAGCTGAAAAAGAGTTACAAAAAACCGAAGATTTTATTGATGGTAAAACTGTACAGCAATCTAGTTTGGAAGGTGCTGAACAAATTGTAACTGGGAGCATAAGTCAAGTCGATATCGTAAAAAGAGTATCCGAATCATCGGTAAACTACGAATGTAAGATCTCGTTTTCTCTTCAGGTTATCGATATAGTTACAGGTCAAGTTTTAGCAAGTAAATTAATAAGACCAAAACAAGGGTTTGTAGAGAGTTTTGGCAGTAGTTTAATTGGTGACAATAATACACCAGATAAAGCATTTTTTAATTCCTTGAAAGGTACACAGAAAGCTATTGATAAATTTGTTAATAAGCATTTCCCAGTCACAACATTGATTATAGAAATAACAGAAATATCGTCTAATAAGGCAAAGCTAATTTTGGTCAATACAGGAAAGTTGAATGGCACAAAAAAGAATCAAAAATTTTCAATAATAGAGTTAATTAATAAAGAAGTCAATGGTAAAAAATTAGTAAGGAAAAAGGAGTTGGGCGAAATAAAAATTACCAAAGTAGAAGGCGATGAAATTTCAGAAGCAAAAGTGCTCAAAGGTGGTGAAGCCATATTGACCAAGTTTAATTCTGGAGCAAAAATAGAGTGTCATTTAAAACATTAATACTATGATAAAAAAATTTTTAGCAGTAATTGTAATTACTAGTCTCTCAATATCGTGTGCAAAAAAAATAACTGTTCCGCTAACAGCAGAAGTAAACGTTGTTAATGAAGATGCGCATAAAACCATTGAATTAAGAAGTGTCGGATTTGGCAACAATATTGATGAAGCCACTTATGATTCTGAGAAAAAAGCATTTGAAATTTTGTTTTTTAGAGGTATCCCCAATACTCACATAGAAAATCCGTTGATCGGTGCAAATGAAAATGAGATTTTATCAAAACATCCTTCATATTTCAAAAGTTTTTTCGAGAGCAGGTATAAATCATTCATAATGAGCATTTACCAATCATCACCAACTCAAAAAAACAATGGAGTTACATCTGTTGTAAATGACATTAAGATAAACACAATGGCATTAAAAAGGGATTTGGAAACTAATAATATTATAAGAAAATTCGGTTTTTAACTTAAGCTTATGAAACATTATATAATAATAGCAATATGCTTTTTTGCATTTTATGCAGGTGTTGGACAAGAAAAAATAGTAAATACTGTACAGCCTACAATAATGGTATTGCCTTTTACTAAAGAAGGCCAAGATATTAGAACAATTTTAGAGGAGGATTTTAACAAAAGAATTGCCATAGCAGAGGTTAAGAAAGCTTTTGATAGCAGAGGATTTACAACTAAGGATTTCGTTGGTTCTTTAAAGATTGCCTTAAAAGAAACTACCCTTAATAGTGGTAATAAGACAGATTTAAAAGCAAATGTTATAAGACTGTCTGGCGCTGATTTCTATGTTGAGGTTGAAGTCTATGTTCAAGAATCTAGCAGCGGTAACTCGGTAAAATTAATTTTACAAGGCTACGATTCTTTTACAGGTCAATCTCTTTCCAATGAAGTAGGAGAGTCTGGAAAGTTTTATACCGATGATATTGCAAAATTATCGCAAAAGGCGGTTGAGAGTTGTGCCGAAGAATTCTTAAATACCCTAAATGCCAAGTTTGGCGATATCGTTGAGAATGGTCGTTCTGTTAGAATAAATATTGGTTTTAGTGCAGATTCGGAGTATAATATGGATTCTGAAATAAGCAATGACGGTGATTTGTTTTCAGACATAATGGAAGATTGGTTAGACGAAAATTCGTTTAAGAATTATTACCATATTCAGGGGATAAGCGAAAGTGAAATGATAATAGATGATTACAGAATTCCATTAAAAGATTCAAACGGACGAAATTATAGAGCATCAAAAGTAGCTAGAGCTTTGAGAAAATATATTAAATCTATAGGGCTAGAAGTAAAAACAGATATGGAAGGGTCTGGTAAAATAAACGTAATAATTCAATAAGCTATGAAAAAACTATTCGCAATAATTTTTGTTATAAACTTAACTATTATAACTGCACAAAGTGATAATGTTGAAGCTAACAGTCTATCACTGTCAGTAATTTTGCCTGATAACTCGGAGCATTTATCTCGAAAATCTATCTCAAAGATAGAATCAAAAATTCAGCATATTACTACTAAAAATGGAATTTCTGGCAGAGGCTATACGAATGAATTTTTAATTTATCCAAAATTAGAAATCTTTGATGAATCTGTAATAGAAGGGATGCGTAATGTTGTTGTCGTTGAGGTTGAATTTAGTTTGTTTATTCAACAGTATAGCACAAAAAGGATATTTTCATCATACTCTAAATCTATTCAGGGAAATGGCTTTAGCAAGGAGAAGGCAGTTGTAGATGCCATCTCAAAAATACCTACAAACAATAAAGAAATTAGTGCGTTTATTCTTGAGGGCAAAGAAAAAATCTTATCCTATTATAATAACAATTGCGATCAAATTGTTAATGATTCAAATTTTTTAATCAAGACTCAAAAATTTGAAGAAGCTATCGCACTTTTATCATCTGTTCCTAGAGAAGCCAAGAGCTGTTACGCTTCCATACAAGATAAATCCATTGAAGCATTTACTGCGTACCAAAAGCAAACTTGTGAGACAAATTTATTAAGGGCAAAAACAGAAATCTCTAATAATAATTATTCAAGCGCATTAAGGTTTTTAAGTTATGTGGATGTAAGTTCACCTTGTTTAAAAGAGGCTGAGTCACTTATCAATAAAGTTTCAGGAAAAGTAGACCAAGAAGAAAAAAGGGATTGGGATTTAATGCTAATGAGGTATAAAGATAAACAGAATACGGAAAAATATAGATTAGAAATTATGAAAGAGATAGCCAAGGCCTATTATAACTCTAAACCAACGTCAATAACATATAAAAGTCTATTCTAGTATTACAGGTATCTAACTTTTTTAAGGATAATAAGGGATTTAAGGTGTTTTATACTTGTAAAGCGTAATTTGCAAACCAAAAGAAGCGGCTTAAATTCCTTATTGTAGTTATCTAACTGCTAGTACAGCAATAAATTCTTTCCAATATTTCAAATCATATTTGATTAAAACTATTCCAGTAATTAACTACATTTGCACCGTTTAAAAAATGAGATTCCTGCGACAGTAGGAATGGCAAATAAAATTTGAATGAAAGCAGGAATTGTAGGATTACCAAACGTAGGAAAATCGACCTTGTTCAATTGTTTATCAAACGCTAAAGCGCAGAGTGCTAACTTTCCGTTTTGTACCATAGAACCCAATATTGGTGTAGTAAATGTGCCAGACCCAAGATTAGCCAAATTAGAGGAGTTAGTGAGTCCTGAAAAAGTTGTTCCTGCAACGGTAGAAATTGTGGATATTGCAGGCTTGGTAAAAGGCGCTAGTAAAGGTGAAGGTTTAGGGAATCAGTTCTTGGCCAATATTAGGGAAACCGATGCGATTTTGCATGTATTGCGTTGTTTTGATAACGATAATGTGGTCCACGTGGATGGTTCAGTAGATCCAATACGAGATAAGGAAACCATAGATATGGAATTGCAGCTTAAGGACTTAGAAACGGCCGAGAAGAAGTTAGATAAAGTTAAGCGTGCTGCTAAAACCGGAAATAAAGAAGCCCAAGCCGAAGAAGCGGTATTGCTAAAAATTAAAGAGGGATTAGAATTTGGTGTTTCAGTTAGAGCCTTGGAGTTTTCAGAGGAGGATTATGCAGAATATGTAAAGCCTTTGCAATTCATCACCGATAAATCCGTAATGTATGTTTGTAATGTGGATGAGGGTTCGGCAACTTCGGGTAATGCCTATGTGGAGCAAGTAAGGGAAGCGGTGAAAGACGAAAATGCGGAAGTTTTGGTTTTGGCCGTCGGTACAGAAGCCGATATTAATGAGCTAGAAGATTACGAAGAACGCCAAATGTTTTTGGAAGACATCGGACTCGACGAGCCAGGCTCGGCAAAGCTAATTAGAGCGGCCTATAAATTATTGAAGCAACAAACCTATTTCACGGCAGGACCAAAGGAGGTTCGTGCTTGGACGGTTACTATTGGTGCCACAGCGCCACAAGCTGCCGGCGTAATTCATACCGATTTTGAAAAAGGTTTTATTAGGGCTGAAGTCATAGCTTATGATGATTACGTGTCATTTGGCAGTGAAACTAAAGTAAAGGAAGCAGGCAAAATGCGAGTAGAGGGCAAGAATTACATCGTTAAGGACGGCGATGTGATGCATTTTTTGTTTAACGTATAGCAGTTTCTTTTCAAGTGAGGAGTGTCAACTATGCAAAGAGAAGACCATACTATAATTTATTGGTTACATAAGGCATTGTCTGTTGACTATTGGAATTTCTATGGCAGAGCCCGAAGAAGAGAATTTTGGAGCGTCATTTTACTTCAAGCTATCGCATGTACTGTCTTTGCGACGTTGCACTTTCTCTATTTTCGTTTTGAAGCCGAATTTTTCGCCGCATTGATCTTTTATGTATTGGCTTATGTATATGCAGCTTTAACAGCTGTTCCTACCATTACGGTCCATGTGAGAAGATTGCATGATGCAGGGAAAAGTGGTTGGTGGCATCCTGCGGGAATTTCTTTCATATCGAACATAGTTGTCGGTAGTATTGGAATTGTAGTTCTATTTATTTATGGTTTGATTAAGCTTTTATTCGACAATGAAAGCCGTCCATTTAAGTCGAGTATATTGGACGATTTAACCACGGTAATATCATATATTGTTTTATTTATTTGGGGACTCATCATTTTGGGTGGTATCATATTTCTTTTTTTCGATAGTGAAAAAGGGACTAATCGATTTGGGGAGAATCCAAAGGCGAATGATTCCTAGAAATTCTTTACTTCGGAAAAAAGCCGAAGAACTATCAAGTCTGTAAAACGCTTGAAGCCAATGTTCTCAACAATATTCGGTTTTTATTGTTAATTACTTTACTAAAACCGTATTTCATTTTTTAACGTATAATATTATATTAGCCTTTCATCTAACTTTTCTTAATTTTTTATGGCACAACAGTCTAACTATACTGAAGAGAACATACGCTCACTCGATTGGAAAGAACACATCCGAATGCGGCCAGGTATGTACATCGGTAAGTTGGGCGATGGCTCTTCTCCAGATGATGGCATCTATATTCTTCTAAAGGAAGTCCTCGATAACTCTATCGATGAGTTCGTTATGGGTGCTGGTAAGACCATAGAAATCTCAATCCAAGGCGAACGCGTTATTGTACGCGATTATGGTCGTGGTATTCCACTGGGAAAAGTTGTGGATGTCGTCTCCAAAATGAATACGGGTGGAAAATACGATACCAAAGCTTTCAAGAAATCAGTAGGTCTTAACGGTGTTGGTACTAAAGCCGTAAATGCATTGTCTACATATTTTAGGGTAGAATCCACACGAGATGGTAAATCTGCTTCTGCGGAGTTTGAATTAGGAGAACTCAAGGATCAGGAATTTTTAGACGACACCTCGCGCAGAAAAGGTACTAAGGTTACTTTCGTTCCAGATCATAGCATTTTTAAAAATTATAAGTATCGCAACGAATATGTTGTGAAAATGCTTAAGAACTACGTATATCTCAATCCTGGATTGACCATAGTTTTTAATGGTGAAAAATACTTCAGTGAAAATGGATTAAAAGATCTTTTATCCGAAAATATCAATGAAAGTGATTTATTATATCCAATCATCCATTTAAGAGGTGATGATATAGAAGTCGCCATTACACACAGCAAAACCCAGTATAGTGAAGAATACCATTCTTTTGTCAATGGACAGAATACCACTCAAGGCGGAACGCATTTAGCAGCTTTTAGAGAAGCACTGGTTAAAACTATCAGAGAGTTTTATGGTAAGACCTATGATGCTTCAGATATTAGAAAATCAGTAGTATCTGCCATAGCTATAAAGGTTATGGAACCTGTTTTTGAGAGTCAGACCAAAACCAAATTAGGGTCCACAGATATGGGAGGTGATTTACCAACTGTAAGAACCTATATCAATGATTTTGTAAAACGGTATCTAGATAACTATCTACATAAAAACCCTGATACCGCAGAGAAAATTCAGCGTAAGATCCTTCAGGCCGAACGTGAGCGCAAAGAATTATCTGGTATAAGAAAATTGGCTAAAGAACGTGCAAAGAAAGCGAGTTTGCACAATAAGAAACTGAGGGATTGCCGTATTCACTTTGGTGATGCAAAAAGCGAACGTAGTTTAGAAACAACATTATTTATTACCGAGGGTGATTCGGCTTCAGGTAGTATAACAAAGTCTCGTGATGTTAATACCCAAGCTGTATTTAGTCTTAAGGGTAAACCTTTGAACTCATATGGATTAAGCAAAAAAATTGTCTATGAAAATGAGGAATTCAACCTATTGCAAGCTGCATTGAATATTGAAGAATCTATTGAAGACTTAAGATATAATAATATTGTCATTGCTACCGATGCTGATGTCGATGGTATGCACATTCGCTTATTACTTATTACGTTTTTCTTACAGTTTTTCCCAGAAGTCATCAAAGAAGGACATTTGTATATTTTACAGACGCCGTTGTTCAGGGTCAGAAATAAAAAAGAAACGATTTATTGCTATTCGGAAGAAGAACGCAAAAATGCTATTGAGAAATTGAAGCCAAAACCTGAAATTACCCGATTTAAAGGTTTAGGTGAGATTTCTCCAGATGAATTCAAACATTTTATAGGTGATGATATACGATTAGACCCTGTAATGTTGGATAAGGATATGCCAATTGAAGAGCTGTTATCCTTCTATATGGGAAAAAATACACCCTCGAGACAAGAATTTATCATAGAAAATCTAAAAGTTGAACTTGATATCGTTGAGGAAGATTCATGAGAACTGACAATCGAAAAGTGAAAAATACGGTTGTTTCCATCTATTTTATATTGATAGTCTTTGGGATACTGATGATCACTGTATTTAAGTCTTTGGATTTTTTTGTCGATAGTACATTCTTTATAATTCTAGGGCTTTTTATAGTATTGGTGTTATTTCATTCTGTTGCAGGTTATTTTGAATACGATAGTGATGGTGCCAAAATCATCATCCTAAACAAAGGTCTGATTCTTACAGAATATATTAATTATAGAGAGAAAAAGATTGAGATTGCAAGACACGAACTTCTCGGATTTAAGATAAATAATTACCTCCTTTACAAGTCTTTAGTAATTCTATACAAGACTTATGATGGAAGTAAAGTAAAAGCACGCTTTAACGTAACACTTCTTAAACCGAAAAAACTGAAATACGTAAAGCAATCATTAAGTAAAAATGTAAAAGCAAACAGAAAGCTTAAATAAGGATAGATGGCAGAAGAATATGACGAATTGCTAAATGAAGATAATGGTAACCAAGAAACGATTACCAAAGTTACTGGAATGTATAAAGACTGGTTTTTAGATTACGCCTCTTACGTAATCCTAGAACGTGCTGTACCTGCTATTGAGGACGGCTTTAAACCTGTACAGCGTCGTATTATGCATTCAATGAAAGACCTAGATGATGGCCGTTACAACAAAGTTGCCAATATTGTGGGTCATACCATGCAGTACCACCCACATGGTGATGCCAGCATAGCTGATGCGATGGTACAAATAGGGCAGAAAGACTTATTAATTGATACCCAAGGAAACTGGGGAAACATACTAACAGGAGATAGAGCAGCAGCTTCACGTTATATCGAAGCGCGTTTGTCTAAGTTTGCCTTAGATGTCGTTTATAACCCAAAAATTACGGAATGGCAAGCCTCTTATGATGGTAGACGTAAAGAACCAGTAAACTTACCGGTAATGTTTCCTTTGCTTTTAGCTCAGGGAGGCGAAGGAATTGCGGTCGGATTATCAACCAAAATATTGCCACATAATTTTATAGAGCTCATTGATGCCTCCATAAAACATTTAAAAGGCAAACGGTTTACGTTATTGCCAGATTTTCCAACCGCTGGTATAGCTGATATATCCAATTACAATGATGGGATGAGAGGTGGAAAGGTTAGAGTTAGAGCCAAGATTTCGCAACGCGATAAAAATACCTTAGCGATTACCGAAATTCCATTTGGAACAACAACATCGTCGCTCATAGATTCTATCTTAAAAGCAAATGATAAAGGCAAAATAAAAATCAAACGCATAGAGGATAACACCGCTGCTGAAGTTGAAATCTTGATTCATTTACCATCAGGATTATCGCCAGATAAAACGATTGATGCACTATATGCCTTTACCAGTTGCGAAACTTCAATATCGCCTCTAGGATGTGTCATAGAAGATAATAAGCCATTTTTTGTGGGTGTTTCGGAAATGCTTCGTCGCTCAACTGACAATACCGTTCAGCTTTTAAAACAAGAACTGGAAATTAAATTAGGCGAATATGAAGAACAATGGCATTTTGCGTCTCTAGAGCGAATTTTTATTGAGAACAGAATCTATCGCGATATAGAAGAAGAAGAAACATGGGAAGGTGTCATTAATGCAATAGATATAGGGCTTCAGCCACATATAAAACATTTGAAGCGTGAGGTGACAGAAGACGATATTGTACGCTTAACAGAAATCAGAATTAAACGTATTTCTAAATTCGATATTGATAAGGCACAACAGAAAATCGATGCCTTAGAAGATCAAATTGCAGAAGTAAAGCACCATTTAGCTAATCTTATCGAATATACCATATCCTATTTTGAAAGACTTAAAAAGGATTATGGAGAAGGTAAAGAACGTAAAACCGAATTGCGTGTCTTTGATGATGTAGATGCAACCAAAGTAGTTATAAGAAATACTAAGCTCTATGTTAATAGGGAAGAAGGCTTTGTTGGTACATCATTGAGACGAGACGAATATGTCTGCGACTGCAGTGATATCGATGATATTATTGTATTTACCAAGGAAGGAAAGATGATGGTCACTAAAGTTGATTCCAAGACGTTTGTTGGAAAGAACATCATTCATGTAGCAGTATTTAAGAAAAAAGATAAACGCACGATTTATAATATGATTTATCGTGATGGTAGAGGCGGCCCTTCTTATGTAAAACGTTTTGCAGTGACTAGTATAACAAGGGATCGAGAGTATGATCTCGCTAATGGCAATAAAGGTTCGGTAGTTTGGTACTTCTCAGCAAATCCAAATGGTGAGGCAGAGGTAGTAACAGTCTTATTACGACAAGTAGGCAGTATTAAAAAACTGAAATGGGATCTTAATTTTGCAGATATTCTTATTAAAGGAAGAACCTCTAAAGGTAATTTAGTAACCAAGTACTCAATTAAACGAATCGAACTTAAGGAAAAAGGCGTATCTACACTTAAGCCACGCAAAATTTGGTTTGATGATACCGTACAACGTCTCAATGTTGACGAACGAGGTGAACTTATAGGGGAATTTAGAGGTGAAGACCGTTTATTGGTAATTACGCAATCTGGAATAGCAAAAACTATCATTCCGGAATTAACAACCCACTTTGAGAGTAATATGATAGTGCTCGAAAAATGGATACCTAAAAAGCCAATTTCCGCAATCTATTATGATGGCGAAAAAGAGCGCTATTACGTCAAACGTTTTTTAATAGAAAATGAAGGTAAAGAAGAATCCTTTATTTCGAGTCATCCAGATTCACAATTAGAAATTGTATCTACTGATTGGCGACCCATGGTGGAAGTAGAATTCACAAAAATTAGAGGAAAAGATCGGAAACCTAATATGGAAATTAATCTTGAAGAGTTTATTTCAATAAAAGGGATTAATGCACTTGGAAATCAACTTACTAGAGAAAAAATAAATCAAATTAACCGATTGGATCCGTTACCATTTGAAGCGCCCGAGGAAGTCCATGCAGATGAATTGGAAGTTGTTGATGAAGAGACGATTTCTGTCAATTTAGAAGTTGATAACATTGCAAATAAATCAGAAGTATCAACAGATAATGCGATTAAAAGAGACAATGAAGATGAAGATCTAGATATTGATGATATAGGACAAGTCACACTTTTCTAATTACTATGGCAAATAATAAACTTCTTGTTAATGAGCGTCAGGCGGACTTGGGGCAATTTATGGTTGGTCGCCTGTTACCTTTCCGCAAAAAGCGTCAAGTAGGTCCTTTTACATTTATAGACCATATGGGGCCAGCAGTTTTAGGTGATGGGAAGTATATGGACGTTGATCAACACCCACATATTGGGTTGAGTACTTTAACTTATTTGTTTAAAGGCGAAATAGAGCATCGCGATAGTATTGGCAGCGTTAAATTAATCACGCCTGGTGATGTAGGTTTTATGACAGCAGGCCACGGCGTTACACACACTGAGCGTACACCTCAATTCCGAAGAACTTCCGATACATTTGAAATGCATGGTTATCAAATTTGGGTGGCATTGCCAAAAGATAGGGAAGCTATAGATCCTAATTTTCAGTTTTTTGACAAAACACAACTACCCGAATGGAAAGATGGCGATTTAACTATAAAATTGGTTGCTGGTAATGCCTTTGGCAAATCCTCTCCATTGCAAGGTTACTCCCAGCTCTTCATGGTTGATATCTATGCCGAAAAAGAAACGACTCTCGATCTAGCCAACCAGCTCAAGGGAGAGGTCGCCTTTGTGATTGTAGAAGGCGAAATCACGGAAAAAGATCATAAAGTTGAAGCAGGACAAATGTTAATTAGCAAAACGGATGAACAATGTAGCATTTGCTTAGATAGTGGAACACGACTCCTATTGTTTGGAGGCTTGCCATTAGAGGATGAGCATTATTTGCTTTGGAACTTTGTGTCTAGTAGCAAGGAAAAACTTCAAGAAGCTAAAGTACGGTGGCAAAATAAGGCATTTCCTAAAGTGCCAAATGATGACACATATATTCCTATTCCTGAACCAAGAAGAAAATAAAATGAGTTTAGGCTTTTACTTTCTTTTTTTTAATCTTAAAATTCAAAAATTCTACAAACAACGAAAATGCAATAGCAAAGTAGAGGTAGCCTTTAGGTATGGCTCCAACAGACTTTCCAAAAAATTCTGTGTGCGATAGGTGAGCTGCTTCAGTAATAAGCATAAATCCAATTAGGATTAAGAATGCTAAGCCCAATATTTGCATACTCGGATTTCGGTCTATGAACTTTCGGATTGGGTTCGCAAAAGCTATCATAACTATAATTGATATAACTACGGCAATAATCATTAAAACCAATGTGTAGTCAGTATTTGGGTGTAAACCGTTGGTCATCCCAACAGCAGTCAAAATGGAATCTACTGAGAAAATAAAATCGATGATTAAAATTTGTGTGATAGCATGGGATAGTGATTTAAACGCTTTAGACTTTAGACTGTCTTCACCATGACTCGGGAATTCTACTTTTTCCCTAATTTCTGAAGTACTTTTATAGATAAGGAATAAACCACCAGCAAAAAGGATTATGGCTTGCCAACTTAGCGCTACCGACAACCAGTTAGACTCATGAGTATAAAACGGTTCGCTTAAGCCTATAAGAAACGATACAAAAAATAACAATACCACACGCTGTACCATTGCCAAAACCAATCCTACATTAGTGGCTTTATTTCTTTGGTGTTCAGGTAGTTTGTTAGCAGCAATAGATATAAAAACAATATTGTCAATACCTAATATTATTTCCAAGAAAGTCAGTGTGAGCAGTGCTAGTATGGCATCTGATGATAATAAAAAATCTAACATAATGTCTAGTTAATTCTGTATGCAATACCTTTTTCTACCCGTAAAGGTCTATTAGGTTTTTTTGCGGCAAGTTTATATTCAAAAGTATATGATGATGTTCCTTCAGTTGACAAGATTTTCATATGAATGGCGTCCTTTTCCGAATTCGTTTTTGGGTTAAGCTTTTTAAGTATAAATTCACAGTCATTGATCCAGCGCACAGAAGAGGTATCAACTTTACCTTCATAGAAATCAATATTTAAAGTTTCGGTTCTTACAAATCGTCCAGTCTTTTTCACCCCATCTATCATATAATCAAATTTAAACTCACCAGTTTTAAAGTCGCTACAGTTACGCTCAACTTGGTAGCAACTTGTAAAGACTACCAAAATACAGAGCAAAATAAAATTCTTCATTCTTGTGCTTTGTGCAAAGATAGTTTAGTAGATCGAAAATTTAAGGATTGTAACTTTTAAAAGTTCCATCTTTATAGAAGATAACAATTTTTTCAATTTCAGAATCTGTTTGAACAGGCTCATTAGACACCTCTTTTGGAAATTCTAATTTTGGAGGCATTGGGTTAGGTAAGTTGTTCGATTTTGGAAAACTCCCTTTTCCATTCAATAACCAATACAATTCCACATCGGGATAGGCGTGAAGAATCTTCATAACAAAGTCTAAACTCGGTTTGTTTCTTCCCGACAGGATATGTGAAATGCTAGAGCGCTGAACACCTACTTTTTCTGCAAAACTAGAAGCAGTTTCATCATAAAAATCGATGATTTTTTTAAGTCTAGCTGTAAATTCCGCTGAGTTTATCATTGTAAACAGATGTTGTCACTTTATAACGGTACAAATGTAAACATTAGTGTTTTAAAAGGCAAGAATGTGACTTTTACACACAAACTTATATTAAAGTATAAGTTATATAATTACATATAAAATACTGATAAACAATAAATTATTAATTAATATAAATATTTATAAAATTAAACTTCATAAGCTTTCTTTTGTGATGTTAACTTTAAGACTCAAGTGTATACTTTTGTAACATTTACTCAAAAATTAAATGTTTACAATTGTAAATAATCAAATAGTTACATTTGTAACACCTAAGCTTTTTATATGAAAGTTGAACATTTCAATAGTTTGTATTCATTAATCAAAATGCCCGAATTGTTCGGACGTTATATCACCAATTCTGATATTGAAAAATGCCTGAAAAAGTTTCCAAGTGAAATATACACAGTCGAAGGATATTCAGTGGAAAGAAGACCTATTTATGGCTTGCGGTTTGGTAGCGGACCACAAAAAGTTTTGTTATGGTCTCAAATGCACGGCAATGAATCAACAACTACAAAAGCCTTGTTTGATTGTTTTAATCTGTTTTTGACCAATAATAAGGTTTCTAATAACATATTGAGCTCTTGTACCATAGTGGCAATTCCCATCCTAAATCCCGACGGCGCAGAACGTTATGCGCGCTTAAATGCTAATACATTTGATCTAAATAGAGACGCTCAAATGCTTTCTCAGCCCGAAAGCAAAGTGCTGAGAGCCATTTTCGATGATTTTAAACCCCATTATTGCTTTAACCTACATGGTCAGCGTACCATTTATAGCGTAGGAACTACAAATGTGTCTTCGACTTTGTCGTTTTTGTCTCCATCCCAAGACCCTGATCGTACCATAACACCCAACAGAGAGATGGCTATGCATATCATTTCTAAGGTTAACGACATATTGCAAGAAGAAATACCCAACGGTGTAGCACGATACGATGATGGTTTTAATCTAAATTGTGTGGGCGATATGTTTCAAAGTTTTGGTGTGCCAACACTTTTATACGAAGCGGGTCATTTACCTAACGATTACAATAGGGAAGCGGTGAGGCGTTTAGTGTTTATAGCAATTCTTAGAGGCCTGGATGTTATTTCTGGTGGAATAGACCATATTAATTATAAAAGCTATTTTCAAATACCAGAGAATGGAAAACAGTTTTATGACATCATTATAAGAAATGCCCTAATTTCGGATAGCGCTTCTGATTTAGTTGACATAGGTATTCTATATGTGGAAAGATTAAATGGTGACAAAATTGATTTTATACCAACTATAGAAACCATTTCAAAATTAAGTGATTTTTTTGGGCACAGGGAAATAGATGCTAAAGGACAAAAAGTAAAAAATGGAGATAATTCGGAAATAAAAGTTATTAACGAAAACGATTTCGTATTGATAAATAATGAAAAAATCGTACTAAAACCTTTATAAAACTCTTTTTTAATGCGTAATTGATAATAAAAATACTTTATTTTTGCATAAAGTTTAAAGATTATACAATTATGGCAAAGTTTAAATTAGATGAAGTTGACCACCAAATCCTTGACATGCTTATTGACAATACACGTATTCCTTTTAC
Organism: Winogradskyella sp.; assembly: GCF_028282165.1. Classification (GTDB taxonomy): domain Bacteria; phylum Bacteroidota; class Bacteroidia; order Flavobacteriales; family Flavobacteriaceae; genus Winogradskyella. The sequence continues at coordinate 237,771 of NZ_JANQIM010000005.1, read as the reverse complement.
TGATATTGCCAAAAAATTATTGATATCTGCTGGTACGGTTCATGTACGTGTAAAGAAAATGGAAGAAGCAGGAATCATTAAAGGCTCTTCTCTAACTTTGGATTATAAAAAATTAGGATATTCATTTATTGCTTATGTAGGTGTCTTTCTGCAAAACACATCACAAACAAAATTTGTTTTAGAACGTATTGAAAGTATACCTTATGTTACAGTCGCCCATATAACAACAGGTAAGTTCAATATCTTTTGTAAGATACGCGCAAGGGATACGATGCACGCCAAAGAAATTATATTTATGTTAGACGACATCGATGGTGTTTATAGAACGGAAACAATGATTTCATTAGAGGAAAGCATCAACGATAAAAAGCGATTAATGCATACTATATTTAATGAATTATAGTTGATACCACACAAGTTTCGGCCCTTAGTTGCTATACTAGGGGCTTTTTTATTCTAAATCATATGATATCAAATCATCTAAATAAAGAGGAGTACCATCCTTATTACAAATCCTACATCGATTACTTCATGTTATTGATGCTGAACGTATTTTTTCTTACAGGGCATTACGAATTGCAAGAGGGGACAAAACGCCATTGGTAGGTTTTGAGCAGGATGATTATGTGGCTAAGGGTGATGCCTTAAACAGATCTTTTAAAAGTCTTGTTGAGGAATACAAAGCTGTTAAACATAGTACAATCACTCTCTTTAGGAGTTTTGATGATGATATGCTACTACGCATAGGTGAAGCGAGTGGAGCTTCGATTTCAGTGAGAGCCTTAGGATATATCATCACTGGTCACGAAAATCATCATATGAGTGTCATTAAAGCGATATACCTTTAGGAATTATAGTTTTCAAAGGCTTCCAGAACAAGTGAATTGCTTACTTCGCAGTTGATTTTTGGATGACCGATAGCTTCCAAGAGTACAAATTTTACTTTCCCATGACTATTCTTTTTGTCGTGCATGAGTAAGTCCATTATAATTTTTTGATCACCTGTAGAGATTTCAACTTTAGAAAATGTTTTTAAGATACCTTTTTCTATATCCTCAAACTCCTTTTTAGACAAACCTGTGGCCTTCATGGAAAGGTAAGCCTCAAGTAGCATACCTATAGCGATGGCCTCTCCATGTAATAAAGGCGTTTTATCTGCATTGCCTAAAAAATAGCTTTCTATGGCATGGCCAAGTGTATGCCCAAAATTCAGGATTTTCCGTAATCCTTGTTCGGTAGGATCCTCAGAGACTACTTCGTTCTTAATAACTATAGAGTGGTAGATTAAACCATCTAAATCGGAAATATCTAAGTTTTCGAGATTAACTAATTTTTCCCAATAGGCTTTATCATATATTAAACCATGCTTTAACATTTCTGCATAACCCGAAATCATATGGTTTTGAGGTAATGTTTGTATATAAGATGTATCTACTAAAACCATACTACCTTCACTAATAATACCGATTTGATTTTTTAAAGGGCCTAAATCTACACCTGTTTTTCCACCTACAGAGGCATCCACCATAGCCAATAAAGATGTAGGTACATTTATATAATCAATACCACGCATGTAAGTACTGGCCACAAAGCCACCAAGATCAGTAACAACACCACCTCCAAGATTGATTAGTAAACTTTTGCGGTCGGCATGGTATTCGGATAGCGCTTCCCAGACACCAGTACAAATATCTATAGTTTTATGGTCTTCACCTTCAGGCATTTCCATAACTTCTACAACAATATCATCGGATTCTAACAGAGATAAAAACTTAGGAAGGCAATATTCATGGGTATTGGTGTCTACCAGCACAAATATTTTTGAGGGGTTAGACGTTTTTACATATGCATTTAATTCTGAATATACCTCTTCGTTAAAGTAAATTACGGCATTTTTGGTCTTTATGGATTTCATTTAAAAAATTCCTAAATTAATGCTGTGAAAATACTCCCTTTTTTTAGAAAAAAGTAAACTATGGATTAAATATATTTGTATTAACTATTCTCTAATCTATGATAAATCGTACACTCTTTGAAAACACTGATATCGCTTTTGCATTAAAATCCGATTCTGAATTGGAACGTGCTTATTTTTTGTTCAAAATGATTTCTTCTCAACCATTAGTACGTATAGGCACTGCGGCTACTAATTTTGCACTAAAGGCTAATTTACCCGTTGAGGGCTTAATTCGCTCAACGGTTTTTGATCATTTTTGTGGTGGAGTTAATGAAGAAGACTGTCTGCCAGTAATCGATAAGTTGCACTTAAAAGGTGTAAGCTCTGTTTTGGATTATTCGGTTGAGGGAAAGGAAACCGAAGAGCAGTTTGATTATGCACTAGAAAAAACATTAAAGATTATTCATTTCTGTGATGAAAAGGATGCCATGCCAATAGTTGTGTTCAAGCCTACTGGCTTTGGGCGATTTGCACTTTATCAAAAAAAGAGCGAAGATCTTGATTTTACTAAAGAAGAGCAAGAAGAATGGAACAGGGTAGTGGCGCGATATAATGCAGTTTGTAGATTGGCAAAAGAAAAGGATGTTGAAGTTTTAATAGATGGTGAGGAAAGTTGGATGCAAGATGCTGCAGATGATTTGGTGGAGCAAATGATGCGTATTTACAATAAAGATAAAACTATAGTCTATAATACGCTTCAGTGTTATCGTTGGGATCGATTAGATTATCTAAAAGGGCTTCATTCTCGTGCTAAGGCTTCAGGATTTAAAGTAGGTATGAAAATTGTTCGTGGTGCCTACATGGAAAAGGAGCGTCATAGGGCTGAAGAAAAGGGGTATCCTTCTCCAATTTGTAAAAATAAAGATGCTACGGATGATAATTTTAATAACGCACTTACCTATATACTCAAACACATAGATGAAATTTCCTTGTTTATTGGGACGCACAATGAGGAAAGCAGTTATTTGGCCATGGAACTTATGGAAAAATATGGAATCAATAAGAACGATAATAACGTGTGGTTTGGGCAATTATATGGTATGAGTGATCATATTAGCTATAATCTTGCCTCAAAAGGTTATAATGTCGCTAAATACATTCCTTTTGGTCCTGTTAAGGATGTTATGCCATATTTAATTAGAAGGGCAGAAGAAAATACTTCAGTAGCTGGACAAACCAATAGGGAACTAGAGTTGCTGAGAGCGGAAAAGAAAAGACGTAGATTATAAAGAGCAACAGCAGTTTATATTCTATTTGCCGAATTTATACCATTTCTTTTTCTTAGTAGGATTGTTACCATAACCATAACCATATCCATAGCCTTTTTTACCTGGTTTTACACCATTTAAGAGCATAGTTATGTTTGGAAGTCTGTTTTTGTCGTAAAGTGGCTGTATAACACTTACTAATCGTCTGCTGTCTACACCATCTGCACTTACGACATAGATAAATATATCAGCGTGGTTAGAAATCAACAAGGTATCACTTACCAAACCTACAGCAGAAGTATCGGCAATAATATAATCGTATTTGTTTTCAAAATATTTGAATAATTGAGTGACTCTGTCGCTCATTAACAATTCTGATGGGTTTGGCGGAATTGTACCAGATGGAATAATATCTAAAAAGCTATTATCAGGATGCTTTACAACAACGTCTTGAGGCTTTATGGATTTGTCCGCAATGTAATCCGACAATCCTTTTTCTGGTTTTTCTTTTAGATTAAGATAGTTTAAAATTTTTGGCACCCTAATATCCATTTCAATCAATAAAACGGACTTGTCGGAGTATGATATCGATGTTGCTAAATTAGTACTGGTATGTGATTTTCCTTCTTGGGCTTTGGTTGATGTAATAAATAGTCTTTTCGCCCTACCTGTGACATCCTTTAGAACAAAATCAATATTAGACCTTACAATTCTAAAAGCTTCAGCTTTAGGTGAGTAGTCGACCTTTTTAACCAGTTTTTGCTTTTTTGAGGTTTTTGGGATATCTCCTAAGTAAGGCACATTCAATAATTTGGCTAAATCTTCCTTAGTGTAAATCTTTGTGTCTATAAGATCTGCAATATAAATGAGTCCAATGGGTACACCCAACCCAAAAATAATGGACGCTAAGTAAGTGATCATCGTATTTGGCGCAACAGGTCGATGAGAAGAGTAGGCCTTATCGATAATTTTGGCACTAGGTGTATACATACCTAATCTAATAGCAGATTCTTCACGTTTTTGTAGTAGGTATAAAAATAGCGATTCTTTAATGTCTTGTTGTCTTTTAATACCTCTCAGCTGTCTTGCTCTTGTAGGAGCAGTGTACAGCTGTCCACTTATTCTATTACTTTCGGCATTCAAATTATCGAGCGTAAGCTCGGATGTTCTTTTAATGGTACTTAGAGAGCTTTGAAGGTTGACTTTTAAGGCATCAATTTGGTTGTTTAATTGAATAACAACCGGGTTTTTCTCCGTAGAGTTCTTTAAAATCCTATCGCGTTGTGCAACCAACTCATTATGGCTTTTTATAATCTGCGCCGTATTACCATCGCCAATGCCAATATTGGCAGGAAGCATATCACTAATTTTATTTTCATCTGCAATTTCTTCTTGCAAATAAGAAATCATTTGGATGTTGGTGGCAGTATTTGAGATTTGCTGTTGCAGCTGTTTTTTGCTTTGAAGATTCAGGTCTGATTGGGCACCTAAAGCAGTAAGATTATTACGTTGGGCCAATAATTCTGCACTCGATTCAACTTCGCCAAGCTCAGTAGCAACTTCTTCCAATCGATTGTTAATGAAATCTGATGTAATCTTTACGACTTCTTCTTTATCCACAAGTACATCGTTGTTATATTCGGCAATAATTTGATTCAATATATCAACGGCCTTGTAAGAATTGGTATCATTAAGCTCTAGCTTAATAACACTAGAACCAATATCCGTGGCTATATTTATAGCGCCTTTATATGCATTTACAATTCTATCAACTGGGACAATAGCAATTTTTAGATTACTCCCAATTGTTGGGGCGTGTTTACCTATGTTTGGTGTTATAACCACATCGCCAAATCCCATTTTAATTTTGTCACCAAAAGCGTATGGTGTACCTGTTTCGTCACCATCGTCTATTAGGGATTTAACCTTTTCTTCAAAAAGCAGAAACTCAGTTTCTGATATCACTTTGATGTGAATTGCAGCACTAACACGATCTATAATGGAATCATTTTCAAAGAAATTGATACTTACAGGTGGATTTTTATAAATCTCCCTTTCCTTAATATTTCCTTCTGCAAAAACACTTATGTTGAGTCCTAAATTTTTAACAACATTTCTTATTAAAGTCCTTGATTTTATGGTTTCAATTTCATCTTTAATTTTATTGGTACCATCAGAAAATAAACCTTCATTTGCAATCTCATCTATACTAGGTAGTTTCTGGGATTGCTTTTCGTCTCTAATTTTTATTGTTGCTGAGGCATTATATTCATTGGTGGCATACCTAAGGTATGTGAAACCAAGTGCTATAGCAACAATTAAACAAAACAATAATAGCTTCCACTGAGTAAGAAACAATTCTACACTCTGTCTTATTTCATTTGTGGTAGAAACAGGTTTAGATTCCATAAAGTGAAAATAATAAAAACTATTTTAATTATTGTTAACCAAAAAGACCGTTAAGATAGTTGTTAAGGTTCCGATGGCCGATATTAAAATGGCATTATTCTGATTATATGTCGAAGCCCTTATTTTAGCAGTATTTGGTTCAACATAAATCACATCGTTTTGTTGTAAATAATACACGGGTGAATTCACACTGTTTATGGATGTTAAATCGATCTTGGCGAACTTTTTCTTCCCTTCGACTTCTCTAATCAAAAGCACATTTTTTCGTTTTCCAAAGATGGTTAAATCATCGGCAAGGCCTAAGGCCTCTAAGACTGTAATTCGTTCGTCTTGTATGGTAAATGTCCCAGGATTTCTTACCTCGCCCAATATGGTCACTGTAAAATTGGCCAACCTTACATTAACTATAGGATCTTTGGCATATTCTGAAATCTTTTGGGTAAGCATATCTGTAAGCTCAGTTCTTGTTAAACCTTCAACCTTTAGTGTTCCCAAAACAGGAAACTCTATGTTCCCGTCATAATCAACAAGATAAGTTTGCTGTTGTAGTCCACCTTGTGCATTTAATGGATTATTATTTGGAGCTCCACCGGCAACAAGCGTTAAATTAAATGGCATCACAGTTTCTGGGTCTAAAGCCGAAACATTGATGGTTAAAATATCGTCTGGTTTATAAATAAGCTGCTTAGGTTCTGAGGTTATAATATCACTTATCGGTTCGTCTTGAAAATAAACAATATTCTTTCTCGATCCGCAAGAGGTCAACATAACAACTACTAAAAGTGAAATTAAAAAGTTACGGGTTTTCATAGGATGCTAATAGATTTAGTTTATAGTTTAGGATTGTTTTTTGTATCTAGTACTTCGTATGTTGAATTATTGGAAATATATTCAGGAATTAAGGACTTTATCGAAGACACAATTTCTAATGGTTGTGTTAAGGAATTTATCGAAGTTAACTTATTAATTCCTTTTTCAGCTTTCTCAATATCAACAAATCTAGATTTTGCAATCATTATTTTTTCATGATACGTTTTTTTGGTGTTTTCGCCATCTGCCAGAAGCTCTTCATATATTTTTTCGCCTGGTCTTAGGCCAGTAATCTTAATGTCAATATCCTCTGGATAACGCAATCCTGAAAGGATAATCATATTCTTGGCTAAGTTAAATATCTTTATAGGTTCGCCCATATCAAAGACAAATATTTCGCCACCATTACCCATAGCTGCTGCTTCTAATACGAGCTGACAGGCCTCAGGAATGGTCATAAAGTAGCGTGTTATCTCTTTGTGGGTTACCGTTAATGGACCACCTTTTTCGATTTGCCTCTTAAACAAAGGAATAACAGAACCATTAGAACCTAATACATTACCAAACCTAGTCGTAATAAATTTGGTATGGCCTTTACCCTTTAAACAAGTAACATAAAGCTCAGCTATACGTTTTGTAGCACCCATTACATTTGTTGGGTTTACAGCTTTATCCGTAGATATTAAGACAAATTTATCTACACTATGTTTTACGGCAATATCTGCTACATTTTTGGTACCACCTATATTAACGCTTACAGCTTCAAAAGGATTGTTTTCCATTAAAGGCACATGCTTATATGCAGCAGCATGGAAGACAATTTTTGGTTTATACTGATTAAAAATTTGATCAATTCTGGTCTTGTTTCTTACATCAGCAACAATAGCGTCAATATTTGAAAGTCCTAGTTGTTTAAACTCTTGTTGTATATCATATAATGCGGACTCTGCATTATCAACTAGTATTAACTTTTTGTAGTTATAAAGACTTACTTTTCTACTGATTTCGCTACCTATGGATCCTGCTGCACCAGTAATTAAGATTACTTTATTGTCATATTGGTCTTCTAAATCAGGGTTTTTTATATTAATGGGATCTCTTCCCAATAAGTCTTCAATCTTAACTTCTTTGATTTGGCCTACGCTTAGATCTCCATCGATCCAACTCTGCACAGGAGGCACTATTTTTACCTTTAGGCCTAGTGAGAACAGGTTTCCGGTAATCTGTAATAATCTTGATGGATCAATATTTTGGATGGAGATAATAACATCCTCTACATCGTACTTTTTTATAAAAGCCTCGTCAATAGAGCTTATGCTATAGACCTTTAGAAGATTTATCTTTTTGCCAATTTTTCGCTCATCATCATCAATAAACCCTACGACTTGGAATCCATTTTTTGTGTCATTCTGAATAGCATCATAAGTTAACATGCCTGAATTTCCAGCTCCAAAAATCAACACATTAGCCGTTGTATTTACATCTTGGGTAATATGATTATAAAGTGATTTTATAAACAGTTTGGCTCCAATTAAAAACAGAATGTTTAATAATAAATGGATATAGATTATTGATCCCGAAATATTGAATATACTATCATCACTTATAAATTTTCTACTCAAAAATGTACAGCATATCAGTATAGTGGCTAATATATTGGCACCAATGATAACATTGACAATATCCTTAAACCCGGTAAACCTCACTACACCTTTGTATGACCCAACTGCTATAAGACTTATTGAAGCAACGATTATAACATATGGAATTTGTTTCAGTAAGGTTGAGACGTCGAAATCTATCTTAAAATTAAATCGTATGAGATATGCTAAAAAGAACGTTAATACGACTATAGATACATCAAACAGTAGTACTAACCATTTTGAAGCATAACGCTGAGAGATTTTATTTAAAAACTTAACAATCATACTGCAAAATACATATTTATGGTAGAAATGACTCTATTGAGTTCTTCGTCACTGAGGTTGGAGCCGCTTGGTAAGCAAAGTCCTCTATCGAATAAATCGTCAGAAACTCCATTTATAAAACTTGGTGAATCCTTAAATACAGGCTGTTGATGCATTGGTTTCCACAGAGGTCTGGATTCAATATTTTCCTTTTCCAAGGCCAATCGTAGATCTTCCCGAGTGCCTCTGGAATCTAGAAGAATGCATGATAACCAACGATTAGAGAAGTGCCCTTCTGGCTCTTCTAAAAATGTTATCTGTTCAATCTCCTTAAAAGTTTTAGAATACAATGCATGATTAGAACGACGCTTCGCCACATGGCTATCTAATATGGTCATCTGTCCTCTACCAATACCAGCAACAATATTGGACATTCTATAATTATAGCCAATATGCGAATGTTGGTAATGAGGTGCTTTATCTCTTGCTTGAGTAGCTAAAAAAACGGCCTTTTGTTTGTCCTCAATGGTTCTTGTTACAAGAGCACCACCACCAGATGTAGTTATTATTTTATTGCCATTAAATGACAGTATAGCTAAATCGCCAAAAGTACCACAATTTTGACCTTTATAATGGCTCCCTAAAGATTCTGCACTATCTTCTATAACTGGGATATTATACGCTTTGGCGACAGCATGGATATCTTTAACTTTATAGGGCATTCCATATAAATGTACGGCTATGATTGCTTTTGGAGTCTTTCCTTTAGAAATTCTATCTTTAATAGCATCTTCGAGCAATACAGGACACATATTCCAAGTCTCTCTTTCGCTATCAACAAAAACAGGCGTAGCTCCTTGATAGACTATTGGATTAGCAGAAGCAGAAAATGTTTTGCTTTGGCATATAACTTCATCACCTTGACCTATGCCAAGTAAAATAAGGCTTAAATGCAGTGCTGATGTTCCTGAAGCTAAAGCGGCAACCTCTACATCTTGATTGAGATATTGCTGTAAGTCGTTTTCAAAACCATTTACATTAGGCCCTAAGGGTGCGACCCAATTGGTATCAAATGCTTCTTTTATGTAAGTTTGTTCTAATCCACACATATGCGGAGAAGACAACCATATTTTAGGTTTCATAAGTCAAATTGTTAAGTAATAGACATTACCTTTTCAATTTCATGCCTTAGAGGGATTTGGGACACGATTATTAAATCGATTTAAAGATGCATTAATAATATGAGACTCAACAAATAAAGACGATAAAAGGCAAATATTTACGTTGTCACCTAGTCCCATATTGAATTGCAATTAGAGATCATCTTTGGTGTAAATTCGCTTGCTTATACATGCTAATTGGTAAAGAAAGCTGGTAAATATTCATGATTTTATTGATATCGGTGATTTGCTTATAACTACTAAAATGTGTTTATTGCATTGAATCTATTCCCTAATCCAATTAATTTGCCAATCGTAGGTTCTTTTTTTAGCTTTAAGATGGCGTAGTTATATTTAGAGCCTCAAATAATAATAGTCATATGCAGGCCCTTAATTTAATAACATGAATATTCTCATAACTTCTGCTGGTAGAAGAGTCTCTTTGGTTAGAGCTTTTCAAAAAGAGTTGGTTAAGGTATATCCTAAAGCTAAAGTTTTTACTTCAGACTCTAACCCATTGTTGTCGGCCGCATGCCATGTAGCGGATAATTACTTTAACGTTCCGAGGTTAGATGATAATCTGTATATCAATAAATTACTTGATCTGTGTAAAGACAATCAAATAGGTTTAATTATCCCAACTATAGATACTGAACTTTTAATGCTCTCTAAACATCAAAACGATTTTGAAGCCGTAGGTGTAAAGATTTTGATATCTGATGTTCCTTTTATTCAAAAATGTCGTGATAAAAGGGAGATACATAGATTTTTTGAATCTCATCATATCCGCGTTGCCAAGGAATTCTCCAAGACCAACTATCAACTTCCGCTTTTTATTAAGCCCACCGATGGCAGTAGAAGCGTGGATACATTTATCGTTGAAAAGGAAGAAGATTTTACTGAATATCATTTTGAGAATGACAAACTTATGTTTTTAGAGTACTTGGACCACAAAGCTTATGACGAGTATACTTGCGATTTGTATTATGCCAAGGATGGTCAACTAAAATGTGTTGTTCCTAGAAAGCGTATAGAGGTAAGGGATGGTGAAGTCTATAAGGCTTTAACAAAAAGAAATGCATTAGCAGATTTCATTACATCCAATTTAAATTATATTGAAGGTGCACGTGGAGGATTTGCAGTTCAGTTTTTTGTCAATAAATCAGATGAAACAATTGTTTATGGTATTGAAGTAAATCCAAGATTTGGTGGCGGATATCCTCTATCTTACTTGGCAGGTGCAAATTTTCCGAAGTGGATCATAGAAGAATATTTGTTAGATAATACTATTGAAGACAAGTTTAATAGTTGGGAGTCAGATTTGCTAATGATTCGCTATGATGATGAAGTATTAGTTCATGGATATAAAGATTGACAGACATACTGTAGTTGTTTTTGATTTGGACGATACGCTCTATAATGAAATAGGGTTCCTAAAATCAGCATATAAATTCATTTCAAACCAAATCGATTCTAGAAATAGTGAATCCTTATATAGTAATATGCTTGCTATGTATAGAAATGGGAGGGATGTCTTTGAATATTTAGCAGAGAAGTACATTGTTGAAAAACAGGACTTAATTCATACCTATCGTAATCATATACCGGATATTAGTTTGTTTGAAGGGGTTTTTGAAATTTTTCAAAATATCACTAAAAAAGAAGGACGGCTTGCTATAATTACGGATGGACGCGTAAATACACAGACTGCAAAAATCGAAGCCTTAGGTATTAAAGAGTTTTTGAGCAAAATAGTAATCTCTGAAGCTATTGGAAGTGAAAAGCCAAATGAGTTGAACTACAGAGCAGTAGAAACAGCGCTACCTGCAAAGACTTATTATTACATTGGCGATAATATCAAGAAGGATTTTTTGACTCCAAACAAAATAGGATGGAAAACTATAGGTTTAATTGATAACGGCTTAAATATTCACTATCAATTAAATGAGGACTTGAAAGATGAGTTTTTGCCACAATTTTTAATTCATTCATTCAAAGACATAAACATTATATAGCTTAGGCATTTGAAGGTTCGTGTCTTGACCCTGTAAATCTCGGCATATCTACTTCATCTGAATTATTGATGTCCTTTGGAGCAATTACTTTCTCAATAGTCTTTATAAGTATTTTCATATCCAAACTAAATGATTGATGTTTCACATAATAAACATCATAATCGAATTTTTCTTCCCAACTAATCGCATTTCTGCCATTAACCTGTGCCCAACCCGAAATCCCTGGCAATGCATTCAATCTCTTTATTTGTTCTTCATTGTAGAGTTCAATGTATGCTACAAATAAGGGCCTCGGACCAATAAGACTCATATCACCCTTTAAAACATTGATAAGTTGAGGTATTTCATCTAAAGAATACTTTCTACAAAAACTCCCCACTTTAGTAATTCTATGCACAACCGGAAGAAGTTCACCATTCTCGTCAGTCTTATCGGTCATAGTCTTTAGTTTAATGATAGTGAAAGGCTTGCCTTTTAATCCGGCACGCTCTTGGTAAAAGAAAGGTTTCCCGCTATTAGCAATTGATAGAATTATAATCAGTGTTATTAATAGTGGTGAAATGATAATTAAACCTATTAAGCAGGCTGTAAAGTCCGCTATTCGTTTTATGATTTTATATATATTTTTCATAGGCGTAGGTTTTTGTAAACTTAAGATCTTGATGTTTTGGGTATTTTAAATTCAATTAAAATGGGTTTGTGATCAGATAAATTTAAATCAAAATTCTTATGATTGGTCACTTCTAACGATTTGTTGAGCAATATATAATCTAAACGTAATGGAAAACCCGATAAATTATAAGTTGTACCTAATCCATTACCTTTCGCAAAAAATGAATCATTAAGCCCATGAGACAAAGTTTTGTAGGGTATGGAAAATTGAGTTGCATTAAAATCACCACTTATAATAACCTTTCTGTTAGACTTATTAGCATGTGCCTTTACGGCTTTAGATTGTTCAATCTGCTTACTAAAGGTATAAGATAACTTTTCAGACACATCTAGAACAGCACGAGACGTTAGGGCAAATGACTGTAAATGAACATTATAAACTCTTAAGGTGTCGTTTTCTACAACCAAGTCGGTATACAGTGTGTTGTTTCTGGTATTAGGAAAATCAACATAGCCTTTTTCTACGATTGGAAATTTTGAATAAACATCGAGTAGTGTCTTTTCGATATCCTTCCTAAAGCCTAAAAAGTGATAATCATAGCCCTTAATATTTCGACCTACTTTATAAGCAGATTCTTGTAACAAAAGAATATCCGGGTTTATTGAATCAATAAACTTTATAATATTATTAGCAACTTTAGCGTCTTCATTTGCAAAAGATCTAACGTTATAAGTCAATAAACTGATAGTGTTTTTATGGTTTTCATCATCTAAAGAAATTTGATAAAAGAAATTATAACACAAAAGAAAAGCCATTGTACTAAAGAGATACAAATACTTTCTTTGTCTAAAGGCATAAATTACAATTATAGTATTTAAGAAAAACAAAACAGGTAGTAAAACACTTGCAATGACTGATATTGCACCCCAATTAAAATAAGTACTTAGAATCCCTATAGCTAAGAGTAAAACTATAGACAAAGCAATCTTGTTGTTATGTGCAAGTATTAGTTTCAATGAAGTACTTGTTTTATAATATTGATTAAATCGTTATTTATAATATTAACATCAAAGCGTTCTTCAGCATATTTCCTACTATTAATACCCATTTCTTTTACTTTTTCTGGATTAGTAATAAAATATTCCATAGCTTTCACTAACGCTTCTAGATTTTTAGGTTCTATTAAAAACCCATTAACGCCTTCTTTAACCGACTCTCTACAGCCTACGGAATCTGTTGTTATAATTGGATTTCCACAAGCACAGGCCTCTAGTGTGGTTCTTGGTAAACCTTCCCTATAATAACTTGGCAATACAAATACATCGGTATTGTGCAGATGCTTTTCTACGTTCTTTTGTTTGCCATGAAAGATTATGGTTCCTTTTTTGTGCAAATCGTTTAACTCTTCCTCACTAATAGCAGATGGTGAGGTTTCGGCGGCACCTATAAGATGGAATTCAGCTTTAGGGTATTTTTCTTTTAAAATTTTTGACGCTTCTAAATACAAAGCCACTCCTTTTTCTTTAATAAGTCTAGCAATAAAAAGAAAACTAACTTTATCGGTTGGGTTCTTTTCCTTGAAGGTGAATTGCTCTAAGTTAACACCAGAGCCACTTACAAAGGCAACCTTTTGATGTTTCGAAATTACTTTTCGATCAACCAGTAGTTGATGGTCATCTTTATTCTGAAAGACAATAAACTTATTTTTTCGTATAGATAATTTATATAAACGCTCGTTAAACTTCTGAAGCAGTTTTGCTTTCTTAGAAGCACCTGTAAAGGTGTACCCCAAACCTGTAATAAGTGATATTACTGGAACTTTGCAGCTATTTGCAGCCATTGAACCATAAATAACAGGCTTTACGGTATATGGAAATACCAAATCGATTTTATTGCTTTTAATAATCTGCTTTAGCTCTTTTATTGAATCCATATCTTTTACAGGGTTTAAACCCGTTCTCTGCAAATTGAATTCAATTGGCGTCGCACCCATTTCTGTAATTTTCTGACGGTTCTGTTGAGCGTAACTTGGAGCTGCTGCAAAAACTTCAAAGCCATTACTGATGAGGCTTTTTATAAAATCTCCTCTAAACCTAATTAGCGAACCATCATAAGATGCAATTAATAAGATTCTTTTTTTACTCATGGTTGCTAATTTTGTTTGAGAAAATTGTATTTGTACCATTTTTGAAAGCAGTAATAGGACCAAACCCTAAACGTACTGTCCTTTTTACTGTCTAAATGGTCTCTAACTAGTTTTGTGATAACTTCTACGTTAAAAATACCTTGATCTTTTAGCATATTGGGTTCTATATAACTTTCAAGTTCTTGTCGCAAGCTTTGTCTAAGCCAATCGCCTGTAGGGCTGCCAAAACCACTTTTACTTTTTTCTAAGAACTCATCTGGAAATTGATCTTTAAAAGCCTCTTTGAGAATGTGTTTTTTGTTCCAGCCTTTCATTAAATAGTGCTCTGGTAGGGTGTTGGTAAATTCCCAAATATCCTTATTTAAGAAAGGTGCTCTACACTCTAAGGAGGTCATCATGCTTGTTCTATCGACTTTTGCCAACATACCACCTTCCAAACTGCATATTTTGTCAACAAGTCTAAAATCTGTGAGCGTCTCTATATGCTGTTTTCCTATAATGTTTTTGTACTCCTTAAAAATATCGGTTTCATAGAATTCCGGATGCATTATTTCTGCTAGTTGTTTGCTTGTATTTGCTAATGAAATAATATCCCAGTAAAAGTTACCATTGTAGTTTATGGCATTGAGCAACTTATTGATCTGAAATTTCCTTCCCCTTGCATCATCCTTGTCTACTAATAATTTTTGACTAAGCTTTAATATTGTCTTGTGTATACCTTTAGGAACCAACCCAGTATATCGCTTATTCATTTTTCCGATGTAATACTTGTTGTAACCACCAAATACTTCATCACCACCATCACCTGTTAAAGCCACAGTAACATGCTCTCTTGTTTTTTCTGATAAAAGGTGAGTGGGCAGAGCGGCGCTATCGGAAAATGGTTCGTCAAAATTAACCAAGATGTTATGGATGTTATTTTTTAAATCATCTTCATCAATAATAAACTCATGATGATTGCTATTTATCATATCGGCAACAACTCGAGATTTGTCGGTTTCGTCATAGGATGCTTTTTTAAAACCTATGGAGAAGGTATCAATCTTCTTATCGGTGGTTTGAGATAGGCATAGCGATATAATCGACGAGTCCACACCACCAGATAAAAATGTCCCTAATCCCACATCAGCGATAGATCGGCTATTCACACTATTGTAAACCATTTCCTTAGTTTTTGCCTTGGCATCCTCAAAAGAAATATTTACGGTTTCAGGTTTTGGTTCTGTATTGATTTTATGAATGCTCGTTTGATGTGATACTAAGTCGTACTCGATATAATGATTAGCTTCTAATTTTCGGATGCCTTCATAAATAGTATGTGGAGCAGGAATATAGGTTAATCTGAAGTACAGATTCAATCCTGTTTTTGAGATATTTGGATTAAAATCAATGGTTTTGATAATCGATTTCAACTCTGAAGCCCAAATAAACGCTTTCTCAGTATGCATATAGTACAATGGCTTCTCACCAAAGAAATCACGTGCAATAAAGAGCTTATTGATTTTCTTGTCATAAATGCTAAAACCATACATACCATCTAACCACTGAAAGGACGCAACGCCATATTTTTCGTAAGCCTTAAGAATCACTTCTGTATCACTTGATGTGTTGAAGGTTACACCTTCTGCTTCAAGTTTAGCTTTTAGGACTCTGTAGTTGTAGATTTCACCATTAAATACAATAACTATTTGTTTATCCTCGGTAAAAATCGGTTGTTGTCCAGAAGACAGATCTATAATAGACAATCTACGCATGGCCATTCCTACAGAATAATCCATGAGTTCTTCAGCAAATACGCCATCTTCGTCTGGCCCTCTATGAATAATTAAGTTATTCATTGTGTTGAGAACCGAAGAAATCTTGTCCTTATTTGTTTTGGTTTTAGTTATTATGCCGTTTATTCCGCACATACTTTACTTCATTTTGTTTAAAAAGCAATGCTTATTATATATCATGTTTAATGATACAAAATCCTTTGCAACAATAAGATCAAAAATTGGGTAAAATGCTGTTCTAATTTGGTTAAGTCTTTTGGTAAGTCGAAAACCAAATACTTTTTTGCTGAAAGTAGATGCTACACAGCTCATTTGATGTGCAGACAACCATATTTTAGGTTTCATAGGCAAAAATTGTAAAGTAATGCAATATTACAGTTTCAATTTAATGTCTTATAGAGTTTGGGACACATTATCAACGGGTTAAATATGCATCAATATATTGTGATAGCCCAAATAAAGACGATAAAACGCAGTTATTCACGTTGTTGATAAACAAATGTATTTAATAGGAATTGAATATGGTTTTTTCAACAATTTAAGTGCAATTCAGGTCCTTTTTTGTATAGAATAGCAATGAAAATTTAAGTCATCTGTCTATTTTTTTCTTATTTCATCTATTTTTATTGCGAGATCGCAGGTTAACTAATAATTTCATTTTCTATAACCTTAAATCTATTACTAAACACTGTTATGAGCACTCTCATTTTCAAGGATTTATTGCCAGTTTACAACGCTCAGGAACCTAGGATATACAAGTATAAATTTACTGTATTTACTCCTGTTTTTAATTGTGAAAATTCAATAGGGAAAGTACACGAATCTCTATTGAATCAAACATATAAGGATTTTGAATGGTTGGTAATCAATGATGCATCTACGGACGGGTCCCACGACGTCATTACTAAAATAGTAGAAACGTCTCCACTTAATATTAATTATGTTAATAATAAGGTTAACAAACATAAAATGAGTTGTTTTATACAATCGATTGGTTTGGCTCAAGGGGAATTTTTACTAACGTTTGACGGTGATGATGAATGTTATCCTCACGCTTTACAAGTGTTCAATGATGAGTATGAAAGCTTAGATGAGGAAATGAAATCGAAAGTAGGCGCGGTAACCGCTCTATGTGAAGACCAACATGGCAATTTAGTGGGAACAGAATTTCCGGAAGATCCTTTTTTCTGTGATACGTTTGAAGCGAAGATCAAAAATCAAATCATAGGCGAAAAATGGGGTTGGACAAAAACAGATATATTGAGAGACATAGAAATTCATCCAGAAATGCTCAATATTGGTTTTACGCCAGAGAGTATTATTTGGAGTACCGTTGCCAAAAGTGGATTCCTCACAAAATGTACCAACAAAATTCTTCGGATTTATCATGTTGATATGGAAGGTTCTATAATGAATACGCCTATGACATCTCGTAGTGCCCATGGAACCGTATTAAACAACATAGGGCATATCAACTGGTTTTTTAATAAGTACTTTTTTACGGCACCCGTTTTCTTTTTAAAAAGAATCTACGTTATGCTAAGGTCCTCTAAGTTTTTGAAAATACCTTTGGGAGCTTATCTAAAGTCTATAGAACCCTTTTTTGTGAAGATGATTGTCTTTTTCTTATGGCCTTTTAGAGGATTGTTAAGATAGGTTTAAATGGCTTAGCTTAAGAAATTAGGTCTATATATTCCTTTAGAATGCTATTCTTTTCGAAGTCTTTAATGCGTTTATTACTATTACTGATACATTTTTCTATAAAGCCTTGGTGTTTTATAAAATAATCCATGCCTTTGGCCATGGCATCCACATTTTTAATGGGTGTTAAAATACCATAATCAGTTAGCATAATATCATTATCCCTAGGCTGTTTTAGTTCCATGATTTCACTTGGACCAGATTGGCAATTCGTTGATAGGATTGGTAAACCACAAGCCATAGCTTCTAACAGCACATTTGGGAATCCTTCGTGATTAGAGCCAAATACAAATAAATCAGCTGATTTTAGATATTTATAAGGATTAGGGTCAAAACCGAGTAAAATGACTTGCGCATTTACATCGAGCTTATTTATAAGATCTTCTAGCTCCTGTTGCATATCACCAGAACCAAGAATATATAATTTTAACTGCGGGTTTTGTAGTTTGTGTAAGGCTTTTATAAGCATTATATGGTTCTTGCCAATGTCTAATCGTCCTAAGGTAACCATGTTGAATTTCGACGTATCGAAGAAGCCTTCTATGGGGTCAATTTTGCTTATTTTTTCTAAATTTATTGGATTATGAATGACGTGCATTTTTTTCGATGGCACTTCAAAATTGCTCACCAAGTCTTCCGCATTTCCATAAGAGTTTGAAATCACCATATCCGATTTTTTGTACAAGGTTTTGATCATCTTTTTGTTGAATGTGGATTGAAATCCTTTATAGCTGTACTGTAAACTAGGAAATGCTCTTTCATTGGTAATAATCTTAAAATCGTAATTAGTAAACTTTCTAGAAAGCACATTTATAAAAGAGGGACGTGTTAAAAAGCTAAGGCTATGTGATAATTGAAGTTTTTTAACAAGCTTGGCGTATTTATAGGCAAGAAAAGGAATTTTTAAGGCTTTAATAATTCCGCTTTCCGAAGCATTGGATTTTTCTATGTAGTGAATTTTAGTATTATCGGGAATATCATATTTGATCCCAGTATTCATTAAAATTAAATGAACGTCGATATTGTTTTTAATACAATAGGAAACCAAGTAAGATACAACACGTTCTGCACCGCCTCCGTTTAATGAATATATGAGTATTCCAAGTCTCATTGCCTTAATGCTTCAAAACATGTTGAAATAAATCTTCGTATTGTTGAAGAATCACTTCACGGTTAAACTTTTTATAAACGGATTCTCGTACTTCTTTTGGATCCATATTGAACTCCGAATTTAACTTTTCCAGATATTCATCTTCATTATCAACCAAATAGCCATTTATGCCGTTCTCTACAATCTCTTTGGTACCACCTGGCGCTTTAAAGGCTAATACAGGTGTGCCTACAACACAACTTTCTAGTAAAGCATTTGGAAATCCTTCTACATAAGATCCTTGTAAGTACACGTCGTGCTGGGCAAGAAAATCATTCACTTTATTGGTAAATGGAATATGCTCTATATACTTTGAAATACCTAAGCTTTCTGCCTTGTTAAATATGCTATCCTTCAGATGACCATTACCAATAATAGTGTAAGTATAAGGAATTGTTAGTTTTGAAAGTATATTCAAGAGCCTTAAGTGCCCTTTAACTTCTGTTAATCTTCCAACGGTAATGAATTTTCTAGGGACATTATTTGACTTTTCTTTTATAGGTGGAAGATTTGATATTGGGTTATTAATCACATGGATTTTTTCTCGTGGTATATCAAAATTTCCGACCATATCTTCTGCCATGTCTCTAGATTGACAGATTAAAGCATCTAAACTCTTAAAGCCATTAGGGAGAAAATGAGCAGGGGACCATTTCCTGGCTTTTTTTTCGTTTTTACGTTGCCCTAAGACCGTAGCTTCTCTACCAATGAATTTAGTGTTTTTAAAGAAAGGAGAGACCATAGCCATTGCCGTATTTACGTGAGCTATAGAACTTACTACAATATCTGGTTTTAATGATTTTATGTTTGTTATAATAGATGGTAATGCTGTTAGTATTCTTGGCTTGTTTAAGTATTTAACATCAGCATTACTAACATCATAGACATTATCTTTCTTAAAACCAGCAACTAATAGAACAGGGTAAAATTTGTTCTTATCAATATTTTGGCAAACAAAAGAAATAACACGTTCGGCACCACCAGCACTTAATGAGGGTAAAATAAATAAGATCTTTATTTTAGGTTGGTTACTCATTTTATTTTAGCGGTAAACTATTTTTAGGGCATTGGCAACCTGACCGGCCGCTCTCTCATGGCCATAACACGTCCAGTGACTATCATGGTCAAAAGACCAACTTTTGCTATCTACACTAGAATCTAAAGTGATAACATTAAACCCTGCACTTTTGCACTTTTCAACTATTATTGGATTTGATTCAGGATGAAAGACAAGCGTTAGAAATTCGATATTATAGCTCTTTTTAATATAATCAATGAGCTTAAAAACTTCATCTTTCGATTCTAATCCAACTTTATTATTTGCCTCTTCGGTAAGTATGGTTTCCTTTTCCTCTTTTGAAGGTTTGTTTAAAGGAAATCTATTGTAGAAATAATATAAAAGCTTCCAGTTATATAGGATTTTCTTGAAAAATGGAGCTTTCATTTTACCGTGAATAATTTCATTTTTCTTTAAGCTAATCTGTGTAATATCGCTCATTGGTTTTACTTCGACAATACTCTCAAAAAAGTCGTAATCATTAACATAGATTAGAGTATGTGATGGTTGAAGAGAGTCTAATTGTTTATTGATCTCCATGGCTTCAATAAGGGAAACGCCCGAGCGTGCAGCTTCCATGAAGTTATAGTTAGGCATGTGTTGTTTTAAAAAGACCGATTGGTGGCATTCATTTGGGTTCATGAAATTTTCTATATACGAATCACCAATGACCAGAACCAAATTATCAAAACTTTTAGGTAATTCGCCTGGCCACCCTAGTCGGTTTATCATCCATTTATGCTCACCGCCTTTCCAGTAACCATCTTGGTTTGGGTAGTATTTTTGTATGCCATACTCATCAATAGTCCTCTGAGGAATATCGGACATAGCGTGCGTTACACGTACCACAACTTCACCAACGATCACTGCTATAATAAGAAGGAGGACTATATTTTTTAGAAACGTTTTCATCCTTTAGAATTGGAAATAAATGAATTGTTGTTCTTCACCTGTAAAGGCAAACATCAATACGATTAGTAAAATATAAAAGCTCCAGCGAACAGGCTTCTTCATAACATCTACATTTTCAATAGCATATTCATAGCTTCTGCCAAGCCATTCTATGACAAGGAAGAATGCCAATAATATTAAAATCGTAGATGGAAAAACTTCCACCCAAGTAAAAAGCGATCCATTAAAAGTACCTTGAAGATAAGAAAAGGCATGAGAAACATTATCTGCCCTAAAGAATACCCAGGCTATAAGCGTTATAAAGAACGTTAAGCCCATTTGCCCTAATTCTTTTAGGTTTGGCAAGTAATTACCTTCGGCAACTAGATTAGTATTTATCCTGTTTTTATTTGCTAGTAGTAAAGGTAAAAAGTATAAGGCGTTTAAAGCTCCCCAAACTATGAAGGTCCAATTGGCACCGTGCCAAAAACCACTGACAATGAATATGATGAAGGTATTTCTAACTTTCATTTTAGTACCACCGCGACTTCCACCCAAAGGGATATACAGATAATCCCTAAACCATGTAGAAAGGGAAATATGCCATCGTCTCCAAAATTCTGCAATATCTCTCGAAAAATAAGGAAATGCAAAGTTTCTTTTTAAGTCAAATCCAAACAATCTTGCAATACCAATAGCGATATCAGAATACCCAGAGAAATCACCATAAATCTGAAATGCAAAGAAAAATGCTCCTAGGAGTAATGTGCTTCCGTTGTACTCCGTATGATTATTAAAAATCATATTGGCATATTTGGCACAGTTATCGGCAATAACTACTTTTTTAAACAACCCCCACAATACTTGGCGCAGTCCATCAACAGCTTTGGTATAGTTAAAAGAACGCTTAACCGAAAACTGAGGTAGGAGGTTAGTGGCCCTTTCTATTGGCCCTGCCACAAGTTGAGGAAAAAAGCTAACAAAAGCCATGAATCCAACAAAATTCTTTGTAGGTTCTAGCTTTTTATTATAGACATCTATGGTATAACTCAATGTCTGGAAAGTATAAAAGCTTATACCCACAGGTAAAATAATATTAAGTGTATTGATGCTCAGTTCCTGTCCAAAGAACGTAAACGAATGTACCAAGCTGTCTATAAAGAAATTATAGTATTTAAAGAAACCGAGAAAACCAAGATTAACACCTATGCTCATCCATAACAAAGCTTTCCGTTTATTCTTTTGATCTGTTTTGCCGAGCGCGTTACCAATAGAATAATCAACTAAGGAACTAAAAAGGATTAAAGAAAGAAAGCGCCAATCCCACCAGCCATAAAACACGTAACTGGAAATGGCAATAAGTAAGTTTTGAGCTTTAATATACTTACTGCCAATGAGCCAATACAAAGCAAAGACTATTGGTAGAAATACAAAAAATTCTAGCGAATTAAATAGCATATATGGTTAAATTTGGGTCATCACTGCAATTACTTGCAATTTTGAACCGTAAATATGTTCTAACTTAGCTAAATAATCAAAATTATTCTTTAAAGTGGTATTTTATTACTTCTATCTGCACCATTAAGATTTTAATATCAATCGCGATAAGACCAAAGCTTAAGCTACTTTAATAAATTTTCATATCGAAAAATAAGCTACAGACTATCAGTTTATACCACAGTTTAAGCATCAACCGTTGCTTTTGAGACTTCAGATATATCTTTAAAATCCACCAAATAACCCATATAGATAAACATGGCCATTAAATAAGGCTGATTGATTACACTTTGCAGACTTAGCATAAAAATACACATCGTCAATAGAATAGGTAGAACGAGAAACCTTATTTCGGGAGGACTTCGCATGGCTTGTAAAAAGTATCTAAAGAGCAAAAACAAGAAAAACAATAATGCAAATATGCCAGCATCTGCCCAAACGCCTACAATTGTATTGTGACCTCTTTGAGATGCTGCAAAATTGATACCGTTACCAAATATCGGATTTTTATATACATAATTATGCAATAGATTAGTAACGAGTTCATTACGACCAGAGTCGTCAACTTCGTCGGTATTGAATGTTGCAAGATTTACTAGATTATTAATCTTTTTTCTTTGTTGGCCTTTTAGATCTAAGTCTGCAGTTAAATTATTTAGATTAGCTATGACAATCCATAACAATGGTACCAGAGCTAAACCAATAACTAATCTCAAACCACTGAAAAACTTATAGTTAATAGATACAAAACAAATAATAAATACTACAAAACCAGTGGTTGAAAATGTAATGAATAGACCATAAAGTACAATGGCTAGTACTAACAGTTTTACAGCTTTAAAAAGCCTATTTTGAGGATTATATAATTTATAGACTAAAATAAAAGCAATTATAGCTGCAAGCGCAAAATTATTGGCGTCGCCATATACACCGCCAGCTCTATCTATATATTGGTAAAACCCACCTCGATCTAAATCAAATTTTGTGTTATAGAAATGAATCCCTAAAAAAACAGAAAAAGCAAAGCCCCAAATAGCATTTATCTTAAATACTTTTCTATGTTCTGGATGGCTTAAATAGACATAAAAACCAATAACATATATTAAAGGAATTATATTTACTAGGATTTGTGCGGGATTATATAGTACGGCGCTTGCAGCCAAAGCTATTACGAAATACAGTAGGAAAAATATAATCCAGAGTTTTGCCGTTCTTGAATACTCACTTCTTTTCCTTATGATTAAGGCAATACCAAGGAAAAGTAACCCTAAATTTCCATAAGCTATCATTTGCGCTAAAGATTCGGAAACCGTCTTCGTTATTATTACTTGAAAATTAAATACCGTAATAGTAAATGGTAACAGGAAGCAAATATGTGTGATTAACCTTAAACTCATTTTTGCAATATGGCATTAAATATCTCTAAATAGTTCTCATATATAGTATCTATTTTAAATCTGCCTAATGATTTTACGCCCTCTTTTGCTAGTCTTTTTCTCAATGGCATATCATTCATAAGCATGTCTAAGCCCTTTGCCATGGCATCAAAATTTTGATCTTCAATAAGTAGTCCGTTAACATTATGCTCAATAATTTCTGAAGGACCGGTTATGCAATCAAATGCTATACATGCCATACCCTTACAAAATGCTTCTATTAAAACCATTGGTAGCCCTTCTGTTCTTGAAGGCATTACATAGATTTCTGATTCTATCATCAATTCTCCAACTCTTGTAGAATAGCCTTCAAAAATCACTTGATCCTCTATTTGATGTTCTTTTACTAAGTCTTTCAAAAGTTTTGTACCATCATCACCACCTCCAACTAACTTTAAAGTCCAATCTTCATTCTTTCTTAAAACAGGTGCAATCAATGGTATTAAATTGTCGAATCCTTTGTGGTAATAACGGTTAAGGTCTCCCACAGCAAGTATAATTTTTTTTCTATTGCGTACGGATTCGGTAAAAACTTCAAACGTACAAGGATTTGGCATCACATGCACATTAACTCCCTTTTTCTCGTAAAAATCTTTGTCAAACGTTGTAAGAACTGTCAGTGCATCAGATATACGATACATATATTTTCTTGCTAATTTACCAATAAAATCAGTTTCCCTAAGATGATTGTTATGTTCAGCAGAAACAACTTTGATACCATATATTTTACCGATCAGCGCACCAATAAAATTGGTTTGTGTCATAAATGGCATTAGAATATCGGGTCTATTTTCTTTTCTAGAGTATAGATTTAGCAAGTTTTTTATGCTTCTCAAGGTATGGTTTTTCCAACTTCCGTCATGAAGCCTGATGCGCTTTACAGTTGGGTTGGCTGAGAATACTTCGGGTTCATTAAATGTTATAATAGTTACATCATGACCTTTTTGGTCGAAAAAATTTGCCAATAATACTAATACACGTTCTGCGCCACCTGCAACAAGAGAATTGACCAAAAAATCTATTTTCATTATTTCAGTTTTTTATACAGGTTGTACGTATATCCAAAGTAAAAGCAACTGCTTATAATCAATACTAAAGAAGTACTTATGGCCAGACCATACACACCGTAGTATTTTATAAAAATTATATTGAGCACTAAATTTATAATTAGATTGGCTAGGGAAATCCAGGCCATGAAGCTATTTTTATTGATGCTTGTTAAAAACTTCACTATGATTAAGGTGCACAAATAAAAAGGTACATGGACAAATATTATTTTCTGAATCAAGGATACCTTAAGTGTATCTTCATGCGTAAATTTATCTCTTTCAAAGAGGATTTCTATAATCCAGTCTGACATAAATATGGCGATAACAACTAGTATACTCGAGGTGATCATTACGATCTTTAATACTTTAAACAAGTATTTGTAAGCGCTTCTTACATCTTCATTGACCATTCGTGAGAAATGTGGTAAAAGTACGCTTCCTAAGGCCATGATAACAATAGCAATACCAAAATATGGAATCCTTATTCCATAGCTTATGGCAGTGATGGAACCAGCTACTAATTGTGCAGCAAAGAACTGATCCACGTAATTATTTAGTGCCGATAAAAAGCTAGAGGATATTTTAGGAGGCAATTGCCTTACCATCAGTTTTACGTTGTCATTAACCTTTGGTCTTCCTAGCACTAGGTCGTTGTACTTTAAGGAAAAAAAGAGCATAATAAGAAAGCCAAGAGTACTTCCTGTTAATGTACCAATGGCTAATACTAAATGACCAAGTTCGTCCTTTAGAAAGACAAGGAAGAATATCATGGTTAGTATCGGGAAAATGTCTGGTATAGTTGCAATAAGAAAACGATTCTCGATTTCTAATAGCCCATGTAATACCGATGAAATACCCCAAAAAAACAAACAAGGCAAAATATAGAATAATTGGTCTTTGATCAATTGATAATAGGCATCGGTATGTCCGGGATATATTAGGTGAATAAAGGCATCAGTGGATAAAAAGGCAATAAGCACTGATAACGAACAAATACCAAATACAATAATAAAAACAATAGATTGAAAACTAGACTTAACACCGCCACTCTTGATGTCAGAAATATAGTTAGGTATAAAAATGTTTTTTAAAGAATTAATGAAAATACTCTGTATAAAAGAAGGCACTAACATAGCAATAAGGAATGTATCTAATAATTCAGACAAACCAAATGAACCTGCTATCATGGTTTCCTTATAGAAGGCCAAGACTTTAATTACAAAAGTGACCAGCCCTACAATAATCATATTCTTAATTAGTGGGTTACTCGAGGCTTTCTTTAGAGTATTGGATATGTATTCTTTTTTAAATGCACTCATTTGCCATACAGATCACGATAGTATATTTAGTTTAGCATTAAAAGTTATAATAAGATGACTATTTGCAATAACAACTAACGGCCTGTCCTTAATAAAAAATTGATTAAGACTAGATTTTATTTGAGAAGTTCGTAATTGCTTTGCAATCATAGAGATTTGGGTCTAATGATAAGATGGACAAATATTAAAAAAATAATCTAAAACTATTCTATTATTATATCAACGTCTAATTTATGGGATGAACGCTAAAAAATGGAGTAATTTTTGTAAACTACAAACTAAAAAAAGCGATTACGCTTTAACTTAACATCACTGATAAATATATCATTAACGCTATTAAGTGTGTGGGTTGAATTAATTTTTTTGTCCCAGTTAGGTATCATCTTTAATTCTAACCTTTCTTCATAATCATTTTCGGTAAGCTTTATGATCTCTAAAATATTTAAGCCATATCCATAGTGGTGTGAACAATCTTGGGATGGTCTAAACAATTTATTATCTCTTATGAAGAAACCTCCAGCTGGTCTGGCGGTTTTTACATCCCTTATTATTGGATTCAAAGGATGAGGTTTCCAATTATTGGAGATTAAATGCTTTGACGAATACAAAAATAACTCTACATTCTTTGAAGCACCTTTATGGTTCCTTTGAGATGTAAACATCCAATAGGTATCATCTTTTTTGTAAATGGTAGTATCAACAGCTACTACATTATCCATTAGCGTTTCTTGTAATTCCCAATCTAAAGGGAAATTTATGGCCTTATAGAGTTGTATATCCTTATTGCCACTGGTCTCTGGAATCATATAATACTCGTCATTGTCCTTAAAAACAAAAGGATAAGAGAGATGATAATCCTTTTCTAGTATCTTCTTTGGTTTTGTGTAAATACCATTTTCATCAATTTCCATCACTGATAAGTGACCAAGCTTATTTTTATAAATTAACTCTTCAATAAATAAATAGCATTTCCCATTTTCTTTAATCAGAAAAGGATCCGCCCAAAATCGATCTTTTGGTGGTAAGACTGTTTTATAGTCCTTTAAATTATAAGGATTCTTTTCACCATTACTATTTAAGAAAATAAGCGCCCATTGGTTAAAATAAAACATACTTTGTAAAAGCTGAGCAAGCTTCTTAAAATATAAGGACAGGACATATTTTAATGTTTTGAAGTTATTTGGAGGTTGATAAGAAACATCCATTTCTTTATTTGCAAAAACCTCTTTATGAGTATCTAATTTTTTCTCGAACAAGTATTTGTTTGTGGCTAAAAGATTTAAATTATTTATGACTAACATATGCGACTGCCATAATAAGCTATTGATGTTTCTTTTGTAGCTTAGTCCATCAGTGCAACTGCTTGTTTTGTCGATTGTTGCAGGATAGTGCATGTTGTTCTTTATATATCTCAAGACAGCTACGGATTCAGGCTTTTTGCTTATCATTTCCCAAATGCCATAAGGTTTTTTGCCCACATTATCCAGATCACAATGCGTTAAAAACCAAATCCCATATTTTGAAGTTTTTAGTAAAGCTTTTGGCAGATCAGAATCGATAAGGTTAACAACAACATCTATGTCGAAGTCATTAAGTTGCTTATTATTTATACCATTTGAATAGTCAATTAAAGGTACATCCTTAAAGTAGGTTCCAAAATCATATTTACTTAAAGCATAAGGGCTTGGATTAAAAAATCTGTTGTCCAATTTTAGGAAAACCTTCCATAGTAAAGGAATCTTTTTGGGAGTTTTAACATCTAAGTTATTAATGCACAACGCTAATTCTAACGAAGAAGAATTCTTTACATAATCTACAATTTCTTTTTGCCAATTAAAAAAACTCGGTTTGTTGATTATAATTGCAACTTTTAATTTTTTGGTCTTATAGTTCATGCCTAAGCTATATCAAAAGGTATTTTTAGATGTATTGTAATAATAGATTATTTGAAATTTTCTTATGCAATGTTAATAATATTCTTCGATAAAATGTTATTAATAATTTTTTTACACAAACTTCATTAAATGCTTACGTATTAGTACTTATTTCTAATTTACTTTATGTTATGATTTTCTTATGAAGATAAATTGTTGATAAAACAGGTTTTACTTCTGCTAAATTGTCGTATCTCATAGATATTTTTGTAAAAAAATCCGATAAAGTGTTAAACTTTATCTACAACAACATCTAAACGGTTTTTTTGTACGTATATAGGATATTTTAAATTTAATATTTAATAAAGTAATAAAAAACCTACAATTAAGAACTTTTTATCGAATAATTAAGTATTTAAGCACGAAATGGGGATTTTATTTTTTAGATTGCCATGCGTTGCAAAAAAAGATTGCAAAAAGAATTTTATGAAAGCCCCAAATATTAGAACTAATTTTATTAGTAATTCTACTATATTATATTTTTTCTTATCGTTAGCCGTCACCTTTCAAATAGGTGCTCAACAGCTTGCTTTCCCAACGGCCAAAGGAGCAGGCGCTTACTCTACAGGTGGTAGAGGCGGCCAGGTGATCCACGTCACAACATTAGATTGGGATGCACCTGGGGGATTAAAGGAGGCGATACAAACTCCAGGCCCCAGAATCATTGTGTTTGACGTAAGTGGTGAAATAGATGCCACTGGCGAAGGTGGTTTCAGTAATGTTATAAACGGCCCTACATTCGATAATATTACCATAGCAGGTCAAACAGCGCCTCCTGGTGGTATAACAATACTGACTTCAGAGTTTCGATTTAGAAATGTAGACAATGTTATTATCCGTTACATACGATTCAGAAGAACAAATTCAAGTTTGCCAGGAACATATTCACAGGATGCCGTTTGGATGATGGAAAACAATGACTTTATCATAGACCATTGTGCATTTAGCCATGGCAATGATGAGGCAGGTTCTTTTGCAACCAGTGTAAACACCATGGATGATATTACTATTCAAAACTGTTTTTTTCAGGATAGTAAAACAGGATCCATAATAGGGATAAAAGGAGAAGAAGGTGATTTTAGTTTTATAAATAATGTTTTTAGTAATATTTCGCATAGATTTCCAAATTATAAAGGTGATGGTAGAGCAGATATCATTGGAAATGTAGTCTATAACTGGAAACAACGCCTAATACGTCTTGGAGATATTGGTTCTTATGATGGTCAAACTAACGTCATTAATAATTACTATAAAGGGGCTGCAAATGGTTTGCATCGACCGGGTTGGTTTACAAATTATAACTTGCCCATAGCAAGGCTACACCAAGTGCAAGCTAATAATTCGAGTACAGGTACCATATACAGTGCAGGAAGCTATATTGTAGGACAGCGAGAAGTGCCTCAAGCCGATGACAGTGACTTATGGGCTTTGTTTGCAGGAAGTTCGTTATCTGGCTATTCGGTTGGAGATCCTGTGCCTTCAAGTTTCTTTACAAGTACTCAGTTTCCTTTATTAGGGGCAAGTTTCACAGTTAATTCTGCTGCAGATTATTACAATGATTTAATTATTAATGGTAATGTTGGGGCATACAAGACACTCAATGCCGATGGAAGTATATATGAATACAGGGATAGTTATGACACAGATCATTTAAATATGATCATTAACGATACTTATGACGGTGAATTTTATGACGCTCTAGCAGATTTAACCTATCCAGTAATTCCAGAAAACACAAGACCAGCGAACTTTGACACCAATAATGATGGTATGCCAGATTTATGGAAGATATCAAGAGGATTTCAACCCGATGATGATCTCTCAAGTTATGTTTGGCCAAGTGGATATGTTGGTGTTGAAGAATACATTAATGAGATTGATCTAAATTCCGTTGAATTTATTGATGTTACTGGCGTAGAAGTTACTCCAGAAACAGCCACTATAAATATTCCTGATACTGTACAATTAACTGCAGAAATACTTCCTGATAATGCTACAAATCAAAGTGGCTCTTGGAGTAGTAGTGATGATTCAATAGCAACAGTTAGTAATAGCGGAACGGTTACCCCTATCTCAGAAGGTACAGTTACAATTACGTATACTACAAATGATGGTGCATTCACCGATACAGCAGAAATTACAGTAACAAATATTATAATTTCTTTAGAATCAGTATCTATAACACCTAATACCTTAACTATGGATTTAGGTGAAAATTATCAACTAAACACAGATTTTATACCTCTTAATACCTCGGATACAACGGGTACATGGATAAGTAGTGATGAAACCATTGCCGTTGTTAACGATAATGGTTTGGTATCATCAGTTGGTGAGGGTGAAACAACAATCACATTTACCGCAAATGATGGTGGAATTTCGGATAGCACAGCAGTTACGGTTATCGATACCTTTTTTGGAACTTATCAGCTTTACAATGCAGATTCTGACACAATTATTCAAGATATTGTCGGTGATGATTCGATTAATTTAGGAAATGAAAGTAGCCAAATAAACTTTAGGAGTATTCCTCAAGGAGGGGATGATAATCCAGATGTTGAGAGTGTAGAGGTAGTCTGGACAGGACCAACAAGTGGTATTTGGGTTGAAAGCGGTGCTATTTATGCTGGATTACCAAATGGTCATGTAGGCATGGATTTTGAGCCTTACACCGTTGAAGCTGGGACTTATAATTTCACAGTAACCTATTATAGTGCTAATGGTGCTTCGGGCGATGTTGTGGCTGTAGATAATTTTGCACTTACTTTTTTTTTCAGCACTTTACCAGTTGCCAATGCTGGTCCAGACCAAGATATTTGCGAGGGAGACACCGTAACACTGACTGCTTCTGGTGGGCCCAACTTTTTATGGGACAATGGCGAAACCACAGCTTCGATTGAGGTAAGCCCAACAGCTACTACAACATATACGGTTTCTGTATTTGATAATGATGGAAATTTTGATGAGGATAGCGTAGTGGTAACAGTAACCCCAATACCAGTTGCTGATGTTGGTGAGGATCAAACTATTTGTGAAGGTGATACAGTTACCCTAATCGCAAGTGGAGGTACAACCTATCTATGGAGTACTGGTGAAACTACTGAATCTATCGAAGTAAGTCCAATTACGGAAACTACATACACTGTTGAAGTGATAACAAACAATTGCTCGAGCATTGATGATATAACAGTTTTTGTAAATCCAGTGCCAAACATTACGGTAAGTGATGACGTGGTCATTGTAGAAGGGAGTTCAACATCCTTAGGTGTAACAGGTAGCGATAATTATCTATGGAGTACAGGTGAAACAACACCATTTATAACAGTCGCACCTTTAGCAACGACAACATATAGTGTTAGTTCCGTTAATCCTAATGGGTGTTCAAGTACTCAAGAGGTAACAGTTACAGTAATTCCAGAAGTAGTTGCAGATGCTGGGAATGACGTTACCATCTGTGCAGGTGAAAATGTAACGCTCACCGCGACAGGAGGTAGTACTTATCTTTGGGATACAGGAGATACAACCGCCGAAATCATTGTGTCACCTATTGTAACAACAACTTATACAGTGACTGTAGAGGATGACTATGGTTATACGGACACCGATAGTGTAACCATCACGGTAAACGAAACACCAGACATTACAGTTAGTGGCGATGTAGCTATACTAGAAGGCGAAACAGTAACATTAACTGCTAGTGGTAGTGATAATTATTTATGGAATACAGGTGAAACAACAGCATCAATAACAGTGACTCCTACTACCACTACTACATATACTGTAGTTTCAACAGCAGTTGGCGGTTGTGCAGATATAGAACAAGTTACTGTAACAATCATACCAGAAGTTGTAGCAGACGCTGGTGAAGATGTAACGATTTGTTCTGGTGAAAGTGTAACTCTAACAGCTACAGGAGGTAGTACTTACCTCTGGGATACTGGTGATACTACCGCTGAAATTGTTGTAGCACCAAATGTAACAACGATCTATACAGTAACTGTAGAGGACGACTATGGATATACTGATACAGATAGTGTAACCGTTACGGTGAACGAAACACCAGATATCACAGTTGGTGATAATGTAGCCATATTAGAAGGTGAAACTGTAACACTAATAGCTAGTGGTGGCGATAATTATTTATGGAATACAGGTGAAACAACAGCATCAATAACTGTGACTCCAACAACAACAACAACATACACTGTTACTTCTTCAAATGGTAACTGTGAAGATCAAGAACAAGTCACTGTAACAATTATACCAGAAGTAATTGCCAATGCAGGAGAAGATGTAACCATTTGTAATGGGGAAACAGTAATACTAAGTGCCTCGGGTGGCTTTACCTACTTTTGGAATACAGGAGAAACAACAGCAGAGATACTAGTATCACCGTCAGTTACCACTACGTACAGTGTAACTGTTGAAGATGATTATGGCTATACAGATACCGACAGTGTAACTGTAAATGTTACTCAAATGCCATTATTAACTCTAACCGATGATGTCATGATAGTTGAAGGCGGTAGCATTGATTTAGTTGTTTCTGGAGCGGAAACTTACCTTTGGAGTACAGGTGAAACATCAAGTAGTATTACAGTAAACCCTATTGTAACAACCACATACACGGTTACCGGTACCAATGGAAACTGTTCCGTACAAGCACAAGTAACTGTTACTGTAGAAGAAACATTTGTGGCATCAGCTGGTAATGACGAGTATGTATGTGAGAATTATGATTATGAAGTTTTATTAACGGCTACTGAAGGGGATAGCTATTTGTGGAATACAGGAGAAACCACCCAAAGTATTGTTGTGAATCCTTTATCAACAACAACTTACACTGTAACAGTTACGCAAGGAATTCAAGAGGATACAGACGAGGTTACTGTTTTTGTTGATCCTAATCCAAATGTTGTCATTCTAAATGGTGAAAGCGTAGATATAATGAATGGAGATTTTGTAACCCTTTCAGCATCTGGTGCAAATACGTATCAATGGGACAATGGTGCTACGCAACCTAATATTGCTGTAAGCCCATCGCAGACGACTACTTATGAA
Source organism: Winogradskyella sp. (assembly GCF_028282165.1). Taxonomy (GTDB): domain Bacteria; phylum Bacteroidota; class Bacteroidia; order Flavobacteriales; family Flavobacteriaceae; genus Winogradskyella. Next base: position 204,676 of record NZ_JANQIM010000005.1, on the reverse strand, counting down.
GTTAGAGGATATGTAGGTGATTGTTATGATGAGAAGCAAGTTACTGTTAATGTTATACCAGAAGTTATAGCCGATGCTGGCGAAGATGTAGAAATATGCCCAGGCGAAGTGGTGACTTTATCAGCTACAGGAGGTGATGAGTACTTTTGGAACACAGGTCAATCAACTCAATCTATACAAGTCTCACCAGACGAAACAACAACTTATACGGTAACCGTTTTTAATGCTTTAGATTTTGATGAAGACACTGTTACTGTTTATGTTAATACAGATTGTGAAGATAATGAGGGTCCAATAGATGATCCAGGTGACGGTACTGCGCTCGATTTTGAGTTCAGTGTATTTCCTAATCCAGCTTCAGATATCATAAATGTGAGGCTTTCAGGATCAACAGCATTGAGTAGGGTATATTTGTATGACATCACCGGAAAGCTCATATATGCAGATAGAATGGTAAACGACAACTTAAGTATATCGACTACAAAGCAAATTGATGTAAGTGGCTTACACCCTGGCATGTACTATGTAAAGATGACAGACGTGAATAGAGACATTTCCAGAAAATTAATAATTAGATAATTTTCTTATTTCAAATAATTGATTTTGAATATTGTAGACAAAGAGTCACAATTTTCAACGGTTAGCTCTATATCGCGTTCTTTATAACTATTGTCAATATGATAGATATTACAAGAATCTAGTTTCGTATTGCTTTTTGAAAAATCTACGTTACCAAATTTGATTAGCTTAACAATTGTTAAAGAGTCCAAAGCATTGTTATCGATAAAACTTTTGGCTTCATCTGAATAGGCAATAGGTTTAGAACTTATATTTTTAACAGTTCTGGCGTTTGGACCATAATCGCACGAGGCATCTTTGCCATTCAAAAAAAACATCAGGATAACAAGGCCAATGGCAAAGCCACTTAGGTAATAAGCCAAGCGCTGCGTAAACTTCATAGGTTCTTTCTAAATTAAAATATCAGTAAGTTGGCATCATTATAATCTAAGCCAAACCATTCTGCAACCGATTTGTTTGTTAAGATACCGTGGTAAAAATACAATCCATTTTTTAATCCTCTATCAAATCGCAGAGCATTTTCTATGCCGCCATGCTCACCAATTTCCAATAAATAAGGGGTGAAAATATTACTGATGGATACAGAAGCCGTTCTAGAGTATCTTGCCGGAATATTGGGTACACAATAATGTGTAACGCCTTTGTAATCAAATGTAGGATGATCGTGGGTAGTGACTTCACTAGTTTCAAAACAACCTCCCATATCGATACTGACATCAATAATAACCGATCCAACTTTCATGTGTTCTACCATAGTTTCAGTAACTACTATTGGAGAACGGTTTGTACCTCTCACTGCACCAATAGCCACATCACAGCGTTTTAGAGCTTTCAATAGATTTTTTGGCTGCATTGTAGAAGTGTATATTGTTCGGCCAAGATTATTTTGAATGCATCTTAGTTTTGTAATAGAGCTATCAAATACTTTCACATTGGCACCAAGACCTATTGCAGAACGTGCTGCGAACTCACCAACAGTACCTGCACCAAGAATCAACACTTCCGTTGGAGGTACACCATTGATATTTCCCATCATTAATCCATTGCCGCCATTGACATTAGATAATAGTTCTGAAGCAATCAAAATAGAAGCCGTCCCAGCTATTTCACTCAGTGACCGAACCGCAGGATAGGCACCATCCTCATCCTTTATGTATTCAAAAGCTAAGGCTGTGACACGCTTTTTTGCCAAAGCCTCAAAATAAGCTTTACTCTGTGTTTTTATCTGTAAAGCTGAAATTAATATGGTTTGTGGATTAATAAGCGATATCTCTTCTAATGAAGGCGGTTCTACCTTAAGAATCATAGGGCAGGAGTAGACCTTGGCTGTATCCTTGGTTACCTCGGCACCTGCTTCACTATAGTCGTTGTCCTTAAAATTGGCACCTTCACCAGCACCAGACTCCAATAGCACACGATGGCCATTCGCTGCAAGAGCAGAAACTGCATCTGGAGTTAAACATACTCGTTTTTCCTGAAAGTGTGTTTCTTTTGGGATACCAATAAAAAGTTCTCCTTTTTGTTTGAGGATTTCTAAAGTTTCTTCTTGAGGTAATAGTTGGGCTTTGGTAAACGGTGATAAAGATTTACTCATTAAGTTAGTGCATTGACTTAGAAACTGCAAGATAATAAAACACTTGTCAGCTTTACTAAAGTTATCTCACTTGAATTTACGAATAAATTTTGACTCATTATTATTAATTATTCTCTAATTCATCAATTTCCTTAAGGATTTCGTCTAAAAGTGCCCTTTTTTCTTCAGAAAGTATTTGTTCGAGTCGTTCATTGATATACGCTTCTATTTCAGATTTAGATTTAGTTTTGGAAGCCTTTGGCTTAGTAATAAACATTTGACCTTTGCCTGTTATGAGCCATACCAAATTAACTTCAGGATAGGTTTTTACAATACGCTCTATGACATCACTTCCAACTGAGGCATTATTCTTTTGCATACGCAGTGTGTAGCCGTTTGCTGTACCAATAGATATATCGAACTGTCTTGCGCTGATATTGAGCGCTTCTACTAACTTAATAATACGATTAATAGTTTTACTCATAAGGGTTTTTAAGGGGATATACTTATGATTAGGTTGTTAGGGTTATTACATTGCAAATATAAATTTTTAATTTAACATGTAATTTTTGTAGAATATTTTCTATATTAGCAAAGTACTTGTCAAGATAGGTTATTGCAAAGTCGCCTAAATTAGCATGTACGTTAAGGGTTAATTCGAACCAGATCTGGTTTTTTTTAATGAAATCCTATTTTGAAAATTGTATGGCAGAGTATTCAAAAAGGTTAGTTGAACTAATCCTATTGAAAATGTAATCTCAAGCTATAAGCTTATACTTAGGTCCAGCAATTACAGGGCAAGCAACAACGAGAATGATTTTAATAACGATCGTTTTAAAGTGGTTATGGCATACGATTTTTTAAGTGATTTTATTTTTAAGGCCGACTATACCTTTGATAATTACAACAACAAAAGTCAAGGTATTATCAATACTTTTGACACTGCCAGTGCTTCTCAGTTCTATCAAGAGGAAGACTATCCTTTTGGATTTCAAGTATCAATAAGCAATATATTCGATATTCGCTTCAGGCAACAAAACTCATTTAACGCTTTAATAGTTAGTGATAACAGAACTTTTGTTCTTCCTAGAATAATTATGCTTAAATTGAGTTGTAAGCTTTAAATCATACAAAACACAAAATCATGTCTGTCAGAAAAAAACTTAAAAGAGATATAATAACTATTATAGCAATACTTTTAATACCAGTAATAGCATATATGTATTTATTATTTCCGAATACAAAAGATATTAGCATCTTCAATTATTCGCTTTCCAGCGGTTACTATGAAGACTTCCAATATTTTATATGGGTACTATCTCAAAAGTTTATGTTTATTTCAGTATTTATAATTTGGTATATAACTACAAAGAATTGGTGGAAGAATATTCTATTGATACCATTATTGGTTTTTGTATTTCAGTTTATAATGGTTATTAATAACAATGTAAATTATTTTGATGAATATGAAGGGATTGCCGCCATGATTATAGCAATTCCTATAATTTTGGCATTCTATTTTTTGATAAAGAGACTAAGGAATATTTTGATTACCAAAGAGATAAATGATGACATTGAATTGGAGGTGGAAGATTTGCTTTATGATTTGTCAAATAAAAATTTTGACAACTACAAACATCTAAAAACTAAACTTGATAGTATTAGATCTATAAAACCAATGCTTGACAAAGAAATATATTTGAAGGAATTGATTCTTTTAAAAGATCAACTTACCTCTTAAAAATACTGCTTTACTTTGCCCCAAATCGTTTTTGGCTTGATCATAAACTCCTCTTCAAGCTCCTCCATAGTTTTATCATGGTCATTGACCTTGTTAAACATTTTTGCTCTAATGAGATATATAGATGGGAAAATTATTGCCATTATAGGAAGCAACCATACGATATCTGCAACATCTGAGTATCTGATATCAAAATTAAGAGCTACGACACATTGAAAGGTGAACATAGTAATTGGCACCAATAGGGCATGGTACCACCAATGCTTGCAAGTAAAAAACCATACGAGTGATAATATCAATGGTATTACTTTCATGGCCAATACCCACATGGCTACATTGGCGCTGCCATATTCTTTACTCTCGTATTTACCAAAAATAGTATTCCATTCTTGGGTGTCAGGTACAAATTCGTATAAATAAAACAAAAAAGGAGTAGCTGCTACTAACGTAGCAACTAAACTCCCAACAAATATCTTTTTGTTATAAGACTTCTTATCCAGCAGGTGGAACTTTAAGTTTTCTTCTGTCAACTTCTGTTGTAGTTTGTCCATCTAAGTCAATAATGTTAGTTGCTTGAACAGTAAATAACATTCCTCCGAAGATTGCAATGGCTAATACTAGTTTTTTAGCTTTCATAATTTAAGGGATTTAATTAATTAATTACTACAAATTTAAAGTGCATACAGGGCCTGTAGAAATCGATTGGTGTTAAAATCCGAGAAATTTTGAGGTTTTGGTTACGGTTTTCCCGTAACTAAAGCATTAACTTCGGTAGAATGCGTTCAAAATTTTGCTTAAAATTTTGTTTCTGTCATAGCGTTATTTTCGGTTAAAAGTTTATTATTTATAGTTAATTTGAGGGATCTGGTTGTATCATCCAAACTAGTAATAGTTATGGATTGTACGTCTTTTGGTAATAAGGCTTTAATTCTATCTGGCCATTCTATAAATAACCAATGATTGCTGTCAAAGTAATCTTCTACACCAAAATTGTATGCTTCTTCTAAGGATTCAATGCGATAAAAATCAAAATGATAAATCTTATCGTTTGGTATCCTATACTCATTTACAATAGAAAAGGTTGGGCTAGTGGCTATATCTTCACTTTTTAAAGCTTTTAACAAGGCATTGATAAAGGTGGTCTTGCCAGCTCCCATATGACCATTAAATAAGATAATTTTAGAGTCTAAATGCCCTAAAACTCTAGCAGCCATAGCATCAATATCCTTTAAATCGTATGTAAACTCTATAATGTTCACTGTAATCTATTGTAAAATAGACTACAATGTTAGGAATAAAAAATGTAAAATCCTAGAAAAAAGTGCATTTCATCGGATTTTTATGCTTTTAAAAGACATTTAGGTAATTTAGATCTAAGTATTTTCTACTCTGGAATATTATATTGAGCTTCGGTCACTAAATGTAGCTCGAAATGATCGAAGTACTGCTTCAGAATCTAAATTATTTAACTGTCATTTCGAGCCAACCTGCACCGAATAAAGTCGAAGTGAGAAATCTCAATTATTTATAGACAGGACACTATAAACTTGGTTGTAATAAAAAGAACAATAATAAACAGATTACTGCGCTTTGCTTGCAATGAGAATAAGGTTTTATTTCGGCTCCAAAACCACAAAAGGAATAATCATTTCCTCTAAAGATACGCCACCATGTTGATATGTATTTCTATAATAGGTGACATAGTGGTTATAGTTATTGGGATACGCTAAAAACAAATCCCCTTTAGCAAAAATAAAGGAACTACTCATAGTCAAGGCAGGTAAATGAATGGATTTCGGATTTTTTACAGCCATCACATCCTTGTCTTGATAAGTTAGACTACGGCCTGTTTTGTAACGAAGGTTAAGACTTGTATCCCTATCTCCGATAACCTTAGAAGGGGCTTTAACATTAATAGTACCATGATCCGTGGTTAAAATCAATTTGAATCCTAGTTGTTGTGATAGCTGAATCATCTCTAGTAAAGGGGAATTTTTAAACCAGCTTTGGGTTAAAGAACGATACGCCTTATCGTTAGATGCCAACTCCTTAACCACTTCCATTTCGGTTTTTGCATGAGAGAGCATATCAACAAAGTTGTAAACCACTACAGTTAAATCATTCTCCTTAAGTGTTCTAAAATTCTCAACCAACTTTTTGCCCGACTTCAAATTAGTGATCTTATGATATTCGTATTTGATATGATTTAAGCCCAAGCGTTTCATTTGTTCTCTTAGAAAATCATCCTCATGCAAATTTTTACCCCCTTCATCGGTATCGTTTTTCCAATATTGAGGATAAAGTTTTTCCATATCAGCAGGCATTAAACCTGAAAAAATGGCGTTTCTGGCATACTGGGTTGCTGTCGGTAGTATACTGAAAAAAGATAATTCCGACGCCTTCTTGTAATAATTATTCACAATGGGCTCGAATGCTTTCCATTGGTCGTATCGTAAATTATCAATAACAACCATTAGTGTGGGTTGCTTATCATTTAACTCTGGCACAACTCTATCTTTAAATAAGGTATGCGACATTACTGGTGCATCTGCATTGGGTTGAAACCAATCCCCATAATTTTTCTCAATAAACTTCCCAAACTGTAAATTGGCCTCTGTTTTCTGCGATTCAAGGATGTCGGTCATGCCAACATCTTCAATATCCTCGAGCTGAAGTTCCCAATAAATGAGTTTTTGATATAAGTCTATCCATTCTTCATAAGAGTTCACCATAGAAAGATCCATAGCAATTTTTCTAAACTCCTGTTGATAGTTAGAGGTTGTTTTCTCAGAGATGAGTCGCGAATGGTCCAAATTCTTCTTCAAGCTCAATAGAATTTGGTTCGGATTTACGGGTTTAATAAGATAATCTGCAATTTTACTACCTATAGCTTCTTCCATAATATATTCCTCTTCGCTTTTAGTAATCATTACGATAGGAAGATTGGCGCGACGTTCCTTAATTTCATTAAGTGTCTCCAGACCAGTAAGACCAGGCATATTTTCATCTAAGAATACAATATCAAAGTTAGTATCATTAATAATCTCCAAAGCTTCCGTGCCACTTTGGCAAGTTGTAACCTCGTATTGTTTTTGTTTTAGGAAAAGAATATGAGGCTTTAATAAATCAATTTCGTCATCTACCCAGAGAATATTTATGTTGTTCATGTATATTTGTTTTCTAATTAATGAATGTACTAATTGAAGTCTAGCAATAAACTTAAAATATTTAACGATCCAATTTACGGATTTATTACGATTCCTAATTCGTTAATATTCGATCTTATTCAGCATAAATATTTTCAGAGACTACGACGTATTAGCCAAATGGGTTTGTCTTATTTGGTCTATCCAGGAGCTCATCATACTCGTTTTCATCATGCCTTAGGAAGTATGCACTTAATGCAAAAAGCAATTAATGTGCTTCGCTTTAAGGAAGTTAGCATTTCTGAAGAAGAGGAAAATGGTTTGCTGATAGCAATTTTGTTACACGATATTGGTCATGGGCCTTTTTCTCATGCTATGGAGCATAGCATAGTAAATGATGTGTCACACGAAGAGATTTCCCTCCGTTTTATGGAAGAACTCAATAAAGAGTTTAACGGAAGTTTAACGTTGGCTATTTCAATTTTTAAGGGCGAATACCCTCGCAGATTTATGTGTCAGCTCATTTCTAGCCAATTGGATATGGATAGAGCAGATTACTTAAAACGCGATAGTTTTTACACAGGTGTTGCAGAAGGTAATATTAATAGTGAACGATTGATTACCATGCTCAATGTTGTAGATGATCAACTGGTTGTAGAAGAAAAGGGCATTTACAGCGTTGAGAAATTTTTGGTAGCCAGACGTTTTATGTACTGGCAAGTGTATTTGCATAAAACAGGTATAGTTGCCGAGCAATTACTAACTAGAATACTCAAGAGAGCAAAAGAACTTGTTCAGCAAGGTATAAAGCTTAATTGTAGTGAACCCTTATTTTATTTTTTGAGCTCAAAAGTTAATACCGAAAGTTTTGAATCAGGTACACTTACGATTTTTGCCAAACTTGATGATTACGATGTTGTCGCTGCTATGAAACAATGGCAATACCATGAGGATTTTGTGCTCAGTAATCTTTGTGAAATGATTATCAACAGGGATTTACTTAAAATTAAAATGAAGAATAAGCCCATTAAGACCTCAGAATTAATAGCGCATGCAAATACATTGATGGATGACTATTCTGTTTCAAAAGCAGAGGCAGATTATTTTGTGTTTCATGGCGAAATTACTAATGTGGCTTATCAAAATAAAAAACAGCATATCAATGTTTTATTAAAGTCAGGTAGAATAAAAGATATTGTAAAAGCTTCCGATCAGTTAAATCTAAAAGCATTAAGTAAACCGTTCACTAAATATTACATGTGTTATCCCAAAAAGAAAATGTAATACATTTTTTTCTATTTTTGCGGAAACCAACAATTTATAAAAGCAATTAATTGGAATTTACAGCAGAACAAATCGCGGGTATTTTAGAAGGTACTATCGTTGGTGATCCAAAAACACAAGTTTCAAAACTTGCAAAAATTGAAGAAGGCACAGAAGGATCGCTTACATTTTTGGCGAATCCGAAATACAAACCTTATATATATACTACCAAGGCCTCGATAACAATCGTTGATTCGGGTTTTGAACCCGAGGAAGCACTTCAGACTACTTTGATTAAAGTAGAGGATGCTTATGGAGCATTCACAAAACTTCTAGAGTATTACAACCAGATAAAACTTAACAAATCGGGTATAGAGCAACCTAGCTTTATATCTAATTCTGCAAAGACTGGTGATAATATTTATATAGGAGCATTCACTTACATCGGTGAAAATGTCAATATAGGCAATAATGTAAAGATTTTCCCCAACTCATATATTGGGGATAATGTTGTTATTGGTGATAATACCATTGTGTTTTCAGGTGGAAAGATTTACTCAGATTGTGTTATAGGTACAAATTGCGTTATTAATTCTGGTGCAATTATTGGAGCTGACGGTTTTGGATTTAAACCTAACGAAAATGGTGAATATTCTAAAGTACCACAAATAGGAAATGTAATCATTGAGGATTTTGTAGATATAGGAGCAGGAACCACCATTGATAGAGCAACACTCGGTTCTACCATAATTAGAAAAGGAGTGAAGCTAGACAACCAAATACAAATTGCGCATAATGTGGAAATAGGAAGAAATACAGTGATTGCTGCGCAGGCTGGTATTGCAGGGTCCACTAAAATTGGAGAAAATTGCCAAATAGGTGGGCAAGTTGGCATAGTTGGTCATATTACTATAGGGAACAATGTGAAAATACAAGCACAATCTGGTATAGGTAGGCATGTAAAGGATAATGAGGTGTTACAAGGTTCTCCAGCTTTAGCTTATGGCGATTATAATAAGTCTTATGTATACTTTAAAAACTTACCTAAGATTATTAAAAATATTAGTGAAATAGAAAAGAAAGTAGATGGCAATAGTTAAAACAGAAATAAAACAAAAGACCATTGAAAAAGAAGTCACGCTAAAAGGTGTTGGGCTTCACACAGGTGCTAATGTGACGTTGGTGTTTAAACCAGGTGCTGAAAATTCAGGTTTTCTATTTGAGCGTGTTGATTTAGAAGGTAACCCTAAAATTGAAGCAGACGCCAATTATGTAACCAATACACAAAGAGGTACTTGCCTAGAAAAAAACGGTGTTACAATACAGACCTGTGAGCATGTTTTAGCAGCTTTGGTGGGTCTCGATATAGATAACGCTATCATAGAACTTGATGCTTCAGAACCACCAATTATGGATGGATCTTCAAAGTTTTTTGTAGAAGCTCTTGAGAAAGCAGGCATTGTAGAGCAAGACACGTTTAGAGAAGAATACGTGGTTAAAGAAGTAGTCTCCTACGCAGATGAAGCCACGGGTAGTGAAATCATTTTGATGCCGTCAAGTTCTTACAAGATAACTACAATGGTCGATTTTGGGACTAAAGTGTTAGGAACCCAAAACGCCACAATGAATTCGGTATCAGAATTCAAGACCGAAATTGCTGATGCAAGAACATTTAGTTTCTTACACGAAATCGAAATGCTCCTTGAGAACGGACTAATTAAAGGTGGTGACCTTAATAATGCTATAGTTTATGTGGATAAGAAGTTATCACCAGACACGATGAATCGATTGAGAAAAGCCTTTAAAAAGGACAATATAGCAGTAAAGCCGAATGGTATCTTAGATAATTTAACCTTACACCATCCTAATGAAGCGGCAAGGCATAAATTATTAGATGTTGTAGGTGACTTGGCATTAATCGGTACACGTATACGAGGTAAAGTTATTGCCAATAAGCCAGGACATTTTGTAAACACACAGTTTGCAAAGAAAATGTCTAAAATTATTAAAAACGAAAGACGAAATAATGTCCCACAGATTGATCTAAACGCACCACCGCTTATGGACGTGAACCAGATCATGAATATGCTACCACATAGGCAACCCTTTTTGCTCTTGGACAAGGTATATGAATTAACGGATAATTATGTGATTGGAATGAAAAATGTCACCATGAATGAAGAGTTTTTCAGAGGACATTTCCCAGGAGCCCCGGTTATGCCAGGCGTTTTAATCGTTGAGGCTATGGCACAGACAGGGGGTATTCTTGTGTTGAGTACCGTTCCTGATCCAGAAAACTACCTAACGTTTTTTATGAAGATCGATAACGTAAAATTCAAGCAAAAAGTAGTTCCTGGAGACACATTAATATTTAAATGTACATTGATTACGCCTATAAGAAGGGGTATTTGCCATATGCAAGGTTATGCTTATACCAATGGCAAGCTGTGCGCAGAGGCTGAGTTAATGGCGCAAATTTCAAAAGTTAAGTAAATGAATCAACCTTTAGCATACGTACATCCCGGAGCGAAAATTGCCAAGAATGTCGTCATAGAACCTTTTACAACTATTCACAATAATGTAAAGATTGGTGAAGGTACATGGATAGGAAGCAATGTAACCATTATGGAAGGTGCACGTATAGGTAAAAACTGCAATATTTTTCCAGGTGCAGTTATTTCTGCAGTGCCACAGGACCTAAAATATAATGACGAAGAAACTACCGTTGAAATCGGCAATAATGTTACCATTAGAGAATGTGTCACTATCAACAGAGGGACTTCAGATAAAATGAAAACTGTAATTGGTAATAACTGTCTCATTATGGCCTATTGCCACATTGCACACGATTGTATTGTAGGTGACAATTGCATATTCTCTAACAATAGCACATTAGCTGGTCATATTACGGTAGGAGACTACGTGGTTTTAGCAGGTATGACAGCAGTACATCAATTTTGCTCTGTTGGTAATCATGCTTTCGTAACTGGAGGATCATTAGTCCGTAAAGATGTTCCACCTTATGTAAAAGCAGCAAGGGAGCCGCTATCATATGTTGGTATAAACTCAGTAGGTCTAAGACGAAGAGGCTTTACAACTGAGAAAATCCGAGAAATTCAAGATATCTATAGAATTCTGTATCAGAAAAACTATAACAATACACAAGCTTCAGAGATTATTGAAGCCGAAATGCAAGCCACACCAGAACGCGATGAAATACTTCAGTTTATTAAGAATTCACATCGTGGAATTATGAAAGGCTATTTTAAATCAAATTAATAAAGAAATAAAACAATATAATGGCAAGTACATCAGATATCCGCAATGGATTGTGCATTAGATATAATCACGATATTTATAAAATAATAGAGTTTCTTCATGTAAAGCCAGGAAAAGGTCCTGCTTTTGTGAGAACAAAACTAAAAAGTGTCACTACAGGAAAAGTTATCGATAATACGTTTTCAGCCGGACACAAAATTGATGATGTTAGAGTAGAGACTCATAAGTTTCAATATCTATATAATGATGGCGAATACTATCATTTTATGAATGAGTCGGATTATACGCAAATTCAACTCACTGAAAATGCACTAGACCGCCCTGAGCTGATGAAAGAAGGTGAAATCGTTACGGTTTTAATTAACACAGAAGACAATATGCCGCTTTCTGTAGACATGCCAGCTAGTGTTATTCTTGAAGTGACGCATACCGAACCTGGTGTAAAGGGTAATACAGCCACTAATGCTACAAAGCCAGCAACAGTAGAAACTGGAGCTACGGTTAACGTCCCTTTGTTCATTAATGAGGGCGATAAGATTAAGATTGAAACTGAAAAGGGAACTTACAAAGAGCGTATTAAGTAATAATGAAGTTTCCAAAACCATATACATTAAAGGAAATTGCTGAACTAATTAATGCAGCTTATGTTGGGTCGGATGACTTTCCAGTACATGGGATGAACGAAATCCATGTGGTAGAACCAGGTGATATCGTTTTTGTAGATCACCCAAAATATTACGACAAGGCACTTCAATCTGCCGCTACAATTGTATTGATTAACAAAGAAGTCGATTGTCCAGAAGGGAAAGCCCTATTGATTTCGGATGATCCTTTTAGGGATTTCAATAAATTAACGACGTATTTTAAACCCTTCAGATCCTCTAATGTAGCTATTGCAGCGGACGCAAAGATTGGGGAGGGAACTGTTATACAACCCAATTGTTTTATTGGCAATAATGTAACTATAGGTAAGAATTGCGTGATACATTCTAATGTCAGCATCTACGATGATTCAGTAATCGGAGATCATGTAACGATTCACGCAGGTACGGTTTTAGGCGCTAGTGCTTTTTATTATAAGAAACGTCCAGAAGGTTACGATCAATTGCTGTCAGGAGGACGAGTTGTCATTGAAGATCATGTAGATATAGGAGCAGCATGTACCATCGATAAAGGTGTTACGGGTGATACCACTATAAAGGAAGGTGCCAAGATAGATAATCAAGTACAGATAGGGCATGATACGGTAATTGGTAAAAAGTGTCTTATAGCTTCTCAAGTCGGAATTGCTGGTTGTGTTATTGTAGAAGATGAAGTTACTATTTGGGGGCAAGTCGGCATTACAAGTGGTATAACCATTGGAGCAAAAACAATAATCTCGGCAAAGGCAGGAGTAAGTAAGTCTTTAGAAGGTGGAAAACACTATTTTGGTATTCCTGCAGATGATTTCAGGTCTAAATACAAGGAAATAGCATCCATTAGAAAAATACCTGAAATTCTTGAAAAATTAAAAGATTTATAAACAATTGAAAAAGTCCAAAATAAAATATTAAATGGACGCGTTTATACATCTCAAAACCCTTATTTTTGCACTAAAATTTTATAAAAAATAAAAACAAGATCATCAAATGAGCGTTTTAGTTAATAAGAATTCTAAAATTATTGTTCAAGGTTTTACAGGTAGTGAAGGAACATTCCATGCTGGTCAAATGATTGAATATGGAACTAATGTTGTTGGCGGAGTAACACCAGGTAAAGGCGGGCAAACACACCTAGAGAAACCAGTTTTTAATACAGTTGCTGAAGCTGTAGAGAAAGTAGGTGCAGATACAACGATTATTTTTGTACCACCAGCATTTGCTGCAGATGCCATTATGGAAGCCGCTGATGCAGGTATTAAAGTGATTATTACCATTACAGAAGGAATTCCTGTTGCAGATATGATTAAGACAGCAGACTATATTAAAGACAGAGATTGCCGTTTAGTTGGTCCTAATTGTCCAGGTGTTATTACACCAGGTGAAGCCAAAGTAGGCATCATGCCAGGTTTTGTGTTTAAGTCTGGAAAAGTTGGTATCGTTTCCAAATCAGGAACTTTGACGTATGAAGCGGCAGATCAAGTGGTGAAACAAGGTTTAGGTATTACAACAGCCATTGGTATTGGTGGAGACCCAATAATAGGAACTACAACAAAAGAGGCTGTTGAGCTTTTAATTAACGATCCTGAGACAGAAGCCGTAGTGATGATCGGTGAAATAGGTGGACAATTAGAAGCTGACGCTGCCAACTGGTATAAAGAGAGTGGAAGTAACAAACCAATCGTAGGATTTATTGCTGGTGAGACTGCTCCTGCTGGACGGACTATGGGACACGCAGGTGCCATCGTTGGTGGTAGTGATGATACAGCACAAGCCAAAAAGAAAATTATGAAAGCTTGCGGAATTCATGTCGTGGATTCACCTGCCGAAATAGGAAAGAAAGTCGCTGAAGTTTTAGGCTAATTTCTAAAAAGCAATACTGGAACATCCCAATAATCATTGGGACAGCATAAACTGTTAAAAACCTTACAAAATGTTGTGAGGTTTTTTTATGTCGCCGTAACTTGTAATTGCTATATTTGGTTGAAGACAAAATTTTTAATCTAACTAAACCAACATACATATTATGAAATTATTAGAAGGAAAAACTGCAATAGTTACCGGTGCAAGCCGTGGGATAGGAAAAGGTATTGCTGAAGTTTTTGCCCAACATGGTGCTAATGTTGCATTTACCTATAGTTCTTCTGTTGATGCTGCTAAAGCTTTAGAAAAAGATTTAAATGAACAAGGTATTAAAGCCATAGGTTACCAAAGTAATGCCGCAATTTTTGAAGAAGCTCAGAAGCTGGCAGAAGAGGTATTGGCAGAATTTGGATCTATAGATATACTCGTAAACAATGCAGGTATTACAAAAGACAATCTTTTGATGCGTATGGGTGAAGAGGATTTTGATAAAGTAATTGAAGTAAATCTGAAATCAGTATTTAATATGACCAAGGCCGTACAGCGGACGATGCTTAAGCAGCGTAAAGGGTCTATTATTAATATGAGTTCAGTTGTTGGAGTGAAAGGAAATGCTGGTCAAACTAATTATGCAGCATCAAAAGCAGGCATAATTGGGTTTTCTAAGTCAGTGGCTTTAGAATTGGGTTCAAGAAATATTAGAAGTAACGTTATAGCACCGGGGTTTATTGAAACTGAGATGACAGCAAAATTAGACGAAGATACAGTTAAAGGCTGGAGAGCTGCGATCCCTTTAAAACGAGGAGGAACACCAGAAGATATTGCCAACGCCTGTGTTTTTCTAGCTAGTGATATGAGCGCTTATATTACTGGACAAACGTTGAATGTTGATGGTGGCATGTTGACTTAATTTTTAATGCAAACACAAACACTCTTATATATTGTTATTGCTGGTATAGCAGCGCTTTTATTAGCGCTGTTTCAGTATATATATAAATCAAAACTAAAGTCGAATCTTCGATATGGTCTTTTTATCTTAAGAACCTTAGCAGTTTTTGCTATATTGTTATTGCTCGTCAATCCAAAGTTTGAATCCAAAACCTACTATGATGAAAAACCTACTTTAGTCGTTGCTGTAGACAATTCCGAATCTGTAACTTACTTAAACCAAGATAGTACAGCGATTTCTATTTTAGAGGCGATGACTTCTAATTCTGAATTAAATGAGCGCTTTACTATTCAAAGGTATAGTTTTGGAAAGTCGACTAATAGCTTAAATAACTTAGACTTTAAAGATCGTCAATCAAATATTACCGAAGCTTTAAAACAGTTTGGTGAAGTTTACGCCAACACAACAGCACCAATAGTTATGCTAACCGATGGTAACCAGACTTACGGCTCGGACTACAGCTATATTTCAAAATCAGTAAAACAACCCATTTATCCTATTATTCTGGGTGATTCTACTGTTTATGCCGATCTAAGTATAAAACAACTCAATGTTAATCGCTATGTGTATCTAAAGAATAGATTTCCTATAGAGATCATAACCAATTATAATGGCAATGAAGTAGTAGATACCGAACTCAAAATATGGTCTGGGAATTCCGTAGTTTATAGCAAACCTATTCAGTTTAATGCTTCAAAAACTTCAGAAATTGTTTCAACAACCTTAGTAGCCAATAATGTTGGTTTAAAAACATATCGGGTAGAATTGGTTCCCCTCTTAAATGAAAAAAATACGATTAACAACTCTAAAAATTTTGGAGTAGAAGTCATAGACCAAAAAACAAATATTGCATTAGTATTTGAACGTTTGCATCCAGACTTGGGGACTTTGAAAAAGTCGATTGAAAGTAATGAACAACGAAGTGTTTCAATATTAAAACCAAAAGAGTATTTGTCTAAAATAAATGATTTTCAATTAGTTATATTATATCAGCCAAACAACAGCTTTAATCAAGTGCTAAATGAAGTTTTTAGGCAAAAATTAAATTCATTTATTATTTCTGGTACCACTACAGATTGGAGTTTGCTCAATAATTCCCAAACATTTTTTAAGCAAACCATAACGAATCAAACAGAAGACTTTCAACCGGATTTAAATAGAAACTATGGTACGTTCATCATAGATAATCTAGACTTTGAGGATTATCCTCCTTTGCAATCGGAATTTGGAGACATAGAGTTTTTGGTGCCAAACGATATTATTCTTACTAAATCCGTTAACGGCATAACTACAGATCAGCCTATGCTGTCTACATTCGAAGCTAATAATGCAAAATACGCTTTAATGTGTGGTGAAGGTATTTGGAGATGGCGAGCACAATCGCATTTGGATACTGAAAACTTTAATGATTTTGACAATTTTATGGGGAAGCTTGTTCAGTATTTGAGTTCTAACAAGAAAAGAAATCGCATAAATATCGATTATGAGTCATTCTATAACGGCAATGACGATGTGATTATTTCTGCCCAATTTTTTAATAAGAATTTTGAGTTTGATGATTCTGCAGCACTAACAATTACAATTAAAAACAAATCGGATAATAGCATTAGGGAAGTTCCTTTATTGTTAAACAACGCGAATTATAGTGTGGATTTAAGTGGTATTGAGCCAGGCTCTTATGATTTTACCGTAAAGCATAACACCGAATCTATTGCGGCATCTGGAAGTTTTGAAATTTTAGAATATAATGTAGAACAACAATTCTTAAATGCAGACATAGATAAGCTTCAATCCTTAGCAAAAAATAGCTCTGGTAAAGCTTATTTTTTCAATAACTCCGTAGACTTAATTAACAATTTATTAGCAGATTCCCGCTACCAAACCATTCAAAAAAGCACTAAAAATATCGTACCTTTGATAGACTGGAAATATTTGCTTGGTATTATAGCGTTGAGTTTATTTGCAGAATGGTTTATTAGAAAATATAACGGTTTAATCTAAAAGAAAATAACATGGAAAAATTACCAAAAATAGGATTACCTATATTAGTAGGAATAATAATATTTTTAATAATTCTCTTTAAATCAGCAGTAACTATTGATGCTGGTCACGCTGCAGTATTATACGAAACATTAAAGGATGGTGTTGACTCAGATAAAGAACCTCTCGGGCCTGGTTTTCATATCATTGCACCTTGGAATAGGGTCATTGATTATGAGACACGTCAACAAGAGATTCCTGAAAAAATGTCCGTTCTTTCCTCTAATGGTTTGGACATAAAACTCGATGCCTCTGTACTTTATGAGCCAGATGAGAAAAATCTAGGCAAGCTTCATAATGAAAAAGGTGAAAACTACTTAAGCAGGGTACTACAGCCAGCAATTAGATCAGCAGCGCGTAGTGTAGTAGGACGTTATACACCAGAGCAGTTGTACTCTAGCAAGCGTGATGCTATTCAGACTGAAATTTTTGAAGAGACTAAGAAAATAGTTGAGAGCCAGTATATTCAATTAAATAGTGTCTTAATTCGGGATGTAACATTGCCACCAACAATTAAGGGGGCGATTGAACGTAAATTAAAGCAAGAACAAGAATCTCTAGAATATGAGTTTAGGCTTGTAACTGCACAAAAAGAAGCAGAACGTCAGCGTATTGAAGCCCAAGGTAAAGCAGACGCCAACAGAATTTTGAGCGCTTCGTTAACAGATAAGATCTTACAAGATAAAGGTATAGAAGCCACAAACAAATTAGCAGAATCACCGAATAGCAAGGTCGTAATTATTGGTTCTGGCGAAAGTGGAATGCCTATAATTTTAGGTAATCAATAAAAAAATTACTGAATACTTGGAATTGTAAAATAATTTTACAAAACTTTGTTTCATTAAAAATTAAATGAAAAACAATCAATTACATCATCATTTTCAGGTAATCGCTCAAGCGAGGTGAGAATGTATTGATTAATTTCAACATATAAATGAAAACCCGTTTGAGAATATCAAATGGGTTTTTCTTTTTCTAGAGCTCTAAAGAGCGACAGAAAACAGTCCCAAAAAAGATTGGGATCTAAATTTTAAATGAATACTGAAATGCTGAAATTAATTCGGCACAAGTAAAGTCAACATAAAATGAGTACACTAAAGATCGCAGTTCAAAAATCAGGACGATTAAATGAAGACTCCCTAAAGATTTTGAAGCAAATCGGAATTTCCATTGATAATGGTAAGGATCAGCTTAAGGCATCAGCCAGAAATTTCCCTTTAGAAGTGTTTTATCTAAGAAATGGTGATATTCCGCAATACTTAAAGGATGGCGTCGTAGATGCTGCAATAATAGGCGAAAATGTGTTAATCGAGAAGGGACAAGATATAGATATAGTAGAAAGATTGGGATTTTCTAAGTGCCGTGTTTCTATTGCAGTACCTAAATCATCTAATGCTAAAGGTCTTAAAGACTTAGAAGGTAAGCGTATTGCAACATCCTATCCAAATACGGTAAATCAATTTCTAAATAATTCAGGTATTTCGGCACAGCTTCATATTATCAATGGTTCTGTTGAAATTGCACCGAATATTGGATTGGCCGATGGGATTTGCGATATTGTTTCAAGCGGAAGTACCTTGTTTAAAAATGGATTGAAAGAAATCGAAATCCTTTTAAAGTCAGAAGCCGTCTTAGCCACATCACCTAAGATTTCGGCAGAAAATAAAGCGCTAATAGATAAAATCCAATTCAGATTAAAGTCGGTTTTAAGAGGTCGGGAAAATAAATATGTGCTGCTAAATGCACCAAATGATAAGCTCGATAAAATCTGTACTATTCTTCCTGGAATGAATAGTCCAACGATTTTACCATTAGCAAAAGAAGGTTGGAGCTCTTTACACTCAGTCATCAACAAAAATGATTTTTGGAATGTCATTGATGAGTTAAAGTCCAATGGCGCCGAAGGAATCTTAGTTTGTCCAATAGAAAATATGGTGTTATGAACATAAATATGAACGAAATGTTATGCCGAGCCTGTCGAAGCATTTCAACTCAGATCTGTTAATTTTAAAATGAAAACACATATAAATCCAAAAAAAGAAGATTGGCAAAACATTCTTCGTCGACCAACAAAGACTGTTGATGACATTGAATCTATAGTCATAGATGTTTTTGAAAATGTAAAGAACGATGGTGATAAAGCTTTAAAAGCCTACACTTCAAAATTTGATCAAGTCAATTTAGATGCATTATTGGTCTCTAAAGACGAAATAAATGAGGCTACAAGATTGGTTTCTCAAGATTTAAAAGATGCCATTCAAATAGCGAAAGTAAACATTGAAAGATTCCATGAAGCGCAGCAAACGGATAAAGTCACTTTAGAGACTATGCGAGGCGTAAAATGCTGGCAAGAGAAACGCCCGATCCAAAAGGTAGGTTTATATATACCAGGCGGAACAGCGCCATTATTTTCCACGGTGTTAATGTTGGCCATTCCGGCAAAAATAGCCGGTTGCAAAGAAATTGTGCTTTGTTCACCACCTAATGAAAATGGGAAAATTGCTAAGGAAATCTTATATACCGCAAATTTATGCGGCGTAACGAAAATGATCAAAGTAGGAGGTATCCAAGCTATTGCAGGAATGACTTTTGGGACCGAAACCGTTCCGCAGATGTACAAAATATTTGGTCCAGGCAATCAGTATGTCACCGTGGCAAAACAAATTGCCACTAAATATGGTGTAGCCATAGATATGCCAGCAGGTCCAAGTGAACTATTGGTAATGGCCGACGAATCTGCAAATCCCAACTACGTGGCTGCAGATTTATTGAGTCAGGCAGAGCATGGATCAGATAGTCAAGTGATTTTAGTAACAACATCAAAGGCTTTTGCCGATAAAGTCAATGAGGCCTTGACATTACAGCTCGAAGTTCTACCGAGAAAAGACATAGCAACAGATGCCATTAAAAACTCCAAATCAATAATAGTCGAAGATTTTAAAACCGCACTTAGCCTAATTGATGAATATGGACCAGAGCATTTCATAGTCAGTACAACAAACGATGATTTTTTCGTAGAGCATATAGGCAATGCAGGCTCAGTTTTTATAGGGAATTACACCCCTGAAAGTGCTGGTGATTATGCTTCAGGAACCAATCACACCTTACCAACCAATGGATACACAAAAGCCTATTCTGGAGTAAATTTAGATAGTTTTCTAAAGAGCATAACATTTCAGAAAATATCTCAAAAAGGAATTGCGAATATTGGCCCAGCTATAGAATTGATGGCCGAAGCCGAAGGACTACAAGCTCACAAAAATGCAGTGACTTTAAGATTAAAAGATTTGGAATCATGAATGTAGAGAATTTGTTGCGTGATAATATTAAAACTATCAAAGCCTATTCGTCCGCAAGGGATGAATATAAAGATACCTCAGCAGATATGGTTTTTATAGATGCTAATGAAAATCCATTTCAGACCAATGTGAATCGCTATCCTGATCCGCAACAGTCAAAGGTAAAGGAGCGCCTTTCGGAAATTAAGAATGTGCCAATATCCCAAATTCTGTTGGGCAATGGCAGTGATGAAGTTTTGGATTTAATCTTCAGAGCCTTTTGTGAACCAAAAGTAGATAACGTCATTACACTACCACCAACCTATGGTATGTATTCGGTTTTGGCACATTTAAATGCCATTGAAATCATTACAGTAGAATTAGATGCTTCTTTTCAACCTAAGATTTCCGATATCTTATTGACGCAAAATGCTAATTCAAAACTATTGTTATTGTGTTCGCCCAACAATCCAACAGCTAATAGTTTTAGTGCTTATAAAGTTGAAGAGCTCATAAAAGGCTTTAAGGGCATTGTAGTTATAGATGAAGCCTATATCGATTTTTCAAATCATGAAAGCTGGTTGAATAGACTTAACGAGTTTCCTAATTTAATTGTAACACAAACCCTATCTAAGGCTTATGGTTTAGCTGGGATTAGATTGGGCATCTGTTATGCTTCAGAATTTATTATTTCGATACTGAATAAAATCAAACCGCCATATAATGTAAATCAACTCACACAAGAAAAAGCATTGAAAAGACTCAATGATTTGGATAAAGTTGAAGGAGAGGTTGAACGAATTGTTTCTGACAGGAAATCAATGGAAAACGATCTAAATAAAATTGATTTTATAAAAAACGTATATCCATCTGACGCTAATTTTCTGTTAGCCAAGGTTGATGATGCCAATAAACGCTATCAACAATTAATTGAAAAGGGTATTGTGGTAAGAAATAGAACAACGCAACCACTTTGCAAGAATTGTTTACGCTTTACAGTAGGAACAGAGGATGAAAATAAAAAATTAATAAAAGTATTAAGTAAATTATAGTTGTCACATCGAGTGAATTTTACTCGCAAAATTTGTATCGAGATGTGTGAGTTCTCGACCTGTCTGCCGACTAGGCAGGTACGATGGTCTATCGAAAATCACTCGAAAAGACGTAAATGTTAAAACATGAAAAAAACGGTATTATTTATAGATAGGGACGGAACCTTAGTTAAAGAGCCAGCTGATGAACAAGTAGATTCATTTGAGAAGTTGGAATTCTACCCTAAAGTATTTCAATATTTAAGCAAAATAACCAAAGAACTAAATTTTGAAATCGTTTTGATTACCAATCAAGATGGTCTTGGCACTGCAGTATATCCTGAGGATACCTTTTGGTCAGTTCATAATTTCATTATTAAATCATTTGAAAATGAGGGCATTGTATTTAAGGAGCAATTTATTGACAGGACGTTTGCCAGAGATAATGCACCAACCCGAAAACCCAATACAGGCTTACTCACCAAATATTTCTCTGATGATTATGATCTTGGAAATTCTTATGTTATTGGTGATCGGTTAACAGATATTGAATTGGCTAAAAATTTAGGAGCTAAAGGTATCTTTATAAATGATGACACTAACCTCGGTACTGACGAAGTTACAGTTAGTAATTCCGTATTACAGACTTTCATAGCTTTAGAAACCAACGATTGGGAAGCCATTTATCGTTTTTTAAAAGCGTCCGAGCGTGTAGGTTCTATAGAACGCAATACCAACGAAACTAAAATAAAAATAGATATTAATCTCGATGGTACAGGACAAAGCAATATTGATACAGGAATCGCATTTTTTGACCATATGCTAGATCAAATAGCACGACATGGCCAAATGGATTTAAACATTAAAGTGGATGGTGATCTGGAAGTTGACGAACATCATACGATTGAAGATACAGCCATTGCTTTAGGAGAGGTGTTTGCTAAAACTTTAGGGAATAAGCTAGGCATAGAACGCTACGGATTTTGTTTGCCCATGGATGATAGCTTAGCACAAGTGGCTATAGATTTTGGAGGTAGAAATTGGTTAGTCTGGGAGGCTGAGTTTAAGCGCGAAATGATTGGCAAAATGCCAACCGAAATGTTTTACCACTTTTTTAAGTCCTTTACGGATGGGGCAAAGTGCAACCTTAACATTAAAGTTGAAGGGACTAATGAACACCACAAAATAGAAGCCATTTTTAAAGCCTTTGCAAAAGCAATTAAAATGGCTGTAAAACGAGATGTAGAGAAAATGATTTTGCCATCAACAAAAGGCATGTTGTAAGTGTTATTCCGACAGAGTGAAGCGACAAGAAACCTTTAGGTCCAACATAGCTAAATCTTATAAAAGATTTCTATCATACGTTCGAAATGACTCTCAGATTTAAATAAATTACCCTCTTGAGGACTATCAAGATTAAAGCAATAGCTTTTTGAGGATACCGATTGAGCTCTTTAGGGGTGTTAATATAGATTGAAGAATGAATCTAAAAATTGTAAACTACGGAGCTGGAAACATTAAAAGTATCCAATTTGCCTTTCAACGATTAGGCTATAATGCCGTTTTAACAAACGACGCAAATGAGTTGCTAAAAGCAGATAAGGTTATTTTTCCAGGTGTAGGCGAAGCAAGTTCAGCGATGAAAAAACTCAAGGAAAGCGGACTGGATAAAGTGATTCCAAAATTGCAACAACCTGTTTTAGGCATCTGTTTGGGTATGCAGTTGATGTGCAATTATACCGAAGAAGGGGATACCAAAGGCTTAGGCATTTTTAATGCAGAGGTGAAGCGATTTTCAAATACAGTTAAAGTCCCTCAAATGGGTTGGAATGTGGTAAGAAATTTAAAATCGGATTTATTCAAGGGTATAAATGAAGGTGCTCATATGTATTTGGTGCATAGTTATTACGTCAAAAATTGTAGTGAAGCCATTGCTACTACGGATTATGAGCTTGAATATGCTTCGGCTTTAGAAAACGATAACTTTTTTGGCGTACAGTTTCACCCAGAAAAGAGTAGCAAAGTAGGAGAGAAACTGTTGCAGAATTTTTTAGAATTATAGATATAAAAAATAATGCTTTTAGTCTTTAGCTAATAGCCAAAAACGATATAAATGCGAGTTATACCAGCAATAGATATTATCAATGGGCAATGTGTACGTTTAACAAAAGGCGATTACGACACAAAGAAAGTCTATAACGAAAACCCTGTTGAAGTAGCAAAGGCGTTTCAAGATGCAGGAATTCAATACTTACATGTAGTGGACTTAGATGGTGCCAAGGCAAGCCACATAGTCAATTACAAGGTGCTAGAGGCTATAGCGACTAAGACCAATTTAGAGATTGATTTTGGAGGAGGATTAAAATCAAATGAAGATATAAGAATTGCTTTTGAATCTGGTGCTCAGCAAATTACAGGAGGTAGTATTGCGGTAAAAGATCCTAAAGTATTCGAGAATTGGCTGACGAAGTATGGCTCGGACAAAATCATTCTTGGTGCAGATTGTAATAACGAAAAAATAGCTATTTCAGGTTGGCAAGAAGAAAGCAAATTAGAAGTGATTCCATTTATAAAAAATTATCAAAACAAAGGTGTGGAATACGTTATTTGTACGGATATATCTAAGGATGGAATGCTGCAAGGCCCCTCATTTAATTTATACCAGAAGATATTAAAAGCATGTAATGTTATTTCGACAGAGCGCAGCGACGAGAAATCTCATGCTATAAAAGAAATAAAATTGATTGCCTCTGGAGGCATTTCAAAATATGATGAATTGCCACAATTGAAGGATTTAGGATGTGAAGGTGTTATTGTAGGCAAAGCTATTTATGAACATAAGATAAGTTTAAAACAGATAGAACATTTTATAATGAACAACTAACCGTCATTGCGAGCGTAGCGTGGCAATCTAATTAAAAATTGACAGATTGCTTCATGTTGTTCGCAATGACAAATACGTATTATGCTAACAAAACGAATTATACCTTGTCTAGATATTAAAGATGGGCGTACTGTAAAAGGAGTCAACTTCGTGGATCTTCGCGATGCTGGCGACCCTGTGGTCTTAGGTAAGCAATATGCAGACTTAGGTGCTGACGAATTGGTGTTTCTCGATATTAGTGCTACCCAAGAAAAACGAAGAACTATGCACGACATGGTCTTAAAAGTAGCTGAGCAAGTGAATATCCCATTTACAGTTGGTGGTGGTATTTCAACAATAGAAGATGTGGATGATTTATTGCATTGTGGAGCAGACAAAGTGTCCATTAACTCGTCAGCCGTAAGACGACCAAACTTAATTAATGAATTGTCAGACAAGTTTGGAAATCAGTGCATAGTAGTGGCTATTGACGCCAAAGAAATAGAAGGCAAGTGGTTTGTGCATTTAGCTGGAGGAACCATTCCAACTAAAGTAAAACTATTCGAATGGGCAGTCGAAGTCGAACAGCGTGGCGCTGGCGAAATATTATTTACCTCAATGAATCACGATGGAACAAAATCTGGTTTTGCCAATGAAGCCTTGGCAAAATTGTCAGGGCTGGTAAATATCCCAATCATTGCTTCAGGTGGAGCTGGCACCGTACAACACTTTGTAGATGCTTTTAAAACAGGGAAAGCAGACGCAGCTTTAGCAGCAAGCGTTTTTCACTTTGGTGAGATACCCATTTTGGATTTAAAAAAAGAATTAAAGAAGAATAATATCGAAGTAAGATTATGAAAATAGACTTCAATAAAAACAATGATGGGCTAATACCGGCTATCATTCAGGATGCAAAAACTAAAAATGTACTCATGCTTGGATACATGAATGAAGAAGCTCATCAAAAAACTTTGGAAACCCAAAAGGTTACATTTTTTAGTCGATCCAAACAACGCCTATGGACCAAGGGTGAAACAAGTGGTAATTATTTGGAATTAGTTAGTATAAAAAATGACTGTGACGAAGACACACTGCTGATACATGTTAATCCCCAAGGGCCAACATGCCACACAGGGACCGATACCTGTTGGCACGAAGAAAACAAGCAATCCTATGGTTTTTTAACCAAATTAGAGGATATTATAGCATCAAGAATTGAAAATGCCGATACTCAAACATCTTATGTTGCCTCCTTATTTGCAAAGGGCATTAATAAAATTGCTCAAAAAGTAGGGGAAGAGGCTGTTGAATTGGTAATAGAAGCCAAGGATAATAACGATGAACTGTTCTTAAATGAAAGTGCAGATTTATTGTTTCACTATTTAATGCTCTTACAGGCCAAAAACTATAAACTGGAAGATGTTCTTGAGATACTTATGCAAAGGCAGCGATAGAACTAAAATCTTGGTTTAGATTGCACTAAATAGCAATTAAATTGTATATTTATTTTAATTAGCTATTCAATTAAAACCAACCCAATGAATAACATCCGTTGTACACTCTATATTTTATTGTGTGTTATTTTCTGTTTATCTAACCTTAATGCACAAGTCCCTGCTAAGTATTCTGAAAATTTAGTTCATTATAAAGAAGTAAAAATTGACATCAATCAATTAAAAAGTACTTTGCAAACAGCTCCAATGAAAAGTACTGTTTCTCAAAACAGACGATCAACAACAGTTATCGAATTACCTATGCCTAGTGGAGATAAAGAAAGCTTCAGGGTTACAGAATCCCCTATATTATCGCCGGCTCTGTCAGCATCTCGTCCAGAAGTCAAAAGTTATGTGGCAAAGGGTTTAAATGATCCAACTGCTGTAGCGAGATTTAATGTCACTTCAGCAGGTTTTTATGGTTTAGTAAAAAGTGCAAATGGAATAGTAGTCATAGAAAAAATAAACCTTTTAAGCAATGATGATCGTTATATTGCTTATTATGATCATGATATTATTGGTCATTCTGATGGATTTCATTGTGAATCTGAAAACGAGTTAACCTCAGGCTCATTATTACCTTCGGCAAATCGTATTGATTCGTGCTTTCAAATCGGAGATAATCTTCGTACCTATGAGTTAGTTGTTACCTGTTCAGGTGAATTTTATGCTTTAAATGGAGGGACAGACCCTTTAGTGGAAGCTGCACTCCTTAACAGAGTGGCACAAGTCAATACGGTCTATGAAACTGAAGTGGCCACAACTTTTACCATAGTTGAGTACTTACTGAATAATAACCCAGCTACTGATCCATATAGTGATCCCACAAATACTTTTACATCGATTAGTGAAACCCAAACTTATATCGACTCTAATGTAAGTGTAAGCTCTTGGGATATAGGGCATGGGTTTCACGAAATTACTTGTGGTAGCAGTTGTAGTTTTGCTGGTAGAGCAGGATTAGCAGTGGTTTGTACCTCATCAAAGGCCAGAGGTTATACCTATTTACCCAATGATATACCAACTTCTATAACAGTTTTGGTTCATGAGTTTGGACATCAGTTTAGTAATAGACATACCAATTATGGATGTAATACCAATAATGCCTGTAGCCGTTATGAGCCAGGAGAAGGGTCTACGATTATGAGTACTGGCGCAGGTTGTGATGCAGGCGATTTTTTTGCTGATCGTACGGATTATTTTGGTATTACGAGTCTACAAAATATGATCGACTACCAAAACTCTGGATTATTTGTTAGTGGTACTAGTTGTGGAACTGTTACGATAGGCGGTTGGTCCGATTGCGCTACAATAACACCAACAGGAAACAATATGCCAAGCTCCGATGCCAATGCTAATAGCATTGATGGTTTAGTGATTCCGCACAGCACACCTTTTGTACTATCTGGTTCAGGATCTGATGCGGACGGTACGGGAAGCCTTACCTATAATTGGGAACAATATGATACAGATTATTCGGGTTCTGACGCACCAGATGATACCGCTGCAAGTACAACAGCACCACTTTTCAGGAGTTTTCCTCCTTCAACGAGTAATGAAAGAACGGTCCCTCAATTATCATCTGTTTTAGCAGGTAATGTGACAACCGGAACTGGAGAGGTTCTCCCTACGGTAGCAAGAAATCTCACTTGGCGGTTAACTGTTAGGGATAATGAAATTGGAGGTGGAGGTGTAGCCTGTGATCAAATTTCATTGATCGTAGGTTCGGATGGTCCGTTTCAGATCACATCCCAAAACTCAAATACAGCATGGGTTGTGGGTGCAACAGAAACCATAACATGGGATGTAGCTAATACAGACAGTCCTACATATACTTGTGCTAATGTAGACATTTTGTTTTCTTCTGATGGCGGTGCAACATTTCCGACGACTTTAGCAAGTGGAGTGCCCAACAATGGCTCGTATAACATTACTGTACCGAATGTATCGAGTAGTTCTTCCAGAGTGAAAATTGTATGCTCTGGCGGTACTAATATATTTTTCGACATTAATGACATTGATATTTTAGTGACTTCTACCTGCGATGCCGTTGGAGGAACAATTGCGAATAGTAGTCCAGTAACGGCTATTGAAGGTGATGCTAGTCTTAATCTTGGACTGATGGCCGGTTTGGCTGTAAATTCTGTTTCAGGAACATTAGACGCAAGCGATCCTAATACAAATCTCACTGTAGAAAACAATGGCGGTGACACATGTATTTCTTTCGGCAATAGCCCATTTTATGAAACGATTGAGCTCGTTACTGGTACAAATTCTAATGTAACCTTTACTAATACCGTTGAGAGTTACGGCAGCGTGATTAACTTATTTGAGGGGAGTTATAACCCAAGTAGTGTTTGCGATAATTGGTTAAATTCCAACGCAAACTTTAATGGGTCTTCTGTAGATTTAAATACCAGTTTTTCTGAATCATTAACCGTGGGTACTACATACGTTTTATTGGCATCGGGCTTCAGTACTAATTCTCCAAATCCTGGGAATTACAATGTCAATTTTGGTCCTGCAACATTGTACGATGTTGGTGCACTAAATATTGCCGGCTACTTATATACCTATGTTATTGTTAATGACAGTTCTGGGAATATTGTAGCCTTTAGTTCAGACTCTGACTTAACGGACGATTCTTTATTTCCAGCAGCAGATTATACCGTTTATGGATTATCCTACTTAGCTGGTAGTGCTACCAGTGGATATGTTGGTGGAGCATTTTCTAGCCTGCAATCCGATATTTCCAGTACTGCTTTTTGTGGTGCTTTAAGCTCTAATTCTGTTGCAGTAACTATTACGGGTTACATTCCAACTGTATATACCTATAACTCTGGTACATGGGCACCATCAAATCCTATTGGTACGTTAGATAGCAGAGATCAAATTGAGATTCAAACCGGTGATTTTACGTTGTCTAGTAATTTAGAATGCGATACGGTTACAGTGAACTCAGGTGCTAGTACAACTATTGATGTTGGTGTAACGTTAACAACCAATACTTTAAACCTACAATCTACATCTTTATCATTTTCTAGCCTCATTTTAAATGGCTCTATTTCTGGAACTATAAATTACCATAGGTATACCGCCCAAGTTGGACCAACTGGAACAAATGATTTAATTGCCACACCCTTTTCGGGACAAACCTTCGGAGCCTTTGATATGGCCAATAGTAATCTGGCCGCATCTGGATCCACTAGAGCTTTTGCGCCATACAATACTTCTACTGGTGCTTACGAAAATTATGATAGCTCTTCCAACGCCGCCACAATCCTAAATCAAGGTATGGGTTACAGAGCTGCAACTATTGATGGGAGTACTTTAATGTTTTCTGGGGTTGTAGCTTCCACCGATATTCTTAATATACCTATTTCTGATGCCGCCGCAGGAAATGCATGGAATCTAATGGGTAATCCTTATCCGTCTTATCTCGATTTTGATACTTTCTTTCAAGCAAATAGTTCAGAATTTGATACACAGACTGAATTTCAAGCCATCTACGGATATGATGGCAATGCGTCAAATGGATGGACCGTTTGGAATCAGGCAACTATTGATGAAGGAAGTATTACAGAACTCATTGCACCAGGGCAAGGCTTTTTTGTAAAGTCAAAAACAAGTGGTGGTTTAGTAGATTTTACAACCGCCATGCGAAGAACTGGTAGTTCCGATGATTTTATTCTGGGGAGACCATCGCCCTCTAATGTAGCTTTATGTCAGTTATATATGACTAGTAACACTGATACTAGCACAACACAGCTTTATTTTATAGAAGGAACAACTAGAGGTTTGGATGTGGGTTATGATGCAGGCGCTTTTCGAGGAAATGCTGGTACATTTTCAATTTTCTCAAATTTAGTTGAGGACAATGTTGGAATTGACATGGCGATCCAAACACTCCCTTTTGATGATTTGAATGATGTTGTTATTCCTCTTGGCATCCATGCTACAGCAACGACACAATTGACTATTGGTGTTAGTAATACTTCAACTATTCCTGAAGATATTAATATCTATTTAGAAGATACAGAGGAAAATACATTTATATTGCTAAATACGAGTGACTATATATTCACACCAAATACTGAATTGAATGGTACAGGACGGTTTTATCTTTGGTTTATATCTCAAACCTTATCCGAAAATGAGGATAAATTAAATCACTTGCAAGTATTTGCGATAACCAATCCTAAAACTCTAGTTATAAAAGGACATCTAAATAGTGAAACTATAGCCAAATTATATGATGTACAAGGTAGACTTGTATTAAGTAGTGTATTGAATGAATCCGTAACTACAAATACAATAAATGTAGGTTACATGCATTCTGGTGTCTATATTGTAGAAATAACTAATGATAATGGAACCAAAACCCAAAAGTTAATTATAAGGTAAATTATAGGTTTGCTTTTCTTTCATAAATAAAATAGCGTTCTTGCCTTAATGTTTGAAAAACGTTTTTATTATCTGATTAAAATACAATATTTGGGCTATCGTTTTCATGGTTGGCAAAAACAACCAGATGTAAAAACAATACACCTGATGATTGATAGGACCTTAAAATTCATTTTGGGTAATATCAAGTTTAAAACGCTAGGAGCAGGTCGCACAGATGCTATGGTTTCTGCTAATGAAGCTGCTTTAGAGTTATTTCTCCATGATGAACCTATCACTGACTTTGACGCTTTTTTAGAGCTGTTTAATCAAAATTTGCCACAAGATATCAGAGCTTTATCTATAAAAGAAGTGGAAAAGGACTTTAATATTATTCAAGATTCTAAAGTTAAGGAGTACCATTATGTATTCTCACAAGGCCAGAAGAACCATCCCTTTTGTGCGCCTATACTATCAACCATTCTCGATCCACTTGATGTAGAACTTATGAAAAAAGGCGCAAAACTCTTCGAGGGGACTCACAACTTTAAAGCTTATTGTTATAAAGCTACTGATAAGGGTGAATACCAACGAACCATAACACATAGTGAGATAATCGATAATATCATTTATACTGCTAACTTTTTTCCTAAAGAGTCATATGTTTTTATAATTAAAGGCAAAGGCTTTATGCGTAATCAAATACGATTGATGATGGGCTGCCTGATTAAATTGGGTAGAGGAGAAGTCACACTCAACTATATACAAGAGTCTTTAGACGATCATACTCAAGAAGTAATGGATTATATAGCGCCAGCCTCAGGACTCATTTTACATGCTTTGGATTTTGAATAAAAAAAAGGAACTAGTTAAATACACACTAATTCCTTTTTAGACTTGGTTGGTTAGGTTTAATTGATCCAGTCTTTAGATTTTGCTTTTGTTGCAAACCACACCAAAAATGTGGCAAATACTATTACGATATAAGACGTTATTTTTTGATCGCTAAAATCCACACCTTTTAAATCAGCAATAAATAAGAAATAGACCATTTGTATGGTCGCAGTCAAAAAAGATAAGATTAAAAGCAATTTCGCAAACTTTTTTCTAAATAGCAGTAGCAAGCTCCCTAATACGCCAGAAAAAACAGCGATGGCAAACAAAGCTGTATACCAAGTCGGCAAACTATTCATAACGTCGATTTGCTCTGTTGAATAATAATCTGTATATGCACTAGTTTTGTAAGCCTGACTTAAATAGCCATGTACACCCAAGCCATTCCAGATAAGTGCTATAACACTAATAATCCAGAACCAAATAGGCGGTTTGTTGGTTGATGCAGTCATAATAAAATTGATTTAAATTAGTTAGTTTTTAGTTGAGATTCTCCATGAATTTCTTTAACAATGTATAAAAAAAATTATAGATTGTTAATTACAGGTACAACTAGGACAAATAAAAAAGGGTGAAAAGTTAAATTTTCACCCTTTTTTATACTATGTCGATTATAGTTATTCTACAACATGAAGCTTAGGTTCTTTATCTACAAATTTCCCGTTTATAGATTCGCCTAATATGAGCACTTCTTTTGAACGTTCATACATTTTGATAGCGCGATGCATTTGTAATTTGGTGCCACTGTACAGTTTAACACCCGATTTTGAACCTTTGTTTCTGATTTCAATATAGAAACCATCTTTAAGCTTAGTTGGTCTTGTTGCTGGTCTACCCATAAAATTAGTGTGTGTTTTTAAAAGTATTGCATTATACTGAAAATTCTGTCAACAACCAAGTTTATTTGTAACTATTCTAAACAGAGTTTTTAACAACAAAAGGATTAATGGATTTTAGCAAAAAGAACAGATGATTTTTATACTTTTATATCAAATAAACAACTCATGAGTCACACTATACCAAACGAAACCCTTACTTTTTTTAAAAAACTAGCAAAGAACAATAATAGAGATTGGTTTAATGAACATAAGTCTGAGTTTAAAGCTATTGAGGTGAAGGTTAAAAATGCGTATAATCATCTTGGTGAACTTATGAATACGCATGACCAAATCGAAAAGGTTAAGATTTTTAGAATATACAGAGATGTACGTTTTTCTAAAAATAAGCAACCTTACAAAATTCATTTTGGGGGATCTTTCGCAAGAAAAAAGCCAGAATTAAGAGGTGGATATTATCTGCATATTCAACCTAATGACGAATCGTTCATCGCCACAGGTTTTTGGGAACCCAATAAAGAAGATCTCTTTAGGATAAGAAAAGAATTTGAAATGGACGATAGTGAAATGAGAGCTATACTCAATGATAAAACATTTAGTGACACTTGGGGAAATTTTGTAGGCGATGAACTAAAAACAGCACCTAAAGGTTTTGACAAAGAGCATCCTGCTATAGACTTAATTCGTAAAAAACAATTCATTTTTATCAAAAAATATAGTGATAAAGAGGTTTTAGCCGATGATTTTTTGGATAATGTGAATGATGCCTTTAAGAAAATACGCCCTTATTTTGATTATATGAGCGATGTGTTAACCACTAACCTAAACGGTGAGTCATTACTTTAAATAAAAAAACCGAACATCTTGTTCGGTCTTCTTATCTTTTCCAATTCTCATTAAATTTGGCTTAATCCACCATCGACTTCTAATTCTATACCGTTGATGTAGGAGGCATCATCAGAAGCTAAAAATAGGGCAGTATTAGCAATTTCTTCAGATGTACCAAATCTTCCTAAAGGTACTGATTCTGCGAAGCCTTTGCCCATATCTTCTACAACCTCTTGTGGTAATCCCATTTTGCCATAAATAGGTGTATCAATAGGACCAGGTGCTATAGAATTGACTCTGATGCCTCTTGATTTCAGTTCAGAAGTCAATACTCTGGCATAAGCCCTTAATGCACCTTTACTGGCTGAGTAGACACCCAATCCGTCAAATCCTTTTTGATGCACAATAGAATTTGTGAATAGTATAGTACCACCATCATTGATATGTGGTAAAGCTTCTTTAGTTGCTAGAATTGGACCTTTAACATTAATATCAAACACTTCATTATAATGATCGGCCGTAACATCTGTTGTTGGAGTAGGAGGTGCAACGCCAGCATTTAAGAAAAGGATATCGATATTCCCATACTTAGCCACTGATTCGTCAATCAATCTTTTATTGTCTTCATCTTTTGATACATCTGCTACCACAGTTATGTAATCACCTTCCAAATCTTTTGTGGCTTCTTCTAAAGCTTCAACTCTTCGTCCTGAGATGACTACTTTAGCACCCTCTTGCAAAAAGAGTTTTGCACTAGCTAAACCTATTCCACTATTAGCACCAGTTATCACAGCGACTTTGTTTTCTAATTTACCCATTGTGTTTTGTTTTTTATTTGAAACAATCGTTTCAAAATTGGTTAAAAAAATTATTTTAATACAGAAAGTATAGTGTCAACGATACTTTCAAGTTCGTGTTGTTCATTCAATAAAATTCCAGTAATACGCAATCCTTGTAAGGCAGTAAATAAATATACCGCATAGGCTTTTGCACTTTTATTGCTATTAATAGACCCTACGGATTGCCCTTTGGTAACAAGCTCTTCAAAAAGATCTTGCATCGCATTTAAATTGTTTGTTAGGAATTTTTTGATCTCTCGATCCTGATTGGCCATTTCAGTTGTGCAATTTCCTAAAAAACAACCGTTTAATTTATCCTCAGGGTTTGTTGTAAAAATCTTTCGGATAGTTTCTAAAGGCTCGGAATTATTGATCAAAACCTTTTGTACGTAAGTGCTTGCCTGTTTTTTATATACTCTTAAGCTTTCTTGGTAGAGTTCCATTTTATTACCAAAAGAATTGTATATACTAGATCTATTTAATCCTGTGACATCGACTAAATCTTGCATAGATGTAGCATTATAGCCTTTACTATGAAAAAGCTTCACAACTTTTTCAAGGACTTCATCACGGTTAAAAATTTCTACTCTTGGCATTTTATTTGAAATGAACGTTTCAAAATTAATAAAACCGCTTAATTTAAAATATTAAAATTTTCATAAAAAATTCAAAAATTAAATAGCCGTTAAAATTTGTGGGTTAGAAAACACTTGAATGCTGTCAATTAATCGCTCTTTTACAATATTCATCATGCGTTTGTTTAAAGCCGATGAGTTTTCGATGTAGACTGCATATTCTTCGACCGTAAATTGCCCAATAATCATTCCTTTAATCGAGTTTCTAAACTTCATATCCTTATGTATCGCATTATCAATATAAGCCAATTGTTTGGATAGGCTCAATTCATAGAATACATTTTTCCTCTTTTTAATGTAATTCTTAAAAACCGCAATAAATAAGTCGTGCTGCATTTTTATGATAGGTCGAAGTGTTTTGTTCTGAAATAATTCGTCAGAACTCATGGAATCATAAATTTTTGCAGAAGTAATAACAGGCCTAATTGCCAGTAGATGCTCAGAACGGGTTGTCATGGTTAAGTATTTAGGATTAATTTGGAATTAAATTTACTTATTAACCCAAAGTATAAGCAAGAGGCTAAATTATGTTGTTAACGGTGTTATTAACATTTCATAATAATACATTAAATAAATTGGCATTAAACTTTATCTTTGAACAAAACCTTATCTTATGAAATTTGGAAGTGTTGACGACCCATCAAATATAGATTTTACTTTGCCTCCAGACCATCCAGATACAATAAAAGTATTGCAAAAACATCCTTCTGAATCAACTACTGTTTTTGTTGGTTGTGCCAAATGGAACAAAGCAGATCTAAAAGGCTTTTATCCTAGAGGAACAAAAGATGAATTAGAATACTATTCGCGTCAGTTTAATTCAATAGAACTAAACGCGACATTTTACAGAATCTTTCCACCTGAGCAATTTGTAAAGTGGTACGATAAAACACCTGCTAATTTTAAGTTCTTTCCAAAACTAAACCAGGAGATAAGCCACTGGAAACGTTTAAATGATGATGTAGCTCCCGTAGTTGATAATTATCTCTATAGTGCCATAAACCTAAAGGAAAAACTTGGTTGCATCTTTTTACAAATGCACAATAATTTTGCACCTAAAGACTTTGATCGAGTCATCAATTTTGTAGAAGGTTGGCCCAAGGAAATTCCACTAGCCGTAGAGTTTAGACATACAGGATGGTATAACGACAAAGCGGTTGCTGACGATTTATATCAACTTTTGGAAGACAATAATACCTCAAACATTATAGTTGATAGTGCCGGGAGACGTGATATTATGCATATGCGACTCACCAACTCAAGAGCCTTTGTGCGCTATGTTGGCGCTAACCACCCAAGTGATTACACACGATTGGATGATTGGGTAGCGCGTTTAAAACATTGGAAAGCTCATGGTATTGAACACATCAATTTCTTTGTGCATCAGAATATTGAAAAAGAATCGCCTTTACTTTCAGCATACTTAATTAAAAAACTCAATACCGAATTAGGAACAGATCTAAAAATTCCTAATGAGAACCAACAAACAAAACTATTATAAAGTATCAGGTTTTGTCACCTCAAGTGATTTTTAGTGTTGACTGAGCTTAGTCGAAGACAAGAAAATCGTATCGAGAACTTAACCTTTTAAAGACTTCTCCAATACAAAATTTTCAGCAAATGAAAATTTCACCCTAAGTGACACCTTCAAAAGGATCACTCTAAATTGCTACTAATTACTAATCTAAAAACCAAAGTAGAGTTTGTAAGAAATAGATGAGATGAGAAATAAATTCGTACATTTAATTACTAAAAATCATCAATATGAAAAAAATTACGCTATTATTTACATGTTTATTGTTTACTTACATTACGAATGCACAGGTTGTTTTTCAGGACGACTTTAGTGCTTTAACAATCAATCAACCATTGAATGGGCAAAATGGTTGGTCTAACGATACCTCTATGGGAGGAACTGGATCGTCGATTGGTGGAGGCCCTTTATCACCAATTGTGGATTTTGCATTGTCATATACTGATTATGGGAGTTCGCCTAATAGCCTTTTCGCGGATAATACCCAAGAAACTGATGGTGTAGGACATATATTCAATTCTACAATAACATCCGGAACATTCTATGTCAGTTTTGTAATTAATGTTTCTAGTGCGCCTTCATCTGCTGGCACTGTTAGGGATGTTATGCGTGTCATGAACGGATCGAGCTTTAGTACTACCTTGAGACTATGGGTAGAACAATCCGGTGGTACTGGTTTTAATTTTGGGATTAAAACGGGTGATCCTTCAAATGCTGGAGATACGACTGCCACTGAATATGATTACAATATAGATCATCTGGTCGTTTTAAAATACACGATGAACCCAAGTACAAATGATGATCAGCTAGACCTATTTGTTAATCCAGATTATAGCAACGGTGAACCTGGAACAGCTACACTGTCAGCACCATTACCAATGTTTGAAGCTTCAGGAAATGTAGATCGAATGGCTTTTCCTTGGAATATAACACCGTCGGACAGATTTGGAGGTCATATAGGGTTACCAAGCGTAGCATTGAGTTGGGAAGATTTGAGTTTATCAATCAATGATTTTAAAGCATCATCAATTGATATACATTATTTAACATCCACAAAGAGTTTATTATTCAGTAAAGCTATAAATGCTGATCTTAATGTCTATTCTATTGACGGAAAACGCATTTTGAATGCGAATATAGATGACCTAGACAGTTTTGATTTGTCGAATCTAAAGACAGGTATATACCTTGCAAAGGTCGTCTTACAATCTGGAGCAACAGAAACATTAAAGTTTATCGTAAGATAACACCATTTATATTACAGAAAAAGCCAAATGATTCCTGTGAAAACAGGAATCATTTTAATTTTAGTTCTAATTTATATGGTTCATGCTTGCGTAGGTATGGCAGATCTATTTCTTTGGTGAAGCTACCGCTAACTCATAGATTTCCAAATCAAAAAACTTTACTGAGGCCAATACATGATCAAAGATATCACCCATAATATACTCGTAGTTTTGCCAACGTATGTCACTGCTAAAAGCATAGATTTCCATAGGAATCCCTTGAGGTGTAGGTTCCAACTGCCGTACCATTAAGGTCATGTTCTTATTAATGGCTGAGTGATTATCCATATAGGTTTGGAGGTACTTTCTAAATACTCCAAAGTTAGTGAGGTTACGGCCATTGATCAATACGGACTTGTCCACACCTTTATCACTATTATGTTTCCTTATTTCTTGAGAAGCACGGTCAATATAATTAGATACCAATTCAATTTTCTTAAAACGCTCTATATCGTCATCCGTAAGAAACTTAATGGTTGACGTTTTTATAATAACTGATCGTTTAATACGTCGTCCACCAGAATTCATCATGCCACGCCAATTCTTAAAGGAATCCGAAATTAGTGCGTAAGTAGGAATTGTGGTTATGGTTTTGTCCCAATTTTGAACTTTCACTGTGGCTAGTGTAATTTCAACAACATCACCATCAGCGCCATATTTTTCGAAAGTAATCCAATCACCGATGCGCACCATATCATTTACAGTCACCTGAATACTGGCTACAAACCCTAGGATACTATCCTTAAATACCAACAAAATTATTGCTGAAGCCGCACCAAGACTGGTTATAAATTTCCAGAACGTAATGCTGGTAACAATGGCAAACATTGAAAATATGGCCAACAACCACAGAAAAATCATAAAGACCTGAATATAGCTATACAAAGGTTTATCCTTGTAGCGTGGTAGTGTCTTTAGATAATCGCGTACTGAATACAGAAAACTTTTTACGATGCGAAGTGACAATAAGATCGCTATGACCTTAAGTGTTTTCTCAATAATGTTTTCCACATAAGAAAAATCAGAAAACACATCTGGTACAAACTCAATGAGAAGAATGAGTGGTATAATGTGCGCAATATTCCTTGGTAGCTTATTACTAATAAGAATATCATCAAAATTCGTTTTAGTACGTTTGGCTACACTTGAAGAAAACTTCCTAAGCAAGCGTTTAGTTATAAAATCGACTAATAATGCAATAATTAATAGGCCTATAAGAAGAATAAGCATATTAAGATATTTGGCTGTGTCCTCGGCAATACCATTATCAACCAACCAATCGTAGATATAATGTCTTAAATTATGCATGTACGTTTTTTAAATATTTTTTATCTATATAAAATGTTCCAAAAGGAATTACTGCCGCAATAAGTACAACCCACAAGGTTCTTGTAGACCATTTCATATCCTTGCTTATCAAAACAGCTATAACCACATATGCTATGAACAAAAGCCCATGAGGCATGCCAAGCATTTTTACATATTGCGGATCATCGCCTAAGTACTTTACTGGTGTAGCAATAAACAATAGGAGAATATAAGAGACCCCTTCTAAAAAGGCAATAACCCTAAAAGTTGACAGTAATTTTAACATATTATATTTTTTGCAAAAATACTCTAGAATAAAGGAATAACCATAGCTTTTTAACAGGTTTTAAGAAACAGCCAAAAACTCAAATTCATTCTTTTATTGAAAGAATAAACACTATATTAGAGCAAAAATAGGAACTATGAAAAATCTTATTGCACTTACATTGATATTGAGTATCTCTTTCTCTTCAGTTTGTTTTTCACAGCAGCAATCCTCAGAAAAAGAAAGAGCTCAGGCCATTTATCTAGGACATAAAGCTTTGATAGAAACTCAGAATTTTCAATTTGTAGCAAATTGGGTTTTTAGGGATGATGCACGCAAAGAAGTCCCAGTAGATCGAAATACAATCAAAATCAGTCAATCTAATCTTGCAGGATTACTCGCTTCATTTGGTAATAATGAAGAAGCCATTGTACTTAATGGCAAAATAAACGATTATTCTACCTTATTTAATGATGATGAGCAACAGATTATCATCAAAATAAAGACAGATGTTTACGATATCAAGATCGATATTAAATCTAATGGTAAGGCATTTTTAGTATTAAAAGCTAATAATTTGCAGAGCATGACTTACAGAGGTGTTATTGCCAAATAATAGCTTAGTACAATTTAGTTTTAGTGCATCATAGGATTATTTCTTTAGAAACTAAGAAGCTAATTGGCTTAAGGAGTCAAATGCTTAGGCATGAGTATAACCATATTGTTGCCCTTTGGAAACAATTTATGCCTAGAAAAAACGAAATCACAAATTCTATTAACAACGATCTAATTGCCCTTCAAGACTATGAAGATCCGAATGATTTACAAAGACCTTTTGATATTTGGGCTTGTGTGGAAGTATCGGATTTTGAAACGACTCCAAAGGACATGCTTTCCTATACGATTCCAAAAGGTTTGTACGCCGTTTTTCTACATAAAGGGATGAATGCAGGAGCTACTTATCAACAAATTATGGCAGAGTGGCTACCAACTTCGGGTTATACTATAGACAACAGACCACATTTTCAAGTAATGGGAACGAAGTATAAAAATGGGAGTCCAGACTCTGAGGAAGATTTTTATGTTCCTGTTAGAAAACTATAATTCCAAAATTAATTTCTGACCAACTCTAAGGGTAGAATTCCGTTTTATCTTATTGGTTCTGCAGATGGCTGTGATAGTCGTATTATTTCGTCTCGAAATTCGGGATAAGGTATCGCCTTTGCGTACAACATAGACTTTTCGTTGTTTTTCTAAACTTGCTAAGGCCGATTCTTTAGTTTCGTAAAGCGCTAGCTTCGATAAGCGCCTAGAATTGTGATAACTAGGCCTTGTCCACTTTCGAGTAACCCATATATCCTGGGACCGTATAGTATTTGTGTCGTCAAAGTTAAAGAGGTATTCTGGATGAATATATTCTCCATTATAACTCGTTACCAAATGCAAATGACTGCCTCTTGAATTTCCAGTATTGCCGCCTTTTCCCAAATATTGTCCTTTGGTAACCGTATCATTGGCTTTTACAGCAATCCGCGATAAATGGGCATATGTGGTTTCCAAACCATTATAATGTCTAACCACAACTGTTCTTCCATGTCCACGGCTATATCTGGCAAAGCGTACAATACCATCGAGCATAGCAACTACAGAATCACCAGTGATTAGATCAATATCAATGCCCTTATGTGGTCGTCCTCTTCGCCAACCATATCGTGATGTAATGACTTTTTTATGGGATACAGGTGAAGCATAAGTACTGTCTTCAAACACAATATTCAAAGGAAATTCAGATATGGTATTTTTATAGGGATTATATACCGTTGTATCCCAATATGCACTTGTAATGTCAATGCTTTTTTCGGCAGTACTATCAGTCTTTGAGAGTATTGGAATTTCTACTTCGCTAATTAATTCGGCTTTCTTAAAAGTACTTGGGAGTTTTATTTTTATAGCTTCGGATAAACTATCATTTTGTGCAAACGCAAAACAGCAAGGCAACAGAAATGCGAGACAGAGGGTTAGGATTCTCATTAATTCAATTAACTTTTGATTGAATGAACGCGAATTTAAGATAAATATTGTTAACAACAAATGGCTTTAACATCGCTTTAAATAGCTTAATTTTGCAGTTTTAAATTCTCACATTATTTATATGTCTCAAAATAATCAGGCCGTTCAAGAAAAGAAAACCGATAAAGAATTATACGAATATCAGCAAGGTGCTATAAGTCAGATATTTGATAAATTCGATAATGCTCCAGAAGACTACCATTTGCTGTACCAATTACCAACAGGTGGTGGGAAAACAGTGATTTTTTCAGAGATGGTACGCCAATATCTTAAGAATCATGATAAGAAAGTCTTAGTAATGACGCACCGAATAGAGCTTTGCAGACAGACTTCAGAAATGCTCACGAGTTTTGGCGTGACCAATAAAGTCGTAGATAGCAAAGCCAATCTTGATGACCAATCCGACTACTCGTGTTTTGTAGCCATGGTAGAAACCCTTAACAATCGTTTGAATGATAATATGCTCGATATTTCGGATGTGGGATTGGTGATTATTGATGAGGCACATTATAACTCCTTTACCAAACTCTTCAAGTTTTTTGAAAAGTCCTTCATACTTGGTGTTACGGCAACACCATTGAGTTCTAACAAAGAACTGCCCATGAAAGGCAACTATAATGAACTTATCACTGGCGAGACGATCGAAGATTTGATTGAAAACGAATTTTTGGCACGTTGTGAAACCTTCGCTTATGATATGGGATTAACTTCACTAGAAATTGGTTCTAATGGGGACTATACCGTTAAATCATCCGAAGATTTATATACTAGTCCCGCCATGCTCCAAAAGACCATAGATGCTTATAAAAAACATGCGCTAGGGAAGAAGACCTTGATTTTTAATAACGGTATCAATACATCGATCAGTATCTATTATGCATTTCGACAAGCTGGTATACCCATTATGCACTTAGATAATACAGCTACTAAAAAACAACGTCGACAAATTTTGGATTGGTTTCGCGATACACCAAATGCCATATTGACTTCAGTAAGTATCTTAACCACAGGTTTTGATGAGCCTACTATAGATACTATTATCTTAAATAGAGCGACCAAATCCTTAACCTTATACTATCAAATGATAGGACGTGGCTCTCGAATTTTGAATAATAAGTCGAAGTTTACGGTCATCGACCTTGGAAATAACCTATATCGATTTGGGCCTTGGGGAGCTGACCTGGATTGGCAATTGATTTTTAAATCACCAGATTGGTATACCGATCGTATAAAAAGTGATGAAGCTATTGAAGCCAACTTTAAGCACGAACTAGCGGATGAAATTAAGGATGAATTCTCGAAGTCTGAAAACACCTACTTTGATATTAGACAGACCTATAAAGATGCTGTAGATGCTGGTGAATCCTCTAAAGTGGTATTGGAACGTTCTATAGAACAACATGCTAAGATTTGCATCGAAAATAGTGAAGACGTATACGATGCTTTGGCTTTAGCTAAGCTTCTTAAGGATGATATTGGTCAACGTATCGAAATCTATGCGAAATGCATTAGTAAAAGTACAGGCAACTTTTTAAAATGGCTAAAGGACGATTACCAAAAGAAACTAAACTCGTATCTGAGAGCCAATTTTGATGAGAAATTTGAAGAGATTCACGGGTATCCGCCAGAAGAATAATTGGTCATCCAAAGATTCTGAAAATAGAAACTAGCAGTTCAGTATTAAGAATTGACAGTTCGGTACTTATTTATATCTTTTGGATAGAGAATTTTGCATCTTTGATAAGGCTAATTAAAAAAAACCAAAACCATGCTATCATCAATCCAGAAAGTTGCTCTATTCGGCATTTGTCTTGCTTCAAGTGTTTTATTATATCCGTTAAGTGCCCAAGAGAATTTAACCACAGAAGAATGGCAAGACGATATTCGTTATTTGCAATCTACGATACATCGCAAATTTCCATTTTTATTCAAAAAAGTAAGTACCGAGGATTTCGATAAAGCCGTTGATGCACTACACAATGATGTGGCCAATTTAGAAGAACACGAAATCAGGGTAGGGCTATCACGATTGGTCTCCTTATTTCAATATGGACACACCCAAATTCCTTATGGCACCGTAGCTAAGGCAGGTATTCTTCCAATTAATCTTTACCTTTTTAATGATGGTTTATATATTGAAGGTGTCCACAAAGCGCATGAAGTAGTATTGGGAGCCAAAGTGATAAAAGTAGGAGAGACCCCAATTACTAAAGCCCTAGAGCTTGTTCGTCCTGTGGTTCCTGTTGAAAATGATCAGTATTTTAAAGCCTATGGTATACGCTTCTTATTGTCACCAGAAGTGCTTCATGCCCAAGGTGTTATTCCTGAATTAAATAAAACAGTAAGTCTGACTTTAGAAAAAGAAGGAAGAACCTTTACTTACGATTTTCCGACCATACCCACAGAAGATAAGCCGAGAGCTTTTAATTTCACCTTACCAACAGAAGATTGGTTAACGGCAAGAGATCTATCACAAACCCCTTTGTATTTGAAGTATCTAGACAGCAAGTATTATTATTTTGAGTATCTGGATAATGAAAAGACACTTTACGTAAGGCAAAGTTCTGTTTTTGATCACGAATCTGAAAGTCTTAAGGATTTTTACAAACGGTTATTCGATTTTATAGATAACAATAAGGTCGATAGGCTCATTTACGATGTGCGTTTAAATGGAGGAGGTAATAATTACAACAATCTGAATTTAATTAAAGGGCTTATGGCAAGACCACAAATTAATTCAAAAGGTAAATTCTTCTTCATTATTGGGAGAGATACCTTTTCAGCCTGCCAGAATTTAACCAACGAAATTACTACCTATACCGAAGCAATAATTGTGGGTGAACCAACAGCTGAAAACCTTAATTTTTATGGTGACAACAGACCAGTACAATTGCCCAATAGTCGCATAAAGGCCTATTTATCCTTTGCGTGGTGGCAAGACAAACCAAAGTGGGAAAACAAAGATGCCACGTTTCCACACATTGCCGTAGACATGAGTTATAAGGATTATATCACCAATGCAGACCCTGTTTTAGAGGCTGCTGTGAATTATAAGGATGATGGCTTTATTTTAGATCCTATGGGACATTTAACGCAATTGTTTATAACAGGTGATTTTGAAACCCTAAAAAAAGATGCAGCTAAAATAGCTAAAGATAAAAGATATAAGTATTACGATTTTAAAGAGGAATTCAGTAATGCCGCTAGTCGCGTTTTAGGTCAGGGTAACCAACAAGGTGCACTGTTTATTTTTGAAATCATTGCGGAACTTTACCCTAATTCTGTAGGTACTTGGTTTAGCTTGGGCAATCTACAAATGGATATGAAACAATATGAGAAAGCAATTGTCTCGTTTCAAAAGATTTTAGAACTGAAGCCCAAGGGCATGTTGGCCAGAACAGCAAAAAGTAGGATAGAAGCCTTACAAAAAATGTAAAGAGAACAAAATTTTAGAGTGCGTAAGATTCTAATAGCTCTAAACTTGTATATTCTAAGGCTTTAATATGTGTAGCATTAAGATCTATTTTTGGAGCTACACCAGCTTTTTCTGCCTCTAGCCATCGAGAAATGCACAAACACCATTTATCGCCAGGTTGGAGTCCAGGAAATTGCCATTGCGGAATGGCAGTGGTTAGATCATTGCCACGAGATTTAGTATAGGCTAAGAAATCATCCGTTACTTTAGCACAAACCACATGTGTGCCAGTATCTTCGGGCATTGTGCGACAAAATCCATCCCTAAAATAACCTGTCATTGGATTGGTACAACAGGCTATTAATGGCTGACCATAAACATTTAATGCATTCATTTTAGGTATTCTTTAAGATAGCAAACGTAGCAAAAATACGTATTTTTGTATCCAAATTCATATGGAAAAGAAGCCAAAAAATAACAAAAAAAGACCTGATTTAGTGGTGTTTGACGAAGATCAACAACGCTATGATGCAGCCTTTAGACCTTATGCTACCAATGTTGGTGCACCAC
This sequence comes from Winogradskyella sp., assembly GCF_028282165.1. Lineage (GTDB taxonomy): Bacteria > Bacteroidota > Bacteroidia > Flavobacteriales > Flavobacteriaceae > Winogradskyella. The sequence continues at coordinate 160,077 of NZ_JANQIM010000005.1, read as the reverse complement.
AGATAAAATTACCCAATAACGGGAGTTGGAAAAACTCACAGATATACAAAGCCAATAAACATCTTAGGGCCAAATACGAAGCCATTAAGGCTGAGTATGACGAACTACTCAAGACTATGGAATATAACGAATTGGTGACCAATGCCAAGTTTACCTTTGAGCCTTTGATAGGTGAGACTTACCACTTGTACAACAACGCCAAAGAAGAACCCTTCTTATCCATTATCGATCCCGATAGTTGCGACTTTAGCTATTTAGGAAGTTTTAGGTTGACGTCAGATTATTTATGGGAAAGGGTAGAGTATAAAGGGGAAACGCATTTGCCAAGCGAATAACAAGTCCCAAACTGCTACATAATATATTATGTAAAAGCATCACAAGGCTTCTAAAATGCTGGTATGAAATTGTAATAGACTGTTAATGTAATAGTATTTCTTATCTTAAATCCTTATCTTTAAAACTGTTATGATTCTTAAACAGACCATACAAACCTTATCAACTGTCGTTTTACTGTGTGTTATTGGATTTAACCTTAGCTGTAAATCCGCCAATACCATGAGCGAAGCGGAAGCATCTGAGCAGTTAGCCGAGTTGGAAACATTATTGCATGATAATGCCTTTAGAGTAGATATCAAAACAGTGTATCCCTTTAATACAGCAGCCACAAATGACGTTTTGAATAGCATATTAATACCAGGAACAAGTAATAGTGCTAGTTGGATCGATGTTGCTAATGATGGTCATTTTATAGAATTCAGTACAACAGCAACCAAAGGCGATTTACCATTTTTTGGTGAGCAACGTATATCTGGTGGCTACAACATTGGCAATGATAACAATATTCAGTTCGATGGTGCGCCTATAGACTACAGTATATCCAAGCATAAAAAAAAATCGGTCTTAGAGATAGCATACGATGTTAATGATTCAAGAGTGTCCACTGAAACTTATGAAATACAATTTCTCGTTTATCCTAACAAAACTGTACACGTCTTTATTACTTCGACATTAAAAACCGTGATTCACTATCGTGGTACCTTACAATTTACGGACACTACCGAACCAGAGTCCTAGATTTAAGCCAAAATACTCTCGTGACCCGAATCCCTTACAAACAAACAGCTGCTGTGGGTTTTTTGTGACATGGTCTTTATAAAATCATAAGGCAGGGTGTCTTGCATGCCGAAGATGTTAAGATCGGCAGATGGAGCCTCAGAAACATAATCCTTAAACTGTCCTACGGAAACTTCAGTGAGGATTTGTGGTAATCGGGCCAATTCTTTAAGGGATTCTAAGAAGGCTTTAGCATGGGGTTCATCCTCTGGATTTTCAACTACAGTTATTAGGCGAATATTAGCATTCCAATTCATTTTAAGTTTATAGGCCACGAGAATGGATAAATCCAAATTCCCGATATCCAAACCACCAAATTCCCAATTGCCTCTACGATCACTAACCCAAACATTAATGGTATTACGCTGTCCTAAAAGGGTTGTGGTGTGCATGTTGAACAATAAAATGCCAATTTCTAGACGCATGGATTCTTTCATCACGGGTTTGAGTTCATTTTCATAATCATCATGATCCTGTAAATTTAAAAACATGATATTTGGTCTAAAAAAGGCACCGTTCAACGCCTGACTGCCATAATTAATACCATTGGCAAATTGATCTGTATGAATCACCGTAGAGGAGGAGAACACACCTTTTTCCCGGAACGATGCCGAAATCTCCTCAAGTTGGGTTGCTAGGGTACTATTCTCGGTAAAGGGTTCGATACCAAGAAGTTTGATAGAACCTTTAGGTTTAGTGATATTCCGCAGAAATTCAAAGGTTCCCCTAAGCCCATTGATATCGCGTACAGGCACCATAAGATTAGCTTTCCAAGCGCGTTGTTGCTTTTGTTTCATGCCCCAAGTATGTTTGGCTGCCCATTCCGCGAAGGATACAAACAACCCTGAACGTACATCTTCAAAAGGGGTTTCTAGGTTTTGTCGGGATAAATACCAATACACCATAAGGACGATGGCAATAGATATTAAGCTTACTGTTGGATTGATAATAAACATCGCAAACACCGAAGAAATCAATCCAAACCATGGTACCCATTTATGAATCTTAAATACCGGACGATAACTGATTAAACCCAAACGTTGTTCTATAATGACCACAATATTGATCATAGCATAGGTAATTAAGAAGAATAAGGTCACCAAAGGCGCAACAGCATTTAGGTTTCTAAGTAATAAGGTAAAAAAGATAAGGAGTCCAGTCACGATCATGGCATTTCGTGGTTGCCCATTATTACTGGTGCCAGATAGGATTTTAGAATAGGGCAGTACCTTATGTTCTCCCATGGCATATAGTATTCTAGACGACCCCACTATGGAAGCCAAGGCCGAAGAGAAGGTGGCTCCTAAAATGCCAGCAATAATGGCTGGTCCAAAATAGGCTTTATCGACCATGATGTAGTAGTTGGTCAGTAATTCCTGTTCTGAAGCACTACGTGAAATCCAGAAGGCTAAAAGCATGTATATCAAGAAGCTAACCCCAATAGCCCAAAGCGTTCCAGTCGGGATACTTCTTTTAGGATCCTTGAGTTCGCCAGACATGTTAGCGCCTGCCATAATCCCTGTAGCTGCGGGAAAGAAAACAGCAAAAACGATCCAGAAACCACTACCACTAAACCCGTTTTCGACGGAACCTCTGAATGAGCCCCAGCTTAGGGTATTGCTTAGAGGTTTGTACATGGAGCCATCGTAAGCTGCAATGACAATCGATAAAAACGAAATGATGATAATTCCCATAATAAGATACTGGGTCTTTATAGCAAGATTGGCACTGATATAGGCAATGGTAAAGAGCGAGGCAAATACAATCATATCGACCATAAAGGCATTATGGTCTGGGAAAATACCCATCCAACCTTCACGAAAACCAAAAATATACATGGTAACGGCAAGAGCTTGGGAAATATAGCGCGGAATTCCTAAACTTCCACCAACTTCGAGACCCAGAGCTTGGGACACAATTGCATAGGCACCACCAGCACCAATACGGATATTTGTGGTTATGGCCGACATGGACAGTGCCGTACAAAGTGTAATGACAAATGAAATAAGGATGATAAGCCAAGCGCCGAGTAAACCGGCATTTCCAACAACCCAGCCCAAACGTAAGTACATAATAACCCCAAGAATGGTTAAAAGCGTTGGTGTAAAGACGCCACCAAAGGTGCCGAATTTTTTAAGGGTTGATGATGCTTTGGACATTATAAGGTTTTGATTAGCCAGATTTCAATTTAATAATTATCCTGAAATAATAATAGAAGTAATTGGAGAAACTAAATTAGGAGGTGGTTTTGCAAGGTAGAGGTGACTGTAATTCCATAAACATTATTTTACATAATGTAAATTATAGTACAAATACTCATATTTGTTGTTTAAGTCAAAGTATCACATTCGTAGCCTATAATGACATTATGTAAAATATCCCAGAGACATTCGTTTTCAAAAGAACAATTGGAACTTGGGCATTAAACTAAAAATCGGTTTGCTTCGCAGAGTTTTTTCATTTGTCCTATAATTTGCCGTTATGTAAAATATCCGCTGCCAACGCCATATTGTTTTTATAAATGCAAATTGCTTATTGCAATTTATTTATAACTCAATTTCCAGCCGCTTGCCAGCGCATTATAAAAGCTAGCTTTTAGATGTTATTGAAATTTTGCCGTATTTGAATAATTGTGCTTTATATTTTTTTCTACGCAATTCTCGTGAGCTTACCACAAGAGCATAAAATTACTCGAAGAGATATTTCTATGCACTTGTTCTATGTAGAACTCCTATTCACGTTTTTTAATTGTAACATCTAATATTATGTAAAATAGAGTTTCATGATTTGAACTTCTATTTCTTTAATTATAATCTTTTTTTCTTGATAAAAAAAGAAACAAAAAAATCAAGGCTGCATATAATTTTGGAAACAATAAACGGCTTATTCGCTATATTTTAGGAAACATTGTAACTGGTTAAGATTGGTTTGAAATCCCTTGTATAATTGGAACTTTTAAGAATATGTATTACTAAACCCCTAAAATATAGACGCTCACTTCGCCTATTGTTTTAGCCAAAATAATATGAGGCTGTTTTGCCAATGCGCCATCTGGGAAAAACTAATCATATGTTCGAAAGAATAGGTTTTTCACCTTTATTGATTAGTAATAGAAAATAGCTCTAGCTCCCTACTTGGAACCAGCTTCTTTTTAAATCTATATAAACCTAAAGTCTCAGCCCCACCTATATTAATAGTATTTATTAATTGAGACTTAGCAAATTCACATACTTTATATCTCATGTAGCTGGGTATTCCTTTAAAATCAACGTCTGCTAAAAAAGCTAATGAGATAAACTCATACATATTGTTATATGGTTTATCAAGTATATTAAAAGCAACAAAATTATCTTTATAATACATTACATATCCAAATAGACCTTCAACCATTTTTATTTGATTCAAAAGATATAAATATGGAGCAGATAGATTAGATTCATTAAATAAAACAGAGGTATTTCGTTTACACCATTTATTTATAAGTTTTAATGAATCTTCATAATGAAGCTGATGTTTATACTCTTCAAATACAACTTTGCTTGAATCGACTTTATTTATATTATATCTAAGATCTTTATAGTTTTTTCCAGACATTTTTAATACACTTCTAACAGATATAGTTACAGATGGGTATTTCCAATCAAGTAAATATTCATTCTTTTTTTGTAAATTAAATTTCGACATAATACTTTGACTAATTAGTCCATAACTCATATTGTTACATCTAATTATTCTTAAGTTTTTTTTCAAAAGATATCTTTTTGAAGAAAAAAGAAAGTCTAAAATTCTCACCTCTTTTTTCGATGAAGGAGGAAAAATAATAGTTTCGTCTTCTAAGTTTGGATGATCAGAGAAAATTATAGCACTATCATTACAATTAATCACCTTAAGACCTTTACGCCCTGTTAGCAAAAAATAAAATGGAGAACATAAATATGAATCTAATTGATTCATAAATTGTTTTAAGTAGGGTAAAATTTGAGAGTGTGAATTTATTTCATATATGTAATGAGAATCATTTTTCATGACTAAATTTAGCGCCTATTTTTTTCAATTTGCTCCGCCAGCCACCTGAAATCATCATGAGCTCTCTTTCTTTTATTATCACCAAGTTTTCCATGGTCTTCAAACTCTCCATCTAGCCATTTAAGATAGTTTTTTACATCTTTATTTTTATAAACTTGAATAATTTCAAAAAGTATATAATCGATATCATTAAGAGGTATAGTTTTAGTTTTAACCATTCTACCGATTACATCATATCTATATAGAATTGCGTCTAACCATCTTTCTTCACTGCTGTCTTTAAATTTATCAATCTCTTCTAGATTAAATGTGAATTTTTCATAGTCAATTTTATAAAAAAACTCTCGTATTTTATCATCTCCAAATAAATCATTAGTTAAATCATAAATAAACTTAACACGGTTAACTCTAGATGTTTCTTTCATTTGTTTATAAGTGAACCAAATACCAATAATTGCAAATGCAAAACCAATTATTGATACAATTGTATCAATTGTTATATCAAAATTAAAATTCATTTTTTATAAATTTATTTAAAATAATTGTTATTGTTTTTATCAAATAGTATTAAACTAAGTTTTTAGTTTATCAATCATACTTTCTAAAGAGTACTTTACTAATTTCGGTATTGTATGAACAGAAATTCTAATCTCCCAATTAGATAAACTTGGCATTAAACTGACATCGTTACTTATAAAGATTTCGCTTTCTGATTGCGATAAATCCTTTGATGGAATTATATAAACCATTCTTGGTTCTTCTTCAATAATTAAAACGAGAATAATGAATAAGTTATCTCTTAATTTACCTAAATCCTTTTTTACAATTTTTGCACTACGATCAATAGTATCTAAATCTATCGATTGTAAAAAGAAGTCATTAGTTCCAATTAAAAAATCTACTCCTTCCCTTCCACTCTCTTTTGGAATTAAATTCATGCCAGTATTTCCTAATTGTGATTTAACAAAAGGAGTTATTATGTTTTGCTTATTCATATTAATTTTATTGGCCAAAAAAATTAAGAAGGTTTGCCAAATCTATCCGAATTTAGCCATGCTTTTCTCAAACTATCATCAGGCAACTTATTTCTATTTTTATAAAGCCTCTCCTCTATTTTAATAATTAATTCGTCAAATTGATTATAGCTTAGATTGGATGAATAACTAACCATTAAGTCTAGAAATTCTCGTTCAACACCCTTTAGATTGGCCGAGCATAATTCATCAATTATATTTCTAAAAACGTTCAATTGATTTTTATTAGATTTAATTTTTAGTGCTATACTCGTTAATAATACTTTTGATAGATCAACATAGTTTGATTTATATAAAAACCCTTTCAGAATGATTAAAAAATCTAAGCTTTGACTTCTGATTAGATAATCAATAATAGAGTTTTTTGCTTTTTGATTTTCTTTAATAAAATCATTTATCTCTTTTTTACTTATTCCAAATTTATATTCTAAAATGTTCTTTATATGAGTGCTATATTGATTCACATTGAGTAAAAATCTTCGTTTAAGAGTGTCTTCACATTTTTTCTTAAGATCAAATTTGACCACGAATTTACCGTGCTTGTCTATCTGCCTAAAACCAAGTTTATGATTTTCTAAATTTGTTGAACATAATAAGTTTATAATTTGATTAGAGTAAATCGTATAGTCAAATTCTTTAGAAAGGTCTAGATTAAAAACTATATCATAAATTTTTTCCTTTTCAAGTAGTAAATTTGTTATACCAGCATTAGCTAACATTTTATTGGCTGCTTTATCGCTATCTGGTATGTTATACTTTAAGTTTTTTAATATTTCCTCGTATACGTTAATATCCTTACTGCCATTTAATGGAATCCAAAATTCTATTAATTCCTGCTGCTTTGTTGAATCAAAATAACTATAAAATTGTTCAATGAAATCTTGAGAAGTTTTGGCTCTATTAAAAACGATATTTAAATAATTAGAGTTTTCAAATAGCTTTTTCACACCAATAGAAGAGGTTAAATCTCTTTTAATCTGAACTGCCTCAATATTGCTATTCAAAAATTTTGATATTGTGTTTTTTACGTCATTTTTATCAATGGATTTTTCTGAATGATTTTCAAACAAATAATAATAGCTTAAAAATAAACTAGCATTTTTATAATTTCCTTCAATAAAAATGGACTTTGACAAATTATATATGTTATCAAAATGACCTTTATTGTTTTTATTTATAACAATATTTTCAATTACTCTGTTATAGAATTTGTTGAAACTTTTGATTGTAATTTGATATTGTTTGAGAACCACATCATCCTCCTGATCTAATAACGCATTATAGTCAGTTCTCAATTTATTGGTTGCGGCATATACAAACGAAATACTCGATGTATAAATATCTTGAGTAAACAAACTCTTATTAAAAGTATTTAAGATATCAATGTAATTACTAAAATAATCTATTTTAAAATCTTTAGATATCCGCCTAGTTAAATTGCTAATGATTTGATTCAATAATCCGGATGTTAACAACTTCTTTCTTAATATTGAGCTATTACTAATTCGTTTGATTTTCTCTAGATTATTATTATGGTGATTTGATATAGCAATATTGATAGAGTTTAATTTTGATTCTTCGAACAGGAACACTTTTTCTTCATCTAAGATTAGATCAAAAAAGTTTTCAATAAAACTCTCTTGATTAGTTGTTTTCTGTTGATTTCGTTGCGTATTGGAAAAGTTTACAAAATCAATAATCCATTGATCTAAAAGAATTTTCATAAAACTTTCTTTTAGTCTTGAATTTTCAATTTTATCAAGGCATTCTACTAATATATTTTGAATATTCAATCTATGGATATAATTACTAAAAGGGTCTTTTTTTAATTTCTTAAAAAACTCTCTGTAAGCATCATCATTTAATTTTATTTCATAGTGCTTAGTTAATTCCATTAAACCGTTAATAAAATTAACTGATGTTAAAGGATAAATATTAGTCTTGATTTTTTGTTTCGCAATATTACTTAAATCAACAGTTTTAGATTTGAAGTCTAAATTATCTAAGTATTTTTTGTCATCAATATTCTTATCCGAATTATCAATTAAAATTGATGAAATTCTATTTGACTCTAATAGTCTAATAAGTTTTGTGCTATTTTCAAATTTTCTTTCAAATTCAGTTAATCGAAACTTAAAAAACAAATCTAACGACTCAATTTCCCAAGGGCTTGTTGAATCAATAAAATCTATAAAACTTTCATACTGTTCGTGGATGTATTCAACATCATGTTGACTAATACTTTTTCTGATATCGTCTTTTAATCTATACGTATTAGTCTTTTTATAAAATTCCATTATTAGAGGAAATCTTTGAATTAATAACAGATATTTTGCTAACTGAGTAATATTTTCTTTCAAAGAAAAGCCAGGAATTTTTCTCTCCTTTAACAAAAGATAATTTGCTAGTAGAATATTAATAAACTGTATAATTTGCCTTGGGTTTTGGTCGAACACAAGTACAATTAGAGCAGCAAGATCTAGATTTTCGAAATCTTTAATCTGTGTTTCTTTAAGCTTATCATGAGCAAGTTTTTGTAATTCATTATTGTAGAATTCTGGAATCCAAATTATTGTATTAAAAAATTTCCTTAAGAATTCATCCGCATATTGTTCATCATCTATATCAAACGCATAATTTAAATGTCGTTTTATTGCTGTAGAATCACAAGGAATAATAAATACAATGTCCTTTTTGTTCTTTCTATCAATTGGTTCGAGAAATGTTTTAATCGTTGATATTATCTCAACTGCTTTTTCTCCACTTACTCTATCTAAATTATCAAAAACAACTACAATTTTTTTAACTTTTTTTGTTAAGTTATTTAGTATCTCATGAAAAGAGTTTTCAAATTCAATTGGATCTTGAATTCTGGACTTTCTATATGTTGTTTTTTTCTCAATTATAAATGAGTTAAAATATTTAAACCAAAATGTAATAGGTATTGTTAGCCCACCTATAACTAACAAAAGCTTTTCTAATATTTTTTTAAATGAAAAAGATTCTATTGATAAAGTTTTTCCAATTCCCCAAAGTCCAAGAGCAACTAATATTAAAGGAATTAAAATGAATAAGAATATTACTAGTACATGATTAAAAAACTTTTTTCCTTTGAATTCGTATCCACTTTTGCCTTCAATATTAATATCACTATCTAAGTTTTTTTCTAACTTAAAATTCTCTTTATAATATTTTTTACCAAAATATTCACTAGATAATTTTTTGTCTAAATCTTTTAAAAAAGTTCGCCTAAGCGCATCACCTTCATGTTTCCATACATCAAATATTATCAAAGGTATATCGTTGCTTTTAAGGTTACTTTGTAAGGTCTCAGCAATTGAACTTTTACCAGAACCCCAGTTCCCAAATAACCCTATTGTAAATGACTGAGGGCTTTTTAAAACTATCTTTTGAAGAGTAGAGACTATTTCCTTATGTCCAAATAGTAACTCACCGTCTTTAGGTCTTTCAGAAATAAATTGAAAATTCTCAACCTTAGTTTTGTTTTTATTTTTCATGTTTTTCAAACAATTTTTGTACTTATCTTTTAATTCCATACTAAATTAAAAAGGATTCTAAGCTGATTTATTTACCAGATTAATAGCTGATTTTTTAGTACAAGGCAGAGTTTAAATATAATGAAATTACTATGAGCTAATTTGAGGGAAAACCGTAAATGTTTGAAAGTTATTAACTTCTAATCCATTCCACACACATTCCACTGCGCTCCTATCTTCACTTCGTAAAAAAAGTGTTCCATTAACTGAGTAGAGAAACATTTGAGAAGAAAAAAATAAAGAAACTATGCATTGAACCTTAGCTTTTTACCAAAGCTAAGTTACATAACGCAAGTACATTATAGAACAATTGTATATTTAGAATAATAGCACCACAGGTTGAGTGGCTAGAATCGGTTTGTAAATCGTGCCATGACGATTTGCATTATTAGTATTATGTAAAATAGAAATTATGCTTCCTCACGCAATTTGAGGTCTCCACAAACTTCCTGGAAGATTTCACATGGATCGACATCTATGGCTAAAGCAATTAGATACAATTCATCTGCACGAAGTTTTGTTGACTCATTAGAACTTAACTGGCTCATTCTTGATTTACTAATCCCAGTCTTACGAGAGACTTCTGCCTTGTTAATGGATTTCTTAGCCAAATATAGACCTAATCTGGTCATAAGTATTTTATTTTTAAAAACATAAATATAGATTATGTATACAGTTGTATCAAATTTTGAACCAAATGTTTTGGATTTGGATTTATTTTGTATACTTTTGGATAGAAAATTGAAACTTTTGTATTAAAAAATTACACATAATAGAAATGTTTAGATACACAAAAGCAGAATTAGAACAAATCGTATACGCCCAATTAGAAAACCTAAACGCTATGCACGATCTCATTAGCATCATGAAGCACCAAAATGAACTCATCGCAAACGCCAACAAAAAACTAAAAAATGAGATTGAGGATTTTAAAAAGAAGATAAAGCCCTACCCGACTGGTCACAGAAAAGGAAAATCGTCTTAGGATTTCTCTTGCAGAACAAAGTATGGTCATTCCACTCTCCTACTTGTCTGCCGAAGTGCAACGAAGGTAGATTGTTTTCACCAAAATTTTATGAGGCCAACTGACTTCTAAATGAATTTTTTCAGTTCCGATAAAGTTGAATCTAATAATGAGGGAATTTCCCCATTAATTATCTCATTATAACCTACAGAATTAGTACTTGAAACATCGACAGTAATACACGAAGCTGGGTTTATTTCGTACTCTTCAGAAAAATAGGATGTTAGGTATCTGTATAATGCTTCAGAATAAATGCCTAAATCACTCCTTTTAAAACCTTCTAACCAGGTAATGAACCAAATACCACCTAAACTTTTTTTATCCTTTGCTCCATAATAGAAAACATGATTTGGACGAATTTGAACTGGCAATCCGTTCATCTCCAACAATGAATTAGGCTTTTTTAGGAATTTTAGTTCTGATGTAGGCCTCCAAACCTCAAAGTCAAAATTTTTATACTTATCTAATATGTCAATGTTTCTCTTATACATCGTTTTTGTTTGACTTCTTTGAGTTATATCAAAAAGTTCTTTAGTTTATTCAAGTTTTTTATTTATATAGGAGTTGTCGTTTTCTCTAAAAGCATTACTAATTGCGCTAATACTTCTTACCCAATAATCGCCTCCTGATGAACTTGATTCTTTAGGTGACTTGAGTCTATTAGTAAATGTGAGTTGTCTTCTCTTCGATAATCTTCGAAATTCCACTAATTTCTTTACTGGTAATTTTTTTAGCGCCATTTATCTTCGTTTTAATTTGTAACTCTTTTCATATCATTTAACTCTATGATTACTGGTTGCTTTAATTTTAATGCCTTTCCAACTGCAATTGCATGTCTCTCCTCTAGAGTTGGCAAAATGTTTGAATAATCTGAACCTATGTAATTTTCAAGAAATTGTTTCCCTGTATCATCAAATACTCTCAGAGCAAAAATTGTATTACATTGATTCAATATACTCTTACTTATATTAGCTGTACGTTGCGTTATAACAAGCGAACCTAATCCAAATTTTCTTCCTTGCAGAATAACTTTTGCAGTACCATTTACTGCTGTTTTATCTCCATCATTGGCAACAGAATTCCATTCTGGGATTAGAGAATGAGCTTCTTCAAATACTATCATGCATCGAGCGTCAGTAGTTTCTCCTTGATTATAAGAGTAGATAAAAGCTCTTTCGCTAATAATTCTTGTTTTCTGGGCAATTGTTAAATCTTCTTTATGCGTTATTTTAAATTTACTTCCGGCTACTGAAACATTGTGCCAATCAGGATTTAATATCAAAACTCTACTTTCACTATTGTAAAAATCTGAAATACACTTATCTAATTTTTCTCTATATATACTTTCATTTCCCCAACTTGTTGGATTATCAAAATTACCATCAGCATTTTTAGCTTTTAAATCTTTAAGTTCTTCTTCAGATAAATCAATCATAAGTTTATCTTCTTCAAAATAATCTAATAATTCAGTTTGATATTGTTTAGTAACATCAATACAAATTATTTTGACGCCTGTTTTATTAATTAGTTTTTTAAGAATTTCGAATGTAAGGCGAGATTTTCCAATTCCGAGAATACCTAGAATTGCTGTATTATGAGTAACCAAAGAATTATAGTCATTAATAGGTATTTCAAAGGTAGTTTTTGGAAGTCTACCAATCGAATTATTGGAAATTTCGAGCAACCTTTCCTCACTTAAATCTTCACTTTCAAAAACAAAGACTGGAGTATATATTCTTGGCAACCAATTCCTAACTTTAAGTTCTTTATTTTTATTATCATAACTACCTATTTTTCGAGCATAAGCAACTTCATATCCATAACCATCTTTAAACTCCAAAGGTTCTTCTCTTGTCTGACCATCAATTACTTGAAATAAAACTTCTTCTCCATAAATCTCGGAAACAACAATCGCACCTTCTTTGATTTCTTTTTCTCCTAAATGCAAGAATATTATTTGATTTATGTTTGAGCCTTTTTCAATATAACCAACAAAATTTTCTCGTTTTCTATAAAGTTTATTATTTCCTACTTGGTTTCTATTTGATTCAGGTAGAGAATCTAGTGTTTTAATTTTTTTTACTGAATTCTTGAACTGTAATATTTTCTTTTCATTTAAAAATTTTAACCTATGCACTTGTGGCATCTTAATAACATTTTCATTTTCATCCACTAATAGATATACCTCTAGCCAAAATTTATTGAGTAATTGTTTTTTATTAATAACGATTCCAACAGATTTATTTAATTTCTCATTTTCTACTGTAACCAAATCTCCTATATCAATCTTTGAACTTTTATTTTTTAAAAAGTCTACTTCTACTTTATATAATAAAGGATTTTCACAACCAATAGCTAAACCTAAATCTTCTTCTAAATCATCACTAGTAGATAATACTAGATTTATAAATGTTTTTATAAACCAGCCAACTATATCAAAAGAGATTAAAATATACCAGAATGCAAATAATACAATTGTAGAGATTATATCTGGTTCAGAAATATTTAAAAAGTATGTATGGACAGTAGATAAGTAAACAAGTGAAAATAGAACTTTATAATTGCCAATATCTGTCGCTATTTTATAAGCACTTGCATTTATTCTTTGAATTGTTTTATTTTCCTGATTAAAGTTTTTTAAGAAAATTGTGATTAAGCTAGAAATCAATACTAGTATTGCTAGTACTAAAATAACTTTATATAATGTAAATCTATCTTTATCATTTAACGTTAATAATGTAATTATTACTGCTGCTGAATTTGCAATTGCATCAGTGGGTTTACTAAAAAACGGTTCAGCAATGTATTTTCCTAAAATTATTAATAGAGCTCCAGAAAAAAACCAAACTCTTTTGTCATCTGAAGATTTAAATAACAACTCATTAAAATTTCCGTCAATTAAGCTGAATAATAATATTAGCAATAATAAATAAATGATTGCTGCTAGAGTTCTTTGAGGCTGTGTTAGGTTAATTTTCATTTAACTATATAAAATGATTCAAGTATAGTAAATCAAATCACAATACGAAAAGTTTAAATCTGTTCGAGTGCAATTAATTGTTAAGGGAGAATTTAAATATACTAAATTTTAACAAGTATATGATTACGGTTTTCCGTAGTTTTCAACAAGTTATGTACAAAACCATTCCACGCACATTCCACTACTCTCCTATTGTAATTCTGGTAAAGAAAAAATCTTAAACAAAAAAACGGCGATTTGTTATAACAGGTTGATTTTCTTATTTTTACTTATTAAACAAGTAATGCCTATTTACTATTCACAAATTAAAATTACCCTTTATTGGGTATTTTATCTTGTTCATTAAAAATTCAATTTTATAATGAAACTGAGCAGGTATTTTTAATTTAGAAAAAATGAAGAAAGATTACAAAATAAAATTATCAAAAAAGGGATTAGATAAACCTGATTTTTCCAAAATATTCAAAAGACCAATTCAAAATATTAAAGATGGCAGAGAGGCATTAATATCGTCAAATGAAATAGACAAAGAGAATGACGATGATGTTCGTATATATAATTCTATTTCAACATGTTATACTAAATTAGATGAGAATGAAATCCTTCTTTTAAAAGATTATGCAGAAATAGAAGAAATTACATCTGTAGAAGAATTGATGCTTTATTCACAAGATGAAATTTCACCCATACGGGAAAGTGATTTTGTTAGTGAAATCAAATGGAATGTAAAGCAAGTAAAGGCTGATATGGCTTGGAATAAAGCCACTGGTAAAGGTGTAAAAATTGCAATTTTAGATTCAGGAGTTGATACTTCTCACCCAGATTTAAACATTACTGGAGGTTCTTCTTTTGTAACTGGTATTAGTGATTGGCAAAACCCTACTGATCCACACGGAACTTTTTGTGCGGGAATTATTGGCGCAAAAAATAATGCTAATGGGGTTATTGGAATTGCTCATGATTCTGAAATCTATGCTTATAGAATATCTAATAACGGTAGAGCCAAAGAAGAATGGGTTTTTGCAGCAATGGAAGAGGCAATTAAGGAAAAAATAGATGTTGTTTCCTTTAGTTTATGGAATACAGGTGGGGAAAATGATCCAAATGCCCCATTTTGGAGTTCTTGGGAAGAAATGGCCAGAAAACTTGTTGATGCAGGTTGTTCGGTTGTGGGAATTGCAGGTAATTCGGGAAATCAAGCTAATCATTGGGTTACTAACCCTTCGAGATGTCCAAGTTATATTAGCGTTGGTGCAACTAAGGAAAATGAAAGTATATGGGAAAAATCTTCTTATGGTCCCATTAACCTTCCAGTAACTCAAAGTGTAGAAATCGTTGCTCCTGGACATCTAGTTTTATCAACTAATCCAGGTGGAGGTTATGGTATTGGTAGTGGGACAAGTTATGCGGCTCCACATGTTGCAGCAGCCATAGCTTTACTAAAACAAGCATTCCCGCATTGGACACCACAAGAAATAAGACAAAGACTTCATAGTTCAAGTAAGGATATATACTTGCCAGGACGTGATGAAAAATCTGGATTTGGTCTATTAGACTGCAACAACGCATTATCTTTTCCTATATAGGTAAGGACACATAGGTCATTCCACACACATTTACTCACTGAAATATTTATTTCATTAAATAGGTATTCGTGAAATCGAAGATTCGATGAAGTCAATCTCGCAAGCTCGATTTTGTCGCCAAGCCTCTACCCTTTCAGATTAGGCACAGGTATAACACTAGTACATTACAGAACATTTCTATGTCTAAGCGCAATAGCACTGAAGAAGGAATACATTACTCAGTGATCAACTTTTGAATGAGTTCGTTAAGCTGCTTATCGGTTTTCTCGCCATGATATCCTACAATGATTTCCCTTATAACTCCTTTTTTGTCGACCACAAATGTTGTGGGCCAGTTTAAAATTCCATAATCCTTGCCAATACTTTCAGCTTGAATGGTAGGATAAGTCGCCTTCAATTTTTTCATAATCTTTTTGGGGTTCCGTTTTTCAAAATAATTCAAGCCCAAGATATTCACGCCTTTTTCTCCATATGTTGCATGTAATTTTTGGAGGGATGGTATGGCTCTTATGCATGGTGAACACCAAGTGGCCCAAAAATCCATAACCACAATTTCGCCTTTAAATTGATCGAGATTTACAGGTCCTCCAGAATGATAAACGGATTGCCATTTTGGTGCTTCGTATCCTTTAGTCGGCAACATTTTTTTGTCGTAGTCTTTCACATTAGGTTTTCCAAAATCCTTGATTGCCTCCAGATGTTTAAAATGGAGTTCTGCTGTGATTTCCGAATTTTTTTTCCAATTATCTTTTTTCCAAGTAATTTTTCTAATGCTGTGATCACTTTTATTGGCAATAATCCTAAAAGACTTCCCGTTAGTCGAACAGGTCAGCTGTATGGTATTTGCATCGGTAGATATTTTTACGCTTGATGGGTTCTTTTTCATAAATGTAAGCGCTGTGAAAGGAAAAATGGGCGATTTTCTAAATGCGGTTCGCAAAGTAGACCTAATATCCGGACTATAAGTATACACTTTGGAAGTGTGGTCTACGTTCCAAAAGACATCTCCATTTAGATAAATATTGGCTGATTCATTACGCTTCCCCAAGATGTCTTTAACATGGTATGAGCCCTGAATTCTGATATTTTCATAGTCAAAATCCGCTTGCTCGGACCATTTGATTCTTACGTCGCCTTCAAACTTAGTTGCATTTTTTACTTCTCCCGTACCATAATAATTGATATGATACCCTGCATAGGACATTGATTTAAAAGTTGTGATGATCTTATTCAACTCAACTAAATTATCGTTCGCATTAATCTTGGGGCACAATACCACCAGACAACTTAAAAAAAAATAAAATTTCATTCTGCTTATGTTTTTTGATTTAAAACCCAATGATACCATTAAGTTTCTAGCCAGAAGTCCAAAAAGGTATTGTTGGACTTTTTTAATCTCTAGACAGTAGTGGCACGACGAAATTTAGAGGGCGACATACCCGTTGCGTTTTTGAAAACCAAATTGAAGGTAGATTTGGACTGAAATCCGGAATCGTACATCACTTCTTTTATAATCAAGTCCGGATTATCAATAAGCAGTTGTTTGGCTTTTTCCACACGATATGAATTTATAAAGTCCTTTACATTCTTGTGATAATGCTCGTTAATCACAAGAGAAAGTTGGTCAGGTTTCACCTCTAAATGAGAAGCCAGGATTTCAAGGGATAACTCAGGGAATAAAAAAGGCTCCTGTACTTTCATATAGCGCGATAGTTTTTTGACCAGTCTCTCTTTTTGGTCCGCTCTTAGACTGGAATAGGCATACTTCATTTTTTTATTGAAAATATAAGGGATTGAAAGCCCCAAATACACCATTCCATTGATATAGACCAATAGTAGCATTAGGTTAATAGAACGAACAATGAACATGTAATTAAAATAACCTATAAGGGCCAGTGAAAGTTCCAAGATGAACATACCAAGAATAACTGCAAATCCTTTACTCAATAAGTTAAGCCAGGGCATTAAATAATGCAGTGATTTTTCGGTTTTGGTCTTGTTAAGGATTTTAAAAATCCAAAAAAGATATCCCATATTGTGCATTACTATAAGGATCCCAATAATCTTCCATAATTGGAATTGCATAAAAATCGCAGTGGCATAGTGCAATAGTTCCAAGGCCAGAACCATAGCGGCAGGCACAAAATGCCAATAACTAAGCGTTACCTTATTCCTAGAATTTGCGGTAATCGAATTTATATACCAAAGAAGCAAAGGGCCGTAAAGGAAACCTATAAATTGATTGAAATTGACCCTGTCGGTTAAAATGTTGAGCGTTGCTAAAATTTCAAAACAGCTATTTAGTAACAATGCACCAACAAATAATGCAAACACTTCATTATGGAAGAGTTTGTCCTTCCTGCTTAGCAAAAAAATAAGTAGCAGCAGGACGAAAGACGCGAAAATGACTTGAATGTGCAACTGCATCTTTTATGAATTAGGTTTAACAAGATGTTACAAAACGGTAAGCGCTTTTGCGCCATATCCAATACTTTTAAAAGATATAATTATTAGCTGATTGTTACACTTGTTTTTTCATATTTTCCGTTTATATGTGCTGAACGAAATCACATTATTCTTTTTCATCAATTAGAACATTTTAAAACAATAACAAATGCACATTGTTTAAAATGGGATTTTTTATAACTTAGAAAAAGAATAGCAATACTATTTTTTTATGACCAACCTATTTAAAAATCTAGCCCCAATTTTTCGTATTCCCTTATTATTGGTGGCAACTTTATTATCTATTCTTCTTACGCAAGTTCCCGTTGTACCAGTTTTAGGAACATTGTTGGCAAATTTTCTCTGGTTTACACGTTTTTTTTGGGACTTTATTTTGCCAGATTGGTCAATTTTTGATCTCCATGGTAGGCAACTCGATATACTCACTTTTTTCAGTCTATTACTTGTACCAACACTATTTAAACTGTTTAACTTAAGTGTTAGAACTTGGGTAACAAATCATTTGATTTATCCAGTTTTAAAAATTGCTGGAATTGACATTAAAAGCCTTACTAATGATTTTAAAATACCATACGCGCTCACAGCGGTTTTTGTTGTTGGTTTAGTTTGGTACATGACCATCCAAGAGTTTACAATTTATGGAATATTTAAACCTATTCTTGCTTTTGTATTACTCTTTTTTCTTGTAGGTTCATTAAGTTCATTTTCGGATGAGGATATGGAAGGCGGATGCTTCTTAAGAGTTATTGGCATGTTGATTGTACTAGGGCTTATTTTTAAAACGGGGTTGATGTTAGAGATATTTGCTGTTCCTGGTTCAATGATACTAGAAACTTTTGACCTAGGTTACAAGCCAAAGTATTTTGGAGATGATTTTCATTCTTTTGGGTATGTATTTTGGTCAATTATTTTTCTAATTATTTTTATTATCACCACTGTAGCGGCTGTTAAATACGCATCTGAGGAGATCTTTTTAGGAATTGTAGTTGCCCTACTAATATTACTGGCTAATATTATTTTATGTGAATTTACCGATTGTAATAATTTTCTATCTGATTATATCTATGAAATTGAATCTAAAAGGATTAATTAGCGACTTAAAAAAACTTATTCTTTTAATAAGCATTTTGGTTTGGGTTGTTTCATGCAATGACTATGACTACACAAAAAGCCCAGGACAATTTGATAATGAAAAGTTATATGTTGACCATGTAAACGAAAAATATTCGTTCCCATTGCCAGTTGTTAAAGGTAAAGATAAACTAATAGTACAAGAAGTTTCTTATCAAGACAGTGTTGTAATTTTTAAATATTCAATGAAAATGGAGCTTCAAGAAGGAATGACTAGAGAGAACTATTTAGATGTAGCCAGCAAATACCTTGATCGCTTAATGTGTACCACAAACTATGAATACAGGACTCTAATGGCCTCAAAATTAAGATCCAGACATCTTATTTTTTTAAAAGGTGAAACGGATTTATTTTTTCAAAAGGCGTATGGTCCTTTGTATCAATGTATTTATGATATTAAAGTTGTGCCTTTAGAATAGTGGAAAACATATTTTTCTTATATTTAAAACATAATGTGTCATAACATTTCCTCCCCTTCCTTAATCTTAATAGTACCAATAATTATAGAATATCTATTGATATAATACTGTAATATGATAAGTTAAGAATTTTTAGTGTAGTTAAATTGCAAATTGGTTTTCCTATTAAACTCAATTAAGCCACCAGAAAATATGCCATTAAAAGCAAAATATGTTTTAGTTCTTATAGCGTTCTGTTATTATACTATTAGCAATTCTCAAATCCCAGATAGCCAAATTAGAACGGAGTTTGAAAAACTAAAAGCCATATCCAAAAACAATTTTGATGTATATCTCCAAATTGTAGAGAAGGGTGAAATTGCCTCTTTAAAAGAGGAAAAGAAAATAGTAATAAGTCGGCAACAACTTAATAAATTTTCTAATCAGCTAAGCCAAGTATCCAAAAAGTTTATTGCTCAAATTATTTTAGGCCATGAACTCGCCCATCAGTTTCAGTTTAACAGGTATAATAATACTATTGAAATGTCTAACTCACAAATTAGACGAATGCTACTAGAAAGCCAAGCCGATGTTTTATCTGGTTATTTGTTTGGATACCTATTAACTTACGATATAACTATGGGTCACCTTACTGCAGAAGATATTGATCTGGATGAATTTTATAAAATATTTGAGGTAATTCTCGATATTGGTATTGAAGAAAACGCACTTGGAACTCACCCTTCTAAAAATGATAGGTTAATGTCTTTTAGACAAGGATTGGTCTGTGGTATGGCTTATTACGCCATTGATGAGGCTAAAAAGCACCCTGAAATTGTGATAGCATATTATGGTTCAATTGAGAAGTATAACCAAATCGTAAAAGAGACTTTAGAGCAAATGGATTATGAATTCCAAAAAGAAAACATATTTATGTGGTCTTATAGAATGGCCAAAAGAGTACTTAATTATGATCCGGAAGTATTAAGCAACATTATTCTTATTAATTCTCCATCTACCAAGAACATAAAATGGCACACCAGTAGTGACAATCCCTTTGTAGATTTTGAATTCAACTACATGAACACCTCTAATGCTACCATTTACGTAGAGCTCGAAGTATATACAGCTCATGTAGACAGAGAAGATTCCGATTATTCTCCATTTCATAAAAAGGTAAATGCTTCTATACATAAGTTTAATTTAGGCCCCAAAGGAATTAAAAAAATTAAAGGTAGGTTGAGATGGGACGGTGCAGAAAACGATCCTGAGGGCATTACGCTAATGAAAGAAAACCAAATGCCTCGCATTGTTTTCCCAAGTGCCTATAGTCAGGATTCTTGGATTTATTGTGAATATACAGATAAAACTTACAATCCCGAAACTACTGAAGCATCTATAGAATATCTAGCAGCAGCACCAGTTCCAGAAAAGAACAGTTACAAGTTGGCCAGTAATATCTTAAGAATATTAAGAGAGTTAAAGTACTCACCAAATAATACCATTATTGGCATTGGAGATCTTATAAAAATACCAAATAGCAATCATAGCGCATGCCACTATAATTCTCCATTGCAATTTGATAAAGATTGTAAAATCACTGTTAGAAAGCTCATACAAAGAGATCAGGATTTATTTCTTCCCTTAGATTTTGATAATATGGAACTGCACTTTAAGTATAAGCCATTTAAAAGTCGACAGCGAGGGCTAGAGAAATATAACAGCATCATAAAGGCTTTTGATATGGCCTTAAAAGACCATGTTAAAGAAGAAGACAAAGAGACATACAGTTTGCAAGAAGTTTTTTATTCAAGCAAAGAGTCAAATATAGATGTTGCCTTATATAGAAATTCTGATAACCTCTGGAGTTTAGAAATAGAAATATATTAATTAAAAAAAGACTTATGACATTAAATCGTAAAACAGTCCTCACCTTTTTGGTAGTAACTTATAGTGTTTTTGCCATCTGCCAAGAAGGTGAACAGGATAATTATTATCAAGTAGCTTTTAATGCTCAAGTTACGTTATCTCAACTAGCAGATAAAGTTTATAACGATAGTACAGCTAACAGTATATTAAAGGGAAGATTTATTAGTAGCTTTAAAACACTCGATGTGTCACAAAAAGAGCTATTCAGCAATCTAAATGACATTTATGATAATGAAGAAAGTGTTGACGAAGACTATCTATACACACTAAAAAAATCTACCGAGATTTTAAAACAATCCTTAGATAATAAAGACATCGAAAAGTCTATTGCAATTTTCGAAGCTGTGACAAAAGATTACAAAAGCAAAAGCTCTTCTTTTAAATTTGGTATTAAAACGACAGTTGTAGACAAAATTAAAGTGAAGGTAGAAACACCTAATCATAGTGGGTATTTTGCATATATAAAATACTCCTACGATTTTGATAACACTATAAAAAGGTATACGTTTAATAATCCTACTAATGATGCCGAGAGGTATCTTGCGCCTGGTTACTACATTGTCTGGATAGAAAAAGGCGATTATAAAAGTGAAGAAAGAAACATTGAAGTTGTTAAGACGGACGAAGGTGAGACAGTAATTTATTTTCACTTAAACTAAATTATCTAAACAATGATAGAAAAATTACAAAAAGCTTGGAAAGAGCTAACGCTAATAAGTGCTTGGATTACTACGGTTGCCAGCCCATTCGTTTTACCTCTACCCTCTTGGAGCAATAGTACAGTTGTATCTACCTCGTACTTAAAATTCATCATTTTTTTTGCAACTATTATTGCCGGTTTTTTAGTGCTACATACCTATAAAAATAGAAGCATAAAAAGTTGGTACAGGTACTCCATTTCCTTTTTCATTTTACTCACTATATGCTTTATTAGTTATTCTTACACTAGGGAATCTAAGACGTTGCCTTATGAAGGTATAGATGTAATTATTGGCAATGAAAGGATTGAAAATGACCCATTAACAAAATTGGAAAACAGCAATAAGTTTAATCTTAACGATGAAGAAATATTAAAACATGTACAGGGTCAAAGTGATAAGATATGGACAAAAAAAAGTATTAATACGAATAAGAACTTATTAATTGTTTTACTCGTATTGATTTATACACTAACAGCTTCTTTGATCATTTCTTTTTGTAATTTATTGATCCTTCATAAGGATAAGCAGCAAAAAGAAAACAAAAAAAGTTAATCTTAAAAGCTAATACGTTCAAAATCTTGCGAGTTTATTATCAAAATAGTATGCTTTTGGAAAAGCGTGTTTGTCTATATCTTCATCTTGTAGTCTTATGTAATTCATCTAATAGACACACTTTTTTCTCAACTTTGGCATACCTCACTAACCATTTTAATTATGGATCATCGACCGAATTGAAAGAATTCTCATAAATAATATCACTCCTAGAATCAATATTCCAATCACACATAACCATAAAGTTAGCGAAGGAAAGAAATCGATTGGTCCGAATTGAGCTAATTTCACATATAAAAAAATAAGGGATAGTATGGGGAAAAATAATACGCTAACTACCAAATCTACTTTCCAAACCTTTGATAAATTTATCGGGGACCAAGAAAACTGTCGAAAAATCACTTTTACTCATTCGTACAAGTATGAAGCAGCTGCTTTACTCATTTCAACATAATCATGTCCAATTCCAGGTATTACTTCAATTTTCCAATTAAAATCCTTCCCTAGATGTTCAGCAATATGTTTAGAAGTATTGTAAAAGTATGTGCCACGTGCCAATCTATGCAAGCCTTGTTTATCAAGCTCGGGTGTATGACGTATATCTCCACGAGTTTCATTAGCATCATCTTTTTCTCCCAAGAATAGTACTAGATTTGTACTAAAATCTACCTGTTCTGATATTTTATTGCTGTTTTTAAGTCCTACAGGGAAGTTTTCATTATCATCAGGAACAGTGTACCAACCCGAGTTAGAAGCTAGGATTCTATCTGCTTTACTATTGGGTCTAAAAATTGCAAGTCTATGCAATACTTGCCCTCCTGCAGAATGTCCGAACATATCATAGTTTTTACGCTTTAGTTGTAGTGTATGCTCAACTACCTCAAAAATTCTGTCAAAGTCATTAAAAATCCAGTCATTTGGATTTTGGCTTATTGTAAAATCTGTCATTGCTGTTCTCTCGGCATTAATCCTAACATCTTTAAGCATTCCCGCTAAATTATAGTTCCAAAATTGAGGATAAGCGTTATCAGAATATACAGGCGCGAGTACTAGCACATTATATTTTTCGGAAGCTTTTACCCAAGCATCCCTATAATCATCACCATTTCTCCCCGCACCATGGAGCACAAATAATACTCTCGAATTACTATTAAAATTCTTTGGTTGGTGATAAAATATTCGAATTGTTTTTTCTGTACGTCCTTCTCCTCCTTCAACTAAAAAACTTCCTGAGCCTTCTGTGAGTTTTATTTCATTCGTATCCTGAAAGTTCTTATTTGCAATAGATGGATCCGAAAATGAAACCGTTAGAAAAATACCCACAAATAAAACCAAAATGAATGCTATGATAGTTGTTCTTGCCATGTCAATTGTTTAGGGCAAAAATATAAAAGTGGGTGTTGTTGAAAAGGACAAGTACCCGACATATCAAGACAACTAACTATGTTTCGACTTTGCCTATGTTTAAAATATGATTTTAGCAGTATTTACTTTCTCTAAATCTGGGTTAAGGCCTTAACATGTGCATAAACAGGGACTTCATTAATAATTGTCTCCTCTTTAGATTGCATCATTTTTATCCCTTTTACATCATTAACATGACCTTCTGGCGATATGGCAAAAACCTTGTAATAATCACCATCTTTTCCAGATACTCTAATACTAACGACATTTCCTGTGCGCGTAATACCATTGATATTAAACTGCTTACCTTCGTCAGTTATGGCCTTTACGTCTAGCAAGGTTCCGTCCTTTTTAATGGCCTTTAGTGCATAGGTGCTGTCATCTTTCCCTATAATTAGTTTTATGGGTAAGATATCATCATTGTATAAGCATTTTACATCAAGCACACTTATGTCGCCAAAACTTTGTAAAGCCTTTACATCGTGTAGTTTACCATCTTCATCAACAGCTTTTACTTTAATGAGTTTGGCTTCAGGCATATACGCTTTTACATCCCAAAGGACATCTGGTGGTAATTCAGTTTCGGGCTTATGGTTTTCGTTTTTATCAATACCCAACTCCTGTGCATGGCAAAAGACTGTACCGAGTAAAAATACTACGATTAAGGCTACTATATTTGAAGCTTTTAGATGAGTGTGTAAGGTTTTCATAAGATGTGATTTTAAGACATCAATATATCTATAATTGCCAAGTATAACTATGACAAAAATCACCTTAGTTAACATATAAATAGCTTCTCAGAACAAGAGTATTTTAGGAGTCTCTAACCTTTTGAAGCTTTTCTTCAAGTTCTTTATTATTGTCCAAGACATCAGAAGGCATAAGTACTCTATCTCTGCTGTCGAATTCAATTTTGCTAAAATTGTCAATGAGTTTAATAAGCTATTGCTTATCTTAATTTTGTATAAAAATTTAATAGTGGAATATCCACAGCGATAAAGGCTCTAAACGAAAATGACGGATCAGAGTCGAAAGTATTGGTCATGGCATTGACTTCACGAAGTTGCGGTCCAAGCTGTCCTCCTAATCCCCATGATATAGGAAGTTTAGCCCAGCCATGTACAACATAAAAACCTGGTGCGAAAATATTTTGGAGTTTAATTTCGGGTAATTCTTCGGTCATATCATCATCGAACCTAAAATTAGTAACTGCACCGATATCAATCAACGGGACAAACAATGAAAATGAACCATGCTCCTTATTATCTTTATCGCGTATTCCCCAACTAGCGGCAACACCAATTGGTGCGTTGATACCTAGGCTTAATTTAGAGTCTTTAGTATCACCATTATATTCCCATCCTGGGGAAAGCCCAACATATGCATTGAGAGAAACATTAAACTTAGATCGTTTTTTAATGCTCGAACTACCTGCAGGCAAAGCAATAGCTTCAATAGCCGATTTTACCTCTTCGCTATTTTCAGCTTGTGCAACGTTGGCTATAAACGTTCCATATTTAATAAAATCATCTTTCCATACGAAATTAGCGGATCCAAGAAGTTCAGTTAAAAGATCCGAAACATCCAATATTAGTGCATTATATTTTCGCTCATTGATATCTAAATAAATAGCATTTAATAGTTCTAAAACTTCCCAAGTCTTATTGGAATTCCTAATGCTCAATCCCAAATTAAGGGCATCTCCTTGTTTCAGGGTTCTCAAAAACCCTAGAGTTGATTGAAACAATTCCTTATAAGAACCAATACTATCACCGTTGGTTTTTTTCTGCTTTATATTTTGGACTCCGAGTACAATCTGTTCAGAATCAAGAATAAGTCCTTTCACAAACTCCTTGTATCTGTCAATGCTAAAAGTAGCATTAGCCACCTGACTTAAGTAGGTCCTTAAAGGTTGTCCGTTAACCATATCATTTCCATTTAATTGATATAAAAGTCCCAAATAAACCTTAAATGTATTGTTATCTAACAGGCTTTCTAATTCACTGGAGTCTATCCAATATCTATTTGGATCAGTTGACCGTAATGAATTTGAAAAAATGTTGAATAGTTTGACCCCTTCCTGGATTTGGATCAAAGGTGTATTGTTTGCATGATAATTTTGATATTCCAATTTACCAATGGCCTCGGCAGGATGAACACCTTGTCGTATATTGTTGATAATAAGCAAGGCAGATTCAAAGTACTCTATTTTTTGTGCAATGACATCAGTTTGACTTGCCGCATAACGATTCATTTTTATGGTTTTCAGAAAAGGTTCGAGCCGGGTCAACATATTTTGAAGATCCTTTTCAAAAGTTTCCCGAAGTGTGTTGATATAGTGCGAAAACTGGTAAACCTCCTTATCAATAACTTCTAATGTACCATAAGTCTCAGGAAACAACGTTTTGAAATCAGCATAATTTGGATCATCTAAAACACTCTTAAATTTTTGAAAAAACGTAATACTCAGTTCTTGCTTAGTTCGTTCAACTAGAAATTTGGCCAAACCGTCTGCAATAGTAGTGACATTTAAACCACCGACTCCGGAAACTGGTGAGGATTCAACAGGTGTAATTTTTTGACCTGCAAAAAGCGCTGGACCACCTTGAGCCATGGCACCAATAGTTATAAAGGGGTTATTGGCAAAAAGATTTTTTATTTTAACATGTACGGTAGTACCATTATCACCTGGATTTATGATTAACCCATATTTGACGAAAACATCCTTCATCGAATCTATTTCATTAGGCGAAATATTAATTTCGAATTTCCCTGATGGAAGGAGGTTATTATTTGGAAGACTCCTTATAGCTTTTGCATCATAAAATGCGTTTTGAGAAAACATGATTACACTAAACGAGCATAATAGTAAAAGTAAAATTATTTTTTTCATTAGACATATAATTTAAATGGTTGGATATTATTATTAATTGGTCTGCTGATTAATCTTAAATAAGATTTTAGCTCTTTAATTCGTTGGATATCTTTTGGGAAGTTATTTAGGCTTAAATATCTTGAGAAAATAGCTGATATAAAAGCGGTATACGCACTTGCATACTGAAGCTCCGATGTAAGATAAACCCCATTGAGTGAATAACAGGAAATAGGCATATTCAAACAACATATGTCATAGGACTTGGGTTTTCCATTACTAATAAAACTCGATAAATATTCTTTACTAAATGTCCCAACTCTTATCACATTTTTAAGTTTAGAAATATCAAGAGTATTAAAATCGTTTCCTCCGGCAACAACAGAAACTATACCCTTGTTTAAGAGTTCGTCAATTAATGCCTGGATCCTTGGTAAATAGTAACTAGGATCTCCGATATTTAAACTCAAATTTATGATATCTATATTATCATATAAATTGCTATTAGAATTCAAATATCCTAGTCCTTCAAGTAGAGCATCTTCATCAACAAAATTATTTTTTGAGATAACTCTAAAGCAATATAAGTCTGAAAGATTTCTGTTTATCTTCAAGTCGTCAGAAGCAATAATACTTGCCACATTATGTCCATGCGGGCTAATTTGGCTTAAAGTGGTACCAGTGATAAAGTTTTTATAAAACTTGACCCTCTTATTTAAAAACTTATGCTTATCATTGACTCCAGAATCAAAAATACCTACACCAATGTTGATGCCATTTCCCTTATAATTAGCAAAAGGATCAATAATTGTATTTTGTATCTCAGTGAAAATATCTTCCTGATAATCAATCCCCCCACTCCAATAATAATTACCTGCAAGATCTTTGTACCAAAGGGCGTTGCCATCATATACATCACCATTATATAATTTGCCGTCAACCTCCAAAACACTCCCTGGTGCTAAGTATTGGTAGTTAGGAGCATTAACACTTGGTGCTCCAACACGGACATTGAGGTATTTTGAAACGGTAACCTTCATTAGCCTACTCTATTTATTAATGTGGCTCCTTGGTTACCTGGGTCTTTCGGTGCTACGCTCTTTTTTTCGTCAGGTTTAAGTGAGCTTCGCAGCTTTATCAATTTATTTAGCAGATCGAACCAAAATGGTGATCCCAGAGATATAGCCAAGGCCGTGAGAAAATAACCCCAAAAATGTTTGAAGTTAAAAAAGCCTTTTGTCGCAAAGACATAACTCCACTTGTACTTTTGTTTATTGACATTAACAATACCCTTATCGAAATCAGCACGACTGGTTGGGCGAATACTTTTCTTAAAAAGTGCTTGGTCAATGGATTTATGTACCAAAATGGAAACTTCAAAAGTATCTTTTTTTACTTTCTTCTTGCTGTCACTTCCCCTGATAGTATCCCAGACAACAAGCTTATAAGTATGCTTGGTGAAGTCTTTCGGAATGTCTTTATCCTGACCATTAAATATACTATCTGGTATGCGCCAATTTGATGAAATAATATTCTGGGCCTTAATAATGTCTTTTTGGAGAGTTTGACCTATTTTACGTAGTGAATCATTATTGCTTTTGATGACTTCTTTAATGCTTTCTTCAGTCGTGGTTTTAAGCGTATCGCTACCGTTACCACCTTTAATCTCATTTATCTTTTTAATAAGGGCCTCATTGTCTTTGGTATAGTTAATAGCATGAGCCACCATTTGTTCTCGTGCATCGGGATCGTTAGAAAGCTTCTTAATAATATCTAATGTATCGGCATTAAAACTAACAGCCAAAAAGAACCCGATGATAAAGAGAAAATATTGAACTCTGCGCTTAAACCATCCGGTAGAACGCTCCATAGTGTCATCGAACCACTGTTCTAACAAAAACTTAAACTTTTGTAAATCATTGTTAGCGTCTTCTAACAAAGACTTTAAATGCTTTTGTGTTGAAGAAGCTATCTTAGTGTTTGTTTTTAGCTTTTTCTTGAAAAATTCGTTCGCTTGTATAGTGACATCCTCAACCCATGAGTTTTGAGTTGTTTTGGCTCTATCAAGACTTATTTTTTCGATACCTTCCTTAATTTTTTCTAAAGGATCATCGATATCTTTAGCTCCAAGAGATTTTATAGAATCAAGAAGGGCTTTTGAGAAGGTTTGAGCATCAATATATGAAGGTTTATTCCATAAGCCTCCACCTCCTAAATATTTTATAGATGGCTGGTTATAAAAATCATTAAAAAGCTCAGGACGTCTGAGATTATAGGCTTTCCCAGAAATTTTCAGAAAATTGTTGATAATGAGCCGAAAAATCTTTCTTTTAAAATTATTCTTGGTTTTAAATTCTTTCTCATCCATCAACATCCTCCGTAAAGTATATCGCAAGTTCCTTGCTCTTAACCCTAAAAAGGAATTAACTATTTCCATGATTACTGTGGCAAACAGGCTATATAAGAGGTAAATAAAAACTAGCCCGATGACGACATCAATGGCGACACTTCCAGTCATATCTATATGATTTTAATTAATGACTAATCTATCCCATAAACAAGCATGAGTAAATACCTGTTAGTGGGTATATTTTATACCGAAAAAGTGCTACTAATTGAAATTAGGGGGAATTATTCGCTTTTAGAAAAGCGATTTCTTAAATATATAAAAAATATTTAAACCCATATTGGTTATATACGTTTGTTAATGATATCTTCTATAGTGTGTTTTGTTGTTAATGAATGGCAACTACTCCAAACTAATAAATTGGTTGTAATGGTTATAGCGCTCAAAGATTTGTTCTACATACCGTACAGGTTCTGAACCTCTTACGTAACCATGTTTAATAAATGGCTTATTATAGTTTTTTGGTAAACTGAGTGCCTTTATCATTTGGTCAACGTGTCCGGTCCAGATATTAGGATTCAACCCATTATGTTCGGCAAGTCTTTGTGCGTCTAGCACATGGCCATAACCACAGTTATAAGAGGCCAAAGCAAATTTTATACGATTGTTAGAGTCTTCAATATGGTCAAAATATTGATACATTTGCCATAAATAATCCGTACCGCCACGCAAGCTCTCTATGGGATCTGAAATGTCTTTAATTCCCAATGATTCTGCAGTAGTAGGCATTACTTGCATCAATCCTTTTGCACCTGCCCAAGATTGCGCATTCGGATCAAACTTGGACTCTTGATAAACTTGTGAAGCTAAAAGCCGCCAATCTAAGCCTATCTTTTCTGCATGAGTTTTAATATGCTCGTCGTATTTGCTAATCTGATTATTTTTAAGGCTATAATAATCGCTTTTAGTACGTCGGTTAAATGATCGTTTGTTCTTGAAATACTTATTATAAATGACCTTAAATTCTGTTTTCTTCTTTTCATTTTTAATCCAGTTATTGATCACTTCCCTAAACTTTACGGATTTGGTTCTGGTCACCCAAGCGATACGCTGGGATAATGAAACTGGAACACCAATATTCAAGATTGGCCTAACAGATGCATTGATTTTAGCCAGATTCTCATCAGCAATGGTGTATTTAATTTTTCCTTCGGCCACCATATCTATGATTTCGGGCGTTGTTAATTTGCTATCTAAGGTGTCAACGACTATGTCACCCCCTATTTCATTCGATAAACTTAAAATACGTTCAGAATAGGCCGAATTTTTTCTAATAGAAACTGTATCATCTATTAATTCTATGGCATCGTGTACCAAATGTTTTTGAAGTGTGGCCCAAGACATATTTTGATAATTATCTGGTTTGCGTTGCACAAGGACTTGCTTGGTAAGATATAAATGTTCGGTAAAACCCACTTCCCATTTGCGTTGATTGGTAATGGTCATACCATGTGCAATAAGATCTACATCACCTCTATTTAGCACCTCAAATTCTGAATCTAAATCATTAGAAATGACAAGCTCCAGCTCAAGATTAAGATGATCGGCCAGCTTGTTTAAGAGTTCGTATTCAAAACCCATTGCCTGACCTTTGTAAAGGAAGTAGCTGGTACTACTGTAAACTACTAAAGCCCTTAAAGTACCATCCTTTTTTATGTCATCTAAATCTCGATCCACAGAATTAGCCACAATTGGGTTATAATCGGAATCTATATTCTTAGATTGAGATGCATTATGCTGTTGACATGAGATTACTGCTAGGGTTATCAGTACTAAAAGATATGGTTTAAACTTAGTCTTCACTTACGCTAAATATAGGAATATTTAAGAAATGAAGTAAAATGGTGGTTCAATAAGCGTCATACAAGAACCAAAAAGACCTTATATCTTTATAAAATAAAGCATTGCATGTTTCTTTTTAGCGATTATGGACAATCAATTACTTTATGTTTCATGCAATGCTTGGTTAAATTTACGTACTTAAACTGGCTTTGAAAACAAGGATTTTAACCAATTTGTTCACTATTTTAATTATATAGAGTTACTGACAATTTCTAAACTCCTATACTCTAAAATGCACTATGATTAAATTAAATAAACACGTCTAGAACATTAAATCTATATGAAGTTTTTGAATAGCTATTGATTTGCTGGAGTAAACCTATTTTTTTTGCAAAAAAACAATGATGACTATTTTTGTAGATATGGACGATGTGCTTGCCTGCACTTATGAAAAGCACATTGAATTATACAATAAAGAATATCAACAACAATTATCCTTAGCGCAGATCGAGTCGGGCGAAGTTTGGCAAAATGTACCAGAACCGCATCAAGACAGTATTCGAAAGCATGCAAGTCAAATAGGCTTTTTTACGGATTTAGAACCCAAGAAAGATAGCCAACAAGTAATGGAAATCCTTTGCCAAAAATACAATGTGTATATTGCTACGGCAGCAACGTTGTTTCCAAATTCAATGAAAGAAAAAAGTGAATGGCTAGACAAGTACTTCCCGTATATTACTTGGCAACATCGCATAATGTGTGGGCATAAACACATTTTACATGGAGACCTACTTATTGACGATCGTAGTTTAAACCTGAAAGATTTTGTAGGAGATACGCTTTTATTCGATTCTCCGCACAATCAACACGAAACTGAATATACAAAGGTCTATAATTGGTTAGATATTGCAGAACGCTTATTATAAAAAAAGCCCTGAAAATAAATTCAGAGCTTTTGCGGTTAACTAATTGAGCATGTTGACTTACTTTGTCGGTTCAGTATGTTCAGACAATACTATATCTTTTGTGGCTATAAGAATGCCATTTTCCTTTTTTGTTTTTAAAATTCTTCCTGTTTTTCCTTTTTTAGTCAAACGTTTTCTGCAACGCTTTGTCAATAAAGGATCGTCATCAAATAATAGAGACTCTAAATGCCTTTCTGGTTTAGAAGCCTCTTTTATAATAGGGAAAATCTGTTGCATTTGATTATAACGTCTATCGCCACCAGGGATGAAAGTATAGAATGTATATCTTCCTTCAGCATCAGTTTTTACCCAACTTCTATGGAATACATAACGTTGATCGCCCGAACGTCTTAAATCAAAATCACCATCTTCGTTTGGCTGTTCTATATATACAATAACGTCGTTAGCAGGAGTTACACCATCGCTTTGATAAATAATACCCGTTAATTTTAACTTATTGGTTTTTGATCTAAAGTCTGGAATAGTATCTGTGTGACTTAATTGGTCTTCTGCTCTATCGTAAATAGGGCTCGACTGTGCAAATATTGGATTTAATGCACTGTAGAAACATATGAGACAGCATACAACAATAAGATTTTTCATGAGTAGAAATGATTTGGGTTAGACCAAAAATCTTTCAAAAATTTCCTAAAGCCTTAAAAATCACGTCAATGTCAATATTTAGCGATAAAGTGTTAGAAAATGCAAAAAATGACGATGAAATACACCATGATCTAAAATCAAGGATTACCACCTCAAAATGGCAAAATAATGTCACAAAATGATAAAAATGGGGTGTAAATGAAATTCGATTTTTACCATTTTTAAGGCTTAACAACAACCGAAAAATGTTAAAAATGATAAAATTGTATTTCATCGTCGAAATACGTATTTTATCCAGTAAATACGCAGTTTATCCGATATTTTTGCACTTAAAGTGTTAAAATTATTTACGAAAAAACGTGAAATTTTGTTGTTTTTCTTATTATTTTGTATAGATTTGTCTCCGTTAGTCCAAATCAATACTGTAAATATGAAAGCAAAACTTACTTTATTTAGTGCACTATTTTTCCTAGTCATAGGTTTTGGCCATGCCCAAAATGATGCACCTAAAAAGAAAAACGATAAGTCTCTTAGCATCATAAGTGGTAAAGTGAACATTTCTAAATACCATAGTCGCGAACAACTCGATGAAATGTCTAAGGGTGATTTATTGACCTTATATATAGAACGTATAGAAGTTATTGTAAACATTCTGCCAAACATCGCCTTTGCTACCAAGCCTGGTGTTACTATGAAATCTTTAGGTATTCCTGAAACAAAGGATAACAAAAAGGCCTTGGAAGAAAATATTGAAGCCTCAGATGATTATTTTAAAAGTACTGTTGAGTTTCAGACCAAAATATTACCGTATTCCGATACCAACGATTTAATAGCCGCTATTCTATTTTATGAATCTACTTTAAAAGCCCTCCATACCTACAACGATTTTAAAGAAGATTAACTCTTAAACAATTACGTCTCTAAACCTCGCATTACAACGAGGTTTTTTTATTTTTCAATTTACTGATTAGCAATACATTAATTTAGAAGGTCACTCTTTTTTGTCAAAATTCGACACTATTTGTAAGAAAAATATCAAACAGCCACAATTAAAGTGCATTTCATCGATATTTTCTTGTATTTCATAGGATTTATTCCTATGTTTGAGGCTATTAGTAAAAAACCCACAAAATCTAACAAACGAATTTAACTACTATGAAAAATTTTATTCAAACCGCGCTTATTTTTCTATTAGTGTTAAGCAATTGTTTTGCACAACAGGAGAAAGGAATAATTGGCTATAACAATTGGCTAAATTCATGGACGGAGTTTAAACCTAGTCAACCCGATTATGGTGAGCCTACTCAAATTTTGAGTGGAAAAATCACAAAAGATACTAAGCTACTTAAAAGAGATGTTTACCTACTTTTGGGTGATGTTTTTGTAACAGATAGTGCAACGTTAACGATTGAACCTGGTACTAGGATTATCGGAGATTTCGATTCTAAAGCGTCACTTATCATTAGTAAAGGTGCTAAGATTATTGCTAAGGGTACCGAAACAGATCCCATAGTTTTTACATCGAGCAGAGATAACAAAAAACCAGGAGATTGGGGAGGAATATTTATTTTAGGTGATGCACCTATAAATACCTATGGCGAACAGGAATCCTTAAATTATGGCTTACGCCCTTCGGCGACCGAAAATATAGCCTTTGGTGGAACAAATCCAGAAAGCAACTCTGGAATTCTTAAATATGTAAGAATTGAATTTGCAGGAAAGCGAACCAAAAAACATGGTTACTTAAATGCTTTGACCTTAGCTGGTATTGGTAACCAAACCGTTGTAGAGAATGTAATGACCAGTTATAGTGCTGGTAATTCGTTTCATGTCCTTGGTGGGTCTGTAGTTTTGGAAAAATTAGTGTCTTACAGATCTAAGCGCAATGATTATGAATTTAACTTAGGGACTCAGTGCCAGTTAATTAATTCGTTAGCCATAAGATCACCATACGTATCAAGTGCAAATGGATCGCGCTGCATGGTTGTTAAATCCTATGATAATAAAGAGGAATCAGACACATCCAAGAGACAAACCTTTGTGAATGCCGAAAACTTAACATTATTGAATGTTTCAGATGATATAAAATCAGATATGGAAATAGGTTTGGTTCAAGAAGCTATATATATAGGTGCAGATGTTTCTTTTGCTATCAATAAAAGTGTAGTCTCTGGGTTTTACCCAGCTGTTATTTTAGATAATAAAATCAAATTGAATAACGAAAATTTAGAAAAAATACAATTTACAAGAACCTATTTTAACAATTGTAAAGGTAATATCTTTAAAAAGGGATACACTAATAATGATGATTTAGAAAGCTGGTACGGTAGCAGAGCATTTGATAACCTATATGCAAAAGGGTCTGATGTAGAAACCTTTATCGATGTTAAGAATAGTAAGCATCCTGATTTCAGATTGCAAGTAAATAGAATTATAGCCTCAAATGATTTTATTGACGATGATGACGATGATGAAGACTAATCATCACTAACTAATACCATAGCCTATAGATTAAAAAATTACAGCTTAAAAGCAATGCCCCAAACTACTAAACTAAATAAACTGCTAACTGCGTTTTGCCTTGTTATGGCTGTTCTTTCCCAAGAACAAGCCTATTCCCAAATGGTGATAGGTCAGCCTAATTTAGGGTTTAGTCAGGCATGCGCTAGTGATTCTTTCAATTCGTTTAGTGCTACGTTTGTGTTTTCTCCTGAATCTGCGGTGAATGCATCAAATCAATTTACCGTGGAACTATCTGATGCAGATGGAGATTTTTCTGATCCAGTTATAGTATACACATCTTCACCTGGATGGATTACTACATCTCCAGCTACTGTAGATTTTCCCATACCGGAAACTACAACTGGAGAAAATTTTAGAATTCGTATAAAAAGCAGTTCTCCAGCAGCTACAAGTTCAGCTTCGGTTGCCTTTGCTGCCTACTATAAGTTACAAGACTCACCATTTACAATTAACAATCTTGTTTCAACTGGTGCTTTTTGTACAGGAGGTAGTTATCTCCTAACTATAGATAACCCTGGGACTGGGAATAACGATTCTCCACTAAATTACCCATCATTAACATTCAATTGGTATAAGGAAACCAGTGAGACAACAGCAGTATTTGTTGCTCAAGGTTCTACCCTTTCTGTTAATGAAGAAGGCACCTATTTTGTAGAGACAAACTATGGAACGTGTACATCAAATTCGTTCTCCAATCGTGTTACTATAAGTGAAGTAAGTATTTCGGGTGATGCCGATGCTACAATTGCATCGAGTTTAGGTAATCCCTATTGTCCAGAACAAGGTCTAACGACATTGAGCACTATAGGTGGTAACAGCTATCAATGGTTTAAAGATGGCGTAGAAATCCCAGATGCTACAGGTCAAATGTATCAAACCGATGAGTCAGGTACATTTTCAGTTCAGGTAGATCTTGGAGAATGTTCAGCCTCAGGTTCAATAGAATTGGAAAGTGAACTTTTTGAAAGTGAAATTAATATAGAAGAATTAAACTACCTTATAGAAGGTGAAACCCTTACGGTTACCATAACAAATGATGCCATAAGTCCAATATTTGATTGGTACTTAGACGATGAACTCATCATAGGAGAAACCGAAAATACACTTGAAGCTACTGAGTTTGGCGATTATGAAGTCGTTATTACAGAAACGTCGGGCTGTAACGGATCTAGAGTGTATCAGTTTACCATAGAAGAAGGGTTTGATCCATTTCCAGATGTACCAAACATACCAAATGTTATAAGCCCAAATGGTGATATGATTAATGATACTTGGATATTACCATTACAATACACAAGCGGTACAAATACAGAGGTAATCATTCTTAACGAGCAAGGAAAAGTAGTCTTTCAGACCATAGATTACCAAAATAACTGGCCAGAAGGTGATTTAAACCTAACGAGTGTAAATCAACTGTTTTATTACATAATAACTACAGTTGAAGGAGAAGTAAAAAAAGGATCAATAACAATTGTGAAGTAGTATGAAAGCACCTCTCCTGATCATATTGTTATTGTGTTGTTCTTCACTACTCGTGTTCTCACAGCAAGATGATGGCGTTGTTTCTTTCGATTTACCGATAAGAAACTCTTTGGTTTTTAATCGCTATGCTTTAAATCCTACATTTACTTTTGTCAGAGAACAAAACAAGTACATAAGCTTTAATAACAAGCGCGAATGGATACAATTTGACAATGCCCCTGAAACTTTCTTAGGAAGTTATTCGGGTCGCTTTGCAGAAAATATCGGTGCCGGGATAGCGGCATTTCAACAAAACTATGGGGTACTAACAACCTTTGGGGGTCTATTGAATTTTGCTTACAACGTTAAGCTTAATACAGATAGCAACTTAACTTTTGGTCTTAATGTTGGAGCCTACAGCAGTGGTATAAACACTTCCAATATCGTTACCAATTTTGATGATCCATCATTACAGAATGTCCCTCAGAACTTTTTGTTTACTGTTAACCCAGGAATCAATTACGGTACTAAATTTTTAGATTTCGGAATCGCTATCAATAACCTAGTGCTTTATAACCTTGAAACATCATCCATGATTGAAGACGATCCAAGACAAGGTATCCAAGCACATGTGATGCATACAGGGTATTTTGATGGTCGCGGTTTCTTTGAAGGCACTAAGTTTTCAGGAATTTTAATGTCTGAGTTTAGACAAGATGAAACGATAATTTCTGGAATAGCATCTCTCAATGTTCCAAAAGGGATATGGTTTCAAGTAGGCTATAACAGCCTATTTGGTGTATCAGGAGGCTTAGGATTAAACATCACAAGAAATATAGCTCTAGAATACAATATTGAAAAGGCTATTGGTGAACTTGTGGAGTTTGGACCATCACATGAAATCACTTTAGCTTATAGAATTATTTCTAAAAAACGCTATGACTATAGTGGTGACGAAGAAGTTAGTGGTTTATTTACGAGAAAACGAAACAAACCAATTGTAGAAGCTACAGAAGAAGAATTAGCGGGTATAAGAGAGCGTGCAGCAGAGCGAAGAGCCCAAGCAAAACTTAATCGAGAGGCTGAGGAAAATGCGAATAAAGAAGCCGAAGCAAATGCTATAGCTGAAGCCGAGGAAGAAGCAAAACAATTAGCAGAAGAACGCGCAAAAAGGGAAGCAGAAGCCCTAAAAGCAAAAGAGTTGGCTGAACAAAAAGCCAAGGAAGAGGCCGCAATTAAAGCTAAAGAAGAAGCGGAAGCCAAAGCTAAGCTATTAGCACAACAGCAGGCCCAAGAACAAGCTGAAGCTGAAGAAAAAGCAAGACAACTGGCTGAACAGAAAGCGCGAGAAGAGGCTGCAGAACAAGCAAGACTATTAGCAGAGCAACAAGCACAGGAAGAAGCCGAAAGAAAAGCAGCCGAGCAAGCAGAGGCTGAGGCTAAGCTATTAGCACAACAGCAGGCCCAAGAACAAGCTGAAGCAGAAGAAAGAGCAAGACAACTAGCTGAACAGAAAGCGCGAGAAGAGGCTGCAGAACAAGCAAGACTATTAGCAGAGCAACAAGCACAGGAAGAAGCCGAAAGAAAAGCAGCCGAGCAAGCGGAGGCTGAGGCTAAGCTATTAGCGCAACAACAGGCTCAAGAACAAGAAGAGGCCGAAGTAAGAGCTCAGCAACTTGCAGAACAACAAGAGAGAGAGGAAGCTACAGAAAACGCCAAGGAAGAATTAATTGCTAATCCAAAAGATGAGATAGGCAAAGCTATAGCTAGTATAACAAAAGATGCAGAAAAATCTACTAGAACACAGAAAAGACTTCTAGAGGAATTTGAGAGTATTGTAGATATAAAAGATGAAGATTTAAAAGATCTAAAGGAGGAAAATGATCTTAGCGACCAAGGTATTGCAGTTCAACCAAAACCTTTTAAGAGCGTTACAGCAGAGAACAATAAACTACAAGGAATCAAATCAGATCTTGATAAGGTAATTAAGTCCCAAAGCGAAAAAATCGATTCATTAAACACACTTTATGAAGAAAGATTCAAAACTACAGAACTAGATGAGGTAACAGTTTATTTCAAAAAGAAAATAGAGGATCTTAAAACCCAACAAGAAGAAACTATTGCGCTTAGAGATCAATTAGATGCTAGATTGGAAACGATTAGAATAGCAACGGAATTTGAAAAGAGAAGACGAATTAAACGTGCAGCATACGACAATGAGGCAGATCGATATGCCCAAGATAGAGCTATGCTTCAAAACATAAAACGTACCACAAAGCCAGTAGAAACACCTTATGCATCAGAAGATTTTGATTTTGGCGAAGAACAAGGTGAAAACATTAAAATTCTTAAAAATGTAAGCAATACAGAGAGTGGTTATTACCTCATTATTGCTGTACATAGTGATATAAACAAAAGAAATCAATTCCTGACCAAAGTTATAGCCTCTGGTCGTGCTAATGTAGATTTCTTCTATGATGTGAATACAAGTAAATATTACATTTACTACAGTAAGTTTGATAGTATCCGAGCTGCCAATAAAGCTATGGAAGCTAAAGGAGATAGACCGTATAATATAAAAATGTCCCTCGTGAAAATAGAAAATTAATAAGTTAAGCAGTTCTTCACAATTTCATTGCCCCAAGAAACGGTGAGGAAGTAAAACCAAGTATCATGAAAAAACCTACTTTTTCAAAGGCATTATTAGTATCACTAGCAATATGCTTTAGCGTGGCATTTTATGCACAAAATTATGTGCCATTTACACCAAGGTTCAATGAAGATTTAAAAGGTGACATTGTTTTAATTGGAAATAATATTCTTGGACCAAATAACGATCCTTTTAATAATGGGAGTATCTTTAACCATAATGTCGATATG
The DNA here is from genome assembly GCF_028282165.1 of Winogradskyella sp. GTDB lineage: Bacteria > Bacteroidota > Bacteroidia > Flavobacteriales > Flavobacteriaceae > Winogradskyella. Next base: position 120,683 of record NZ_JANQIM010000005.1, on the reverse strand, counting down.
CAATATATTGATATCGATGGCGACCCAACAACATTCAGTTCCTCTAGTGCAGATTTGGAAATTCCAAATCCCAATTGTTATCAGATTATTTATGCAGGCTTATATTGGGGAGCCGTAAATCCTGGTAACGAACCAATAACAGAAGTAAAGTTAAGAGGACCTTCAGGTGGCTATAACGATGTTACTGGAACTTTAATTTTTGATGCCAATGGTACAACCATAGATGGTGGCGATAGTTTTTCCTACGCTTGTTTTGCAGATGTTACAGATATTGTAACTAGTTTTGGTTCAGGAGCAGATTTAGGGACCTATACTGTTGCCAACGTATCCTCAGGCTTGGGAGAAACAGCAAATTTCACGCCTTATAATGGTACTGGGCAATCCGCAGGATGGTCATTATTTATCGTATATGAAGACCCTACTCTACCAGGAAAATCCATTACAAGCTTTGATGGTTTTAGTGCTATTAGTGTTCCGGGTGGAAATCCAAATTTAGATATTCCCGTAGATGGCTTTAGGACAGTTCCTGCGCCAGCACCTGTAAGAGCTAATTTTGCATTTGCAACTCTAGAAGGAGATAGTCCGATCTTAGGAGATCGTTTACGATTAAATGGTGTGAGTTTATCTACAACCGATCGTCCAGTAGCTAATTTTTTCAATAGTTCTGTAACACGTTTAGACGCAACTCCTGTGACCAATCGTGTTCCCAATAGTACAAATACACTAGGATTTGATACCGGAACAATCGCCATTCCTAATCCAGGCAACTCTGTTATTGCCAATGATGCTACTTCAGGAACAATTCGATTGGAAACAAGTGGAGATACATATTTCCCTTATTTCTTCGCGTTTGCTGTTGAAATCATCGAACCAGACATTGTACTTACAAAAATTGTTGAAGACGATGCAGGAAATGATATTGGCGGCCAACTAGTTGATCTAGGTGCTTCATTAAATTATGTTATTGGTTTTCAGAATATAGGTAATGACAATGCTACAAACTTTCAAATACGAGATATTCTTCCTATAAATATTATTTATAACCACCCTACAGATTTGGTTTTACCTCCTGGGGTAACTGTAGCAAGCTATGATCCTGTGACTCGAGAATTGATTTTTGATATTGATAATTCTCTAGTGGAAGAAGGTGATCCGCGTTATGAAATACGAATCGAAGTACAGGTTGTGGATACGTGTAGCGATCTTGCTGATGCTTGCTCGAATATCATCAATAATCAAGCTTTTGCTACTTATAATGGATTCTTCAACCCAACATTTCAAATTACGGATGATCCTAGTTTAAACAGTAATACAGGTTGTTTGCTAACACCACAAGCCACAAATTTTTTAGCGGATTTGGATTGTGAATTTATTGAGGAAGTCATCTTATGTGGCGATAGTGTTGAGTTAACGGCAGCTGATGGTTATGATTCTTATACTTGGTCAACAAACCCATCAGGAACACCTGTAATAGGTAATACACAAACGATTACGGTTACGGCAACGGGAACCTATTATTCATTCAATAATGCCATAGCACCTTGCCAATCTATTGAGCAAGTATATGAGGTTGAACTTTTTGGTGGTGATATTGAAAACCCTGTAATTCCATATGCTGATGAAGTTGTAACCTGTCCTAATGATGGAAAACTTCTACCTAACATATTCTTATGTGGTGCTGATGATTCCAGATTTATAGAAACTAATATTTCAGATTCTACATCTATAATTTGGGAACGACTAGATGAATCTAGCTGCGCTGCGGTTTCCGATCCAGATTGTGCCAACGAAGACCCTGCTTGTACTTGGAACCAAGTGGCAACTGGACCAGATTTTTTAGCAGATACTGCTGGACAATTTCGTCTCACTATCAACTATCCTGGTGGATGTTTTAATCAATTCTACTTTAATGTTTATCAAAACTTATTAGTACCAACAGTAGTGTCAACTGATATTATTTGTACTACTAACGGAAGTATTACAGTGAATGATGTTCCTTCTGGATATGAATACAGTATAGATGGCGTTAATTATCAAACTAGTAATGTATTTACTGTTACTGTCCCAGGAACTTATTCTGTTTTTGTAAGACAGATCGGTGTACCAACAAATCCATGTATTTTTTCAGTTCCTGATGTTCTTATAAGAGATCGAGATTTTACGGTGACATCAACCGTTTCACAACCACTATGTTTTGGGGAGAGAGGCAGTATTCAATTAGCTGCTAATGATGTAGATCCGCAATATACATTTACTATAAGTGAAAGCGGAACACTGGTCAATACCGTTGGGCCTATTTTAGAGAATACCTATTCTTTTGATAATCTAAACACAGGAACGTACACCGTTACTGTTGAAACTGAAAATGGCTGTTTGTATTCTGAAGACATCACTATAGTCGAGCCACCTTTACTTACGGTTACCGCAGCATTAACAACACCTTTAAGTTGTACAGATGGTGAAATAACCATTTATCCAGATGGTGGTACACCTCCCTATTTTTATTTTATAAATGGTTCTACAGATTTTCAAACAGTGTCGCAAATTGCAGTTACTGCACCAGGTACTTTTGATATTCTTGTGTTAGATGCTAACAATTGTGAAGCCAATACTACAATTACTGTCGATGATATTCCAAGCCCTGAATTCAATGTAACTACTACAGATATCTTATGTGGTGGCACAGGAGATACAGGAACTATCACTATAAATGTGACCAACCCCAATGGAAATAGTATTGCATATAGTGTTGATGGTGGTACCACATTTACAAATTCCAATGTGTTTACTGGCTTAGTGGCTGGTGATTACGACGTTGTATTAGAATATACTTCAGGAACATCTGTATGTACTACAACGCCACAAACTGTGACTATAATTGAAAATATAGCCATTTCAGGAACTGCTGAGTTATCAACAGATTTCACTTGTAATTCTACTGGTACTATTACAGTTACTAATGTTTTAGGCGGTGATCCACCTTATGAATACAGTATCGATGGTGTTAACTTTCAAACGAGTAATGTATTTCCAGACTTAACACAAGGTTCGTATACCATTACTATTAGAGATGCAAACATCTGTACGGCAGTGACTAATGATATCGTCATTGATGCCTTAGATCCACCAACAGATTTGGAATTTACAAATACGCCTGTTTTGTGTCCAGCTTTAACCAGTGATATCACCATATCAAATGTGATTGGAGGAACAGGCCCAATAGAATATCAAATCATTGCTCCAGCAACGGCAGTAACGCCTTATCAGACATCAAACGTGTTTACTGGATTAGCCCCGGATACCTATACATTCCAGGTAAGGGATGAAAATGATTGTATTTATAGTGAATCCTATACAATTAGCCCCATACCTACTCCAACTGTAAATGTTGTATTAACTGAAGGATTAGATTGTACAGCAACTCCTGATGCTGAACTTACTGGAACAATTACTGGCACCGCCCCATATACCTATGAGGTTTCTATTGATGGCGGCACTTACACATCTTTAGGATCGACAGGCGCCACATTTACTTATACTACATCAACAGCAGGAACTTATCAATTCCAAATTACAGACGCTAACGGCTGTACGGCCGAATCATCAATAATTATCGTCAATCCTATTTCGCTTCCTGCCTTTAGTGCTATAGTAGAAAGTCAACCTATATTATGTAATGGTGACGCTAATGGCGCAATAGATATTACCATTGATGATACGGTTGGAACCCCACCATTTACCATTAATGTAAATAATGATACCACAGGGACAGATTATGGTACTCAAACATCAGGTTTACCTGCTGGCACCTATACCATAACTATTACTGATGCTAACTCGTGTTCAACAACAGAAACTATAACAATTTCTGAACCTGATCCTATTAATTTTGATTTGAGTAAAACAGATATTACCTGTACCAATCCCGGTGGTTCTTCATTGGGCTCTATTACAGTAGAAAATGTTACTGGTGGTACGGGTTCTTTCACTTATTTTATTTCAAACAATTTTGGCGATGTTATAGTAGGGAATCCTTATGTCGCTACTTCAAACGAAGATCACACGTTTAATATTATCAATTTTGGTGTTTACACGATAAATGTGGTCGATGCTAATGGTTGTAGTCTATCGCAACAAATAACTATAGCTTCCCCTCCATCGGATTTAATTATAGATGTTAATATTTCTGTACCTGATTGTACTACTGGTGGCGTTGCTGAAGTTACTGCAATTTCAGCGGTTGGAAGTGGTAGCTATGAATTTGGAATTTTAGAATTTAATACCATTCCTTATACCTCTACTTATTTCCCTCCTGATACGCCTGGAGGCAACGTAAGGACATTTACCAATCTCATACCTGGTGTAGTGTATACATTTGTAGTACATGATTTGGTAACGGATTGTTACTTTGTAAAATCGGCTGATTTTGCCATAGACCCTGCTTCAACATTGACCTCTGTCGTTGAGCCAAATAATGTAACGTGTTTAGGCGCAGCAGATGGAAGTGTGACTTTCACAATAGATAATTTTGACAGTACAACAACGTCCGTAGACTATTCAATTTATACGGCTTTTGATAATCAATTAGTAGATGGGCCTACAAATCTACCTGTTACCTTCGGAGTACCAGAGACCGTAACAACACCAAACCCTGGAACATTAACTCCTGGACAATATTACCTTGTCTTCACGGAAAACGGTACAGGCAGTTTTAATGGTTGCGAAACCGCGTCTCAAATCTTTGAAATTTTAGAGTCTCCTACACCATTGGACTTAACGGTATCTGTGGATCAAAATGCAAATTGTAATCCAAATTCTGGTGTTATAAGTGCTATTGGTCAAGGCGGAACAGCACCTTACGAATATCAAATTACAACTACTCCCGCTGCACCATTGGTGACGGATGCTGGATGGGACTCAGCAAGTACATTTAACGTCGATGCTGGTAGTTATTATATTCATGTATTGGATGCCTTTGGTTGTATTGTAAGTAGTCCTGTAACTGTTGTTGATACAGACGATTCTCCTGCTATTTCAGGGACTGTCAACAATACTTGTGAAATTACAGATGGTAATTATGAAATTGATATTGTACTGGATGTTCCAGGTACACCACCGTACAGTTATAGTATAAACGGTGGAGCATTTCAAACGCAAACAGCGCCATTTACCATCTCAAACTTGTTTGCTGGTACATATACTATTGAAATACAAGATGCCAATGGTTGTGGTAACTCAATTTCAATTGATATCGATGAACCAATAGATGTTACGGCTGAAGCAACAGCTTTACCTTCGTGTAACAATGATGATGGTGAAATTACCATAACAGGTTCAGGAGGTTCTGGTTCTTATGCGTATAATATATCTCCAACTCCTGCCTCAGTTAGCTTAGCGGGAAATACATTTACTGGTGTTCCCTCTGGAACTTATACGATTACAATTACAGATACAGTACTGTTATGTACCAGTGAAACTACAATTGTAGTACCTGAAGCAATACTTCCATTATTCAATGTAACTTCTTCAAGCATAACATGTTTTGGTGACAATACAGGTTCATTCGATATTGATATTACCAATTTTGCAGGTGCTTATACTTATGAAGTTTTCGATAGTCTAGGTGCTTCTGTAACAGGTGTCGTCAATGCTAACACATCTACAAATCCATTGACCGTTACTGGAATGGAATCAGGTACATTCTCAGTTACTATTACACAAACCGACTTTCCATTTTGTTCTAATACTGGTAATGTAATTATTACATCACCTCAAGAAACATTAACACTTAGCTTGTTAGAAACTTCTAATGTAACCTGCGATGATGGTCAAGGTACCATAACAGCAATCGCAGATGGTGGTTGGGGAGGTTATGAATATGAATTAACTGGAGATGCAACTGTTGCGTATTCTAACAATAATGTATTTTCAGATTTATCTGCTGGCACTTATACAGTTAACGTAAGAGATACCGAAGGTTGTTTAGCTTCAGAAACAATAATACTTAATTTACCAGATCCAATTACAGCAACCTTTATACCAAACACAACAGTTTTAGATTGTTTTGGAGATCAAAATGCTAGCATTACTGTAGATATGGTTTCTGGCGGTCAAGGCACTAATTACGTCTATACCTTAAATATGGTTTCCCCGACAGTAAGTTCTTCGGGTCCACAAACCTCAAATGTGTTTAATGATTTAGGTGCCGGAACTTACAATATCACCATTACAGATGGATTTAATTGTGAAATGACATCTTTAGATATTGAAATTTTCAACCCTACTCCACTAGATGTTGATTTGGTTAGAGCATCTACTCAAACCTGTTTAGTAGAATCGACCTTGACATTAAGTGCAAGTGGCGGAACAGGCCCTTACGAATATAGCAACACAAGCAATTTTGCAACTATATTAGGCAGCTTTAGCTCATCCACTACATTTTCGGTTCCTGAAGGGATTTATTCCTACTATGTAAGGGATGCCAATGGCTGTATCTCCAATGTGTCTAACGAAATTACGGTTGATCCACTACCTGAGTTAGTTATAAATCTAGAATCTTCTAATCCATCTATCAATTGTGCTGGCGATAATACGGGATCAATCATAGCCACAGCTCAAGGTGGATTAGGAGATTATAATTATACACTGCAAGATGGTGCAGGAAATACAATCAATGCTACCCAAAATACGCCTGGTAATTTTACAGGTTTAGTAGCTGGAGATTATATGGTTATGGTAGAAAGCGGTGATTGTGTTACCACTACGGCACCTATAACTATTACTGAACCTACCACGCAACTAGAGGCTACAATAGCCGTAAACGATGTAACTTGTGCGGGCAATGACAATGGTTTTGTTGAAATTACAGCTACCGGTGGAACAGGAACTATTCAATATGCTATTTCACCACAATTAAATCAATTTTTTGAAACCAACGTGTTTGAAAACCTAGCAGCTGGTGATTACAGTCTTATCGTACAAGATGAGTTAGGATGCTATCTAACCTTTGACTTTACAATTTTAGATCCAGAACCTGTTATTATAACGATCATTGGTGATTCTTTCTTTCCAGAACTTTGTGAAGGCGATGCCAATGGAGAGTTTAGTATTGACATCTCTGGTGGTAATTTACCATATAGTGTGAGCTTGGGTAATTATGATGGTCCATACACTACTGGAGGTCCAACACAAACGGTGTTCGACTTTACCAATCTAGAAGGTGGCGATCATATTGTTTACATAAGAGATGCCGAAGATTGCGAGTCTGAGTGGAATATCACGTTCCCAGAATCTGTAAGTATAAATCCAGAAGTAATCATAGAATATACCTGCGAGGATAATCTGCAAAGCAATGAAGTAACCGTCACCGTAGATGAATCTATCACAGATTTAAACGATTTGGATTACTCCTTAAATGGTGGACCTTATCAATTGAGTAATGTATTCACGAATGTACCTGTCGGGCTCGATAACTACATCACTGTTAGACATACCAACGGCTGTATGGTTAATACCGATTTCTTTGACATGGATTCTTATGCCCCAGTAACTTTAACTCTTACGGCGGGTGGTCTTAATGAGATTATAGCCAATGCCGATGGTGGAACGGGCAACTATACTTTTACTATGAATGGTGAAGATTATGGTAGTGAGAATACGTTTTTAATAACCGAATCGGGCATACACACCGTAGTAGTAACTGACAGCAATGGCTGTTTTGCCGAAGCCCAAATAGAACAAGAATTTGTAGACATCTGTATCCCCAATTGGTTTACACCCAATGGCGATGGTAATAACGATACCTGGGCACCAGAGTGTATAGAGAATTACCCCAATTTAACCTTCGATATTTTTGATCGCTATGGCCGAAAAGTCGCGACCTATAATGTAGGTGAAGTCTGGGACGGTAGATATAATGGGCATGAATTACCAACAGGTGATTATTGGTTTGTTGTTAAGACCAACGACCCAAATGTGGATAGAGAGTTTGTTGGACATTTTACGCTATACAGATAACCCTAATCTATTGAATGAAACCTACTAAGATGAAGAGAATTATACTATATATATTATTTTTAACTACAGCCCAAAGCTTTAGTCAAGAGTTAAACTTACCAGTTTGGACACAATATCTAGCGGACAACGATTTTGTGGTTTCACCAACGTTTGCTGGTATTGGTGATAATCTAAAAATTAGAGCTAATGGCTTAACTCAATGGGTGGGTATTAAAAATGCGCCAGATAACCAATCCATATATGCAGATTTTAGAATTTCTAACCGTTCAGGAATAGGTGTTTCTGCTTATAACGATAAAAATGGTAATACTAGACAAAAAGGACTTAAGCTATCTTTTGCTCATCATTTAATCTTAGACTGGAAATCTAAGCAATACCTTTCACTTGGACTTTCGTATAACATTAATAACTTCAGAATTGAAGTGGAGAACTTTAATTCTGAATATAACGTCCCAATACAAGATCCTGCAATTATACAGAATGGCGACAGAGCCATCAATAACAATAATTTTGATGCTGGTTTTCTTTACAGATGGAACAAGTTTTATTTTAGTTTTAATGCCAATAATTTAGTCGCTAAGGATATAGACGATTTTGACGCAGCAACGGTACAAGAACCACGATTATTATTGAATTATCAGATGTATACTGGGTATGTGTTTAGTCCAGAACGCAACAAGGACATAGAGTTTGAACCTTCTGTATTCTTTCAATTCTTCGATAGTGACAACCGTTCAGCCACAGACTTGAATTTTAAGTATAGAAAGTTTAACAGAAATGGTGACTACTATTGGATAGGAGCATCTTATCGTTTCCTTAATGACCAATTCCTAAATCCTCTAAACCTTGGGCCAATGGCCGGTATATTGCACAATCAGCTTTATTTTGCCTATTCGTATCAATTGACCTTTAACGATTTAGCGGGCTTTAATACAGGTACACATGTCGTTACTATTGGTTTAAATCTTTTACAAAGTGCAAGCAATTGTCCGTGTACCAAAGGGACGAGTCAAAGTTATTATAGGTTATAAATTTGAATTTATTAAATCTCTAACTTATACCCAATACCGTGTACATTAGTTATTTTAATTGAAGCATCGGATTTAAGTTTTTTTCTGAGTTTGGAGATATAAGTATCTAGGCTCCTACCCACAAACACACCATTATCTTCCCAGACTTTTTTGGTGAGTTCATCGCGTTTAATTACCTCATTTGGACGTTCTACAAAAAGTGCCAAGAGTTCGCACTCCTTTTTGGATAAGGCAATTTCTTCCGCTTCCTTAATCAATTTATTCTGTTCTGGATAGAACTTAAAACTTCCTATTGACTCATAGTTAATGGGCTCTTGTTTTGATTGCTTCAAAAAGCTTTTTCTAAACCAAAAAAACACTATTAATACCAATAATAAAGCTATTATAAGACCAATGGCAAAAGAACGTTCAGAATTTGGCTCTACCCTTTTAAAAAAATCAACTTCTATAACATAACATGCTTGTGGTAAATAGCGGCCACTGCAAGGAATAATGGTACTTTCTAAAATGGCACTCATCTGATAACTATACGCCACCTCATGGTCTTCACATTGAATAACTTCTACGATATAATGCTCAGGAAGCTTAGATGTTGTTAGACTTTCTTCTAATTGGCCAACTAAAACCTCAGGCTCAAAAGCCAAAGGTGCATTAAATGCCAATTGATACTTATTAGAATGTAATTCTTTAACAGGTAAAATCAACGTGGTTGAATCATTTTTGCTTAACAATAACTCATTACCAGCATTACGTAATGCAATTTTAACCTGTCTGGAAAAATCATCTTCTACCGAATTACAGGATACAAAACACACCACAAAAACGATGATTAAAAATCGTATATCAAAATTGAACTTCATATCGCTTACAAATAACAGGCATTTCGATTAAATTTTGCAAGGCTTTGACACTTCTTTTGCACTTTTTTGACATTCTCCAAGAGAACGCTATCTAGTTTTATCCCATCATTTAATAAAAACTATATATCATGAAGAAATTCACATTATTTATTACACTTATCTTTTTATCATCCACAATCACAGAAGCTCAGGAAAAGTTAGTTATCAATACCGCTAAGAGCGAACTAAGATGGTTTGGTGAATACTCATTTTACTTTGGAGGTCACCATGGCACTATTAGTATATTAGAAGGTTACTTTATAAAGACTGAAGATGTTATTACTGGCGGTGAATTCATTATCGATATGAATTCAATAACATGTCTGGATATCGAAGACGAAGAAGGAAACGCAAGCTTAGTGGATCATCTAAAAAATGAAGACTTTTTTGAAGTGGAAAATTTTCCAACGGCTAAACTAGTTATTACAAATGTTGAATATCACGATAGCACAAATATGAAAGTTGATGCAAATCTTACCATAAAAGGAGTTACCTTGCCTATAAGTTTTCAGGCCGAAGTCGATTATGCAAAGCAACAAATGATTACAAAGTTTAAAATTGACAGACAACGTTGGGGGGTTGATTATAATAGTAAACTGCGCGATGGTGCAATTGCTGATGGTATTGGCTTTGAAGTTACATTAAGTCTATAAAAATGAAAAAGCTATTAGTATTCCTAACACTTCTCTATTCTGTTATTTGTTACTCTCAAAAAGACGAAGATTTAGAAATTCTAGCAGCAGACAGTACCTGGCTTAAAGAATTGATAAGATTTCCCTTAAGTTTTGCTCCAGACATTGATTATAGAGGTTATGAAGATATTCGGTTTGCCAAAAACTGGAATAAGCCTGAAAGTCCAGAGTTTTTTACCTATGCATTTGTGTGGAACGTTAATTTAAAAAGTGTTCCGACCACTCAGATGTTAGAAAGTAATATGGTACTCTATTATGATGGTTTAATGAACGTTGTTAATAAAGACAAGGCCTTTGATGTACCAACTACTAAAGTTGATTTTGAAAAAGTAAAACTGGTTAATAATGATTCTGCATTACCCACTTTCAAAGGAAGAATACAAGTCTATGATGCGTTTTTTACAAATAAAGTCATCACTTTGTATGCTACAATAGAAACGTTTTATTGTACTGACCAAAATAAATATATGCTATTGTTTAGGATATCTACTTTTAATTTTGAAGATTCGGTTTGGAAAAAATTAAAAACAGTAAAATTGGTAGAAGGCCATTGCGGTATTGGCAATGATTAATCGGTCACAGACACTATCTTCCCTTGATAGCGAACCATTGAACGATTTGAACTATTAATCATTAAATCTGAGGTATGATTTGGAAACAATTTTAAGATAACGTCATAGGATTCTAATAAACCCTTGGTTTCAAATTTTATAACTATTTCTGCGCGCTTGTTAACCCTAACAATATAATCTTTGATTAGACTATTAAATTCTATGCCTGTATTATCAATCTTTCCATAAGAATTTCCTCTCGTCATTTCACCTATGTAAGGTAATTTTGCGATAGCAGAATCGTTTTCAATCTTCAGAAAATAGCCAGGTTTTACAGTAACATAAGCACCATCATTGGCAAAATAACCTAATAGAGCATTTGCGGCATTGGCCACATCTTGGGTTTCTTGTGGATATAAAATCTCTGGATTAAACTGGTAAGCACCCGATTCTATTAAAGTACTTAATTGGTCATAAGACTCTACTTTAGAAGCCGGTACTCTGTCTGACTTAGATCCGCCACAACTTAAAAGCCCTAAAGCTAAAAATCCTATTAAAAATCTAGTTATCATAAACTTAAAGATACAATTTTACTAAGATCAGTTGTACCAAAACTATGTTAAATCTTAGTCCTGGAAGATTGTTATACTTAATATGATGATACTCCAATTATTAAAAAAAGTAGTTCTTTTCTGATTAATTAAAACGTTTTGTCTAACATTTTTTTAGATACATAAAACATTAAAAATCCGATAGATAACTTTAACGGATTTAATATGTTATCGTCGATAAATTTCACAGATATTTCATAGTTGTTATACATTAGCTATTGCTATTAATTTATTTACTCGCTATTAATCAATTTAAAATGAAAGGTATTATTTCCAAAAAACCTATTGGAAGTATAATAAGTTGCTTTATACCCAAATCGTTTAGAATAAGAATTGCTCTTGTTGCTATATCATCCGTTTTATTGTTTAGCTATTTACCCTATTTTTCTGGTTCTGGCCTACCATCGCCTAAGTCCATAGGTCCTTACGTAAACAATATGTTACCTGTTGGTGCCGATTTCGATCTAGATGCTACTTACAGGGAGGCTTTTCCCAATTTAGAATTTTTCTATCCAATTACGTACAAAAACATTCCGTCTAGAAATAAAGTGATCATTGGCCAGCTTAACGGTATTATTTTCTGGTTTGAAGATGATGAAACAACAACAACGAAAAATACATTGCTCGACCTTTCTGGCGAAGTAGGTTTGGTTTCTGATGGTGGCTTTTTAGGATTGACGGTTCATCCGGATTTTGATGCACCAACAAACCCCAAGAATTATTTCTACGTTTATTATGCCACCAAAAATGGATTAGGTCAAGATTCGCCTCCATTTGGTGGATACACTAATCAAGGTTGTGACTTTAGTGAAAATGAATATGAAGGGAATTTTTTGATACTTGAACGATTTGAAGTTGACCCAACTACAATGAGTTTTGTAGCCAATTCTAGAACCATAATCATGAAAAACAGGATGTATGGCACCACCCATTATGGTGGAGGTTTAGACTTTGGTGATGATGGGTTCTTATATCTAACTACTGGTGATCAAGCGTCCTGGCAACGATCACAAGACATTGCAGGTAATCTTTCGGGAGGACTTCTTAGAATCGATGTGGATAAAGACCCTACCAAGAGTCATCCACCAGTTCGTGTTAAACCAACAGATGCTGGTCATTCTGATGAAATTACTGGCGTGGAATATTGGATTCCTAATGATAACCCATTTTGCGATTCTACTCCAGGTTCAACCACTAATCTTTATGGGCAGCTTAATTTAACAACACCTAACCCAACAGATGTCTATCAGTCAGGCGATTTCTTTGAAGAGTACTATGCTATAGGACTGAGGAATCCGTTTAGAATGACTAAAGATAGCTCAACTGGTGAGTTTTATATTGGTGATGTAGGTCTTAATACCCATGAGGAAGTAAATATTGTAAGTGCAGGTGCTAACTTTGGTTGGCCTCTATTTGAGGGCAATATTGCTGGACCAGGTTGTTACACAGATCTTTTCAACGAAATGCCTCATACTGGACCTTTGGTGGCTTTTAGTCCTACAGATGCTAATTCTATTACTGGAGGTTTTGTTTACAGAGGCTCTGCCATACCCGAACTCTATGGCCAATATATTTGCTCTGATTATGGTAGTGGAGATGAGATTTTTGCAGTAGATGTTACAACGGGTGATTACCACGAAATTGCTACGTTTTTACCTCAAGATATAATTTCGTTTGGTGAAGATGACGAGGGAGAATTATTTCTTTTGCGTTTAGGATTTAGCACTAAAATTTATAAGCTAATCGATAATGATCCTAATTATGATGATCCACCACAATTGCTTTCACAAACTGGAATTTTTTCAGACTTGACGACATTAGATGTTGTTGATGGTTTTGTGCCGTACGAGCTTTATGAATCCTTTTGGTCTGATGGTGCTTTAAAGAAACGTTGGATTGCAGTGCCCAATAATGATGGTGTTCACTCTGGCGTTGACGAGCAAATTGATTATTCAGAATATGAGGATTGGGAGTTTCCTTCTGGTACAGTCATTGTAAAGCATTTTGATCTTAGGGTTGATGATAATGACCCCAACGTTACGAGGAAAGTAGAAACAAGAGTTTCAGTCGTAGATGAAAATGGCGAATTGTATTATCTAACTTATAACTGGAACGAAAGTGAAACCGATGCCGTATTACAAATTTCAACCGTAAATGAAGTTGTTGATATTGCCACTGTTGGTGGTGGTACTAGAACTCAAACTTGGCATTATCCTTCAAATTCCGAGTGTATTGCTTGTCACAATACTGCAAATAAAGGCGCATTAGGACTAAAGACAAGATATCTCAATACAGATTACACCTATGCCGAAACAGGATTAACAGCTAATCAGTTAGTAACCATGAGTCATCTGGGAATGATTGACGCGACAATAACAGATGCTGATACACCAGATATCATAACAAACAAAGCTTTAGATGATCCTAACGCAACACTAAATGAAAAGGCCAGATCTTACATGGATTTAAATTGCGCCTATTGCCATAGACATGATACGGATAATAGAGCTGATTTTGACCTAAGATATTACAATAACTTAGAAGCTACCGAGTTATTAACATCAGGTATTCTAAGTCCACTGGGCATAGATCCAAACGAAGAAATTGTTTATGTGGGCGACGCATCAAAATCAATTCTTTTCCATAGGATGAATAGTGTAGATCCTGCTATAATGATGCCACCACTTTCTAAAACAATAATAGATCAACCGGCTGTTGATTTAATTGAACAATGGATTAACCAATTAGATGCTAACAGCATAAACGAAGAAAATGGTCCAAATCCAATAATCAATTTAGCCCTTTTACCTTCTGCTCAATTGAGTAGTTCAGTCCCTCAAGGTTCTGGACGTGGTGAACTCTTGGATGTACTTTATGATCCTTCTTTAGGAGATTACAAGGAAAGTTCAAATTTCGCCGAATATGGGGTTCCTTTCCAACAAAATCTTGGTACAGTTGATGCAGATAATGGTTTTTATTATCGTGTTGATTGGCCAAACCCTCAATTTCTTAATTATATAACCATTGGTGGCGCATTCCCTAACCAACCTCAACCTAATACGCAATGGCGAGTTAGTTATTTACGTGATGGGAATTGGATCGTTCTAGACGAAGGTACAGGTGGTTGGATTGAAAACGGCATTTTTGAATGGGACGGTACTAATGAAGCTCCTAAATATGCAGAAGCAGTTAGAGTACAACTTTTTAGTGATGGTGTAAACGATTTAGTCAGTATTCATATTAGAGGACGAGGAGGAACTTCGCGATATGGAGGAGATGACACTGCAGCTGAACCAAAAGCAACTTTAATGCAGTTCTTACCATATAATGCTGAAACTAAAATAGATAATATTGTAGCTGGCACACAATCAACTTGTGACCCAAGCGATAATACATACACCCAAGAATTAATCATCACCTACTCCAATGCACCAGAAACAGGTTCATTATTGGTTAATGGTCAAAATTTTCCAATTATCACTAGTCCTCAGACCATAACGCTTACAGGATTGGAATCTAATGGAATGGATGTACAGGTTACTGCTGAGTTTACGGATGGCTATAAATCATTGTACGAAAGTAATGCCAGTGTTTTTACAGCTCCAAGTGAGTGTGATAATATCGTAGTAGGCGTTGATGAAAATATGGTAATAAATGGAGATCACACGGTCTCTCCTACTGGAAGTATAGAGATTATGGAAGGCGGAAGCCTAACAATTAATGGTAATCTCACTATTAATGGAGAAGTAACTTTAAATTCTGTTTCCAGTAAATATTCTAGTTTAATTGTTACTGGAACAACCACAGGAACCATTAAGTATAAAAGACATGTAAATGAATTTAACGGTAGTACTGGTAATGATTTAATAGCATCTCCTTTAAAAAATCAAACGTTTGGAAGCTTTGCTACTGACAATCCAAATATTTTTGAAAACCCAAGTAATACGAATCAAAAATTGTTTGGTCCATTTAACGAAACAACCAGTAGCTATGAAATCTATGATATATCAGTAAATGGGGCTTTGCCTCTAACATCTGGGATTGGATATCGCGCTGCGAGAGACAGTTCTGAAGATGGCACACATGGGACTACATTCACCTTTACTGGTGAAATAGAAGCAGGTATAGTTAATACAAGCTTAACAACCGCCGGAAGCTCTTTTGAGGGATGGAATTTGATAGGAAATCCATACACGGCATATCTTGATTTTGATTCATTTTTTAGTCAAAATAGTGCTCAGCTAGATCTAAATTCCTATCAAGCCATTTATGGATATGATGGTAATGCTTCAGATGGTTGGACAGTATTAAATAATGCGACTACTGGACGATTGATTGCTCCAGGGCAAGGATTCTTTGTAAAAAGTAAGTCTGGAGGCGGTATGGTTACATTTAATCCTAATATGAGAGTTACGGGCAATAGCGATGATTTTATTGTTGGAAGACCTTCTAATTCGTCTCCCCACCATGGACATATTAAGCTTGTGATCAATTCCGATGTCTCATTTTATGCCACAGATGTTTACTTTAACGAAAATGCTACACTCGGATTAGACCCAGGTTATGATGCTGCTATATTTAACGGAAACGCTCCAGATTTTGCGCTTTATTCACTCTTAGTCGAAGATATAACTGGTGGTCTTCCTTTTGCTATTCAAGCCTTAGCAGAGACTGCCTTAGGTAATGTGGTAATTCCGTTAGGTATAAATGCGAGTCAAGGTCAACAAATAACTCTGAGCATCGCCGAAACCGATTTACCGTCATCAATTAATGTCTATCTAGAAGATACACTAAATAATACCTTTACACTATTAAACGATAACAATCATCAATTTATCTTAGATAGTGATATCTCTGGTGATGGTAGATTTTATTTAAGATTTGAAGGAAGTTCTTTAAGTATTTCTGAATCGCCAATAGACCAATTGGAAATATTTACTAACCAGAGTGATAAAACGATTGTTATTAACGGACAACTTCCGCATGCAACTGATTTTAAATTATATGATATTACAGGCAAGCTTATAATATCAAATTCACTAGACATCACTTCTATTAGACAAGTGATTGATGTTAATTCTGTTGTAACAGGTGTCTATATTTTAGAACTGAATAATTCAGCCAACCAAAAGCGTATAGAAAAACTAATCATAAAATAGTAACACCTACATGTAAAACAAAAGCCACGATTAAAACCGTGGCTTTTTTGATTGAGTTAGTTAATTAGTGCAGAAGCTCTAGAGTACTTCTAAAAAGTAATCCATCATTTCTTCTTTAAGGTCATAATGCAATTTTATATAGGTACGCATGTCTTCTTTTAAAGTACGCTGTTCATTTTGAAGCCGTCCGTCTATATTTTCATTAAAATCTACATTATTAATATTGGCAATCTTATTTCTGCAGCGATGCAATAATTTAGATATCGCATCTTTTTCGATCATAATACGATTTTGAAAAACTTCAAGTTTTATCAAATTTATAGGATCTTGTTCTCTTTGAACAATTTCTTCCAATTTTTCTTCAAAAGTATCCATTTCGTTAAAATGAAACCTTAATTCACGTTTCCAAGTATCTATATTGAACCTTAAATCGCTTAAATACATTAATTTAGTTTGCATATCTCGGATGTTTTATGTGGTTATTAATTCTTGTTTCTTTACTAATTCTTTCTGAATATGGTTTGGCACGGAATTGTAGCCCTTAAAACTTGTTGTATAAGTGGCTCTACCTTGGGTCAGTGAGCGTAATTGTGTAGAAAAATCAGATAATTCTGCTGATGGAATTGTACACTTTAGTATCTGATAATGCGCTTCTGTTTCAATGCCTTGAATCACTGCTCTCCTACTTTGCAATTCAGTCATTACGCTCCCTACCATTTGCTCTGGAGCACGTAATTCCATTTGCTCGATCGGTTCTAGTAATTTTGGATTCGCATTTAAAAAGGCTTCTTTAAATGCGTGTGAACCAGCAATCTTAAACGAAATATCATTAGAATCTACGGAATGCATCTTACCGTCATAAACCATAACCCTAACATCTCTTATGTACGATTTTGTTAATGGTCCTGATTCCATAACTTCGATAACCCCTTTCATAATTGATGGTAAATAACGTTGATCTATAACACCACCAACAATACAATTGTAAAACACCAATTTACCATCCCAAGGTAGATCAACAACTTCTTTGCCTCGAATTGAAAATCCTTCGGGTTCTGGCATACCTTCGTAATAAGGTTCTATTTTTAAGTGTACCTGACCAAACTGACCTGCACCTCCACTTTGCTTTTTATGTCTATAATTGGCCGTTGCACTACGTTGTATCGTCTCGCGGTAGGAAATCTTAGGCGCCTCAAATCTTGGTTTTACTTCGTAGATATTCTCTAAAAGCCAAGTCAATGTCGATAAGTGTAACTCACCTTGTGTACCTACCAATGTTTGATGGGTTTCATTATTATAGCTCAAATCTACTGTTAAGTCTTGACTATGAATACGTTTTAAAGCTTCACTTAATTTTTCTTCTTCGCTTGGACTTTCTGCAAAAACAGCTTTTACCAATCTTGGTTGTGGAAATTTTATAGGTCTAATGGTCCCGCCTTCAGCTGAAGTTGCTAAAGTATCATTGGTTTCTGTATATTTTAGCTTGGTGGTTGCACCTATATCACCAGTTGTTAACTTTTGTACCGAATGCTTTTCCTTGCCATCCATGATATATAATTGGTTAAAAGTTTCGCATTCACCCGTTCGGGTATTGTACAACTTATCATTTACATTTACCTCACCAGATTTGACTTTAAAAAAAGTAACCTGCCCTAAACTTGGCTGATAAATGGTTTTGAAGACGAATAATGATGTATCAGCGTCGACTTCAGGTCTTATTAAGTCTCCTTCTAAAGTTTGCTCTGGTTTTAAATCAGCCGCAGCAGGTGCCACATTATCAATAAATCCCATGAGACGACCTGTTCCCATATCTTTCAATGCTGAAACACAAAAGACAGGAAAGAAATCGTGATTTAGCATCCCTAGTTTGATGCCTTTTCGAAGTTCCTCTTCATTTAATGTTCCTTTATCAAAATAAAGCTCCATTAATTCTTCATCGTTCTCTGCAGCTTTTTCAACAAGTTCGTTATGAAGTTGATTAGCATATTCTAACTGATCTTCAGGAATTGGTAATTTTTCAGGTTTACCACCTTCGGGTCCAAACTTATAGCATTTCATTTTCAATACATCTATGATACATTGTGCACCATCTAATTTTATGGGATACTGAACTAAAACTGCGTTTTTACCTACCAATTCTTTAAGACTATTAACGCTCATCTCAAAATTTGCTTTTTCGCTATCAATTTTATTGATTACAAAAAGTGTAGGCTTGTGGTACTTATCTACATAGTTCCATATAATCTCGGTACCTATATCCGCACCATGCTTTGCATTAATTACTGTAACAATAGTATCTGCAACTCTAATAGAAGACATAATTTCACCTATAAAATCATCTAATCCAGGAGTGTCAATAATGTTAATTTTATAATTACGCCATTCGGTATGCAAAGGGGTAGCAAAAACAGAAGCACCTCTATGGTGCTCAAATTCATGGTAATCGGATACTGTGTTTTGTTGCTCTACTGTACCTCTTCTGTTTATTAAACCTGCCTCAAAAAGCATGGTTTCAGATAATGTGGTTTTGCCAGAGCGATGTGCGCCAACAAAAGCCACATTTTTGATGTGTTTATTATCGAATACTTTCATAAATATTTTGATTTTGGAAATTAGAACTCAATGAAAATTATACGCTTAAAGGTAACCTTAGTTTAAAAGATAAAACATGATATAAGTTAGGTTTTCAATATTTTTGAAATCTAATCTATAAGTAAGAATATTTGGGAACAAATTTAAGCCATAAGGATACGTTTGAAGGGTTTCAGGATACACCTTTATTATGGGAAAACAATAATGTAGAGTTCCTAAAACAGTTTTCTATTGATAAAACTTCTGAAACTTTCTTCCCCAAAACCGAACATAGGAAACTGCGTTTAGGCAAATGGATTGAAGCGTACACAAGTTTTCAGCTTCAAAAACAATCAAATATCGAGATTCTTGAGGAAAACTTACAAATAAGGAGTGGCAAACAGACCATAGGCGAACTAGATATTTTATTACTTAATAACAACCAACCAATACATCTAGAAATCGCCTATAAATTCTATTTATACGATTCTACTAGGGCATATTCAGACAACTTAGCGTATTGGATTGGCCCCAATCGAAATGACAGTTTTGTTTATAAAATCAATAAGCTGAGGGAAAAACAATTGCCCCTACTGTTTAAGAAAGAAACAATAGAAGTCCTAAAAACTAAAAACTTAATTCCAGATGACTTTGAACAATATGTACACTTTAAAGCACAATTGTATGTACCATATCCGATGTCGAACATAGACCTAACTCCATTAAATAAAAAATGTATCCAAGGCTGGTATTTAAAATTTAATTTTTTACTACAATTAAAATACCATAAGTTTCATATCCCCAACAAATTAAACTGGCTAAGAAAGCCTAATATTGCTATTGATTGGTTGGACTTTAACGAAGCCCAGATAGCAATAAAACATTACATAGACAAACGGCAATCTCCACTTTGCTGGATAAAGAGTCCTGAGAATGACTTACAAAAATGTTTTATAACTTGGTGGTAATGAAGCATCGTTATTTTAAACTTTATAAACCTTATGGCTATTTGAGTCAGTTTATCAATAATCAGAATAGAAGAAAAAATAAAAAGTTATTGAATAACTTCTATGATTTTCCCTCTGGAATTATGGCTGTTGGCCGCTTAGATGAAAAATCCGAAGGCCTGTTGTTGTTAACAACGAATGGTAAATTCAGTAATTATATAACGAGTTCTAAAATTGAAAAGGAATATCATATCATGGTTGATGGTATAATCAATGAGGTTGCAATAGATAAATTGCGTAATGGAGTAATAATATCTATAGACGGTAAGCCTTATAAAACCCAGAAATGTAAAGCTGAAATATTAAGAGACATGTCACATATCGTTGAGCGCTTTGTTAGAGATGATAAACATGGGCCAACCTCATGGTTACGTATAACATTAACCGAAGGAAAATTTAGACAGGTCAGGAAAATGACTGCTGGCGTTGGGTTTCCAACACTACGTTTGGTAAGGGTAAGAGTTGGTGATTATGAATTAGCGCGTATGCAGCCTGGAGATGTGTCGGAGTTTAATTATTAGAGGCTTCATCAGTCTCACCAGCCTTTTCCTCTGGAGATTTTTCCTTGATGACTACTTTTTCATTATGGAAGACGATAATTGCTTTTACACCTGTTAACAAATTCCACTCTTTAGAAGAAATCACTTTACCTTTATCGTCGTATACGATAAATTCAGCCGTGTTAGGCCCAGAATCACCTTGGTTCAGTGCTTCAATTTCAATGGTATTTTTACCCTGTTCTAAATCAACTGCTACTCTTCTGTAACTACTTTTTAGCAATAAATTTGGTTGTACAGTAATGCCATTAATATAAATTCGCACGCGATCACCGTCGGGATATTCATGATCGCGACATACAATATTTACAAATTTTGTATCGACTCGGTGCTCACCTAAAAATTGATCAGACATTGTTCTTATCACACCACCCTTTTGCAAGTCCTTACTCCAACGTTTTTCGTATATTTCGGAAGGGCTTTTTAACCCATCTTCCTCTATCATGGAAAAGCGACGCCTCTCGGAATTCTTGTTGCTAAACTTCTTGTTCTCTTCAGACCCTCCACTAGCTTTATCTTCTTCCTTGTCTAGTTTTGGAGCTACCTTAATTTTTACTGGTATGGAATCTTTTTTTGTCTTTGAAGGCTCAGCAGGTATTCGGATCGATTTTTTTTCTTTATCCGTAACTTGTGCAAATACAGATATACCGCTTAACATAAAGATAATGAGCAATATGGACTTAACGAATTTCAATTTATTGTAGACTGTGTTTGCTGTTTTAAATTTAAGGCACAAAAACCATACCTACTTCAAAATAAACGCTAAAAAATGGAATTCCTTACAAAAAAACGTTAAAACTTACCATTGAAACTAATACGTAACTTACGGTTGTATTCATCAAACAACCAATCTTTATAGTTCTGTGTACTGTTCATAATGCAGTAACAATACTGCTTAATTCGGTAAGCTATATCATCTTGAAGTAATTTTGCTAAAGCCCTTGCATCATATACATCATCACTATTCTCAATACAAATTCTAGAGTGCTGAGCAATAGAGCGTTCTATAACGGTAAATGATTTTTTTCCTGAACCCACGGCTTCTTTATATGCTGCCTTTACATCAAAATCCAATGATTGGGAATTCTTGAATTTCTCCTTAAGGGTATCTGGCATTACATAAACGAAGTCTCGTTCTATATCTTCATCATCAATAATATTCTCTAGATATAAATCAGGATATTTAAAGATATGCTGCCAATCTACTGGTTGCGACCAAGGTCCAAAACGTGCTACATTATTTCCTAAATCGATAACCTGAAATGTTGTTCGGTCTTTGAAAATACGACTACCACGGCCAATCATTTGAAAATACAATGTGAGAGAGCGCGTAGCCCTATTTAGAATAATGGATTCAACAGAAGGCTCATCGAAACCTGTAGTCAAAATACTCACGGACGTTAAAACGGCATCAGGAGTATGCTTAAACCAGTATAAAATATCCTTTCGTTCTTGTTTAGTAGCAGTATTGTCTAAATGCCGAACATTATAGCCTGATTTCTTAAACGTATAATAAACTTCCTTAGACGTGTAAATACCATTGTTAAAAATTAAGGTCTTCTTTCCCTTAGCCAGTTCTTCATAAGCAGATAACAGCTTGGTTTGCATAAGGCTATTGGTATATAAAGCTTCTGAAGATTTAACCGTATAATCACCATTTATACCAATTTTTAACGATGTTAAACCTACATCATAATGGTATAAATCTGCACTAGCTAAGAAGCCGTTTTTAATTAAGGTAGAAATGTCATCACCAACAATTAATTTATCATAATTGTCCTTCATAGGTAGCTTAATATTACTACTTAAAGGGGTTGCCGTTACTCCAAGGATAAAACAATGCTCAAAAAACTTAAATAGCTTCCTGAATGAATTATAATGTGCCTCATCTATAATTACCAATCCAACATCTTTTAATTCAAAATCTTTATCGGAAAGACGATTATTTAAGGTTTCTACCATGGCCACAAAGCATTGGTAATCATCTTGGTCTGGTAGGGTTTTTACCTTACTATTAATAACTTTATTATCTACCTTAAAACCAGAAAGCACACTTGAAGTCTGTTTACATAGCTCAATTCTATGAGTTAGAATAACAACTTTTTTATTGTGCTTTTCTATATACCGCCTCACAATTTCAGAAAAAATAACAGTCTTTCCTCCTCCTGTTGGCAATTGATAAAGAAGATTAAAATCATCAGCTTCTTCTAGCATTACGTCAAAAATGCGATGCAAATCCTTGATTTGATAATCGTAAAGTCTTTTTTCTGTTACTCTCTCTTTAATCGTGTCTGCTGACATATAATTTTTTCACGGACGTTAATTTTGCAAAAATAGCATATTGTAAGGGTTTTTTGAGTGAATTGTTAATAACCTTTAACAAGATTGGTACTGTTCTTGTGATTAAGAAAGTATTAACATTTAAAATAATTATATTATGAGATCATTTCGAAGACATCCTGCAACGGTCAATGCGGGATCTATGGCAGACATTGCCTTTTTATTGCTCATTTTCTTTTTGGTGACTACAACTATTTCGGCAGATAAGGGTATCTTGAGACAATTACCTAGTGATTGTCCAAAAATTGAAGATTGTATTTCTAAAATTGTTGAACGCAATATTCTAAGGATCAATTTAAATAGCAAACAAGAGATTTTTATTGAAGACAAGATTGTCGAACTCGAGGAGATTGAGCAAATAGTAAAAGCTTTTGTAGATAACAACGGGGCATCTACATGTGATTATTGTAAAGGTGAAAGATTACCCGAATCCTCTGATCACCCAAAAGAAGCCGTAATTTCTTTAAGTCACGATGCCTTGACTAAATATCATCTGTTTGTTTCTGTGCAGGATGAAATTACAAAAGCTTTCTATGACCTTAGGGCAGTTTACATCAAAGACAAATTCAATAAGACACCTGATCAGATAACTGATGAGGAATTTAGAATTGT
Organism: Winogradskyella sp.; assembly: GCF_028282165.1. Taxonomy (GTDB): domain Bacteria; phylum Bacteroidota; class Bacteroidia; order Flavobacteriales; family Flavobacteriaceae; genus Winogradskyella. The sequence continues at coordinate 96,637 of NZ_JANQIM010000005.1, read as the reverse complement.
AAAAAAGGCTTATCCATTTATTGTATCTGAAGTTATGGTAAAACGAGATTAGTTTATTGAATCATTTAAACGCACACAATATTCTATAGTTACACTTTTTTTGCCCCATTCTTTCGCCTTTTTGATATCTACTCCCATATAAATATCAATACGTTTCTTCCAACGTTTGTTCATTTTATCTTTTACTATAAATAAGCTGTCAAAACCTTCGATCTTTACCTTAGTATTATGTACCAAGCCTGAATCTAATAAATCCCTCGATACGGCAATGTATCTGAGACCTGGTTTAAGACTATCACCAAAAGCCGTAATATTTGGATTAGAATTGGTTTGGTAGGCCAATGAGTTATAAGCTGTTGCAGTAACCAAAAAGGATTTTACGGTACACTTCTCTTTTACTTTTTGCTTACAACAAAAAATAAAAACGATAATGAGACATATGGTATATATTCTTGTTCTCATAACATAAGGATAAATATAGAGCAAAAAGTTAAAAAGTGTTAAATCATTACTATGTTATGCAAAGTACTGTAACATTTTATTTTTTTGCTCGTCTATAAGATGTAATCAATTAAAAAACGAAAAACATCATGAGAACTTTAAACAACAACCAATTAACAAGTACTAGTGTGGATACTAAAATCTATACTTGGAATAGTAAAAGACGTTACAGATAATTACTGGCGTTATTAATTCATCAATCAAAAAATTAAAAATTATGAGAACTTTAAACAACAACCAATTAACAAGTACTAGTATAGATACTAAAAGCTATACTTGGAATAGTAAAAGACGTTACAGGTAACTACTGGCGTTATTAATTCATCAATCAAAAATCAAACAACTATGAGAGCTTTATCAAAAATCGTCAATACATCGCACAGTTTAGATGATGACCTAGAAACTATTAAATTATGAATTGGATTAATCGCCCAATAGAAATGAAATGAAAAAACCAATACACAAAATGTATTGGTTTTTTATTTATAAGGATTTTGAAAAATCTAAATTAATTTTTAACAATCTTTTTAGTAAGACTTCTGTCAGCAACAGAGAAAGTAATGAAGTAAATACCACCTTCTTGTTGTGACATGTCTATGGTTTGTCTGCCACTCGCATTCAAAACACCACCAGTTATTTGTTGACCGAGCAAATTGACCACTTTGTAGGTCACATCTTCACTTAAACTTAAATCAACATTTAAATCATTTGCTACCGGGTTCGGATATATACTTATTAAACTCTCTAGCCCATACTCATCAATACTCAAAGGATTTAAAGCTTTAAATTGTATGGCTTCTAAACTGCCAAAAACACCTCCTGAGATTAAGATGTTTCCGCTATCATCTTGTACATTGTAAGAGCCATTACCATAACCACAGCAAATACCATCACCAAAAGAATCACGAAGAACAAATGTATAGCACTCGTCTAATACTGGGATAGGTATAGTTTCTTGGTATGTTGAATTATTAGCATAATCACCTGCTGAAATACCTGCCACTACACTTAGCGAACTATCTAATAATTCCCAACTAGTCTCATTGGCATAATCATCAGTAACAATATTCAAAATTATATTGTTGGTTGAGAATTCTGGTGAAACAGTAAAACTATAGGCAAAATTGTCGTTTGTTGTATTTTCATCAGCGACACCATTGGGATTTGCTACAGAAATATTAAATGTGTGACTTCCAGCTGATAAATTGTTGTAAATCGGTGTTGCCACAACAGCTTGTTCACCTGTTAGCAATGATCCTGTCCAATTAACCACAGTATTAGCATCAGAATCAAGATTATAAGTCACCGTTGCGGAAGTTAAAGCTAAACTACCTCGATTAATAACAGTCACCTGAGGCGTAAAATCCGTATTACATATTTCAGCCTCAAGATTAGGTCCGCCATTTACAGATGCATCATTATCAAATATTTGTACTGCTGGAAATATATCTAGAGTCTCAACCCCAGTATTTCCAGGATCTAACCAATCTCTAAGTCTAGATGACGAAGTACTTCCAAAATCCCATGCGACTCCAAAACGCCCATAAACATCAAATCCGCCGTTATCATTTGTACCAGAACAAGCAGCTGACCCACCAGATAACATCCCAATTAAATGCCCATTTTCATTAAACAATGCAGATCCTGATGACGCGGGTTCTGTAACCCCTAAGTCCCAATCTGCAATTCTCCACATTTCAGTGGTTGGATTGCCATTAAAACTGGTAACAAAACGCGTTGCACCTTGATCATCTCTACAAACTTTCTGAATATCTCCCCTTGGGTGATGGATGCCAAAATTTACCTGAGGTACTTGTGTGGTCGATCTATTCCAACCAGACCATACGACATCTGGATTGTTATTAAAGAATGTTGGGTCTGTAATTTCTACAAGTTCCATATCAGATTCTGAACTCGTTGCTCTTACTACACAACCACTTACAGTTTGGTTAAATGTACCATTTGTACTATTTACAGTAGTGCCACAAGATGGATTTGGACTTCTCCAATTAAACCTAAACGCCCAATTAGCTTCTCCACCTCCACAGTGATTTGCTGTTAAAAAATAAGGTGTACCATCATTGTTAGTATTGTTCACTAAAGTCCCTGAACAGAATCCACCACCACTAACAAGCATACCTGCGGCTTTTTTAACTTCTTCTTTCCTTGTGTTTAATTCAAATGGGTCTGAAGAAGGGGTAATATCACAGTCCACATCATGGTTACAATCTCCAGAATCATTTAACGCCTTTTGGTAAGTTTCTGCAGTACGATATCCGTGAACAACTGAGCCTACTGTAATCTTTGCCTGTCCAGTAACATTTGCTGGTTGATAGTATTCGATCCAAGCCTGACTTCCATTGACCAACCATGTCCCTAACACTTCTTCTGGATTATTGTTATGGTGTGTAAATGGCCTTAACAGATCATCTCTTTCATGGTTATAAACATAAAGCTTTGCACCTTCAGGAACTTTAAACGTATCAAATAAGAAGTTTAAAGTATATGCACCTTCAGATTTGTAGGTCATCCTCCAAATACGATCACCATTTGGTAATGTTGTCCACTCACCTACTTCATTAAAATTATGATCTACATAGATTTCGTGTCCAAAACGCCAAGGTTTTGATTTGTTCTTATCGTTTACTTTATCTTCATCTTGTAATTTTTTAAGATCAAAAGATGGAAGTTTAAATGGCTTAAGGTTATCCAAATCACTAAGCCCCCAACTTGGTGGTTTTATATTTTCTGGTATGACTTGCGCAAAAGAAATCATGGAAGTCATTAAAAGCGAGAAAAGTAGTTTAATTTTCATATGTCGTATTTTAATTATAATTGTTAAAATTAAGATTATATAATTACGTCTTAACAAAAACAGTTAAGATATAATTAACAATCGACAAAAAGTATACTTTATCCGATAAACAAAAAGATTATCTATACATATGAAATTCTTTGTTAAATTATAGATAGTTATTAACAAAAAACATAGCATATATGCTGACTTAAACTAAAAAACTAGTAATTAAGAGGTCTTAAAAGTTGTCTTAAATATCTCTTTTTTGATCCCCTCTCATTTTGATAATTTGTAAAATAAATGACAACCAAAGATCACAGGGAAAGAGCCTAATAAACTTTGGCATTTTCTTCAGTTAACTAGACTGTGATCAATTAATAAATATGAGTAATTAGTACTCCAGAAGTTTCTTTAGAGCAAACTCAAACTTTTGCTTAGACAAATATTGCTCTTCCAACTGTGGAGCAAACGGAATGGGCGTTTCCATACTCGCAACACGCTTTACAGGAGCGTCCAAAAACTCAAAGCACTCCTCCATTAATATTGCAGAAATATCACTAGCAATGCCACCAAAAAGTGAATCTTCTTGCAAAATAATTGCCTTGCCAGTCTTTTTAACTGATTTTAAAATCGTGTCTTTATCTAGAGGATGTAATGTTCTTAAATCTATTAAATCAGCAGAAATCTCAGGATTTTTTTCTAGAGTTTCTAAAGCCCAATGTACACTTGCACCATAAGTTATTATTGAAATGGATTCGCCCTTTCTTATTATTGAAGCTTGGCCAAATGGAAGTGTGTAATAGTCTGTTGGCACGTCTTGTCTGATGCTTCTATACAGGGCCTTGTGTTCAAAAAACAAAACAGGATTAGGATCATTAATAGCTGTTGCAAGCAAACCCTTTGCATCATATGGAAATGCTGGGTAAACGACCTTTAGTCCTGGTGTTTTAGTAAACCAAGCTTCATTGGTTTGCGAGTGGAATGGACCGGCCGCAACACCAGCTCCACAAGGCATTCTTACTACGACATCAGCGTTTTGAGCCCATCGATAATAGGATTTTGCTAAGTAATTCACTATAGGATTAAAACCAGAGGTTACAAAATCAGAAAATTGCATTTCTACTATAGCTTTTATTCCAGCAATAGATAAGCCCATACCAGCTTCAACGATTGCAGATTCACAAATTGGTGTATTGCGAACTCTATCGTTTCCAAATTGTTCTACAAAACCTTCCGTGATTTTAAAAACGCCGCCATATTCAGCAATATCCTGTCCCATAATAACCAAGTCCTTATGAACTTCCATCGATTGCCTTAAACCTTCAGAGATAGCATCAACCAGACGCAACTCTTTTACTTCTTCATTATGTGTAATATGTTTATAATCAGATGTTTTATAAACATCATTTAACTCATTAATTTCATTTGGTATTATAAGATCTTCAGTATATGCAGATTCTAAATTTGTATCGATTTCAGCTTTAATATCTGAAATATATTTTTCATCAATTTCGGCATTTAAAATCTTTTTGCTATACAAATAACTTCTGAAATTTTCGATAGGATCTTTTGCTTCCCATTCTTTCATTAATTTTTTGGGCACATATTTGGTACCACTAGCCTCTTCGTGTCCACGTCGTCTAAAGGTCTTAAATTCAATTAAAATGGGTCTTGGCCGTTTTCTAATGCTCTCGGCTAGTTTTTTTACTTTAGAATAGGTTTCTATAATGTTATTGCCATCTAATACAAAAGACTCCATTCCATAGCCTTTTCCTCTATCTGCCAAATGTTTGCAGCGGTACTGCTCATTTGTTGGTGTAGAGAGTCCATAACCGTTATTTTCTATGCAGAAGATAACTGGCAACTGCCAAACCGAAGCTACATTTAAAGCTTCGTGAAAATCCCCCTCGCTTGTCCCTCCTTCACCAGTAAAAACAGCTGTGACTTGTCCATTCTTTTTTAGTAAGTTGGCTAGAGCTATACCGTCGGCTACACCAAGCTGTGGCCCTAAATGTGATATCATTCCAACAATATTATACTCTTGAGTACCAAAATGAAACGAGCGATCTCGTCCTTTTGTAAAGCCACTGGCCTTACCTTGCCACTGGCAAAAGAGACGGTGTAACGGAATTTCGCGCGTTGTAAAAACACCAAGATTTCTATGCATCGGTAAAATGTACTCACTTGGTTTTAGAGCCATGGTTACACCAACAGAAATAGCTTCTTGCCCAATACCAGAAAACCACTTGGATATCTTTCCCTGACGTAATAAAATGAGCATTTTTTCCTCTATTAATCGAGGTCGCAGCATATTGTAATAAAGCTTTAATAATACTTTATCACTTAAACTGCGTTTGTCGTAGTCAATATTGCTTTTGGTAATGGTAGGCATAAGTTCTATTTCTGTAATGCTCCAAATGTAAATAAAATGCGTCAATATTGAGGAATTAACCTATAAATTGTCTCAATTCAAAATTCAATTTTTTAGTTCTATTTTCGTTAGATTTGTATATTGACAAAAATTTAAAGCATTCATATCATGGATAGAATACCAAGTGTTGATTTAAAAGATTTCCTGTCTGATGACCCAAAACGAAAGCAAAAATTTATTGATGAAATTGGAAAAGCTTATCAAGATATTGGTTTTGTTGCTTTAAAAGGACACTTTTTAGAAGATGATTTAGTAGATAAATTGTATGGCGAAGTGAAAAATTTTTTCAATTTGCCATTAGAAGTTAAGGAAAGTTACGAAATAGTAGGTATTGGTGGTCAGCGTGGTTATGTGTCTTTTGGCAAGGAAAGTGCCAAAGGCAAGAAAGAAGGTGACCTCAAAGAATTTTGGCATTTTGGCCAATATGTTGAAGACGATGATGAGCGCAAAAAAGAATATCCAGATAATGTGGAAGTCAAAGAACTTCCAGAATTCAATACGGTAGGTAAAGACGCTTATCAAATGCTTGAGAAAACAGCTAAGTATGTTTTGCGTGCCTTAGCTTTACACTTGGATCTGAAAGAAACCTATTTTGACGAATACATCCATAATGGTAACTCTATTTTAAGACCTATCCATTATCCACCAATAATCGAAGAACCAAAAAATGCAGTAAGAGCTGCTGCCCATGGCGATATTAATCTCATTACACTTTTAATGGGTGCTCAAGGAAGAGGTTTGCAAGTACAACGCCATGATGGTGAATGGTTAGACGCTATAGCCGAGCCCGATGAGCTAATGATCAATGTTGGTGATATGCTATCGAGACATACAAACAACAAATTAAAATCTACAATACATCGTGTTGTTAATCCACCTCGTGAACTTTGGGGGACATCGCGCTATTCTATCCCTTTCTTTATGCATCCCATAAGTGAAATGAAACTAGATGTTTTGGATAGTTGTGTTGATGAAGATAATCCTAAGCAGTTTGAAGACATTACTGCTGGTGAATTTTTAAATGAACGACTTGTTGAACTAGGATTGATAAAAAAATAAATGGATTTACAAGATCAGCTCAAAAAACTATTTCCAGATCATGTATCTGATAATTCAACTGATGATTCTAAGACCGTAGAAAATGATATATGGCTCCAAGACGAGCCCATATTATGCAAATACGAAAAACGGAAAGGCAAACCCATCACCATTATAGAAGGCTATACAGGTGCAACGAACGATTTTAAAAAACTAGCTAAAGAATTGAAAACCAAGCTCAGTGTTGGCGGTAGTTTTAAGGACGATAAAATTATTATCCAGGGCGATTATCGAGATAAGATTATGACCATTCTTAAGGAAAAGGGATTCAATGTAAAACGTGTTGGAGGTTAATATATGGCAAAGCAAATTCTTCATATTACCAATGGTAATGCATTAACGGATTATTTAAGGGAACTTGATTTTAAGGACGATATATTAACATGGCAAGAAATGCTTTGTGAAGGTCCTACGGTGCCTGCAATAGCATCAGATGGATTTTTTGAATTACGAAGTCATTTCCTGAAAGAACATTATGATATTGAAGTAGATACTCAAGAATTAAAAGAAGAGTTATCCAAACTTGACGAATCAGAAAAGTATTCAGAAATTCATCTCTGGTTCGAGTATGATTTGTTTTGCCATATCAACCTACTTGGTGTAATTAATCTCTTACACCAGAAAGATATTGATAAACCGCTTTATTTGATTTGTAGTGGACGCGTAGAAGGCGAAAAAAATCTTAAAGGCTTAGCAGAATTGACACCAGAGCAGCTTTTAAACCACTATAATAAGCGGATTTTACTGACTAATAAGGACAAAGAATTGGCGATCACATTATGGCGAACCTATTGTGGTAAGGACCATAATATCCTTAAGCCTTATATTGTTACAGAATCTAACTTTAAGTATATGAGCAATTGCTTAAAGGCACATCTTAAACGCTTTCCCCATCAAAAGAGTGGTTTGAGTGTTCTTGAAGACAATATTCTTAGGCTCGTAAGAGATAATGAAATTAAATCAAAGCATCATCTTTTGGGTTATAGCCTTAACTACCAAGGTTATTATGGTTTTGGTGATACGCAACATAGAAGGCTCATAGAGAAATTGAATATCTTTTTTGACGAAGATGATACAGGACTTAAACTCAATAGAAAAGGACACGAGGCTTTATTGAGGAAATATAATTTTGCGTCAGAAATCAATAATGCTATGGTTTATGGAGGTGTTGAACGCTTAGGTTTTCAGTTTAGCGTGGAAGAAAATAAACTCGTAAAAACGGTGCTTCATGTCAATTAAAAATTCCGAGCTTATATTAAATCCAGATGGTAGCGTATATCATCTCAACTTAAAACCCGAAGATATTTCGGATACTATCATATTTGTTGGTGATCAAGACCGTGTAGAGAAGATTACAAAGCATTTTGAAAGTATTGAATTAAGTACCCAGAAAAGGGAATTTAAAACCCAAACTGGCTACTATAAAGACCGTAGAATTACTGTAATCTCAACAGGCATTGGACCAGACAATATTGATATTGTACTTAATGAACTCGATGCTTTAGTCAACATCGATTTAAAAACACGCCGGCCAAAAACAGACCTTACCAGCCTCAATATTATTAGAATTGGCACTTCGGGTTCGCTTCAATCCGATATTCCTGTAGATGCATTTTTGATGAGTACACATGGCCTGGACGTTAATGGTATGCTTCATTTTTATCAAATTGATGGTATCAGTAATCCAGACATTGAAGATGCCTTTATAAAATATACCAATTGGGATAAAAATAAAGCGCGGCCAATTATTATAGATAACAGTAAGTATTTAGAAAAATATTTTGAAAGTGACAAAATATTTAAGGGTATGACAGGAACAGCAGGTGGTTTTTATGGGCCTCAGGGACGCGTATTACGATTACAATTGCATGACCCTAACTTAAATTCAAAACTCGACAGTTTCAATTATAAAGATTTTCGCATTACAAATTTTGAAATGGAAACTTCGGTCATTTATGGGTTATCAAAATTATTAGGCCATGAAGCTTTATCGCTTAATGCTATTATTGCTAATAGAGCTACAGGAGATTTTAGCAAAGACCCAAAAAAGACCGTTGAAGCGCTAATACTGTATGCCCTAGAGCGCATTGTAAATATTTAAAAAAGATACCTAGATTAGTTAAGATTTAATGAAGAAAGTAAATATAGGCGGTGTTCCCGAACATTTTAATTTGGCATGGTATTTAACCTTAAAGAATGGAGAGTACAAATCCCAAGGTATTAACCTTAGGTGGCATGACTATTTCGGTGGTACAGGCGCTATGTGCAAAGGTTTGCGTTCTGGTGATATTGATATAGCAGTAATTCTAACGGAAGGCATCATAAAGGACATCATTGATGGCAATCCATCAAGGATTGTTCAGACCTTTGTTAAAACGCCTTTAATTTGGGGAATACATGTAGCTGATAAATCCGATTTCAAAACTATTGATGACATAAAAGGTACAAAAGCAGCCATTAGCCGTTATGGTTCGGGATCGCACTTAATGGCTTACATAAATGCAAAAAACAACAATTGGAATTTAGATACCGATCTTCATTTTGAAGTTGTCAGAAACTTAAATGGCGCCATTGAGGGACTAACCAATGGCGATGCTGACTATTTTATGTGGGAAAAATTCACCACTAAACCTTTTGTTGATGACAGTATTTTTAGAAGAATTGGAAATTGTCCATCGCCATGGCCTTGCTTTGTTATTGCAGTAAGAAATGAGTTTATCGAGAACAATATGGATGATCTAAAGACAATTCTAGATATTATTAATCAGACCACGTTAGAGTTTAAATATATTCCGAGTATAGACAAAACAATTGCTAACCGTTATGAACAAGAATTGGAAGATGTACGGGAGTGGCTTTCATTAACAGAATGGTCACAAGATTTGATTGATGAGGAGACAATCAATAATGTCCAGAAGCAACTCTTTCAACTCGACATTATCCCAAAAAAGGTGAATTATCTAGATTTAGTCCATAAGCTTTAAAGCTAAATCTTAAAGACTGAGGTCTCTTTTGGCCGATATTTCAACTTTGATCAAACTAGTTTTTAAGCTGCTAAATCGCCCAAATATCAGTAATTACCGACTAAAGGTGTTAAATTTTGTTAAAGAAAATAAAGTTAAATCTTACACTTTTTGTTTATAACTTTCGCTATTTCAAATTTTTAGTTATTTTTGCCTTAACCAAATCGAAGCTATTAACATTAGAAAAAGATTAGTATGATTCTTACAATTACTCTGATTCTATCTTTTTTAGTTGCTATAAACTTTTTGTTATTGATTTTTAGCTGTAACAAAACGTCTAAAAAAGTTGAAAACAAAAAACCTCGAGTTATTGGTACTGAAAAGCCTACTCCTACTCTAGTTTCCAATCAATTGTCGTCAAACCAGCTTGCTGCAACAGGTAGTTAGTTTTGCCAAAGTGTTTATTTCCAAACCAATAACCTCTGTTAGCACTCAATGGTGATGGATGTCCCGATTCTAAAACAGAGTTCAAATTAGTATCAATCAATTGTTTTTTCTTTTTTGCAAATCCACCCCAAAGTAAAAACACTATATTTTCTTTCTTTTCACTTATAAGGTGTATAACAGCATTAGTAAACTGCTCCCAACCTTTATTTTGGTGACTCCCTGCTTGATGTGCCCTAACCGTCAATGTTGCATTTAATAGAAGTACTCCTTGCTCAGCCCATGGCATTAGATTACCACTTTTGGGGTAAGGAATTCCAAGATCTTGCTCAATTTCCCTGAAGATATTTATCAAAGAAGGTGGGTGTGGAATACCATCACTAACAGAGAAACAAAGACCATTGGCCTGTCCAATACCGTGATAAGGATCTTGCCCGATGATGACCACCTTAACGTCATCAAATGTACAATGATTAAATGCGTTGAAAATCTCAGCACCTTTCGGAAAACATTTATAAGTTCTGTATTCAGCTTTTACAAAATCAACCAAATTCTTAAAATAGGGTTTATCAAACTCTGGTTGTAAGTAAGGTTTCCAACTGGGATGGATATCAACATTCATAATAAAAAGTTTTATTCAAAAATAAGAATAAGGAATGTAATTACAGGCGTTAGGCTTATCACAACATTTAACCTAAATTTGCATTTCTATAATTGATTCCTAACATGATACGAATTCATGAAAAAACCTTAAAAGACTTAGAGTTTCTTCAGGTTTTAGAACAAATCGGTGAGCATACCATTACAGCTTTGGGAAAGAAGGCTGTACTGGCTATACGTCCTATTGAGATCGAAGCTCAGCTTATTCGTGAATTAGATTATGTTAATGAGTATCGTTCATCATTTGACAACGATAATAGGATTCCCAACCATGGTTTTGAAACTATTTCAAAAGAATTAAGGCTTCTTGGCATAGATAATACGTATTTAGAGGTTTCTGGATTACAAAAAATCGTTAGTATTTCATTGATTTCCAACGGTATAGTAAAGTTCTTGGAAAAGTTTAAAGAGTATTACCCAAAACTCCAGCAATACAGTCAGCATATAGAAGTAACATCAACTATAATAGAACAAGTCGATGCTGTCATTGATCGTTTTGGAGATATAAAAGACAGTGCTTCACCCCAATTGGCAGAATTACGCCAAGAGATTACCAAGCTAAAGGGCAAGATCAACAGTAGTTTTTCTACGGCGCTAAACCGCTATCATGGTCTTGATTATTTAGACGACATTAGAGAATCTGTAGTTGAAAACAGAAGGGTTCTTGCCGTAAAAGCCATGTATCGAAGAAAAGTAAAAGGCGCTATTATGGGTGGTAGCAAAACCGGGAGTATTGTCTACATAGAACCTGAAACCACCTTACAATATAGTAGAGAACTCAATAATCTGGAATACGAAGAAAAAGAAGAAGTCATTAAAATACTTAAAGAGCTAACAAATTATATACGGCTTTTTCTTCCGCTTTTAAATGACTATCAGGCATTTCTAACCAAAATAGACGTTATTTCCGCAAAAGCTAAATATGCGAGAACTCTTAATGCTATATTACCAGAACTAACTAATGATCGTAATATGCATTTTAAAGATGCCTATCATCCGCTGCTCTATTTAACCAATAAAGAGAAAGGAGAAAAAACCTTTCCACAAACCATAGCATTAAGTAATGATAATAGAATCATAGTTATTTCTGGACCAAATGCCGGAGGAAAAAGTATTACCCTTAAAACGGTTGGTTTACTTCAAGTAATGCTACAAAGCGCTATGCTTATTCCTGTGCACGAACGAAGTACGGTTTGTCTATTTGAGCGCATATTAAGTGATATTGGCGATAATCAGTCTATAGAAAATCACTTGAGCACCTATAGCTATCGTTTAAAGCAGATGAATTACTTTTTGAAGAAAGTAAACAACAAGACACTCTTTCTTATTGACGAGTTTGGTACTGGTAGTGACCCAGAACTTGGTGGTGCATTAGCAGAAACATTTCTTGAAGTATTCTATGACCGAAATGCATTTGGAATTATAACGACCCACTACTCTAACTTGAAGCTTCTTGCCAATGAATTACCTCATATGCAAAATGCAAATATGTTGTTCAACGAAAAGAGCTTAGAACCTATGTACAAATTGGTTACTGGCCAAGCTGGTAGTTCATTTACGTTTGAAGTTGCCCAGAAAAATGGAATCCCTTATAGTCTTATCAATAAATCAAAGAAGAAAATTGAACGCGGAAAAGTACGATTCGATGCCACTATTGCCAAGCTTCAAAAAGAACGAAGTAAACTAGAACGTACAGAACGTTCTTTAAAGGCAAATGAAAAGAAAAAATTGTCTGAGGCTGAAAAGCTCGAAGAAACCAATGCAAAGATTCAAAAGAAATTGGAAAGCTTCCAAGAGCTCTATGATAGTAATCAACGCTTAATCTACTTGGGACAAAAAGTTAATGACTTAGCAGAAAAGTATTTTGAGAATAGACGTAAGCGCGAACTCATGGCAGAACTATTTCGATTGGTACAAATAGAAAATGCTAAGCGAAAGAAAGTATCTGCAAAACAAAAACGTGCAGAAAAGGCTAAGGAAAATCAGATAAAACAGGAGGCAGAAAAGAAGGTTGAAGCCATTCGTAAGAAGAAGAAAGCAGCAAAGCAAAAAGAAATTGTTATAGAAAAACCCAAACCTATTCTTAAAATAGGTGATCGGGTACGCATGCACGACGGTAAAGCTGTTGGCAGTATAGATGCCATTGAAAAAGGTAAGGCTATCGTGAATTATGGACTATTCACCACTAATGTTAGCTTAGATCTCCTAGAAATGGTTGAAGCTAAAAGGTAATGGTCTAGATGACTACTAATTATATTAGTATATACCTTACATAAAAGCTTAAATAAAAAAGGGAGGTTCTGAAAAAATCAGAACCTCCCTTTTTTCAACTAACTTAATCTGGATAATTATCGCATGCATTAACTGGATTTGTTGAGCAACTTGTACATAGTGCTATATCGCCATTTCCCCATCCAGATGGATTATAGCCTCTATAGCAAATAGTAGAGCTCACATAACCAGGAGCATCAGCTGCAAACGGTTCCCAACCTCCAACACCTAGTGTACCAAAGTACTCTAAATCGTATTCTACATTCCACGCACCATCTGGTATATTAAAGAATTGTTGACTCTCGTCCGTTATTGTTATCCATCCAGAATCGAAATGTATTTCTTCATCCGCCTCGTTATAGTCATAATAATATCTAAATCGCATATTTCGCACTTCAAAATCATTATAAATTTTTATTTGTTTATGCTCATAATCAGTTCTAGCACATTCAACGGCTGTATACTGTTCATTATAGCCCATTTTTGCCAAGGTATTATCCTTTAAATATCTTATGGTGTAAGAAATGGGGACTCCAGGATTGTTTCTGCTGTAAACAGCATTTTCGCCTATAATGATATCATTCAAGACTCCCGGACTTATATCTTCATCATCTTCGTATACCAAGTTCAGAGAGCTTGCAGCCACTTCCGCGTTTCCTCCTAAAGTTAAAATTTTTATAGATGATGTTTTTAGAATATCACTTTTATCGGTATCGATAGTCGCATTAACGTCGACACCGGCTGCATATTCAAGAGCAGCATCTAGTGAGGTGTTAGTTTCATCATAAGTGGTTTCAAGTCTAAGCATAATGATACGCCCATAAGATACTGAGCTTACGTAAGCTGGTGGGCGTTGATTATCAATTAAACTCTGAACTTGTTCTAACGTAACATCGTTTCTAAAAACGGCAGATACATCTGATGGCGTATCCATAACTACATCGTAAAACACCTGTTTAAAAACCATTGTTGCCACTCGTGTTTCGGAAGTAGAATCAAATTGTAGCTGAGAAGCCACACTATTATCTGCCCAAGCTAAGTTAAGGCCAACATCCAAACCTAATTGTGTTGAAGAAAATAATGTGGCGGAATCGTAAGTAGAACCTGCCTCATTCACATAACCTTCCCCATCCGGGTACTCCATGTTATTTGTATTCCACCATTCTAAAGCCTCATCTAACTTTGCTCCAAATTCTGAATTTGCAGCAGGATTCTCAACAACTATGGTACCTTGATCACCAATTCCTGGTAAATCTACTCTAAGTGTTGCTGGTGCTCTATTTACAGCTAAGGGTGTTGGTGTACCGAAAAGCATTTGGCCATCACCTATAACCAAAGCTCCCGGATACACCGAAGATAGATTAGGTCTTAGGATAGCAATGTTTTCGAAATTTGAAAACAAATCATAATTAGTCGTCGTACAAGTTAATACTTGTCCTTCATCAACAGGGGGATTAGGGTCTTCTTGCGACGAGATAACCTCTCTTCGGCTTGGTTCAAAACCTGTATCTTGTTCGTTTAATAATTCTTGCTGATTGTAATTTAGGCCATTAATATATTCAATAATGCTTTGAGCATCTGGATTAGTGTCCGGAACACTACCTACTTCCTCTTTGCTACAGCTAAATACAGTAATTAAAGCTAATGCAATAGCCCGATAAAATTTATTGGTTTTCATAATACTTTTTTTAGTTAATCCCATTGTTTTAAAGTTGTGCTTAATCCTTGATGAAGAAAAACGATCCCAGAAGCGGTATTATCTAGATCTTCGACATCTCCATTTCTCCATTTATAGCTATTACCATTACTATCCTTTACACCTATTGCTCCAGCTGTATACATTCCTATGTAACCTTCGGAAGTTGTTGGTGTATTAGATCCTTTTAAGACAAAATGATTATACTCATCGTCGTGATTTGGTAAAGTGTTTCCAAAATCAAAATATGGCCCTCCGGCATCTCCTAGAGATAATTTTACTTTGTTTGTGGTTACATTGTTGATCCATGAATAATATTTAAAGGCAAACAAGTAGCTATTAGACGGGATAACATTGTTATTATCATTTGAGATGGTTCGATTTCCAGAATAGTTTTCAACCGATGCATTGTTAAAAATTTGACTGTCGGTAGCACCACTCTTAGCAGTCTCAGACAGATAATTTGCTAGATCATTGTATTCGCTTTCTGTAATCCATACCCAATCACCATTATCAGCGTTTTCGTAATCTGATCGAGATGTATTTAAAAACGCCCAAATATCGTCTACATTTTGGATGGCTATTCTATACTCAAAAGTTTCTGCTTTATTGCCATTGCTAACTTCTACGGTAACAAATAAGTTTTCGTAAGTTTCAAAATCAAAGGCTAGCCAGTCTCCTACACGCAATTCGTTACCGCTAATAATTGCAGCTTGAGAAGCTGTTTCTGAAATAATAGTATAAGATAGATTCCCTTGTAAGTTAGAATCTATGGTAGTAATTAAATCGCCACTGTTAGGGTATTCGGCAATATTAATCGTTATAGTATTGTCCGTTGGGTCATTGTTTGAATCGCCATCGTCTTCAGAATTGCATGCTAATAAAAATGCAATTCCAAAACAAAAGCATAATTGATAAATAAATTGTGTTCTCATTGTGATAAAGATTTTGTGGTTTCAATTTTGTAGTCATCTTAAATTGGTAAGTCTGCAGCCTTATCCAAAATAAGACACCACAAAATTGTTGTTGCCGATATTCGACAGTTCAAATCTATCTATCAACACCAATGAAATCTAATTTTTAGTATGGACAAAGTATGGACAAGTGTGTAAAATAAGTATATATTTTAGCGAACATTAGACAACAGAATAACCTTATAAGTATTTGTTTTTCAAATATTTAAATAAAAATAATTCTATTTTTCGCATGGACATTAGTTGGACAAGCTGTATTTTGTTCTAGATGCAGCACTCGTTGACGTGTTTTGAGCGTATCAAAATTAGTTAACTTAGCTTCAAGCAATTTTAATACTATAATTATGGCTTTACGTTACGGAGTTTTAATCATTTATATTCTCTCATTCTCCTCTTTTGCACAAAGACAGCATAAAATTGACAGCTTAAAGAAAGAGCTGGCTAATTCCAAAATTGACATCAATAAATTCCATATTCTTAATCATCTATGGAGTGAATCCATAAATAACAATATAGATGATGCCTTAGGGTATTCAGAAGACATGATTTCACTGGGCAATACTTTAAAAATAGACACAATAATTGGTTTTGGGACCCAAAGAAAGGCAGTAACCTATTCGTATTTAAATAAGTTTGATAGTTCAAGTGTATATTTTAAAAAGGCATTAAAAATATATGCGCAACTGAAAGACTATAAAAATATTGCAGGAATAGAGCGTAACATAGGACAAGACCATAACATGTTGGGGAGACTAGATAGTGCCTACTATTATTATGACTCAGCAGAAAAAAATTATGTAACGATTAAAGACAGCATAGGCATTGCAGACATTCTCAATTCCAAAGCCATAGTATATCTGATGAAAGGATACTATAATTTAGCTTTAGAGAATGCCTTAGTGGCAGAGAAAACATATGTAAACAATAACTTGCCGATGGATTTAAACCAAAACAGATTGGTTATTGCAAGTGTTTATGGTGAAATGAAAGACACAATTAATGCTATAAAGTATTATAAAAAGACACTAAAGTTTTTTGATGAGCAGAATCAAAAACGACAGTATGCAAGTTCCCTTTTTTTAATATTAAGTCTACAGATACCCAATAAAGAATTACAAAAAGAAAATAGTGCTTATGTAGAAGAATTGCTTACTATAAGTCATGAGCTAAAAGATCAAAGCTTAATTGATGACGCTAAGGAAAAAGAGGCAAGTTTATTATTTGAAAGAAGAAGATTCAAGGAGGCTGAGACTATATATCGTCAATTGATAAAAAATAATCTAATTATTAATGATAGCTATTCATTGGCTTATCTTAATAAGGATTTAGGTTAGACATTAATCCAGCTAAAAAAATATTCTAGTGCCATAAACTATTTAGAGACCTCAAAAAGTTATGCTGAAAAAATTAATTTAGAGGCATTAAAACCTAGAGTCCATCAACTATTATCCATTGCCTATCAAGAAAATGGCAACATTTTAAAAAGCCTTGAGCATTATAAGGTCTTTAAATCTTTTGAAGATATCATCATCAATACCGAAACAAACAATCGTTTCTCGGAACTGCAAACGATATATGAAACTGAGAAAAAAGAATCAGAAATTGCACTACAAGAAGAAGAGATAAAAACTTTAAATGCGCAAGCAGAAAATGATAAGCTTACCAAAACACTTTACGGGATAGGTATGTTTTCATTCATAACAATAACAGGCCTACTCTATTTTGGATTTAGACAACGTATAAAGAAGACTAAAATTGAACGCGAAAAGCAAGAAGAAATCTATAAACAGGAAATCGCCTTTAAAAAGAAAGAATTGGCATCCCAGACGCTCCATCTTGTGCAGAAAAATACATTCATTCAAGAGTTAAAGGAGAACTTAGAAAAGATTAGAAAATCTCCTGAGTTATTCAAAGTTGAGTTTAGGCGCTTAGTGATGTTACTGAAAAAGGAAAGTGCTGAAGACAAAGATTGGGAAGTATTTAAATCGTATTTCTCTGAGGTACACAACAATTTTGATAACAAGATTAAGGCTATTGGCAAAGATATCACTGAAAAAGAAATACGTTTAGCGTCTTTCCTAAGAATGAACTTATCCACTAAGGAAATAGCTTCTATGCTAAACGTACTACCAGATAGTGTTCTAAAATCTAAGTACAGATTAAAGAAAAAACTGGCACTTAATAAGGAAGACGATTTAACGCAATTTTTAAATACTTTATAAGCATTAGACGTATCTTTGCAAAATGATATCTAGTATCCCTAAAGACAAGCAACTCATCCTATTCGATGGTGTATGTAACCTTTGTAATAGCAGCGTGTTATATGTTATAAAACGAGACCAAAATAACACGTTTTTATTTGCTCCCTTACAAAGTGATATTGGCGAAGAAATAATCAATACATTTAATATCGATACGGAAGAAACAGATTCTATTATACTCTATAGGCCCAAAGAACGAAAAATATATCATAAGTCTTCTGCTGCATTACATATTGCAAAGAAGCTCAGTTTTCCTACTAAGTTACTTGCTATATTTTTTATTGTACCTACAACCCTAAGAAATTGGGTCTATGATTTTGTGGCCAGAAACCGTTACAAGTGGTTTGGAAGAAAGGATAGCTGCATGATTCCAACACCTGAACTACAAGCAAAATTCGTATCATAAAAAAAGCCTCTTAGTAAATACTCTAAAAGGCTTTTCTAAATTAACAACTTACTTAAAAACTAATTTAATCTAAACAAAGGCTCATTCGTTTTGAGGGAATAACGAATTGGTTAATAGCACATGTTTTACTAAAACAAAAATAAAGCATCGCCTTTATCTTAAATAAAAAAACTCGACATAAACCCAATTATAATTGTTTTAAATGTTAAAAATGTAAAATTTGTCTGTGAGTTGTATTTTGTACAAACTAATTAGAACGTAAGTTTTACTAATTGCCATAATCTTCTGGCTCAATATGTCTTTTAGAATTAGATAGCCAATAATAGCTTTGGGATAAACAAAACACAAACCTAT
The DNA here is from genome assembly GCF_028282165.1 of Winogradskyella sp. GTDB lineage: Bacteria > Bacteroidota > Bacteroidia > Flavobacteriales > Flavobacteriaceae > Winogradskyella. Next base: position 77,781 of record NZ_JANQIM010000005.1, on the reverse strand, counting down.
TATGAAAACGCTATCTCAATTCCTATTTATTTTATCATTTGTTTCGATATTGCATGGACAGCAACCAAGTACAATATCAGAAGTTACTGTTTATCTAGATGGTGCAGAAGTCAAGCGCGAAGCTACTGTAAATCTTAAGCCAGGCACCTCTGAACTTGTTTTTAATAACCTTTCGTCATATATAGAGGAAAGTAGTATCCAAGTTTCAGGACTTAAGGGAGCTTCAATTTTATCGATAAATTATGGTATAAATTACTTATCCAAACAAAAACAGAAGGATTCAATCACAGCATTACAGAAAGGCGTAAAGGAGATCGATAAAAAAATCCAGGATCAAAAACATCTCATTTCAGGCTACGAAGAAGAAATAAGCTTAATTCAGAAGAATAAACATCTTGGAAACGAAGCACAGGTGGTTAGTTTAGAACAATTAAAAGCATTTGCTACCTACTATAGAGAACGTATTACGCAACTTCAATCAGATATTAATCGTTCTAATCTTGCAATTGAAGATTATGGATCCGATAGAGCAGATATCATAAACCAATTGAACGAATACAACGTCGATGACAAAGTGCAAACTGGTGAAATAAAAATAAAGTTAAATACAGATCAGCCAGAGACGCTTAACTTAAACATCTCATATAATATTAAAAATGCAGGTTGGTTTCCTATATACGATCTAAAAGCCGATAAAATCAATACCCCAATAAACCTTGAATATAAAGCGCATATCTATCAGAATTCTGGATGTGATTGGAAAGATGTGAAGCTAACTTTATCAACTAGCGATCCGTACACTAATAATGAAAGACCAATAGTAAACCCAAAGTATTTGAACTTTGTTAGTCCATATAGCAATTATCAATCGCAGCGTGCTACAAAAAGCTATAATTATAAATATAATCCTTTAGTAAAAGCTGTTTCGGGTATTGTAACCTCATCATCGGACGGCCTGCCATTGCCTGGTGCATCAGTCATAGAAAAAGGTACTACAAATGGTACACAAACAGATTTTGATGGCCGTTATACTTTAAAAACCTCTACTGGCAATGTGTTAGTCTTTTCTTATGTTGGTATGGAAACAGTAGAATTCCCCATTCACTCTAGCGTAATGAATGTAGCTTTGAATGAAGGAAACACTTTAGATGAAGTTGTAGTAGTTGGCTATTCCAATTCAGTAAGCTCGAGACCATATACAACTACGTCAGTTACATCTGAGAAAATTATTGATGGACTTTACGGAAGCACCGCAGGCATTAATATCAGAGGAGCAAGTACACTTAAAAGTAAGAATAATATTTTGTTTATTGTAGATGGCATTCCAGTGAAGGAAAATGCAGCAAAAAAGATCAATCCAGATAGTATAGAATCCATAGAAGTTCTTAAGGATAGTGAAGCTACAGCAATCTATGGCAATAGAGCTGCAAATGGTGTGATTATTATCAATACAGGAAATGGCTCGCAACGAAGAATGAATGAATTAGGTGTTATTGTAGAATCTGGAATCACAAATACACGCTTTGAAATTGATAAATCGTATTCCATTCCTTCTGATGGAGATGTAACTGTCGTAAAAATCGACCAGTTTAATGTGCCTGCAAAATATGAATACTTTGCCGCGCCAGTTTTAAACGAGAATGTGTTTTTAACAGCAAAAATAGCCAACTGGGAACAATATAATTTATTACCAGCAGAAGCAAATGTGTATTTTGAAGGTAGCTACTCAGGAAAGACCAATATAAACCCAGGAGCTACCACAGATAGTTTAACTATTTCTCTTGGCGTTGATCCAAATATCACTACAAAACGCACCCAACGAAACGATTTTAAAAAGACCACATTTATAGGAAGTAATAAAGTAGTCTATAAAGCTTTTGAGATTGAAGTAAGAAACAACAAAACTTCTAACATTAGACTTACGCTTATAGATAGAATTCCAATTACCCAAAATAGAGCGATTAAGCTAGATGATATTAATACAGGAACCTCTGATTATGATAAGGACAAAGGATTATTAAAATGGTCTATAACTCTAAAGCCTGGCGAAAAGGAAAAAGTTGAGCATTCCTATGCCATAAGATTTCCAAAAGGAAAACGTATTAATCTTTAAACTCATCCAAAAGGATGGTTCACTAACTTAAAAGACCAATACACTTGGTATTGGTTTTGTAGCCCGTATCCTCAAAGTACTTTTGAGTATAAGCTTATTTTTTGTTAATGGTTTTTAAGCTTGGTAATTCAACAAACCTCAAGGCAAAATGTGTTAGTTCGACCCTAGCTTCCGTTAGTTAGGAACGAGTCGAATTCTGTAAAGGAACAAGTCAAACTCTTTTATAGTATCATTTTCAATGATAGACCAAAACATTTTGCTTTGAGGTTTTTACTCTATAAAACAAAACCTAGCTTTGGAATGGTGTTTTGATTTTAAGCATTAATTGATGACGAATTCTAGATATTTACTTAGTCTTAAATTTGTGAATAATTCTTCCTCGTAAGAGACGTCATCTACAGTATATTTTATTTTTGCCGTATTAGGTGGAACTTTACCCATATTATTAGCAACAAATAAAACCTTATGTATTTTTTTGTCTTCTGGAAGGATAAACTCTATTACTTTTGGGTTTTTTGTGACTTCCAAATTGTACTCAATCAGACTATCGTTGACATAAATACTTATTCTGTCTTCATCTTGCCTGCTATTATCAAAAATCTCTATGGTGATTTTTCTGGATGCAACGTTATGAGAAGTTATTAACTCATTTTTTCTGTTTTCCTTGCTTTTTGTAAAAGCCTCGATTTCCTCTTTTTCATCATCGACTTCAATAACGTCTGCCCCCAATTCTTCTGCTTTCTTTACTTCCCCAGTTTGTGGTTCTTCTAATGTTACTTCTTCTTCCGTTTCCTGTACTTCGCCAATTGGGGTTTCTTCAAATATATCTTCTTCCTTAGGATCTGTCTTAGTATTCATCTCTAAAGATTCGATATGTGGTTTTAACTTATCATAACCTTGAATATCTTCATAATTCTCAGGTTTTACTTTTCTGTAATTAAGGGCTATGTTAAATAATCCACCAAACGACAAGACAAAACCATGTACTCCTTTTTGCCTTGATCTTCCAACTAAGAACTCATCATCACCATTTGCTTCATAAGACAATTTATACATACCTCGTGCATGTAAAAATGACTTATTGATTTTTTTTGTGTTTACTATTTTCAATAGATTTTTTTCCAAGTTATAATCACCCTCTAAATAAAAACTGCACGTACTGCCAGCGTGATAATCGTACGTATAACCTATCGCTTTACCTGAGTCATCTACCTTTAAATACAAGATAGCATAGATTTGATCAAAGCCTCTTGGATCTGTTCCATGAATATCATGCACCCACAAACCTGAAAGATCTTGTGCGTAACTTATATTGAGAAAGCATAGGAAGAAAAAAATACACCTGATCACCATAATAGTGTTTTTTACTTCAAACTACTCAAAATAAAATCTAAATTTGGATTGGTATTGTCATTTACTAGGTAAGAATCCGTGATAAATTTAGGGTTTATAGCTAACCCAAATTCTATGAGCTTTTCCATGGTTGGTGTATACTCTTGGCTAACCTTACCTGTTAATAAAATTCCCAGATCATTCCCCTCTTTGGCATATTTATAGATATTCCTTATCCCTTTGAGGTATAAATGATCTTTGGTAAAACCGCCTCCTCTATGTACTCGAAGCGTAATGGCAAAGGCTTTATCCCTATTCAATTTGTGTTGATTGTGCAATAAGTGAAACGTGTCCGAGAAATTATAACCCTTATTTAGACTATTCACCGCAATAACCCTAAAGGCCAATTCTTTTAGACGCTCTATGGTAAGACAACCACTCATAAACTCAGAATATACGGCTAAACCTTCTTGAGTTTCTACATTGTTAGGAAACCCATTAGAAAATATCTTAAGCGGTTGAACCAAACCATTAAATGTAGTCACCATATGAACGCCAATCTCATGGTTGGTTAAGACCTTCAGTTGATTTAAACTGTATTTATGACCTTTTCTAAGCACCAAGGTTTGGGTATTATTTAAAACCATGGCTGCTGCCGAAAGATTATTGGATATCCTTATGTTGTACTTAAAATCATAACGTTTTGAAAACTCAGCAAAATATTCTTTTGCTTCATTTGCATTATACATAGGGAGCATCTCCTCATCGAATTCCGAATCGTCAAAACGGAGAATGAACATAGCATTCCCAATATCTTTCTCTGTAGGAGACCCAAAACTCTTTAAGCTGTTAAAGTAGAACTTGCGCCCATGTCCTATAGTCTCTACACATTCAATCAATCCAGAATACTCGTAAATGATATCCTCATATAATTGCCTTATATCTTCATCTTCTATACGCTCTAAACGCTGTGAGAAAAACAAACGGTGCAACTTATAAGCATTAAAACGCATCTTTGGATACTTAAATTCTGGCTCATAATTGTATTTCGCAGAAAAGAATTTTTTCTTTTCCGCAGCTATGTTAAGTGGATTGATATAATTGAGCAATTCAATATTTTTTACTAATCTGTTTAGATTAGCATCAATATCAAATAGATCTTGAAACTCTTCTGTTGTTCTAATCTGCGCCATTAACTTTTAAACCTTCTGTAAAATTCGTTTGCATGCTTCGGCAAAAGTGATTGCAATTGCCGTTCTACAGCGACCACGACCTCTGGATAAATAACTTGCTTATATTCATCACAATACACCTTTGCGATCTCGGTCGCCAAAACTAATGTATTTTTAAAATTCTTGGTAATATATTTCAAGAAATAACCATTACCGTAAAAAGTGTCGTTAATTTTTGCTGTCTGCTTTATATTTTTTGGCAACTCTATACTAGCCAGCATTTGTCGCCATAACTCAATTACATCTCCAAAACGATCATTGTCTATATTAGAAGTTCCCAAATTCCATGTGGGCACTTCCCTATCCCAACGTTGCCAATTGTAACTGTGCATATCGTAAACAATACAGATATTAAACTTTGCTTCTAGCTTAGATATTAAAGCTTGTACAACCTGGTAAAAATTTGAATGCTTTCTGAGGCTTTTTTCCTTTTCTATATTGGATAATGGGGTTCTCCAAAGTTGTTTTCCCCATGCGGTATCGAATACGGCTTCTTCAGGAGGGCGGTTTAAATCATACTCAAAACGAGAATCACAACCAGCAATTAGGATTGGATGTGAGGTTACCATATTTTTGGTCTCCGGATCTTCCTCGTACCAACGTTCATAAGCTGTATGTATACAATTATCCCATAAATCCTTTCTGAATTGATGCCCATCATGAACGGCACCACAGGCGTAAGGTACATAATCATCAATTTTAAGTGTGAATGAATAGTCCTCTGCTACTGCATGAAAAATGTCTTCATTTTCAATTTTTGAAATAATCGATTCTATTGAAAGTCGCTGCATTATTCAGTTCTTATTATCTATTAATGATTGGTATAAATATAAATTTTCTAGCTCTAATACTTTGCGTTTATGATTATTAAAATATGCCATTGTTGAAGCTAACGACATATCCTTTAAATAATACTCTAAATGACTAAAGCTTATATTATTTGGTCCAATTATATCAGATGTATTTAGAGCCAAATTAATTCTACTTTCTATAAAATAATTGCCTGTCAGGGATAATATTTTGTCCCTATATTCATTTGTCTTTTCAATATAGTTTATTGCGATAGGTGAATATTGGTCATTATCGAAAAAATAGTCTTCAATTTTTTCTCCCGAACTTAAGACAGAAGAATTATAATCCGAATCTACTGGTTTTAAATCCTCTATGATTTTATCTAAGAGTTTAACATAAGTGTTCGTTATGCTGTCATACTCAATGAATTTTTGACCTAAAGTTTCCGATTTATTGTAAAGCTTGTCATTAATATGATCCCTAATCTGAATTATTTGATTTTCAGAATCTGTATTCAATAGTTGAATCATATCATACTCGTAGCACAATTCATTTTGTTTTTGATTGCATGCCAGAAACAAGATTAGCATGGCAAATAAAAATACCTTGAATCGTTTCATTTAAAGTGATTTAAATAAACGTTCTAAGCATTTTAGCATATTACGTTCGTTAATATTAAATTCACCATCAGAAAAGAATAGGGTTTTAATATCTGCTAAAAGAATCTCTACGTCGTCTTTATCGTAATTGTGCTGTCGCAAACTGGTCATGATTTTCTGAATACTTTGATAATCATTATCCCTATCAAATTCATCGTGAATTTCCTGAAAGGTATCTATGTCTACTTTAGAAATAATCACGTCTCGCTCGCGATTATCTTCTTTAAAATCAGAGTTGGCTGCAAACAACAAAACATAGGCAACAAGCTCATCTCTAGTCCAATCAATTGTTTTCATTTATTATGCGAAGGAATATATTTAACGTTAGGCTTCATCTACTGCTTTACGCAAACGTGTACGTCGATCAAATGCTTGTAATTGATCCATGACCTTGCTTTCCAAAAAGTCAATTACTTTTTCTTCGACCTTTGTTTTTGCCTTGTAGACTTTATTGATATAGGTAATTCCACCGGGAGACATCACGTTAACCTCAACTAATTTCCCACCAATAACATCAATACCGACAAAGTACAGGCCATCTTTTACCAATTTTGGTCCTATTTGCTTACATAGTGCCTTTTCTGCTTTGGTTAAGGCATGTTTTTGCACACTTCCACCAGCAGAGACATTAGAACGATGGTCGTCACTTCCTGGTACACGTCGCATAGCTCCTACAGGTTCGCCATTAAGCATTAATATTCTAACATCACCTTGATCGGCACCTTCGATATAGTCTTGAAGAATAACATAATTGGACGTTCCGTCAGAATTGGTAATATAAAAATCCAATAACGAATTGATATTGCTCATGGCTGACTTCTCTATCAAGATTACTCCAGAACCCCCAAAACCATTCAATGGTTTTATAATCATTTTATCTGATTTAGACTCCTTTATCTGCTGGATTAGGTACTTTTTATTTTTAGATACATGCGTATTTGGTATAATGTTGCTGTGCGCATCACCAAAAGCCGCAGTATAGAGCTTGTTATTAGCTTCACGCATACCTTGTAGAGAATTGATAATAAATACATCATCCTTTACAGAATCCAAAAAGTTGAGCATTAATGGATCTAAAGGTGGATTTGCCCTAAAAAAGATAGCGTCAAATCCTGCCAATGGCAACATCTCTTCTCGTAACTTTACTTTATTGTAAAACGATTTTAAGGTAGAGGGAACTTTATCCAATCGTCCTATCACATTACAAAATGCATTGGTAACACTATCCCTTATGGTAAGATTAGCAGGTGTACACATTGCTACGCCATGACCACGCTTAGCACATTCCCTTATTAAGGCCAAACTCGTATCGTTTTCTGGATCGATGTTTTCCCAGGGGTACATTATAAAGCAAACATTCATCTCAATATAATTTTTGGTTGATTAAATGATTAGTTTAAAAATAGTGAATTTAAATATTATGAAAAATTATTTTACAGCTTCATAGTTATCATTCCATTCTTTGGGCTTTGGGTCATCATGAAGCTTACCCAAAGATTTTGCAACCATCATAGATACTGTGGCATCTCCTGTAACATTAACAACTGTTCGGCACATATCTAAAGGACGGTCTACGGCAAATATTAATGCCAAGCCTATGGGTAATAACTCGGCGGGAAATCCAATAGACTCCAGAACAATGACCAACATTACCATACCTGCACTTGGCACAGCAGCACTACCAATAGAAGCTAAAAGCGCTGTAAGAATAATGACCAACTGATTTGTAAATGTTAGTCCCTCTGGCCAAATTACCTGCATAATAAATACTGCAGCTATCCCCTGATACAAACTGGTACCATCCATATTTACCGTTGCTCCTACAGGCAATACAAATCCAGAAACTTCCTTATCTACACCAATATGTTCCTCGACACGTTCCATTGTTACTGGTAATGTCGCTGCACTACTACTTGTTGAAAATGCTAATAACTGTGCAGGACTTATCTTGTTGAGAAACCACATTGGTGACTTCTTTGTAAATACTTTTACAAGCATCAAGTAGAATCCTATCATTATTAATAAACCACCAACCACACAAAGCGCATATTGTAGTAGTTTTAGAAGTATTTCCGTATCGTCGAATGCTATAATAACATTGGCCATCAATGCAAAAACTGCGTAAGGGGCAAACAACATAATTAAGTCTACCATTTTCATTACGATTTCATTGAGGGAATCAAAAATATCGATCATGGGTTTGGCTTTTTCCTCAGGAATGAGCAATAAACAAATGCCCACAAACAAAGCAAAGAAAATTACCTGTAACATTTTAGCTTCGCCCATAGCCTGAAATATGTTGCTTGGAAATATATCTACTAAAGCTTGTAGTGGTCCAGCATCTTGTTGGGCGCTAGCCTTAGCCAATTTATCGGTAACACCAGCATCATTTTCATACTTCATTTCTATCTTCGCTAAGGTTTCTTCAGACATACCTGTTCCTGGTTTAACGAAGTTTACAATAGATAGGCCAATAACAATAGCTACTAAGGTTGTACTAATATAAATGGCAATAGTACGCAAACCCATATCCCTAATTTTAGAAATATCCTTTAAATCTGAGATACCCTTAATCAAAGAAGCCAGTATTAAAGGAACAGCTATCAACTTCAATAGGTTGATAAATATGGTTCCGAAAGGCGAAACCCAATCGGTTACAAATTGTTGGCCGTTAACGGAATTCATTATGAATCCGAAAATAATCCCAAGGATCATTCCGATAATGATCTTCCAATGTAATGCGAGTTTTTTCATATTAATTTGCCGCGAAAGCGGTAATCTTTTTTATTTACAATTTGATTCACCTATTTTGAGATTCCTGCTTTTATAGGATTGACACCATCTATAATCTGCTTATTCTGTCTAACAAAACGTAATCTGCCAATACCAATGCTACCATAGCTTCAACAATAGGCACAGCTCTTGGTACTACGCAAGGATCGTGTCTACCTTTCCCTTGCATTTCTACAGTCTCACCAGAACTATTAATCGTTTCTTGTTTCTGAAGTGTTGTTGCCACAGGTTTAAAGGCCACCCTAAAGTAAATATCCATACCATTACTAATTCCACCTTGAACGCCACCTGATAAATTGGTTTGTGTGGTTCCGTCTTCATTAAACTTATCATTGTGCTCACTTCCTCTCATTTTAGCACCACAAAATCCACTGCCATATTCAAAACCCTTAACGGCATTTATAGAAAGCATAGCTTTACCTAGTTCGGCGTGTAGCTTATCAAAAACAGGTTCGCCAAGTCCTACAGGAACATTCTGAATAACACAGGTAATCGTGCCACCAATGGTATCGCCTTGTTTTTTAACCTCCTTGATTTTGGTAATCATACGCTCAGCGGAAGACGCATCTGGACAGCGTATGGCATTCGATTCAATCTTTGAAAAATCCAATTCCTGATACGGCTTATCTATAAATATATCGCCTACTGAAGACGTAAAAGCATTAATCTTTACAGAATCTAATAATTGCTTGGCAATTGCACCGGCCACAACGCGACATGCTGTTTCACGAGCAGAACTTCTTCCTCCACCTCTATAATCCCGTACGCCATATTTTTTGTCGTATGTGTAATCGGCATGACTAGGTCTATATACGTCTTTTATATGTGAATAATCTTTAGATTTCTGGTTGGTATTCTTAATCACAAACCCTATTGGAGTACCAGTAGTAACACCTTCAAAAATACCTGACAAAAACTCTACCGTATCGGGTTCTTTACGTTGAGTTACGATTTTAGACTGGCCAGGCTTGCGACGATCTAATTCATTCTGAATCGCTTCGAAATCTAATTGTAACCCTGAAGGACAGCCATCAATAATTCCACCAATAGCCACACCATGTGATTCACCAAAAGTAGTGAGCTTAAATAACTTTCCGAAGGAATTTCCTGCCATTAAATCTTATTTTGTGCTAATGTAAATCTAATATCACAGAAACAAAAATACTCTGCTTCTTTTTAGTATGTTATAACAATGTTAACTGCCTTTGCCTTAAATACCCTTTAATAACACTATAATAACATTTTCCTCATGGATTATTAATTCTAGCGTTACAATCAATTAATACATTAATGAGTTATTTGCATATTATTAATAGCTTGTCTTGAATCTAAAACGAAAAGTTGAAATAGCAGTCATATCTGATGTTCACCTTGGCACATTCGGATGCCACGCAAAGCAATTGCTGACCTATCTAAATAGTATCGAACCAAAAAAGCTTATTCTCAACGGTGATATTATTGATATTTGGCAATTTAAAAAGCGTTACTTCCCAAAATCCCATCTCAGTGTTATAAAAAAGATAATGGACTTTGCTGCTAATGGTACAGAGGTTATCTATATCACAGGAAACCATGACGAAATGCTAAGGAAATTCACTGATACTGAGATCGGAAATATTTCAATAGTCAATAAGTTGGTTTTGGATCTAGATGGAAAAAAAGCTTGGTTTTTTCACGGTGATGTTTTTGATATTTCGATACAAAACGCAAAATGGTTAGCTAAACTTGGTGGTTGGGGTTATGACATACTTATACTACTAAACCGTTTTGTGAATTGGTGCCTAGAAAAGATGGGAAGAGAACGTTATTCCCTTTCCAAAAAAATAAAGAATAGTGTTAAAGGTGCTATTAAGTACATTAACGATTTTGAGAGTGTTGCTACGGATCTGGCCATAGAAAATGAATACGACTATGTGGTTTGTGGACATATCCATCAACCAAAAATGCTGTTGAAAGAAAATAAGAACGGAAAAACTACCTATCTAAACTCTGGGGATTGGGTCGAGAATTTTACAGCATTAGAATACCAATTTAAACGTTGGAAAATATACAACTACAGCAATGATAAGCTTTCACCATTCTTCGCGGATGAAGAGCTAAAGGAAATGGATGTTAAAGATCTTATTGCTGCCATCACAATCGTTGAGCCACCTAAAAAGAAAATTAAAGACTAACTAACTAGTAATGCTTCCTTCAGAATAGTCACTGGATGCTTGGCTATTCTTCCTGTTCCATCCTTTATCTGATGTCTGCAACTTGTACCATTTGCTGCTATAATAGTATCTTCTGATGCATTTCTTACCGCAGGAAACAAGGTTTGTTCTCCTATTTGCATGCTAATATCATAATGCTCTTTTTCGTAACCGAAACTACCCGCCATACCACAACAGCCACTCGGAATAATAGTCACCTTATAATTTTTAGGAAGGTTGAGCATATCAAAACTCGATTTTTGATTGGCCAATGCCTTTTGATGACAATGTCCATGGAATTTAATGGCCTTCGTTTCTGTAGTAAAATCATCTGAAGTAATGTTCCCTAACTCAATTTCTTTCTGAATAAATTCTTCTACTAAAAACGTACGCTCAGCGATGCGTTCAGCAGATACTTTATCATCTGCCAATTTTGGGTACTCGTCCTTAAAAGTTAAGATCGCTGATGGTTCAATACCTAACAGATAAAAATCATCATCAACAATATCTTCAAAGAAATATACATTCTTGTTAGCAATTGTTTTTGCTTGGTCTAGAAAGCCTTTAGACAAAAAGCTTCTTCCACTTTCTAAGTGGCTAATTGCTATTACATTATACCCCAAACATTCAAGTAACAATTTAGTATCTTTAGCTATGGGTGACTCTAAGTAATTTATAAACTCATCAACAAAAAGATAAACGGTCTTAAGTGGATTTTCATGTGGTAAACTCCTGTCAAAACTCTCAATATGTGCCTGAATGCTAAAAAAGGATTCTGAAAACATAGGAAAGCTTCGCTTTGGATGTATCCCTAAAGCAAGTCTCAAAAATCCCGAAACAAACTTGGTTTGAAACAAGGTATTATAGATTCCTGGGGCATAAGAACCTATTTTATTGTATTTGGTAGCGTTGGCAAAAAATCTATCCTTAAATTTAAATCCATTCGCCTTCTGATACTGATATTGAAATTCAGCCTTAAGCATAGCCACATCTACACTGCTTGGACATTCACTGGCACAAGCTTTACAACTTAAGCATAAGTCAAAAACGTCTTTGAGTTCTTCATGATTGAACTTATTCGCTTTTTCAGAATTAGTTAAATATTCCCTTAAGGCATTTGCTCGTGCTCTAGTTGTATCCTTTTCATTGCGTGTCGCACGATAACTAGGACACATCGTACCACCAAATTCTGGCAGTTTTCTGCAGTCACCAGAACCATTACATTTTTCTGCTTCTCTTAATATGCCTTGGGAAGAAGAAAAATCAAAAATAGTTTCAATCTCTGGTTCTTTTCTGTCTATTTCGTAACGCAGATGTTTATCTAAAGGAAAAGCGTCAACAATTTTACCAGGATTAAATATATCACTTGGATCAAAAACCGATTTAATGCGTTTTAGTATTTCATAATTAACATCACCGATTATCATAGGTATAAACTCTGCCCTAACAATACCATCACCGTGTTCACCAGACATGGAACCTTGATATTTCTTCACAAGCTTTGCAACATCAGTCGTTATGGCTCTAAAGTGCCCAACATCTTCAGATGTTTTAAGATTCAAAATGGGTCGTAAGTGCAATTCTCCTGCTCCAGCATGGGCATAGTATACAGCATTTTGGTCGTAAGAATTCATCAATTCGGTAAATTCAGAAATATAACTGTCTAAATCTCGTAAAGCGACTGCTGTGTCTTCGATACAAGCCACCGCCTTCTTATCGCCAATCATATTTCCCAACAAACCCAAGCCTGCTTTACGCAATTCTAAGGCTTTAGAAATATCTTTACCTTTTAAAACTGGAGCTGCATAACTCAGTCCGATGTCCTCAACGGTAGCTAAAAAATCATTGATATTGTTCTTAAGCGCTTCATCGGTTTCAGCTTTTAACTCGCACATCAAAATAGCTACAGGATCGCCAATAACAAATACCCTGTTTTCTTGTTGTTCCTTATTATGTTTAGTGAGATTCAATATAGAATCATCCATCATTTCACAGGTATGCAAATTGTGTTTCATTAATGGCTTAACTGCCTTCATGCAATTGGCAATACTTTTAAAATGCAACGCCACCATAGCATTTTTAGGAGGCGGCAAGTCATCTAACTGCAAAGTAATCTCGGTTGTAAATGCTAAAGTACCTTCGCTACCTGTAAGCAACTTACACATGTTGAATTTCGATTCTGAGCTCGAAAATACTTCTGAAGCGATCAATTCATCAATGGCATAACCTGTATTTCTGCGGTGAATTTCTGGTTTAGGGAAATTATCATTAATACCTTTTTGAACAGATTCGGACTTCAATTCATTATAAATCGTTCTATATAAATCGCCCTCTAACGTATTTAATTCTAGCTTCTCTTTAAATGCATCAGGGGATAGACTTGTAAATTCTACTTCGCTTCCATCGCTCAAAAGTGTTTTTAAACTAAGGACCTTATCTCTAGTCACTCCATACTGTATGGATGTTGTCCCAGATGAATTATTACCTACCATACCACCAATCATACAACGGTTGGATGTGGATGTATTAGGCCCAAAAAACAACTCGAATGATTTTAGGTAATTATTTAATTCATCCCTTACTACTCCTGGCTGTACAGTGACAGTTTTGGACCTTTCATTAATATCGAGGATTCGTGTCAAATATTTTGAAACGTCAACAACAATACCATTGCCAACGACTTGTCCCGCCAAAGAAGTTCCGGCAGTTCTAGGAATTAATGAGGTTTGGTTTTCACTAGCAAAACGAATTAAACGTTTTATATCATTGACATGCTTTGGGATAGCAACAGCTGTAGGCATCATTCTGTAGACAGAAGCATCTGTGGCATAAAGCTTTAGCATTAAGTCATCAACATAAAGCTCTCCATCTAATTCTAATTCTAGTTGCTGTAGTGCCTTGTTTAGATTCATTTATATTGGATAATATGTTGATAAATCTATAAAGAAATCTAATATAAACTTGGTTTTGGCGTTATTTTTGTAAAGTTTATCGAAATCAATAAAAAAACGTAATACAATGAGAAAATTAATTTTAACAACAGTTGCAATATTTACAGGCTTACTATTTGTAAGCGCACAAGAAATAGCGGATAATGCCATAGGTTTACGTATTGGAGATGATGACGGTTTTGGTACTGAAATTTCTTATCAACGTGCACTTGGTGATAATAATCGACTTGAAGCCAATTTAGGATGGCGAAGTGGTGATGGATTTGACGGTTTTAAGTTAACAGGCCTTTACCAATGGGTTTGGGCACTCGATGGCAATTTTAACTGGTATGCTGGTGCTGGTGGAGGTCTTGGTTCATTTGATGTCGAAAATGGCGATGACGACACCTTCATATTTGTAGCTGGTGATATAGGCATAGAATATAATTTTGATATTCCACTTTTGTTGTCCTTGGATTTTAGACCAGAATTAGGCTTCGGAGATTTTAGGGACGACCTTGGTTTTGACATTGCCTTAGGTGTAAGGTACCAATTCTAAAGTAAAAAATAATAAGTGATCAACCACCTTAGTTAAGGTGGTTTTTTATTACAGTTCATAATGGGCATACAGTACAATTAAAAATATAATTCTCTTATGCAAAGTGGTTGAATTATGCCACAAAATTTATTTAATTTTGCACATCTAAAATTAGAACGCACTACATAATGAAAAACACAGCCCTAACGGAAACACATATTGCATTAGGTGCCAAAATGGTCCCTTTTGCCGGTTATAACATGCCAGTACAATACGAAGGTGTAAATATAGAACACGAAACGGTTAGGAAAGCCGTCGGTGTTTTTGATGTGTCCCATATGGGCGAATTTTTAATTGAAGGTCCACATGCCCTAGAGTTAATTCAGAAGGTATCGAGTAATGATGCCGTTAAATTAGATATAGGCAAAGCGCAGTACAGTTGTTTGCCAAACGATAATGGTGGCATTGTTGATGATCTTATTATTTACAAGGTAAAAGACGAAACCTATTTACTAGTTGTTAATGCCAGTAATATTGAAAAAGACTGGAACTGGATATCTTCAAAAAACGATGTCGGTGCCGAAATGCGCAACTTAAGCGATGATTATTCGTTATTAGCCATACAAGGACCAAAAGCTGTAGAAGCTATGCAATCCCTGTCTAGTTATGATTTATCTGAGATTAAGTTCTACAATTTTGTTGTTGGAGATTTTGCAGGCATAGAACATGTTATTATTTCCGCAACTGGTTATACTGGTAGTGGCGGATTTGAAATCTACTGTAAAAATTCCGAAGTGAAACAAATTTGGGATAAAGTGTTAGAAGCTGGTGCTGATTTTGGAATTAAGCCTATTGGTTTAGCTGCAAGGGATACACTTCGTTTAGAAATGGGGTATTGTTTATATGGCAATGATATCGACGACACCACCTCTCCTATCGAAGCCGGATTGGGTTGGATCTGTAAATTTAATAAATCCTTTACCAATAGTAAAGCTCTACAAGCTGAAAAGGAACGTACTCCAGAACGTAAACTAGTGGCTTTCAAATTAGATGAAAGAGGTATTCCACGTCATGGCTATGATATTGTGGACCATAGTGGAAAAATAATAGGTAATGTCACTTCTGGGACAATGAGTCCAAGTTTAGGAATTGGTATTGGCTTAGGTTATGTCCCGAAGGTATTTTCTAAAGTAGATAGTAAAATCAATATCCAAGTAAGAAAAAAGGCCATACCTGCAACCGTTATAAAATTACCATTTTACAAAGGCTAGCAATTGCTTTAGAATGTTGATGGATCAATGAAGAAGAATTTAAGCAAACACAGAATACTTATCCTTGGCGCAAGCGGGTATATTGGCAATGCCATATATAAAGAAGTAGGCCCCTATTTTAAAACCTTTGGCACATATAGAATACCTAAGATAGAATTTGCGAACAACAAACAGTTCTTTCAATACAATGTTGAGGAAGACGACGTTTACGAAATTCTTGAAGCGACAAGACCATCCATTATCATTTCGGCACTACGTGGCGATTTCCATGCACAGACCATCGCACATCAGCATATTGCAGAATATGCTCAAGATTTTGGGAGTAAAATCATCTTTTTATCTTCTGCCAATGCCTTTGATGCTTACAGTAAATATCCAAGTTACGAATTAGACAAGACCTTAAGTCATAGCATTTATGGTCATTTTAAGATTAAAATCGAAAATATGCTATTGCGATTACCAAAGACTCAAGTTGCGGTATTGCGATTGCCCATGGTGTTTGGTACTAATTGCCCCAGGATTCAGGAAATGAAGCAATTGATAGCAGAAGATGCATCAGTAGAAATCTTTCCTAATTTAATAATGAATGTTACGCTCGACAAGAAGGTAACCCAGCAAATTCACTACATTATAAACAGGAACAAGCATGGTATTTTTCATTTGGGTAGTACCGATTTAGTGCACCACGATGAATTTGTAAAGCATATCCTAAATATCATTACCACCAAAAAAGTGTTACTAAAACACGTATACACAACTAATGAAGACCGTTATTTAGCTGTCTTGCCTAAATTTAATAAGCTACCAAAGCATCTTCAAATTACCAGCGATAAGGTTTTGGAAGAACTTCAGAAATAGTTGGTAATATCTATTTTTCTGTTTACAAAATTTCTTTTGCAGTCCATTAATATTTTGTAATTTTCAGTAACAAAATTAATCGTCATTTCGTGTTTTGTAGTTGGCAAAAAAGACTCGAAATGACTTATCTTTACTTAATTTAATATGAAATTAGACAGCGCTACCATTGAAAAGAAGCTTTTACACTTTCCAGAATGGGACTATTACGATAATGCCATTCACGTAGAATTAGAGTTCGAAAATTTTAAGGATTGCTTTAGTGCCATGAGCCGCATTGCTTTTGAGTGCGAAGCACAAAACCATCACCCAGATTGGAGCAATGTTTATAATGTTTTAAGAATATCACTTTCTACACATGATGCCGGCGGCGTTACCCAAAAAGACTTTGATTTGGCCGAGGCTATAGAAGCTATAGTTGAAGCCGAGGAATAGATTACCTAATATTCCGTTTATAACGGCCTTAAATCAATTTGTGAAATTTTATAAAAGAATTATATTTGAAATCTTCTGTGAAAATCAGGTATAATTATAGATGATTAGTTGAATATAATCCCATTTTTATGGGAACAAAAATAAATTTTGATGGGAAGAGCTTTTGAATTTAGAAAAGCAAGGAAAATGAAACGTTGGTCTGCTATGAGCAAGGCCTTTACACGCATTGGTAAAGATATTGTTATAGCGGTAAAGGAAGGTGGTCCCGATCCCGATAGTAACTCGCGCTTACGGGCCGTTATACAGAACGCCAAGTCTGTTAACATGCCCAAGGATAATATAGAACGTGCCATTAAACGCGCCAGTGATAAAAGCCAAGGCGATTACAAGGAAGTACTTTTTGAAGGTTACGCCCAGCATGGTATTGCTGTACTTATAGAAACCGCAACAGACAATAATACGCGCACCGTTGCCAATGTACGTAGCTATTTTAATAAATGCGATGGTAGTTTAGGCACCCAAGGCTCTGTGGTCTTTATGTTTGACCATACCTGTAACTTTAAGATTAAAGGTGAAGGCTTGGATTTGGAAGAACTGGAGTTAGAGCTTATTGATTATGGCGTTGAAGAAATTTTTGAAGACACTGACGAAGATGCAGATGGCAATGAACAAACCAGCGTAATGATCTATGCACCATTTGAAAGTTTTGGTAACATTCAATCCTATTTAGAAGAAAACACTATTGAGATCATCTCTTCTGGTTTTGAACGTATTCCTCAGGTGACCAAAACATTAACGCCAGAGCAAATGGAAGATGTCGAGAAATTGCTCGAAAAGTTAGAGGAAGATGATGATGTACAGAATGTCTACCACACTATGGAAGAAGCTACGGAATAAGGTTTACGATATCACCAGTTAGTTATAGAGGGCTTCTGCCCTCTTTTTTATTTGTAGAAAACTAAGTTTTTGTCATCTGAAAATTGAGACACATTATAGAATATTTTAACCCTATAATTAATAACAGAGATCTAATTTCAACTAAAAACATTCCTAATTATGCCTATATATTCCCATTTTTTCCCAAGCTATTGTTTACGTCTTTGATAATATTAGTTTTACTAACAGTTAGTAAGCGACAGTAATTTAAAGAATACAATCAAATAAGAATGACAGAACATGGAAAATCTAAAAAAGATTGGAAATGAAAAAAGCAGTGATATATGCAATAATAACTTTCATTGTGATTCTACTTATTTGGTTTATTGCGAAACTTATAACCAAGAAAGTTGACAAGGATACTAATAATTTTCATGAACCATTCAGAAAACAAAACATTGAGCTGTTTTTAGGGAATATTGACTTCTCTAATGGCAGTTACGCGATTTATGTTAGACATAAAGAACTAGGAGAATTTGCTGTAACCAATGAAGAAGGTTTAAAAGCAAATAGGCATTTATTGAAAGTTAAATTAAGTTGGGCAAACTATTTGCCTTATAAAGGAGATAGAGGTTTTGGAGTAATGCTATTTAAGGATAATAAATTGGTCAAAAAGAAAACAGGAGGAGTGTTCAATATATTTGAAATAGGTACTTTAAAAAACTATGCTATAGGTGTTAAAAATAAAAGCTTTATGGTATTAAGCAGAACATACAGAAAAAATGGGATTTTCTTAAGAAAAGAAAAACAGTTTTGATGCTCTATGAACCAAGTTTTGTTCCCGATAATAGAGAATTTAGTTTTGAGATTCATTTTCCAAGCATCGCTCTCCCTGTTACAAGAAAAATAGATAGCACATGGAACTCAGAAAAAATAGCCACAGTAGATGGCTTTGAGTATGATACATCGTGGGTAACAGAAGCTGAATCCGCTTTTAATAAAAAATGGACTGATAAGATAGAACACTGCATTCGCCAAAAAGCTAAAACCATAACAGATTTTGAAGTTTCCGTGTTATATAATCTTTTAGCAGATGCATATGTCTTCGATGCAAAAAAACAATGGTGCACTGGATTAGTAAATTCTGATAATGAAGTCTTATTTATTAAGGATTTTATGTATTACAAATTTTACGCATACATAATGACAAACAAGGATAATGCTGAAAAGTTACTCGCATTAGACTATTCAAACTGTATAAGTGAAGAAGAAAGGAGAAGACCCCAAATTATTACCAAAATGAAAGAACTGGTAAAGCAAAGTACGAAGCCAAATCTAAATGTGGACAAAGGAGAAGTTGGCCTTCTTGATTATAGAGATGAAATAATTAAACATAAAATTTATCAACAAGAATACTCTATACGATGGCTGGAAACTGATAATTAGCCAGTAGAGATCACTCAAATAAGTAATTTAACTGTAGCTTTCAGACACTACTACTCATCCCAAAGACGGCTATAATTAGAGAAAAGTATGAAAAATGATTTTTGGATCGAAGACATAAGCCCAAAACAAGTATTTGAAGAATTTATATTAACAGAAAATTCTGAAGCTAGCTTTTGGGATATTTTTACAAGTTATGAACCTGATTATGAGCATTCAAAAGCTGAACTTGCAGATTTGAGTGAAGAATGGTTACAAAAACAGGAAAGAATAGTCAATGAAATTATTCAAAATCACTTTATTCATATCCAACTTAATGAAAAAGAAATAGGATTACTTATCGATGCAATAGAAGAGTATTTATTACCAGAAGAAGACCAGTATACTGAAGACCTAAATTCACAATACAAAAAAATTGCCAAGAGCATCGCCCTAGATAATATCTACCCTTTGAAGCTAAAGCAAAGTACCGTAGATAACCTTATAGATAAACTTGAAGATAAGCTAGAGAGCCTAAACGAATCCTATATTGTTGAAAGTGAAAAAGAGGAAATGAGACAATCTATTTGGCTAAAGGGAGTTAATGGAGAATACCCTAAAGAAAAGGTCATTGAAATACTTCAAGGTCTTGAAATGATGTGGTCAACCCAAACAGAAATTGATGAATCTGACTATGAAGAAATAGAAGAAGAAACTGAAATTGAAGTGGATGATTTTATTTACCCAATATTTCCGCTAGCTTTTTCTACCTTCTTTTACGGTTTTAATGGAGATGGAGGCAACTTGTCTTGTGAAGAACAGGAAGAAATCGTAAATGAAAAATTTGAGCATTATAAAGATGAAATTTCAGCTTTATTAAAACAAAAACCTGACGACATACTACAACCCGAAAAACTAGATTATGGAAAAATAAATACTAATGAAGAATTAATGGATATATTTTTGGAATCACTAAAAATGAACCCATTTATGCACGAATTTGGAGGAAACTTTGCAGCTTGGAAAGATAGAGAAAAGGTTTTGTTTCTGTCCGTTAGTAAAGAAGACAAGGAACTTCCCTATGAAATAAACATTGGAGGCTTGACCTTAAAAAAGTATTCTGAAATATTAAATAAGTATAACAATATAACATAGGTTTAAATCAATAAGTAAAAATCCCTGCCTAGCGCAGACAGTCACTACTACTCAAATACGAGATCGTTAAGCACAATGCGTAAGCTATTTTATAAGAAAAAAACTATACTTTTAAAAAAAGCATGAATTATATAAAACTTATGTTACTTGTTAGTATTGGGCTAACACTATGTTGTTGCAACAACGACGACGATAACAATTCTCAAAACCCCATAGACCAACTGCCACCGGCCACCCAAACTGGAGAGCAAACCTTTGGCTGCCTCTTGGATGATAAGCCTTTTTTACCTAGTGGAGTAGTTAATCCCACTCAATGTAATTATCAACTTGTAAACGGAGAGTATTATTTTTTTGTTACTGGAAGAATGGAACAAGATGTGTCTTTTGAATTATTTTCTATTTCTATATCAACCAATACATTGCAAATTGAAGAAGGTGAGACCTATCAATTGCTTGCTGAAGCAGATGGAAATGCCACAGGGATTTATGGATATAATGGAGACCTGTTTTTTACCAATACACTTCAGACAGGTCAAATGACCATTACTAAACTTGACCCAACAAACCAAATTGTTTCTGGTACTTTCTTTTTTGATGTTATAGACCAAAACGGAGAATTAAGACAAATACGTGATGGGCGTTTTGATATGCAATACACACAATAACATGCCCTTAAAAAAGGGTGTCTAAAAACAAGAACCGCCTTGCTGCAACAAGACGGCTCTAAAAATTAAAGTTTAACCTTTTCAATTACAAATTTATGAAATCACAATCCATCATTTTTTATAGAATATGCAACCTTACCTATAGAATCGCAATAAATTAAAAGCTAGTTTTACAAAAATGAAAACCTAAATCCTTATGCCATGAAAAAAACACCCAACTTGTCATTCCGAGCCTGTCGAGGAATCTCATTGCTACTATTAAGCTTTTTAGTGTTCACTGCCACGAGCTGCAACAACGACGACGATAACAATTCTCAAAACCCCATAGACCAACTGCCACCGGCCACCCAAACTGGAGAGCAAACCTTTGGCTGCCTTATTAATGGCGAACCATTTGTACCACCAAGCTTTGGTAATAACGCACCAAGTGCATTTTATCAATTTGTGGATGGTGCTTATACTTTCAATATTAGTGGTAGTAAAGGAGGTGGACCATCATTACAATCAATTTCAATTGGAGGTATCGATGTCTCTGCGTTACAAGAAATAACCTATACTCTATTTGAAGAAGACAGTAATAATCATTATGGTAGATACAATATTGGTGGTGGCATTACTTTTAGTGGTACATCTACAACAGAAAACCCCGGCACATTAACCATAACCAACTTCGACCCAGACAATTTTATCATATCGGGCACTTTTGAGTTTACCGTTTTGGATAACGACGGTAACGAAATCAATATTACCAATGGTCGCTTTGATATGAACTACACCAACTAACTTAAAACCAATTGGTTTTATAATTATGATTACAATATTAATGTTAATCTAAACTTTGATTTTATTCCTGTAACAAGTGCTTTGGATGTTGGCAGTGGCAATACAAACCTAGATGACACGGATTACTTTAGACAATATACATCTGCTGATCCACCAACAGGAGATAGAGCGATTCCTTTTGTTAATTTTACCACGTCCTCTAACCAAAACAACAATTTAAATGCTGAGCATATTTCGTTCAACAGAAGAAATGGTGATTGGTTGGCAGAGGAACTAGATGCAGATGCAGATATTGACCTATTTAATTGTACACCTTTTTGTGTAGGTACAGAAATCATTGGCGAGGACATTTTGTGTACAACAGGTGTATATTCCGTTACAGATTTAGCTACTACAGTAAATTGGACGGTCATAGACCCTGATAATTTAGTATCGTTTACTACAAATGGTAATGAGATAATATTAAATCAGTTAAATCCTGATAATTTTGGTATTGTTACCATCAACGTAATTTACGGAAATCAGCGATGTGGCTTTGCTACAGTTACAAAGGACATTGAAGTTGGTATTTTGCCCCATCATATAAGTAATGCCGCGCTCATAGGAGAAACCTCTGTTTGTGACGGGCAATTCTATACTTATAGCATTAGCGGATTTAATCATTCTTGTGTAACCTCTGTTAATTGGACGGTTTCACCGAATTTAAACATTGTTTCCCACACAGCAACAAGTATAACAGTTACTAGCAACCCATTCAACGACCAATATGCCGGTTTGATTACTGCCAACCTACCAAACAGTAGTTTTACAATTGACAAAGGGGTTTGGGTAGGTGTTCCAAGCAATGATGGACTTGTAATTCAAAAAATAGGAGTTTATGATTTATATGCAGGCAGATGGTCCAAGTTAAGGGCGGTTTACAGTCCGCTAATTCACGAAGCCAACGGACCTCTTAACGTGACTTTTGAATGGCAAATTCCCAACAGTTATGTGAGAAACTACACAGATACCGCCTATAAAGATGTTAGACCCTACAACCCAGGACAAATAAATATTGGAGTTAGAGCAGTCTGCCCTTGTGGTGATGGAGAATGGAGATATCGATTATTCGATGTTGGTGGAACAAGTAATACCATTACCGAATTAATTACAGTAGATAGACAATAACTAAAAGCTCTTTACCTAACATAACGTATAACCAATTGTGGGCAAAGGCTAATACAAAGAACAGTTCTTATTTGTAATGTTATTGCAATAAACCATACACAATACCATTGGTAACAAGCAAGAAAATTCATTCTCGATTTTAAAAATATAAATCTTAACTTTAACCAAACCATTTACAAACGCTTTAGATACAAGTATAAAATCAAATAAATGAAATTCAAAATCGTATTTTTTACACTAGCAATAATAAGCTTTACAAATTACAGTTTTTCTCAAATCAGAATTGGTGATTTTAATTTTGATAAGTATAAGCATAAGAAGCTCAATAAAAAAACTCTAAATCGTTTTACAGCAAAAAATACAAAATTTGTTTTGCCTAAACTTTATTCAAAATCAACCTTTGAAGACATTTTAAATGAAGTTTGGGATGTTACATCTTTTGAATTAATGATGGAAGATGAATTTAACGAGTCGGAAGTAAAAGTGGATGATGCTTTGGCTCAATTTATGAATGTTGGCATTACCAGAACAAAATCTAGTGGAATGTCTGTGGACTATGGGTTTCACATTTTAGATTTTCATGTTGTAGATAAAATAAAGAAAAAGCCTAAAGAAGGCCAACTAAAATGGCATTCTTCAAAAATAGGAACTATATATTTTACCCCAGATATCAGTTTAAGACAGCAAGCTGGTGCCTATTCTGAAAATTTAAAAGGTGACTTACTAAACTTTCGGTTAGGTTATTTTAAAAATTTCTTACAGTTTACTAATAATTCCATTAAAAATAATATCTCAATTGACCTTTATGAAGATTATGTAAAGCCAGAACTAAAAAATCTTAAAAGTAACAAGATCTACATAGACAAAACCTTTATTTATGGATATAACGCTTGGAAAATAAAAGAGAAGGAAGCACCAGAAATAGAAGATCTAATGAAAGATTTTTCATTTGACTACAAAATTGTTGAATATGAGGATATAGAAAAAATGATTTTAGACAATCAAAATACTGATTTTTATTACCTTATGTATAATCAAATTAATTCCAACAAAGTAATTACTGTCATCAATGGTAATACTGGTGATATAATTTACCAGCAGCACACATTAATGTCATATAACCTTAAATCTAAAGACTTTAAGGAGTTAAACAAAAAAATAAAAAAAATAAAATAAGGAAACTTTGTCTAACATTGGCTAACCACAATTTGCTGTAGTCTTGTTCCCCACGCTTGTGTAAGTTTGGTGTGTGCTTACTAAATTAGTAATGTATCAATGGAATAGGTTTAAGCCGACAATACCTGAATTTTGATTTTAAAAAAATCCGTTATTAATCATACACTAGACCATTGACTTTTTTTGACGAGCACTGAAAAATAATTGATAATAATTTTCAGCACATACTTGATTCTGGAATTGTAGAAATGGAATGCATACAGAATCTAAAACGATAAAAATGTCGTACTTTATAATTTCGGAACTTCTATAAGTTATAAAATTCTATTTTTATATATACTAAGTAGTAAAACAACTCCAAAAGAAATATAAAACCTACGGTAAAGACTATGAGTAATAATGACTTTAATTTTGGCCAACTAGCGTTTTAAACAATTGAATATGAAACTAATTTCACCACAATTCATAGTCGCTGTATTGGCGGTATTTATGTTAAATAATTCTAATAGTCAAACAAGCCGAGGTGCAAAAATTGAAACAGGAAAGACATGGTCTGGAATTGCTGGAGATCCAGATTTTTCATTATCGGACAGGTTAGCCATAAAAGATGTTATGAATGCATATGCATTTTATTGGGACAGCGGTGATTTAGAGAATTTTCTTGGGTTATTCACCAAAGAGAGACTTAAGACTATTAATAAGGAAAAAGTTCAGAAAAAACTTGATTATTTCAAATCAAATAAATTACAGCGAAGACACTTAATGGCAAATACTCATTTTTTAGAACAAAATAGTAACACCGCGTATATTAAACAGTATGCCTTACTTGCAAGTACCATAAATAAAAAGGAATTCAGCCCTGTTACAACCGTAGTTTACGACGTCTGGTTGGTAAAATTGGATGGTATTTGGAAAATATCCAAGTACAACATCAATTTGGATGGAGAAATTGACATAAAGCCTAATGCAAAAGAATAAAAGCGGTTTGTAACAATATGTATCTCCTCTCCTATTCGCTATCTTAGCACTATTCGCAACGAGGCCATACATTATTACCTTATAAACAATGTATGAAGACTATTAGTAAATTTTGCATAGTTTTTTTGATCATTACGAGTTGCATTTTTCAAAATAAAACTGATGGACTAGAAGGTAGATACGAGGGCATTTTTAAGCACAAGAACTTTGAAACCGACCTTGGTTTCGAAGTCATGAAAGACAGTTTGGGATATAACGTTTTCTTTACCAGCTTAAGACAAAATGCATTCAGAATTCCTTGCCGACAGGTAAACTTTAGTAATGACACTTTGCTATTCAAACTTCAAAGTGACTTCCATACCTATAGTTTTTCAAATAGCATTGATAGGCACTACAGCACATTACAAGGTATGCTTACTATAGAATCAAAAGAGTATCCTTACACTCTTAAAAAAGTGAATAAAAAGGACGAGCCAACAACAGAAGAAGTACAATTTCAATCAAATGGAAATACCTTGGCAGGCGCCATCTGGAAATCGACAATATCAAATAATCTAGGCTTGTTTATGGTAACTTCTTCTGGTACCAATGATAGAAATAGTTCAAATGCAGAAGCTTTGTATTTTTCCAAGAGGGGATTTACGGTATTTCATTTTGATAAAAGAGGTACAGGGAAATCCACAGGCTCATTAGAAGGCATAACCATTGATGATTTAGCCGACGATGACATCAACGCTATTCGTTACTTTTCAAAAAAAGCTGGGTTACCCTTATCTATGATAACCATTATGGGCAGTAGTCAGGGTGGCGCAAAAGTACCATTAATTTGTAATGAACTACCCGAACTTCAATCTGGTATTTCCATCTCTACTCCTGGTTGCAGTTTATTGGAAAGTGACCTAAATTTTATGATGAACAGGTTAAAGAACGAAATCAATAAAGATGAGTTTCTGATCGCTGAAAATGTGCAAAGGGCTGTTTTTAGATATTTATCTGGAGAATTGACCAAAACTCAGCTAGAAAATATACTCAATAAGCACAAGAGTAAACAGTTTTACCAATATTTATGGATTCCCGAACTCAATGATGAGATATACCAAGAGTTAAGCTACACGCCTATACCGTATTTTGAAAAATTAAAGTGCCCCATACTTATCATACAGGGATTAAAGGATATAGTAATACCAGAAGACAGTCACATAAACATAGAAAACGCATTGATAAAAGCAGGTAATACAAACTATGCGATTGTAACGCTTCAAAATGCAAACCATTCAATGACAAAAACCGAAGGTACTGATTTTCCCTATTGGTCGATACTACATCCAGAGTACTTAATATCAATTGAGGATTGGATTAAAACTGTTTCTAATAAGATGCACAAGTAATGACGATTTAAGTACTTAAATAAGACCAGGTTTTGTAAATTTAGCAATAGCAACAAAACAAAAAATTTGTATTACAAAACCCACTACTTTTCATATACCCAACCGTTACTTGCAAGCGCTGAGCGAATCCATGAACTTTGATTTAGAAAATAAACTTAATCAATATGTTTGGCTTCTAAAATTCACCATTTTCGTGGGTAAATAACCAAATCAAAAAGGCACAATTGCATATGAAAACTATTAGTCTAAGAAAGGCGACCATAAAAGACAAAGCATTAGTCGTAGATTTTGATTATAACCTTAATAAGGTTGAGCATACCGAACTAAAGAGAGCGGAAAAGATAGCAAAAGCAATATTGGACGAGGAATGTTTTATCATCTTAGTAAATGATATAGCTGTTGGCTTTATTATATTTGATTATCGTTTCTTTGACCTAGGCTGGATAGAACTCATTATTGTAGAGGAAAAATATAGAGGAAAAGGAATAGGCGGACAAGCAATTAACCTTATATGCAAACAAAGTAAGACGAATAAGGTATTTACTTCAACTAATAGCTCAAATATTCAAATGCAGAAAGCATTAACTAAAGTCGGCTTTTCTTTTGCAGGCAAACTAATTGGGTTAGACGAAGGAGATCCTGAGTTATTCTATTTTAAAATACAACAATAGGAAAACGAAACACTAAATACTAGCATATAACAAACAAAAAGGAGTACCAATGAGAAAAATAAGCTGCGTATTATTGATTTTACTTTTTATATCGTGTAATGACAAAACCGAGAATGAGTTTTCCTTAGCTGGAAAAACGAATAACTTTGAAAATGGGACAATGATTTATTTAGACAACGCCGACAGTCAAAATGTTGACCTTATTGATTCAACTAGTGTTGAGAACAATTCCTTTGTTTTTAATACAAAACTATCAAACTCACCATTGCATGTAGTAATAAGAACAAATGATGATTCTCACTACCGTTTTTTATGGTTAGAAAACAACCCTATGACTTTTGATGCTTCACAAAATGATTTTGAAAATGCAATCGTTACAGGTTCAAAAGAAGAACTTTTAGCTCAACCATTACGCAAAGAACTTGAAACCCTATCCGAAGAAGATCAGAGAAAGAAAGAAATAGAATTCATAAAGAAGAATCCCAATAGTATCGTAAGTGTAGAAACACTTTCAGTGTACTCAACAACCTATGGAAAAGAAAAAACAAAAGTACTTTTTAATGTATTATCGGAAGAAAACAAGTCATCGAAATACGGCAAAATGATAGCAGACTACATTCAAATGCATTATGAGCCAAAAATTGGTGAGCAGTTTGCAGATTTTGAAATGATTGACCACAATGGCATCCCTAAAAAGTTGTCCGATTTAAAGGGCAAAACCATTTTTCTAGATTTTTGGGCTTCTTGGTGTGCACCATGTAGAAAAGAGAATCCAAACCTTGTAAAAACCTACAAAAAGTTTAAACCAAAAGGGTTAGAAATATTTGCAGTGTCGTTGGACGAAAACAAGGAAAAGTGGCTCAACGCCATTGAAAAAGACAAGCTTAATTGGTTTCACGTTAACGATCTAAAAGGGCAAGGGAACAAGGCTACAATGATTTATGGTGTCGAAGGCATTCCAGATAGCTTTTTAATTGACCACAATGGAATTATCATTGCGAGAGATTTAAGAGGTAAGGAATTGGACAAAAAGTTAGAAGAACTACTAAATTAATGCCAGTTGCTAACGATGACATGGTCTGTTGCTGCTAATCTCAATAACTATTGATATTAATCCAAGTGTTTTACAAAGGTTAGCTGTCTTTTATTATTACTATACATGAAAAAGCGATAAAATTGCTTATTGTTCAACAAAACTCATTTAAGTTGATAACACTATAGGTTATTTAATAATCCCTTCTTATATCAAAAGCTCTTCCCAACAATGCTTGTTTTCTAGCCTTACTAATTTGTTCTTTAGAAAGATAATTAGCTTTTGTGGGATCCCTTAATGATTCATCTGTACCTTTTGGTGGTTTTTCTTGCATTAAGTTTAGGCCATCCGCCTTTACATGGTTTAAGCCTAAAGCATGCCCAAGCTCGTGTGCTAAAATTTGAGGGTGTCTTCCTATATCAGAGTGTACAGGAAACATTATAACGCATAGCTCTCTGAGATAAACACCTCCAGATGGGCCAAGAGATTTGATTAAAAAAACATTCCAACCCGTTTCTAGTTTATTTTCAAGTGGAATCGAATTGACAAGCAATTTGCGGCCATATGTCAAATCTTTTGGTTTTCTCAAAAAATTGGCTAATTTATCCTCATTGCCAATAATGCTGGGCACAATAGATTCAATTTTCCATGTAATACCTGCTTGTTTCCATACCTTATTAACCCCAACCAGTAGTTCTTTTACTTCAGAATTCGAAATATTTGCATCAATCCCTGAATGATTAGAGTTAATGATATGCACTCTCAATGGAAGCTCCATCATGGGTCGGTACAATGAAGTACACTCCAACATAGTGAGTAGGCCTATGAGATTCAGGTAAAGATAAAAATGAGTTTTCATAGATTTCTTAAATCTTGTATGTCCAAATCGTTGTTCTTGTCAATGTCTAATAGGATTCCATTATTTGAGGCAATTGATTAATGCATTTGTACGTATAGATAATCCTTGAATATTCTAGTTTTTTAATTGCTTTAATCTTCCTAAGGCATTAGATTGTTTAGGGTCTATTTCCAATACTTTTTTATACAAGCTTACGGCCTCTTCTCGTTTTCCTTCTTCTTCTTTTCCGAATCCTTTAAAAAGATACGGATAGGTCCATTCTGGAGAAGTGTGAATTAAATAGTCCATCACTTTGTAGGCCTTTTGATAGTCATTAGATTCAAGATAACCTCTTCCTATTAAAAAGATATCGGACGAACTAGGAACGTAGTAATCTGGTTTTGAAGACTTCCATTCGATTTCAGTGGAAACCAATGCCTCAATTCCTTGTTCAAATAGTATATCAAAAAACGCTTTGTTATGATTCTCTTTTGCATTGCCCTCATATTCAAACCCTAAAACAGTATTAGTCACTTTATTTGCGATTGTGCTTATGTGAGCAGGAACCTTGTTACTTAACACTATGATAACAAGATTGTGTTTTGATAGTATAGAAAGTTTAGAGGAAAAGCCAGGGCAACCACCGTCATGATGTATGTTTATGGCTTGTGTTTTTTCATTTACAGGAGACCAAACATAATTAGCTACATACCATCCGTAACTATATCCTCTTCCTCCTTGTTTTGAGAATAACTTTTTTCTACTTTTTTCGTTAATCACTTTACCTCCATTCATTAACTCTCTTGCCCATGTAAACATATCTTCAGTTGTAGAATAAATGGATCCTGCTCCAATGACATAGGATTTGTCTTCGTACATAGCGTCAATAATCTCTTCGGGCATATCAACATATCCTTTGGCCATATGATCTATACTGATTTTGCTACTTTCGTGTCCCGTATTGTACATTCCCAAAGGCTGAAATATGAGTTCTTTCATGGCATCGCCATAGTCCATTCCAGAAACTTCTTCGATTATTTTGGCCGCTACTGCATATCCAAGATTGGAATACGACCATTTTTTTCCAGGCTCATAATATAAATCTGAGGTATTGATGAGTTTAATGATTTCATCCAACGTAATATAGGATTGTCCCAATGGCTTGTTTGATAGTGTTTCAATGTCTCTTCCCAAACCGCTAGAATGAGAAAGGATCTGATGGATGGTAATTTTATCTGCGATTTCTGGTTTTAATTCCTTAATATATGTGGATAATGGCTCGTTAAAATCTACCTTTCTTTGTTGTTCAAGAACTAGTAGTGCTGCTGCCGTAAATTGTTTTGATAACGATGCCAACCGAAATTTTGTTTTTGATGCGTTTCTTTTTTTCTCTCCATAATCTGAAAAGCCATTCTCGCTATGATAGATAATACTATCGCCTTGCCCTATGAGTATATTACCACTAAACCCCAAGTTTTTATCATAAGAATTAATGATCTCTCTAACTTTGTCGATATTTTTAGCCTTAAAGTCTTCGGGATTAGACGAGCTCTCGCATGCTAAAATTGTAAATACTATTAGCAGCATAAAAAAGCATATGTAATTGTTTTTCATTTTCACGATTGTTTAGTTATTTGTGTATTCTTGGATTTTTTTTCTAATCTCATCCTTACTAGTATGCTTTCTTACAGATTCAAAAAGGATAATTTTTTCATTATTGTCTACCAAATACACCATAGGGTATTCGGAAATCTTCATTTTTTTTGATAGAGAATCCCCATTCAGCAAAAATTTGTAGGTAAAATTTTTATTCTTAACATAAGCTTGTGGCTTGCCATTAACGTCTTTTACTGAAATTCCTACCACCTCTAACCCGAGCCCCTTATATCGCTGATGTAAATCTTGAAGCCAAGGCATGGTTTTTACACATGTATTGCACCAAGTCCCCCAAAATTCTATTAAAGTAATTTTGTTGGCTTTAAATATTTGAGAAGAGGTAATTGTTTTTCCCTCAAAATTTTTAAGAGCAAACTCCGGAAACTCTGCTCCTATTTCATCAGACTTATTTTTATGACTCGTACAACTGAATTGAACACCCAGTATAATCATTAGGACAAAAAGTTTGCTAAATATCATTTAGAAAAAATGCTTTATAATCTCATTGAAGACAACAAAATTTAAGAATGGTTACATTGAAAGCATATTTGGAATAATGATAAAACCATACAAGATCTAGAATATCTTGCTCTGGCTCAAAATAAGGTTAAAAGTGAAAAATCAATTACGTAAGATTATATTTGCTACTATGCACTGAATATTTTATGCGAGAAAAATTTGAAATAACAGGATGTTTCTATCAAATTGGGGATTTGAATTGCAGGAAGTACCTAAACATCAAAAGAAAAAAGACTCGCATTTCACAACCGCAATTAATGGTCGTAATGATGAACCCAGGAACGTCCCAACCAACAGTTGGCGATAATAACCAGCAAAAAGAAGTACCTGCCATTCCAGATACAACCCAAGACCAAATTATGCGCGTTATGGAAAATTGTAGAATTGAATATTCGAGAATTCTTAATCTTTCGGACCTACGAATTACACCAAGTAAAGCTTTCTATAAGCTGCTAAGTGAAATAAGACCCAAACAAATTCCACATTCGATTTTTGATAGTAGACGCGAAGATGAATTCAAGACCCTATTCGTAACTAATATACCTACTATATTTGCCTGGGGAGTCGCTAAGGAACTGACTGAATTAGCTAAAAGTGCCATTGGCAAAATAGGAATTAACAATCCTATTGGTATCAAAAAGAACAATGAAAATTATGCTTTTTATCATCCCCTTCCCCATAACCATAAAGCCCAAATAAAATGGGTAAGTGAAATAACTAAACAATTAAAAAATTCGCTGAACAGCGACTAAAGTTCATTGCAGCATAAATAAAATCATTTAAGTTTTCTGTATCCTGTAAGTGACGTCATTAAAATAGATTAGATACATTCATTTTACTTTTCAAATGTTGCTTTTATAGAAAAAGGTTAAAAGCAATATTTGAACAATCGAATGGCCTAGATTTCCTTTTCTTTTAATCTTATTTGAAATTATGGGTATTATAGAAAACAAAATCTACGCTAATGGATATCTTCAAACCATAAGATATTCTAATTAAAGATGTATTCAATTCAGCATTTAATATTTCTTGGTTTCTAATACCTAAAAGATTATATTCACAACGCCATAAATAAAATTAAGAATGAAAAAACTCCTTTTTTTTGCTGCCATTGTACTCTTAAGTGCTTGTCAAAATCAAACAGAAAAAACAGAAATGCCAGTATCAGACAACCCATTTTTTGAGGAATGGGATACACCTTTTGAGGTGCCCCCGTTTAATGAAATTAAGAATGAACATTACATGCCCGCATTTAAAAAAGGTATGGAAGAAAACCTTGCCGAGATTGATGCCATTGCAAATAACGCTGAAGCACCTACGTTTGCCAATACCATTGAAGAAATGGAAAGATCTGGAAAGTTACTTACTAAAGTACAAGGTGTTTTTTACAACTTAGCGGGTTCTAATACCAACCCCAAATTGCAAGAACTACAACGTGAGTTGAGTCCACTATTATCTGCTCACAGAGATAAAATAATTTTGAATGAAGCGCTTTTTAATCGTGTTGAAACCATTTGGCAAGCTCGGGAAAACCTCGATCTCACCAATGAACAACGTAAACTTTTAGAAGATAGACGTAAATCATTTGTTCGCAGTGGCGCACTGTTAAATAAAGAACAAAAAGCTCAAATCACTGAAATCAATTCAAAGATTTCTGAGCTAACGACCGCCTTTGGTCAAAATTTATTAGCCGAAACCAATGGCTTTGAAATTATTTTAGACAAAGCAGACTTAGACGGTCTATCTGACGGAACTATTGCTGCGGCAGCTGAAACAGCAGCACAAAAAATGGAAAAGGCCGAAACTGAAGACGAAAAAACAAAATATCAAGATAAATACGTGTTTACACCACATCGCAGCAGTATGTACCCGTTCCTAACAGAATCTAACCGACGCGACTTACGCGAAAAACTATACAAAGCTTACGTACAGCGTGGAGACAATGATAACAAAACAGACAATAAAAAGATTGCAGCAAAAATAGCGAAACTACGTGCAGAGCGCGCTCAAATAATGGGCTACGAAACCTATGCGCACTTTGTTCTAGAAGAGCGTATGCTAAAAACCCCTACTGAGGTTTATAATCTATTGATGCAATTATGGAGACCTGCCTTAGAAAGAGCTAAGGTAGAAGTTACCGATATGCAAGCCATTGTAGATGCAGAAGGACACGATTTCGAAATAGCCGCATGGGATTGGTGGCAATACTCAGAGAAAGTACGTAAGGCTAAATATGATTTAGATGAAGCCGCATTAAAGCCATACTTATCATTAGATAATGTACTTAACGGTGTGTTTGAAACTACCAATAAACTATGGGGCTTAACCTTTACTGAGTTATTTGATATTAATACCTACCATCCTGATGCTCGTGTTTGGGAAGTAAAAGACAAGGATGGCAGCCACCTTGGGATTTTCATTGGCGATTATTTTACGCGTTCAAACAAGCGTGGTGGTGCATGGATGAGCAGCTTTAAAGGGCAATCCAATCTCGATGGCAAAGAGCGCCCTGTTGTGGTTAATGTATGTAATTTTCCAGCACCTGTTGGCGATGATCCATCATTACTGAGTTTTGAAAATGTTACTACCCTATTTCATGAATTTGGACATGCCATGCATGGTATTTTAACCAACGTTACCTATAGCAGTATGGCTGGTACATCTGGTCCTCGCGATTTTACCGAGTTCCCAGCACAAATTCTAGAACACTGGGCTAGTGAACCTGAAATTCTTAAATCATTTGCTACTCACTATAAAACTGGGGAGGTGATTCCGGATGCGTTAATTGACAAATTATTGAAGGCCTCCAAGTTTAATCAAGGTTTTGCAAATACAGAATATCTGGCGGCTTCTTTGTTGGATATGGATTGGCACACCATTAAGGCTGAAGAAGAGCTTAAAGATACTGATGCTTTTGAAGAGGCGTCACTCTCTAAGATCGGCTTAATAGACGAAATAGCACCACGTTATCGCAGTACCTACTTTGCGCATATCTTTGCTGGTGGTTATGCTGCTGGCTACTACAGTTATGTTCACTCGGCTGTATTGGATTCAGATGGTTTTGAAGCTTTTAAAGAAGCGGGAGATGTGTTTAATCCAGAACTTGCTGCAAAGTTAAGAACACATGTTTATGAAAAAGGTTCTACCGAAGAAGCAATGGAACTTTATAAACAATTCCGTGGACGTGAACCAAAAATAGATGCACTATTAAAAGTGAGAGGACTAG
Source organism: Winogradskyella sp. (assembly GCF_028282165.1). Lineage (GTDB taxonomy): Bacteria > Bacteroidota > Bacteroidia > Flavobacteriales > Flavobacteriaceae > Winogradskyella. Next base: position 43,086 of record NZ_JANQIM010000005.1, on the reverse strand, counting down.
ACGGTTCAACTGACTAACACAAATAAAATGATTTGAAAAACGGCCCGGACATCCGAGCCGTTTTTGTTTGAAATATTCCTGTTACCTGATGAGACTTTTTAAACATTTTGTTTTCTGCATGCTCTTATGTGTAAGTTTTGAAGTTTTCTCCCACAATCCTGATGAACTTATTATATTGGAAATAGAACAGGAACAACTTGCCTTTCAAGATCAGCAAATGACTGACGAATATAAAGCAGCCTTAAAACGTCAGCGTATGCGCAAACTGGCAGCTATGCCTTGGCAGGAAAGATTTTGGTTATTCATTAAGGCAGGTGTGCAGCACATCATCCCCAAAGGTTTAGACCACATTCTGTTTGTACTAGGGCTATTTTTTTCCAGTCTTATTTTTAGATCATTACTTTGGCAAGTCACCGCCTTTACGCTAGCACACACCATTACATTAGCATTGGCTGCATTGGATGTTGTACAAGTTCCTAGTACAATTGTTGAACCTTTTATCGCGCTTTCCATCGTTTGGATAGCTGTCGAAAATTGTATATTTAAAAAAACAAACAAATGGCGACCATTGATTGTATTTGGTTTTGGTTTACTACACGGCCTAGGTTTTGCCGCAGTCTTAGGGGAATATGGATTACCTAAAGGTAGTTTTGTGCCTTCATTAGTAGCCTTTAATATAGGTGTAGAACTAGGTCAGCTACTAGTATTAATTACCGCAGCGGTTTTGGTATGGTTTGTTAGAAATAAAAGTTGGTATCGCCAATGGATACAGATTCCTGCATCGATAATGATTGCGTTGTTTGGCTTATTTTGGTTTATTGAAAGGGTATTTCTATAATGAAATTTAAAAACTTAAGCGTCGTGCACATAATCGGGAATTAAATATAACTGGATTTTGGTAATTAGGAAAGCGAATAAAAAGATATTCTTCACAAAAAAGTATAGAATTTCTAACTCTCTCTTCTAATCCAAAGTTTGTAATTTTAAAACTGTAACTGATGATTATACAGATCCTTAAGTACAATTTTAAACAATTATGAAAAAAGAACTTTTGGTTTTACTTAAACATAATAGGTATTAGAATCGCTTATGACAATCAACAAAGCATCAAATTTTTTAGGAACAACATCATACAGATACGAAAATGATTTGTTTTCAATATCTATTGTTAATTATAGTCATTTTGTTTCAGAAGATTGGCACTATCATGAACAATTTCATCTCTCTTCTATTCTTATCGGTGGAAACCGCGAGTCTCGAAAAAAAGCAGACATACAGGTAAAGCCAGGAAAAATTATGACCTACAGAGAAGGTGAAGTTCACCGCAATAGAAATACTGTTTTTCCTTCTAAGAATTTAAATGTTGAAATAAGCCCTAAGTTCTTTAATGATGACATTAAACTATCAAATTTGTATTTGGATAATTATTGTTCGTTGTCATTACTAAAAGTCTATCATGAGCTACTATTAAATGATGTGTATTCAAGTCAATCGGTACAACAACTATTAGAATCTTGTTTTTATAAAGGCGTTTTATTAACTAAGCCAGATTGGATAAATACGATTAATACTGTATTGCAAGATAGATGGCAAGAATTTGTGTCTTTAGATGAGCTTTCTTCCGAGCTAGGGCTTCATCCTGTAACAATATCCAAGACCTTTTCCAAGCATGCCAATTGTACATTGGCAGACTATATGCGGAAACTCAAAGTTGAACGGGCTATAAACATGATATTGAATTCTACAGACTCTCTAACAGAAATTGCTTATCAATGCGGCTTCTCAGATCAAAGCCATATGACACGATTGTTCAAGCATTACATTGGATTTAATCCAAAAAACCTAAGGAAGATATAACTTATCGCACTGAGGCTAATTTCATTCTATTTCCCAAATTGAGGGTTGCATACATTTACCCTTTAACAAGTTCATCATCAAAAATAATTTTAGTACATGAAATCATTAATCAAAACATCAATTCTATTAATCATAGCCATAAACACAGCGTTTCCCCAAGTAAGTTTACCACAGGCACAAAAAAATGAATTTTTAAATGACTTGGTTTCGAGTTTTGAAAACGAGTTTTTATGGGAAGAAAAAGGGAAACAAATAGCAGAAAAATTAAGTTCAAAAATTAAGAATGGTGATTATTCAAATATTAACGATGCAGAAATGTTTGTAGAAATATTGAATCGTGATTTATACCTATTGTCAAACGATCTACATTTAACGGTAGATTTGTACAATCCTAATCCTGATTCTGGTAACTCTAAAAAAGAAGGGCCTTCAAAAAAAACATCATTTATTTTTACAGAGGTTCTAGATAACAGCATTTGCTATTTAAAGTTTGATTCTTTTCCGAGGTTAACTAAAGATATAGAAAAGGAGATTGACGATGTAATGTCTTCATTAGTAAACGCAAGTACAGTAATCATAGACCTGAGAGATAACTCTGGTGGCTCCGATGAAACGGTAAATCATATTTTAGGCTACTTTTTTAAAGAGAAGAAGAAACTGGCCACCAGCTACCAATGGAATGCTTCTCCTAAAGATATCTGGACAACACCCAAAATACTTTCCAAGAAGTTATCGGATGTTAAATTAATTGTTCTCACAAGTCAATCTACATTCTCAGGAGCGGAAATCTTTACACAACGGCTCCAAAGTCACCAAAGGGCTATAGTAATTGGCGAAAAAACACCTGGAGCAGCCCATAGAACGGCAACTTACTTAATGAGCGACATTTTCTTGCTCAATTGGCCTTATGAGGAATCAAAACATGCTAAAGATGGGCAAAATATAGAAGCTATAGGTATTGTTCCCGATTACCTTGCTCACTATAATAAGGCTAAGGAAATTGCCCTAAATTTTGCAAAAAAAGGAAAAGTAAAAGCCACAAAAAAGATCATTTCTAGCAAAGAAAGTAAATTGGTTAAAGCCTTAGTTGAAGCCCTTAATTCAGCATCAGATAGTGAATATCAAAGCTTTATAGCCACACATGTTATGTCTGATCACCAAGATAGGGTCTCAAGAACCCTATCGAAGCATAAAACTGTCTGGAATGAAAACCATAATGGAAAAATTATCAATATTCACCAGCTCCCAGAGAACAATTTGCGCTTGTTTATTGAAACTAGTTTTGGTATCCGCCAAATGAAAATTGTGTTGAACAACAACAAAATTAAAAAAGTAATGACTAGGTAATTCTTACTTCACTTTTAATACTATATTTTTTGTTTAATACAGCAAGTGGCTGATCCTGATTACTATCTGAACTAATCGAAAACTACTTCAACAATTCGTGTTACACGTATCACTCAAATTAATTATCTTTAGGCTACAGCAGAAAACATAACCTAACCTGTTGTAGCCCATATTGAAAAGAACCATTTTAATAGCACTAGTCGTTTTCTCTTTTGGATTTTCCAAAATTGAGTGTTTTTTGACTGCTCAATATCCCGATAGAATAAAATTTAAAGACACAGAATATGCATTGAATACAAATCCTTTAGAACCATATTTTGAAAAAAATCCGGAGAAAAGACCTCAATCATACTCTACAGCACTTTGGAGAGGATACATTGGTCATTTTGACATCATTGACAAACAGCTTTTTGTAATAGATATTACACAACCGAGATACTATACCGATTCTCTAGGAAAAACGAGAACAAAATCAATTTCGTATTACAAGAACATCTTTCCCGAAAGAGATAAAGTAAAAATTGAATGGTACACTGGAATCTTAATTTTACCATATGGTGAGCGGGTAAAATACGTCCATTCTGGTTATGCTTCTGAATACAGTAATTACATATTACTCGAAATAAAAAACGGAGATTTCAAAAAAGATAAAAATTATACTCACAAAGAGTTTTTGGATTTTAAAGAAAGGCAGTTTAACGCGTTCAAAAAAACGGAAGAATACAAAACCCAATTTGAGAATATTAAAAAGAACTTCCCCGAAAGTGACAAAACATTTATTGAAGATTTTTTAAAAGACCACATCATAAATTATACATCTGAGTTTTTAATTGAATAATTGTACTACGCAATACAATGGTCATAGTTGATTAGTGCTTGTGGCAAAAGCAAAAATTTGTGTAATTTTAAATGGTTAATTTCCTATATCCGAAAATCCTAAAGCTTCGCTGTCATTGAAATCATAGTAGAAACCGTAAAACCTAAATAACTATTCCTATAAATCATAGTCCTTTACAAATAACCTTATGACAAAACAAATCATAATTGCACTACTCATCGTTACACTATTTAGTTGTAAAGATTCGGAAAAAGAAAAGATTGAAATCACAAAATCGGAGCTGAGTGGTTTTTTTGAGCAACAAGGTGAAGGGGAAATTATAGAGATAAACGATTCTACCGTGGTTTCTTACTACAGCAGTAGTTTTAATTGTTATCCAAATTGGAAAATAACTAGAGACTATTTTAATACAGAAACGCCCAATGTTAAGATCATAGACAAAAATACCTTTACCAGTGAGGAAGGCTATACCACATTTACCTACAAAAAGCTAAATCAAAAACCTGAGCATTGCAAAGTGCTTACGGAGATTCAGAAGAATAGCAATACTTACAATTTTGAAACACTATGGAATACCTTCAACGACCAATATGCATTCTTTAAGGAACGAAATATAGATTGGAAACAGATAAAGGAAACATACAAGACCAAGTTTACAGATAAAACTGAGCTCTTTGACTTTTATATAACCTTAGAGAATATGGTTTTAGAACTCAAAGACGAACATTCGGATTTTGAAATCCCAGAAGAATTTGATGAACAATGGCACAAGCTTTATCGAAAAAAAGATACTACAGATTATGAAAAACTTACCATCAATAAAATTTTAGATTCATATGTAAAACAAGTTAAGAAATATAATGGAGGCCAATTAGCGTGGGGATTCATAAGTGAGGATATCGCCTATATCCAACTCAACGGAATGGATGGTTTGGCAAACTATAACGCTACTAACGCTGATTCTTATTGGGAAATAGCAGAGGAAAGTGATGATTATTTTGACGATGTCATAAAAGGCACGCATTATATCACCGAAAAAATTGTTAAAGATATCCAGAACACCAAAAATTGTATTATCGATCTGCGATTTAATGGTGGCGGATATGATTCTGTTGGCTTGGCATTTATGAGCCATTTCATCAATCGGGAATATAATATATTTAAAAAGAAAAGACGATTTGGAAACAGTTATGCCGGAGAGCAAACCATAGATATAAAACCTTCTAAAAATCCATATTTAAAACCCGTTTATTTGCTTACCAGTCCTTATACGGTTAGTGCAGCAGAAACCACCATAATTGCTACAATGAATTTCCCAAACTTTAAACGCGTAGGTTCAAACACCAATGGGGCCCTATCTGATTTATTGGTTAAGGAATTGCCAAATGGTTGGGTTTACACTTTATCTAACGAAGTATACGAATCTATGGATGGCAAAGTTTACGAAGTGTCTGGGATTCCTCCCGACTACCCTATTGATTACCCTAAAGATGAAGATGCATTGTTTAAAACTTTGAGTCTGGAACTCGATAATAGTGATAGAGCCATTGAAAAAGCAAAAGAGTTAATGAAATAGCAAATTATAATGGCTTACCTTGGTACGGCTGAGATCGTGTCGATTTGATTAATACCTAAAAACTGAAAATGGAAATAGAATATTTTCAAATTTTCAGCAATGTGTACAATTCATAAGGTCTTTTGGTGAATTGAAAGAATAATCCCTACATTTAAGTGTTCATTTTTATCAATAGTAATCTAGAACAATGGCGCTGAAATTAAAAAATATTAAATCCTTCAACCAATACGTTAACGCTCAACCCCCAAAGCATAATTGGATCGATATTGGTTTTTACCCTGAGTATTTTTTATTGAGCTCTTCTACTGTTTGCCCTAATTTTTATCGCATCTCTATTAAATATGGCTTGGAAAATGAAAAAAGCAAAGGATTTATGTACTTTTCAAGCCCAAATCAGCCCATCACATGGGAAACAGAAGTGCCGTGGACAGGTTATTATCTACAAATTACAGAAGACATTATTTCCAATCATCAACATTTAGAATATTCCTTCCTGACTTATGGATTGCACGAGCCACTTTATTTAGAGAAAGACGAAGAAAACATTGTTACCGAATTGTTTAAAGGCGCTTTAAAGGAGTACGAAAAGGAAGAGTTTTCACTAAATATACTTACCGCTTATTGTAATCTTCTGTTCGCCCATATCGCTAAGTTTTACGAAAGACAATTTGGAGAGAAAAAAGAAAAACACAATGTTTTAATAAAAAACTTCTTCAACCTGTTAAGCTCGTACTACAACAGTAATAATCAAAATCTTGTGCAACCTACAGTAAGCTATTTTGCTAAAGCGCTGAACGTAACCCCAAATTATTTGAGTGATCTCATAAAATTCCATACAGGTAAACCTGTTCTTGAACATATTCATTTGCAAATCATCGAAACAGCAAAAAAACAGTTAAAAGACAATAACTCGACCATTTCAGAAATTGCTTATGGCTTAGGGTTTGAATATCCTAACTACTTCTCCCGCCTATTTAGAAAAACAACCGGCATATCGCCTTCAAACTTTAGAAATAAGTAATTTGTATCCAAGATTCCTTTATTTGTTTTCATCGTTATTGCCGTATGTGACTGAACTTTACAGTGTTAATTTATTAAATCTGTTACAATGGCATTCGCAAAACTATTAGACTACAAAATCGATGACACTCTCAAAGGACGAATGGGCGAAGACTCCTTTAAAAAAGCATTAGAACAACAAAAAAACATTTCTGAAGAACAATATGCGACTATTAAGTATCTCGCCGAGTTTGCTGTTCGACCAATGTTTAGAACACCTGTCCATAAAACGCCTGCCGACCATGGAATGAACCAATGGGAAGACATTTATTTCCCATCGAGTGATGGTACGCCTCTCGAAGGTTGGTATATACCATCAGTGAAAGGTGAATCCGATAAGCTAATCATTATTAACCATCCAATGCCTATGAGCCGTTCTGGTTTTACCGGGCATTTTGGCGAACCGTTTTCAAATGTTGACACCTTAGAAATTGATTTTGTTGCACATATGAAACACTTATCAGAAGCAGGATATAACATTCTTACTTATGATTTAAGAAATCACGGCAATAGTGGTAGTGCAAATGGTGGTATTTGTGGTATTGGACGTTACGAATGGCGTGATGTCGTAGGCGCTCAAAACTATGTTAATAAGCATCCAAGATTAAGTAAAATGACATGTGCTTTGTACAACAGATGTACTGGTGGAAATGCAGCTTACGAAGCTATGTACAGACATCCTGAGCTTTTTGAGGATATAAAATGTTTCTTCGGACCACTTACCGTATCCATGACAGCACTAATGCGATCATTTGCTGGATTAATGGGTCTAGAAAAGTACATGGAACTCATGGATTTTGAGCAACTAAAATTAGGAGGTTTCACAAATGAAGAAATGCGCCCTCAAAACTATGCCCACGCCGTAAAAGCCCCTTATTTTATGGCACAAGTATTAGAGGATGATTGGACTGATAACCCTAATGATGCCCAAGAAATATTCGATAATATAAGCGCATCAGAAAAGGAGTTGTTTTGGATTGAAGGTACAAACCGCAGATTCGATGGATACAATTACTTTGGATTATACCCAGAAAAAATGCTTGCATTCTTTGATAAGTACATGAAATAAGCTATGGCAAACAACGCCTATAAGTAATAGCGATTTGAGTTAAATCTTGAGTCGCTATTGTTTTTATTTCGTAATTTTCTTTCCAAAAAGTGACCATGATTACTTGCTGCTAGTTTAGCATATTCATAAAAAAAAGAACCAAAGAATGAGACCAAAAGAATTAATCAAAAAATGGGTAGACGCCTTTAACGAGGGAAATGCCGAAAAGATTTCAGAATTTTATCACGATGATGCCATTAATCATCAAGTAACAAATGAACCTGTTGTAGGAAAGGCTGCTATTCGCGAAATGTTTGAGCGCGAATTTGATCAAGCGGACATGACTTGCATCACTGAGAATATTTTTGAAGATAACGATTGGGGGATTTTAGAATGGAAAGATCCACTAGGACTCCGTGGTTGTGGGTTTCTTCAAATTGAAAATGGAAAAATTAAATTTCAAAGAGGCTATTGGGATCAACTTTCGTTTTTAAGACAACATAAATTACCTATTCCAACCGAATAAAAGCTATTAAATTACAAGTAATGTCTTTAAATTTATAGTTAAACAATTGTAACATTTTTGGTGAATTCTTATCTATAAAATTAAAACCATCAAGATTATTAGAACATGAAAAGTCATACTGTTTTAAGATCAATTTTTGTATTTGGTCTATTGTTTTGCCATTTAAACACCATAGCTCAATACAAGGTTTACACTCAAGATATCTCCAATTTTTGGGAAGCTTACGATAGTATTCAAACTACTGACAACAAGGACAAGCAAATTGATATTCTTCAAAGGTTATATGTAGGCAGAGGTACTGTAGGCTTAAGGGATTTTATGGAATTGAGAGGTGGCACACCAGAAATCTGGCAGAAGTTTATTAACGAGGATAAAGAACGATTTGAGAAAATACGTCCATATACACTTACCGTTTTAGAGCAGAAAAAAATGATTGATAAAGGTCTTGAAAATTTGAAGATACTTTATCCAGACTTTAAGGATGCAGATGTTTTTTTCGCTATTGGAATTGGAAATTCTGGCGGAACCATTAAAGGCAATCATGTTTTAATTGGATGTGAAGTGATGGCTAATGAGCAGCCAGATTGGGCCGTTCAGATTGTACTCCATGAGTTTATACATACGCAACAGGTTGAAGCAACAAGTGGACATTTGCTGGCACACACTATATACGAAGGTATGGCAGATTTTATAAGTGAATTGGTCAATGATAAAGAAATAGCCGCAATGCACCCTAATGGACATATTGCCTTTGCTCAAAACAATAAAGACGATTTATGGAAATCATTTAAGAAGTATATTTATGCAAATGATGATTATAATTACCATGGTTGGCTTTATGGAAATGGCGGACAGACCATAAATGGCATAAACATGGATGACCTTGGCTATGGTATGGGTTATTTGATTTGTAAAAGTTTTTATGAAAATGCTACCAATAAAAAAGCGGCTATTAAAGAAATGCTTACCACTTATTTTACGGACGAAAATGCGAGATCCTTTCTTTTAAAATCTGGATTTGTACCAGAAAAAGATCTTAAATACGTGAAGAATTTTGAGTTCAAACCGTTAGACATTAAAAACGGAAAAAAAATAAAGAAAATTACTTACGGTTATAAAGTTAAGCGCGATAATATTGAATTCATTATAAAATCAAAAGACATTCCTTTTAAAGTTAAAAGTCTTTCCGTTGCTGGCATTTTTAATAACTGGAATCCTAAATCAAAAGATTATCAAATGCATTTAGAAAAGGGAAAGTATGTACTTCGCCTTCCGAAAGCTAATTTTGAAAATGGACAAAAACACTACTTCAAATTTGTGGCTAATGAGAACAGTTGGTTGCAACCTCCCATCGAAGCAAAAAATTCTGAAAAAGATGCTAGTGGCAACTTAAATCTTTATTTAGAATTATAATTACCCAAAGCATAATGTTCCGTTTAATTTTAGATAGCTTAGAAGAATATCTGCACAGGGCATAATTGTCCACCTGTTTGTGTAACACCAGAAATAATTTCCAAGCTATCTAAAATATAACCTGGACCTATAACTTGAGAGCAATCCGTAGGCAATATATCAACTTGTTGATTGTCTACAAATAGAATAAGCTCACTACTAAAACTACCATCAACATTATCTCCTGTTATAGTAAATGATTCATCCAATTGAAGAGTATCATTGAAAACAATATTCCCATTTACAGTTTCAAATCTAATGTTTGCTTCCTGTAAACCACCAATATATTTTAGTGTCAATTCTACAACACTACTATCACATTCTACACAAGGCTGTTCAGTTTCCAATTCTAACGTAATATTATCAATAGCACCAGAACTGTTCATAATGATTTCCATAAATGCAACATTGGGTGTATTTTGTAAATTTACCGTTGTTTTTGAGTTATCACCACCAGGCATTACTTCTTCACTAAATAGTATATTGCTATCGATATCGTACAAGGTGACTATTGTAGGATTAGAGGATTCTTCTATATCCAAAATATCAAATGTGTTTAAAGTGACATTGTCGTTTGCACTAAAATCAAAAATAAAGCTAGCACCAATTTCTAAAATATCGTCAGGATCATCAGCATCCAAGTCTTCTGAAAGAATAAGAACGTTGCCTAAAGCTGTATCATTGCTTGCGCCTCCATCTCCAATGCCTGGTCCACCATACATTTCATTTGGTGTACCAATATCGAAATCACCACCCGTAGGATTTGAAGAATCAAAAATCATTGCAGCGTTACTATTTGGAAACGCCATGGTAATACCTTCTACCTGAACATTTTCAAAGGGATCTGTTATAGTTATTTCTGAAACAATATCGCCAGAGTTAAAGCCTTCAAAGTCAATTACAAAAGACTCGGTCGTTAAAATTTGTTGATTGGTATTGTAAGCAAATGTGGGCTGTACTTCAAATTCGGAATCACTATCTGTTTCACAGGCAAATAAAGAACATAGTAATATTAATAAAAGTAGGAGTGAATTTTTCATGGTAGATTATTTAAAGATTTGGCATCTTAAAAGTATTAAAAATATAGGTTATTTACATTTTTTTTCGATGAATTGTCATTCCATTGTAAGAAATAATATATATCTTGATGTACATGCAAGAATTTACCTCATTATTTAATAGTGGCTTTACATTAACTTTATATTGAGTTAATAATTGCCCCTTTACTATTTTGTTACTTACGGCTGTAATCAAAGCCTTGATTATTACAATGACCGACTTTTATATAATTGTTCTTGTTCTTCTTTTTGTATTAGCTATTTCCGACCTTATTGTTGGTGTTAGCAATGATGCCGTAAATTTTCTTAACTCCGCAATAGGTTCAAAGGTCACTTCGAGGCGCAACATAATGATTGTGGCCAGTGCCGGAATTTTAGTCGGAGCGACTTTCTCTAGTGGGATGATGGAAGTCGCCAGAAAAGGTATTTTTAATCCTGATTTTTTCTATTTCTCAGAAATCATGGTCATTTTCATTGCGGTGATGATTACCGATATTATCCTATTAGACCTTTTTAACACCTTTGGTATGCCAACTTCTACAACGGTCTCCATAGTTTTTGAACTTCTTGGAGCAGCTGTTGCAGTTTCGATCTTAAAGATTATGGAGAAAGGCGACACTTTGGGTACTTTAGATAACTATATTAATTCTTCTAGTGCATTGATCATTATTTCGGGTATTTTCTTATCTGTACTAATAGCTTTTGCAGTTGGTAGCATTGTTCAATATTTTTCAAGGTTGCTGTTTACGTTTAATCTCAATAAAAAGTTTACTTGGGTAAACTATCTTTGGTGTGGCTTAGCGTTAACTGCTCTAGCCTATTTTTTATTGATCAAAGGAATTAAAGGTGCTTCATTTGTTCCGGTTGATTTTGTTGCTACTGTTCAAGAACAGACGTTAACCACAATGTGTATTTCTGCTGTTTTTTGGACATTTACCATGTTTATCTTAAACCATTTTTTTAAGGTAAATATTCTAAAAATAGTGGTTTTGTTCGGGACTTTTGCACTGGCTATGGCATTTTCTGGCAATGATCTTGTAAACTTTATTGGTGTACCCATTGCTGGATTTGAATCTTTTTTGGCTTGGCGCGATTCTGGTGTTGACGCAGATAGCTACTCTATGAGTATTCTTCTACAGCCCATACAATCCAAAACTTATATGTTAGTTATTGCTGGCCTTGTAATGATTGTAACACTTTGGTTTTCTAAGAAAGCGAGATCTGTGACTGAAACAGAAGTTAATTTAGGCCGACAAAGTGAAGGTGACGAACGTTTTAGACCTAATGTTTTGTCAAAGAAAATAGTACGTTACACGATAGCCATTAACAAACAATTCAACTATGCAATTCCAGATACTTGGTTAGACAAAAGCGAAAAACGTTTCGAGCCTCATGACGTTTTGGAAGTAGAAACTAAAAATGCTCCTGCTTTCGATTTGGTAAGGGCGTCTGTTAATTTAACCGTTGCCAGTATACTTATTGCTTTTGCAACATCTCTAAAATTGCCATTGAGCACTACCTATGTTTCCTTTATGGTTGCCATGGGTACTTCCCTATCGGATAAAGCCTGGGGAAGAAACAGTGCAGTTTTTAGGGTTGCTGGTGTGATAAATGTTATTGGTGGTTGGTTTGTGACGGCCATTTTAGCTTTTACGGCATCTGCCACTTTCGCTATTTTAATATATTATTTTGAAATAAAAGCAATTGCCTTATTAGTTTTAGCTGCGGTGTTTCTTATAAGTAGAACGTTTTTACTTCATAAAAGAAAAGAAAAGGAAAAACACAAACGATTACAGTTAAAACAGGCCGATAATAGCATTTCGTTTTCTGAAAGTATCGATGAAACGGCAGTGAAGGTAGCCAATACACTAGAAAACATAAAAACGTCGTACAATAATGCCTTAGAAGGGCTTTTGAAAGAAGATCTGACATTACTCAAAGCATCTGCAAAAGGTGTCGAAAGCTTAAAAAAAGAGCAAGAAGACTTAAAATATCAACTGTATAATTTAATAAAACGCTTTGAAGATCACTCAAGTGATTCTGGTCGACTTTATATATTAGTTTATGACTTAGTGCAAGATATCGTACAATCTATTTCATTAATATCGGAGACTTGCCTAGAACATGTTTCCAATAGTTTAGATCCTATCCAAAAGAGTTATGGTGAACAGATCAAAGACATTCTCGAAAAAGTTAGTCGATATCTAGAGAATTTAATTTCCATTATTTCCAAAAAAGAGTTTAATAACTTAGGGGTTTTAAAAGATGAAAAAAATGATCTTCTTAAATCTTTAGAAGAGACATTAGCCACAGAAATAAACAACATAAAACACAATTCACCCAGCAAGCGTAACAGCTTATTGGTAATTACCATTTTGTTGGAAAGCAAAGACCTTATTGCCGTTGCAATACGCTTTGCCAAACTTTACAATAGAATAGCATTACCAACTGAAGATAGCAATCATTATTTTATCTCTAAAGCCAAAAAATGAGAATTGGTTTAGTTTTCCTTCGAAGTACAGCTCAATTACCAAAATTCTGTTAATTCTCTAAATCCTATATTTGTTGCTCAACCAATCAATAATTTGAGCACAAACCGTCTTTATTTTATAGATGCTGTTAGAGCATTTGCCATTTTAATGATGCTTCAAGGTCATTTTATAGATACCTTGTTGGATGTATCCCATAGAGATGAATCCAATATGATTTACAAATGTTGGAAGTATTTTAGAGGCATAACTGCACCGACATTCTTTACAATTTCTGGTTTAATTTTTTCTTATCTATTAATAAAGGCCAAACAAAAAGGTAATGCAAAAAAACGTATGCGGAAAGGTATGGTAAGGGGACTTATGCTCATTGGCATTGGTTACCTTTTACGAATACCCATATTTGAATGGTTTTTAGGCAAGTTTAGAACTTATTTCTTAGTCATTGATGTACTGCAATGTATTGGTTTATCACTCATCTTAATTGTCGCAATATATAGGATGACTTGTAAGAAAACCTTATTGTTTTCTGTGCTCATGCTAATATTTGGCATCACTATTTTCACAACAGCTCCACTTTACAGATTTTTAGAATTGGACAATATACCCCTGTTTTTTTCTAACTATCTGAGCCGATCAAATGGATCAATTTTTACGATTATCCCTTGGTTTGGTTACATTTGCTTTGGTGCGTTTATTTCGACCCTATTTTATAGATATTTAGAACGTCCAAGATTTAAGCCTGCAATAGTATTCGGTTTTTTAGTTGTTGGTGTGTTGCTTATTCATAAATCTTCATGGCTATTTATGAAGCTTTATTATTGGTTGGATGTTACTCTTTTTAAAGAAGTCGCCAATTTTAATTACCTATATACCAGATTGGGCAATGTCCTTGTCTTATTTGCCATTTTTTATCTCTTTGAGACTTATATTAAACTACCATTGATTTTGAGGATTGGGCAAAAAACATTATCAATTTATGTTATTCATTTTATTATTATTTATGGAAGCTTTACGGGTCTTGGATTACAGCAGCTTATTGGTAAAACCTTAGCACCTTGGCAAGCAATAATTGGCGCCTTACTTTTTTTAGCTTCAGTATGCTTTATGTCGTTTTACTATGGTAAGACGAATGTGTTTTTATATACCGGAATACTAAAGATCATTGAACGAATTAAGCGTATTTAGTACGCTGCATACCAATCAAAGTTTTCTTTGATGATCCTATCTTTTTCCATTTTTAAGAAGTCTAGATAAGCTATTGCAACAGGCGAAAGATTTTTTGATTTTTGCCATACTAAATTCCAATTGGTGATTATAGGCAAACCATTAAATGGAATGATTTGTAAATCACCATTCTTAAGTTCGTTTTTAATACCAATAAGTGGCATAATTGAATAACCTAGTCCGGCAATTACGGCTTGTTTTAGAGCTTCGTTGGAGGTGAGCTCCATTCGCTTAGATGTCGATATATTATGACTAGCAATAAATGTTTCCATAGCATTACGTGTAGCAGACCCATCCTCCCTGTACAACATGGGGTAGGTTTCAAAAATTTTCTTTTTAGAAACCTTGCGATTAAACTTTTCTTTTGTTCCACCAACCAAATACAATTTGTTTTCCATAAGCTCAACCCTATTTAGATTTAACTGATCTGGTATAACAGAAACCAGAGAAAAATCCACTTCATTATTTTCGAGACTTTTTATCACACTAGTCTTATTAGTAACATCCATTATTAAATCTACACCTCTATTGTTATTTGTAAAGTCCGACAAAAAGTAAGGCATCACATACTTACCTGTAGATACAACGGATATTTTTAGCCTTCCTGCTATTTGCCCTTTAAAGGACATAGTCTTATAATTAATGGCTTGTACCTGGTTGAGTATCTTTTCGGCAGCTTCAGCAATTTCCCAACCAAAATCCGTTATATAGAGTTGTCTTCCAACTACTTCTGTAAGCGGAATGGAAAATTGATCCTGAAATTTCTTTAGTTGAATTGAAACTGCTGGTTGACTTAAAAACAAAGCTTCGGAAGCTTTTGTAATACTCTTTAATTGTGTGATTTTTAAAAAGATTTGTAACTGGTGCAATGTATAGTTCATAAATAATGTTTATATGTATAATAAAAAATATATATAAAAATAAATAAAATATTTATCACAACTTTGTATCGGTAAATTTAATTAACAATTAATAGCATAATTTATAATGTCGAGATTAGAACCTAATGCAGTTTTAAAAGAATTGAAGAATTCTGATGTTAAAAAGTCTACCCTAAAAACAAAAATTGGAGTAGCGTTGATCTTTCTAGTCCTATCTGGGCTAATTACAATGTCTTACATGAACGGTAATATTTTTATGGAGTACTTAGCTATATGTGCATTCATAATCTCCTGTATAGCAGTAATTAAACTAATGGAACCCAATTAGATTCTAACCTTAAATATTAATTATTTAATCATGTCAAATACAAAGATTCAAAATAATGTAGAAAAAGCCACTCAAGAAGTACAATTAGTGGAAGGATTGTTTACGCCCTCTGAAGCTAATCATATCGTTAATGTACTCATTGAGCAAAAGGTAAATTTTCACAAGCTACAAAAGCTAAGAATATGCGAAGGTTGTGAGGATGCAGATACTACCTACGAAAATAACCGTATTCAAGAATTACTCAACGATAAACAAACAGCCAAAGATTACATCTCAATTGCTCGAAAAGAAGGCTACAATGTTGTAATCAATGGTACATTAAATATCTCTTTTGTTAAATAAATAGTATCACTATTTACAAACTACTAGTTGTTGTAATCATCTCTTTGTAATGGACTTACATTTATTATTCGATAATTTAACGAATCCTGCCCTCCTGTTCTTTTTTTTAGGTATCATAGCCGTACAATTAAAGAGCGATTTAGAAATACCACCCAATTCCTCAAAATTTATTTCCCTTTATCTTCTATTTTCAATAGGCTTTAAAGGCGGACAGGAACTAGCTCACAGCGACCTCAATATGGAAATAGTTTGGTCGCTTTTATTTGGTATCTTTTTAGCGATTGTTGTACCTATTTATACCTATTTTATCCTGAGACGAAAATTTAATGTCGTCAATGCAGGAGCCATCGCTGCCGCTTATGGTTCTGTAAGTGCGGTTACCTTTGTTACAGCGATATCATTTTTAGAAATTGAACAAATTACTTTTGGCGGGCACATGGTAGCAGTAATGGCCTTAATGGAAGCACCATCGATTATTATTGGTTTACTGTTAATTTCAATCTATGATAAAACTAATGTTAAGTTATCTATGGGTAAGGTTGCTAGGCATGCTTTAACCAATGGAAGTGTTCTTTTAATTTTAGGAAGCTTGGTAATTGGGTATTTAGCAAGCGAACATCAGGCACAAGGTATTAAACCGTTTACCACTGACATCTTTAAAGGTTTCTTAGCGGTTTTCTTATTAGACATGGGCATTACTAGTGGTAAGGAGTTATCTGCTTTCATTAAAAAAGGATGGTTTGCACTTATATTTGCAATAGTTATCCCCATTATAAATGGATGTATTGTAGCTGTGGTCAGCTCTACGTTTACTGAAAATGAAGGAAACCGGCTTTTATTTGCCATATTAGCAGCAAGTGCCTCCTATATAGCGGTGCCAGCAGCAATGCGGATTGCAGTGCCAAAAGCTAATCCTAGTTTATATCTACCTATGGCTTTGGCAATAACATTCCCATTCAATATAACCTTGGGAATGCCTTTATACCTCTGTATTATACAGGCGTGTAGTTTGTTTTAAGATGAATAAGCTTTAAATAGAATAAAAAGGCTTCCTTAATAGGAAGCCTTCACTTTTTCAAACCTAAAAGAATTAGACTATCTTTAAATGCAGGACTTTTATTGCTCATTTAAAAAGCTATATTCTAACTTTATTATCTTGAAATAAATCTTTTTTGCATGAAAAACACTATTCAAACATTTTACAAAGCATTTAACGATTTGGATGCAGACACCATGTGTTCTTTTTATCATGAAGATATAGTTTTTGAAGATCCAGCCTTTGGCATATTAAAGGGCAATAAAGCCAAAGCCATGTGGCATATGCTATGCGAATCTCAAAAAGGTAAAAATTTTAAAGTAGAAGTATCGAACATTAAAGCGGATTCAAATACAGGTTCAGCACATTGGGAGGCATTCTACAACTTCAGCCAGACCAAAAGGAAAGTTCATAATAGGATTGATGCTAAATTTGAATTTAAAGATGGTTTAATTATCAATCACAAAGATGATTTTAGCCTTCATCTATGGGCCAGACAAGCATTTGGTATAAAGGGACTGTTGTTTGGTGGTATGGGCTTTTTTAAATCAAAACTAAATACGCAAACCAATCGTCTCTTGGAAAAGTACATGAAAGAAAAAAAGCTATCACCTTAGGGTATAGATAGCTTTTTTTAAACAATGTTTCTTTTTAGGGACTATAATTAGTTTACTTTATGTTTCATTGTATAACATATAGAACAAATCTCATGCCATATTTTATTTAATGTATTTTAACTGGGCATCACAGTTTAATTTTAAACTATTAGAAAAACATATTAAGACCTGTTAACTATATGATTTAACTTTACCTTGAACACCTTCAAAAAAAGATTTCATAAACTTAAAATCAGCGTCTTTATTATCTGTTGGATAAAAGGGTTCTGAGACTTTATTCTGCTTATTTTTAAAGTCTAACGTAAACATTATTATAGGAACCTTAGCAGCTTTGGCAATATAATAAAACCCGGTTTTCCATTGTTCTACTTTTTTCCGTGTACCTTCTGGCGCAAGTGCCAAACGAAACTCTTGTTCGTTTTCAAATAGTTTTACAATGGTTTGTACTTTATTTTGTCCCGGAGTTCTATCTATTGGCCTACCGCCTACGGCTTTAAAATAATAACCAAAAGGCCATTTGAATAATTCCTTTTTACCAACAAAATTTACCCTTATATCTACGATTTTTCTCAGCATAAGCCCGATGTAGAAATCGTGCCAGCTCGTATGAGGTACTGCTATAATAACGGCTTTTTTAATAGTGTCCTTAGAAAAATTAGTATTGCCTACTATTTTCCAACCCAAAAGTTTAAAGTAAATAAGTTTAGAAAGCCAGCGCATCTCACATTTTTTTGTAGAGCTCTAGCAATATTTCTCTGGTGATTTTAGATTTCCAGTGTTTTCCAATAGCATTTTCCCAAAGTGGTTCTAAGCTCAATGCTACATCGATCATAACATCAAGTTGGTGCTCGTCTAAATCTGAACAGATACCTTTTGGAAGTTTTATATTGTGCTTCTCCTTCATTTTTTTGAACATAGCGACACCTTCTGGATAATATTCTTCCAAATGATCAAATACAATACAGTTGCCTATACCATGCTTTACGCCAAGTAAATAACTAAGCCCATAACTCATTGCGTGCGCTACACCAACTTGCGAATAGGCAATGCTCATACCGCCATGCCAAGAGGCCATCATCAATTTATCCTGCGCTTCTTTTTTACTTAATTTATCCGATAAAAATATGTCTTCGCAAAGTTCAAAGGCCTTTTCTCCATAGGTTTTGCTAAACGAGTTTAAGTATGTCCCATTAAGGGACTCCACACAATGTACAAAACAATCCATTCCGGTATAAAACCATTGGTCTTTTGGTACATCCTTTGTTAATTCAGGATCTAATATCACTTGGTCAAAAGGTGTATAATCACTATTGATACCTAATTTACGCTCTGGACCAGTTAAAATCGTCGTTCTTGATACTTCTGCTCCTGTTCCCGAAATGGTTGGTATCCCAACATGATAAACAGCAGGGTTTTTTATTAAGTCCCATCCTTGGTAATCCTTAGATTCGCCTTTATTGGTAAGCATAAGAGAAACAGCCTTGGCAATATCCATAACTATTCCACCTCCTATACCAATAATGCCAGATGGCAATTCACTATACTCTAAAATGATGTCTTCTACTAATTGATCGATCTGTGAAGTCTTAGGTTCTTCCTTTGTGGGTACGTAAATGATTTTATCCTTATAGGACAACATAATCCTAGATGTTAACCAATGATTTCCTTTAAAAACATCATCAACATAAAATATGAATGGTGCATTACGCCCTTTTCGATTTGGTGCTAGAATTTCATCTAGTTGATTAAAACTTCCACGCCCAAAAACCACTCTGGACACCATTGGATAATTCTTATATATCATTTACTCTATAAATTCTTTGACAAAAATAAAAACAAACTTGGTATTAACTAAGTATTTAAATAAAATTGAAACCTTTCTGCAAAAAGACCTACATGATAGCCATCTACCAATGCATGATTAACATGAACGGACACATTCATAATTAACTTACCATTATCACTTTTAGTCCTAGAAAAGGCAATCTCTGGAACAGATTCAAGATTGCCCGACGAAGGTTCTTTATGCCCCGTAAACTCAAACCAAGGTATTGCAGAACAATGAATACAATCTTGACCATTTACCGGAGGATATAAGTCTTCGGAATTTAGGATTCGTTCTTTTTCTTTATTAAAGTTTTCAATAAATATATTTAAATCTTCACTGTAATTTATAAATGAAAAGCCGTAAGTATTATCTTCTCTGGCTATTGTTGCTGACGCATGTATAGCTTCAAAATCCACGACTTTCTCATCAATAATTCGATAACGGAAATTATCGACATTATTTATAGCTTTCATACAATCATGCAGATATTTCACAAAAAAACTAACCTTTTTATCTTTTGAAAAATGGTAGGCTTTTGTAACATCAAAAGGAATAACCACTCCAAAATAGGGATCCTTTAATTGCCTAAAATGATTATAAAGTCTTTTCCTATTCCAAGAATCTATATCAATAACCTTCATTGTAGCAATTCTAAAATATCTGTTAAACGCTCAACCGTTTTGTAGTCTTCACCATTGGCTTCTTTTCCAGATACTTTTTCGTGTTGCCAAGTGGTATGAAAAGGGATGTGTATAGCATTTGCACCGATATTGATCAAAGGCAAAATATCTGACTTTAAAGAATTTCCTATCATTAAAAATTCAGATGGATCAATATCTAAATGATTTAAAAGCTTTTTGTAATTGGCTTCCTGTTTTTCACTCAACACTTCAATATGATGAAAATACTGTAACAAGCCCGACTTATCTAATTTTCGTTCCTGATCCAAAAGATCTCCTTTTGTAGCTACGATCAGCCGATACTCTTTAGACAGAACCTTAAGCACTTTTTCGACGCCATCCAATAGCTCTATAGGCTTATTGATCATATCTTTTCCTATATCCAATATTTTGCCGATGATTTGGTTAGAAACCTTACCGTTAGAAAGCTCTATAGCCAACTCAATGATAGATAAGACAAATCCTTTTACGCCATAACCATACGTTGGAAGATTTTTGATCTCCATTAAAAACAGTTCTTGGTCTATTTTATTCGGTGTTTCATAATGCGATAATAATCGTCCCACTTCTTCCTCGGCCTCCCTAAAATAGGTTTCGTTTACCCAAAGTGTATCATCAGCATCAAAACCTATCACTTTTATATTACTATAATCTATTTCCACAATTGTTTTGCTTTTTCTAAATCTTCTGGTGTGTCTATCTCTACACCTTGTATCTCGGTTTCAACCATTTTAATTCTCTTTCCATATTCTAAATAGCGAATACATTCTATCTTTTCAGTAGCTTCGATATACTGCATTGGAAGTACTGTAAAATCTAATAAAGCTTGCTTTCTGAACGCATAAATGCCCTTATGCTTAAAATAACGTGCCCCTACATTTTTATCTCTCGGAAAAGGAATTGGACTCCTGGAAAAATACAATGCAAAATTATCCTGATCTACAATCACTTTAACCGTATTTGGATTATTGATTTCGTCCCAATCAGTTATTTCTACCATTAATGACGCTAAATCTATTTTTTCATCAACATCATCTTTAAACACTTCTAATACCTTGCACAAGCTCTCGCGCTCTGTAAATGGTTCGTCACCCTGTACATTTACCACAATATCACAATCTACATCGGCTACCGCTTCAGCTATTCTATCACTACCAGAATGATGTTCCTTTTTACTCATAATGGCCTTTCCGCCATTATCAACGATTTCGTTAAAAATGATGTCGCTATCCGTTACGACATAAACCTCACTAAAAAGCCCAGTTGCAACCGTTGCTTCATAAGTTCTGAGAATAACGGATTTTCCTGCTAAATTCTGCATTAATTTACCAGGGAAACGAGATGCACTGTAACGTGCAGGGATCATGGATATTATCTTCATGTATCTGCTTTATCTGTATTCAAAAATAAAGTATTCTTTATTATTTTGTATGGTTTTCTATAAACATATCGTTCTTAAAACCGATAAGGTATAATTTTTTTTTTGCCCTAGTAACAGCTGTGTATAACCAACGTATATAATCCTTGTCCAAGCCGTTAGGCAAATAAGGCTGTTCTACAAAGATAGTATTCCATTGCCCGCCTTGCGATTTGTGGCAGGTTATAGCATAAGAAAACTTTACCTGCAAGGCATTAAAATATTTGTTGTTCTTAACGCCAAGAAATCGCTTATAGTTCGATTTTTCGTTAGCATAATCCTTAACAACTTCTTGATATAGCCTATTGGACTCCTCGTAACTTAATGATGCGCTTTCAGCATTAATGGTATCTAAAAGCAATACAGTTTCAAAAGGTTTCATACGAGGATAATCGACCATTCTTACTTTAACTTCTGCAAATTTAAACCCATACAACTCCTTAATACTGAATATCTCCAAAACCTCAATAATATCGCCATTAGCTATAAAGCCTGCTTCAGAGGTAGGTTTAATCCAAAAGTAATTGTTTTTTACTACCATTAGATTATCACCTGCCGACAATTCACTTTCATTAAATAAAATACGTTCTCTTATTTGCTTATTGTAAAGGTTTGCGCGTTTATTACTACGAACTATAATAGCAGTCTCTTCATATCCTTCAGTGCTGTAACTATCGTTTATAGCATCCATAATTTCATGCCCATCGATTAACCTAACAATGTCTTTATAAGAATTAACACTGAATTTAAAACTGTCAAAAAAACCTGTTTCCAATACGGCCCTTAATTCTGTAGCATTGTCCAAAATCCCAGAATCTTGTTCTTGTCTTACGACTTCATCCAATTCTATACCAGATACTTCTTTATTATAGTTCAAACTTAATTTACCATCATCTAAAGCCGGACTCAAATCTGACTTTACAGGAGGCAATTGTGCCTTATCTCCAATTAATAAAAGCTTACATTGATGCCCTGAATAGACGTATTGCATAAGGTCATCTAAAAGCGAACCATTTTCGAATAATTTTGAATCTGAAGGTAAATCTGGAATCATGGAAGCTTCATCAACAATAAATATGGTATTTCGGTGTTTGTTGGGTTGCATCACAAACTTTACCCCTCCTCCTTTATCCTTTTTAGGAAAGTAAATTTTCTTATGAATCGTAAAAGCTTCCTTTTTTGAATAATTAGAAATCACTTTAGCCGCTCTACCAGTAGGTGCCAATAAAATAGCGCTTTTTTTGGCCTGCCAAAGATTGGCAACTATAGTGCCAATAATACTTGTTTTGCCTGTACCAGCATACCCTTTAAGCAAGTAAATGTGATTTGAAGAGGAATCAAAAATAAATTGAGACAGTTGCAACAACACCATATCCTGCTTAGATGTTGGCATAAATGGAAACTTGGACTTTAAAAGTGAGTAAAATGCGGAGGCATTGGTAATCATAAAAAATAAATATGAAGCAATATAGCATTATTCTTTATTGCAACTTTATTTTTTATTTAGATAGTTTTAACGAACAAAAAAAAATTGTAGATTTGCGAGAGACCTAATTAATAAACACTAAGATGAGAGTAATTATAGCAGTTGTAGCAATTATATTATTAACCATTGTCATTGTATGGTTAATTGATAAGTTTGTTCCTAGAAAATTAAAGCCTGTAATCAATATTTTGCTTTGGGCGTTAATCATTTTTCTTGGATACATAACCTTTAATTCAGTGTATGATGAGATTAAATTTAACAAACTAAAAGTAGAACGTTACAAAGTTGTTATTGATCGTTTAGTAGATATTAGAGATTCACAATTGGCCTATAAAGAAGTAAATGGAGAGTACGCTGGTACTTTTGATAAGCTTATCAGTTTTATTGAAAATGATAGTATTCCGATCACTCAGAGACGAGATACTTTAGTTTTGGATGTTGAAAGAACGCGTGCCTTTGGTGGCGTTGAAACATTTAAAACCGAAACCCTTATTGACACGCTTAGCTACTATACTGTAAGAGACTCAATATTTAAAGGTGATAAACGTTACAGAGATTTGGCTAAAGTAGGTGTGGGTAAAGAAGGTGCATTATTTCAATTGCAGGCGGGTAAGCTTGATGATATTCCTGTGTTTGAAGCCAGTGTGGATAAAGCAGTTGTATTAGATGGTGAAGAAAAGTATCTTATCGATAAAGAAAAACAAGCTATTTCTATCGCGGGTGTTAAAGGAGCAACCGTGAAAATCGGTTCTATGGAAGAGGTAAACACTAGCGGAAATTGGGGTAAAGATCTTTCAACTAAGGAATAAATTTTGAACAACAACAATATTAAAGAACTGTCCATTCAAGTTAATTTGAATGGGCTTTCTTTTTGTATTTTAAATAGAACTTCGAACACGGTCGAATTTCTCAATACTATTGAGTTTATAAGTAAACTCACACCTTTTGATGTCCTTAACCGCTTAAAGACCGAATTGAGTGCCAGCTCTAGGTTTTTTGATAATTTCGATGCAGTTAATGTAATTCACCAAAATGAACTATCAACACTGGTTCCAAAAGACTTATATGACGAAAATCAAAAGGCGAATTATTTAAAATTTAATGCCAAAATTTTAAAAACCGACTTTATTACACAAGACGAACTTGAAATAAACAATAGTATTAATGTCTATATTCCTTATGTAAATATAAACAACTATATTTTCGAAACTTTTGGTGAGTTTACATACAAACACTCTTCAACAATTTTAATACAAACTATACTAGAAAAAGAAAAAGACCATAGCGAAGTAGCCCCTAAAGTATTTGTGCATGTCAATCCATCTACGATTGAAGTCTTAGTTTTAGAAAGAGGTCAACTACAATTGTTTAATGTTTTTGAATACCAAAGCAAAGAGGATTTCATTTATTACATACTATTTGTTTTTGAGCAATTGTCTCTAGATGTCGAAACTACTTTAATAAACCTTTGTGGTCGTATTAAAGAAAATGATGAGCTTTATCACCAACTTTACACTTACGTAAGGCATATAAAAATTTTGGACAATACTTTTGGCTACAAGTACCCCGAAATAACCAATAGTGAGGACATTCATTATCATTATTTGATTCTAAACTCTTTTTAATGCGCATTATCTCTGGCATATTCAAAGGCAGAAAAATAATTGCGCCAAAAAAATTGCCTGTTCGTCCTACGACGGATATGGCAAAAGAAGCCTTATTTAACATTCTAAACAATCAGTACTACTTTGATGAAGTTGCAGTTTTGGATTTATTCTCAGGAACTGGAAACATTAGCTATGAATTTGCTTCTAGAGGTACCGAACAAATTATGGCCGTGGATGATAATTATGGTTGTATCAGATTTATAAATGAAACTGCAGAGACCTTTGGAATGCCAATACAAACCATAAAGAGTGATGTTTTTAAATTCTTGGAACATACCAAACAAAAACACACTATCATCTTTGCAGACCCGCCTTATGATTTTGGAATTGAACTGTTTGCAAAAATTCCCCAACTAGTATTTCAAAATGATCTTCTAGATGAAGACGGATGCCTAATTATAGAACATTCTAAACATACAGATTTAAGTGGTTTAGAGCAATTTTCATATGTAAGAAAATATGGAGGAAGCGCCTTTAGTTTCTTTGTAAGAAATTGATTAACAGCACTGTAGGTTAATTCCCAAAAGAATATTTTCATTACCTTTATTAAGCCTTGCAGAGATTCCCTGCACAATTTCTACACATGTTTTTGTCTATTTTTTGAAATGGTTATTTAAGCTATTAACCACAAAAACCAATTAATTATGAAAATTCTCAAAAGAGGGGCACTCGCCCTGTTTATTGCCGTATTTGCAATTAACATCTCCAACTCACAAGAAGAACAACCTACTATGTTTTTAGTACATACTGACAACGTAAAGTTTGAAATGATGCCCAAATACGAAGAACTTTCGCTTAAATTTAAAACCCTATGTGAAGAAAATGATATCAAGGATCTAAACTGGACCACGATAAGCGTTGAAGATGGACGTTATGTTTATGCCATACCCATTAAGAACATGGCTGAATTAGACAAAAATCACATGGAAGAAATGGAAAAAAAGGTCGGCGAAGATAAAATGGACCAGATGTTTAATGAGTTTGATAAATGTTATGATTCTTATAGCAGTGAAATAATTCATTTTAAATCAGAATTGTCTTATATGCCAGAAGGCTATAGTACAACAGGGAAAAACCAAAGAGAGTACCACTTTCTATATTACCCACCAAAGAACGGTAAGGCCATGAAGGAAGCTATGGCTAAGGTAAAAGAAATGTTCAAGACCAAAGGCATAAAAAATGGTTACGAGGTGTACCACAGCGGTTTTGGCAGTGAAGGAAGTTATTATATGGTAGCAATAGCTGGAACGTCCGACATGGAGATTGCGCAAGAAGGAGAAGAGAATGATAAACTACTCGGTGATGAAAAAGATGCCGTATTTTGGGAAGTTATTAAGCTAACCTCCAAGTACGACCAGGTTGAAGCCAATATTAGACCAGATCTAAGCTATTGGCCAGCTACAGAAGGTAAATAGGTTCTAAAATTTCAACCAAAAAAATCAATATGAAGAATTTATTACCATTAATAATACTTGTATTACTTATTACCTCTTGTGAGGAACGTAAGCAACGTTATTTTGCTGAATCTGAAGAGACTAAAACATTAGAAGCAGGAATTATCGCTTATGAAAGTGGCGATTGGGATAAATGGAAAAATCACTTTGCTGATACAGCAAAAATTTATGTGAATTCTAAAGAACCTATAACCTTAGATGCAAGGCTAAAGGACTTATCGTCAATGACTGAAGCATTTTCCTCTTATGGTTTTAATAAAGACAAAGACCATATAGAAATGGTACTAGATAAAATGGACGAAACTTGGGTCTATTATTGGGGACAACATTATGGAACTCTTGTCAATGGAACTGAACTATCAATTCCGGTACACCTAGCTGTTCAGTTTGTTGATGGGAAAATAATAGCTGAGCACATTTATTTTGATGGTACCGAAATGTACGCAGCTATGAATGCAATGCAAGCCGAAACTGATTCAGAAACTGAAGAAGCAGAAAATTAGAGTTGGTATGTTTTTGAAACAACAAAAAACCTTCTGTGAGTCAGAAGGTTTTTTTATGTAAGCAAATCTATAAGCCGAATTCTGTTCATCCCGAACTTGTATAACAAGTTCAAAACTACCTTATCATTTATCTGCGTTTACTGTTACCAGCAAACTTTAGCTGCCTACCCTCCAACAATCGGACGTGCAGCCCTCAACGTTGGTTTACATGACATTGCACCACATAGAGTTTACCCGATTTCACTACAGCATTACCTGTACATACTTTCTGTTGCACTTTTCCTAGCCTCTCGACTGGTGGCCGTTAGCCACTATATTGCACTATGGTGTTCGGACTTTCCTCGATGACATTTATCGTCATCGCGATAAGGCGATCTACTAATGGCAAAAGTACACAAATTGTTAATAACTCCTATTAAGTTTTAAGCTTGTTAAATGGCTATTTTAAGGTTATTCTTAAATTTGTAATTCAGCAAATTTAGATGGAGCACTTCGTAGTATCAGCACGCAAATACAGACCACAAACCTTTAAGGATGTTGTAGGGCAGAAAGCCATTACTAATACTTTGTTGAATGCCATTGAAAACAATCATTTGGCACAAGCTTTACTATTTACAGGACCAAGAGGTGTCGGTAAAACAACCTGTGCACGTATTCTTGCAAAAATGATCAATAGCGATGGTAACACCAGTGAAGATGAAGATTTTGCCTTTAATATTTTTGAGTTAGATGCCGCTTCTAATAACTCAGTTGATGACATTAGGAACTTAACCGATCAGGTTAGAATTCCGCCACAAGTCGGCAAATATAAAGTGTATATTATCGATGAAGTGCATATGTTATCCCAGGCAGCTTTTAATGCTTTCTTAAAAACTTTAGAAGAACCACCAAAGCATTGCATCTTTATATTAGCTACTACTGAGAAACATAAGATTATTCCAACCATCTTATCGCGCTGTCAGATTTTTGATTTTAAACGTATAACAGTTAAGGATGCCAAGGAGTATCTAAAATACATTGCTAAAGAACAAGGTATTACCGCAGAAGACGATGCCTTGCATATCATTGCCCAAAAAGCCGATGGTGCCATGCGTGATGCATTGTCTATTTTTGATAGAGTGGTCAGTTTTTCGGGCAAAAATCTTACCAGACAGGCCGTAACAGAGAATTTGAATGTATTGGATTATGAAACTTATTTTGAAAGTACAGATTTAATACTCGAGAACAACATCCCTGATTTATTGGTACAATTCAATTCAATTTTGTCAAAAGGTTTTGACGGCCATCACTATATAGCAGGTTTGGCATCGCATTTTAGGGATCTCATGGTTTGCAAAAATCAAGCTACGATCGACTTACTCGAAGTTGGTGAAGAAACCAAACAAAAATACGTAGAGCAATGTCTAAAGACATCCAATACTTTTCTGATGAAAGGCATCCAACTTGCTAACGATTGCGACTTAAAATATAAAACAAGTAAAAATCAACGCTTATTAGTTGAGCTAACACTTATGCAATTGGCCTCTATCACTTATGATGGAGAAAAAAAAAACAGTAAGCATTTCATAATTCCACCATCTTATTTTAAGGAGAAAGGCATCACACCTGTTCCTGTTAAAAAAATAAAGGAAACGACATATGATAATACCTCTGCCCAAGCCATAGTTAATGAAAAAATTTCCAAAAAAGAGTCAGTCACAGTAGTAGCTGAACCTGTAGTGATTCCTAAGATTTCCATTGATAAAGCAAAAAAATCTACTTCGGGACTGTCATTAAAAAGCATTAAAGAAAAGAAAGAACATCAGATACGCCAGTTAGACGTAGTCATTGATGAAGAGAATCTGCCAAAAGAGCCAGTTACTCAAGAAGCATTAACCGATGCATGGAATGCCTATGCAGCGACAATGGATAAAAAAGGTGAGAAAATCCTAGCTTCAATTCTTCATATGGCCGAACCAAAATTAAGAGATACTACCATTCACCTCAGTTACTCTAACAATACAAATAAAATAGAGCTAGAACGTGCCCAATACCCGCTTCTATCGTATTTGCGTAAAACTTTAAAAAATTTCGACTTGCATCTTGAAATTACTGTTAATGAAGAAATCGCAAAAAAATACGCATTCACACCTCAAGAGAAATACGAAAAACTGAAGGAGAAAAACCCAAACATTGAATTACTCAAAAAAACATTTGGCTTAGACCTCTAGATATTATAATAGTTTTTTTTCATTACCGTAACAAAATCATAACAATCATAAATTGTTAACATTATCTGTTTTTTTGATATTAACATATGAAAAAAAACTACTCCTTTCTATTAGCAATTATATGTTGCACCATTATTTCTTGTAAAAATGATTCTAACTATTCAAATCAAGATCCCAATAATGAATCTGAGATTGTAACAAATGACATCAATATGTCAGAAGGTAAGAAATTATCTAAGATATATTGTGGAGTTTGCCATGAGTATCCAGAACCTGAGTTATTAGATGTAGACACATGGAAAAACTATATGTTACCAAGAATGGGCCATATGTTTGGTATCTATAAAACAAATGAAGAGTACGACGCACTTTTTGAAAAAAATGAAGGTGGAGAAATTGTAAAGGCAAGTGGTTTATTTCCAAGTACAAGAACGCTCGACAGTTTATCGTGGGATAAGATTCAACAATACTATCTCAATAATGCACCTAAAAAACTCGAATTACCGCCTAAAAAAGAGATTACCAAACAGCTATCACAATTCACTACGATTATTCCCGATCAAAAAGTACAAATGCCAAGTTCTACAATGGCGCAATTCTCTGGGTCGGGGCAAATCTATTTAGGAGATGCTGCAACAAGAAGTTTCTCAATTTTTTCTAGTCAACTCAAATTACTCACAACAGGAAATGTACAAGAAGGAGCAGTAAGTATATATGATGGTAAGGATGCCTTTTGGCTTACTGTTATGGGCAGCTTCTCGCCTACCGATGAACCTCGAGGCCTTATAGCCACACTGTCAAAATCGCCTGGTGTTAAATCATCTGTTCCAATAAAAAGATTACAGCGTCCCGTACATAGTGATTATGGCGACTTAAATGGAGATGGCACTATGGATATTGTTGTTTCTGAGTTTGGGAAATGGACTGGAGCACTTTCTGTTTTTATAAATAACCAAGGTAATTACACAAAGAAAGTTTTACTTGCAACACCTGGTGCTATTAAATCGTATATGAAAGACATGAACAATGATGGTCATTTAGATATCGTTGCTCTTTTTGCGCAAGGTGCTGAAGGCATTGACATCTATTATAATGATGGTAAGGCTAACTTTGAACGCAAACGTGTTCTAAAATTTTCCCCATCAATGGGAGGAAGTTTTATGAATTTAATTGACTTTAATGATGATGGGCATTTAGATATCCTTTATACCGCGGGTGACAATGCAGATTATAAACCCGTAATGAAACCATGGCATGGTGTATACATATTTGTAAACGATGGAAAAAATAATTTTAAGCAAGAACTCTTTATTCACCACAATGGCGCCTATAATGCTATTGTAGAAGACTTTGATGGAGATGGTGACAAAGATATTGCTGCCATTTCTTTTTTTCCTGATTGGGTAAATACGCCTGAAGAAAGTTTTGTATACTATCAAAACAATGGCAATTCTACCTTTGAGAACTTTACCTTTCCTGAAGTTAATAAAGGCCGTTGGGTAGTAATGCACTCCTCTGATTATGATAAAGATGGTGATAAAGATTTAATTCTTGGCTCATTGGCATTTGAAGTAGTGCCAAAACTTGGCTATGTTGAACAATGGATAAAAGACGGTATTCCTTTTATCATTTTAAACAACAAAAAGTATTAATATGCTGTTTATAATACTTCTAAATAATTATTTTTCAATCAACAACTTTAGCACGATTTTTTTTTGGCATCACAACTTCGCTTCAGAAACTCCCTTATAAAATCACTACTTTCTAAATAGAGCTAAAAATTATCCTACAAAGCATACATTATCAAAATGTAAATTAACAATGCAATTCCTCCCTTATTTGGTAATGATTAAAAAACATACTTAATGTTTAGTTAGCAATTATTTTAAATAGCATTTAATCTGCCTTTACAATGCACAAGTAATTTTATCTCAAATTATTTAACCAAAAAACCTTTAATCTTTAAAAAAATTAACAATGAAACGTAGATTACTTGCTTTTCTAGCGTGTGCAATTGGATTGGTATCTGTTGCACAGAGCGAATTCCCAATGTCAGTCGACACTGACTGGACTGCTACTTCTGTAGTAGTACCTCCATCACCATTCCAGTACCAAGTTCTTTTTGTAGGAGCTGCCGATATGGTTCAAACTGGTATCAATGAAGAAGTGCCTGCTAAACAATGGCACGATTTTATTGGATTTACACCATTAACAGCAGAAGATTGTGTTGATGATGCCAATGCCATTGGTTGGGTGTCTGTGAACCATGAAATGATCTTGGCCGATGATAAAATCGGTGATGGTGGTGGAATGACTGTCTTTTTATTAGGTAGAGATCCAGGCGATGATTCTCTTTATGTTATCCCTCAAACTTTGACTGATGGTCGTCAAGGAGATTTCTTTAACGTAGATTTCGCTAACGTTGGGGAAACTGGTATGAACTGTGGTGGAATCAACTCTAACGTTGATGGTCGTATCTGGACAGCCGAAGAATGGTTCAGAGCTGATAACGATGCTATTTTCCAAGGTGGAAATGGTGTAAGAGATCTTAGTGATTATACCATTAAATATACAGAATTTGAAATGGCAAATTTCCAAACGATCCCTAAGTATCAAAACTTTAACTGGATGGTAGAAATCGACCCAAGAGGTGCTAAAGCTATCCGTAAGCAGTACAATTGGGGACGTCAGCCTTTTGAGGGTGGTACTATCGCTAACGACAACCAAACCGTATACATGGGTGCAGATTCTACACCAGGTCTTTTTACTAAGTTCGTTGCTGATACACCAGGTGATTTTACAATCGGAACTACCTATGTCTACAAGCACGACAATGCAGGTGGTGACCCATGGGTAGAAATTGATAATACCGACTTTTCTACAATGTTAAACTATACTGGTACGGCAATAGCTGCCGGAGCAACTATGTTCAACCGTTTAGAGTGGGTAACTATCGATAAAAATACTGGTAAAATTTATATGACAGAAACCGGTAGAGACAATCCTGCATCCCGTTGGTCAGATGATGCTATGGCTGGTGGTGTTTACGCACCACACCATATTCAACGTGCAACGGATCAAGGAGCTACTGGCCCAGATGATGATAACTATTGGGATTACTATGGACGTATCCTAGAATATGATCCTGCAACTGGTGACGTTACTATTTTTGTTGAAGGTGGACCTTACTTTGCTAATAGTCCAGATTTAGCTAGTTACCCAACCAAGCACCTTTCAAATCCTGATGGTTTAAATATGTTATATGTAAACGTAGGCGGAGTAGATAAGACTTACATGCTTATTAATGAGGATTTAAATGGTACATCTTACGGTAGAACTCCAGATGGAATTTCAGATCGTATGTGCGAAATGTACCTATTAGATATGGAAGTTGCTTCTCCAACAATCGATGACTTAGTTCGTTTAACGCAAACGCCTAGAGGTGCAGAAATTACTGGTGCATGTGCTACGATAGATGGAAAGTCTGTATTGGTAAATTCTCAACATCCTGCGGATACAAATCCATTCCCTTACAATAATTCTTTAACGTTTGCAATTACAGGGTTCGATGACCCAAGTGCACTTGCAACTTTATCAAATAGAGACTTTGATAACACAGGAGATAGATTTAGTGTTTATCCAAATCCAACTGAGCGTATCATTTACTTAAGTGAAACAACCGATTTAGCATTGTATGACATTACTGGTAAGCGTATCGGTGTATATCGTAATGTAAGTTCAATTGATATTACTGGATTACAGACTGGTACTTATCTATTGAAAACAAAAGATGGCCATACAAGAAAAGTCATCATAAAATAATATTCAAAATTTTTAAAAGCCAGATGCAAATTGCGTCTGGCTTTTATCTTTTATTCCATCTTATTTATCATGAAGATCAATACCCACATAATATCTACAGGTTTATTATTTGGCTTCATATATCTTTTATTCATTCAGTGGTCAAATTCAAGCTTCAAAAGCCTTAATAATTATAGTCCCAAAGCTATCGGTCACATAAATACCAAGTTTAAAGAAGACTTAAATGATTTGGTAAAATCTACAATAGATTTTAGAACAACTGTTGAAGATTTTATAAATCAGGAAAAATCAGACGAAACTTTGTTGAGCGAATACCGATTATTGCGCGACCAATTTAAAAAGGTAGAATTTTTTATTGAGTATATAGATAAAGAAGCTTATGATAAAATCATAAATGGTGCACCTTTGCCAAAATTAGAGAAAAAAGTAGCAGACATTACTGTACTACAACCGCATGGTTTTCAGGTAGTTGATGAAATAATAGGTGGTGAAAGTTTATCCACTTCTGAGACCAAACAAGAACTCTTAAAGGAGGTAAAAATCTTAGAATCTAATGTTGAGAAAATGCATGCATTCTTAAAAGCTAGGAGAATTACAGATCGGCAGTTTTTTGAGGCAGCTCGAATGGGAATTATCCGCTTAGCGACTTTAGGGACAACTGGTTTTGATACACCTGGTACACTACAAGGCATAGAAGACACTGCTGTGGTCCTCGATATTTTAAATGAATATCTAAATCTATATAAGCCTGAATTGAAAAATGTTAAACGAATGGATTTGTTAAAAACATCAAATTCATTATTTAAAAAAGGTTTGAAATTCACCAAAAATGAAGACTTCGATAGTTTCAATAGACTAATCTTCATAAAGGAGTTTATTAATCCAGCCTATAAAACCATAAAAGATATTCATTTGGCTCTAGGTTATGAAACCATTGATGAGGTATCACGCTTTATACAAGCTGTAAACTACAAGGCTGAGAACTTATTCGATTCTGATTTTCTTAATTCATTTTTTTATGTAAGTCTACAAAATGATAGTACCTACAATGCTAAGGCCGAATTGGGAAAACTTCTGTTTTACGACCCAATGCTATCTCAAAACAACGAGATGTCATGTGCTACATGCCATGACCCAAACAAAGGATTTACTGATGGTAAAACGCTGAGCATTTCAAATACGGGCAATCCTTTAAAGCGAAATGCCATGACATTAAACTATTCTGTATACGCCATGAGCTTCTTCCATGATTTAAGAGCAAAAAATCTCGAAAATCAATTTGAGCACGTTGTTGTTAGTGATGATGAGTTTAATACCTCTTACAAAGAAATCATCAAAAAAATAAATTATAGTAGCACCTATAAAGCATTATTCACAAAAGCCTTTCCAGAAATTAAAACACGAGAAATAAGGTCTAACGACATAGATTATGCATTAGCTGCCTATGTGATGAAGCTAAACATGTTTGACAGTCCTATTGACAAATTTTTCCAAAATGAAATAACGGAATTACCTGAATCTATAGAAAGAGGCTTTAATTTATTTGCTGGCAAGGCTGCTTGTGCAACTTGCCATTTTGTACCATTGTTTTCAGGAAATTTACCTCCCTTGTTTATGGACAGCGAGGCCGAAGTCTTAGGTGTACCCGAAAACAAAGAAGAGCCTTGGGTCTTAGATGATGACCTTGGAAGAGTTGGTAATGGAGTTACACAAGATAAAGCAACATTCTATGAAGCGGCCTTTAAAACTCCTACAATTAGAAATATAGAGCTAACAGGCCCTTACATGCATAATGGTGTTTTTGATACATTAGAGGAGGTTATGGACTTTTACAACAAAGGTGGTGGTGCCGGTGGTGGTATGGATTTAGAGCATCAAACACTAGCTAGCGATCCGCTTAACCTTACTGATAAGGAAATTGAAGACATCATTGCCTTTATGAAAGCCCTTACGGACACCAAAAAATTTCAACAGCCAGAAGAGTTACCAAGAGATTTCGAAAATGAAACCATAAACAAAAGAAGCTTTTAACTCTTCATTTTAAAGTTAAAATAAATTAAATACTCCTATATTTTGCATTTAAAGAATATCTTTGAATAGGTATTAAATGCATATGAGAAATATTTTTTTCATCTTACTTCTGTTGGTTGTTGCTATAACAAGTTGCGATGGTCGAAAAACTAAAAGTCAGGCACTTTTAGAAGACATCGAGGAATTCAAAAAAGAGGTGACTGCTGAAATTCCAGTTTACCAACCAGAATCCTACGTAGAGCGAGAAGTCGACACCTTGCTCCATAACGGTTATAGAGTAAGTATAAAGACATATTCTGATATGGAAGAGAGTGTTCTTTTTACTAAAATCAAGGATACGAT
Organism: Winogradskyella sp.; assembly: GCF_028282165.1. Classification (GTDB taxonomy): domain Bacteria; phylum Bacteroidota; class Bacteroidia; order Flavobacteriales; family Flavobacteriaceae; genus Winogradskyella. The sequence continues at coordinate 7,965 of NZ_JANQIM010000005.1, read as the reverse complement.
TAACTATCACACTTATTACCGAAATTTTAAATTCAACATCATCATCGAAAAAAATGGCAATCGTATTTTCGATGAACAATTTAATAAAAAACGTATGAACAAGCTTTTGGAGTATAATACCACTACGCTATCTGAGTTAAGGGGTTTTGATCAACTTAGTGTTCTTAAATCCATTGAGTTGAATAAGAATCTACCAAATTCTGAAAATATCGAAATAGACATTATCTATGCCATTCCCAATACTGATAGGATTTCTTTTCATATAATGTCCATTAACGAAAAAGGAATAATGAATATAGAACGAAAATATATTAATTAAAATGCTAGGGCTTAAACTACCTACCGACCCAAGATGGGTAAATATCGTAGAGAAAAATATTGAGGATATCTTAACCGATCATGCCTACTGCGAACAAAAGGCAGCGAGTACAGCCATTTCACTAATCGTTAGTTTCCCTGAATATACCGAACTCGTTGAAGAAATGATCGATTTGGTAAATGAAGAGATGAGCCATTTTAAAATGGTTCACGATCTCATTTTAGAACGCGGTTGGATACTCGGCAGAGACCGCAAAGATGATTATGTGATAGCGCTTTTAAAGTTTTTCCCAAAAGGAGGAAGTAGAACTACGCAACTTGTACATCGGCTTTTGTATGCAGCATTGATAGAGGCTCGTAGTTGTGAACGCTTTAGATTATTGTCTGAAGAACTCGAAGATAAAAAACTAGCGAAATTCTATAGAAAACTCATGATTAGCGAAGCGAGCCATTATACCATGTTTTTAAATTTTGCCAGAAAATATGGAGACCGTAATGAAGTAGATGAAAAATGGCAACAACTCCTCGATTATGAAGCAAACATCATGAAAAATTTAGGAAAAAAGGAAACTATTCACGGATAAAAAAAGGCTTCAATATTTTGAAGCCTTTTTACTAAATTATATAGCTTTATCGAGCTAAATCTTTATACCAAATCCAAATTGTATGACATGGTTTCTAGCTTCAGAATCTGTTAAATCCTCATCGAGAATGTTCGTTAAGCCAATTGAATATCGTGCATCGATAAACAATTCGTCTGTTATCATGTATTCTGCTCCAAGAACACCAGAAAAGGCAAAGGTTGAGAAGCCGTCATTGTTCTGCCAAGTCTTTAACGAGATTTGTGGCCCAGCTCCAAAGGACAATCGATCAGACACCGATAACTTGAGCATAATTGGCATTTGTATGTAATCTGCCCTAATATCTTCGTCTTTTCCTCCCTCAGCAGACCATTGTAATTCAGTGTGTAGGGACAATTCTTCGGTAAATCCAAAATCGACAAACCCAGCAAAAGCGAAACCATTGCGATGCTTATTCTCAAAATTAGCATCAGGGTCAAAATCCAAGTTAGAGATATTGAGTGCACCTCTAACACCATATCTTATCTCCTGAGAGATACCTATTGTTGCAAAACATGCAAATAGAGCAGTAAGTAAAAGTTTTTTCATAATCATCAATTTGAGACAGTGAATATAGTTTAAAATCTAATTTCAGGGTAAATGTATAGATTTTTGTAACAATAAATTAGTTCAACTGTAATATTCTATGTCATAATCATACGGTTACACTAGATACGGTTTCGTAATAAATGCTTTTAATAATACCATCCGACAGACCAATCTTGGGGACATAAATATCTTTGGCTCCACTCCATTTCATAGCAGATAAATATATACGTGTTGCAGGAATGATAACATCTGCCCTATCCTGATTAAGATCTAATTGAGTAATTCGTTCCTCGTAAGTATAACTTTGAAGTGTTTTGTAATAGTTACTTAAATAAAAGTAAGTTAGTGGCTTTCCTAAATCCTTTCCGGATATTTTAAAAATCTTATTAATGTTACCTCCAGACCCTATGAGTTCAATCTTATAGTAGTCTTTTGTGTTTTTCTTTATCCAAGTTTCTAACTCTTTCCAGGTTTCGTTTTTAACTATATCATTCAACAACCTTACTGTACCTATCCTAAAGGATTTAGAATTTACTTTATTGCCATTATGGATTATTGAAAACTCTGTACTTCCACCTCCAACATCAACATAGAGATATGTTCTATTAGGATCAATAAATGTGTTCAAATCTGTTTCTGCAATAATAGCTGCCTCTTCCTCGCCGTCAATAATGTCTATATTGATACCGCTCGTATCAACAATTGTCTTTGTGAGCGGAATACTGTTATTGGCTTCTCGCATTGCAGATGTGGCACAAGCTTTATAGCGCACAACCCCATGGGATTTCATTAACAAACTAAATGCCATCATAGTATCTACCATACGCTGTTGGTTGTATTCTGATATTTCACCATTAATAAAAACATCTGCACCTAACCTAATTGGTACGCGCACTAATGAATTCTTCTTAAAAACTGCGGGTTTATCGTCCTCTTCAATGATATTTGATATTAGCAATCTTACAGCGTTAGATCCAATATCTATAGCTGCGTATTTCTGTATCTTCAGCATTTTATCCTTTTAACTTATTTAAATAGTAATTATATGTTTCGAATTGTGCCCTAACTTTAGGTTGATCATTTCTGCGATAGGTATTGTCTTGTTTTTCATTAATATAACGTGCTTTTACATTATCACTCCAACAGATATCATAAAGGTCTAGCAATTCCTTTTTAATATCTTCATCATAAATTGGACAGCTCACTTCTACCCTATTATCTATATTCCTAGTCATCCAGTCTGCAGAAGATATAAATATTTTAGGCTTATCATCATTAGCAAAAATATATAATCGCGTATGCTCTAAGAATTTATCAATAATACTAATCACCTCAATATTCTCGCTCATTCCCTCAACACCTGGCACCAAACAACATAAACCTCTAACAATCATCTGTATTTTTACACCTGCTCTACTAGCTTCGTATAGTTTGTCGACCATTTTATAGCTGCTTATACTATTCATTTTCAATTTAATATAAGCTGGTTTACCTCTTTTTACATTTTCGATTTCATTATCTATGAGTGCAAACAACTTTGTTTGGGTATAATGAGGAGATGTAATAATATGCTTATATCTATGAACAACATAATTGACTTCAAAAAAATTGAAAACTTTGTTTACATCCTTAAGTATTTTTGAGTTTGAAGTTAATAATGTGAAATCGGTATAAATTTTGGCGGTAGATTCATTAAAGTTACCTGTACTAATAAAACCATATCTTACAAGCTTATGTCCTTCTTCCCGTTCAATAACGCACATTTTACAGTGTACCTTTAAGCCAGTAACGCCAAAAAGCATGTTTACACCTGCATCTTGCATCTGTTCAGCATAATTGATATTTGCCTCTTCGTCAAAACGAGCTCTGAGCTCAATAGAAACGGTTACTTCTTTACCATTTTTGGCCGCATTAATTAGTGAACTGGCAACGTGAGAAATTTTAGCAAGCCTGTATATGGTAATCTTAATAGTTTTTACATCAGGATCTAATGCCGCCTCGCGCAAAAACTCAACGATGTATGAAAACCTATGATATGGAGTATAGACTAAATAATCTTTCTTAGCTATGGTCTTAAATATACTTTCCTTGAAACTTAATCCCTTTACCGGTAATGGTTTAATCTTTTTGTACAATAAATCAGTTCTTCCTAAGCTCGGAAAGTCCATATAGTCCCTTCGATTATGATAACGACCTCCAGGTATAATACTATCCTTAGAGTCAATAGCCATACGTTGAAGAAGAAAACTCAAGGTTTCTTGGTCTATACTTTTATCATAAACAAAACGTACTGGATCACCACTTTTTCGCCCTTTAACACTTCGTGATAGCTTATCTACAAAACTCTTGCTCAAATCACTATCAAAATCAAGCTCACCATCTCTGGTAATCTTAATCATATGCGCCGTGATTTCATCATAACTAAAGATGTTAAAAATATCATCTAAACAATGCCTAATTAAATCATCGACCATAATTATGTAATTAGAATCGCCCTTACTCGGCAAAACAATGAAACGATCCATTGCCTTTGATATTTCTATTAGCGCATATTGGGTTGGACCAGTTTCACTAGACATCTTTACACTAAGATAAGCTGCACTATCCTTTAGCTCAGGAATGTCAACATCCTCATTTAAAACAATAACAACCAAAGCTGGACTAATCTCCTGATAGAAATAGTTCTTTATAAAATCGTGTTGGTCAGGGTCAATGTTGGTTTCATTAATAATATGAATCTTTTCCCGTTCTAATTCTTTATTTATAGAATCTAGAATCTCAAGGCTCTCACTTTGCTGTTCTATGACAATTTTTGTAATATCTGCTAAAAGGTCACTCGCTTTTATACCTCCTAACTCACTTTTTCCACCTTTACCTGCCTCATCAATTCTTTTAATTGTAGCATATCTTACTTTAAAGAATTCATCCAAATTATTAGAAAAAATACCTAAAAACCTTAGCCGCTCTATTAAAGGGACACTATGATCTTCAGCTTCTTGAAGTACGCGAGCATTAAATTGCAACCAACTCAACTCACGATTGATGTAACTATTTTTATCTTTGGTCATTGCTTTAATTCCTTAGGAATAATTATTAGTTCCGTAGTTCCTTGTTTTAAATCTTGCCAATTATCGATGTCAAATTTAAGCTTAATTAACCCGCTGGTTGGAAGATTTTCAATAAACTTATCACCAAAAATATTAGCAATAGATGTAAAGGCATGGTTGTGTCCAAAAATCATTATACTGGTATATTCGTTTGGTAATTTTTTAACAAAACGCAGTACATTTTCACCGCCAAAATCATATAAATCATCTTCAATTGAAATAGAATTCTCTGACAAATTGAAGATACTGACAAAAATTTTACATGTTGACAATGCTCTATTAGCAGGACTAGAAAAAATCTTTTCTGGTATTTTATTAGACTTAATAAACTTATTTGCAACTAATTGGGCATCTTTTATCCCTCTTTGTTTTAAAGGCCTTTGGACATCTGAAACATCAAATTCCCAAGAGGATTTTCCATGTCTTACAAGTACGATTGATTTCATTTTAATTCGATTAAATGCATTTTTTTTCGATAAAATGTTGCATATCTCCGTTTTAACGATTATTTTGCCGCTTTAACTCTAATGTTTGTTTAAAACTTTGGTTATAACTTTTTTTGTTTCGTAAAATTAATGTAAATGACCCCAAATCAAAAATATATTAATCCATTCAAGATTTCATTTACGTTAGTAATACTTCCCTCTATTTTTTTGCAATTAACGAAACAAAAATGTTGCTTGAATTTTAAATGATCGGTAGTACCATCTATTAAGTGTATTGCCTCATACGAGATTTAGTGCATCATGGACATTATAAGTTATTATGTACAGTATGAGAAACAAATACCATTGTATTTCAGATGTAAGCATGGCCAAAACTATATTAGTAGTACTGTTGGTCGCATTACCTAGTATAATATTGGCACAGCAGTCACCATCTATACAGACAGGTGTCACTTTTCAATGGGAAGATACCCAAGCAAGTAATAATGACCCAGCCACAATTCGATCAGTTACAATCGATGGAACAGTCTATAATACTTTCGTGGTACCTACAAGCTATGAAATGACAAGGCTAGGACCTGATGGAAATGGTGTCAATAGAATTTTGCAAAATGGGGCAACAGTTGAAAATAGCAGTGCAAATCCAAGTTGGAATACTTCAGCTTTAGCTGCTTTTCAGTCGAAAAACCTAAACCATTATTTTACCTCAAACCGCAACGGTCGAAATATCTGTTTAGACTTTAATGCTGTTGAAACTACAGATGCACAAAAACAAAGTATATTTTATTCACCATCGATCCCATCTAATGAAGGTGGTGTACTTGCTGTGACCGAGCGTAATGTGAATAACTGTTACCACATTGCAATGTATGGCTCACCTGCTGGAGGTGGTCCAGAACAACTTCTTGGACAAACTTTTGTAAGACCAAACGCTGGTGCTTTGAGTGGTCCGCAATTTGGTCCCCCTAATCCTGGCACGGATTATTGGCGTACAAATAGAGTTGTAGAAAACAACGGTACTATAGGTATCGCATTATTTTACCTGAGTGATATAGTACCTACTGGATCTCGAATATCTAGAATTGAGTTTAATGCTTCTACGCGTGACCATGGTGATGGAAAGTTCTTTTTACTTCAAAAATATGCAATAGACAAGTTTGAAACCAGCTGTATAAATGAAAAGTTTAATGGTGATCTTGACTTAACTAATAATGTTCCTGACGGATCAACCTATACTTTAGTTTCTGGTCCAACTCCTGCCGGTTTATCGTTTATTTTGAATTCAGATGGATCATATGACTATGTTCCAAATAATGATTTTACAGGCAATGTTGTTTTTGAGTATGAAGTATGTCTCCCTGCGCCCAATACTTCCGTTTGTGATCGAGCAACGGTAACACTAAATTTTGTGGATTTACCACCAAATCCTGAGGCAACGATAAGCTGCGGATCTGTAAATGATGATTTCACTTTAACTGTGACAAGTCCCCTAGGTAGTGAGTTTGAGTATTCCTTAAACAATGGTCCTTATCAAACTTCAGTCGATTTTTCTGGATTAACCGAAGGTTCATATATGTTAACCGTAAGAAACAGATTTACGAGATGTCTAACGGAAAATTCAACACCTTTTATCCTTAGCAATTTAGAACTATCTGGCGGAACTACAGATGTATTATGTAATTCTGAAAGCACTGGTGCTATAGATATCACAGTATCAGGTGGAGCAACTCCATATACGTTCTTGTGGAGTAATTCAGCAACTTCTGAAGATTTGTCAAATGTTCCCGCTGGCACATATACTGTTACTGTAACTGATGCTAACGGTTGTACAATTTCAGATGATTTTACTATTAATGAACCAACAGAAATCTTATCATCAACAATAGTATCTACTACAGATGTCTTATGTAATGGTGATAATACTGGTGAGATTGACCTTTCGGTTAGTGGTGGGACGGCCCCTTATTCATATGCATGGGATAATAGTGAAACTACCCAAGATATTTCAAATTTAACTGCTGGTACTTATTCCGTTACGATAACCGATGCAAATGGATGTAGTACTACAAATCAAGCAACTATCAATGAACCAAGTGATGCATTAACAGCTTCAGTAAGCAATATCGTTAATGTTGTTTGTTCTGGAGATACGACTGGAAGTTTTACTGTGAATGCTACAAATGGTACTTCTCCTTATCAGTTCTCTATTGATAATGGTTCAACCAATCAGGCTTCTGGTTTATTTGAAAACCTTACAAACGGAACTTACACTATTTTAGTTACTGATGCTAATAATTGTACAACTACAACTGCTGCAACTATAGGAATTAATGATACAGAAGGACCACAAATATCCATTCCAAATATTATAGATTTGGAAGGGTGTTCTACTACTGATATTACAAGTGCAAATTCTGTGTTCGATTTTAATGATTCTGGTTCTAGCGATATTCAATCAGTATTTGCTTCTAATCCAAATTATAACGCATCTGATGACTTTAATATTCAAAGCATCAATTATATTGATTCTGTGACTTCGGTTAACAATTGTCCAATCACTGTATTAAGAACTTTTACAGTAACTGATAATTGTGGAAATGTGGCGACGGCAACACAAACTATAACAGTTGCGGATACAACAGACCCAACGATTAGCGTACCTGCCGATATTACCATCGAGTGTACCGAGGATGAATCCTCTGCTAATACGGGCGTGGCCACCGGTGCAGATACCTGTGGTACCGTGACCGTGACAGAATCCGATGTGGAGACCACGGCATGTGGCAATACAAAGACTATTGTAAGAACTTGGACCGTGACCGACGAGTGCGGTAATTCTGTTTCTGCCGATCAAACGATCACTGTAGTAGATACAACAGACCCAACGATTAGCGTACCTGCCGATATCACCATAGAGTGTACAGA